>BMUD01000013.1:0-6970 GCA_014650015.1 Streptomyces griseoloalbus
AATCCCCACCGAAGTGGTTCATCGTTCGACTTGCATGTGTTAAGCACGCCGCCAGCGTTCGTCCTGAGCCAGGATCAAACTCTCCGTGAATGTTTACCGGTAATCCGGTGCACACATCACGAGAGCGGAACGGCCGGAGGAATAATCCGACCGTTCACAGCGTCCTCGCTGTGTTTTCTTCAAAGGAACCTCGTCCCAGCCTGATGGCCGGAGACGGGGTATCAACATATCTGGCGTTGACTTTTGGCACGCTGTTGAGTTCTCAAGGAACGGACGCTTCCTTTGTACTCACCCTCTCGGGCTTTCCTCCGGGCGCTTCCCTTCGGTCTTGCGTTTCCGACTCTATCAGATCCTTTTCTCGGCCTGACCCCCAGTCAGCGGGGTTTGTCTTTCCGGCCGCTGGGCCGTTCCGACGTCTCAAACCTTAGCGGACTCTCTCCGTGTTTCCCAAATCGAGGGTCGGAATTGAATTCGGGCACGCCGAAATCGTTCCCACTGGGAGGTCGTGCTGAGGTTTTGAGTGCCGCTGATGCGGCGGAAGGTGCTGCCGGGGAGCCGTTACGGCTCCGTGGCAACCCGAAGAACCTTACGGATCGGCGAGGGGGCTGTCAAGCGTCCCCGTGCGAGATCTTCAGTCCAGGTCGGTGAGGCGTCCGCCGGCGTCCGGCTGGGCGTCTTCCACCCGGCGCAGGAGGCGGATGAGAACCTCACCGAGGGTCGTCCGCTCGTTCGGGTCGAGGTCCTGGAGGAGGTCCTCCTCGAAGACGGAGGCCATGCGCATGGCCTCCAGCCACTTCTCGCGGCCGGACGTCGTCAGCTCGACGATCACGCGAACCCGGTTGGTCTCGTCCCGCTCCCGGGTGACCAGGCCTTCGGTGACCATGCGGTCGATCCGGTGGGTCATGGCGGCCGGGGTCAGCCCCAGACGCTTGGCGAGGTCGCTGGGGCCCATGCGATACGGGGCGCCGGAGAGGACGAGGGCCTTGAGGACCTCCCAGTCGGCGTTGGTGATGCCGAGTTCGGCGGTCTGCCGGCCGTAGGCGACGTTCATGCGGCGGTTCAGCCGGGACAGCGCGTTGACGATCTTCTCGACCTGGGGGTCGAGGTCCTGGAACTCGCGCTGGTAGGCGGCGATCTGCTCTTCGAGTGTCGGCTCGCCGAGGCCGGAGGTGTCACCCATGGCCGCAGTATGGCATGACTCTTCTTTGCCTTGAAGTCCTTCCCTGTGTACTCTTTAGCATCGAACTTTAGCTTCTAAGTCTTCACTCCTAACTAGTAAGAGAGGTGAACGTGACCAGGGCGATGGGCGCAGCGATGCGCCGGATCCACGTGGGCAACGCACTCAGCGCTTTCGGGCTGGGCTTCACGGTCCCGTATCTGTACGTCTATGTGGCGCAGGTCCGGGGGCTGGGAGCCATGACGGCGGGTCTCGTACTCGCCGTCTTCGCTGTGGCCGCGCTGATCGTGCTGCCGTTCGCCGGGCGGGCCATCGTCCGGCGGGGTCCGCTGCCGGTGCTGCTCGTCGCCCTGGTCACGGCCGCGATCGGGGCGCTGGGCCTGGGGCTGTCGCGCGGTGCGGCAGCCGTGCTGCTGTCGGCGGCGGTGCTCGGCGCCGGGCAGGCAGTGATGCAGCCTGCCCTCGCGACGATGATCGTGGACTGTTCCGGCGCGGAGACCCGGTCGCGGGCGTTCGCCACGCAGTTCTTTCTGCAGAACCTCGGGCTCGGCGTCGGCGGTCTCATCGGCGGTCACCTCGTGGACCCGACGAAGGCCGGCTCCTTCACTGTGCTGTTCTCACTCGAGGCGGCGATGTTCCTGCTGCTGGTCGTGGTGATGGCGACGGTGCGGATGCCGCACGCGCCGCGCATCACGGACGCCCCCGCGCAGTCGGCCAAGGCGGGCTGGAAGCAGCTTCTGGGCAACCGGGCCATGGTGCAGCTGTGTGTGCTGGGCTTCGTGCTGTTCTTCGCCTGCTACGGACAGTTCGAGTCGGGGCTGAGCGCGTACGGGGTCGAGGCCGCCGGGATCTCGACGTCGGCGCTGGGGACGGCGCTGGCGGCGAACACCCTGGTGATCGTGGTCGCGCAGTTCGTGGTGCTGCGGTTCGTCGAGCGGCGCAAGCGGTCCCGGGTGATCGCGTCCGTCGGTCTCATCTGGGCCGCGGCGTGGTCCGTGGCCGGGTACGCGGGGCTCGGCGGCGGGAGCCAGGCGATGGCGACGGCCGCGTTCATCTCGACGTACGCCCTGTTCGGGCTCGGTGAGGCGATGCTGTCGCCGACCCTCGCGCCGCTGGTCGCCGATCTCGCGCCGACCGGGATGGCCGGTCAGTACAACTCGGCGTTCGCCCTGGTGAAGCAGCTCGCGCTGGCCGTGGGTCCGGCGGTGGGCGGGCCGCTGGGTGCCTCGCTGCACGCGCCGTACATCGTGGTTTTCGTGCTGTTCTCGCTGGGAATCACGGTGCTTGCGGTGCGTCTGGGGCGGCAGCTCACGGACGTGCAGAACCAGCCGTCGGCAGCGCGGAGCCGTGTGGTGGCGCAGGGGGGCGCGGCGGCGGGGCAGGCTCCGGCGCACGCCTGAGCCGCGCGCCCTGCGTCGCTCTCACGCGCGGGCGGTCTTCGGCAGGACGAACTCGCACCAGACCGCCTTGCCGCCGTCCGGGGTGCGTCTGCTGCCCCAGTTGGAGGCGATCGTCGCGACGATGGCGATGCCCCGGCCGGACTCGTCGCAGGGTTCCGCGCGGCGGCGCCTCGGCAGGTGGTCGTCGCCGTCGGTGACCTCGATGATCAGGCGGCGGTCGGTGCGTCGCAGCCGCAGCCGCATGGGGGGTGTGCCGTGCTGGAGGGAGTTCGCGACCAGTTCGCTGGTGGCCAGGACGCCCAGGTCGTGCAGCTCCGCGGGGAAGCGCCAGCTGGTCAGCACGCCGGAGGCGAAGGCACGCGCGCGGGGCGCCGCTTCGACCCCACCGAGCAGTTCCAGCGCGGCGTTGCGGAAGAGCTCGCTCTCCACTCCCTTGCGGGCGGGGTGCTGGAGGACCAGCACGGCCACGTCGTCGTCATGGTCCGGGGTCACACCGGCCGAGCGGACCAGGCGGTCGCAGACGACCTGGGGGCTGCCGGTGGCTCCGGCCAGGGCGCGCTCCAGGGCGGCGATGCCCTCGTCCAGATCCTCGTTCCTCCGCTCGACCAGACCGTCCGTGTAGAGGACGGCGGTGGAACCGGGGCCGAGGGGGATCGCCCCTGAGGTGTGCATCCAGCCGCCGGTGCCGAGCGGGGGGCCGGTGGGTTCGTCGGCGCGCTGGACGGTGCCGCTCTCGTCGCGGACCAGGATGGGCAGATGGCCGGCGGAGGCGTACACCAGACGGCCCTCGTTGGGATCGTGGATGGCGTACGCGCAGGTGGCGATCTGGTTGGCGTCGATCTCCATGGCGAGGCCGTCGAGGAGCTGGAGCACCTCGTGCGGGGGGAGGTCGAGCCGGGCGTACGCGCGCACGGCCGTACGGAGCTGCCCCATGACCGCGGCGGCGCGCACCCCTCGCCCCATGACGTCGCCGATGACCAGGGCGGTGCGGCCGCCACCCAGAGTGATCACGTCGTACCAGTCGCCGCCGACGGCGGCCTCGGTGCCGCCGGGATGGTAGGTGGCGGCGACGCGCAGGTCGTCGGGCTCCTCCAGCTCCTGCGGCAGGAGGGAGCGCTGGAGGGTGACGGCGGTCTCGCGCTGCCGGCGTTCGCTGGCGCGCAGGCGTTCGGCCGCTTCGGCGTGGTCGGTGACGTCGGTGGCGAAGACCAGCACTCCCCGGCCGTCGCCCTCGGCGACCGGAGTGCAGGTGAAGGTGTACGAGCGGCCGTCGGGGGCCCTGCGGGACTTCACCGTGCGGGACTTGCCGCTGCGCAGGACCTGGTCGAGGAGGGGCAGCAGGCCCAGTTCCTCGAGTTCGGGGAGGGCTCCGCGCGCGCGGGCGCCGAGCGGGCGGGCGCCGAAGGCCGTCGTGTAGGCGTCGTTGACGTAGGCGATGCGGTGGTCGGGGCCGTGGACCAGGGCGACGAGGGAGGGGACGCGGTCCAGGACCTCGCGCACTCCGAGCTCGTCGACGGCGGGCACGGGCCGCATGTCGTCGGTGAGTTGTTCGGCGCGGGCTGCGGGCACGGAGCCCTCCCCCCGCCGGTCCGGGGAGACGGTGTGCTCGGTCCGCGCTGCGGCGCGGCGCTGCGTTCCGGGGAGCCGGGCGCTCCAGCGCGTGAAGTTCACGAATCCTTGCCTCGTGTTAGTTGTCGGCGGCCGGAAACCGGGACCGGCCGGGGCCCCGGGGGCCGCACCGGGGTGGGTGGGGGCCGCCCGCGGTGGTGGACCAGTCTGGCAGGGTGCCGACCGGGCCGACATCCGTCAGACGTCGGCCCGGCCGGTGGAGTTCCTGGGTCCGGTCAGGACGACCCCTTCGGGTTGTGCGGGGGATCCGGAGAAGGCTTTCCACCGGCCGCCAGTTCGAACTCCGCCCGGGGGTGTTCGAGTGAACCCAGGGAGACGATCTCCCGTTTGAAGAGCCCGGCGAGCGCCCACTCGGCGGCCACCCGTGCCTTGCGGTTGAAGGTCGGCACCCGGCTGAGGTGATAGGTCCGGTGCATGAACCAGGCGGGATAGCCCTTGAGCTTGCGTCCGTACACCTGCGCCACCCCCTTGTGCAGTCCCAGGGAGGCGACGGAACCGGCGTACTTGTGGGCGTACGTCTCCAGCGGCTCACCGCGCAGCGAGTGCGCGATGTTGTCACCGAGGACCCTCGCCTGCCGCAGCGCGTGCTGCGCGTTGGGCGCGCACTCCCGGCCCTGCTCCCGCGCGGTGACATCGGGGACGGCGGCGGCGTCCCCCGCGGCCCACGCGTGTGCGGCCCCCTCGACGGCCAGCTCGGCGGTGCACTTCAGCCGCCCCCGCCCGTTGAGCGGCAGATCGGTGGCGGCGAGGACGGGATGCGGTTTGACGCCCGCCGTCCACACGACCGTGCGCGTGGGGAAGCGCGCACCGTCGCTGAGCACGGCGACCCGGTCCGCGCAGGACTCCAGGCGTGTCTCGAGGCGTACGTCGATGTTGCGCCGGCGCAGTTCGGTGACCGTGTAGCGGCCCATCTCCTCGCCGACCTCGGGCAGGATGCGGTCCGAGGCCTCGACGAGGATCCACTTCATGTCCTCGGGACGGAGGTTGTGGTAGTACCGCGCGGCGTAACGGGCCATGTCCTCCAGCTCACCGAGGGCCTCGACCCCCGCGTAACCGCCACCGACGAAGACAAAGGTGAGGGCGGCATCCCGGATGGCGGGGTCACGAGTCGAGGAGGCGATGTCCATCTGCTCGAGGACGTGGTTGCGCAGGCCGATGGCCTCCTCGACGGTCTTGAAGCCGATGCCGTGCTCGGCGAGACCGGGGATCGGCAGCGTGCGCGACACGGAGCCGGGCGCGAGCACGAGCTCGTCGTACGCGACCTGCCGGCCGCCGGTGCCCTCCTCGCCGGTGGCGAGCGTGCTGATGGTGGCCGTGCGCCGCGCGTGGTCGATGGCGGTCGCCTCGCCGATGACGACGCGGCACCCCTCGAGGACACGACGCAGCGGTACGACGACATGCCGAGGGGAAAGGGCACCGGCGGCCGCTTCGGGAAGGAAGGGCTGGTAGGTCATGTACGGATCCGGGGTGACGACCGTGATCTCGGCGTCGCCTCTTGCGAGTTCCCGTTTCAGCTTCCGCTGCAGACGCAGGGCCGTGTACATCCCGACGTAGCCGCCGCCGACAACGAGAATGCGCGCACGTTCCTTCACCATCCCATGACGCACCCGTCGCTTGCGTTTGTCCACAGCCTCGACGGATTGTGTGACCGGACGGCCCTCGTACACCGGGTTGGCCGATTTACTGACCCTGACGGAATACCCGCAGGTCAGAAGGCGTGAATTGACCCCTGCCCCTGGGTACATTCAGGACGTTTGCGACCCGTACTCCGATCGAGGGCGCTCCGTGCGGAACCTGCCTCTTCTGAATTGACTCCCTCTCAACTATGTTCGTGTGTCGACGGGGTGTAGGGGGATGCGCTCATCGGGTCCGCGACGGGCGGAGCCGACAGGCCGACCCGTTCCGCACGCCCCGGCCATCAATGGCGGGGAGAAGTCTCCGGGGGGAGACGTCATTACCGGGGGAAAGCGTATGCATGTTCAGGATTCTCATTGGTCTTCCGCTGCCACGACCGGCGCCATGATGAGCGCCCCGACAGGCAACGGCCGCGCGGACGTCACGCGCACGACACCGCTGCGCGTGGACGCCCAGCGCAATCTGGAGCACGTACTGCGTGCCGCGCGTGAGGTCTTCGGCGAGCTGGGCTACGGCGCGCCGATGGAGGACGTGGCACGCCGGGCACGCGTCGGTGTGGGCACGGTGTACCGGCGCTTCCCGAGCAAGGACGTCCTGGTGCGGCGGATCGCCGAGGAGGAGACGTCCAGGCTGACCGACCAGGCGCGTGCGGCGCTCGGCCAGGAGGACGAGCCGTGGTCGGCACTGTCCCGCTTCCTGCGCACTTCGGTCGCCTCGGGGGCCGGCCGGCTGCTGCCGCCGCAGGTGCTGCGGGTGGGCGTGGCGGAGGAGCACGGCGCGTCCGAGCACGCGCGTCTGCCGCAGCAGCGGAAGCAGCCGACGGGTGAGCTGCGGCTGGTACCGGAGGAGCCGGTGGCCGCCGGTGTCGCACCGGAGGACGATGCCGGTGCGGCGCAGCTCCTCGATGTCGTGGGGCAGCTGGTGGAGCGGGCTCGCGCCGCGGGGGAACTGCGGCCGGACGTCTCGGTGTCGGACGTGCTGCTGGTGATCGCCACGGCGGCTCCGGCCTTGCCGGACGCGGCGCAGCAGGCGGCGGCGTCGGCACGGCTGCTGGACATCCTGCTGGAAGGGCTGCGGTCGCGGCCGGTGTAGCGCGGATACGTGGGTGACTGGTGCCGGGGGTGGTTGC
>BMUD01000013.1:7068-237659 GCA_014650015.1 Streptomyces griseoloalbus
GCTCATCCCGGCGTGCGCGGGGTGCCCGGTGCCGGGGGCGGGCCGGAGGACTGCTCATCCCGGCGTGCGCGGGGTGCCCGGTGCCGGGGGCGGGCCGGAGGACTGCTCATCCCGGCGTGCGCGGGGTGCCCGGTGCCGGGGGCGGGCCGGGGGAGGTTGCGCAGCCCGGCGCTGGCGGGGTGCCGCCGCGCCCACCCTCCCCCACTCTCGGCTTCGCTCGAGCGGGGGGACCCCCATCGCCCCAGCGGCACGACTGCCCGCAGCGGGCGGCAGTGACTGCCCGCGGTGGGCGGCTGTGGCCGCGTACGGCGCGGAGGGGACGGGGCGGGGGTGTTCGCCCGCAGTGGCTGGCGCGTCCGCGCCCGTACCTCACCAAGTGACCGATTCCGCGCCAGTCCGAGGACGGACACCCCCGACCCGGCCCCGACCCACCCACCACCCACAGGCGCTACCGCAACAACCACACAACCCGCAGCTGCGCCGCAGGCAGACAACCCGCACCCCCACCGCCCGCAGGCGCCACACACGCCCCCACCGAACCGAAACAGCGCACCGCAGGCTCTACAGCAACCCCCACCGAACCGAACCCCGCGCCGCAGGCATCACCGCGCACCCCCCGCACCGGCACCCAACGCCCCCCGCTGCGGAGCGATCCCACCCGGCACCGCCCGCTGCCGAGCCGGCGTCCCGGTCCAGCACGTCCCCCGCCGCGCGAGCAACCGCCGCAGCCACACCTCCAGCGCGACCAGATCCGCCAGCCCGTCCAGCGGCAGCGCCTCACCCTCCGCCGCCCCCCGCAACGCCTTGCGCACCACCCGCGCCTCGACCAGCCCCGCCTCCGCCAGCAGCGGCGTATCGAACAGCGCCATCAGCGAGCCCGCCGCCACCCGCAACCCCGTCCGCGCCGCGACCCCCGAGGTGGCGGCGCCCGGCGCCCCCCACCCCGCCGGCAGCTCCCGCACCCCCGCCCCCTCCAGCACCGACCGCAAAATCGCCGCCCGCGCCCCCGGCCGCACCCGCAGCGCCTCCGGCAGCGCACGGCACGCCCGCACGACCTGGTTGTCCAGGAACGGCGCGTGCAACCGCTGGAACCGGATCTCGGCCGCCTGCTCCAGCACCCGCAGGTCCGCCGCGTGCCGAGCCAAGGCCGCCCGCGCCCGGAAGTCACCGGGCCGCTGCCCCGGCCCCACGTCCGACCGCCGCGTCGACGCCTGGAGGCGAACCGATACTTCAGCCAGCGCCTCACCGGTCAGCCAGCGCGCAGCGGGCCCGGGTCTGCCCCAGGTCAGCGCGGCCAGCGAGGCGTCCGCCGCCCCCGCGGGCCCGTCGTCGTCCAGCCGCCGGTGCAGCAGCCGCTCCGCGAGGCTCTCCAACCCCACCCGATAGGGCGTACGCGCCAGCCGCCGCGCCGCCCCGTACACCCGCGCCGGCACCATCACGGACCCGTCCGCCTTGGCCAAGGCGGCCACCGGCCGCACCAGATGCCGCCGCTTACGGTCCATCAGCAGGTCGGCGAGCCGCGCCGGATGGGCGTCCAGCACCTGCTTCGCCCCGTACCCCGTGAAGTGATCCGCGCTGCCCGCCGCCAGCCGGGCCCGGTGCCGGGCGGCCGACACCAGCGAGGGCCCCGGCTCGTCCGTCAGCGGCCCGTCCAGCTCGACGTAGGGAAGCGTCTCCTCGCCCCCCGCCACCACCACATGGTGCAACCGCGGGTTCGCCGCCAGCGCGCCCGCCCGCTCCAGCTCGTCGTCGTCCCGCCCACCGGCGGACCCGCTCACCGCCAGGTCGTTGAAGGTGACGGCCAGCAGCCGCTCCCCCGCCCCCGTGCCGTGCCCGAGCACAGTCCCCGGCCTCCCGGGCAGCCCGGCGGCGAGCAACGCCAGCGCCCCGGAGGCCGGCCCGCCGGACAGATCGGCCCCGATGCCCGGCACCGGCGTCCCACGGGCCGCGCGCCGTTCGGCGGGCCCCATCCCCGGCACGGGCCCCGGATCGATGTCGGCGCCGGGAACATGCCGGGGCGCGGCCAGTCGTGTCCGCACGGCCTCGACCAACGCGTCCCGCACCGCGTCCACGGCACGGTCGGGGTCGGCCGGCGGTGCGGCGACCGCGAGCGAGGCGACGGGGTCGTACCCGGCGATCTCGCGCGCCCCCGCGCGCAGGATCAGCGCGTGCCCCGGCGGAATGCGCTTCACGCCGTCGTACGGCGTGGAGTCGTGCAGCGCGGCCGGTACGTCGGGCGCGGCGAGCAGCGCGGCGAGGTGCCCGAAGTCGAGGTTGGCCTCGATAAGGTCGGCGAGCGGCAGGGCGGCGGTCGCGTACGCCGTGCCGCCCGCCCAGGGGGTGTAGAAGACCGGCCGGGCGCCCGCGAGGTCACCGCAGACGGTGACTCTCCTGCCGACCTGGACGATCGCGGTGTAGCTCCCCGGCCAGGCGGTCAGATGCCGGAGTGCTCCGCCGCGCGCGGCGAACAGCGCGACGCGCAGTTGTTCGTCGGAGGCGCCGCAGGTGCCGAGGACGGCGATCCGGGTCTGTGCGTCGGCCTCGACCACCCGCACCTCGTCGGGGCGCCAGTCGCCGACCGCCCACAGCGGGTCGGGGTCGCCCCACAGCAGTTGGGAGCCCACGGGCCGCAGGGTCTCTCCGTCGAGCCCGGTGGCGCCGGCGGAGCCGGTGGGACCGAGGCCCATGGCGCCCGCGGCGGTGCTGCTCCAACCCACCAACCACCGCATCGCCGCCTCCACAGGCTGTGGACAACCAGTGCCCCGCACGAACCGGTTCCCCATGCTGCCATGAAGGAGGCGCTCAGGAGGGGTGCCGGAGCCGTATGTGCCCCGTCGGATGCGCCCCGGCGGATACACCGCCCCGCCTTGAACGGGGGCCCGCCGCAAGAGGATCACCGTACCGGCGCCCCGCGACGCGCCACGCCACTGCGACGCGAATGCGCCCCCATGGTGCGCCCCCGAGACCCCCAACGCGCCGTCAACTGCCATGGTAGAGACGGTGATACCTCGGGAAGGGTGGGGTCGATTTTGAGTCAAATCGAAGCGGTGAGGCCAACCTCGAACACGCTCCGTACAGGCTCTGCGCACCGCTGAACGGTCGCGTGGTCCGGGAGACGCAGCACGCCTCCCGGACCATTCCGCCGCCCGCGGGGATGAAGGCGGCGGTGTCCCCCAGCCCACTGGATCCAGTACAGCGGGCCGACCCACGCACCGACCATGGAACCGCTCCCGCGATGGCCGGAGAAGAGCGCACACACGGGCGCACGGCCACACACCGGGAGCACGCCGCAACTGCGCGTACCGGACCCGTACTTCAGTACGGACCACATTCCCGCCATCCGGAAGAATGCCCCTTAACGCTTGGGATGCGGCGAACTACGCTGGGTTTACGAATGCCGCGTGGTTATGCCAGCGCGGCAGCCGTCTGTGTCGAGGGGTGGCGCATGTCCAGGGAGCAACGCGGGCCGAACGAAAAACTCGGCGCCGTTCTCGCCCTCGCGGGAATCTCCAACGCAGGCCTCGCGCGGCGCGTCAACGACCTAGGCGCCCAGCGAGGGCTGACACTTCGCTACGACAAGACGTCGGTGGCGCGCTGGGTGTCGAAGGGCATGGTGCCGCAAGGTGCCGCCCCGCACCTGATCGCCGCCGCCATCGGCCAGAAGCTGGGGCGTCCCGTGCCGCTCCACGAGATCGGCCTGGCGGACGCCGATCCCGCACCCGAGGTGGGCCTCGCCTTCCCCCGCGACGTCGGACAGGCGGTGAAGTCCGCGACGGAGCTGTACCGGCTGGACCTCGCCGGCCGCAGAGCGGGTTCCGGCGGCATCTGGCAGTCGCTCGCCGGGTCGTTCGCGGTGAGCGCATACGCGACGCCCGCCTCGCGCTGGCTGATAACCCCGGCCGACAGCTCGGTGGCGCGTGAGGTGAACCCGGCCGACGGCTCCGGCGCACCGCTCAAAGTCGGCCACAGCGATGTGCGCAAACTGCGGGAGGCCGCCGAGGACGCCCGGCGCTGGGACTCCAAGTACGGCGGCGGTGACTGGCGCTCGTCGATGGTCCCCGAATGTCTCAGGGTGGAGGCGGCGCCGCTGCTGCTCGGCGCCTACTCCGACGACGTGGGCCGCTCGCTCTTCGGTGCCGCGGCCGAGCTCACCCGCCTCGCCGGCTGGATGGCCTTCGACACCGGCCAGCAGGAGGCCGCCCAGCGCTATTACATCCAGGCGTTGCGCCTGGCCCGCGCCGCGGCCGACGTGCCCCTCGGCGGCTACGTCCTGGCCTCCATGTCCCTCCAGGCGACCTACCGCGGCTTCGGCGACGAGGGCGTGGACCTCGCCCAGGCCGCGCTGGAACGCAACCGGGGCCTGGCCACCGCCCGCACCCTGAGCTTCTTCCGCCTGGTCGAGGCACGCGCGCACGCACGCGCGGGTGACGCCCAGGCGGCCGGTGCCGCCCTGAAGTCGGCGGAGAGCTGGCTGGAGCGCTCCCGGCCGGGCGACAGCGACCCGACCTGGCTCGGCTTCTACTCGTACGACCGTTTCGCCGCCGACGCCGCGGAGTGCTACCGCGATCTGAAGGCACCCCGCCAGGTCCGCCGCTTCACCGAGCAGGCACTGTCCAGGCCGACGGAGGAGTTCGTGCGCTCGCACGGTCTGCGGCTCGTCGTCTCGGCGGTCGCCGAACTGGAGTCGGGCAACCTGGACGCCGCCTGCGAGCAGGGCGTCCGCGCGGTGGAGGTGGCGGGCCGCATCTCCTCCGCCCGCACCACCGAGTACGTCAAGGACCTCCTGCACCGACTGGAGCCCTACGGCGACGAACCCCGCGTGGTCGAACTGCGCGAACGCGCCCGGCCGCTGCTGATGACGACGGCCTGACACCACCGACGCCGACGACGACCTGATACGCACGACGACGAAGAACGCCGAACGACGACGAACGACGCCACGACGCCACGACGCCACGACGCCACGACGCCACGACGCCACGACGCCGAACGACGGACAACGACGAACGACGACCCGCCACGACGCATGACAACGGCGATCTGACACAACCGTCCCGAAAGGCCGCCCCCCGGGTTTGAAGCCATTGTCAGTGGCGCAGTGCACTATCGGAACCGGGAGGTGGTGCAGGTGGCGGGGCAGGCGTACGACTGCGACGTGCTGGTGATCGGCGGTGGGATCGTCGGCCTGTCGACGGCGTATGCGATCAGCCGCGCGGCCCCGGGCACCCGGGTGACGCTGCTGGAGAAGGAGCCCGGACCCGCCCGGCACCAGACGGGCCGCAACAGCGGCGTCATCCACAGCGGCATCTACTACCGCCCCGGCTCGCTGAAGGCCCGGTACGCGGTGCGGGGCGCCGCGGAGATGGTCAAGTTCTGCACGGAGTACGGCATCCCGCACGCCGTGACGGGCAAGCTGATCGTCGCCACGGCCCGCGACGAGCTCCCCCGCCTGCACGCCCTGGCCCAGCGCGGCCGGGAGAACGGCATCACGGTCCGCGAACTGGGCGCCGCGCAGATGGCGGAGTACGAGCCGGAGGTCGACGGTCTGGCGGCCCTCCACGTCGGCACCACCGGCATCTGCGACTTCGCCGCGGTCGCCCGCCGGCTCGCGGAGGAGTCCGGCGCGGAGATCCGCTACGGAGCGCGGGTCGTACGCGTCGACCGCCGCCCCGACCGGGGAGTCGCCGTGCTGACGGCCGCCGGCGACGTCGTACGCGGCCGGATCCTGGTGAACTGCGCCGGTCTGCACTGCGACGGGATCGCCCGCCTGACCGGCGACGAGCCCGGCGCCCGCATCGTGCCCTTCCGCGGCGAGTACTACGAGCTGGCCCGGCCGAAACTGGTGCGCGGCCTGGTCTACCCGGTGCCCGACCCGGCGTTCCCCTTCCTCGGCGTCCACCTCACCCGCGGCATCGACGGCGGCGTCCACGTCGGCCCCAACGCGGTACCGGCCCTGGCCCGCGAGGGCTACGACTGGCACACGGTGCGTCCCCGCGAACTGGGCGCGACCCTGGCCTGGCCGGGCTCCTGGCAGCTGGCCCGCCGCCACTGGCGGTACGGCGGCGGCGAGCTGCGCCGCTCGCTGTCCAGGGCCGCCTTCGCCCGGGCGGTGCGCCGGCTCCTGCCCGCCGTGCGGGAGGAGGACCTGGTGCCGGCGGCGGCCGGGGTGCGGGCGCAGGCCGTGCTGCGGGACGGCACACTGGTCGACGACTTCCTGATCCAGCAGACCCCCCGCGCGGTGCACGTGCTGAACGCGCCCTCACCCGCGGCGACGGCATCGCTGCCGATCGGGCGGGAGGTCGCGCGGCGTGCCCTGGCGGCGCTGGCGGCGGCAGGGGGGCGGTGAGGGCACGGCGACCGCCCGCCGGGGCCCCGTAAAATCGACAGCACTGTGTCTGACTCCGTGAGCACCACTCCCGAAGCCCCGCACCCGCCGCACACGCCCGGTGTGTCGATCCGCCATGCCCGGGCCAAGGGCGAGCCACGGTTCCCGGACGGGCCGAAGGCCGATCCCGCCGGATCGCACTTCGAGCGGCGGATCCGCAGCTTCCAGCCGCGCCGCAGCCGCGTCACCGCCGGCCAGGCGGACGCACTGCAGCGGCTCTGGCCCCAGTGGGGCTTCGACATCGACGGCAGCCGCCTGCTCGACCTCGCCGAGTTCTTCGGCAACGACCACCCCGTCGTCCTGGAGATCGGCTTCGGCATGGGCGAGGCCACCGCGGCGATGGCCACCGCCGACCCCGCCACCAACATCCTCGCCGTGGACGTCCACACCCCCGGCCAGGGAAACCTGCTCAACCTCGCCGACCAACTCGGCCTGGGCAATGTCCGGGTCGGCAACGGCGACGCGATCATCCTGCTGCGCGAAATGCTCGCCCCCGACTCCCTCGGCGGACTGCGCGTCTACTTCCCCGACCCCTGGCCCAAGAAGCGGCACCACAAGCGCCGGCTGATCCAGCCGGACTTCCTCACCCTCGCCGCGACCCGGCTCCGGCCCGGTGCGGTCCTGCACTGCGCCACCGACTGGGAGCCGTACGCGGAGCAGATGCTCGAGGTGCTCACCGCGCACCCCGCCTTCGAGAACACGCAGGCGGGCGGCGGTTTCGCGCCGCGCCCCGGGTTCCGGCCGCTCACCCGTTTCGAGGGACAGGGACTGGACAAGGGTCATGTCGTGAACGACCTGCTCTTCCGTCGCGTACCGCACGACGAACGGGCCGGGCACCGCCCCGGAGACCGAGCCCGGGACAGCACATAGACCAGACCTGCCCCTCCCTCGTTAGGGTCGATTCCGTGGCCTCCAGCCCCCCGTACCCGGCGCATCCCGGCGCATCCTCCGGCGGCGGAACGCTGCGGCACGCGCACTGGTGGCAGCGCCCCTGGGTGCGTTACGGGGCGCTGATCAGCCTGCTCACCCTCTCGGGGCTGGTCATCCTCGCCCTGGTCCGCGAGCAGACCGGGACGGAGGGCTTCCTGGTGGGACTGGGTCTCGCCGTCCTCCCGGTGCCGCTCCTCGTGGCCGCGTTCCGCTGGCTGGACCGGGTCGAACCGGGGCCCTGGCGGAACCTGCTGTTCTCCTTCGCCTGGGGGGCGTGTGCGGCGGCGCTGATAGCGATCGTCGCGAACAGCTTCGCCACGCAGTGGATAGCGACGGCGACCGCCGATCCGGCCGGTGCGGACACCCTCGGTGCGACCGTCATAGCGCCGGTCGTGGAGGAGTCCGCGAAGGCCGCCGCCGTCCTCCTGGTGTTCCTCTTCCGCAGACGCGACTTCACCGGGATCCTCGACGGCGTGGTGATAGCCGGGGTCACCGCCACCGGCTTCGCGTTCACGGAGAACATCCTCTACCTGGGCACCGCCTTCGGCACCGACCAGCTCACCGGCGACAACGGCATCGCCTCGGTCACCGCGGCGACGTTCTTCGTCCGCATCGTCATGTCGCCGTTCGCGCACCCCCTGTTCACCGTGCTCACCGGGATCGGCTTCGGCATCGCGGCGCTGTCCGGGGAGGGGCAACGGCTGCGGCGGGTACTGCTCCCGCTGGGCGGGCTGCTCCTGGCGATGGGCATGCACGCGCTGTGGAACGGGTCCTCGACGCTCGGCCAGTACGGCTTCTTCGCGGTGTACGGGGCGTTCATGGTCCCGATGTTCGGGGTGCTGACCTGGCTGGTGGTGTGGACGCGGCAGCGCGAGCTGCGGACCGTACGGACGGAACTGCCCGCGTACGCGGTGGCCGGCTGGCTCACTCCCGCGGAGCCGTTCGCGCTCGGCTCGATGCGGGCGCGGCGCATCGCCCGGCAGTACGCGCGCCGGTACGGCGGGAAGGCGGCGGCCCGGGCGGTGGCGCAGTACGAGGCGTACGCGACCTCGCTGGCGTTCCTTCGGCACCGGGGGCGGCTCGGGCGGGCGGGGACGGACTTCGTCACGCGGGAGCGGGAACTGCTGCTGGAGCTGTGGCACCGGCGGGGCGCGGCCCGTCCGGCCCTGGACCACGCGGCCCGCGTCACCGCGCCTGCGGTCCCGGTCGCCGCCGCGCCGTGGCCGGTGCCCGGGATGTACGGGCCCCCGCCGCACGGGCAGCCGGCACACAGTCATCCGCCGCACGGGCACCCCGTACACAGCCGTCCACCGCATGCCCCCCTGCCGTACGGGCACCCGTACGGCGCGTACGACCCGAACGCACATCGGTCCTGACGGGCACGCCCCGAGTCCTGCCTGCCCTGTCCGCCCCCCACATGCCGGACCGGCAGCCTCGACGTCGGGGGGTCATCGTCGGGACTGCCGGTCTCCGGGGCGGAGCGCCTCAGCGGGCGGCGGCGGTCAGGGGGTGAGGCCCTTGCCCCGCAGCCACGCCAGCGGGTCGATGCCGGAGGCGGAGCCACCGGCATGGACCTCCAGGTGGAGGTGGGCCCCGGTGGAGTTGCCGGTGGAGCCGACGCGGCCGATCACATCACCGGTGTTGACCTTCTGGCCGACGCTGACGCTGATGGACGACTGGTGGGCGTACCAGATCTCGGTGCCGTCCTCGAGCGTCAGCACGGTCTTGTAGCCGTAGGAGCCGTCGTAGCCGGCGGAGGTGATCGTGCCGGTGTGCACCGCCTTGATCAGCGTGCCCGTGGGGGCGGCGAAGTCGAGGCCGGTGTGGTAGCCGGAGGACCAGTAGGCGCCGGCCTGCCCGAAGGTGGAGCTGAGGGTGTACGAGGAGGTCGGCAGCGCGTACTGCTTGGCCAGCTTGGCGAGGCGCTCGGCCTCGGCCTTCTTCCTGGCCTCCTCCTCCGCCTTCTCCTTGGCGGCGGCGGCCTTGGCCTTTGCCTCCTTCTCCGCCTTGGCGGCGGCCTCGGCGGCAGCCTTCTCGGCGGCGGCGACGGCCTCGGCCTCCGCCTTGCTCTCGGCCTGGTCCTGCTGCTGCTCGACCTGGGCCATGATCCGGGCGCGCAGCGCCTCACCGGCGCCGGCGGCGCCCTGCTCGGTGTCGGCGGTGCTCCTGGCGAGGTCGCTGAGGGGAGTCGCCGAACCCTCGGGCGTCTCCTGGTCGGAGATGAGGGAGCCCACGTTGGGAAGGTCGGGCATGGAGATCGAGACCGGCGGCTTGCCGGTCTGGGCACTGGCCATGCCGCCCGCTCCGACCGCCGCTATGACGCCGACGCCCAAAACGGTGGAGCTGCGGGCGAGACCGCCGCCGCGCTGCTTGCTGACGCGGTGCCGGCCACGTACCGGGCGGACGGACTCCGCGGTGGGGTTCCACTCCTCGAAGGGGCCCTCGTCGGTGCGGATGCTGCCGTAGGCGAAGGTGTCGCTCGGCTGGTACGGGGCCTCGGGGGCAGGCCGGTTCGACGCCACGTGGGCGTACTCCTTTCCTTCCTTCTCCGCCTACCGGGTTAGCTGACGGGTTCGGAGCAGGAAGGTCTCCTACGCGCGTATACGAGCCGTGTTTCCACGGCGGTATCCACGCGATTCACCCCATGGTGATGGTTCCCCGGTTCCCTTGCGGGATTCGGCGCGTGCGCACGGAGCCGACTTCTGTGACGGCTGGGACGACCGCGCTGCGTTATCGAACGTTAATAGACGCGAGGGTCGTATTCCAAGCCGTTCCTCTTGATCGTTAACGATTTTCGCGGGGACGTAAGCTCCACCGGCAGTCAAAAACGGGCGAGTTGACCCTGCTTCGGGCGCCGACTCGTTTCTGACAGTATGTCAGTTGTTATGCGCTGCGGGGTGGACCACTCACGCTGGGTGATGACGCACCGGGGGCGGAGTCGGCGGCGGATCGAAAAAAAACCGAAGGCCGGAATCCTTTGGATTCCGGCCTTCGGCCTTCAGTAGCGGGGACAGGATTTGAACCTGCGACCTCTGGGTTATGAGCCCAGCGAGCTACCGAGCTGCTCCACCCCGCGTCGGTATGACACCAGTGTACGCCATGCGCGGGGCCTGCCGCACACCCATGATCACCGGCCCCGTCTCACCGGCCGATCAGATGACCGTTCGGCGCCTTGGCCCGGTCCTCGTGCTCCGGCAGGACCACGACGGTGGCGCCCCCCTCCGCCAGCACCCCGCTGCCGTCGGCGCCCGCCACGAAGGTGTCCGGCTCACGCCAGGCCGTGACCACCCTCCGCACCCCCGCGTCCAGGATCAGCCGGGCACAGGGCGCCGGCCGGGACGCGCGGTGGGCACAGGGCTCCAGGCTGGAGTACACGGTGGCGGTCGCGAGCCGGGAATCCGTGGGGTCGATCTTGGCGAGCGCGGCCTCCTCCGCGTGCACCACGGGGTCGGCGCCCTCCCGGGAGTGGCCGCGTGCCAGCTCCGTGCCGTCGGCCGCCACCACGACCGCGCCCACGCTGAACGCCGTCCCGGAGGGCGGGCACCGCTCGGCCAGGTCGCAGGCGAGGGCCAGCCAGTGGTGGTCGGCGGCAGCGGGCAGCGGTCGGGTACCGGGAGCGGTGGGCTCGTAGCGCATCAGGACGACGTCGCCGATCGGGCGGGTCTCGAGGAGCCGCAGCCGGCCGGCCTGGTAGGCGCCGGGTCCGAAGAGGCGGGGCGCGTCCGGGTCACCGACGAACAGCGGGGCGAGGACGAGCTGGAGTTCGTCCGCGAGGCCCTGGGTGAGGAGCTGGGTGTGGACCCGGCCGCCCCCCTCGACCATCAGCCGCCGGACCCCGCGCACGGCGTACAGATGCTCCAGCAGCCGCCGCCAGTCGAGCTCGGACCCCAGCGCGACGACATCGGCGGCGAGACCGTGGGCGCGGGCCCGCTCGGCGCCCTTGTCGGTCGTGTAGAGCAGCTTCTCACCGCCCGTGTGCCAGAACCGCGCCGCCGGATCCAGATCGCCGGAACCGCTGACGGTGACCTTGAGCGGATACTCGGGCCCGCCCCCGGCTACCCGGGCGGCGCGCCGCTCGGGCGAGTTGACCAGCAGCCGGGGGTTGTCGGCGCGGATCGTGCCGGCGCCGACCAGGATGGCGTCCACGGAGGCCCGCACCTCGTCGACCCGGTCGAAGTCGGCCGGGCCGGACAGCAGCAGCCGCTCGGGGCCGGTGTCGTCCAGACAGCCGTCGAGGGAGACGGCGGCGGAGAGCAGGACGTACGGGTGGGGCATCGGCGTACTCCGGGTGCGGGACGGCGGCCGGCGGAACCGGCGGTGGGCGGGCCTGTGCGACCCGGGTCCAGTCTGACAACCGCTCCGGCCCGCTCACGTCCCCGCCCACGCCCGACGCGGTACGGGTCAGGGCTCGATCAGACCCACGCGGATGGCGTACCGGGTGAGCTCCAGGCGGTCCTTCAGGCCGAGCTTGGCCAGGAGATTGGCCCGGTGGCGTTCCACCGTCTTGGGGCTGATCACGAGGAGGCCCGCGATCTGCTGCGAGGTGTGTCCCTCGGCGACGAGCTTGAGGATCTCCTCCTCGCGGTCGGTGATGGCCTTGGCCGGCAGGGTCCGGCCCTCCCGCGCGAGGTCGAGATAGTTGTGGATGAGGGCGTTGACCGCCCCGGGGTAGAGAAACGGCTCACCGCGCATGGTGGCGCGGCAGGCCTCGACGAGGTCGCGGTCGGCGACGGACTTCAGGACGTAGCCCGAGGCCCCGGCGGCGAGGGCCTCGAAGAAGAACTGCTCGTTGTCGTACATGGTCAGGACGAGGATGCGCGTCTCCGGCAGGGTGCGGGAGAGCTCGCGGGCCGCCTGGAGGCCGGTCAGGCGGGGCATGGCGATGTCCAGGACGGCCAGGTCGGGCCGGTGTTCACGGGCCTGCTCGAGGGCTTCGGCACCGTCGGCGGCCTCGGCCACGACGGTCAGATCCGGTTCGCCGTCCAGGATGAGGCGGACCCCCCGGCGGACCAGCGCGTGGTCGTCGGCGAGGAGGATGCGGGTGGGGGCCGGGTCGTTCATGTCAGCGTTTCCGGTCGGGGGCGTCGGTCACGGGGGCGGAGCATGCGCGGCCGCGGACCCTCGTACGGGAACGAGGGCGTGCGCGGGAAAGCGGACGGGGACGGGAACGGTCAGACGTACGACGGTGCCTCCACCGGCGCCGGGCTCCACGGTCAGATCGGCGCCGACGAGCAGGGCGCGTTCCCGCATCCCCCGGATACCGGCGCCCTCCGCCTCGCCGCCGATGCCCCGGCCGTCGTCCCGCACGCGCAGGGCGACGCCGCCGGACGTGCGGTACAGGGCGAGCTCGGCGCGGCGGGCCCCGGCGTGGCGGACGGTGTTGGTGAGTGCTTCCTGAGCCACCCGGTAGAGGACCAGCTCGGCCTCCCGGTCCAAGGGGGGCAGGTCCCCCTCGATGCTGTGCTGAACGCTCAGGCCGGACCCGCCGAACTCGGTGGCGAGGGCCTTCAGCGCGCTGGCCGGCCCGAGCTCGTCCAGGACCCCGGGGCGCAGCCGGCGGGCGATGCGCCGGATCTCCTCCAGGCCGGCCCGGGTGGCCTCCTGCACCTGGCGCAGCTCCTGCCCCAGCTCGGGCGGCGCGTGGTCGGCGGCACGTTTGAGCTGGAGCAGTACGGCGGTGAGGGACTGGCCGACCTCGTCGTGCAGTTCCCGGGCGACCCGGCGGCGTTCGGCCTCCTGCGCCGACAGGGCGCGGGCACTACTGGTGGCCCGCTCGTCCTCCAGCCGGTCGAGCATGGTGTTGAACGTGGTGATCAGCTCGGCGATCTCGCCCCGCCCCCCGACCGCGGGGCGGTGCCCCGGGCGGAGCAGGTCGGTCGTGGTCATGGCACGCGTCAGGCGTTGCAGCGGCGCCAGCCCGACCCGCAGCAGCAGCGCGTTGGCGACCAGCATGGCGGCCAGCCCCACCGCGAGGACCGCGGCCTCGGTGAGCAGCACCGGGGTGGACACGGTGACCGGCCCCAGCAGCAGGGCCGTGGCCACGATGAGGACGACGGCGTTCAGCAAGAAGATCCGCCAGAACAGAGGCACCCCGTACCGCCTCCTCACCATGGGCCGCTCACGGTGGGCTCCCGGTGCGGCGGGAGCCCGACGGCCCGTCTGCCGGGGGCGCGGCTGCGGGCCGTCACCCTCCAGCCTGGGCGCCGAAGCGGGCCCGGCGCCATCGGTGACAACCCCCATTTCCGTGCCGGGGTCCCCCCTGCCCCGTGGCCCGCGGGTACACACCGGCCCCCGGCAGGGATGGGGCCCGCGACCGATGGCCGAACCCGGCGGCGGCGGGCGACGCTGGAGTCCGGTCACCGGGCGGGTGATGACGTCGGCGCACGGGCAAACTCCTTTGTACCGGCCCGAGTTCGCGGCAGGCCGACGGTTCGCTCTCGTACTGTCCCGGAGCCACGGAACCGACGCCCGGCGGTGTCCGGAGCGACGGCCGCCGGTGGTGTCACCGGGCGGCCACCCCCTGGGAAGGAGGAGCCGTGCCCCAGTCCGACGACGAGCGCCTCGTCGACCTCGCGGCCCGACTCGAGCACGAGGATCCCCGTTTCACCCGCTCGCTGTCCGCGGGGCGTCCGGCCCGCCCGCGTGAGTACCGGCGCAGGTGCGCCTGGTGGCTGCTGGCCATCGGGGTGATCATGCTGATCGCGGGCGTGGTCGTCGCCGACGGACTGCTCATCGCGGCGGGGCTGGTCCTCGCCGGAATCGCCGTCCAACTGCTCGACCCCGACCACCCGCGCACCGGCGGCCGCCACCGGCCCCCACGGCACTGACCCCGGCCCGGACCGTGTCCGGACCGGGGTCACCGGTAGGCCCTGTGGGACTCGAACCCACAACCAATGGATTAAAAGTCCACTGCTCTGCCAATTGAGCTAAGGGCCCCTGGCGATGTTGCCTCCCCGAGCATAGCCGGACGTGGCCGGGTCTCCGATCGGGTATCGCCGAGGCGGGCCCTCTCGTGTCCCGTGGGAACGCGGAAGGGCCCGCACGACGGGTGTCGTACGGGCCCTTGCGGTCAGCTCGGTGAGGCCGTGTCAGCCGTTGCGCTTCCAGCGCGGCTTGTCCTCGCGGCGGCCGAAGGAGCCGCCACCGCGGTGGTCGTCACGACGGCCGTTCGGGCGGTCGTGGGCGCCGGTGCGGAAGCCCGGGCGGTCGCCCTGGCGGTCGCGGTTGAAGGGGCGGTCGCTGCCACGGTGTCCGGCGCGGTCGTCCCGGCGGAAGCCACCACGGTCCCGGTCGCGGTTGAAGCCGCCCCGGTCGTCACGGTCACGGTTGAAGCCACCGCGGTCGTCACGGCGCTCGAAGGGACGCCCACCGCGGTCACCACCGCGCTCGCCCCGGTCGTCCCGGCGAAAGCCGCCACGGTCCCCGCGGTCGTCCCGACGGAAACCGCCACGGTCGCCGTCACGACGGTCGTCGCGACGGAAGCCGCCACGGTCGTCACGGCGCTCGAAGGAACGCCCACCACGGTCACCACCACGGTCGCCCCGGTCGTCCCGGCGGAAACCGCCACGGTCGCCGTCACGACGGTCGTCGCGACGGAAGCCGCCACGGTCGTCACGGCGCTCGAAGGAACGCCCACCACGGTCACCACCGCGCTCGCCCCGGTCGTCCCGGCGGAAACCGCCACGGTCCCCGCGGTCGTCCCGCCGCTCACGCCGCTCGTACGGCGCCGAGGACTCCGGACGCTCCACGCGCTCGACCCGCTCCCCGTCGCGCGAGGTCGGCTGCTCCGGCAGCGACACCTCGGTCTCGGCCGACGCGACGGCGACCGCCTCGGCCACCACCGTCTCGAGGTCCTCGCCGCGCTCGCGTGCGACCCGGGCCAGCAGCCGGTCGGCCTCGTCGCGCAGCTCCGCCGCGCGGCGCTGCGCCCGCTCCAGTTCCTTGGTCAGCTGGGCGACCTCGCGCTCGGCCTGCTGCGCCGCGTTGCCCGCCGACTCGGCCTGCACCTCGGTCATGGACCGGGCACCGGTGATCTCGGCGACCTCCGGTTCGAAGGCCGTGCCGCCCTGGATGATGTGGCGCGTGGCGTCGACGCCCGCGTCCTCCATCAGGCGGAAGATCTGCCGCCGCTGGTGCGGCAGGGACAGCGACACGACCGTGCCCGTGCGCCCGGCACGCGCCGTGCGGCCCGCGCGGTGCAGGTAGTCCTTGTGGTCACCGGCCGGGTCCACGTTCAGCACCAGGTCGATGCCGTCGACGTGGATACCGCGCGCCGCGACGTCCGTCGCGACCAGGACGTTGACGTACCCGTCCTTGAAGTCCGCCAGCGTCCGGGTCCGGGCGCCCTGCGTCATACCGCCGTGCAGCGCGTCCGCCTTCACACCGGCGTCCCGCAGCTGCTCGGCGACACGGTCGGCGCCCAGCTGCGTACGGACGAAGATGATGGTGCGGCCCTTGCGGGAGGCGATGGCCGCGGTGACCGGCGCCTTGTCCTTGGGCTTCACGACGAGGATGTGGTGCGACATGGTCGTCACCGCGCCCTGCGCCGCGTCGACCTCGTGGGTCGCCGGGTCGTTGAGGTACCGGACGACGAGGGTCTTGATCTCGTTCTCCATGGTCGCGGAGAACAGCATCCGCTGGCCGCCCGCCGGGACCTGGTCGAGCAGTTCGGTGACCTCGGGCAGGAAGCCCAGGTCGGACATCTGGTCGGCCTCGTCGAGGACGGTGATCTGCACGTTCTCCAGCGAGCAGGCGCCGCGGTTGATGATGTCCCGCAGCCGGCCCGGGGTGGCGACCAGGATGTCGACGCCGCGTTCCAGGGCGTAGATCTGGTTGCCCATGGACGTACCGCCGCAGACGACCTTCATCTTCAGGCCGAGGACGTCGCCGTACGGCTGGAGCGCGTCGGCGACCTGCATGGCGAGCTCACGCGTCGGCGTCAGGATGACGGCGCGCGGCTTGTGCTTCTCGGTCCGGCCGCCGGCCAGCGTGGCCAGGGTCGGCAGACCGAAGGAGAGGGTCTTGCCGGAGCCGGTGCGGCCACGGCCGAGGATGTCCTTGCCGGCCAGGGCGTCCGGGATGGTCGCGACCTGGATCGGGAAGGGGGTGGTCACGCCGTTCTGCGCGAGCTTGCGCACGACACCCTCGGGCAGACCGAGGTCGGCGAAGGTGATCTCGGGGGCCGCCACCTCGGTGGTGACGTCGATGTCGGTGTCCTCGGTGTTCTCGGGCACGACGACGTGATCAGTACTGGCGATGGGCATACGAATGCGAAACCTTCCGGAGTCTCTTCGGCACGCGCCCGTCAACTCCGTGATTCGCGATTCGCAATATGACCGCCTCAATGCGGTCCACCACGGCAAGGGGAGAGTACGCGCCACACGGCGCGCTCTGCAGTGGCGCCGGGCAAATAGGATCAAACGATCTGCCACCATACGCACCCCGACCCCCCGAAAGCAAACCGAGCCAACGTCCCGGAACAATCCGCAGGTCAGCGGGGTGAGCCAGGGACGGGCCGGCCGGTTCGGCGGGCGGACACGCGGGTCGGCGAGGGAAAGAACGCTAGACCGGCGCCCCCGCTTCCGGCGCCGGCTCCCGCTGCGCCAACTGCGTCTCGGGCGGCTCGTGCGCCGACGAGGACGGCTCCGCCTGCGTCGGCTCCGGTGCAACCGATGTCTCGGGCGGCGTCGGGGACGGCTGCGGATCCGGCGTCCGCGAGGGCTCCGGCGGAACGGGCCGGTCGTCAGGGGGCGGCCCGGCCGGCCCCTCTGGCCCGTCATCGGCCGGCGCGGACCGGCTCGCTCCCGCGGACGGCGTCACCCCCGCCGACTCCGGCTTCCCCGCCCCGCCCTTAGTCCCCTTGCCCTTGTGCCCCTCGCCCTGGCCGGCGTGACCACGCTCACCGTCGGCCGCCGCGGCCCCGTAGCCGGGCCCACCGCCCGACACCGCCGCACCCCCGTCCGGTGCCTCACCACCCGGCCGCCCCGAGGAATGCGACGGCCCGGCGCTCCCGCCCGCACCGTCCTCCCCCACACTCACGCAGCCGGCGGCAGCGGCCACGGCCACGAGGGTGGCGGCCAGGCGGACAGGTACCAACAAGCGGCGCACGGAGCCACCTCCGATGGGAGTGCAGGGTCAACCACCCCAACTCCCGCCACCCACAAGAAGACACGCAAACGGCCTAAGGGGTGTCGTTCGGATCATGCCGACTTCCGGGAAACGGCGCCTTGCGGCCGAGCCGAGCGGGGTCCGGTGCGTGCAGCAGCTGCAAGGCGGAGGAGGACACTGGGGCGGAGCCCTGGCGGCCGACGACCACGCGGCGGATGCGCGTGCCGGGCACCGCGACCCCGGCACGATCCGAACGGCACCCCCTGGGCCTGTCTGACAGTTCCCGCCTGCCTCGCGACGCCATGCACGCACTCTGACGCCGCGAGGCCGCCCTGCGGGCGACGACGCGAATGGTCAGGCAGGTTCTAGCCGTAACCGAGCGCGTGCAGCCGGGCGTCATCGATCCCGAAGTGGTGCGCGATCTCGTGCACCACCGTGATCTCCGTCTCGGCGACGACGTCCTCCCGGGACTCGCACATCCGCAACGTCGGCCCCCGGAAAATGGTGATCCGGTCCGGCAGCACACCCGCGTACCACTCACCCCGTTCCGTCAGCGGAGTCCCCTCGTACACCCCGAGCAGCTCCGGATCGTCCGCCGGCGGCTCGTCCTCGACGAACACCGCGACGTTGTCCATCAATCGCGTCAACTCCGGCGGGATCCGGTCCAGCGCCTCGGCGACCAGCTCCTCGAACATCTCGCGCGTCATCTCCAGCACAGAGCCATTGTCAGGTACGAGCCGTCCGTACGAGATGCCCAGGACCCCCGCATATCCGGCCGTCGACTTGGGCATACGGGACCAATGGCCCGCGTCCCCTCCCCAGTCGTGAACGCCCTGCACCGCATCCGACGGGTCCCGCGGGCCCTCACCCGCCGCTACCGCTCCCGCCGGCCCGCCCCGAGGGCCATCGCCCTCGTCCCCCAGGCGCACCCCTGGACCCGCGCCGCCGGCCTCGTCACCGTCGTGGTCCTCGGCGCCTGGCTGGGCCTGCTCGTCGTCGGCAACGTCCGCGTCCCCGTCGGCCCCATGAACACCACCATGACCCTGCGCCCCTCCATCACCGGCGGCACAAAGATCAACATCTCCCCCCTGGGCGCCCTGCAGCTCGACAGCCACGTCGCCCCCGTCCGCCTCGACGTCAACGTCGACCAGCTCGACCCCGAACGCTCCCAGGCCCTCGTCGACCACCCCGAACGCCTCTCCGGCCTCCAGGACGAGGTCGCCCAGGACATCACCCACGGCACCGCCGACCTCGCCGTACGCTCCTGCATCGCCGTCGTCACCGGGGCCACCGCCCTCGGTCTCGTCGTCTACCGCCGCCCCCGCCGCGCCCTCGGCGCGGGCGGTCTCGCCCTCACCCTCCTGGCCGCGTCCGGCGGCACCGCCTACGCCACCTGGAACGCCGACTCCGTCCTGGAGCCGAAGTTCTCCGGCCTGCTCTCCTCCGCCCCGTCCCTCGTCGGCGACGCGCGCAGCATCGTCACCGAGTTCGACGTCTACCAGAAGGAGTTGGCCCGTCTCGTCACCAACGTGACCAAGCTCTACGACGCCACCTCCACCCTCCCCGCCTACCAGCCCGACCCGACCACCATCCGCGTCCTGCACGTCTCCGACATCCATCTCAACCCGGCCAGCTGGAAGATCATCGCCTCGCTGGTGGAGCAGTACCGGGTGGACGTGATCGTCGACTCGGGCGACACCATGGACCACGGCACCGCCACCGAGAACGGCTTCCTCGACCCCATCGAGGACCTCGGCGCCCCCTACGTCTGGGTCCGCGGCAACCACGACTCGCTCGTCACCCAGCGCTACCTCGAAGGCATGAGGAACGTCCACGTCCTCGACGACGGCAAGGCCCGAACCGTCGCCGGCCTGCGCTTCGCCGGCATCGGCGATCCCCAGTTCACGCCCGACCGCGCGAAGAGGACCGGAGCCGAGCAGTCCCAGGAACTGGCGGGCGCCCGCCTCGCCTCCGCCCTGCGCGACCAGCGGAGCGCCGGTACCCCGGTGGACGTCGCGATCGCCCATGAACCGTCCGCCGCCCGCGAGGTCGACGGCACCGTGCCCCTGGTCCTGGCCGGCCACATCCACCACGAGAAGACGGAGGTCATGCGGTACGGCACCCGGCTGCGCGTAGAAGGCTCCACCGGCGGCAGCGGCCTGCGGGCCATCGAGGGCAAGTACCCCGACCCGATCGAGACGTCGATCCTCTACTTCGACCGCGACACCCGCCGCCTCCAGGCCTGGGACTCGATCGAACTGGGCGGCCTCGGTCTGACGACGGCGGAGGTCAGCCGCCACCTCCCCAAGGAGAACCAGCCCGGCGCGACCCCGTCGCCCGGCCCGTCCTCCGCCACCCCCTCGACGACCTCCCCGTAAACCGTTTTGGCGAACCCTCCCCCCATCCCATATGCTTCTCACGTCCCCGACGCGCTGCGAAGCGCCCAGGCGGGCCGATAGCCCTCATCGTCTAGCGGCCTAGGACGCCGCCCTTTCAAGGCGGTAGCACGGGTTCGAATCCCGTTGGGGGCACGCACCACCCTGTGCGACACTGTCGTACGACACGCTTGGTCCTGTGGAGCAGTTTGGAGTGCTCGCCACCCTGTCAAGGTGGAGGCCGCGGGTTCAAATCCCGTCAGGACCGCTGGTGTTTCACGTGAAACACCGCGGCTGGGTAGCTCAGTTGGTACGAGCGATCGCCTGAAAAGCGATAGGTCGCCGGTTCGACCCCGGCCCCAGCCACAGTAAGGCCCCGATCATCGATCGGGGCCTTGTTGTGTGTCCCGGCAAAACCATTGGCCGCGAATTTCCGCGGGATGAGATCCTGGAGTCCGTATGTCTACGCACTCTGCCCCCGCTCTCGGCTCCCTTGCCTCCCGCCTCACCGAGTTGTCGCTGCGCGATGCGCACCGGCTCGGGCGGAGGCTCGAGGGTGCACGCACGATCCGTAAGCCGGAGGCCCGCGCTGCCGTATTCGCCGAGATCGAGGCGGAGGTCGCCGGGGCCGAGGAGCGGATGACCGCGCGGCGTGCCCGGATGCCGGAGATCCGGTACCCGCAGCAGTTGCCCGTCAGCCAGAAGAAGGACGTGATCGCGGAGGCCATCCGCGATCACCAGGTGGTGATCGTCGCGGGTGAGACCGGGTCCGGGAAGACCACGCAGATCCCGAAGATCTGTCTGGAGCTGGGCCGGGGCGTCCGGGGCATGATCGGCCACACCCAGCCCCGGCGCATCGCCGCCCGCACGGTGGCCGAGCGGGTCGCCGAGGAGCTGGATACCCCGCTCGGGGAGGCCGTCGGCTGGAAGGTCCGCTTCACCGACCAGGTGAATCCGGAGGCCACGTTCATCAAGCTGATGACCGACGGCATCCTGCTCGCGGAGATCCAGACCGATCGCGAGCTGCGCGCCTACGACACGATCATCATCGACGAGGCGCACGAGCGGTCGCTGAACATCGACTTCCTGCTCGGTTATCTGGCGCAGTTGCTGCCGAAGCGGCCCGATCTCAAGGTCGTCATCACCTCCGCGACCATCGACCCGGAGCGTTTCTCACGGCATTTCGGTGACGCCCCGATCATCGAGGTCAGCGGGCGCACCTATCCGGTGGAGGTCCGTTACCGCCCGCTGCTGGAGGAGGACTCGGACGACGCCGACCGCGACCAGATCACCGCGATCACGGACGCCGTCGAGGAGCTGATGGCGGAGGGGCCCGGCGACATCCTGGTCTTCCTCTCCGGTGAGCGGGAGATCCGGGACACGGCGGACGCGCTGACGAAGAAGCGGTATCGCTCGACCGAGGTGCTGCCGTTGTACGCCCGGCTGTCCCATGCCGAGCAGCATCGGGTCTTCCAGCAGCACAGTGGTCGCAGGATTGTTCTGGCGACCAACGTGGCCGAGACGTCCCTGACCGTCCCGGGCATCAAGTACGTCATCGATCCCGGGTTCGCCCGCATCTCGCGGTACAGCCATCGCACGAAGGTGCAGCGGCTGCCGATCGAGGCGGTGTCGCAGGCCAGCGCCAATCAGCGCAAGGGGCGCTGCGGTCGTACGTCGGACGGTATCTGCATCCGTCTGTACAGCGAGGACGACTTCCTGTCCCGGCCGGAGTTCACGGACGCGGAGATCCTGCGGACGAACCTCGCCTCGGTGATCCTGCAGATGACGGCGGCCGGTCTGGGCGAGATCGAGAAGTTCCCGTTCATCGACCCGCCGGACCACCGCAACATCCGTGACGGTGTGCAGTTGCTGCAGGAGCTGGGTGCGCTCGACGCCGCGCAGAAGGATCCGCGCAAGCGGCTGACACAGACGGGCCGGAAGCTGGCGCAGTTGCCGGTGGACCCGCGGCTGGCGCGCATGGTGCTGGAGGCGGACCGCAACGGCTGTGTCCGTGAGGTCATGGTCATCGCGGCGGCGTTGTCGATCCAGGACCCGCGGGAGCGGCCGGCGGACAAGCAGGCGCAGGCGGACCAGCAGCATGCGCGGTTCCGGGACGAGTCCAGTGACTTCCTGGCCTACCTCAATCTGTGGCGGTACGTCCGCGAGCAGCAGAAGGAGCGCGGTTCGTCGTCGTTCCGGCGGATGTGCAAGCAGGAGTATCTGAACTTCCTGCGGATCCGCGAGTGGCAGGACATCTACACGCAGCTGCGGACGGTCGCCAAGCAGATGGGCATCCATCTGAACGAGGACGACGCCCCGGCGGATCACATCCATGTGTCCCTGCTGGCGGGTCTGCTCTCGCACATCGGCATGAAGGACGTGAAGGAGTCCAAGGACTCCGGCCCGGCGGGCCGCAAGGACGGCGGCCGTAACGAGTACCTGGGCGCGCGGAACGCCAAGTTCGCGATCTTCCCGGGGTCGGCGCTGTTCCGGAAGCCGCCCCGGTTCGTGATGTCGGCCGAGCTGGTGGAGACGTCGCGGTTGTGGGCGCGGGTCAACGCGAAGATCGAGCCGGAGTGGGTGGAGCCGCTCGCCGAGCACCTGCTGAAGCGCACGTACAGCGAGCCGCACTGGGAGAAGGACCAGGCGGCCGTGATGGCGTACGAGAAGGTGACGCTGTACGGCGTTCCGATCGTGGCGCAGCGGAAGGTGAACTACGGCCGGATCGATCCGGAGGCCTCCCGTGAGCTGTTCATCCGCAACGCGTTGGTCGAGGGCGACTGGCGGACGCATCACAAGTTCTTCGCGGACAACCGGCGGCTGCTGACCGAGGTCGAGGAGCTGGAGCACCGGGCGCGGCGGCGGGACATCCTGGTCGACGACGAGACCCTGTTCGACTTCTACGACCAGCGGATCCCCGAGCACGTGGTGTCGGGGGCGCACTTCGACTCGTGGTGGAAGCACAAGCGGCACGAGCAGCCCGACTTCCTCGACTTCGAGCGCGAGATGCTCATCCGGGAGTCGGCTGAGGCCGTCACCAAGGCCGACTATCCGGACACGTGGCGGCAGGGCCCGCTGAAGTTCCGGGTGACGTACCAGTTCGAGCCGGGTGCGGACGCCGACGGTGTGACGGTCCACGTCCCGCTCCAGGTGCTCAACCAGGTGACGGACGAGGGGTTCGACTGGCAGATTCCGGGCCTGCGCGAGGAGGTCGTCACGGAGCTGATCCGGTCGCTTCCCAAGCCGATCCGCCGCAACTACGTGCCGGCGCCGAACTTCGCGAAGGCGTTCCTGGAGCGGGCGTCGTCCCCGGAGGGGCACCATCGGACACAGTCGCCGCAGGAGCCGCTGACCGTGACGATGGCCCGTGAGCTGAAGCGGATGGTCGGGGTGCCCTTCGAGGCGGAGGACTTCGACTGGTCGCGCGTTCCGGACCATCTGAAGATCACCTTCAGGATCGTCGACGAGCGGCGGCGCAAGCTCGCCGAGGACAAGGATCTGGAGGCGCTGAAGCTCAGTCTGCGGCCGAAGGCCCGCAAGGCCCTGTCGCAGGCCGCTGCCGCCACCGCGCAGCGCGAGGGTGGCGAGTCCCTGGAGCGCAAGGGGCTGACGGACTGGACGATCGGTTCGCTCACCCGCGTGTTCGAGACCCGTCGTGCCGGTCAGCCGGTGAAGGCGTATCCGGCGCTGGTGGACGACGGTGACACGGTGTCCGTTCGGCTGTTCGACACGGAGGCCGAGCAGGCGGAGGCGATGTGGAGGGGCACGCGCCGGCTGATTCTGCTGGGCATCCCGGTCAATCCCGCGAAGTTCGCTTCCGAGAAGCTGACGAACGCTCAGAAGCTGGCGCTGTCGGCGAATCCGCACGGTTCCGTGCAGGCGCTGTTCGACGACTGCGCGATGGCCGCGGCGGACAAGCTGATCGCGGACTTCGGCGGGCCGGCGTGGGACGAGGAGTCGTACCGGAAGCTGTACGACAAGGTCCGCGCGGAGATCGTGGACACGACGGTCCGTGCGGTGGGCCAGGTGCAGCAGGTGCTGGCCGCGTGGCAGGCCTGTGAGCGGCGCCTGAAGGGCGTACGGAGCCCCGCGCTGCTGCCGAACCTGCAGGACGTGCGGGGGCAGCTGGACGGGCTCGTGCGGCCGGGTTTCGTGACGGAGGCGGGACTGCGCCGGCTGCCGGACCTGATGCGGTATCTGGTCGCCGCGGACCGCCGCCTGCAGCAGATGCCGGCGAACGTGCAGCGGGACACGACGCGCATGGCGAAGGTCCATGAGATGCGGGACGAGTACGCGTGGCTGCTGGAGCAGATGCCGCCGGGACGGCCCGTTCCGCAGCAGGTGCGGGAGATCCGCTGGATGATCGAGGAGCTGCGGGTCAGCTACTTCGCCCACGCGCTCGGCACGGCGTATCCGGTGTCGGACAAGCGGATCGTGAAGGCGATCGACGCGGCGGTGCCGTAACAGGCCCGGTACGCAGGGTGAGTTCGACCAAGGGGGTTTCCCTCCTGTAGAGTCCTTCTCGCAGCGCAACGCAGGAATGGCGCTGCGAAACCTGGTCCTGTGGAGCAGTTTGGAGTGCTCGCCACCCTGTCAAGGTGGAGGCCGCGGGTTCAAATCCCGTCAGGACCGCAACACGGAGAAGGCCCGCACCCCTTGGGGGTGCGGGCCTTCTTCGCGCATCGGCACACCCTGGGCCGCGCCCTGCGGCGGGGCCGCGATGGGGCACGGCACGTCCCGCCAGGACCTCGACCGGAAGAGCCCGGGTCTTCGGACCCGGGCTCTTCCGCGCGCTTCGGGGCACTGTGTGCCCGTCAGCGCCGTCAGCGCCTCTCTGCCGTCTTGACGGGCCCCCGTTCCCTCGGTACTCCAGGAGGCAGGACCTCTTCCCGTGTGGGCCCGCTGGGGGTGGCGTATGGCGGCATCGGCCAGGCATGAGACGCGGGCGTTGCTGCGTGCGCACCTGTCGGCCGCGTCGTCGTACCGGCATCTGACGCGTCACTGCCCGATCTGTCATCGCCTGTTGCGGCTGGCGATGGCCTCCCCGCCCGGCGTCCCGGAACCCGCCGAGGAACGGTCCGGCGCCAACGCGCGTTCTCTTTAGCGCATATGCCATGGGCTTAACAAGCCGACTGGTATGTGACGGGTGTCACCGTGTGAGTTTTGGGGAGTGCGGTACTTACACCTCTCCTACAACAGGTCAATTTAATATGTGCAATTGCACCACTCGGCGAGGCCCGCACCGGCCGGCCCACAGGTGATCCCCCACCCGGCCCCAGAGTCCGACAAGCCCGCGCACAGAGCGCTCCCCGAGACCCGCCGGGCACGGCCGGGCCCACCAACAGCGCACAAAAAAGATCGCGCTGGACCCGGCGGAGTCCAGCGCGATCGACGACGCACCCTTGTTCAGTTGCCTGGAAAGCTCTGATCGGTGTGGGCGTGGGGCCTGTTGGGGCAGTCCCCGCGTCGCTTGGAGCTAGGGTTCCGGGCGTCTCGACCAGTGGGGGACCAGCCGGTTATGCCCGGTTCATTCAGTTGTTCAGGCCTCGCTGCGCTGCTGCGGAATGCCCGCGAGCAGTGCGCGGACCTCGGCTTCGCGGTAGCGGCGGTGCCCGCCGAGCGTGCGGATCGACGTGAGCTTGCCTGCCTTCGCCCAGCGCGTGACCGTCTTGGGGTCGACGCGGAACATGGTGGCGACCTCAGCCGGGGTCAGCAGCGGCTCGGCATCAGGGGTGCGAGCGGTCATGAGCGGCCTCCTCGGGAGAACCGAACCTTCTCGGTTCTTTCCTCTAAATTCTGCACCTTGACCCGCGTTGCCCGAAATGGCGGACGCGAGTCGAGTCGGTTATAGGACGAACGGCTTGTCCTCGGCACTACAACTACACCATCTGTCCAGCCACGTCGGCCAAACCGATGGAATTGCCCTCCCAGGTGTTCATCAGCCGCGGAAGCCGATGGACCATGCCATAGCGGACAGTCACGCCACTGTGACGATCAGTCACAGCGGCGTTCAGGAGTCACCAGACCCCCCAAAGCACGCAATGCTGAGATTCCGCCCATAGCCGAGCACAGTAGGACGGAGGAGCCCTCCCCGGACTCCTTGTCCTATTTTGGCATGAGGAGGGGCAAGGGACGCAAGGGCCGCGTACGTGCGGTCCGTCACGCTTGGCGCGCTTGGGACAAACGCCCGGATCGGCATCTACGTCCGCTGCCGGGCCCGCACTGACGGAACCTCAGACACCTCAGTGCGATGACAAAACCCCAAGAAGGGGCGTTTGGTCAAACGTCAGTTCGCCGAGCGCAGGTCGCGCACCGAGCGCCAGCGCTCCACGAGACGCCCGTAGGCCGCTCCGGCGCCCTCCTCGTCGCCCCGGCGCAGCGCCGCGATCCCTTCGGCCACGTCCGCCGCCGAGTGGTCGTCCTCCAGCGTGCCGGCCGGCAGGGCGTGCACCAGCCCGCCGTAGTCCAGCTCGACCAGTGAGCGCGGGTGGAACTCCTCCAGCCAGCGTCCGACGTCCACCAGGCCGTCGATCAGCAGACTCTCCTCCATGGCGTCCCGCAGCGCCCGCAGCCCGCGCGCCACCCGGCGCCGGGCCTGGACCATGGGGGCCCGGTAGCGCAGTACGGGTGCCTCCTCGGCGGAGCCCTTGGCGTACTCCCGCTCGTCGTCCGCGAACAGCACGAACCAGTTGATCGGCACCTGCCAGGTCGCGGTACGGATCCACGGCCGGGCGTCGGGGTGGTCGGCGAGCCAGCGTTCGTAGTCCTGAGTGGCCTGGTGCCGTACGACCGGGGGCAAGAGCGCGTCCAGGACCGGCAGGGGGAAGTCCTCGGCGAGCTCACCGAGGGCCTGCCAGCCGCGCAGCCGGGTGCGCCAGGGGCAGACGCAGATCACGCCGTCGGCCTCCAGCACGAACGCGTCGTCGCTCTCGTGCACCGGTACCGGCACCGGCGGGGTGGGCGCGAGGTCGGCCAGCGCCCGGCGCAGTTCGTCCTGGCAGGAGGGGCGGTCGGGGCGGCGGGCGTAACGGGCCCAGTGGCCGCGTTCCGGCTCCGGGAAGGCGGCCAGCGGTTCGTACACGCGCAAGTAGGTCGCGTAGGGGACGATCAGCGAGGACACCTTGGGCACGCCTGCTCCCTCCCCCGCGGACCGTCGCGAAAACCTGTGGGGCCCTCGCGCGGACACACGGGAAATCCATGCAAATCGTCGCACGGCGGTACTCCGGTCGGAGGTGATCCCCGGCATGGTCACCACTGTGGGCACGGCAGGCTCTAATCTCGTGCTCACAGCCCCCGCCACCTCCACGGGAGGCTGCTCCCACACCGCCGCTACTTACTCAGGAGTCACCACAGTGACCGACGTATCTGACGGCGTCCTGCACACCCTGTTCCGCTCGGACCAGGGGGGCCACGAGCAAGTCGTGCTCTGTCAGGACCGTGCCAGTGGCCTCAAGGCCGTCATCGCCATCCACTCCACCGCGCTGGGCCCCGCCCTCGGTGGTACGCGCTTCTACCCGTACGCCACCGAGGAGGAGGCCGTCGCCGACGCCCTGAACCTCGCGCGCGGGATGTCGTACAAGAACGCCATGGCCGGTCTCGACCACGGCGGCGGCAAGGCCGTGATCATCGGTGACCCGGAGCAGATCAAGAGCGAGGAGCTGCTGCTGGCCTACGGCCGGTTCGTCGCCTCGCTGGGCGGCCGGTACGTCACCGCCTGCGACGTCGGCACCTACGTCGCCGACATGGACGTCGTGGCCCGTGAGTGCCGCTGGACCACCGGCCGCTCCCCCGAGAACGGCGGCGCCGGCGACTCCTCGGTGCTCACCGCCTTCGGCGTCTACCAAGGCATGCGGGCCTCCGCCCAGCACCTGTGGGGCGACCCCTCGCTGCGCGACCGCAAGGTCGGCGTCGCGGGCGTCGGCAAGGTCGGCCACCACCTGGTGGAGCACCTGCGGGCCGAGGGCGCCGAGGTCGTCATCACCGATGTGCGCGAGGAGGCCGTACGGCGGATCCTCGACCGGCACCCCGTGGGCGTGTCGGCGGTCGCCGACACCGAGGCGCTGATCCGCACCGAGGGCCTGGACGTCTACGCCCCGTGCGCGCTGGGCGGGGCGCTGAACGACGACAGCGTGCCGGTGCTGACCGCCACGGTGGTCTGCGGCGCCGCCAACAACCAGCTCGCCCACCCGGGAGTGGAGAAGGACCTCGCCGACCGCGGGATCCTCTACGCGCCGGACTACGTGGTGAACGCCGGCGGGGTCATCCAGGTCGCCGACGAGCTGCACGGCTTCGACTTCGACCGGTGCAAGGCGAAGGCGGCGAAGATCTTCGACACCACGCTCGCCATATTCGCACGTGCGAAGGAAGACGGGATTCCGCCGGCCGCCGCGGCCGACCGGATCGCCGAGCAGCGGATGGCGGAGGCGCGCCCGGCGCGATGAGGCCCGCGAGGGCGGCCCCTGCGGGGCGCCCTCGCACATATGACCGGTACCCGTCGGCGGGCACTTGGAGACAACTCTCACTTCTCCCGGCGGGTCGACCGCCGATAACTGGTTAAAATCGCGGTTGACCAGCGAGGACGGGGCGCCTCGAAGGTCCTGGGCGCGGGCACGTCATGCGGGCGACGTACCGTATGGGCGCGGGCTCAGGTACCGTGGAAGCCCTACGGACCGGACTTTCCGCGGAGAGTCCGTTCTGGACCATGAACGCGTGTCAAGACTCTGGGGCCGTCGAGCCCCGTCGTTGAGGGGGTCGAGCCATGGGGCGCGGCCGGGCCAAGGCCAAGCAGACGAAGGTCGCCCGCCAGCTGAAGTACAACAGCGGTGGGACTGATCTCTCACGCCTGGCCGAGGAGCTGGGCGCATCGCCGTCGAACCAGTCACCGAACGGTGACCATTTCGAGGACGATGAGCAAGACGACGACCTGTACGCACGGTACGCCGACCTCTATGAGGACGACGACGAGGGCGAGGACGGACCGTCCTCGCAACAGCGTCGCGGCGCTTGACCTTGCGCTGAGCATGAACCCGGTCGGTGGCCCCGGTCACCGACCGGGTTCAGTGCTGCCCTGACCGCGCCTGCCGTCCGGGCCGACTCCCTGCCCGTGCTGCCCGCACGGTCACCGCGCGGGCAGCGTTCCGGTGCTCGGTGTCCCGGTGCTCAGTTCGCGTAGTCACCGACGAGGGCCGCGCCCGTGGTGTGCTCGCCGCGGTCGGTGATCTCGCCGGCCACCCAGGCGTCCACACCGCGGTCGGCCAGCGTCGCCAGCGCCACCTCGACGGACTCCTGCGGCACGATCGCGATCATGCCGACCCCCATGTTGAGGGTCTTCTCCAGCTCCAGTCGCTCCACCGAGCCGGTCCGGCCGACGAGGTCGAAGACCGGGGCGGGGGTCCAGGTGGAGCGGTCGACGGTCGCGTGCAGTCCGTCGGGGATCACTCGGGCCAGGTTGGCCGCGAGGCCGCCGCCGGTGACATGGCTGAACGCGTGCACCTCGGTGGTGCGGATCAGGGCCAGGCAGTCCAGCGAGTAGATCTTGGTGGGCTCGAGCAGTTCCTCGCCGAGGGTGCGGCCCAGCTCGTCGATCCGGCTCTCCAGGGCGAGCCCCGCCCGGTCCAGCAGCACGTGCCGGACGAGGGAGTAGCCGTTGGAGTGAAGGCCGGAGGACGCCATGGCGATCACCGCGTCACCCGTACGGATGCGATCCGCGCCGAGCAGCCGGTCGGCCTCCACGACGCCCGTACCGGCGCCGGCGACGTCGAAGTCGTCCGGACCCAGCAGGCCCGGGTGTTCGGCCGTCTCACCGCCGACCAGGGCGCATCCGGCCAGTACACAGCCCTCGGCGATGCCCTTGACGATGGCGGCGACCCGCTCGGGGTGAACCTTGCCGACGCAGATGTAGTCGGTCATGAACAGCGGCTCGGCGCCGCACACCACGATGTCGTCCATGACCATGGCGACCAGGTCGTGGCCGATGGAGTCGTACACGCCCAGCTGCCGCGCGATGTCGACCTTGGTGCCGACGCCGTCCGTGGCGGAGGCGAGCAGCGGACGGTCGTACTTCTTCAGGGCGGAGGCGTCGAAGAGGCCGGCGAAGCCGCCGAGGCCGCCGAGGACCTCGGGGCGCTGCGTCTTCTTCACCCACTCCTTCATCAGCTCGACGGCGCGGTCGCCCGCCTCGATGTCGACGCCCGCCGCTGCGTAGCTGGCACCAGTGTTCTGGGACATGACTGTGAGAGCTTTCGTGTCGTCCGTCAGGGCTTACGGGCGGCGGATCGCGTCGACCGCGGCCGGGGCGGCGGTGCCGGCGGCCAGCTCGGTCTCCAGGAGCTGCTTGCCGAGGAGCTCGGGGTCGGGCAGCTCCATCGGGTACTCGCCGTCGAAGCAGGCGCGGCACAGGTTCGGCTTGGCGATGGTGGTCGCCTCGATCATGCCGTCGATGGAGATGTACGCCAGGGAGTCGGCGCCCAGCGAGGTGCCGATCTCCTCGATGGTCATGCCGTTGGCGATGAGCTCGGCGCGGGTGGCGAAGTCGATGCCGAAGAAGCACGGCCACTTCACGGGCGGCGAGGAGATCCGGATGTGGACCTCGGCGGCGCCCGCCTCGCGGAGCATGCGGACCAGGGCGCGCTGGGTGTTGCCGCGGACGATCGAGTCGTCGACCACGACCAGGCGCTTGCCCTTGATGACTTCCTTGAGCGGGTTCAGCTTCAGGCGGATGCCGAGCTGCCGGATGGTCTGCGAGGGCTGGATGAACGTACGTCCGACGTACGCGTTCTTGACCAGGCCGGCGCCGAAGGGGATGCCGGACGCCTCCGCGTAGCCGATGGCGGCCGGGGTGCCCGACTCCGGGGTCGGTATGACCAGGTCGGCCTCGGCCGGTGCCTCCTTGGCGAGGCGGCGGCCCATCTCGACGCGCGAGAGGTACACGTTCCGGCCGGCTATGTCGGTGTCCGGGCGGGCCAGGTACACGTACTCGAAGACACAGCCCTTGGGCTTCGCTTCCGCGAATCGGGAGGTGCGCAGGCCGTTCTCGTCGATGGCGACGAACTCGCCCGGTTCGATCTCGCGCACGAAGCTGGCGCCGCAGATGTCGAGGGCGGCGGACTCGGAGGCGACCACCCAGCCGCGCTCCAGGCGGCCCAGGACCAGCGGGCGGATGCCCTGCGGGTCCCTGGCCGCGTAGAGGGTGTTCTCGTCCATGAAGACGAGGCTGAAGGCGCCCCTGACCTTCGGGAGGACCACGTGCGCGGCCTGCTCCACGGTCACCGGTTCGCCGTCGGCGGCGCGCTGGCCGGCCAGCAGGGCGGTGATCAGGTCGGTGTCGTTGGTGGCCGCGACCTTCGGGGAACGGCCGTTCTCCTTGGGGAGCTCGCCGACCAGTTCGGCGAGCTGCGCCGTGTTGACCAGGTTGCCGTTGTGGCCGAGCGCGATGGATCCGTGCGCGGTGGCGCGGAACGTCGGCTGGGCGTTTTCCCACACGGAGGCGCCAGTGGTCGAGTAGCGGGCGTGTCCGACCGCGATGTGACCCTGGAGTGAACCGAGCGAGGTCTCGTCGAAGACCTGGGAAACGAGGCCCATGTCCTTGAAGACGAGGATCTGGGAGCCGTTGCTGACCGCGATTCCCGCGGATTCCTGGCCCCGATGCTGGAGGGCGTAGAGCCCGAAGTACGTGAGCTTGGCGACCTCTTCGCCCGGAGCCCAGACACCGAAGACGCCGCAAGCGTCCTGGGGGCCCTTCTCGCCGGGGAGCAGGTCGTGGTTGAGTCGTCCGTCACCACGTGGCACGCCACCGAGTGTAGGCGAGATCGCCCACTGGTCCGAATGCGCGATGCGGCCGCCGTCATGCATCAGCCCTCGGCGACGGCACGGACCTCGGCCCCGTTTTCGCTGGTCAGCGTGAGCGTGCGGTGATCGATGGAGTAGGCGAGCGTGGCGTCGAAGAGCTTCGTCAGGGCCTTCTCGCTGTCCATGAGTGAGTCTTCGCACATCATTCGGGTCGTGGAGGGCGCGCCCAGGGTGATATGCCCGTCGCGCACGGTGGCCTCGGCGTTCACCTGGTTGCAGCCGAGGCTGCCGGAGACGGTGCCCTTCTTCTCGTCGAAGGTGAGGTGGGCGCGGCTGTCGGTGGCGGGGGTGGTGACGGTCCACTTGGTGCCGGCCAGCGGGGTGTCCTTCGCCTCGCTGAGGCGGACGGTGTCGCCGGCGTCGGTGGTGAGGGTGAGGCGGTCGCCCTTCACATCGGCCTTCAGGGCGCTGTCGGCGAGGGTGCGGGAGAGGGCGCGTTCGAAGTCCATGGGCTGGTCGTCGCAGGCCATCTCGGTGGAGGCGGCGTCGCTGAGGCTGATCCGGTCGCCGTCGACGGCGGCCTTGGAACTGAAGGTGTTGCATCCGTAGCTGCCCTCGGCCCGGCCCTTGTCGTCGAGGGTGACGTGTGCGCTGCCGGGGGCCCGGTGGGTGGTGCCGTCGACGGTGACGCTGTCGACGCTCCAGCGGATGCCGGTGACCGGTTCGTCCACGCCGGCGGTGCCGCTGCCCGCTCCCGCCCGTTCGCTGCCACAGGCCGCCGCGAGCGGGACGAGCACGGCGACTGCCATCAGGGTCATGCGCTGCTGGTGCTTCTGCCTGTACATGCCGATTCGACGGGAGACGGGAGCGGGCGGTTCCCCTTCGGTCCGGGGATCACGTCAGCAGCGGCAGATACGGCCCCAGGTCCGCCCGCTCCCCGCTCGCGCTGACCCGGGCGTCGGCGACGGCGTCCGGCCAGGCCGTGCGCCCGGTGGCCAGGCGGATCCAGGTCAGCGGGTCGGTCTCGACGACGTTCGGCGGGGTGCCGCGGGTGTGCCGGGGCCCCTCCACGCACTGCACCACCGCGTACGGCGGGATCCGCACCTCGGTCGAGCCGCCGGGCGCCTTCGCCGCGAGCGCGTCGGCCAGCAGCCGGGTGCAGGCGGCGAGGGCCTGACGGTCGTAGGGGATGTCGAGGCCGGGCACGGCGGCGTTGAGGTCGTCGGTGTGGACGACGAGTTCCACGGTGCGGGTGACGACGTAGTCGGCCAGCGGCAGGGCGCCGGCACTGGTGGGCAGCAGCCTGCCGCCGGGGTGCGCGTCGAGGCGAGCGGTGAAGCGCCGCTCGACGTCGGCCAGGTGGGCGTCGGGGTCGGGGTGGTCCGCGGCCGACCGACGGGCGGTCGCGGCGATGGCGTCCGCCTCGGCGGCTATCGCGAACGGCCAGTCGAGCAGCCGCCCGTCCTGCCGCGCGGGCTCGGGCTCGTCCAGCAGCCGGTCCACGGCGGTCAACGCCATCCCGATGTGCGCCACCAGTTCCCGTACGGTCCACTCGCCCAGCCGCGTCGGCCGCGCGAGCTGCTCGGGGGTGAGGGGGCGCACGGCCGCCCGCACGTTTGCGAACTGCGCCAGCACGGCGGTGCGGGTCCTGGCGGGGTCATAGGTACGGGCGCGTTTCCTGGCCGGTGGCATGGCGGCAGCCTAAGGCGTCACACGGGGGTGGCCGGCGCCGTATTCGGCTATGTCGAACGACTCGCCGTTGCGGGGGACGCCCAGGCCGCGCCAGGTGAACGGTATGCCGCGGGCGGTGTCCGGGTCGGGACCGTCCATCAGCTGGAAGTGCAGGTGGGGCTCGGTGGAGTTGCCGGAGTTGCCGCAGGCGGCGATCACGTCCCCGGCGCCCACCCGGTCGCCCTCGCGCACCGTGAGGGAGCCGCGCCGCAGATGGGCGTAGGCGGCGTAGGTGCCGTCGCCGAGGTCCAGCACCACGTGGTTGCCGAGGATCCGGCGGACTCCCGACATCTCGCGCACCGAGCCCTCGATCAGCATCAGGTACAGCAGGGCGGGCAGCGAGGTCCGGCTGAGGTGGTCGCGCTGCCGGTCGTCGGCGCTTACGACCCGGGCGTCGGCGACGGCTCGCAGTGGGGCACCGAACGCCGGGAAGGCGTCCGCGCGGCGGGCGAGCGGCCACAGCGCGGAGAAGCCCGGACGGGCACCCGGCTCGGGTTCGGCCAGGACATCGATGGCGTAGGTCTGGCCGTAGGCGTGCACCCCGTGGCTCGGGGTGCGGTCGGCCGGGCTGTTCAGCGCGGTCCAGCGGCCGGTGACGGGCGGGTCGACCTCGACCGGCTCACGGGCCGAGCCGGGGGCGTCCGGAGTACCGCCCCACCTGTTCACCGCGATGACGAGGGCGTAGGCCAGGGCCAGCGGCAGCAGGTTCCACCACCAGGCGTAGCCCCAGTCGAACGCGATGTGGGCGATCACCAGCCCGATGAAGCCGATCTGCAGACCGCGGAAGGCAGTCTGGGCGAGTTTGCGTGCGGACATGTTTCCCCCTTGTCCTCTGTGCCGGCGGTGGTCAGGGACGCGCCGCCGACAGCGTCACCAGCAGCGGTACGACCCGGCCGGGCGGAACCTCGTAGCGGCCCCGGCCCGTGGTGTGCAGCCAGCCGGCACCGGTGAGCTGGCGCAGGTGGTGGTAGATCTGGCCGGTCGTGCCGATCTCCTCCAGCTCCGCCAGTTCCGCCGCGGTGCGCCGGCCGCCGACTATCTCGCGGAGCAGCCGGAGCCGCACCGGATGGCCGAGCGCGGCGAGCGCCTCGGCGGCGTCCGGCCACTCGTAGGCCAGCAGCCCTTCGGTGAGCGCGCCGTGCTGCCACTCGTACTGCTCGCCGGTCGGCAGCCGGACCGCGCCGGTGAACAGCACGCCTCCGTCGGCGGCCCGCAGCTCGGCGAGCTGCTCCTTCAGCCCTTCGAGGGCCCAGAAGTCGCCCTCGCCGAGCCGGGGGGCGGCACGGTCGGCCGCCTCCAGTGCCGCCAGTCGGCGTTCGAGATCGGTCATGCGCTCTTCGAGTTCCACACCCACGAGATTACGTAACTACGTAATTCCGCACAAGAGCCTGTCGCCGACGACTTTCGGTACGCCGAAGCCCCCGCCCGGTCCGGGCGGGGGCTTCGTGCGGGAGGCGGAGGATCAGACCAGCAGTGCCGGGATCGTCGCCTCGTGGGTCTCGCGCAGTTCCGCCAGGGTGAGGGAGAACTCGCCCTGGAGCTCCACCGTGTCGCCGTCGACGACACCGACGCGGGTGGCCGGGAGGCCGCGCGCCCCGCACATGTCGTTGAAGCGGAGCTCCTCCGAGCGCGGTACGGCCACGATCGCGCGGCCGGCCGACTCCGAGAAGAGGAAGGTGAACGCGTCCAGGCCGTCCGGGACGACCAGACGCGCGCCCTTGCCGCCGAGCAGCGCCGACTCGACGACCGCCTGGATCAGACCGCCGTCGGACAGGTCGTGCGCGGAGTCGATCATGCCGTCGCGGGAGGCGGAGATCAGGATCTCGGCCAGCAGGCGTTCCCGCTCCAGGTCGACCTTCGGGGGCAGGCCGCCCAGGTGGTCGTGGACGACCTGGGACCAGGCCGAGCCGCCGAACTCCTCACGGGTGTCGCCGAGGAGGTACAGCAGCTGGCCCTCCTCCTGGAAGGCGACCGGGGTGCGGCGGGCCACATCGTCGATGACGCCGAGCACGGCCACCACCGGGGTGGGGTGGATGGCCGCCTCGCCGGTCTGGTTGTAGAGGGAGACGTTGCCGCCGGTCACCGGGGTGCCGAGCTGCCGGCAGCCGTCCGCCAGACCGCGTACGGCCTCCGCGAACTGCCACATCACCGCCGGGTCCTCCGGCGAGCCGAAGTTCAGGCAGTCGGAGACCGCGAGGGGTTTGGCGCCGGTCGTCGCCACGTTCCGGTACGCCTCCGCGAGGGCCAGCTGCGCGCCCGTGTACGGGTCGAGCTTGGCGTAGCGGCCGTTGCCGTCGGTGGCGATCGCGACGCCGAGGCCGGACGCCTCGTCGATGCGGATCATGCCGGAGTCCTCGGGCTGGGCGAGGACGGTGTTGCCCTGCACGAAGTGGTCGTACTGCTGGGTGATCCACTGCTTGGACGCCTGGTTGGGCGAGCCCACCAGCTTCAGGACCTGGTCCTTCAGGTCCTGGGACGTCTGCGGGCGGGGCAGCTTGTTCGCGTCGTCCGCCTGGAGTTCGTCCTGCCAGGACGGGCGGGCGTACGGGCGCTCGTACGTCGGGCCCTCGTGGGCGACCGTGCGCGGGTCGACGTCGACGATCTTGCCGCCGTGCCAGTAGATCTCCAGGCGGTCGCCGTCGGTCACCTCGCCGATGACGGTGGCGATGACGTCCCACTTGTCGCAGATCTCGAGGAAGCGGTCGACCTTGTCGGGCTCGACGACCGCGCACATGCGTTCCTGGGACTCGCTCATGAGGATTTCCTCGGGCGAGAGCGTGGAGTCGCGCAGCGGGACGTCGTCCAGGGTGACGCGCATGCCGCCGGAGCCGTTGGAGGCCAGCTCGCTGGTCGCGCAGGACAGGCCCGCGGCTCCCAGGTCCTGGATGCCGACGACCAGCTTCTCCTTGAACGCCTCCAGGGTGCACTCGATGAGGAGCTTCTCCTGGAAGGGGTCGCCGACCTGGACGGCGGGGCGCTTGGACGGCTTGGCGTCGTCGAAGGTCTCGGAGGCCAGGATCGAGGCGCCGCCGATGCCGTCGCCGCCGGTCCGGGCGCCGTACAGGATGACCTTGTTGCCCGGGCCGGACGCCTTGGCGAGGTGGATGTCCTCGTGCCGCATCACGCCGATGGCACCGGCGTTGACCAGGGGGTTGCCCTGGTAGCAGGCGTCGAAGACGACCTCGCCGCCGATGTTGGGCAGGCCCAGGCAGTTGCCGTAGCCGCCGATGCCGGCGACGACACCCGGCAGGACGCGCTTGGTGTCGGGGTGGTCCGCGGCGCCGAAGCGCAGGGGGTCCACGACGGCGACCGGGCGGGCGCCCATCGCGATGATGTCGCGGACGATGCCGCCCACGCCCGTGGCCGCGCCCTGGTAGGGCTCGACGTACGACGGGTGGTTGTGCGACTCGACCTTGAAGGTGACCGCGTAGCCCTGGCCGACGTCGACGACACCGGCGTTCTCGCCGATGCCGACGAGCAGGGCGTCGGACTCGGGGGCCTTCTCGCCGAACTGGCGGAGGTGGACCTTGGAGGACTTGTACGAGCAGTGCTCGGACCACATCACCGAGTACATGGCGAGCTCGGCGCCGGTCGGGCGGCGGCCGAGGATCTCCACCACCCGCTCGTACTCGTCCTTCTTCAGGCCCAGCTCGGCCCAGGGCAGCTCGACGTCGGGGGTCGCGGCCGCGTGCTCGACCGTGTCCAGAGGCGTCCGGCTCATGCGTTGACCAGCTTCTTGAGGATCGACGTGAAGAACGGCAGGCCGTCGGTACGGCCCGTGCCGATCAGCGGCTCGACGGCGTGCTCGGGGTGCGGCATCAGACCGACGACGTTGCCCGCCGCGTTGGTGATGCCGGCGATGTCGTTGAGCGAGCCGTTGGGGTTGAAGTCCATGTAGCGGAAGGCGACCCGGCCCTCGGCCTCCAGCTCGTCCAGCGTGCGCCGGTCGGCGACGTAGCGGCCGTCCATGTTCTTCAGCGGGATGTGGATCTCCTGGCCGGCCGTGTAGTCGGTGGTCCAGGCGGTGTCCGCGTTCTCCACCCGCAGCTTCTGGTCGCGGCAGATGAAGTGCAGATGATCGTTGCCCAGCATGCCGCCGGGGAGCAGGTGCGCCTCGGTGAGGATCTGGAAGCCGTTGCAGATGCCGAGCACCGGCAGGCCGGCCTTGGCCTGGTCGATGACGGAGTCCATCACCGGCGAGAAGCGCGCGATGGCACCGGCGCGCAGATAGTCGCCGTACGAGAAACCACCGCAGAGCACCACGGCGTCGACCTGCTTGAGGTCCTTGTCCTTGTGCCAGAGGGCGACGGGTTCGGCGCCGGCGACGCGGATCGCGCGCTGCGTGTCCCGGTCGTCCAGGCTGCCCGGGAAAGTGACTACGCCAATACGAGCGGTCACTTCGCGGCCTCCGCGACTTCCTCGACCCTGACGGTGAAGTCCTCGATCACGGTGTTGGCGAGGAAGGATTCCGCAAGATCATGGATACGGGCGAGCGCGGCCTCGTCGACCGGCCCGTCAACTTCCAGTTCGAATCGCTTTCCCTGGCGGACGTCCGAGATCCCCTCGAAACCCAGTCGCGGCAGTGCGCGCTGCACCGCCTGGCCCTGGGGGTCGAGGATCTCCGGCTTGAGCATGACGTCGACTACGACGCGTGCCACTGGCACTCCCGGTGTGTGGTGCTGAGCAGGTTCCTTCAGACTACCCGCACAAAATTTCTACGCGGGTAGAGTTGTAGGAATCTACGTGACCCCCATCACGATTCGGCATCGCAGGGAGACGCCAGGGAAAAGATCCGGGAAAGATCCACGTTCACTCGCTCATCTCTATTGCGCCACAGACACGCGGACAGATTTAGTCGGGCTTCACATTGCATTGCCGGGCACTGTACAAATGAATTGTCATTAGCAGATACTTTGCCCGATTACAGGCGAACAGCCGACATCTCGGCGACGTACCGGCACGTCATCACGGACGTACGGACGAGAGGTGTCGCACGAAGGGACCGATATTCGTGGCGCAGAAGGTCGTGGTCACTCTCTTTGACGACATCGACGGCTCGGAAGCGGCGGAAACGATCGCCTTCGGACTCGACGGCAAGTCGTACGAGATCGACCTCAATGAAGCCAACGCCAGGAAACTGCGGAAGGCGCTCGCGCCCTACGTGGACGCCGGCCGCAAGCGGTCGCGCTCCGGCAAGGCGTACCGGCAGACGGAGGTCGCCCCCGACCCGGCGGCCGTGCGCGCCTGGGCGCAGGCGAACCGGATGGACGTCCCCGCGCGGGGACGCATCCCCAAGAAGGTCTACGAGGCGTTCACCGCGGCGCAGTGAGCCGGTCGGGTGACCGGAACCGCGCCGGTCGGGTGACCGGAACCGGGCGGGGCGGGTGGCCCGTCCGACGGCCGGTCACCCACCCCTCGCGGCAACCGACTTGCGCAGCACCCCCGCTGATCAGCTAGAGTCTGGAGCACGCCGAGGGGCAAGGCCGAAAGGCCCGGCTCACGGAGTACATGCGGGTGTAGTTCAGTAGTAGAACATCCCCCTTCCAGGGGGAAGGCGCAGTGTGCAATTCCTGTCACCCGCTCTGCATCGCCGTACCGACCACTGTGGTGGATCAGGTAGGCTGGTGCCCGCGCCGATCGGTGAGAGCCGGTCGGAGGCAATGCGGACGTAGCTCAGTTGGTAGAGCGCAACCTTGCCAAGGTTGAGGTCGCGAGTTCGAGCCTCGTCGTCCGCTCAGGGTCAAGGCCCCGGTCATCGACCGGGGCCTTTGTCGTGCCCTTCACCCGTGCCCGTCTGACATTTGTCATGTGCGGTGATGACAGCACGCACTGCCCGAGCCCCCCGGCCACCGGAATGCTTCAAGCATGGAAGCGAACGAACACGAACACGTGATTGAGGTCACCGACCTGCGACGTGTCTACGGGGGCGGGTTCGAAGCGGTGCGCGGGATCGACTTCTCCGTGCGGCGCGGGGAGATCTTCGCCCTGCTGGGCACCAACGGCGCCGGCAAGACCTCCACCGTCGAACTGCTGGAAGGGCTCGCCGCCCCGGCCGGCGGACGGATCCGGGTCCTCGGGCACGACCCGTACACCGACCGGGCCGCCGTACGGCCCCGCACCGGAGTGATGCTGCAGGAAGGGGGATTCCCCTCCGAACTGACCGTTGCCGAGACCGCGCGGATGTGGGCGGGGTGCGTCAGCGGGGCCCGCCCGGAGCGGGAGGTACTGGCGCTGGTCGGGCTGGAGACGAAGGCCGGCGTCCGGGTGAAGCAGCTGTCCGGGGGCCAGCGGCGCCGCCTGGACCTGGCGCTCGCCCTGCTCGGCGACCCCGAGGTCCTCTTCCTCGACGAACCCACCACCGGACTCGACGCCGAAGGCCGCCGCGACACCTGGGAGTTGGTGAGCGCCCTGCGCGACGGCGGTACGACCGTGCTCCTCACCACGCACTACCTGGAAGAGGCCGAGAACCTCGCCGACCGGCTCGCGATCATGCACGAGGGCCGTATCGCGACCACCGGCACCCCGGCCGAGGTGACCGCCTCCGAACCGTCCCGCATCACCTTCGAGCTGCCCCGGGGCTACTTCGTGGGCGACCTGCCGCCGCTCGCCGAACTCGGCGTGAGCGAGCACGAGGTGGACGGACGGACGGTCCGGCTGCGCACCCGCGACCTGCAGCGGGCCGCCACCGGACTGCTGGTCTGGGCCGAACGCGCCGGGGTCGAGCTGCGCCGCCTGGACGTGCGGTCGGCGTCCCTGGAGGAGGCGTTCCTCGGCATCGCCAAGGGAGCATCGACCAGGACCCCCGCGACGAAGGAGTACGCGGCATGAGCACGACCGTGACCACCCCGACGAGCCGGATGACCGCGCTCGCCCGCGCCGAGCTGACGCTGCTGGGGCGGAGCAAGGGCACCCTCGTCGCCGCCCTGTTCGTGCCGCTGGTGCTGCCGCTCAGCGTGCGGTCGGCGGCCGAGGAGATGGACCTCGCCGAGGCCGGACTGACCCCCGGCACCGTCGTCCTGCCGGCCGCCGTCGGCTTCTCCCTGCTCTTCGCCGTGTACTCCGCCCTCGTCGGCGTCTTCGTCGTCCGCCGCGAGGAGCTCGTCCTCAAGCGGCTGCGCACGGGCGAGCTGCGGGACGGCGAGATCCTCGGCGGGTCGGCGCTGCCGGCCGCCCTCATCGGGCTCGCGCAGTGCCTGCTGCTGGCGGCGGGCTGCTCCGTGCTCCTCGACCTGTCCGCGCCGTCCGCGCCGCATTGGGCCGTCCTCGGCCTGCTGTTGGGACTCGTGATGTGCGCCGCGCTCGCGGCGGTCACCGCGAGCTTCACCCGCACCGGCGAGAGCGCGCAGGTCACACCGATGCCGCTGATGATCGTCTCGATGATCGGCTCCGGCATGTTCGTCCCCCTGGAGCTGCTCCCCGACCGGCTGGCCTCCGTGTGCGAGGTGCTGCCGCTGACCCCGGTGGTCACCCTGGTGCGCGGCGGCTGGACCGGCGACCTGGGGGCGTCCGAGGCGCTGGGCGCCGTGGCCACGGCGGTGGCCTGGACCCTGCTCTCGGTGTTTGCTGTACAGCGGTGGTTCCGCTGGGAGCCGAGGCGCTGACCTACGTGAGGGCAGGGGGACGCGGGACGATGAGCAGGCCGGGCGGCTGGTGGGGGCGCAGGAGCAGGAGCAGGCCGGGCGGCTGGTGGGGGCGCAAGAGCACCCCGGCCAAGGTCGAGACGTACACGCGGTGGTCGTTCCACCTGATCGCGCTGATCGAGCTCGTGGCGGCCTCCGGGCCGGTGATCGGGGAGGTGGGGCTGCGGCTGGCGGTTCCGCTGCTGCTCATGGCGGCAGCGCACAGCGTGTTCTGCGCCGTGACCGCCTCGCACGCCGTGGACTGGCTGCGCGGGCAACGCGAACAGCCGGTCCGGACGCTGTGGGTGTTCGGCGCCGCCACCGCGGTGGTGGCCGTCATCTCGCTCGCCATCGCCGAGCACGGGCCGGCCGGCGAGGAGGCCGACGGGGCGGCCGGTGCGCTCTTCACGATCGTGACGGCCTTCGGCGCCGGCGTGGTCGCCCTCGGCGTCCGCGGCCGGCGGCGGGTGTTCACCACCGTCGCGGGATTCGCGCTGGGCTCGGGAGCCCTGTCCCTCCTCCTCGGCCTGCCCGTTCTCGTCGCCCCGGTCATCGCGCTGGTCGTGCTGACCTGCGGCGGGTTCTTCGCCTTCACCTCCCTGTTCTCCGTCTGGCTGCTCAACGCCGTCTACGAACTGGACGAGGCCCGCGAGACCCGTGCGCGGCTCGCCGTCGCGGAGGAACGGCTCAGGTTCGGACGGGATCTGCACGACGTGATGGGGCGCAACCTCGCCGTCATCGCGCTGAAGAGCGAGCTGGCCGTCCAGCTCGCCCAGCGGGAACGGCCGGAGGCCGTGACCGAGATGATCGAGGTGCAGCGCCTCGCCCACGAGGCGCAGCGCGAGGTGCGCGAGGTGGTGCGCGGCTACCGGGAGGCCGACCTGTCCGGTGAACTCGCGGGCGCGCAGGGCGTGCTGACCGCCGCCGGCATCGACTGCACCGTCACCGGCCCGGTGACCGGGTTTCCCGCGCCGGTGCAGTCCGCGCTCGGCTGGGTGGTGCGGGAGGCCGCCACGAACGTGCTGCGGCACGGGGACGCACGGCGGTGCACGATGACGCTGGGAGTGCGGGAGGGGCGTGTGGTGCTGACGGTGGAGAACGACGGGGTGCCGCGGACCGACGGTCCGGGACGGGGGTCCGGACTCGTCGGGCTGCGCGAGCGGCTGGCCGAGATCGGGGGCACGCTGCGGGCCGGTCCCGTCGGCGACGGGTCGTTCCTGCTGACCGTCGAGGTCCCGTTGCCCGCGCATCCCGGGGAGGCTCCCCCGGCGGCGTTCACCGCCCTGCACCCCCCGCGTCCCGTGAGTGAGGCCACACCATGACGACACCCCCGCCCGTGCGGCTGCTGCTGGCCGACGACGAGCACCTGATCCGGGGCGCGCTCGCCGCGCTGCTGTCGCTCGAGGACGATCTGACCGTCGTCGCCGAGGCGGCCTCCGGTCCCGAGGCGCTGGCGATGGCACGGGCGCACGCCCCCGATGTCGCCGTACTCGATCTGCAGATGCCCGGCGCGGACGGTGTGAAGGTCGCCACATCCTTGCGGGCGGAACTGCCCGGCTGCCGGGTGCTCATCGTGACCAGTCACGGGCGGCCCGGGCATCTGAAGCGGGCGCTCGCGGCGGGTGTGCGCGGGTTCGTCCCCAAGACCGTCAGCGCCCAGCGCCTCGCGGAGATCATCCGCACCGTGCACGAGGGAAACCGTTACGTCGACCCCGAGTTGGCCGCCGACGCGATCGCCTCCGGCGACTCCCCGCTGACCGCGCGCGAGGCGGAGGTGCTGGAGCTCGCGGTCGACGGGGCGCCCGTGGCCGAGATCGCGGAGCGGGCCGCGCTGTCCCAGGGGACCGTGCGGAACTACCTCTCCTCGGCCGTCTCCAAGCTCGGGGCGGAAAACCGGCACGCGGCGGTGCGCCTCGCACGCGAACGAGGTTGGGTATAGTTGGCCTCGCGCCACGGCGCAACGCGGACGTAGCTCAGTTGGTAGAGCGCAACCTTGCCAAGGTTGAGGTCGCGAGTTCGAGCCTCGTCGTCCGCTCAGGATCAAGGCCCCGGTCATCGACCGGGGCCTTTGTCGTGCCCGGCGGCTGTCGTGGGCCCGGCCGGCTCACCGGGCCCAGCGGTCGTGCGTTCAGTTCCAGGCGGTGCCGGTCAGGCGCTCGTACGCCTCCACGTACTTGGCCCGGGTCGCGTCCACGACCTGCTGCGGCAGCGGCGGCGGGGGCTGCTCGCTCTTCCGGTCCCAGCCCGACTCGGCCGAGGTCAGCCAGTCCCTCACGAACTGCTTGTCGTACGACGCCTGCGCCCGGCCCGGCTCCCACTGTTCGGCCGGCCAGAAGCGGGACGAGTCCGGGGTGAGCACCTCGTCCGCGATGACCAGGCCCTCACCGTCGAAGCCGAACTCGAACTTGGTGTCGGCGAGGAGGATGCCCCGGTCGCGGGCGATGTCGCGGGCCCGGGAGTAGGCGGCGAGGGTGGCCTGGCGCAGCTGGGCCGCCGTCTCCGCGCCGACCTGGCGGGCGACCTCCTCGTAGGAGACGTTCTCGTCGTGCTCGCCGACGGCGGCCTTGGTGGCCGGGGTGAAGATCGGGGCGGGCAGTTCCGAGCCGTCCACCAGGCCCTCGGGGAGGGCGAGGCCGCAGACCGTACGGGACTCGTTGTACTCGGTCAGCCCGGAGCCGGTGAGGTAGCCGCGGGCCACGCACTCGACGGGGACCATGTTCAGGGACTTGCAGACCAGCGTGCGGCCCGCCCAGTCGGCGGGGGCGCCGGCCGGGAGTTCGGTGCTCAGGACGTGGTTGGGGAGCAGGTCGGCCAGCTGGTCGAACCACCACAGGGAGAGCTGGGTGAGGACCCGGCCCTTGTCGGGGATCTCGGTCGGCAGCACCCAGTCGTAGGCGGAGATGCGGTCACTGGCGACCATCACGAGGTCGCCCGCCTCGTTCCGGTACAGCTCGCGCACCTTTCCGGTGTGCAGATGCACCAGACCCGGAACCTGGATGGGCTCGGGCTTTTCGACGAATCCGGACACGGTTCCTCCCCGTGGTGATGTCCAATGGCTCGATTCTCCCTTATGGGGCGAACGGTCTCGGCCAGGGGTGTCGGTAGGGGTGGGCGGCCCTGCGGTCAGTCGCGTTTGCAGATGCGGTCCAGGAGGTTGGCCGTGGCGCGCTGGATCCTCGGGTCGACATGGCCCGGGCGGTCCAGCGCCGGGGACCAGGCGAAGGTGCCGGAGGCGAAGACCCACGCCCCGGAGGGCGCCCGGTACAGGGAGGTCTCCTGGTGGCGCCGGGCGCCGTCCCGGTCGGTGTACGGCGAGTGGGCGAGCAGGACGCGTTCCTCGTGCTCGGGCAGCGGGGTGCGCGGGTAGTAGCGGTCGGCCTCGCCCGCGACCATTGCCTCTATGCCGTCGCCCTCGTGGGCGCCGGTCGCCTCCCACATCCAGTGGCCGGCGTTGCGGACGATCAGCGGATGCGGTTCCGGCACGGGACCGGCGTACTGGATGCCCAGCAGGTGCTGCTCCGCGCGGTCGATCTCCCGCCACAGCACCGCTTTGCCCGGGCCGCGGCGTTTGCGGCAGGTCAGCAGGCGGTCGGGGCCGGACGGGGACGGGGCCAGTTCGACCTGCCAGTACAGGGTGTTGGCGGAGAGGAAGACCAGGGACGTGCCGTGCTCGCGGGCGCGTTCCACGGCGGTGCGCATGGGCCGCGACCAGTACTCGTCGTGGCCGGGGAAGATCAGGCCCCGGTAGCGGGTGGGGTCGACCCGGCCGGCGTGCAGGTCGCGCGCGTCGGCGTAGGCGAGGTCGTAGCCGTAGCGCTCGGCCCAGCGGATGACGTCGTAGGCGTGACCGACGTGCAGCGGGAGGCCGGCGCCCGCGTACGGGCGGTCGAAGGAGACGGTGGTGGCGGCGTCGGCCTCGCCGAGCAGCCGGCCCTTCTCGTCCCAGGCGTGGTAGAGGCTCGCGCCGGTGCGGCCGTCCTCGGGGTAGAGGTTGTACGCCTGCCAGGTGACGTCGGGCAGGACGAGGAGGAGGTCCGCCGGGCGGTCGTCCCGGACGGTGAACGGGATGTGCGAGCGGTAGCCGTCGGCCGTGGTGAGGACGGCCACATACGCGCCGACGCTCCAGTACGACGGGATCGGTAACCGCCAGGACAGCCACCAGTGGTGGCAGGAGACGGTGCGGTCGGCGGTGAGCGGCGCGGGCTGCACGATGCCGGAGAGGCGGGGGCTTGAGGTGATCTTCGTGGCGCCGTGGCCGCTGTAGTGGCCGATGCGGTAGACATCGACGTCGAATTCCTGGGGCGGGTCGACGGTGACGTGGAAGTCGATGGCCTCACCGGGGGCGACGGCGCCGGTGGAGGCGAAGCCCTTGATCTGGCGGTGCACGTCGTCCGCCGCGCGGGGTCCGCCCAAGGAGCGGGGGGCGGGCCGCCCGGGGCCGCGCTGCCTCGGGAGGCGGGCGGCGGCTCGTTCCGGGTACGGGTCCGGGTCCGCGTCCACGTACCAGGGGACGACCTGCCCGGTGTCGCCGAAGTAGGTCTCGCTGCCGCGCAGCCACGGGAGAGGGCCCTGCCCGAAGGGATCGTTCACGGCGTGCGCCAGTGCTCCCGACTCCCAGCGGCGGATCTGCTCCGAACCCATGATCGCTCCCCTCCCTCTCGCCCCCGTCGCGGTGCGGTGCGTGGTGCTGTTCGGCAGTCGCCTGGCGGGTGATGCCTGCCGCCAGTTATGTGCTTGTCGTATGTCGCGAGCTCTTGCCAGTGAGCGCGAACGGTCCAAGCACATCACATTTGACACCCAGTCCGTCACCGTTCGTTTTGAATTGACCGAAAACGGAAGGTTGAGCTCCGGGCAGGGGGAGTCGAGGCAGGGAGGAAGGGGTGCGTGGGCGTCAGCTCAGACGAGCCGTACCGGCTTTTCGGGGCGTATGCCCTGCCGGGTCAGCCACAGATGGAGGGCCGAGGGGTCGCCGTCCTCGATCAGGTCGAGGACCTGGGGGGACAGGTCCGCGGCGCGCACACCGCCCAGGACGAGGGTCGGGCCGTCGAGCCAGTCGAGCCCGGGGGCGGCGCCCACGGTGTCCATCGCCGCACAGCAGACCATCGCCGTGATGTGGTCGGCGAGCAGCTCACGGGCGGTGCGCGGGGGCTGGAGCGGGAAGAGGGGGAGCGCGCGGTCGTCCCCGAGGGGGGCCGGGTCGGGGGCGCCGGGGAGCGCGGCGTCCTCCGGGCCGGTGGCGGCGGAGGTCGCGGCCGGGGCTGCCGCCCCCTCGCGAGCCAGCTCGGCACTCAGCCGGGCGGCCAGAGCGGCACTGCGGGCGGTGGTGCCGGTCAGGTCCTCGTCGTCCTGGGTGGGGTCCGTGGCCGGCGCGGTGGGTGCGTCAAGGCCCGTGGGCCGGGCGGGTGCCGTGGGCGCGGTGGGCTCCGTGGAGGGGACGGGCGCCATGGACGGGAGCGGTTCCGCGGGTGCCGGTGGGGTCGTCAGGTGGGCGAGGACCCGGGTGAGGGTGGGGGCGTCGGGGGCCGGGGGCTCACCGGGGGTGGGCGGTACGTGGAGGGCGTCCAGGACGCGGTGGAGGCGGGCGGCGTCGGTGCGCCACTTGCGGTCGACGACCGCCTCCGGATAGTCGTCCCAGTGGACCGGTGACCAGGCCGGGCCGGTCTTGGCGGGACCGCCGTGGAAGAGGCGGGCGGCGAGCAGGGAGGTCGCCTCGTCCACCGCGCCGGGTTCTTCGAGCAGGTCACAGGCGGGGCGCTCGCCGAGGCGGGAGGCGAAGCCCTCCGCCAGCCGGTCCCGGCGGGACAGCTCGGTGAGCGCGGCCACCACTCCGGCGTTGAGCCGCGAGGGCCAGCGGCCCATCCGCCAGGCGGGCAGCGCGACCCGGGTGAGCAGCCGGTCCCAGCCCGCGTACGCCAGGCCCACCTGCTCCTGGGCGACGATCCGCAGCCCGTAGTCCACGACCTGGGCACGCTCGGCCGCCGCGGCGGCGACCCCTCGCTCCATCTCGGCGGCGTGGCCCCGGCACCCGCGCAGCAGCAGACGGGCGGCCCAGCCGACGCCCGCGAGCACCCCACGGAACACCGGCCCGCGGCGGGACTCCGCGGTCACGGCCACCGCGGCGTCCAGACCCCTCACGAAACGCCGGGCGGCGGCTATGTCCGGGTGGGCCGACGGTCCCGTACCGGCGACGACCGGGGCGAGCACCGCGCGCAGCTCGCCCACCCGCATCCACCACAGGAACGGGGAGCCGATCACCAGCACCGGCGCGGCGCCGGTCCTGACGCGCGAAGGCCGGCCCGCGCCCGCTATGTCGTCGTGCTCCTCGGCCGGCGGGGGGCCGTGGGCCGGGTGGGTACGGTCCTCCAGCCAGCTGTCGCAGTCGGGCGTGAGCGCTATGGCGGACGGGGCGGGAACGCCCAGGCGGTCGGCGAGGTCGCGCACCATCCGGTACAGGTCCGGGGCCGCCTCCTCGGCGATCGGGACCGTCGGGCTCATGGCGGGCCGGGCCCGGACGACGACCAGGGCGACCGCGGCGCCGAGGAGCAGAACGAGCACCGCGAGCGGTGTGAGGATCCGGCGGACCAGGTCCCAGCCGGTGCCCGGCAGATGGCCGGTGGAGCCGCCCACGAGCAGGACCACGGCGACGGCGGCCGGCAGCAGCGCGACGGCCAGCGCCCGGCTGCGGATGCGCAGCACGGCCAGCGCACGTGATCGCGCGGCCTGCGCGCCCGCCTCCGCTCCCAGTCCGCTTCCGCTCATGGCCCGACCTCACCCCCTCCCGGCGGTCCTGACGCTGTCCTGGCGTTGTCCACTCCCCCACTGTGGCACCCGCCACTGACATCGCAATGCCGATGGGCCAAGTGCCGGAACGCTTGCGCGGCACCCTAGTTGGGGCTCCGGGTCTCGTCAGCCGGATGGGGCATCGCTCACTCGATGGAATGGCTTTGGGGAGAGGTGGATGACGGACGGCAAGGGTCAGGCCCCGGATCCTGAGACGGATCCGGGGCCTGCGGGGTTCACTGGCGCCGGGAAGCGGACCGGCCCGTCCGGTCAGGCGTCCTCGGCCGCCTTCGCCGCGATGTCGGTGCGGTGCTGGGAGCCGTCGAGGCCGATGCGGGAGACCGCGCGGTAGGCGCGGTCGCGGGCCTCGGTGAGGTCCTTGCCGGTCGCCGTGACGGACAGCACCCGCCCGCCCGCGCTGACGACCGCCTCGCCGTCGCGCTTCGTCCCGGCGTGCAGCACGTACGCGTGCGGGGCGTCGTGCGCGGCGACCTCGTCCAGGCCGGTGATCGGGTCGCCGGTGCGCGGGGTGCCGGGGTAGTTGTGCGAGGCGACGACCACGGTGACCGCGGCCTCGTCGCTCCAGCGCATCGGCTCCAGGTGGGCGAGGTTGCCGGTGGCGGCGGCCATCAGCACGCCGGCCAGCGGGGTCCTCAGCCGGGCCAGGACCACCTGGGTCTCGGGGTCGCCGAACCGGGCGTTGAACTCGATCACGCGGACACCGCGCGAGGTGATCGCGAGTCCGGCGTAGAGCAGTCCGGAGAACGGGGTGCCGCGGCGCCGCATCTCGTCCACGGTCGGCTGGAGGACGGTCTCCATGACCTCGTCGACCAGCTTCGGATCGGCCCACGGAAGCGGGGAGTACGCGCCCATGCCGCCGGTGTTCGGGCCCTCGTCGCCGTCCAGCGCGCGCTTGAAGTCCTGGGCGGGCTGGAGGGGGACGACCGTCTCGCCGTCGGTGATGGCGAAGAGGGAGACCTCGGGGCCGTCGAGGAACTCCTCGATGACCACCCGCTCACAGGCACCGGCGTGCGCGCGGGCCGCCTCGATGTCGTCGGTGACGACGACGCCCTTGCCGGCGGCGAGCCCGTCGTCCTTGACGACGTACGGAGGGCCGAACGCCTTGAGGGCCGCGTCGGCCTCCTCGGACGTCGTGCAGACGTAACTGCGGGCGGTGGGCACCCCGGCCCCCGCCATGACGTCCTTCGCGAAGGCCTTGGAGCCCTCGAGCTGCGCTGCCTCCTTGGAGGGGCCGAAGACCGCGATGCCCGCGTCGCGTACGGCGTCGGCGACACCGGCGACGAGGGGCGCCTCCGGGCCGACCACCACGAGGTCCACGCCGAGCCGCGCGGCCAGCGCGGACACGGCCGCGCCGTCGAGGGCGTCGACCTGGTGCAGCTCGGCGACCTCGGCGATGCCGGCGTTGCCGGGCGCGCAGTGCAGCGCGGTGACATCGGGGTCGAGGGACAGGGAGTGGCACAGGGCGTGTTCGCGGGCGCCGCTGCCGATGACGAGGACCTTCACGGGGGTCAGCCTAACGGGAAGCGGCGCCTTCGCTTTGTGCGGGCTTCCGAAGGGGTGGCGGGAGGTGTTTTGTGGGTTCCTCCAGGGACCGCCGTTTCCGGCGGCGAAGGGCGTCCACGGGCGTCCCGGGACAGCACACTCAGTCGTTCGTGAACTCCTCGACGACCGTCGCACCCAGCTCGCGGACGAGGAGGTCCTGCCCGGAGAGGGCCGATTCGTCCAGGTCGGGGTCGTCGTCCTCGGGGATGTCGTCCTCCGGGGAGACGGGGGGCGGTGGCTCCGGGGCGGACGGGCGGGGTGCCGGGGCGGGAGCGGAGCCGGGTGCCGGCGCGGAGGGCGCCGGCGTGCCGCTCGTCGGCTGCGCGGGGGCGGAAGGGGCGGGCGGCTGGGGCGCGGACGGGCGCTGACCGCCTCCGGTGCCGGAGCCGCCGTACCCGCCGCCACCGCCGTAGCCTCCGCCACCACCGCCGTTGCGGCCGCCGGGCGGTCCGGCCGGTGCGGGTGCCGCCACGCCGCCGCCGGAGGGGTCGACGACCGCCTCGATCCTCCACTGCACGTTGAACTGCTCGGCCAGCGCCTGGCGCAGTACGTCCTCGCTGCCGCTGCTGAGGAAGTTGTCCCGCGCCCCGGCGTTCACGAAGCCGATCTGGAGGGTCGTGCCGTCGAAGCCGGTCACCTGGGCGTTCTGGCTGAGCAGGATCCAGGTGAAGCGACGACGGTTCTTGACCGTCTCCAGGATGTTCGGCCAGAGCATGCGGGGGTCGAGACCACCGCCGCCGCCCGAGGGCGCGGGGGCCGACGGTGCGGGTGCCGACGGTGCGGGAGCCGGGGCCGTCTGGGGCGTGGGCGGCGCGGGAGCACCGGTCGCGGCCGCGGGCTGCCCGCCGCCGCCCGCCGGGGTGGCCGTGGGCCAGCCGCCCGGCCGTCGGCCACCACTGCCGGCGGACGCGGCGGTGGGCCAGGCACCGGGGGCGCCGGGCCCGGTCGGGGGGTCGGCCGGGGCAGGGGCCGGGGCGGCCGCCGGAGGCTGAGCCTGCGCGGGAGCGGGAGCCGGGGCAGGGGCCGGAGCAGGCGCGGGAGCCGCGGCGGGCGAGGGAGCGGACGGCGCCGGAGCGGGTCCCGGGCCCGGAGCCCGGACGGCGGCGCGGGCGGCGGCGGGGCCGCTTCCCGGCGGCACGGGGCCCTGCCCCTGACCGTGCCCGGCCCCGGCCGGCGCTCCCCCATGAGCCTCCGGCCCGGGTACGTATCCCATGGCGGGCATACCGGCGCCGCCGGCGCCCGCGGAGAAGTGCGCGCCGCGCTCGATCCGGTCCAGGCGTGCCATGACCGAGCGCTCGTCGCCGTAGGCGGCGGGGAGCATCACGCGCGCGCAGATCAGCTCCAGCTGGAGGCGGGGCGCTGTGGCACCGCGCATCTCGGTGAGCCCCTGGTTGACGAGGTCGGCGGCGCGGCTGAGCTCGGCGGCGCCGAAGGTGCCGGCCTGGGCCTGCATCCGCTCGATGACGTCGGCCGGGGCGTCGATGAGCCCCTTCTCGGCCGCGTCCGGAACGGCGGCGAGGATCACCAGGTCCCGCAGCCGCTCCAGCAGATCCGCGACGAACCTGCGCGGATCGTTGCCGCCCTCGATCACCCGGTCGACGACCTCGAAGGCGGCGGCACCGTCACCGGTCGCGAAGGCCTCGACGACGGAGTCGAGCAGCGAGCCGTCCGTGTACCCGAGCAGAGAGGTGGCCATGGCGTACGTCACACCGTCGGCGCCGGCGCTGGCGAGCAGCTGGTCCATGACGGACATCGAGTCACGCACGGACCCGGCGCCGGCCCGCACCACGAGCGGCAGCACGCCGTCCTCGACGGGGATGTTCTCCTTCTGGCACACCTGGCCCAGGTAGTCCCGCAGGGTGCCGGGCGGCACCAGCCGGAACGGGTAGTGGTGCGTACGCGACCGGATCGTCCCGATGACCTTCTCGGGCTCGGTGGTCGCGAAGATGAACTTCAGATGCTCCGGGGGCTCCTCGACGACCTTGAGCAGGGCGTTGAAACCCTGCGGGGAGACCATGTGGGCCTCGTCGATGATGTAGATCTTGTAGCGGCTGGAGGCGGGCCCGAAGAAAGCCTTCTCGCGCAGGTCACGGGCGTCGTCCACACCACCGTGGGAAGCGGCGTCGATCTCGATCACGTCGATCGAACCGGGTCCGTTGCGCGCGAGGTCCTGGCAGGACTGGCACTGCCCGCACGGGGTCGGCGTCGGGCCCTTCTCGCAGTTCAGGCACCGCGCCAGGATGCGCGCGCTGGTCGTCTTGCCGCATCCGCGCGGCCCGCTGAACAGGTACGCGTGATTGACCCGGTTGTTCCGCAACGCCTGCTGCAACGGGTCGGTGACATGCTCCTGCCCGATGACCTCGGCGAACGACTCCGGGCGATAACGGCGGTACAGCGCGAGAGACGACACGCATACGAGGTTATAGGCGCCCACCGACAACCGGCCCCGCGCGCCGGACGGGCGCCGGGCCGGGCCGCGGGACCTGCGGCGTCCGGCCGGGAACGCAAGCGCCCCCCACGCACCCGCCAGAGCCGACCTACCCTTGCTGCCTTCCGGCCCTGGGGGAGTTCAGTCAGATAGCGCCGCGTGAGGGGCTATGCAGAGGCTACCCCATGTCGAGGGCGCGGAACGAGTTCGCGAGCACTCCTCTCGGTCATGTAATGTTCCCAGCGGAGGATTCGCCTAGAGGCCTAGGGCGCACGCTTGGAAAGCGTGTTGGGGGCAACCCCTCACGAGTTCGAATCTCGTATCCTCCGCCAGTGCCTCACCGGGCACGATGTCGAAGGGCCCCACCGTTCGCGGTGGGGCCCTTCGACGTTGTCCGTCTCAGTTCGTTTTGGGGAGCTCCCAAAGAGCGTCGCCGGCTTACTGCGCGACCTTGCCGAGCAGGGGCCCGGTCACGTGCATGTACCGGGCGCGCATCCGAGCCGCTCCCCAGGCTCCCAACCCAGGATGAGCGAGGTTACGGAGTGCCGAGCGACCCTTCAGAGGCCGATGGGACCCGCCCGTGCAGGACTGCGCCGGCACAGGCCAGGACGGTGGCAAGACCTGCCAGCAGGTAGACGAGCACGTTGATCGACATGGAGATGTGTTCCACGCGGGCCCGCTCCTCCTCATGCTCGGGTCAGGCCACGGCCGGCAAGGTCAGCAGCTTGCCCATCGCGGCCAGCACGGACGGCTCGACCCGGTAGTAGACCCACGTACCGCGCCGCTGCGAGGTCAGCAGCCCGGCCTCCTTGAGCTTCTTCAGGTGGTGGGAAACGGTCGGCTGGGAAACCCCGACGTCGGAGATGTCGCAGACACACGCCTCGCCGCTCTCGTGCGAGGCCACCGCCGAGAACAGCCGCAGTCGCACCGGGTCGCCGAGCGCCTTGAACATCCGCGCGGCCGCCTCGGCCTCCTCCGCGGTGAACGGGCGCTCGGTGAGCGGCGGGCAGCATGGCGCGACGGCCTCGGATCCCTCGGCCTCGATCAGCGGCAGCACCTTCGTGTTCGACATGCATCTATGTTGACATACGTCGAACCAGTGGTCGAGGGGCGAACGGCTCAGCCGTGGGCCAGGTGAGCCGCCAGGTGCCGCGCCATGCGGGCGGTGTCCCGGCCGACGCCGCGCAGGGAGTTGGACGACAGGCTGCGCCGCCACTCATGCGCCGGAGGCTGCGACCACCGCCCTCGTCACCGGCCGGCCGCCGTCCTCCAGCAGGAAAAGGCATGCCCGGCAGCGAGCTCCCTCGAGGAAACCCCCAGATTCGATGCATGTCTATGTTGACGCTTATCGAAGCAAGTGCCATGCTGGCTGCGTAAGCCATCGACGAATGTCGAAGCAAAGGGGAGTCTCGTGAACGCGTCCACCAGCGACCAGCTGCCCGTCGTGGTCATCGGTGCCGGTCCGATCGGCCTGGCCGCCGCCGCCCACCTCGTCGAGCGCGACATCGCACCCCTGGTCCTCGAAGCCGGACCGTCCGCGGGCACCGCCGTACGCGACTGGGCACACGTGCGGTTGTTCTCACCGTGGGCCGAGGTCACCGACCCGGCCGCCGAGAAGCTCCTCGCCCCCACCGGCTGGGTGCGCCCCGCTGACGCCGCCTACCCGACCGGCGGCGACTGGGCCGAGCAGTACCTACAGCCGCTCGCCGCCGTCCTCGGCGACAAGGTTCGCTACGGCGTCACGGTGACCGGCGTCGCCCGCGCGGGCCGCGACCGCATCGTCGACGCCGATCGCGACGAGCAGCCCTTCACCATCCACATCCTGGGGACGGACGGGCGCGAGGAGCGGATCACCGCCCGCGCCGTGATCGATGCCTCCGGCACCTGGTCCACCCCCAGCCCGATGGGCGCCGACGGTCTGTCCGCCCTCGGCGAGAAGACGGCCACCGACCGCATCTCCTACCGCGTCCCCGACCTCAAGGTCCCGGCCGTCCGTGCCCGCCACGCGGGCAAGCGCACCGCGGTCATCGGCTCCGGCGCCTCCGCCTTCACCGCACTGGCCCACCTCGCCGACCTGGCCAAGGAGGAGCGCGGCACGCACGCAACGTGGATCCTGCGACGCGGCATCGGCGCACACACCTTCGGCGGAGGCGAGGCCGACGAGCTGCCCGCACGCGGCGCCCTGGGTCTGCGCGCCAAGGCCGCCGTCGAGGACGGCCACGCGAGGGCGGTCACCGGCTTCCGCACAGCCGCCGTGGACCGTGACGGCGACCGGCTGGTCCTGGTCGCCGAGGATGGCCGCCGCCTGGACCCGGTCGACGAGGTCATCGTGCTGACCGGCTTCCGCCCCGACCTGTCCTTCCTTTCCGAGGTCCGTCTCGGACTGGACGTGCGTCTGCAGGCGCCGACCGCCCTGGCCCCGCTGATCGACCCGAACGCGCACTCCTGCGGAACCGTTTACCCGCACGGCGTGAACGAGCTGTCCCACCCGGAGCAGGGCATCTACCTGGTCGGCATGAAGTCCTACGGCCGCGCCCCCACGTTCCTGGCGATGACCGGCTACGAGCAGGTCCGCTCCATCGCCGCCGCAATCGCCGGCGACCGCGAGTCCGCCGAACGCGTCGAACTGACCCTGCCGGAGACCGGAGTGTGCGGCGGCGCGGGACTGTACGACGAACCCGACGCGGCCCAAAACGGCCAGGGCGGCGGATGCTGCGGCGCCCCGGCCACCCTGCGGATCGGCATCGGAACCTCGGCCGCCTCCGGCAGCCGCTGACCCACCAACCACCCATCGTGCAGGAGGTACACCATGTCCCGCGTTCAGCTGGCCCTCCGCGTCGCGGACCTCGACGCGTCCATCGCCTTCTACAGCAAGCTGTTCGGCACCGAGCCCGCCAAACTCCGTGACGGATACGCCAACTTCGCCCTTGCCGAGCCCCCGCTCAAGCTCGTACTGATCGAGGGCCGGGCGGGCGAGGACACCCGCCTGGATCACCTCGGCGTCGAAGTCGATTCGACCGAGGCCGTCCACGCCGCCACCACCCGCCTGAGCGAGGCCGGCCTGGCCACCACCGAGGAGGACGACACCACCTGCTGCTACGCCCTCCAGGACAAGGTCTGGGTGCACGGCCCCGGCCAGGAACCCTGGGAGGTGTACGTGGTCAAGGCGGACGCCGGCCCCCTCGCCAAGCAGCAGGGCAGCACCTGCTGCACCGGTCCGGCCGATGCCACGACCAAGGAACCGGCCGTCGCAGGCGGCTGCTGCTGACGCCGCACGCCGATGACCACCCTCCACACCAGCGGGGCCGTGACCGGAACGGGGGACCGGTCACGGCCCCGCGCCGCACTGCCCGCCCTCCGCGCCGGCGCGACGACACCCATACGGCCGCGAAACGGCCGGTGGGCTGCACCAGCGCTGGTGCAGCCGCAGGGTCATCGCCGCCGAACCGCCGCTCTCGCCGGGGCCGTCGAAGGAACGCCGCTACCGGGTGGCCGACCCCTGCCTGCGCTTCCGGCTCGCGTTTCTTCGGTGCGGGCGGTGTCAGTCGCGGAGCTGGGTCTCGTTCCGCGCCGGCCGGGGCGGGAGGCTCGCCGTGATCGGCTCGGCCGGGCGGGAGGTGGTCCGGGCCGGTCCTTCGAAGCGGCTCGGGAACGGGTACTTCCGCTCCAGGAAGGCGTGGATGGCGGCCCGGGCCTGTGAGCGGGCCGCCGGGGCGGTGTCCACGTCGTTGAGGCAGAAGAAGTCGATGTCCTCGCCGGCCGCGAGGCGGGCCAGGCGCCGCGGCATGTCCGGTGTGCCCAGTTGCACGTAGCGGAAGCGGTAGTCGGCCGGGACGGCCCGGCCGGTCGCGATCGCCCAGTGGTGGTGGAGGGTGGACGCGGGAGGGACGTCGGCGGTGGAGCGGAAGCGCGAGCGGGAGGTCCGCTCGAGTTCCTCGATCGCGAGGCTCTCCATCTCCCGCATGACCGACAGCAGCTGGGGATGCGGGGTGTGCAGCGACTTGTGGGTGATGTGCCGGCCGTGGAAGCGCCGGATCACCTCGCGGGCGTTCTTGCCGGCCGAGTTCGGGGCCGGTTCGAGTGGGTGCGGGGCGCCGACGCCGAGTTTCAGCGGGGACAGCGGGATGCGGGCGATGCCGTTGCCGTGGAAGAAGTGCTCGGCGCGCACCGGGCGGTTGATGAAGACGTCGTCGTTGAAGTAGAGGTAGTGCTCCGGCAGGCCGGGGATGTGGTGCAGCCGGCTCTCTATCGCGTGCGAGTTGAAGACGGGCAGGGCGTCGGCCGGGAGGATGTCCCGGTGGTCGACGACGGTCAGGCCCTCGGCGTCCGGGTCCAGCCAGGCGGGGACCTGGGAGTCGGTCACGAGGTAGACGTGCCGGACGAACCCGGCGTACATCTCCAGCGAGCGCAGCGCGTACCTCAGCTCGTCGTGGCTGGTGTAGCGGGAGGCGCCGGTCTCGCGCGCTGCGATGACGTCGTCGGAGGGTGCCTGATGGGCGCGGCGCTTCGCGGCCAGCGGCGGGTCGTCCCCGTCGACCCAGGTGTACACGGCGTCGACGGGGAAGCGCACCTCGTCGATGCCCGGCTCGGCGAACGGGGCGAACGTCGGCACGCTGCGGCGGCGGCCCGCCACCACGGCCGGCCGCTGCGCCGTCACCGGGAGCACTTCCGACACGGGGTTGCGGCGCGGGGCGACGAGTGCCGGGCCGAAGACGTCCGGCAACCGGCTGCCGGGCACGGTGAACCAGGAGGGATCCGTGCCGCGGGCGGCGCCGAGGTCCCGGCCGTGGCGCCAGAACTCGATGTCGCACCCCGTCTCGGGGCCGGTGAGCACCTGCCCTCCCGGACCCAGGCGCACCACGCCGGTGCGGAGCACCGGCGCCCGCCTCAGCGCCCGCGGCAGCCTCCCGTCGGCCCACAGCGCCGCGGTGGTCACGGCGCCGTCCGGTCCGACGGCGCCGACGAACCCCGCGGTGTCGGCGAAGCGCTGGGCGGCCCCGGAGAGGACCGCGCCGCGGTACGTCTCCTCGACGCCGATGACCTGCCGCGGCGCGCTCTGCCCGTGGTCGGCCGGGACCAGGAAATACGGGACGCCGAGCCCTTCCAGCAGGGTGCACACCCGCTCCAGATCGGCTTCGACGGCGTCCGCGGCGGTGTAGCCGGCGACCGTACGGCCGTACAGGCGCACCGGTCCGAAAGTGACCCGGCGCAGGCCGGGGACGGTGGCGCGCAGGCGGCGCCGGGCCGGGGCCGCGCGCAGCGCCCAGAGCCGGGCCGCCGACCGGAGCCGCAGGTGTATGAGAACGTCCCGGGCGACCCGTATGCTCCGGGGCGCCGCGATGCGGTGACGGATGCCCATGCCCCCGGCCCCGTCACTTCTTCTCGAAGGGGCTCGGGAAGGGGAAGTAGTCCTCCAGGAACTCGCTCATCCGCAGGCCGACCCGCTCCCGCTCCTCGGGCGGCACATCGACGTCGTTGAGGCAGAAGAAGTCGAAGCGGCGGTTGCGGCGCAGCTCGGCCAGGCGCCTCTCGGCGTCCGGGCGGCTGATGTTCACATACCGGAAGCTGTACTTCCCGGGTACGCCGCGGCCGGTCGTCAGCGCGTACTGGTAGAGCAGCGGGGCCGTCATGGCGATGTCCTGCGGCGAGCGGAAGCGGGACGCCGTGGTGCGGCCGACGTCCTGCGGGAAGAGCTCCTCGAGCACCCGCAGCGTCTCTCGCTGCTGTGGCAGCGGGGTGTGCATGAAGTTGTTCGTCGTCATCCGCCCGAACTTCTCGAACAGCAGTCGGCGGACGTTCTTGCTCGCGGAGTTGGTGGCCGTCTCCTCGGCGTGCGGCTTGCCGACTCCGATCTTGAGCGGGGAGACCGGGATCTTCATCAGGCCGCTGCCGTGGAAGAAGTGCTCCGCGGTGACGCGGCGGCCGACGAACACGTCGTCGTTCAGGTACAGGTAGTGCTCCGACAGGCCGGGGATGTGGTGCAGCCGCGTCTCGATCGCGTGGGAGTTGAACACCGGCAGGACGTCCGGCGGGAAGATGTCGCGGTGGTCGACGACCGTGATCCCCGGGGCCCGGTCGTCCAGCCAGTGCGGCGTCTGACCGTCGGTCACGATGTAGACGTGCCGGACGAAGTCGGCGTACATCGCGAGCGAGCGCAGCGAGTACTTCAGCTCGTCGTGGCTGGTGTAGCGGGAGGCGTTGGTCTCCTTGTCCAGGATCTCGGCGATGCCGCGCTCCTGGTACCGGGCCCGCTTGGCCCGCATCTCCGGCTCGTCGCCGTCCACCCAGGTGTAGACGACGTCGACGGGGAAGGTCACGTCGTTCACGGTCGGCAGGGTGAGCGGGACGAAGCTCGGGAGTTCCCGGTCGCCGATCCGCACGGTGGCCGGCTTCTGTTCGGACGCCGGCAGTACGTCGGTGATGCCGTTGTTCCGGGGCGCGACGAGGGACTCGGCGAAGACGTCCTCGGACGCCTGCGGCTGCACGTTGGCCAGTCGCCTAGGCCCGTCGTCGGAGGCGAGGAGCTGCGCCCCGTCCTCCCAGAACTCGACGTCGCAGGCGAGTTCCGGCCCGGCGAGCAGCTGGCCCGAGGGCCCGAGGTGGTTCTCCCCGATCCGCAGTACGGGCGCCGTACGCAGCGGGGAGGGCAGTAACCCGTCCATGAACAACGCGGGGTTCTTGAGCTGTCCGCCGGGCAGCGGTCTGCCGATGAACACCGGCTTCCCCGCGTTCCGCTCCTCCAGGGCGGCGAGGAAACGCTCCCGGTCGACGGCGTTCACGCCGACCGTGTGGCGTGTCCGGGAGGCCGGTACCAGGAAGTGGGGAATGCCCGCCTGCTCCAGTGCGGCGACGACCAGCCCGAGGTTGGCGGCGGCCGCCTCGGCGGCGCTGAACCGGGTCACGACCCGCCCGTAGAGCTGTTGGCCGCGCACCGCCACCGGGCGGAGCACCGGGTCCGTGACCGCCGCTCTGCGGCGCCGCCGCAGGGTGCGCAGCTGCCACACCCTTTCGGCAGCCTTCCGCTCGACTCGCGGTCGCATCCTCCGGGCAAAGGAACGCACGGTCACGTCCTGGCTCCTCTTCATAAACCTTGGAACATCCCTGCGTTAGCCAGACAGGCGTACGTAACCGAAGGTTGTAGAGGCGTTCACTGATCGTTAACGAACGAGGGGTCGTGTCCCCGCCGGGCGGCTCGCCGCGACGGCGTGTCAGCGGGTGATGCGCACCTTCCGGGTCTCGCTCACCTGGTCCAGTGCGGAGACCCTGACCGTCAGTTTCATCGTCCAGGTGCCGTCGAGGGGGAGGTTGAGGTCGTGGGTGGCCCAGTAGCCGCCGCGGTCGGTCACCTTCGCGTCGATGGGGCCGATGTCCTGGGCGGCGAGGGTGAAGGAGACGCGGAGTTCCGGCACGGTGACCAGCCCGCCGTCGGCGCCGAAGACCACCGCCTGGAGGCCGTTCTCGCCCACCCGGCCCGGGTCCATGGTGATCTGCACCGTGCCCCGGCCGTCAGGGGTGCCGACGTCGTAGGGGACCGTGAACGCCGACGCCCCGGGAAGCCCGGCCACCTGCGGCCGGGGTGCCTCGGCCGCCTCGGCCTCGGCGCGCGCGGGGAGGGTGCCGGTCAGCACCGTGGTGATCAGCAGCACGACGACGGCCACGGCCACTTCGGCCAGAACGGACCGGCGCAGGGCGCGGCGCTCGTGGGAGGGGCCGGGGTCCGTCCCGGTGCCGGGCTCCCCCGGTCCGGTCGTCGCCGGCTGCCCGGGCCCGGTCCCCGGCGTGGTGCCGGCCGCGCCCACCGGTTCCGGTACCCGTGCCTCCACCGTCACCGGTGCCTTCGCCCTCGTCACCAGGAGAGTCGTCCAGCGGCGGGACAGGCCGGCCGCCGACAGCAGGAAGACCGTCGCGAGGAGTTTCACCGTGAGGATCCGGCCGTACGGCGAGTCCGTGAGCGCGGTCCAGGAGCCCAGGCCGCGCCAGGACTGGTAGACGCCGGTGACGACCAGGACGGTCACCGAGGCGAAGGCCAGGCGGGAGAAGCGGGTGACCGTGGCGGCCGGTGGCGGGGTCCGCGCGCGGTACAGGGTGAGGAGCAGGGCCGTCAGGCCGCCGAGCCAGCAGGCCGTCGCCAGCAGGTGCAGGACGGACGACGTCATCGCCACCGGCACCTGGATCCCGGCGGCGGCGTGTTCGGCCGCCGCCCAGGTCAGGGCCAGGGCGACGGAGAGGGCGGCGCCCACGGCCAGGTGGGCCGGGGGCGTGCGGTCGTCCGGTGCGCGGTGCCGGGTGAGCCGGAGCAGGATGGCCGCCGTCAGCAGGAGCAGGGCCAGCCGGGCCAGCAGGGCGAGACCCGGGCGGCCGGTGAGGGTGCGGGCGACGGCGGAGGTGTCGAAGGCGGTGCCCGGCGCCGTACCCGTCTCGTAGGGGGCGCGCAGGACGAGCAGCACGACCGTGGCCGCCATCAGGGTCCACCAGCCGGTGAGCAGCGGCAGCCGCAGCGGGGCGGTGTCCGGTGGACGGCACAGCCCCACGAACGCCGCCGTGCCGATCAGCAGGGCGGCGGCGATGTAGGCGAGATAGCGGCCGGTGTCGTAGAGGCTCGCGGTGACCGGGTGCTCGGCGGGGGCCGCGGGCGCCGCGGGCGGGGTGGGCGAGGGTGCGCCGATGGAGAAGGTGAAGGCGCCGGATACCGGGTGGCTGTCGGCGGAGACCACCCGCCAGGCCACCGTGTAGGTGCCGTCGGTGAGGCCGCCGGGAAGCTCGGTGCGGGCGGTGTCGGAGGCGCCGTCCGCGTGCCGCGGCTCGCCCAGGTGGACCCGGCGGTTGTCGGGGCCGTAGACGCGGAAGGAGTCCTCGAGCAGGCCGACGGACTCCGTGAAGGTCAGGGTGATGTGCCGGGGCGCCGACTCGACGACGCTCTTGTCGGCGGGGTCGGTGGCGCGCAGGGCGGAGTGGGCGCTCGCCGGGGCCGCGCTGCCGAGCAGGAGCAGCACCAGGGCGGTGCCCAGCAGCACCAGCGCCTGGAGTCGCCGCCGCTTCGCGTGGCCTCGTCCGCCACCCTCACCCGCCGTCTCCTCGCGCCGTCGCTCCACGTCGTACCCGCCTCCCGGCCGTCCGGCTACGGGTTACGTACGGACGGCGGGCCCGGCGTGCTCAGCGCCGGGCTCACCAGGTCGGCCGGGCCGACACCCCTCCGTCCACCACCAGGTCGTGGCCCGTCACCCAGGACGCGAGCCGTGAGGCCAGGAACACGCAGGCGTCACCGATGTCCTGCGCGCGGCCGAGCCGCCCCACGGCGGACGCCTGCCGCCAGCGGCGTACGCCCTCCGGCCAGGCGTCGGCCAGGCCCTCCCGGTCGATCAGGCCGGGCGAGACCGTGTTGACGCGCACGCCCCACGGGCCGTACTCCAGGGCCGCCGTGCGGGCGTGCATCACCACCGCCGCCTTGGACGCGCAGTAGTGGGCGTGGGCCGGGGCCGGGCTGTGGGCCTCGACCGAGGCGATGTGGGTGACGGATCCGCCGCCGTCCTGGTCCCTCATGAGCCGCGCAGCGGCCTGGGTGCAGGCGAAGACGCTGGTGAGGTTGGTGTCCACGACCGTGCGCCACTCGGCCGCCGTCATCCCGGCGAGCTCCTGGACCGGCTGGATCCCGGCGTTGTTGACGAGCGCGGTCAGCCGGCCGCCGCCCCACTCGGCGGCCTCGGCCACCAGGCCGTGGCAGGCGTCCTCGTCGGTGAGGTCGGCGCGCAGGACGACGGCCTCACCACCCGCCGCGCGGATGCGGTCGGCGGTGTCACGCGCGGACGCCACCGCCGTACGGCAGTGCAGCGCGACGGCCGCGCCCTCCTCGGCGAACCGCTCCGCGATGCCCCGGCCGATGCCGCCGCCCGCGCCGGTGACGAGGGCGACCTGGCCCCGGAGCAGACCCTGCCCGCTCATGGGCGGCACAGTTCCGCGATGAGCGCCGCCCGGTCCGGGTGGCGCGCCGTCAGTTCCGCCGCGTCGCCGTGCTCGTAGCCCTCGTGGGTGAAGCCGGGCGCCATGGTGCAGCCGAAGAGCGTCCAGGCGCCGCCGGCCGCCACCCGCGCCCCCATCCAGGTGCCGGCGGGGACGGTGAGCTGCGGGTGCTGGCCGTCGGGGACGTCCGTCCCCAGAACGGGGGTGCGCGAGGTGCCGTCCGGGGCGAGGAGGAGGAACTGGAGCGGGTCGCCGAGGTAGAAGTGCCAGATCTCGTCGGCGGGCAGGCGGTGCAGGGCGGAGAAGTCGCCGGGGGCGTCGGTGAGCAGGGCGATGATGGCGGTGCCCTCGGGCCGGCCGTCCGGCCGCTCGGGACCCGCCCAGGTCTGCCGGAACCGCCCGCCCTCGCGCGGGATCGGCTCCAGTCCGTAGTGGGCGACGAGCTCGTCGGGCGTCATGCGCCGAAGGCTACCTCTCGGGTGAGGAACGCCAGTTGGGCCTTCCTCGCCGGGAGATACACGTCGGGCAGGTCGACCTCCGGCAGGACGACCTCGGGACCGGCCGTGAAGCCCTGCTTGACGAAGCGGGCGACCGCCTTGTCGTTGGCGACGTCCGGGTCGACCACCACTCGCCGGCGGTCCAGGCCCAGCAGGACGAACGAGGTGAGGGCGGCCAGCAGCCCGGCCGTCCAGCCGGCCCGCGCCCCGTCCGGTTCGGCGGGGGCGAGCAGCAGGTGGACGCCGATGTCGCCGGGCTCGACGGGGTAGCACTCGCCGACCCGGTCGGCCTCGGGTTCGTAGGTCTGGAACAGCGCGACCGGTTCGCCGTCCTTGAGGACGAGGTAGGCGTGGTGGGTGTCGAGGGTGGCCATGTGGGCGTAGATCTCGGTGACCTGCTGCTCGGTGAGGCCGTTCATGCCCCAGAAGACGGCGCGTTCCCCGCTCACCCAGCGGTGCAGGAGGGGCGCGTCGGCGGTCACGTCGAGCGGCAGGACGCGTACGGAGCCGAAACCGCCGACCAGCTGCTCGTGGACGGCCGTTCGGGTGGCGTAGGCGTACGGGTCGGACATCGGTCTCCTCGTCGGTCGTTCGTCGGTGCTGCTTCCCGGACGGTCGCCGGTGTCATGTCCTGGGCGGTCGCCGGTGTCACGACCCGCCTGCGCACCGGTGTCGTGTCCCGCCTGCGCACCGGGGTCATGTCCCGGGCGGTCGCCGGTGTCACGACCCGCCTGCGCACCGGTGTCATGTCCCGGGCGGTCATCGGCGCCACGACCCACGTGCGCACAGGTTGCACGGGCCGGTCGTTCACCGGTGCCACGCCGAGGCCCGTCGGGCTCCTTGCGCAGCCGGTGCCAGTCGGTGACGACCGGGGCGAGGTCTCCCGCGGCCCACAGGGGCTGCTGGTCGCGGTGGTGGGGGGAGCCGGGGACGCCCGAGGCGCCCAGCGGCACCACCCAGCGGCTGTCCTCGCGCCGGGCCAGGTCCCAGACGTAACGGGCGGCGGGGCCGCGCGCGGCGAGGTCGGTGAGGCCGGGCACGGGCGAGGTGCACAGCACGCAGTCGTGGTCGCCGGACAGAGCGGGTTCGTCGTACGGCGTCCCGGGCGGCAGGGCCCGCCAGGGTGCCAGGCGGTGGGTGTCGCCCCAGGTGCCGGTGGGCGGCCGTTCGGCCACCTCCTCCAGCGCGGCGCGCACCTCCGCCGGGCGGTCGACGCCGTACAGCTCCCCCGCCCGCAGGAGGTGTTCGAGGGCGAAGCCGATGCGCGGGACCAGGGCGAGCCAGGGCCGGAACACCGCCGGGTACGCGGGCGGCGTGCGCAGCGCGGCGAACGCGGGGTGCGCGGCCAGCCGCCGTACGACCGCACCGCGCACCGCCGCGTAGGCCGCGGCGTCGGCGCTGTCCGCGTCCATGCGGCGGTCCCAGCGCAGCAGCCGGTCGCGCAGGGCGGCGGCCGGGGCGCCCAGGCCGTCGAGCGCGGCGAGGTGGTCCAGCAGGGCGGCGGCGGAGGCGAGGTGGGTGTCGGTGTGGAGGGCGGACATGTCGGCGGCGGACCAGCGCGTCCGCTGTCCCAGCAGCTCGGTGATGCGGTCGGCGCGGTGCGGCGGGGCGAACTCGACGCCGAGGGGTGCGGCCGGGCCGCGCTGGTTGGCCATCACGGCGATCCCGTCGGTCAGTCCGGCGCGCGGCGGCTCGTGCCACCCCTGCCACGCGTGCCCGGGCTCCCACGCCGGTACCAGGCGGGTCCGGTTGGCCGCGGAACGCACCGGGACCCGGCCGGCCACCCGGTGCAGGGTGCCGCCCTCGGTGTCGGCGGCCAGGACCACGTTGACCGGTTCGGCCCACCGCTCGACGGCCGCGTCGACGTCGGCGACCCGGCGGGCGCGCAGCAGCGGCAGCAGGGCGCCGAAGCCGAGGTCGCCGGTGACGCGGGGCGGGTGGCGCAGGGCGACGGCGACCGGGGGCGCGCCGGGCTCGGGCACGCCGCCGTCGAGGCCTTCGGGGCCGCCGATGACGACGGGGCCGCGGTCGGTCTCGATGACCTCGACCTCGACCGGCTCCTCGCCCGCCACCTCGACGGTCTCGGTGTGCCGGGCGGCCCGGTGCCACACCCCGTCCGGGCCGAGCGCCTCCACGCCGGCGCCGGTGCGCCGCAGCCGCTCGCGGTAGAGGTCCTGGTAGTCGGCCATGGCGTTGGTGATGGCCCAGGCGACGGTGCCGGTGTGGCCGAAGTGGGCGATGCCGGGGACGCCGGGCACGGCGAGCCCTACGACGTCGAACTCCGGGCAGGAGAGGCGGATCTGCTGGTAGACACCGGGGTCCTCGATGAAGCGGTGCGGGTCGCCGGCGATGACCGCCTGCCCGGTGACCGTGCGCTCTCCGGTGACCAGCCAGCCGTTGCTGCCCGCGGTGCCGGGACCGTCGGTGGCGAACAGGCCGACGGCGTCCGTGCCGAGGTGGGTGGCGACGTGCTCGCGCCAGAGCTTGGCGGGGAAGCCGGCGAAGAGGATGTGGGTGGCCAGCCAGACCCCGAGCGGGGTCCAGGGCTCCCAGGGGCCGGGGGTGAGGGCCGTCCGCGCGAACTCGGGGGCGTCGGCGGCGCTCAGCCCCTCGTTGACGCCGGCCACATAGGCACGGATCCAGCCGGCGGTCTCCGGGTCCGTCCGTTCCAGCTCGGTCCAGCAGCGGCGGGCCGTGTCGGTCAGGCGGGCACGGCGGACGAAGAGGTCCCAGGGCAGGGCCTCGGGGCCGAGGAAGGCGGCCGAGGTGCCCTGGGCGCGGTGCCGTTCGACCTCCAGTTGCCAGGCCCGGTCGAGGGCGGTGACCCGGCCCTGGGCGTGCGCGAGGTCGTTCGCGTCGTCCGCGCGCAGATGCGGGATGCCCCAGGGGTCCCGGAAGATCTCGCCGGTCACTGTGCCCTCATTTCACTTTAGGTTAGGCTCGCCTAACCAAACCGTGGCGGAATCGTACGTGAAGGGCGAGGACACGATGGGGCAGGGGCGGGGTTGGGAGGGCGCGGTCCTCAAACTGATGCGGGCGAGGGACTTCACCTTCACCGTGACGGGGGCCGAGGACGTCACCGCGGACTACCGGCGGGTGCGCTTCACCGACGGCGGCATGCTGGCGGCGACCGGCGTCCACCCGACGATGTGGGTGCGGCTGTGGTTCGACAACGCGGGCAGGCCCCACCAGCGGGCGTACACCCTGGTCGACCCGGATCCCGCGAGCGGCGGCTTCGCTCTCGAGTTCGCGCTGCACGAGGGGTGCGCCAGCGACTGGGCCAGGGCGGCGAAGCCCGGGGACACCATCGAGGCGACGGTGCAGGGCACGGGTTTCGAGGAGCCCAGCCCCGCTCCCTCGCATGTCTTCGCCATCGGCGACCCGGCTTCGCTGCCGGCCCTCAACTCCCTCCTCGGGGCGCTGGGTTCCGCGCCCGCGACCGTCTGGTTCGAAGGCACCCTCGACGGGCTGCCCTGCGGGGTCGAACCCGGCCGGCACGAAGTGCGCGAGGTGCCCCGGCAGGCGGCCGGAGCGGCGCTGGTCGAGCGGGTGCGGGCCGACCTGCCCGAGCTGTTGCGGCAGGCCGGCGAGCACCCGTACGTCTGGATCGCCTGCGACACCGCGACCACCCGGGCGCTCTCGGCATTCGTGCGCAAGGAGCTGGGGGTGCCCAAGCAGCGGACGCACGCGCTGGGGTACTGGCGCGCGAGCTGAGCCGCGACGCGCGATCATCGGGGCATGGACGTCACTCTTCGCCTCGCCCAGGACCCCGACGCCGACGCACTGCTGGGCCGCAGCCCGCTCGCCGCGCTGACCGGGATGCTGCTGGACCAGCAGATCCCGATGGAGTGGGCGTTCAAGGGCCCGGCGACGATCGCCCAGCGGCTCGGCGCGGACGACCTGGACGCGCACGAGATCGCCGCGTACGACCCCGACGCGTTCGCCGCGCTGCTCTCCGACAAACCGGCCGTGCACCGCTACCCGGGCTCCATGGCCGGCCGCATCCAGCAGCTCTGCCGCTACCTCGTCGAGCACTACGACGGTGACGCCGAGGCCGTCTGGCGGGGCGTCGGCGACGGCGAGCAGCTGCTGAGGCGACTGGAGGAGCTGCCCGGGTTCGGCAAGCAGAAGGCCCGGATCTTCCTGGCCCTGCTGGGCAAGCAACTCGGGGTGCGGCCCACGGGCTGGCGGGAGGCCGCGGGCGCCTACGGAGAGGAGAAGTCCTTCCGCTCCGTCGCCGACATCACCGGCCCGGAGTCGCTGGCCAAGGTGCGGGCGCACAAGCAGGAACAGAAGGCCGCGGCGAAGGCGGCGAAGGCCGCGAAGAAGCCCGCCGAGTAGCTCGAGCACCGGGGTCCCGGGGTCGCTACCGCCTCCTGCGGCGGGCCGTACCGAAGAGGGAGCGGGTGATCTCGCGGCCGATCCGGGTGCCCACGGAACGGGCCAGGGACTCGAAGACACCGCTGCCCGCCACCTGTTCGATCATCGAGGGGCCCTCCTCGGACCTCGGCCTCCGTCCCCCGGGCGCGCGCTCCTGGCCGGCCTTCGGCGCACCGGTCGCGGCCCGCGTCCCGTCCGTACCCTCGTCCGGGGCCGGCCGTTCCGCCAGCCGCTCGTACGCGGAGACGCGGTCCACAGCCTGTGCGTAACGCTCGTACCGCGGCGAGGACCGCACCATCCGGTCCAGGGTCGCCCGGGCCACCGGGCCCATCAGGGACTCCGGCGCCCGCAGCCGGGTCACGGCCACCGGGGTCGGCGCGCCCTCCTCACCCAGTACGGTCACCGCCGCCTCGCCGATGCCCAGGCCGGTCAGGACCTCCTCCAGGTCGTAAGGAGAGTGCGGGAAGGTCTTCACCGTGGCCCTCAGCGCCTTCTGGTCGTCCGGCGTGAAGGCGCGCAGCGCGTGCTGCACGCGGTGGCCCAGCTGGCCGAGGACCTCGGCGGGCACGTCCTTCGGGGTCTGCGTCACGAAGAAGACGCCGACCCCTTTCGAGCGAATCAGCCGCACCGTCCGGGTGATCGAGTCCAGGAACGCCTCGGAGGCGTCGTCGAACAGCAGATGCGCCTCGTCGAGGAAGAAGACGAGCCTCGGCCGGTCGACGTCGCCGACCTCGGGAAGATCGTGGAAGAGGTCGGCGAGCAGCCACATCAGGAAGGTCGAGAACAGCTGCGGCCGCTCCTGGACGGCGGGCAGCTCCAGGACGGAGACGACACCCCGCCCGTCCTCCGCCGTCCGCAGGAACTCGGCCGTGTCGAACTCCGGCTCACCGAAGAAGCCGGACGCGCCCTGCGCCTCGAAGACGGTCAGCGACCGCAGGATCACCCCGGCCGTGGCCGGGGACAGCCCGCCGATGCTCCTCAGTTCCCGTGCGCCCTCGTCCGAGGCCAGGAACGCCACGACCGCCCTCAGGTCCTTGAGGTCGACCAGTTCCAGGCCCTTCATGTCGGCGTAGTGGAAGATCAGCCCGAGGGACTGCTCCTGGGTCCGGTTGAGCTCCAGCACCTTGGACAGCAGCACCGGGCCGAAGCTGGTGACCGCGGCCCGTACGGGGATGCCGTGCCCCATGCCGCCGAGGGCGTAGAACTCGGCCGGGAACCCGGTCGCCGTCCACCGCTGGCGCACCTCACGGGCGCGCCCCTCGATCCGGGGGTCCGGGCTGCCCGGCTCGCAGATCCCGGAGAGGTCGCCCTTGATGTCGGCGAGGAAGACGGGCACGCCCTGCGCCGACAACTGCTCGGCGACGAGCTGGAGCGTCTTGGTCTTGCCGGTACCGGTGGCGCCCGCGACCAGGCCGTGGCGGTTCAGCGTCGACAGCGGCACCCTGATCTGCGCGTCCGCATGGCACCGCCCGTCCCACACCAGGGCGCCCAGGTCGAGCGCGGGCCCGGTGAAGGCATAGCCGGACGCGATGTCGAGGGCCTTGCCGGGGAGCGCGGGGGCACCGTCGGACGCCTCGGGAGCGGTGGCCGGCGGCGTGGTCTCACGATCGCTCATCTCGAACTCCCGTTCCCGCTTCGTCCCCCTTTGGGTGCCTTTTTCAGCGTCGCACTGCGTCGCCATGGCTGCGCCCGGAACGCCTTGCCCGGTAGGCTTTCCGTGTGATCTTCAAGCGCATCGGAAACGGCCGGCCGTACCCCGACCACGGCCGGGAAAGCACCCGGCAGTGGGCGGACGTCGCGCCGCGCCCGGTCCGCCTCGATCAGCTCGTGACGACCAAGCAGCAGCTCGACCTCGAGACCCTCCTCGCCGAGGACTCGACCTTCTACGGCGACCTCTTCGCGCATGTCGTGAAGTGGCAGGGCGATCTGTATCTGGAGGACGGGCTGCACCGCGCGGTCCGGGCGGCGCTCCAGCAGCGCCAGGTGCTGCACGCCCGCGTCCTCGAACTGGACTGACACCCGTCCGGCCCCGCTCCCACGAGCGGTTTGGCCCTTTCGGGTTGGACTGCACACCATCGAATGATCATCTAGTAGGCACAGCCGCCCGCGCGCACTACGCTGCGCCCATGAGCATGCTCACCCCACCTGGCATGGGCGGCCAGTACCGGATCACGGGCGACAAGTACCCGCGGATGCGCCGGCCCCGGCGGCACGGCAGGCTCGTCGTCCTGACCGTCGCCTCCGTCGCCGTCCTCGGCGTGGGCGGCTGGGGCACGCTGCAGCTCATCGACGTGTTCACCGGCGGCGACGGCGACTCCGTCTCCGCGGCCGGCACCAAGGCGACCGGCACCAAGGCGGCCTGCGCCACCGGGCCGAGCCCCGCGGCCGCCCCGAAGGCGCTGCCCGAGCCCGGCGCGATCACGGTCAACGTCCTCAACGCCACGACCCGCGGCGGCCTCGCCCAGAAGACCGCCGACGAGCTCAAGAAGCGCGGCTTCAAGATCGGCGAGGTCGCCAACGCGTCCAAGGAGTACGACAAGAAGGTCAAGGGCACCGGTGTGCTGCTCGGGCCCGTCTCCGCCCTGGACACCTCGCTGCCGGTGCTCGGCACCCAGCTCGCCGCCGCCGAACGGCGCACCGACCCCGCCCGCAAGGGCAGCGAGGTCGACCTCGTCATCGGCGACGCCTTCCGGCAGCTGACGAAGAAGGCGGACGCCGACCGGGCCCTGACCGCACTGGCCGAGCCCGAGCCGACGCCCGCCCCGAAGAAGAACTGCTGAGAGCCCGGGAGCCCCGAGAAAGCCGGGAACCCGGGACCGCGAGGCTCGCGGACCTACTCGGCCGCCCCGTACATCCGGTCCCCCGCGTCGCCGAGGCCCGGCACGATGTAGCCGTGCTCGTTGAGGCGCTTGTCGACCGACGCCGTCACGACCGTCACCGGGGTGCCCGCCAGCTCGCGCTCCATGACCTCGACGCCCTCCGGCGCGGCCAGCAGCACCACGGCGGTCACGTCGTCCGCGCCGCGCTTGATCAGCTCCTGGATCGCCGCGACCAGCGTGCCGCCGGTGGCGAGCATCGGGTCCAGGACGTACACCTGGCGTCCGGAGAGGTCCTCCGGCATCCGGGTGGCGTACGTCGAGGCCTGCAGCGTCTCCTCGTTGCGGATCATGCCGAGGAAGCCCACCTCGGCGGTCGGCAGCAGGCGGACCATGCCGTCCAGCATGCCCAGACCGGCCCGCAGGATCGGCACCACCAGCGGGCGCGGGTGGGAGAGCTTGACGCCCGTGGTCGCCTCGACCGGCGTCCGGATGTCGACCTGCTCCGTGCGCACGTCGCGCGTGGCCTCGTAGGCGAGCAGGGTGACCAGCTCGTCGGCGAGACGGCGGAAGGTCGCGGAGTCGGTGCGCTGGTCGCGCAGCGTGGTGAGCTTGTGGGCGACCAGGGGGTGGTCGACGACGTGGAGACGCATGACGTCAACATTAACCGGGCCCGGTGGGCCCGGCGTCCCCGCGCGCCGCAAGCCTCCCGAACCCCCGTCACTCCTTCGCTGGCGTCAATCCCCCCGTCCGGGGGAAGGTGGGAAGGACGGACTGGGGTGGTGAGCCGATTGCGCGAGCAGGAAGAACGAAACGATCCGTCGCCGCACGAGACCTCCGGCCCGGCCGGGACAGGGGCCGAGACGGAGGCCGAGCGACGACGGCGCCGCGCCCGGTTCCTGCGCGAACTCGCCGAGGCCCGGGAACTGCGCGACCGGGTTCAGCCGCGCCGCGCCAAGGCGGCCCGGCTGCGGCACGCGATGCGCATGCGCACCTTCCGCTGGTAGGACGGCCCGCCCGGGCGCCGTACCGCGGCCGGGACCGTGATGGGTGGGAAGATCACGGGACTCGTGGGTGTTCGGTGAAGTGCCCGTGCGCAGAAGGCGCGTGCAGCCGCGTACGATCCGCACGTGGCGGCAACGAGTTCGCCGGTGAGTCCTCGATGGGCCCACTCGGCGAACTGCGGTCGAAACCGCCGGACACAGGGAGCCGAAGACGTCCCCCGACGGCCTTGTTTCTGCCACGATTCCGAATGGGTGGGGCTCGGAGCACCGGTCCCCGCCCGCACACCTCCGCCGGGGGGATTCCCAACCGGCACGCCTATGACCAGTGGGAGAGTCACGGTGTACTTCGCCGCACTGCTCGCGCGCACCGAAGACGGGTGGGAAGCGAGCGACACGGAGCTCGACGATGTGGAGACCCTGTCGGATCTGGCCGACCTGGCCCGGGAAGCCTCTCCCGACGAGGACACGGTGCTCGTGCTGATCGAGCAGGAGGACGGCTGGTTCGGCGTCGTCCGCGTGGACGGCGAGGAGGACCCTCGCATCTACGTCTCCGACGCCGCCGCGGCCGTCCGCAGCAGCTACGGCGAGATCCTGCTCACCGACGAGCTGCTCGGCCGTGTCCCCGGGGACGACGGCGCCGATCTGGACGCCCTCGACCTCGACGGCACGGAGGACGGTGAACCGGACGACGAGGACACCGAGGCCGACGCCGACGACGGCGCCCCGTCCACCGGCTCCGCCGAGGCCATGCCGCACGGACCGGTCGGTGACGCGCAGGTCCTGGAGGATCTGGGCGTGAGCGAGAAGGAGTTGCGTGCGATGACCGAGGACGCCGTCAACGAGATCGCCGAGGCCCTGGGCGCCTCGGAGGTCCTGGAGACCGTCCGCTGACCGTGCCGACCACCCCACCCGCACCCAGCCCGCCGCCGGATCCGGTACGCGACCGGTGGCGGGCGGCGATGCGACTCGCCCTGGACGAGGCCGAACTGGCCGTCCGGGGCGGGGACGTTCCCGTCGGCGCCGTCGTACTCGCCCCGGACGGCGGCACCGTACTGGCCTCCGCCCACAACGAGCGCGAGGCCGGCGGCGACCCCACGGCCCACGCGGAGGTGCTCGCCGTCCGGCGGGCCGCCGCGCGGCTCGGGGAGTGGCGGCTGGCCGGCTGCACCCTGGTCGTCACGCTGGAGCCGTGCACGATGTGCGCGGGCGCGATCCAGCAGTCCCGGGTGGACCGGGTCGTGTACGGCGCCAGGGACGAGAAGGCGGGCGCGGTCGGCTCCCTCTGGGACCTCGTCCGCGACCGGCGGCTCAACCACCGGCCCGAGGTGATCGAGGGCGTGCTCGCCGACGAGTGCTCCCGCCTGCTCACGGAGTTCTTCCGGAACCGGTGAATACCGATTTCAAACCATGCCCCACCGTGCTGTAAGGTCTCCCTTGGTAGCGTGTCCGAGCGGCCGAAGGAGCTCGCCTCGAAAGCGAGTGTGGCGCAAGTCACCGAGGGTTCAAATCCCTCCGCTACCGCTGGTGAAGGGCCTCGTCGTCAGACGGGGCCCTTCGTGCGATCATGGGCCCGCCACACATGTGACACCAGCACACATCAGTGACAGGGGAGGGCCGCGATGGCGGTGACCGCGAAGAAGATCGCCGTCTACGTTCTTGTGGTCTTCGTGTCGTACCTGATCATCACCGACCCGGCCAAGGCGGCCGACTACGTGCAGATAGGGTTCGAGGGCATCTCGGACGCCGCGAAGGCGGTCGGCGACTTCATGACGTGGCTCGCCAACGGAGGAGAGTGATGATCCGCCACCTGGTGCTCTTCAGACTGAACGAGGGCGTCGAGCGCGACGACCTGAGGGTCGTGAAGGGCGTGGAGGCCTTCCGCTCGCTCGACGGCAAGATCCCGGAGATCCGCTTCTGGGAGTGCGCCTGGAACATCAGCGACCGCCCCATCGCCTACGACTTCGCCATCAACTCGGCGTTCGAGGACGCGGCGGCGCTGCGCCGGTACGTGGAGCACCCGGAGCACCAGGCGGGCGTCGGGTTGTGGCGGGAGTTCGCCACGTGGGTGATCGCCGACTACGAGTTCTGACTCCTCGCCTTCCGAAGCCCCCTGCCGTGACGGCAGGGGGCTCTCTTGTGCTGGTGCACATGTTTGCTGCTCAACACGGAATATGCGGTGCTTGCACACAGTGAGTCAGTCTTGTGATGCTATGACCGCTTTTGACGGATGAGTAGACCGAAAAAGAGGTGGCGTTGACCGTGTCGGCCAGTACTGCGCCACCCCAGGACGAGATGTCCCCCGACGCGCTCCAGGCCCCGACCACGCCCCAGTCCCCGGCCGACGCCGACCCCTCGGCGACCCCCCAGCCTCCGAGCCCGGCCAAGCGGCGCGGCGCCGACACCCGGGCCCTGACGCAACTGCTCTTCGGCCAGCTCAAGGAACTGGAGCCGGGTACGCCGGAGCACGCCCGCGTGCGCGCGGCGCTCATCGAGGCCAACCTCCCGCTGGTGCGCTATGCCGCCGCGCGCTTCCGCTCCCGCAACGAGCCGATGGAGGACGTCGTCCAGGTCGGCACCATCGGGCTCATCAACGCCATCGACCGCTTCGATCCGGACCGGGGCGTGCAGTTCCCGACGTTCGCGATGCCGACGGTGGTCGGCGAGATCAAGCGGTACTTCCGCGACAACGTGCGCACCGTCCACGTACCGCGCCGGCTGCACGAGCTGTGGGTGCAGGTCAACAGCGCGACCGAGGACCTGACGACCGCCTTCGGGCGCTCCCCGTCGACCGCCGAGATCGCCGAGCGGCTGCGCATCAGCGAGGAGGAGGTGCTGTCCTGCATCGAGGCCGGACGGTCGTACCACGCCACCTCGCTGGAGGCCGCGCAGGAGGGCGACGGGATGCCCGGGCTGCTGGACCGGCTGGGCTACGAGGATCCCGCCCTGGACGGCGTCGAGCACCGCGATCTCGTCCGGCATCTGCTCGTCCAACTACCGGAGCGCGAGCAGCGCATCCTGCTGCTGCGTTACTACAGCAACCTCACCCAGTCGCAGATCAGTGCGGAACTCGGGGTCTCGCAGATGCACGTGTCCCGCCTACTGGCGCGTAGCTTCCAGCGACTGCGATCCGCGAACCGGATCGACGCGTAGCCTGAACGAGCGAATCGCTCATCAGTGCTGTTCTGTGCGGTTCTGGGCCGATAGCCCGTCAGACCCCTTGTTTCCAGGGCTGATTCGCATCTCAGATGTCGACATGTCACTACAGCGCGTTGCCGACATGTGACATTCTGCGGAAAGCGCGTTTGCCGAAGCTCCGGCGCCGGTATTCAGGTGAAGGCTGCGTTCCTCAGACGGGAGCGTCCGCCGCGACCGTCCCGCGACCCAAAGGGGGTGGCATGTCCGCAGAACAGGGCAGCTCGAAGGTGCTCACGCTCGCGGAGAGCGAAACAGCTCCCCATGCTCTCGACGCACTCGGCCCCATCGACGAAGGCCCGGCCCTCACGGCCACACCGGCTCCGGACCTCCCGGACACGGCGGCCCTCGACACCCGCACCCTGTCCCGCTCCCTGTTCCTGCGGCTCGCCGCGCTCGACGAGGACAGCCCGGAGCGCGCCTACGTCCGGGACACCCTGATCGAACTCAACCTCCCGCTGGTGCGGTACGCGGCGGCACGGTTCCGCTCGCGCAACGAGCCGATGGAGGACATCGTCCAGGTCGGCACCATCGGGCTGATCAAGGCGATCGACCGCTTCGACTGCGAACGGGGCGTGGAGTTCCCGACGTTCGCCATGCCGACGGTGGTCGGCGAGATCAAGCGGTTCTTCCGCGACACCTCGTGGTCGGTGCGGGTGCCGCGCCGGCTGCAGGAACTGCGCCTGGCGCTGACGAAGGCCGGCGACGAGCTCTCCCAGAAGCTGGACCGCTCGCCCACGGTCACCGAACTCGCCGCCGTGCTGGGCGTGTCGGAGGAGGACGTCGTCGACGGCCTCGCGGTCGGCAACGCGTACACGGCGTCCTCGCTGGACTCCCCCGCCCCCGAGGACGACGGCGGCGAGGGCTCGCTCGCGGACCGGCTCGGCTACGAGGACACGGCACTGGAGGGCGTGGAGTACCGCGAGTCCCTCAAGCCGCTGCTCGCCAAGCTGCCGCCCCGTGAGCGGCGGATCATCATGCTGCGCTTCTTCGCCAACATGACCCAGTCGCAGATCGGCGAGGAGGTCGGCATCTCCCAGATGCACGTCTCGCGGCTGCTCACGCGGACGCTCGCGCAGCTGCGGGAGGGCCTCATCTCGGACTGAGGCACACCAGGTCACGGGGCGTCGGCCGGACGCTCCGTACGTGGTGTCGGATGAGTGGCCGCCGGGGCGCCCCGCAGGGGCGCAACGGCGGCCGCCGCGTTGTCCCTTACTTCAGCGCGAGCCAGGCGACCGCCGCGACGACCGCCACGGCGACGACGATGCCGACGATCAGGCCGATCCGCGGCCCACCGCCCGTGGCGGCGGCCTGCCGGCCCTGCGGCGCCTCGTCGACGAACGCACGGAACATCTGGGTGCTGCCGGCGGGGTCGTGGTTGCCCTGCGGGCCTTGGGTGTTAGCCATGCTCCGAGACCCTAGCGAATCCCCGACGGGCGGCCCAAGCGGGGCAGGTGCAGGTCCCGGGCGCGATCGGCACAGGCCACCCCACCTGCGCGTTTACTATCGCGATTACTTGCCTTTGCCAAGTTTTTGACCCTCAACACCCCTTTTTATTTGCCTGCGGCAACCATCGAAATTTATGGTTGCTCTAAGCAACAAAACGGAGGTGTCATGGCCGAGTCGGCGCAGTACGAGGAGCTGGTGCGCCAGTTCAGCGCCTTCGGCGCCGTGAAGCGGGAGATGAACCGGATCATGCCGGCCGACTGCCCCAGCGGCTCCGCCGCCGTGCTGACGCTGCTCGGCCGGTACGGCGACATGCGCATGAGCAAGCTCGCCGAGCTGCTCTCGGTGGACATGTCGGTCACCAGCCGCCACGTCGCCCACCTCGCCGAGCGCGGCTGGATCGAGCGCTTTCCCGATCCCGCCGACAAGCGCTCGCGCATCCTGCACCTCACCCCGGCCGGCCGGACCCGGCTCGACGAGCTGTTCCGGCGGACCACCCAGCTGCTCACCGAGCGCCTGGCCGACTGGTCCGACGAGGAGGTCGGCCGGCTCACCCAGCTGATGACCCGGCTCAGGGACAGCTTCGGCGACACCCGCGCCGCCTCCCGGCCGGCACCTCCCGCTCTCGAACAGACCACCCGTACACCCGCAAGCACTTAAGAGAAGGAAGTCCATGGCAACGACCACACCAGCCGGTGTGCGGGCTCATGCCAACCACGGGGGAGGCTCCACGGAAAGCCACGCTCCGATGACGCACCGGCAGATCATGGAGGCGCTGTCGGGCCTGCTGCTCGGCATGTTCGCCGCCATCCTGTCCTCCACCATCGTCACCAACGCCCTGCCCGAGATCGTGGGCGACCTGGGCGGCGGGCAGAGCGCCTACACCTGGGTCGTCACCGCCTCGCTGCTGACGATGACCGCCTCCACTCCCCTGTGGGGCAAGCTCGCGGACCTGGTCAGCAAGAAGGCCCTGGTCCAGATAGGCCTGATCGTCTACGTCGTCGGCTCCGTCGTCGCCGGCCTCGCGCAGAACCCGGCGATGCTGATCACCGCCCGTGCCATCCAGGGCCTGGGCGCCGGTGGTCTGTCCGCGCTGGCGCAGATCATCATGGCCGCGATGATCTCCCCGCGTGAGCGCGGGCGTTACTCCGGCTACCTGGGCGCGACCTTCGCCGTCGCGACCGTCGGCGGTCCGCTGCTCGGCGGTGTCATCACCGACACCAGCTGGCTCGGCTGGCGCTGGTGCCTCTACGTCGGCGTGCCCTTCGCGCTCATCGCGCTGATCGTGCTGCAGAAGACGCTGCACCTGCCGGTGGTCAAGCGCCGGGTCAAGGTCGACTGGGCCGGTGCCTTCTTCGTCACCGCGGCCGTCTGCCTGCTGCTCGTCTGGGTCACCTTCGCGGACGACAAGTACTCCTGGATGTCCTGGCAGACCGGCGCCATGGTCGGCGGCGCGCTCGTGCTGACGCTGATCTTCCTGTTCGTCGAGAGCAGGGCCGCCGAGCCGATCATCCCGCTGCGGCTGTTCCGGAACCGCACCATCACGCTGGCCTCGCTGGCGTCGCTCTTCGTCGGTATCGCGATGTTCGCGGGCACCGTCTACTTCAGCCAGTACTTCCAGCTGGCCCGTGACAAGTCCCCGACCATGTCGGGCGTCATGACCATCCCGATGATCGGCGGCCTGTTCGTGTCGTCCACGGTCTCCGGCATGATCATCACCAGGACCGGCCGGTGGAAGGGCTGGCTGCTGGCCGGCGGCGTGCTGCTCACGGCGGGCCTGGGCCTGCTGGGCACCATGCGCTACGACACCCCGTACTGGCACATCGCGGTCTTCATGGCACTGATGGGCCTCGGCGTCGGCATGATGATGCAGAACCTGGTCCTGTGCACGCAGAACCAGGTGGCCCCGGGCGACCTGGGCGCGGCCTCCTCCGTCGTGACGTTCTTCCGCTCCCTCGGCGGTGCGGTGGGCGTCTCGGTGCTCGGCTCGGTCATGTCGACCCGGATCAGCCACTACGCGTCCGACACCATCGGGCAGCTCGACCCGCAGGAGCGGGCGGCGGCCGCCAAGGCCTCCGGCAGCGGCGACATCCCCGACATGGACCTGCTGCCCCACGGCATCCGCGAGTGGCTGGAGAGCGCCTACGGGCACGGCATCGCCGACATCTTCCTCTACGTCGCCCCGATCGCCCTGCTCGCGTTCCTGGTGACCCTGTTCATCAAGGAGGTCCCGCTGCGGACGTCGGGCGCGCTGGCCCAGGCGACGGAGGAGAAGGCCGGGACCCCGGCGCCGGCTCCGGTGCCCACCCCGGCGGAGGCCGCCGCCGAGGCGCCCGCCGCGGCCGCCGGCCACGTCCCCGGCTGGGCCGTCTCCGACACGGAGGCCGCCGCGAAGGGCGCGACCGCACAACCCCTGTCCGCCGTCGCCACCGTTACCCGCCCGGAGGAGCCCGCCGGCGGCATCCCGGTGCGCGGCTTCGTGCGGGGCGCCGACAGCGCGCCCGTGCCGCGGGCCGCCGTCACGCTGATCTCCCTGGCGGGGCGTCAGCTGGGCCGGTCGGTGGCGCAGTCCGACGGTTCGTACGCGGTGGACGCGCCCGGCACCGGGTCGTACGTCCTGATCGCCGCCGCCGACGGCCACCAGCCGCAGGCGTCCACGGTCGTGGTGAACGGCGAACCCGTCACCTACGACATCCTGCTCAGCGGCACCAGCGGACTGACCGGACTGGTCCGCGCCGCCGGCGGCGGGCTGCCGGTGAAGGACGCGATGGTGATCGTCACCGATGTGCGCGGGGACCTGCTGGCCACCGGGAGCACCGGCGAGCAGGGCGAGTTCTCCTTCGCCGAGTTGGTGCCGGGCGCGGTGACCGTCGCGGTGAACGCCGCCGGGTACCGGCCGCGCGCGCTGCCCGTCGAGGTCGGCGGCACCGGTGTGACCCGGATCGAGGTCGAGCTGGAGACCGGCGCCCAGGTGCAGGGCGTGGTCCGCGCCCCGCACGGGCCGCTGGCCGACGCCCGGGTGACCCTCGTCGACGCGGCGGGCAACGTCGTCGGCACGGCGACGACCGGCGCGGACGGGGCGTACGCCTTCGCCGACCTGGACGGGGGCGAGTACACCGTCATCGCCACGGGCTACCCCCCGGTGGCCACCGCGCTGACGGTCACCGGCGGCGGAGTCGACGACCACGACATCGAACTCGCCCACCCGGGCGAGTAGCCGGACCCCGGCCCGTGGCGGGCGAGCGCGTTCTGCAGCCCAGACGCGCCCCCGCCGCGGGCCGGTCTCATCATGACCCTTTTGTAAGCCTTTGCAGGGAGAAAACGGGATGCCACTGACCGCGAGGATCCGTACCCGGGACGGATGGGCCGTGTCGCACGCGGTCGTCACGGTGACCGACGGGACCGGTACGCAGGTGCTGCGCGCCGAGGCGGACGCCGAGGGCGTTGTCCGCGACGCCACCGCGCTGGCTCCGGGGGCGTACACCGTGATCGTCACCGCGGTCGGGTACGCGCCCGCCGCCGCCAGCGCCATCGTCACCGCGAGCGGGCGGGCCGAGGTCGGGACGGTGACACTGGCCCGGCAGGGCGGTACGGAGCTGCCGCCGCCCGGGCCGTGGACCGTCGACCCGGCGCATTCGAGCGTGGCCGCCGTCGCCCGGCACCTGGGCATCTCCAGCGTGCGCGGCCGGTTCACCGACTTCGCGGCCAGGGTGGAGGTGGCACCGGACGACCTCGCCAAGTCCCGGGTGGAGGCGGTGATCCGGGCGGCGTCCATCGACACCGGCAACGGGATGCGCGACACCCATCTGCGGTCCGCGGACTTCCTGGACGTCGAGCGGTACCCGGAGATCACCTACCGCTCCACCGGACTGACGGCGGCGGGCTCCGACCGCTGGACCGTCCACGGAGAGCTGGCCATGCGCGGTGTCACCCGCCCCGTCGACCTGGACCTGGCCCACCTCGGTACCGGGGCGGACCCCTGGGGCGGCACCCGGGCGGCGTTCCGCGCCACGGCCGAACTGCGGCGCGAGGACTTCGCGATGAACTACAACCAGGTCCTCCAGGCCGGCATCGCGGCCATCGGCACGACGCTCAGGGTGGAGCTGGACATCCAGGCGGTGCGGGGGGAGTCACTGCCTGCCGCGTAGGGGCGGACCCCCCGCGGGAGCCGACGAGGGCCGTCAGGGGGTGTTGTGGGCGTCGACGATGCGGCGGGCGAGGTCGCGCAGTTTCACGTTCTCCCGCTGTGAGGCCCGCACCAGGCTGTCGAAGGCGCCGGCCGCGTCGATGTCCAGGCGCTCCATGAGGATGCCGGTGGCCTGGCCGATCAGGTCCCGGGTACGCATCGCCTCGGTGAGCTGCTCGCGCACGGTGGCGGAGTCGAGCGCCATGCCGACGTGCGCGGTGAACAGCCGCCCGATCCGCAGCGAGGTCTCGTCGAAGGCACGCGGCTTGCGGGAGTAGGTGGTGAGCACCGTCAGCCGGCGGCGGTCGGCACGCAGCCGCAGCGACAACACGGACCGCAGGCCCCGTTCCGACAGTACGTCCTCGCCCTCGTCCCCCTCGCTGTCCTCGACCCCGGCCACCGGGGCGGTCCACAGGCGGTGCCAGTACGGCCGGCGCTCGGGCGCCGGGTGTCCGTCCTCGGCGGAGCGCACGACCTCGTCGGTCCAGGCGAGCGTGCGGCGCCGGTTGTTCCGCTCGATCACGGAGATGCCCGCGTGGTCGGCGCCCGGCACGAGGTCCACCGCGAGACGGACCGCGGTGTCGAGGGTGCTGTCCGGGCTGGACGTGTCATGCAGTTGGCGCGCCGCCGCCGTAAGCGCTTCCGCCAGTTCCACACCGACAGGGAAACGGGGCAAATCGGAAAACCGGGACGCAACCACCACGAACCTCTTCGGCATGCACGATCGAACGGTCGTGCGCAGGAGAGCTCCGCAGCACATTCCCGACTGCGAGCACAGGACGTACACAACTTTAGCCGCTTCCACTGATCCGCTCCGACGTGGTGCAATGGGCGGACGGGTCAGGAAGCGGCCTTACCGGAAACCGGACGAACGTCTGCCAGGTGACTGTCGTGACCTTCCTGCCGAAACCCTCCGAGCCACATGAGCTGTCCGACCGCGTGCTGTTCCCGTTCCCGCCGGAGATCGACTTCTCCAACGCGGACGAGCTGCTGCCGCTGATCACGTCCCAGGCCCGCCCCCGCCCGGACCGGCGGCCACGGGTCGTGGTGCTCGATCTCAGCTCGACCCTGTTCATGGACTCCCAGGGCGTCCGCCTCATCAACGAGGTACGCCGACTGCTGCACCCCGAGACCCTGGTGTACGTGGTGGCCCGGCCGGACGGCGTGGCGAGCCGCGTCCTGGAACTGACCGGCCTGCGCCGCGACGTCCCGGTGTACGACAACGTCCCGGAGGCGATGGCCGCCTAGGTGTGCTGTCACTTCGCGTCGTCGCCCGCAGGGCGGCCTCGCGGCGTCAGATGCGTGCTCTCGGCGTGCCGGGCGCAGAGCCTCGTACGGGATGTACTCGGCTCTGCACGCGACGTCTGCCGCGCGACGCCCGGCACACACTCTCGCCGCACCACCCGAAAGGCCGAGTACGCCCGGTACGAGGGCTTCCGGGCGGCACACCGAGAGCACGCACCGGACGCCGCGCGGCTGCCCTTCGGGCTACGACGCCACGTTCGCGGCAGGCCCTAGTCTGGCGCCATGGCACCGAACATCGCGACGAACACCCGCGTCTCCCTCGATGAGTTGCTCGACTTCGTACGCCCCCGGCACCGCGCGATCCTGCTGACCCGGCGGGCCGACGGCGGCCCCCAGGGATCGCCACTGACCTGCGGCGTCGACGACTCGGGCCGGATCGTGGTCTCCACCTACCCCGAGCGCGCCAAGACCCGCAACGCCAAGCGGGACTCCCGGGTGAGCCTGATCGTCCTCAGCGACGAGTGGAACGGACCGTGGGTACAGATCGACGGCACCGCCGAGGTCGTCGACTCGCCCGAGTCCGTGGAACCGCTGGTGGAGTACTACCGGAACATCGCCGGGGAGCACCCCGACTGGGACGAGTACCGGGAGGCGATGGTCAAGCAGGGCAAGTCGATCATCCGGATCACCCCGGAGCGCTGGGGGCCGGTGGCGACCGGCGGGTTCCCTGCGCGGCTGGCGGAAGGGGAGTAGTCAGGAGGCTCCTCGGTCTCCTGCCCTGCCGCACCGGTCAGGCCGGGGTCTTTTCAGTCCCGGCTGCGGGCGACCATCGCCTCGATGCCCGCGACCAGCAGGTCCAGGGCGAAGGCGAAGTCCCGTTCCATCATCTCCTCGACCGTGTCGCCGCCGCGGGCCTCCATGATCCTGGCCGACTCCCCGATGACCTCGGAGGCGTCCGGTGACCGCGTCACCTCGGTCATGGCGTGCCGGTGGTACTCGTCGGGGGTCAGGCCCGTCGAGGCGACGCGGGCGAGGAAGTGGCCCTCGATCGTGCCGTTGCCGTACACGAACTGGAAGACGGCGGAGATGGCCCCGGTCAGCTCGTGCGCGGGCAGGCCCGTCTTCCGGACGACCCGCTGGATCACCTCGGAGAACGACAGCGCGTTGGGCCCGATGTTGAGGAATCGCCCGACCAGCGGCGACAGCCAGGAGTGGCGCACCAGCAGGGCACGGTACTCCCGGGCGAGCGCGCGCAGCTGGTCGCGCCAGTCCTCGTCGGCAGCCGGATCGGGCAGCGCGGGTTCGCCGAAGGCCGCGTCCAGGGCGAGCTCGAGGAGGTCGTCCTTGGTGTCGACGTACCAGTAGACGGACATCGCCGTCACGTTCAGTTCGGCGGCGAGCCGGCGCATGGAGAACTTGTCCAGGCCCTCGGCGTCCAGCAGCCGTACGGTGACCTCGGTGATCCGATCCCGGTCCAGCCCCGACGGCTGCCCGCCGCCGCGCCCGCCGCGGCGGGCCTTGCCCTCCAGCCAGACACTGGAGCGCGGCCCACGCTCGGACCGCTGGGCTGTCCTCACCATGGCGCACCTTCCTCGACTCGCCGACGCCGGTTCATGCTAGGGCCTGTCTGACCCTTCGCGTCGTCGCCCGCGGGGCAGGCGGGATCCGCCGCCGGAGACGAAGTAGTGGATCTTCCCGTCCTTCACGTACTGCTGGAACTGGGCGAGCGTCGGGGACGGGTCGGTGCCGATGAAGCCGCCGATCGCCATCACGGGCTCGCCGGTGGCGAGTTGGTGACTCGCGGCGTTCTGGGCGCCGATGGCCGCGGCGGCCCAGGTGTAGTCGTCGGCGTCGGTCTCCAGCAGTTCCTTCGCCTCGGTGTCGACGTCCGCGCCGCCGAGAAGGCCGCCCATGCCGCCGCCCGCGCGGCCTCCGGGCATGCCGGCCTCGGCGTTGGCGCCGGGGCCGGTCTGCGCATCCCGGCCGGGACTCTGGCCGTTCTGGCCGTTCTGGCCCGTCGGACCGCCGCCGGGAAAGCCGCCGGTGCCGTTGGTGCCCGCGCCGGGCGGGGTCCGGCCGCCGGGGCGGCGGTCAGCGGGGTCGCCTCGGAGGTCGGGACCCCGTTCCGCGTCGTGCGCTTGCTGACGACCCCTTCGGTCACCCGGTCGCCCTCGATGGTGACGCCGATGGTGCCGATGCCCTGCGGGCCCTTGGTGACGAGGTCGAGAGGGTCCTCCTCCCCCATGAACCGCAGGAGCGGCTCGCCGTGCCCGGGACCGCCCGCCGCGCGTTTGGCCACCTCCCCCACCTGGCCGTCCAACTGCTCGTACAGATGTGACCGCAACGCCAGCGTGGTCACGGTGCCGACGCGCACACCACCGCGATCAACGTTACGGACGCGACGACGAGCCGCGTCCGCAGCGTGCGCGGCTTGCCCACACGCCGCCGCGGACACGGTCGTCGCCGCCCGCTCACGAGACCGCGGGCTTGATCAGGTATCCGGCGCCGCGCCGGGTGTGGATCATCGGCTCCCGGCCGGCGTCGATCTTCCGGCGCAGATACGAGATGTACAGCTCGACGACGTTCGCCTGCCCGCCGAAGTCGTAGGACCAGACCCGGTCGAGGATCTGGGCCTTGCTGAGCACGCGCCGCGGGTTGCGCATGAGGAAGCGCAGCAGCTCGAACTCGGTGGCGGTCAGGTGGATGCCGTCCCCGCCCCGGGTGACCTCGTGGCTGTCCTCGTCGAGGGTGAGGTCGCCGACGACCAGCATCGACTCGGACCGGCGGTCGGCGGCGCCGGACCGCCGGATCAGCCCGCGCAGCCGCGCGACGACCTCCTCCAGGCTGAACGGCTTGGTGACGTAGTCGTCCCCGCCGGCGGTCAGTCCGGCGATACGGTCCTCGACGGCGTCCTTGGCGGTCAGGAACAGCACGGGCACGTCGGGCAGCTCGCGGCGCAGCCGCCCGAGGACGGACAGTCCGTCCATGTCCGGCAGCCTCATGTCCAGGACGACGGCGTCCGGCCGGAACTCGCGCGCGGTCCGCAGGGCACCCTGGCCGTCCCCCGCGCTGCGGATCTGCCAGCCCTCGTACCGCAGGGCCATGGACATCAGCTCGGTGATCGACTGCTCGTCGTCCACCACGAGCACGCGGACGGGGCTCCCGTCCGGCCTGAGCAGTTCGGTGCGCCCCTGGGGCGAGATCGTGGTCATGCCGCACACGATGTCCGGGGCCCCTGAGAGCACTCTTTCGGCATCCTGTGTTTTCGCTGAGAAACTCACAGGGGCGTTTCGGGGCGGGCCGGGGGCCGCACCGGCAGGCCGAAGAGCCGTGCCGCGTTGTCGTGGCACACCCCCCTCAGCCACGCCTCCCCGAGTCCCAGCCGCTCCAGCGCGTGCAGCTGATGGACGTACGGATACGGGATGTTGGGGAAGTCCGAGCCGAGCAGGATCCGGTCGCCGAGGGCGGCCAGCCGGGGCAGGGCCCGGCGGGGGAACGGCGCCATGCGCTCGCTGAAGTCGGTGAACGCCATGGTGGTGTCCAGACGCACCTCCCCGTACCGCTCGGCGAGGTCCAGGAAGTCCTCGTACTCGGGCATGCCGAGATGCGCCACCACCAGCCGCAGCCGGGGGTGCCGCGCCAGCACCCGGGCGACCGGCCCGGGGCCGGTGTGCTTGCCGGGCGCGGGCCCGGACCCGCAGTGGATCACCACCGGCACGCCCGCCTCGGCGAGCAGACCCCAGGCCGCGTCGAGCGCCTCGTCGGCCGGGTCGTACGCACCCACCTGCACATGTGCCTTGAACACCCGCGCCCCCGCCTCCACGGCCTCCCGGACGTGGTCCACGGCCCCGGGCTCGGGGAACAGCGTCGAGGTGTGCAGACAGTCGGGGGTGCGGCGGGCGAAGTCGGCAGCCCAGCCGTTCAGCCACCGCGCCATGCCCGGCTTGTGCGGGTAGAGCATGGCGGTGAAGGCCCGCACGCCGAACTGCCGTAGCAGCGCGGCCCGTTCGCCCTCCTCCCTCCGGTACGTGATCGGCCACTCGACGCCGCCGGTCAGCGGCCCGAGTGCGTCGAAGTAGGCCCACACCTTGCGCAGCACCCGCTCCGGCATGAAGTGCGTGTGCACGTCGATGAGGCCGGGCAGCCCGAGCCCCTCCCAGAAGCGCCGCACGTCGCCGGCTTCGGTACGGGTGTGGGGGTCAGCGCTCATGCCGCCACGATCACCCGGGACCGCGCCCCCGGTCCAGCCCTCAGAACAAGCCGTCCTGCGCCCCCGGGCCACCTCAGAACAAGCCGTCCTGCGCCCCCGCCCGCTCCCTGAGCGCCCGGACCGGCATCGCGAACTCCCGCCCACCGGCCGGAACCAGCCCCCACCCGGCCAGCAGCCGGGTGTCCAGCACCACGACTCCCCTCCCCGTCAGCAGATGCAGATCCGGACCGGCGGCGGCCACCAGCTCACCGCTCACCGCGCCTCCGGCGACCAGTTCGGCGACCTCCCCCACGGCGGCCGGCACCCCCGTCAGCCCGAACACCTCGACATGATCGACGGGGTGGAAGGGCTCACGGCCGAGCGACTCCGGCCACCCGCTCAGGGCGACCGCCCGCGCGTGCAGCTCGGCCGTCTCCGCCGCTCGCCCCGCCGCCGTCGCGGGGAGGGACGCCCTCACCGCCCGCTTGTCCGCGTAGGCGATGCGGTCGGGCACGCGCAGCGCGGCGCGCAGCAGCTCTTCGGTGCGCCGCGCCGCCATCAGCGGCCCGGTCCCCAGCCAGCTGAAACAGACCGCTCCCTGCTCCAGCAGCCGCGCCGGACCCCGCTCCACCGCCGTGATCCCGACCTTGGCCATCCCGGGCCCGAACCACGCCAGGTATACGCGGTAGGGCCGCGGATCGTCCGCGAGGGTGTCGGCGGCCACCGAGTGCGCCCGGTCCAGCCGCGCGCACTCCTCGCAGCGCGCCCCCGTACCGCGCGCCGACACCGCCGCACCGAGCGGACACGCATGCCCCCGTGCCCCCACGCATCCGCGCACTCCCCCTTCCTCGACCCCGAAGGCGACCCGCTTCCCCCAGGTCAGCGCGGAGCGCCGGCCACCGTCCCACACCAGCACGGGACCGTCCGCCGACCACCGCAGCCCCGAGCACCGCCATGCCTGTCCCATCTCTGACGAGAGTAGAGGCGACCACTGACATTGATAGTGGTGCGCAGGTCCCGGTGGCCGCTGAGGTCCTGGTGGCCGTGAGAACCCTGCGGCAGCCGTCCGGGGTAACCTCCCGGCGTCCCTGGCCGTGGCTTCGCCGACGACCGCGCGCGGCGGCTCAGCTCCGGGGCTGTCCGGCGCGCGCGGGATCCGCGCCTTCCGCGCCGCTCCCGCGCACGGGTACGGGAACCCGGCCCGCCGCCGGGGCGGGCCCGCGGCGGGCTCGCCCCCGGCCCGCCAACCGGCATCCGAGGCACCCCGTATGCCCCTGCCGGACAGTCAGGTCCCGCACCCGCCACCCCCACTGCTCCCTCGGCCGCGGCCCCGACGGCTTGCCCCACCCGGCCAGGTGCAGCACCCAGGTGACGAGCAGACCGGCCAGGGCGATCACCGGCCCGCCGACCAGCAGCGGCCCGGACACCGTGCAGACCCCCAGGCCCAGAACCGCCGTACCGACACCGGCGATCGCGAAACCTGTCCACCCCGCGACCGTGTGCCCGTGGTCATATGGATGTGCGCTCACGTGCCTGCCCCCCCTTTGCAGTCGGCGCCCATAATCTCTCACATCCTAAGAAATTTACTATAGAAACCCCTCACGAACTAAGGAAAATGAGGAACCCCGGAATGCAAGCCAAGCCGCGCCCGTCCGCCACCCCGGAGCAGGCGCTGTGGGCGATGGACCAGCTCATCGCGACCCACCTGGTGGGTCAGCACGAGATCGCCCAGCAGGTGGGCCTGAACGTCACCGACCTGACCTGCTTCGCCTTCGTCCTCCAGGCCGGCGAGAACCTGCTCACGGCCGGCGAACTGGCGGACCGCGTCCATGTCACGACGGGCGCGATGACCGGAATCCTCAACCGCCTGGAACGCGCGGGCTACATCACCCGCCGCCCCGACCCCGCGGACCGCCGCCGCGTCCGCGTGGCCGCCCTGCCCGACGCCGTGGCCCGCACCCGTGAGATCTACGAGCCCTACTACGCCCGCATCACCGCGCTCTTCGCCGACTACACCGCCGAGGAGACCGCCGTACTGCACGACTGGTTCCATCGCGCGAACACGGTGGCGGCGAACTACCTGGAGGAGCACTGCCGTACCGACTGACCCGGCGCGCGCGGTACGGACCCGAGGTGCCCGGTGCGAGGCGCGCCCGGCACCGGGGTGCCGGGGCCGAGGTACCGGGGCCGAGGTGCCGGGGCCGAGGTGCCGGGGCCGAGGTGCCGGGGCCGAGGTGCCGGGTGCCACCCGGAGTGCCAACCTGAAATGAGGGACCGCACCGCTCGGGGACAGCCGAAGGGCAGGCGAGAACATGGCGAGCAATGTCAGCGGCACGCGCCACCACCAGGCCGGGTGGGAGGCGGCAAGCCCGTGGGCGACGAGCTGGACGGTCGCCGCGGCGGTACTGATGACCTTCGGCGGCATCATGGCGATCTTCCAGGGCATCGCCGCCATCGCCCAGGACGACGTCTTCGTCGCCACCCGAGACTTCACGTACAAGTTCAGCCTGACCGGCTGGGGCTGGGTCCATCTGATCCTCGGCGCCCTGGTGGCCGCCGCCGGTCTCGCCCTGTTCAGGGGGGCCGGCTGGGCCCGGGCGGTGGGAGTGGCGCTGGCCGGGCTCAGCATGATCGCCAACTTCGTCTGGCTGCCCTACGCACCGGTGTGGTCGATCGTCCTCATCATCATCGACGGCTTCATCATCTGGGCCCTGTGCGCACCGCGCCGCGAGTCCCCCGAGTCCCGGGCCTGAAGCGCGCCCCCACCGTCCGGAGCGCCCTCTGGCTCTGGCTGGCCGAGGTCACCGGTGTGGCGGCGATGGTCACCGCCTACTTCCTGCTCCCCCTGGACCGGCTGGGCCCGCACCGCCCGGTGCTCAGCTGGATCCTCTTCTGCCTCGCCCTGGCCCTGGTGGCCCTCCTGCTGCTGAGGCAGGTCGTCCACGTACTGCTGTCCCGCCGGGACGTCCGCCCCGGACTGGTCATCCCCCCACTGATGTGCCTGTCCATCCTGGTCTTCGCGACCGCCTACCAGGCCCTGGCCCAACGCCCCGGCGAGCTGGACGGCATCACCACCCGCCTGGACGCCCTCTACTTCACCCTGGTCACCCTGGCCACCGTCGGCTACGGCGACATCACCCCGCACGGCCAGACGGCCCGCCTGGTCACCATCCTGCAGATCCTCTACACCTTCGTCTTCCTCACCGCGGCGGCCACCGCCCTGACCCACTACCTCCGGACCACCCTCCGCGACCACGGAACCTCCCCCGGACACGACGCCCCCGCTCCAGGCCCCGACCCCGACCCCGACTCGGACGACGCGGACACCGGATGACACCGGAACGCCAGAGGCGGCCGGCAGATCGCCGGTGACCAGGCGTGGCCCTCCCACGCCGCGTACGCCCGCTCGGACAGCCACCTCCTCGCGCGGCACCGGCATGGACGTCGCGTGGGCGCACCGTTGCGGGGACGATGCGCGCAAGACGAAGCCGACAGGCGACCCCAGTAGCCGCTGATCCACCGCGGCGGGCCGCTTCCTCGTCGCTGTACTTCACTGCGGTACGACCCGGAAACGCCGAAGGCCCCGGATCTCTCCGGGGCCTTCGATCTGTGTGCACTCGGCAGGATTCGAACCTGCAACCTTCTGATCCGTAGTCAGATGCTCTATCCGTTAAGCTACGAGTGCTTGTCTTTTCAGTTTTCTCGCCGCTCCCCGGCCCTTTCGGCCCGCTCGCGGCGACAGGAAGAACATTACATGACTGCCGCCGCCATGTGAAATCCGTTTGCCATACCCCTTGTGACCTGCGAAAACACAGGATCGAGCGCTATCGAGCGGTGACGGCGCGGCGTCAACGACGAAGCCCCGGCCACTGGGGCCGGGGCTTCTGATCGGGGCGGAGGCGGAGGGATTTGAACCCTCGATGGGCTTTAAGACCCAAACCGCATTAGCAGTGCGGCGCCATAGACCGGACTAGGCGACGCCTCCCTGCACGACCTTCCGCGCGCGAGCGCGAGTGGTTCGTGCGTGCCGATGATGACACAACCGTGTGGGGTGTCACCAATCGCCCCCCACGGTACTAGGCGGAGAGCCCGCAGGGCAAAGCACTTCCGACCGGGACGTCGGCGTGGCGCAACGTCCCGCGCGGTGGCGCGTTGGGCAGGTCATGACGCAGATCGTTCGTTCCGACACCTTCCGGCCGCCCGCCGCCCGGCCCACCGCCCACCCGACCGCCCGGCCCGCGCTGCGGCGACTCGTCGTCGGTGCCGTCGCCGCCTCCGCCGCCGCCCTCACGTCGCTGTCCGCGGCGCCCCCGGTGGCGTACGCGCAGGATGCGGCTCCGCGCGGTGACCGTCTCGTCGTCACCGTGCGCGACGCGGGCGACGGGGCGGACGGGACGTACGAGGTGTACTGCCGGCCCAGTGGCGGCAGCCATCCCGACCCCGCCGGGGCCTGTGCCGCCGTCGACCGGAACACGCGGTGGGGGGAGGACGCCTTCGCGCCGGCGCCGCGGGACGCCGTCTGCACCATGCAGTACGGCGGGCCCGCCACCGCCCGGATCACCGGCACCTGGGCCGGCCGTCCCGTCGACGCGACGTACGACCGCGCGAACGGATGCGCGATCGCCCGCTGGGACCGGCTCGTCCCCCTGCTGCCGGAACCGCTGCCCGAACCGCGCTCCGCGGGGCGTCCATGAGGGACTCGGGGGGCGCGTGGGGGGGCGCGCGTCGGCGAGTCGGGGCACAGCGGGCGTAAAGGTCCCGCGAAGGTTCGGACGGCGTCACCGCAGGCAGTCATGGGTTCCGGGGCTACCGGGCGTCACATCGCCGTCACTTACTCGTGCGTCGTCCGTCCCATCCGACGTCGCGAGCGCAACCCCAGCCCTTAGACTCCCTCGCGTGACACGCTGCGGGCAGGTTGGCAAGATGGCCCGAGCGGTCGGCACGTCGCGGTAACAGGGAGGAAGCGTCTCGTGAGCAGCAGGCCATCCCGAGGCGCTGCTCGCCTCGCAGCCATACTGGATGCGCTTCCCGACGCGCTGGTGCTGGTCAACGCCAACGGAACGGTCGTCAACGCCAACACCATCGCCCTGGAGGCCTTCGAGACCCCGGGCACGGCGCTGGTGGGGCGCGGGCTGCTGGATCTGCTCCCGCAGTTCGACTCCAAGCTCATCCCGGGGTCCATGCGGCGGCCCGACCACATCGACCCCCGGGCGCGCACCAAGCCGACACGGATGATCGCCCGGCGGACCGACGGGACGGAGTTCCCGGTCGAGGTCACCAGTGCGAATCTGGAGACCGGTCAGCAGGCGTACGACAATTACGGCTACACCGCCGACGAACTGCTGATGCTCGTCGTCCGCGACCTCTCCGGCACGGTCGACACCGAGGCGGAGCTCGCGCGTTCGCAGCGGCAGACCGAGATGATCCTGCGCGCCGCCTCCGAGGGCGTCGTCGGGACCGACACGGACGGGCGGATCGTCCTCGTCAACCCGGCCGCCGCCCAGATCCTGGGCTACCGGGCCGGCGAACTCGGCGGGCGCGAGCTGCACACGCTCATCCTGCACTCCCGCGCCGACGGCTCCCCCTTCCCGTACGACGAGTCCCCGCTCGCCGACACCCTGCGCTCCGGGCGCAAGCACCGGGTGCGCGGACAGGTGCTGTACGCCAAGAACGGCGACCAGCTGCCGGTCGACCTGACGACCGCGCCGGTGCGCGACGGCGACCAGCTCGTCGGCGCCGTCATGACCTTCGCCGACCGGCGCCCCTACGACGCGCTGGTCAAGGAGAAGGAGGACGCCGAGCAGCGGCACGCCGAGGAGCTGGAGCGGATCGCCGAGGAACACGCCTTGGAGCTCACCGCCCTGCGCCAGAGCCACGTCACCGAGCTGGAGGAGCTGCGCGAGCGGCACGCGGAGGAACTCGCCGCGAACGAGGAGCGGTACGCCGCGCTCGGCGAGCGGGAGAAGGACCGCTACGAGGCCCTCTCCGCCCGGCACGAGCAGCTGCTCACCCTGCTCGGACAGTCCCTGCGGGGCCCGCTGGAGGAACTGCGCCGGGAACTGTCCGCGCTGGCCGCCGACGACGCCGGACAGCTGTGGCCCGAGGCCAATCAGGTGCTCCACCATCTGTCGGCCGGCTACGCCCGGATCACCACCCTCATCGACAACGTCCTCGGCTACCAGCGACTCGACGTCGGGACCGAGCAGGTCACCCGTACGAAGGTGATGCTCGACGCCGTCGTCGCCGCCGGAGTCGACGGGGCCGTGGAGCTCATCGGTCCCGGGCGGGTCCAGTTCGCCGTGCACGCGCCGCCCATCGAGGCCGAGGTCGACCCGCGGCTGCTCGCGACGGCCCTCGCACATCTCGTCGCCGATGTCGCGGGCGTCGACGCGACCGGCAACACGCCCGTGTCCGCGGGCGGTTACCTGGACAACACCGTCGTGGTCGCGGCGGCGCAGCGCGGTGAGGTCGTACGCATCGAGGTGCGCGGGCCGTACAGCGGCGGTGACCCGGTGCACGAGCCGATCGTGCGCGGGATCGTCCGGGCGCACGGCGGCGTGCTCCAGACGCACGAGGTACCGGGGATGAGCGGCAGCGCGTTCGTCCTCGAGGTGCCGATCGGGGGCGGGGCGGGGGCCGTCGCGGCCACCGCCGCGACCACCGTCGCGGCGATCGAGGCGCCCGTCGCGGTGCCGGGCGCGGATGCGGCCGCGGTGGCGGGCGCAGGCCCGGCCGCGGTGCCGGGCGTGGCTCCCGTTCCGGCTCCGGCCGACGAGGGTGCGCCCGCCGACGGTGCCGAGTCGGCTTCCGGTGGCGGGCGGCGGCGGGCGCGGCGTGCCTCCGTGGATGCCTTCCTGGAGAGCGAGGTGCCGGCTGGGAACGACGGCCCGGAGGCCGCCGTTCCCACCGGGCGGCGCAGGCGCCGGGCGGCTGCCGCCGCCGAGCCCGCGCAGGCCCAGCCACCGGCTCAGGCGTCCGCTGAGGGCGCGGTGGTGTCCGGCGGTACGGGACGGCGGCGGGGTCGGCCCGCCGAGGATGCGGCGGCTGCCGCCGCCGGTACGGCCGGTGGCGCGGTCGGCGCCGAGGTCGAACTCGCCGGTGCCGGGGTGTCCGAGGGGGCCGTCGTCACCGCCGCCGAGCATGCGGCGGGGGCTGCCGCGTCGAACACGGGGCTGGGCGGGACCGTACCCCCGCAGGGAATGCCCGCACCGTCCGGGGGGCGAGCGCGGACCGCGTCCGGCGAACAGCACGCGCTGCCGCCGGCGCTTCCCGCGCCGTCCGGCGGGAACGGGGCGGGCGATGCGTCCCAGGCCGAGGTCCAGGTGCATGTTCCGGCCCAGTCCACGGGGCAGCCGGAGGCGACGGGACGGCGTCGGCGTGCGCTGGCCGCCGCCACGGAGCGGGCGGCGGCGCAGGAGGCCGCGCCCCGTACCGTGTTCGCACTGCCGCCGGCCGAGGCGGATCAAGGGGAGCAGACCGCCGCGCAGCAGGCCGGGCAGGCCCGGCCGGTTGGGCAGGCCGGGGCGGTCGGCCAGGCCGCACAGACGGGCGGGATCGGAACCGTCGCGCCCGGTGAGGGACTGATCGACCACGGCCGCCATGACGCCGTACCGCACGACCAGGCCGACGACCACACCCCGCCGCAGCCGCATCCCACCAGCGCGCCGACGGGCCGCCGCCGACGGGCCGTCGGCCGGCCGGCGGAGGGCGGCGAGCAGGCGGAGGCTCAGGCACCGGCGGGGCAGGCTCCGCCTGTTCAGGCCCCGGGGGGTTCGGCGCAGTGGGGTGCGGTGCCTCCGCAGGGGGTAACCGTTCCGGCGCAGGGGGCTCCGGTCCCGCCACAGGGGGCTCCCATCCCGCCACAAGGCGCTCCGGTTCCGCCACAGGGCGCTCCCATCCCGCCACAAGGCGCTCCGGTCCCGCCGCAAGGCGCTCCCATCCCGCCGCAAGGCGCTCCGGTTCCGCCACAGGGGGCTCCCATCCCGCCGCAAGGCGCTCCGGTTCCGCCGCAGGGGGTAACCGTTCCGGCGCAGGGGGCTCCGGTCCCGCCACAAGGCGCCCCGGTCCCGCCACAGGGCGCTCCCATCCCGCCGCCGGGGGCTCCGGTTCCGCCGCAAAACGCTCCCGTCCCGCCGCCGGGGGCGCCCGTGCCCCCGCCGGGGCACGGAGATGGACACGGAGAGGCGCAGGGACGGCGTCCTGCCGCGCAGCCGCTGCCCGCCGAGGCCCCGCCCGGGCAGGGCACCCCGCCGGAAGGCACCCCGGCTCCGCAGCAGTGGCCCGCCGCAGGCGACACCTCCGGCGCCGGTATGCCCGTACCGCCGGTCCCGGACCCGGCGCAGCCGACCCCTGCCACCGGCACCCCGTTGCCGCCCGAGGGCGCGCCGGCGCCGCGGGCCGCTCAGCCGTTGCCCGCGGAGGCCGCGGCGCCGGTGGATCCGAACTCGACGCAGGGACGGGCGATCAGCGTGCGGACGCTGGGGCAGGGGGTGCCGTTCAACCGTCAGGCCGCTCAGGTCCAGCAGCCGCTGCCGTCGGCCACGCCTCCCCCGCACCAGCCGGGTGGTTCCGGCCGCCGCCGCAAGCTCGGTACGCGTCCCGACCCGGCCGCGGGCAACGAGCAGGGCGCGCGCCCGCATCCGTCGGCCGAGTCCGCACCCGCCACCGCACCCGGCACCGCCCGGGCGTCGGCCCCGCAGCAGGACCGGTCACCGGCACCGACGCACGCACAGGCCCCGGCCCCGGCCCCGGCGCAGCCCCAGCCGCAGCACGCGCCCGCCGGTCAGTCCCGGATCGCTCCGGCAACCGAGGGCACCGGGCGGTCGTACGCCATAGGGGCACCCGACGCCGATGCCGCCGAGGGACCCGAACCGCTGGACGGCCCGGGCGGGGCCGTCGAGGTGGCGGACCCCCCGCGTCCGCAGCCGATGGACGACGAACTGCCCCCGGAGCCGCTGGACAACCCGCGCCGGCTGCTGGTGTGGCCCGCGCCGGACGTCTCCACTCAGCAGGCGCTGAGCGACCGCGGCTACCGGCCGGTGATCGTGCACTCGCGCGAGGAGGTCGACGCGCAGATCGCGGCCTTCCCCGCCGCGCTGTTCGTGGACCCGCTGACCGGGCCGATCACCCGTACGGCGCTCCAGTCGCTGCGGCAGGCGGCGGTGGCCGCCGAGGTGCCGGTGCTCGTCACGGCGGGGATCGGACAGGCCTCGCGCGATGCCGCGTACGGCGCCGATCCCGCCGTACTGCTGAAGGCGCTGGCACCGCGCGACAGCGAACAGCATCCGCCCCGCGTCCTGCTGATCGAGGAGCACGCGGAGATCGCGCTGGCGCTGACCGGGACGTTGGAACGGCGCGGGATGCAGGTCGCGCGGGCCGCGAGTGACGCCGACGCGGTGACGCTGGCGGGGCAGTTCCGGCCGAACCTGGTGGTGATGGACCTGATGCAGGTGCACCGGCGCCAGGCCGGGATCGTGGACTGGCTGCGGGCGAACGGCCAGCTCAACCGCACCCCGCTCGTCGTCTACACCGCCGCCGTCGACCAGGCGGACCTGCCGCGGCTGGCCTCCGGTGAGACGGTGCTGTTCCTCGCGGAGCGGTCCACCAGTGCCGAGGTGCAGGAAAGGATCGTCGACCTGCTCTCGCGGATCGGGACCAACTGATCGGGACCAACTGATCGGAACCGAGAGATCGGAACCGAGAGATCGGAACCGAGTGACCGGGGACCGGCCGTTCGGGCCGACTGGCGGAGGGCCGCGCCCGTACGCCGTCCGGGGCGTCCGGGGCGCCGGGGCGCCCGGCGGCGAAACCGTCAGCGGGCCACCAGGCGGCGGGCCGCTTCCTTCACCGACGCGCGCAGTCGCGCGTTGTCCCCGTCCGCGTCGCCGGCCAGGATGCGGCGCATCTGCGGGACGACGGCCGTCCAGTTCGCGAGCGCGGTCAGCAGGAACAACAGGTCGCCCGCGGGGATGGCGTCGGTGACGACTCCGCGGTCCTGGCCGTCCTTCAGGAGGGCCACCTTGCGGACGTAGTGCTCCTGGCGGCCACTCTCGTGGGGCAGTTCGTCGGTGCCGTACTCCAGGCCCTCCCAGAAGAGCAGGCGCAGCAGTTCGGGATGGGCGGCGTGGTAGTCCATCAGGCGGTCGACCCAGCCCTCGATGTCGTCCGGGTCGACGGGGACGGACTCGGCGAGGTCCATCATCTTCCGTTCGAGGACGATCGCGAACAGCTCCGCCTTGTTGCCGAAGTAGGCGTAGATCAGCTGCTTGTTGGCCTTGGCCTCGGACGCGATGCGGTCGATGCGGGCACCGGCGATGCCGTGGCGGGCGAACTCGGTGACCGCCGCCTCGAAGATCCGGGCCTTGGTGGCCTCGGGGTCCCTGACTCCCATGGGGACAGGGTAGCGCGGCAAGTAACCAACTGTTTGGTTGACAGGGAATCCGACGGCGACGCAGACTGTTCCCCGGTAAGCCAACCAACCGGTTAGTTGTTAGAGCAGGCTCGAAGGGGTTGTCCCGCTCATGTCCTCAGCACCCGGCACCACCACCGTCCAGCAGGGCCACAGGCCACCGGCCGGACGGCAGCCCCACGGGTCCGACACGGCCCGCGGATCCGGCAAGGCCCGGGGTTCCGGTCCGTTCCTCACGCTCATCGCCGTGTGCAGCGCGGTCATGGCCGGCAACATCTACCTCGCCGCCCCGCTGCTCTCCCTGATGGCCCGGGACTTCGGTTCCACGCCGTCCGCCGTGGCCTGGATCGCCTCGGTCGCCCAGCTCGGCTACGCCGCCGGCCTGCTCTTCTTCGCCCCGCTCGGCGACACCGTCAACCGGCGCCGCCTGGTCACCACCCTCACCCTGGTCACCACCGCCGCCCTGATCGCCAGCGCGGTCGCTCCCGGCACCGGCGCGCTGGCCACCGCCGTGTTCGTCGCCTCGGCCGCCACCGTCGTGCCGCAACTCCTCGTCCCGCTGGTCGCCGAACGCGCCCCGGCCGCGCGTCGCGCCCGCCATGTCGCCGCCGTGATCGCCGGCCTGTTCACCGGCATCGTCGCGGCCCGGGTCCTCGGCGGTCTCGCCGGGCAGGCCTTCGGCTGGCGGTGGGTCTTCGTGGGCGCGGCCGTGCTCACGCTCGCCCTGGGACTCGCCACGGCCCTCGTCCTGCCGTCCGTGCGGCAGCCCCGTGACGGCTCGCTGTTCGGCGGCCTCAGCGCGCTGCCCGGACTGTTGCGCCGTTCCCCCGATCTGTGGCGCGCGTCGGTGCGTCAGGCGGGGATGTTCGGTGCGTGGAGCGCCCTGTGGACCTCGCTCGCGCTGCTGCTGACCGGCCCGGCCTACGGCCTGTCCACCGCCACCGCCGGGCTCTTCGGCCTCTTCGGCCTCGCGGCGAGCGCGGTGGCGCCGCTGGCGGGCGGACTCGTCGACCGGTTCGGTGCCGCCCGGGTGGTGCGCGCGGCGTATCTGCTCGCGGCCGTCTCCGTGCCGCTGTTCTGGCTGGGCGGGCACGTCATCTGGGCCCTGTTCGTCGCCGCGATCGCCATCCACGCGGCCCTGGTCGCCTCCCACGTCGCCAACCAGACCCTCGCCCTGACCACCACCTCCAGCCCGGCCACCGCGAACACCGCCTACGTCGTCTCCGGCTTCGCCGGTGGCGCCACCGCCTCGGCCCTCGCGGGCACCGCCTTCACCCACTTCGGCTGGGGCGGGGTGTCGGCGGTGGCGGCGGTGGCACTCGCACTGGGCTGGGGCAGCACGGTGGTGCGGCGGGGACGCCGGTAGCGGCTGCCCGTACGCCGGTGACGGCCGCGCGCCGGGCGGGTTCCGCTCACCGCCCGGCGCCCGCCGGCCGACACGTGTGTGCCGTAAGCCGCCGTACGACGTCTGCCGCGGTGTCAGAGCCGGGTGACGTCCAGTCCCCCCTCGGCGTACTGCCTGCGCAGCACCTTCTTGTCGAACTTGCCGACGCTCGTCTTCGGCACCGACTCGATCACCGTCCAGCGCTCCGGGAGCTGCCACTTGGCGATCTTGCCCTCGTCGGCGAGGAAGGCGCGCAGGGTGGTGAAGTCGGCGGTGGAGCCCTCCTTGAGGACGACCGTGGCCAGCGGGCGCTCGCCCCACTTGTCGTCCGGGACGGCCACCACGGCGGCCTCGACGACGTCCGGGTGGGACATCAGCGCGTTCTCCAGCTCGACCGAGGAGATCCACTCGCCGCCGGACTTGATGACGTCCTTGGCCCGGTCGGTCAGGGTCAGGAAGCCGTCGGCGCTGATGGTGCCGACGTCGCCGGTCTTCAGCCAGCCGTCCGCGCTGAACTTGTCGGCGGGGCGCAGGGGTTCGGCGTCGGGCCCGTTGTAGTAGGCGCCGGCGATCCAGGAGCCCCGCACCTCCAGCTCGCCCGCCGACTCGCCGTCCCAGGGAAGGCGCTCGCCGCCGGGTCCGGTCAGGCGGGCCTCGACACCGGCCGGGAAGCGGCCCTGGGTCAGGCGGTAGGCGAACTCCTCCTCGGTTCCCACGGCGTGGGCAGGCGGCCGGGCGATGGTGCCGAGCGGGGAGGTCTCGGTCATGCCCCAGGCGTGGCAGACCCGCATGCCCAGCTGGTCGAACGCCTCCATGAGCGACGGCGGACAGGCCGAGCCGCCGATGGTGACCTGGGTGAGGGAGGAAACGTCCCGGGGCTTGGCGGTCAGCTCGGCGAGCAGGCCCTGCCAGATGGTGGGGACGGCGGCCGCGTGGGTCGGCTTCTCGCCCTCGATCATCTCGGCGAGCGGGGCGGGCTGCAGGAAGCGGTCCGGCATCAGCAGGTTGACGCCGGTCATGAAGGTGGCGTGCGGCAGGCCCCAGGCGTTGACGTGGAACTGCGGGACCACGACCAGTGAGGTGTCCTGGTCCGTCAGACCCATCGACTGGGCCATGTTGACCTGCATCGAGTGCAGGTAGATCGAGCGGTGGCTGTAGACCACGCCCTTGGGGTCACCGGTGGTGCCGGAGGTGTAGCACATGGCCGCGGCGGCACGCTCGTCCAGCTCCGGCCAGTCGTAGGCGACGGGCTGTCCGGCGATCAGGTCCTCGTACTCGTGCACCCGCGCGGTGGCGTCCGCCAGCGCCGAACGGTCCCCGGGGCCGGAGACGACCACGTGCTCGACGGTCTTCAGGTGCGGCAGCAGGGGAGCGAGCAGCGGGATCAGCGAACCGTTGACGATGATCACCCGGTCGGCGGCGTGGTTGACGATCCACACGAGCTGCTCGGCCGGGAGGCGGAGGTTCAGGGTATGGAGCACCGCCCCCATGGAGGGGATCGCGAAGTACGCCTCGACGTGCTCGGCGTTGTTCCACATGAGGGTGGCCACCCGGTCGTCGCCGGCGACCCCGAGGTCCTCGCGCAGGGCGTGGGCCAGCTGGGCCGCGCGGGCGCCGATCTCGGCGTAGCTGCGGCGGTGCGGTTCGCCCTCACCGGTCCAGGTGGTCACCAGTGATGTCCCGTGGATCGTCGACCCGTGGTCGAGGATCCTCGAGATCAGCAGCGGTACGTCCTGCATGGTGCTCAGCACGGCGTCCTCCTGGGCGACATCGCCTGCGCGTCGGTAGGGGTCGCGCTGATTCTGCGCACATACCGAGCGGTATGTCACTAGGGGAGCGGATGATCGATCACGCCCCGCCGGACGAGGTCTGCCGTCGGTTTCCCTCAGGGCCGTCTCACTGTCGGACAATCCCCAGTTCAGCATCCTCACGCAGCTTGCCGAGGGCCCGCGACACGGCGGACTTCACGGTCCCCACCGACACGCCGAGCACTTCGGCCGTCTGGACCTCGCTGAGGTCCTCGTAGTACCGCAGGACGACCATCGCCCGCTGCCGCGCGGGCAGCCGCATGATCGCCCGCCACATCGCGTCGCGCAGTGCCTGCTGCTCGGCCGGGTCGTCACCGGCCGGCACCGGGTCGGGCTCGGGCAGCTCGTCGCAGGCGAACTCGTCGACCTTGCGCTTGCGCCACTGCGAGGTCCGCGTGTTCAGCAGCGCCCGGCGCACATAGCCGTCGAGCGCGCGATGGTCCTCTATGCGCTCCCAGGCGACGTACGTCTTGGCGAGCGCGGTCTGCAGCAGGTCCTCCGCGTCGCTCGGATTCCCGGTCAGCGACCGGGCGGTACGCAGGAGCACCGGCTGCCGTGCCCTCATGTACGACGAGAACGACGGGTACGGGAGGGTCTGCGTCGCCGGAGCAGCGGCGTTCGACGCGCTGGTGCAGACGGGTGTGGTCATGGCTCAACGCTATGAGCGGTGCCCCGTCCGGCGGATCGGCCGCAGGTCCCGAAGACGAATCCCCCTCAGGTTGTAGGGGTGGGGTTCGCTGCACCTCCTGAAGGTGGACGAGCGGATGAGGGGTACTGCGGGTTGACCCCTGGGGGAGAGGCCGAGCGCGCCGGCCGGGGCGCCATCGGGGGGAGGCCCGGGATGGCCCTGACGGACTCCGAGAACGCCTGAGCGGCGATGCCGAAGCACCGCCGCCCGGACGCCCTGCCCCCACGAAGCACACCCGCACCCCGGCCGTCAGAGGGCCGTCGGCCCTCTCACCTCATCACCACAGCGGGGTGAAGCTGATGGCCACGTTGTCCTCGCCCTGGTTGACGGCGGTGAACGCGGAGCCGGTGACCTGGGCGGTGTTGCTCTCGTTCGCGGCGCCGAGGCCGGTGGCCTGCTGCTGTGTGGTGGCCGAGTTGCCGAAGTTGTCACCGCCGACACCACTGCCGAGGGCATCGACCTCGGAGCTCGTGGCCGTCGCGTTCGATCCGTCGTCCGCGAGGGCGCCGCCGTCCGCGGTCGCGACACCGGTGAAGAGGGCGGCCGCGAGCGGTAGCGCGGAGACGGCGGCGATGACGCGGACGGTACGGATGTGTGCCATGTTGTGTTCCCTCCAGAACAAGGACGCACCGGCTTATGGCCGTCTGTGCGTGAAGTACGGCGGTCACCGGGGAAGTCGCCCCCGCCCCGGTGCTGTGCACGACGTCGCGGGATCAGAGTTGCCCACGGAATCCCCGGCGAACCACCCCGGAAGCCGCCATTCGCACGCAAGCGTGATGACACGTCGTTAAACCCCCTCACGCCCCCCGCATCACGCACCGCCCCGACAGGGACATCCCCACCCCGAGCCCCACAAGGGATGAAGCGTTCCGGCACAGGTCCCGCCGACCTCACCATCCCCGGCGCGTCGCGCCCACGCCCCCTTCCCTTTGTCGAACGCCTGTACGAAAATGGCGTCATGGCCACCACCGACCGGCAGGCCACGACGCTGGCCCTCGCACACGCCCTGTCAGCCGCCGAACGCGGACTGGCCGTCATCCCCCTGTCCCGGACGAAGCTCCCGGCCCTGCGCTCACCGCACCGCGACGATCCCGACCCCGCCCCGTGCCACGGCGCGTGCGGCCGCCCGGGTCACGGCGTCCACGACGCCTCCACCGACCCCACCCGCGTCCGCGAGCTCTTCGCCGCCGCACCCCGCGCCACCGGCTACGGCATCGCCTGCGGACTGCCCCCGCACCACCTCATCGGCGTCGACCTGGACACGAAGACCGGTACGGACTCCTCGGCCGCCCTGCGCGAGCTCGCCCTGCGCCACCTGTTCACGATTCCCGCCACGGTGGTCGTCGTGACCCCGAGCGGCGGCCGCCATCTGTGGCTGAGCGGACCGCCGGACGTCGTCGTCCCGAACTCCGCGGGCCGCCTCGCCCCCGGCATCGACATCAGGGGCGCCGGCGGCTATCTGGTCGGCCCCGGCTCCCGTACGGGCCACGGCACCTACGCCACCGCCCCGGGCACCGCGCACCTGCCCCCGGCGCCCTGTCCCCCCGCCCTCCTCCGCCTGCTCCTCCCACCGCCCCGGGCGCACCACCCGACGCCCCCGTCGGACGGCGGACGCGGCCGGGGACTGGTCCAGTTCGTCCTCGCCGCGCACGCGGGCCAGCGCAACACCCGCCTGTTCTGGGCGGCCTGCCGTGCCTACGAGGACGGCATCGGCCCCGCCCTGGTGGATCCCCTCGTCGACGCGGCCCGTGCCACGGGCCTGTCCGAACGCGAGGCCCGCGCGACGATCGCGTCGGCCGCGCGGATGACGGGCCACCGCCCCTGACCGCCCCTCTTCCCTCCCCGCTCCCCCACGAAAACCGAAAGACCCGGATGCACCACGGCTCTAGAGTGCCGACCATGGCACTCGCCCGCGTCGTCCTCGCCGCCGGCCGTTCCGTCGACCTCACCGAGCTGCGGATGTCGTCGACGTACGGCGGGCTACTGGAGGGCTACCCCTGCAAGCCCCTCAACGACCTGAGGATCGCCGGGCTGCTCCGCTCCGCCGAACGCGACTTCCCCGGAGCGCCGGTCCACCTGATCACGCCCCCGCGCGAGTACCCCGACCAGTACGCGGGCGCGTTCGGCCCGGTGGAGGTGCTGCCCGCCGTGACCTGCGTCGGCAGCTTCCGCTCCGAGGCGCTCGACCCGGCCCATGACCGCGCCCTGTACCGCTCCCGCCTCACCGTGGTCTGGTTCCAGCCGACCCCGCGCGTGCCGTCGGGCTGCGACGCCGCACCCGGGCTGCGGGACGTGTCCTGGGAGCGGCTGGCCACGGACGAAGAGCTCTGACCATCCTCTGACCACCCACGCCACTGAAGGCCTCCGAATGAACACCTCTGCGCCCGTCCCTCCCCCCGCCACCCGTTCCGCGCTGCTGCGCCGTCAGTTCGACTTGACCTGGTCGCTGTTCGAGTACCACCTGGAGCGGCTGGAGCCGGAGGACTTCCTGTGGGAGCCCGCTCCCCTGTGCTGGACCGTACGCAGGTCCCCCGACGGAACCTGGGTGCCGGACTGGGCGGACACCGAGCCCGACCCCGTACCCGTGCCCACCGTCGCCTGGGTGAGCTGGCACATCGGCTGGTGGTGGAGCGTGACCCTGGACCACGCGCGGGGGCGACAGCCCCGGGACCGCACCGACGTCACCTGGCCCGGCGAAGGCGCACCCACGGTGGAGTGGCTGCGCGACCTGCGCACACAGTGGCTGGCCGTCCTGGACGACCTCACCGACACCGACCTGGACGCCACGGCCCTGTTCCCCCGGCCGGACGACCCCACGTACACCGTCGCCGCCATGCTCGCCTGGGCCAACGCCGAACTGATGAAGAACGTGACGGAAATCGGTCAGCTGCGGCTGCTGCGAGCAGCGTCCTGACGAGTGTCAGTGGTGGCTGCGATGCTCCCGGCATGCCCCCTTCCGACGCGTCGTCCGGCACCTCGGCCCGCTTCCTGAGCCGATCCGAGGAGAACCGCGGCGAGACCACCACCGCCGGGCCGCCACCCCCCGCCCTTCGACGGCCGACGGCCCCGCCCCGGGGCGGTTCGGCTCTCGGCGTGCGCGCGTCCGCTCCCGTGGAGAAGCCCCGGACCGGTGGTCCGGGGCTCCTGCGGCGTCAGCGGGTCTGTGCCCATACCGCCAGCAGACCCACTACGGCCGTACCGGCCCCGTAGCACGCGCCCCGAAGGAACTGGTCGGCCGCGATGCGGCGGCGCCGTGAGATCCACCGCACTACATCACACGTCGCTCTGCCGCAGCGCGTCCCCGTGACGGACAGCCGTCGTCCGACGGCACCCCACCGGCGCGGGGGCCTCGTTTTCTCCGTGGGGCACCCCGACCGGGCGCACCGTACTTTCATGGTGGTTGCACCTTCCTCTCTCCTGGTCTCCTGGCTACGACGCGGTGTGCTGGTGGGTCACGCGGGGAGCGGGGGTCAACGGCCGGCGAGGGCCGGGGCCGGGTGGGCGTCCTGAGCGGGGCGGAGCAGCCGGAAGGTGACCCGGCCGTCGGCGTCGACGCGGGCGCCGTGCACGGCGGGCTCGGGCAGGCTGTTGTAGTGGAACGGCGTGGAGAAGTAGTAGGCACCGGTGTCCGGGACGACGACGAGGTCGCCGACGTCGAGGAGGGGCAGCGCGCGGTCGCGTGCCAGCAGGTCGCCGGCGAAGCAGCACGGGCCCGCGATGTCCTGCGGCACCGGCCGGCCGTGCTTGGCCCGGCCGTGGGGGTCGTGGGCCTCGATCCGCAGGGGCCAGGCGTCGGGGGCGAACACCGTGCGCGTGGCGACCTGCGCGCCCGCGTGGGTGATCGCGATCGGGCGCCCGCCGACGGTCTTGGTGTACTCGACATACGCGGCCATGAAGCCGTTCTTGGCCAGCACGGAGCGGCCGAACTCGGTGACGATCTCGTACGCGCCGGAGAACAGGGCGGGGGCGTGCTCGCGCAGGTGGTCCACGTAGGTGTCGAAGCCGGGCGTCGTCTCGTCGCTGTCGAAGTTGACCGGCAGGCCTCCCCCGATGTCGATGCCGGTGACCTGGCGGCGGCCGAGGTGGGCGTTGACCTCCTCGGCGAACTCCACCGCCTTCGCTATGCCCCGGGCGATCAGGGGCAGGGGGCAGCCCTGCGAGCCGACGTGCGTGTGCACCCAGGTGAGCCAGGGCCGGTCCCGGTACGCCTGGAGCAGTCGTCGCCGGTTGCCCTCGTCCTCCAGGGGGATGCCGAACTTCGAGGTCGCGGTGGCCGTGCTCATGGCGGAGATCGATCCGCCGCCGACCTGGGGGTTGATGCGCACGCCGATCCGCGAGCCGGAGGAGCGGGTCGCCAGGATCTCGTCCAGCCGCGCCAGTTCCTGGAAGCTGTCCGCGTTCACCGCGACCCCGAGGCTCAGTGCCCGGGCCAGTTCGGCCCGCGTCTTGGCCGGGGAGTCGAACACGATGTGCGCGGGCTCGAAGCCCGCCTCCAGGGCCTGGGCGAACTCGCCGGCGCTGGCGACCTCGCAGCCCATGCCGTTCAGGCGCAGTTCCTCGAGTACCGGAACCAGGCAGTTCGCCTTGGCCGCGAACGCGTGCAGGACCCGGAGGCGGGCGGGGAACGCGCTGTGCAGGGACGTGACGGTCTCGCGGACGCCGTCGAGGTCGACGAACCCGGCCAGTACGGCCGTCTCGGGTTCCAGGAGCCCCTGCTGGACCGCCGCCCGCAGTATCCGCTCGCGCCGGCCTGCCTTGTCGGAACCACTCATCGTGCACCCTCCCTGAACCGGTGAACCGGGGTCTCACCGCCCACGGCTGCCGTGGGCGGTGAGACCAGACTCCCGTCGGAAGGGTGCGGGTGTCTTCGTCGGATATTCCGGTGTCGCGCCGCGCGGTTCTCACCGTGGAGCGAAACCCGGGACGTGGCACGGCCGCCGTTGTGCGCGAGCACGAAGGAACCGCCCGTTCTTCGTGGCGGCGCCCGAGTGCTCAGCCCTCGCGGCCGCCCCCGCGCTCGAGGAGGCGCAGTTGCAACTGGGCGAGGAGCCGGGCGTCCGGGCTGCCGAGGTCGAGCCCGGACACCTCGGTGAGCCGGCTGATGCGGTGCCGCAGGCTGTTCGCGTGCACACCCAGCGCCCGGGCGGTGTCCGGCACATGACCGAAGTGGTCGAGGTACGCCCGCAGGGTCTGCACCATGGTGCCCCCGCCCGGCCCGGCGTCGAACGCCACCAGACGTGCCACCGGTGTGTCCGGCGCCGGTGACGGTCCCGGCAGCGTGTCCAGCATCTGGTTCAGGGCGATCGTCTCGGCCACCTCGCTCGCGAAGGCGACGGTGCGGGGCTCTCCCGTCGTGCCTGGCGTACCCGTCGTGCCTGGCGTACCCGTCGTCGCCGGCGTGTCCGGCGTTGCCCTCGTGCCCGGCGTTGCCCTCGTGCCCGTCGTGAGCAGGGCGCCCAGTGCCAGGTCCGCCGACCGGCGGGACTCGGGCAGGCCCGCCAGGGTGTCGGCCACCGTGCCCAGCCCGATCCTCGCTTCCGGCCCGAACGCGTCGGCCACCTGCCGGACCAGGGACCTCCCCAGACGCCCCACCTGTTCGACGGCCCGCCGCCGGTCCTGGTGCAGCCCGCCCACCAGGACCAGCGCTCCCTGGTCGACCGGCACCACCACCGGCATGAGGCCGTCCGCGCCGCAGCGCACCGCCAGCAGGGCGCACAGCCTCCCGGTCTGCTCCCCCTTGCAGGAGGCTCCCGGACGTACCGCCAGGACGGCGCAGTTCCCGTGCACCGGTATCCCGGTGCGTTCGGCCAGTACGTCGGCGGATCCCCGTCCGTCGAGCAGCGCGCGGGCCGCGTCCTCGACCAGCCGGGCGTGCGTGCGGTGCGACCGGTGGTGGAGCAGATGTACGGCGGCCACCCGCGCCGCCGACCGCAGCGTGTCGGCGGCGTGCGGCGGGAGGTCGCCGCCCGCGGCCGCCACCCAGATCGATCCCAGGATCTCCCCGCCCGCCCGGACGGCCACCACCAGGCGTTCGGGGTTCTCCCCGTGCGCCGGCCGGTGGATGACGTCACCCGAGCCCCACAACGCCCGGAAGAAGCCGGCCTCCCGCATGGCGGCCACGCGCCACTCCGGCACCCGGCGGCCGAGGATCGTCAGCCGGCGCAACTCGTCCACGTCCTCCTTCGTGGACGAGTACGCCAGGACCCGGGACTCGACGTCCTCGATCGTCACCGCGCCGCCGACCAGCACCGCCACCGCGTCGGCCAGCCCGTTGAGGTCGCCCGGCGTCACAGCCGCCACGGCCGGGTCCGCGGGGACTCCCGACAGGACCAGACCGGCCCGCAGCGCGCCGACCAGTTCGGTCCAGCCGCACCATGCCGTCCGGAAGAGCACCGCCGTACCGGTGTCCTCGGCGGCCGTCCGCAGCGCGTCCGGGTGCCGCCCCGTCCTCCCCGGCCCGAAGACCACCGCGGCCGCCCCCGAGCCGGCGGCCTGCCGCACGACGTCGACGGCGGCGGCCGACTGCGGATCGACACCCACGGCCAGCAGCACCTGCCCGCGCGGCTGCCCCGGCTCCAGGGGGTCCAGCACCGTGACCCCCTCGACCACGGCGCCCAGGCCGCGCGGGGCCGCGCCCGGCTCCAGCACACCGGCCCCCATGACCGCCAGCAGCCTCTCCAGCGTCGGCCCCGCCGAGGCGGCGTCCCCCTGCCCGGCCCCTTCGTTCGGCACCATCCGGCCCCCCTAGAGTCGGTGCGTCGCGTGACGCTGAGTGTAGGGCGAGTCACGGGAACGGCGTGGGGAGTCGCCCGGCCGGCGCCGCCTGCCGCGCGCCCCCCGCACTGCCCGCGCGCGAGCGGCCCGGCGGACCCCGTCGGACCGGACGGCCTCGGCGAGCCGGTGCCACTGCGGGCCTCGGGCGGGCTGACGTACCGGCTACTGCCAGGTCGCGGTGTCGGGGTCGATGCCGTGGGCGCGCGCGCTGGCGTCGACGATGTGACGGAACCACGTGGCAAGGCCGGCGCGGATGCCGTCGTAGTGGGCGGCGAACGCCGGATCGGCCTCATACATACGGCCGAGACAGACCTGCATCTGCCTGGTGAGGGGGAAGTACGAAGCGAAGACCTCGCGGTGCCGCTCGACGAGTCGGTTCGCCTCCGGGCTGCCGGGTGTGACGCCGGCGTCCATCGCCTCCCCGAGGGCGCGCTCGAGGCCGGCGACCGCGTCGGCGACGGCCTGCCACTCCTGCGGGTCGCGGGAGGCCGAGCGTTCGGCGTACTGCCGCCATTGCGTCGTGTCTCCGTAGCGCTGACGGGCTTGGGCGGGCCAGTCCGGGTTCCACTGGGGTCCGAAGATCGCGGTCTGCTGTTCGACGGTCAGCAGCAGACCGCGCTCGTGGGCGTCGATCATCCGGTCCAGTCCGGCACTGAGCTGCTGGAGGCGGTCGATCCGTTCGGCGACCTGGGTGCGCTGCGCGCGCAATGCGCCGGGCACGTCTGCGGTCGAGTCGTCCAGGACGGCTTGAATCCGGTCCAGGCCGAGACCGATCTCACGGTAGACGACGATGCGGTGCAGACGTTCCAGATCACCAGCGGTGTAGAGCCGGTATCCGGCAGCCGTGCGCAGCGACGGTCGGGCCAGACCGATCTCGTCCCAGTGGTGCAGCGCGCGGACCGTCACGCCCAGACCCGCCGAGACCTGACCGACGGTCAGGCCATCGGGGTCCGTGGCATCAGGCATGGTCCTCATTGTCGCCGCGACCGACGCCCGGCGGGGTGATACCGATGGCTTCAAGGTTCCGTGCCTCCTGACTGGCCGGATCGAAGGGCTTCGCCGCGGTGAAGACGATCCGTGCGTTCTCGGGGGTGATCACCTCCACATCGCGGGTGTTCCAGGGAGTGTCCCGTGGACCATCGACCGAGTCCGGCCGCACCGCACGACAGGCCTCGACCAGGGAATCGACCTGGCCGAGCACGCACGCGAAACTGAGGCTCATCGCCGGCGCCTGCTCCGGAACGCTCTCCGCCGTGACGAGGAGTACGTCCTGGAACGCCCACCGGCGCAGATGCACCAGCCGGCCGGGGATGCCGAACAGTTCGAAGAACCCGAGCCCACGAACCCAGAAGTCCACCGACGCCGCCAGATCGCTCGTGGGGATCGTCACGAACGCGGGCATTCCGTAGATGCCGCGGAACGGCTCCGGCGGAACCGCATCCGGGCCGGGAGCGGGCACGGGACTCATCTCGAACGCGTCGTAGTAGTCGCTCATGCACCCCACCCTTCAGCCTCACGCACCGTGAGGGTCAAGCCAGGTCCGACCGGCGTCCGGTGACCCTTCGCCGACAAGTCCGTACCCCCATGCCTCCGGCGGAGGATCGGCGGGCACCGGGATGCAGGGGGCGCCGTCCCCGACCGCGGGTCCGTAGTGGCGTGCGCGGGGGCGCCCATCCGTACACGTGGTCGTCAAGACCCGCCGGGAGGCTGATGAGCCTTCCTCATCCCCGCAGCGAAGGACGCGGCACCCACTCCGGCGGTGATCAACCCCGCGACGGAGGTGATGATCGCAGGAACGTCGGTTCCCCCAGTCCCGGCGGTGGCCTCCTCGGCATGCCCCGACTCGACGGTTTTGGTGATCGTCACCGTCACGGCCGGAGCAGGTGGTGGCACTTCCGGAGTCGCACTCTCGTCGTCAGTGGAACCGGGCGGCGTGGCCCCCGGTGTGGCCTCGTCGCTGCTGGGGGACGCACCGGGGGGCCGTTCCGTGCTGGTCTTACTCCCGGGCGGTGTGGCAGGAGGCGATGGCGACCGGGGCGTGTGGGACGACGTGTGGGAAGGCGACGTCGAGCCGCCCGACTCCTGACCACCCAAACTGCTGAGGACAGCCACAGCGAGCATCACCACGCTCACACCCATCAGAGCAGCGCCCACCCATACCAGGCGTGATCGTCTCGCGGCGGCACGCCTGCGAGCATCCTCCGGTGGCTGACGCCTCGGCCCGGGGTCCATCACCCTCTCAGGGTGCGGCACGATCACCGGCCATGCGACATGACCACGTTCCATGGGTACCGCCGGTTTCCAACGGCCCTGCACGTCTCTCATCAGCAGCAAGATCAGACCTGCCGATATCCAGCAGCACCCCCGTCCGGTGAAGCGTGCATGAGCACCACGCCGCGGAACATCGGACAGTCAGGGCGTCCGAACATGCGAACGACCCCCGACCAGCTACCCAGGTCAGGGGCCGTTTTCCACTGCTCTCAGCGCGGAGGCGGTGGGATTTGAACCCACGGTGACATCGCTGCCACGACGGTTTTCAAGACCTTTCGGCGATCAAGGCCGTTGACCGCTGCGCCGCAGGTCAGACGCGCGCAGGCATCCCCGCCGAGCCGTCGCCGTTGCCGTCGTGCCCCCTACGTGCCCCTGGACGCCGTCATGTCCGCTGGACCACACGTCGGATGCTTCGGCCGCCTGGCCGTCGCGGCGGAGCGGCCCTCGGCGTCGGTCATTCATAAAAGTGGCGCGCTCCACCTGGACGCCAGGTACCCACGCCCGCTCCGCGGTGTGTGGGTCGAGGGCGGACCAGACGGGAGCTAGGTTCTGTCTCTTTGGTGGCGCCCTCAGGCTGATCCTGTCGATTGGGCGTCGCCGCGGTCCATGGCGTCGATCAGTTCGGTCAGGGAGGCCCGGTTGCGTTCGAGGGAGTCGATGCGTTCGGTCATCCGGTCTCGCTCGCGCACGAGCATCGCCCGCAGCTCGGGGGCTGTGCTGGGGACCATCTCGTGCGGGTGCTCAACGCTGTGGAGCATCGGTGCGATGGCTCGCGTCGGGACACCTGCGTCGAGAAAGCAGCGGATCTTCTCCGCTCGCTCGACGAGGGTCTCGTCGTAGTCGCGGTATCCGTTGTCGGCGCGCTGGGGCGTGATGAGGCCCTGCTCCTCGTAGTAGCGGAGCATGCGCGCGGTGATCCCCGTCCTCCGCGCCAGTTCGCCGATCCTCATCGGTACACCACCAAGGCTCTCATGATGTCAAGGTTACTCCGTGCGGAAGCTGGACTCGTGAGGCGACGTCGCGAGCCGACTTGACCTTGACATGGTGAGAAGGTTGCACGCTGTTCGTGGCTGCTGTCGGACCACACCTAGCAGTGCGCTGTCCGACGCTGCCGTCGACCAAGAGGGGCGACCACGTCGCCCGACCGCATTACGAAGGAGACCAGAGCATGGCCACGGAATTCAGCTTCGGCAAGTTGATGCCGCACCTCACCTCGGGCACGCCTCTGGACCGGCCTACGAACCCGCCCACCGAAGAGCACATGCGGAAGGCCATCGAGGGCTACATCGACAACATCACCAACCCGGATCCGGACTACGCGGCCAAGTACCTCGCCGTGCCGCGCACCATCCAGGATCCGGTGGGGACGAAGCCCATCACTCTCCGTGGCAACGGAGAGGAGTCGCTGGACGAGATGAAGCAGCTCCTCGACGTGCCCTTCACACCCAAGAGGGCCGAGCTGACCGCTCCCATCAGCTTCTCCCTAGGGAACACAGCGGCCATGGCGTTCAAGCTCTGGGCGGAGGTGGACGGCCGCGACCTCAGCATCGACATCATCGAAGTCATGACCTTCGACGAATCCGGGAAGATCTGCGACCAGATGGCGTACTGGGGCGTGGAGAACGTCACTGTCCTCGACTGAGCACTACGTCCCTGATCAGTCGAGGACTGACCACCATGACGGCACGTGTCCCATCGGTGGGCTGGTCAGTTGATCGGATGTGCCTGTCCGATTAGTGATCACCGATGCGAAGTGGGGCCGGATCGAGCCGTTGATGCCGGCCGATCCGGTCCGCGGGCGGCGATGGGCCGACCACCGCCGCACCCTGGAAGCCATCGCGTGGAAGTACCGCACCAACTCGCCTTGGCGGGACCTTCCCGACGAGCTCGGCTCCTTCCAGACCGCTCACAAACGGCTGATCAGGTGGGCCGTCGACGGCACCTGGGAGACGGTCCTCACCGCTCTCCTGGCAGCGGCGGACGCCGACGACGACATCGACTGGACAGTGTCGGTGGGCTCCACTGTCGTCCGGGCCCACCAGCACGCAGCCGGAGCCCGTAAAAATGGGCGGCGGCACACTCCCGACGAGCCAGCCGATCATGCACTCGGGCGCTCCCGCGGCGGCCTGAGCAGCAAGGTCCACTTGGCCGCAGACGGCCACGCACGGCCCCTCGCCTTCATCCTCACCCCAGGCCAAGCCGGTGACGCCCGCCTTCGAGGGGTTGATGTCCCGCATCCGCGTCCCCCGCACTGGCCCGGGCAGGCCACGGACACGCCCCCTGGCCGTTCTCGCCGACCGCGCTTACTCCTCACGTGCCATCCGCAGCCACCTGCGGCGCCGAAACATCCGCGCGGTCATCCCGCAACCCTCCGACCAGGTCCGCCATCGCCTGCGACGAGGCCGACTCGGTGGCCGCCCGCCCGGCTTCGACAGCGAGGCATACAAGCAGCGCAACACCGTCGAGCGCTGCATCAACCACCTCAAACAGTGGCGCGGCCTGGCCACACGAACTGACAAGCTCGCGATTGCCTATCAGGCCGCACTCCACCTCGCGGGCATCCTCATCTGGACCCGGCGCTGACCAAAGAGACAGGGCCTAGGTGAGGGTGAACGGCTATCAGCGACTATCTCGATCATGGAGCCCCCCTGAGGTCGATGAAGGTCGACAAAATCCTACCCACCAGGAGTAGTTGGGGATCGAGAACCCGTCAACAAGGGCAGACGGTACCGACGTACGGTATCTGACCCCACACAGCAGCGTCCGCAGAGCTATACGCAGCCGACTCACCGTCGTTAATCGATCCCCATCGGCTTGTGTCCGGATGCCAACGCCCCATCCATGCTCAGTCGAGCGGAAGACACAGGGGAACGACGAGTACTTCGGGCAGTACGCAGCAGAACGGACCCTGACCGATCTACCCCGGTCAGGGTCCGTCTTCGCTGCTCAACATGCAGAGGGAGCGGGAGTCGCCCCACGGCGACATCGCTACCACGACGGTTCCTGAGGCCTTTCACCACTCGGATGGGCCGACTGCTTCCCCACAGGTCAGTCGGGTGCGAGCATCCCGACGGAGCCGTCGCCATCGTGCCCGCCGAGCCATGAGTCCGCTGCTTCGGCCACCTGGTCATCACGACCAGCGACAGGACGGGCGTAGTGCCGGGTGGTGACGCTCGCGTTGGAGTGGCCGAGCCGGTGGGCGGCGGTCATGACGCCGTACCGGTCGGCGACCCATGTGCCGTGCGAGGCGCGGAGGTCGTGCGGGGTGACGTCAGTTAGCCCTGCCGCCGAGACCGCCGGGTCGAAATACGCCTTGCGCCACTGGTTGTAGCGCAGCGGCTTGCCGCGGGGTGTGGTGAACAGGAGCGCATCATCCCCACCAGGCAGCGCCTCCAGGTGCCGGCCGAGCCGTTTCGCGAGCGCCGGGCCGACCCGAAGTAGCCGCTTCTGATGTGACTTGGGGGTATCGAAGACCAAGGTGCCGTTGGCTTCGGCAAGGTTCTCGTCGACCAGGACGAAGCCGCCGGAGACGTCGATGTCCGCACGCCGAAGGGCGAACGCTTCACCGACTCGCAGGCCCGCGTACGCGAGGAGGGCGATCAGCAGGTCATGCGGCTTGGCCGCACTCTGGACGATCCGCGAAGCCTCCAGCGGGGTGAGGATGTGCGGCTCGGTCTGCGGCATCCGAGGCAACTTCACGCCCCGGCAGGGCGTCTGCGGGATCATGTCGTTGTCGACGGCCGACCGCATAATCTGCGACAGGACGCGGTACGCCTGCCTGATTCGCGACGCGCTGAGCCCCCTGGACTTCATCCCACCGACCCACTCAGCGACGGTGATCGGTCGGAGGCCGGACAGTTCACGGTCACCGAGGGCCGGAACGATCAGTGAATTGATCAGGGATCGATACGACGCCTGTGTCTTGTGCTTGAGCTGTGGAGAGACGGCAGCAAGCCAGCGGGCCGACCAGTCCCGTACCGTCGTCTGCCCCTCGGCCGGGTCGAGCCAGCGCCCCTCTTCGATCTCGATGCGCTTCCGCATGAGCCAGCGGTCGGCATCGGTCGACGTGGCGAACGTGCGATCCCCAGGGCGCAGAACGCCGTCAGGCCCCGGGTAGCGGACCTGGAACCGGCCGGACGGCAGCTTGCGGACACGGCCGAAGCCCCGGCGGGACTTGCGCTTGCCAGCCATCAGGCAGCCCTCCGAAGACCGGCGGGACGCAGGACGATCGGTACCACAGTGTTGGCGTCCACGTATGCCTCTACGGCGCTCTCGGGGATGCGGACGTGTCGGCCGACCTTCACGAAGGTGATGCGGCGTTCCTCGATAAGGCGGCGGGGGAAACGGACGCCCGTGGATCTTCTCGACGAGGCCTTCCGCCTGGAGCACGGCGAGGGCGTTCCGCAGTGTCGGCGTACTCACCGTGTACTGCGCGGCTAAGTGCGCCTCAGAGGGCAGGCGATCGCCGGGCTTGAGTCTGCCGGTGGCGATCCGGTCCCGGAGGTCATCGGCGATGGCGTCGCGGCGCGAGGGCATGGGCGGGTTCACCACCTCTCACTCGCACGAGCCGCAGGGCGACGAGTCGGGTCATCGTGTGGATGGTCAGCAACTCGCCCGAGTCGAACACGAGTCGTTTCGCTCCGCCGGGCAGCTGGAAGAGGTCAGTCACCCGGCGCTGCTGGCCTCCGACCTGGATGATGTCGCCGCGCTGCACGCTGGCCGAGGTGATCTCGACAGGAGAAAGCACGGCGCCGCTGAGTGCCGTTGCCTTCACCGTGCCGCCTCCGTGAATCCCGGGCACTTGGCGATGGTGTGGCACGAGCAGTCGCAGGCTTCGTAGCTCACCGGCACGTCAACCGGCGCGGTGGTCGGGGAGGACTCCGCGCAGGCGTGGTGTGTGCCGATCTGGCAAGAGGTCGACCGGTAGGAGTCGGGCCCCGGCACGTGGGTCTGTTGGCGGGGTGGCATCAGAAGTCACCCGCCGAGGCGTACCAAGGGTCGGCGAGGGGAGCGCTGCTCACGGCCGCCGAGCGGTGCCGTGTGCGCGCCTCACTGGCCAGGACGTACGGGCGGACGAGCGCCGTTTCCTCCCCCACGAGAACGCCCGTGTGCTCGCGGTGCCAGCGCAGGAACAGCACCGCACCGTAGGCGACTTCCGGCAACACAGGCAACGGCCCCGCAGGCGTTTCGGAGCGGCGGTGCCGTCCCTTGTAGAGGTACCGCTCCCTGAGGTGCGAGGCGGTACGGCGGATACGATTGAGCACGGTGTTCAGCCCCTATCGCTGATGGCCCGGTCCCCCGACATCGCCCGTCGCGGGGACCGTTTGCGTACGACCGCCCAGAGGGTGCGGTCGTTCGAACTGGTGGCGAGGAGGCCGAAGCGGTCGGCCGTAGCCACCGCTTCCAGGACCTCCCGCCATGACTCCGCGGAGAGTGGTTCCGGCACCTCCGCCTCGATGGCCGTGCAGTCGTCGCGCTCCTCCACACGCGTGGCGAGCCCGACGGCCGATAACCGGGCTGCGATGGCCACCGCGCGCTCCTTGGAAGCAGGCACAGGGCAGCCCTCCGGTTAGTGGCGATCACTTTAAGTAAAGCTAGTTAACTAGATTAGAGCTAGTGGACTAGATTTTCCATATGCCTGAGCAACCGCCCTATCTCCGCATCGCCGACGAGCTCCGGCGGCGGATCGCGGAGCACGAGTGGGAGCCGGGGGACCGACTGCCCTCCCGCGCCCAGATCGGCCAGGAATACGGCGTCGGCGACAACGTGGTCCGCCGGGCGCAGGAGTTGCTGATCTCCCAGGGTGTACTCGAAGGCCGCGCAGGCTCGGGCACCTACGTCGCCGAGCCCCGGCAGCGCGTGCGCGTGGTCCGGTCGTCCGCGCGTGAGCAGCCCAGCGGCTCGCCATTCCGCGCGGACATGAAGGCCGTAGGCAGGCAAGGGGACTGGGAGAGCCGGACCGAGGCCAAGGTTCCGGCACCGGCGGAGGTCGCGGCGCGTCTCGGTATCGCCGAAGGCGATCTGTGCGTCTGCACCGCGTACGAGTTCCTCGCCGACGGCCGGCCGGTGCAACTGTCGACGAGTTGGGAGCCGTACGACCTCACCGGCGGCACGCTGGTCGTCCTCCCCGAGGGAGGGCCGCACGCCGGGGCAGGGGTCGTGAACCGCATGGCGGAGATCGGCATCACCGTCAGCCACGCCGTGGAGCAGCCGGAGCCGAGGCAGGCGACCGCCGAGGAGGCCTCACTCCTGGGCATCCAGAAGGGCTCACTCGTCACGCACATCCGGCGGACGTACTACAGCGACCAGGGACGGCCCGTGGAGACAGCGGACATCGTGGTGCCCGCCGCTCTCTGCGAGATCGTCTACGAGATTCCGATCTCCCGGTAGCCGTCCGCGCGTGCCCCCTACGTGCCCCTTGCGTGCCCGTTCGAGCGGGAAACCGCGGGGAACAGCGGGGAGTCAAAGGGCCGGACACGAGAACGGCCCCCGACCGAATTACCAGGTCAGGGGCCGTTCTCACTGCTCTCAGCGCGGAGGCGGTGGGATTTGAACCCACGGTGACATCGCTGCCACGACGGTTTTCAAGACCGTTCCCTTAGGCCGCTCGGGCACGCCTCCCCGCGCCGGCCGGTGATCGGCGGCGCGGGGACAAGGGTAACGGGTCGGTGCCGAGGGGTGGGTGTCAGTTGTCGCCGACGCGGGAGCCCAGGGTGAGTTGCGTGGTCTGCTCCTTGCCGCCCCGTTCGTAGGTGATCGTGACCTCGTCGCCCGGCTTGTGGGTCCAGATCTCGCCGATCAGGGTCGGACCGGAGTCGATGACGCGGTCGTCGAGCTTGGTGATGACGTCACCGGGCTTGAGGCCGGCCTTGTCGGCGGGGCCACCCGGGTCAACGGGCTCGGCGCCGCCCGCGCCCTGGTCGGTGATCTTCGCGCCGCCCGTCGTGTCCTCCAGGGAGACCGACGCGCCGATCTTGGCGTACACCGGCTTGCCCGTCTTGATCAGCTCCTGGGCGACGTACTTGGCCTGGTTGATCGGGATGGCGAAGCCGAGGCCGATCGAGCCGGACTGCCCCGTGCCGAAGCCGCCGTTGCTGGTGGACTGGATCGCGGAGTTGATGCCGATGACGTTGCCCTGCGCGTCCAGCAGCGGACCGCCGGAGTTGCCCGGGTTGATGGACGCGTCGGTCTGCAGGGCGCTCATGTACGAGGCCTGGCTGCCGGTGCCGTCACTGGAGGCCACCGGGCGGTTCTTCGCGCTGATGATGCCCGTCGTCACCGTGTTGGACAGACCGAAGGGCGCGCCGATCGCGATCGTCGAGTCGCCGACGGCCACGTCGTCGGAGTTGCCGAGGGTGAGCGGCTTCAGGTCCGAGGGGGCGTTGTTCAGCTTGATGACCGCGACGTCGTAGCCCTGCGCGTTGCCGACCACCTCGGCGTCGTACTTCTTGCCGTTCGGGAAGGTCACCGAGACCTTGCCGCCGTCGACGGCGTCCGCCACCACGTGGTTGTTGGTGACTATGTGGCCCTGGGTGTCGAAGACGAAGCCGGTGCCGGTGCCGCCCTCGCCGCTGCTGCTCTCGGCCTCGATGGTGACCGTGCTGGGCAGCGCCTTGGCGGCCACACCGGCGACCGTGCCCGGGTCGCGCTTGACGTTGCCACCGCTGGTGGAGGACGAGACGGTGGTCGAGCCGCTGCTGTCGTTCTCCCTGGCCAGCGTGTAACCGAGGCCGCCGCCCAGGCCGCCCGCGACCAGCGCGGCAGCCAGGACCGCGGCGACCATACGGCCGCGTCCGCCGCCGCCGTTCCTGGGCGCCGGCTGCTGGTAGGAGGAGCCCCAGCCGCCGTCACCGTGCCCGGCGCCACCGTGCCCGGCACCGCCGTCTCCGTACGCCGGGGTGGACGGCGGAGGAGGCGGGGGCCAGGAGGCGTCGGGGGCGGAGGAGGGGCCGTGGGGACCTGCGGGGGGCCCGGCCGGGGTACCCCCGTGGGGGGCCTGGTCTCCGTGCGCGTCGTGCGCGCCGTGGGGGTGGTCGGGGTGGTGGGTGCCGGCGGTGCCGTAACCGCCCTCGCCCTGGGTCCCCTGCGGGCCGGTGCCGTACGGCTGGCCCGCGCCGCCCTGCGCGCTCGCCGACGGCGGCGGCGAAGCCGGGCCCGGAGCCGCTCCCGGGACCGGGTGCCCCTGGTGTGCCGAAGCAGCGGGAGCATCCACCGGCGGGGGCGGCGGTGCGGACGGGGCAGGGGGTACCGCGGTGCCCTCGTTCTCGGTGCTCACAGCTTCTCTCCTCGATCCACGGCTGTTGTTCCCGGTCGCACTCGGTCCGGCTCGGTCACCCTCGTCCACGAGTCCGTCGCGATGCAGCTGTGCATGTCTCTTTGTATGACGTCAGCTTTTCCCACGGGCCGTCAGGGCACCATAAGCCGTTCCTGTGGGTCCGGGTTCATCCTTTATATAGGGCATTACTCACGTAAGGTGCGCCACCTCGATGCCTCCGACCGGACGCCGAGACCGCTCACGCCACTCCGAGCGCACGTCTACCCGCGCGCGGTGGCACCATGACGCGGTGACCCACGCACGACAGCGCCCGACTCAGGTCGTCGCCCACCGCGGAGCCTCCGAGGACGCCCCCGAGCACACCCTGGCCGCCTATCGCAAAGCGATCGAGGACGGTGCGGACGCGCTCGAATGTGATGTACGCCTGACCGCCGACGGTCATCTCGTGTGCGTTCACGACCGCCGCGTCAACCGTACGTCCAACGGGCGCGGTGCGGTCTCGGCGCTCGAGCTCTCCGATCTGGCCGCCCTGGACTTCGGCTCCTGGAAGAGTCGCGACCCCTCCGGGGGCCCGCGCGTCGAGGAGCCCGACTGGGAGCACCGACCGGAGGACCGGGAGGCCACCTCCGTCCTCACCTTGGAGCGACTGCTGGAGCTCGTCTCCGACGCCGGGCGCCGGGTCGAGCTGGCGATCGAGACCAAGCACCCCACGCGGTGGGCGGGACAGGTGGAGGAGCGGCTGCTGCTCCTGCTCAAGCGGTTCGGGCTCGACACCCCCGCCGGGGCCGAGGACTCGCCGGTACGCGTGATGAGCTTCTCCGCGCGGTCGCTGCACCGCGTGCGTGCCGCGTCGCCGACGCTGCCCACGGTCTACCTGATGCAGTTCGTCTCTCCGCGGCTGCGCGACGGACGGCTGCCCGCCGGCGTGGGGATCGCGGGACCCTCGATCCGCATCGTGCGCGGCCACCCCGCCTACATCGAGCGCCTGAAGCAGTCCGGGCACCAGGTGCACGTGTGGACCGTGAACGAACCGGAGGACGTGGACCTCTGCGTGCGCCTCGGCGTGGACGCCATCATCACCAACCGTCCCCGCGCGGTGCTCGACCACCTCGGCCGCTGACCGCGCGGTGGACCGCCGGCCCCACCGGCTGCCCCACCCTTCGCGTCCCACCGGTCCCAAGAGGTGCGTGCAGGAGTCTTGACCCGGCGCCGCACCCCGACGCATCCTCACATCTCGGCCACATCGAAGAATTCCAGCCACACCGCTACAGGGAGTGCCCCGGCGCGTTCGGCGCGTATTCGGTCGTTTCGAGTGCGTCACCGCTCGTGGATTGGCCGGTTTCCGGTTCAGGCCAATGGGGCATCCACACCGTGGCGTGGGGCGAAGGAGGTCTCGGGGGTGGCGTTGGTGGTGGCACAGGAGGTGCCCACGTCGTCGAGCATGGCCGTGCCCCATGGCCCTGCGGGCGTGGGGAAGGCGAGGCGCCGTTTGCGCGCAGAACTGCGCGACGGCGGCGTGGCGGAGGCGGTCATCGACGATGCCGTACTGATCCTTTCCGAATTGCTGAGCAACGCGTGCAAACACGGCCGCCCTCTCGGCGACGCCCTGGCCGGGGACGGCGACGTCCTCGCCGCCTGGCGGGTGGACCCGCGCGGCCGACTCGTCGTCGAGGTCACGGACGGCGGCGGCCCGACCCGCCCGGCGCCGGCCACTCCGTCGGTCACGGCGCACGGCGGCCGGGGGCTGAACATCATCACGGCGCTGGCCGACGACTGGGGCGTACGCGACGAGGTGCCGGGCGAGGTCACGGTGTGGGTCGTCGTCCACCACGACGTGTACGACCCGGACGCCGGTGGCGGGCACCGGCGCGAGGACTTCGCCGCCCGGGTGACGGCCCCCTCGGTGTCACGCATACCGGGACTGGACTTCGCGGACGTCTTCGACGACCTGGACTGAGGACTGAGAGACGACCGCGACTCGGAGGCGGCAGCGGCTCCGGGACGACCGCGACTCGGAGGCGGCAGCGGCTCCGGGACGACCGCGACCGAGGGCGCGCGGAGCATGCACCGCTTCGGTCGCGTAAGGCTTCGGGGGTGACCACGGTTCGGCACGTTGTCCACAGGTTCCCGTCGGCCGTGGCGTGAACGACTAGGCTCCGCCCGTACGAGACGAGCCGTAACCGGGAGACACCCACGATGGCCAAGAAGCGACCCCAGACGAAGGCCAAGCGACCGCAGCGCACGGACGGAGCCCGCGCCGCACGCGCTGATGGGGACATCCCGGTCGTCGGCGCCCGCGAGCCCTGCCCCTGCGGCAGCGGCCGTCGCTACAAGGCCTGCCACGGCCGTGCGGCCGCGCATGCCGCGACCGAGCTGGTGCACCGCCCCTTCGAGGGCCTGCCGGGCGAGTGCGACTGGGTCGCGCTGCGCGAGCTGGTGCCGGCCGCCACCGTCGAGCTGACGCTCAAGGACGGCCTGCCCGAGGACGTCCCGTCGGTCACACTGGCCACGGTGCTGCCCATGGCCTGGCCCGCCCTGCGCCGCGACGACGGCTCGGTCCTGATCGGCCTGCAGAACGACACCTCCTCCGGTGACATCAGCCGCGATCTCGCCGACACCCTGCAGCGCGCGCTCACCGCCGACCCGGGTACGCCGGTGCAGTCCCGGCGCGCGCCGGCCGACGGTCCCCGGCTGCAGGATCTCCTCGATCCCGAGGGCGGGTTCGAGCCGGTGGTGCACAGTGGGTTCGAGTTCTGGATCCCGGAGCCGGAGAAGGCCACCCCGGACGTCACCGCCTCTCTGGAGCGGGCCAACGCCGCGGCCATCCCGACCGTCAAGCTGTCGGGCGTGGACGCCGCGTACTGGTGCGAGACGCCCGAGAAGAACCATCTGCGGTGGGTCATGCCGCATCCCGAGGAGCAGCTTCTGGACGCTCTCGCGCGGCTGCACGCGGCGGGCCGGTCCTCCCTCGGCGAGGGCACCCGTCTCGTGGGCTCCTTCCGCGCTCACGGGCTCACCGTCCCGGTCTGGGACCTGCCCAGCGGGGTCGGCGCCGAGGACGTGGAGAAGCCGGCGGCCGAGTTCGCCGAGCGGCTCGCCGCCGCGCTGGCCACGGACGCGCCGCTCACCGCCGACGAGCGCCGTGCGCGTGGCGGCCTGACAAACCGCCAGGTCACGCTCAGCTGAGGCCCACCGCACCACACGGTTCCGCCGGCCGGCCGGTCGGCGGAACCGCCCTGCCCCGCACCACCGGCGCCCTGCGCAACTCCCGGTGCGGACAAGCCAGTCGGTGACCGGAAAAGCCGAGATCGAATTTGCGAACCGCCGATCTCTTGTTACCGTTCCCGTAGCCCGGTTGCTGGTGCATCCCCCGTCGCCAGCAACCGGGTCTTTCCGTGCCGGTCGCCGTTCACGGAACGCGATCGGCTCTCAACCGCTCGTCGCCGGTGAGTTGCCCCCGGAACGCAGCGGCAGCCGCCCTCCCCCGGCACGGTGCCCGAACTCCGCGAACCGCGCGAACTCCGTGACCACCGCGAACTCCGTGTACGGCGCCAGACCTCCCCGCCCAGCTCACGCGGCGTCCCGCACGGAACGGGCTCGTCCCCGGCGTCCACGGCGCCGCGGGTCCGCACGCTCCGGCCGCCGGGCCCCATGAGGCTCAGTACGGCGTCCAGCGCCGCGTCGGTGGCGTCGCGGTAGTGGGTCCGCGCCCGGACGTCCTCGCTCCGGACCACCACGCGGGTACCCGCCCGACAGCTTGACGGTCGGGATGGCCGCAGCGCACGGCGGCGGACAGGTGCGGGCCGGGCGACGACGGGGAGCCGACGGCAGGGGCGGCGGGCACTGGCGTCACGCCGTCGCCGCGCGCGCGACGGGCCGTACGGAACCGTGGGGTGCCCGGGGCCCGAGGCGTACCCCCGGTCGGCCGAGCCCGTGGACGCCGACGCCACCGCCACCGCGATCGCGCCGGCCGCCACGACGCCCCCGAGGGCGAGCAGACGGGCTCTTCGGCGGTGCCGGGCGCGGCCCCCGGCATGACGCCGCATGCCCCGGGAAGACAGCCCCCGGGGCGCGGTTGATGGGCGCGGCGGGCGCCGGCGCCCGCTACATCTCGGGTGCGCTCACACCCGTGCGGGTGAGGGCCTCGACCACGGCGTCCACCACGGCCTCGACATCGGGCACCCAGGGCGAGGCCGAGCCGGGCAGCGGCGCGCGCTCCCAGCGGACCTCGCCCTGCGCGATCTCGGACGGGGGCAGGGCGATGTAGCCGCCCTCGCCGTGGAAGCGGAGGGAGCCGGGGACGAAGTCCTTGGCGTACAGCAGCTCGCCCAGTTGCTCCATGGAGTACGGCTTCACCAGGATCGACCAGCGGGCCGACGAGGCGACGACCGGGCCGAGCCGCATGCCGCGGCCGTCGAGCGCGGCGAGGGCGCGGGCCGCCGCCGGTGCGGGCAGGGAGACCGCGCAGGGGGCATTGCCGCCGGTGGCGAGGATGATGGGCGCCGTCGGCCGGTTGCTCCACCACCAGCGCACCATGCGCGCGTCGGTGGTGGCGGCGAGGAGGCCGGGTTCGAACGGGTGGGCCCCCGGCACCGTGCACTCGGGGTCGGGGCAGCCGCAGCGGGCCCGGCCCTGCGGGTCGGCCGTCACGCCCGGGAGTATGGGCCACTGCCATTCCGTGGCGAAGGTCAGGGCCGCGCCGATCAGCTCAGGCCCTCCGTCGCCGCGCCGGGACAGAAGCCCGCGCCGCCTTCCGAGGATCTCGCGCATGAGCGCTCGTTCCTTTCCGTTGCACGCCTGGCAACACCGGTGGTCCACATCACGTCATGAGTCGATCACTTCACTGTGCGTACCTGTTGGCGCATCACACCCCCGCATGGGCAGGGGGAACCCCTATGGGCCGAGCATGGGCTGCCTCCGCGGCCGTTTCACCCATACTGCGTCGATCAGAAGTACGGGTGCGGCGTGGGGGTGGCGAAGTCTGGCGTTTGCCGTCGCGCGTGGTTCTCTCCGCCTCCGCCACGGGAGGATGGGGCACGGTCGTCGATGGTTAAGACGCCCGGGTCCGTCGCCAGGTTCCCGAGCGGTTCACAACCACCCCTGGCCTTCACCGAGTACGTACCCATCACGACCGCTGTGACGCTCCGTCGAGCAAGGCCAGTCGATCGCAATAGGCCTCCCCCTGAGGCAGTTTCAAGCCAATTTCATAATTCGGCAAGAGGTCTATCGGGACTTCCCTTCCGTCCCACGGACACCAGGAATCCCAGCAGGACAATGCTGGACATCTCCTTACGAGTACGTGTACATGTGGAGACACTGCCGGCGACGCAGAATGACATGGGGGTTTGCGATGCTTTCGAGCAGTACGTACCGGTCGGAAAGCCGGACGCCATGAACGCCCCGCACCCTCCGAAAGTGGCCGGAATCGATTCAACGGTCCCCGCACCCGCACACACTGTCGCGTCCGTCGCGACGGGTACCTCCCCGTCTCCGTCGGCAAACCCCCGGCACGCACCGGGCGCGCTGCTCCAGGACCGCCTCGCCGGCTGGGTCTCCGACCTCACGACCCTCCACGAACTCACCGAACGCCTGCTCCGCGCGAACGCGTTGGAGGAGGCCCTCCAGGAACTGCTGCGCGCGGGAGCGGCCCTGGTGGGCGCGCGACGGGGTCTCGTCGCCCTGGAACCCGCCGACGGCCACGGACCGGCCACCAGCATCGGCCTCGGCCTGGCCCGCGCGGACCTCGGCCACATGGAGACGGTGCCGCGCAGTTCCGTGGCGTACGGCAGGATCCTCGACGGACTGCCCGGTGCCGACGACGGCATCGCCGAGCCCGACCTGTTCGCCGAGAAGGGGATCGACCCCCGGCACCGCGAGGTCGCCGCCCGCCTCGGCTACGCCGCCAGCTACGCCCTCCCCCTCACCACCGCAGCCACCGGACGTCTGGGCGCCGTGGTGTGGCTCTACGACGAGCCGGCCGAGCCGTCGGAACGCCGGCGCCACCTCGTCGGTCTCTACACCCGTCACGCCGCCGAGCACCTGGCCCGGCTCCTGGAGCTCGAGCGCACGCGCGCGTGCATGGCCACGATGGCCGAGGAACTGCTGCCCTCCCGCCTGCCCCGGGTCGCCGGCGTGCAGCTCGCCGCACGGCACCGCACCTCCCCGCGCGGGGGCGGCGACTGGTACGACGCGCTGTCGCTGCCGGACGCCGCGCTCGGTCTCGCCGTCGGGTCCGTCACCGGGTCGGGGCCCAGCGCGGTCGCCGCGATGGGGCGCCTGCGGGCGTCCCTGCGCGCGTACGCCGTGATGGAGGGCGAGGATCCGGTCGCCGTCCTGTCCGATCTGGAACTGCTGCTGCGGCTCACCGAACCGGCCCGGTCGGCCACCGCCCTGTTCGGCTACTGCGAACCCGCGCTGCGCCGGATCACGCTCGCCGGGGCCGGGCACAGTCCGCCGCTGCTGCTCGGCGAGCACCGCACCGAGTTCGTCGAGACCTCGGTCTCCGCCCCCCTGGGCATGCTCGCCTGCTGGGAGGCGCCGAGCGTGGAGATCCACGCGGAGCCGGGCGAGACGGTCCTGCTCTACACCGACGGACTGCTGCACCGCACCGGCGACCCGACCGACCGCGCCTTCGCCCGGCTGCACGCGGCGGCGGCCGGAGTGCCGACGGCGCTGCGCCGCGACCCCGGCGCCGTCGCCGACCACGTCCTGCGCTCGGTGCTTCCGGACGGGGCGGACACGGCGGACTCCACGGAGGACGTGGTGCTGCTGGCGGCCCGGTTCGAGTAGCCGGTCCGGCGTCGTTGCGTCATCCTCCGTGCGCCCGCCGTAGCAGGTCATTTGCCGCCCGGTGCCCGTTTCGGCACGACCGTACGATGGTGGGGGTCCCCCGCTCGAGCGAAACCGTGAGCCCGGGGGAGGTGCAGTGGCGTATCGAGGAGGATGACCGCCGTGGCAGAACAGCTCCCGGAGACCCCGGAGACTGCCGAGCAGGAGACCGCCGAGGAAGAGCCGGTCAAGCAGCGCAAGAACGGCCTGTACCCGGGCGTGTCCGACGAGCTGGCCGAGAGCATGAAGAGCGGCTGGGCCGACACCGAGCTGCGGGACCTGGAGCCGATCCCCCAGGCCGCCGAGACCGCCGCCCGCCGCGCGGCGCTCTCCGCCCGCTTCCCGGGGGAGCGTCTGGTCGTCCCCGCGGGCAACCTGAAGACCCGCTCGAACGACACCGAGTACCCCTTCCGCGCGTCGGTCGAGTACGCCCACCTCACCGGCAACCAGACCGAGGACGGCGTCCTCGTACTGGAGCCGACGGCCGACGGCCATGAGGAGACGATCTACCTCCTGCCCCGCTCCGACCGTGAGAACGGCGAGTTCTGGCTGGACGGACAGGGTGAGCTGTGGGTCGGCCGCCGCCACTCGCTCACCGAGGCCGAGAAGCGGTACGGCATCCCCGCCTCCGACGTCCGCAAGCTGCCCGACGCGCTGCGTGAGGCCACCGGCCCGGTGCGGGTCGTGCGCGGCTACGACGCCGGGATCGAGGCGGCGCTGACCGACAAGGTCACGGCCGAGCGGGACGAGGAGCTGCGCGTCTTCCTCTCCGAGATGCGGCTGGTCAAGGACGACTTCGAGGTCGGCGAGCTGCAGAAGGCCGTCGACTCCACCGTGCGCGGCTTCGAGGACGTCGTGAAGGTCCTCGACAAGGCCGAGGCGACCAGCGAGCGCTACATCGAGGGAACGTTCTTCCTGCGGGCCCGTGTCGAGGGCAACGACGTCGGCTACGGCTCCATCTGCGCGGCCGGCCCGCACGCCACCACCCTGCACTGGGTGCGCAACGACGGCCCGGTCCGCTCCGGCGACCTGCTGCTGCTCGACGCGGGCGTGGAGACGCACACGTACTACACGGCCGACGTCACGCGCACGCTGCCGATCAGCGGCCGGTACAGCGAGCTGCAGAAGAAGATCTACGACGCCGTGTACGACGCCCAGGAGGCCGGTATCGCGGCGGTGAAGCCGGGCGCCAAGTACCGGGACTTCCACGACGCCGCGCAGCACGTGCTGGCCGAACGGCTGGTCGAGTGGGGCCTGGTCGAGGGGCCCGTGGAGCGGGTGCTGGAGCTGGGCCTGCAGCGCCGCTGGACGCTGCACGGTACCGGTCACATGCTCGGCATGGACGTCCACGACTGCGCCGCCGCGCGGACCGAGACGTACGTCGCCGGCACGCTGGAGCCGGGCATGGTGCTCACGGTCGAGCCGGGCCTGTACTTCCAGGCCGACGACCTGACCGTGCCCGAGGAGTACCGGGGCATCGGCGTCCGCATCGAGGACGACATCCTGGTCACCGCCGACGGCAACCGGAACCTGTCCGCCGGGCTGCCCCGGCGGTCGGACGAGGTCGAGGCGTGGATGGCGTCCCTCAAGGGCTGACGCACGGCATGACGGCCGGGTACGCGCGCGTGCCCGGCCGTCTCGCTACACCGCGACGAGCGGGGCGTCCTCGCGCCACTTGAGGATCTTGTCGAAGCTCACCACGGCGCCGCCCCGCCCCGGCTTGTTGCCGATGTGGACGTGGTCGGCGAGCTCCCGGATGAGGCACAGGCCCCGTCCGTGCTCGGCGTCGGACGGCACGGGACGGGCCGGCGGACGGGAGCGGCCCCCGGTCGCGGCGGGAAAGCCGGGACCCGCGTCGGCGACCTCGATGCGGCACTTCTCGCCGTCGAGATAGGCGGTGACCCGGTACGCCTCCGCGGTGCCACCCCGCGCGGTGCCCCCGCCGTGCTCGACCGCGTTCGCGCAGGCCTCGCTGAGGGCGACGGAGAGGTCGTAGGAGATGTCCGGGTCGACGCCCGCGGTCTCCATGGTGCCGAGCAGCAGGCGCCGGGCGAGCGGCACGCTGGCGGCGTCGCGCCGCAGATGGAGTGACCACCAGATGCTCATGCTCCAGCCTCCTGGCTGCGGCTCGACATACCGTTACGTATTGCCCTGAGTCGTCGCCGGTAAGCGTGACGTTGACGTGACGCCGCCCATATGGCGGGTGTGTCGTGGGTTTGACCGGTGTATGTGGGACGTCCTGTGGCAGATGTGACCTTCCGGTCGTACCTCATCTTGCGGACCTGCCGTACGGCGGTTGGCGGACTGGTGCGATGATGAGCCCGCCATGACTGCCCCCCACCCGCGCACGATGCGCACCGGACGAGGGGTCCGGATCCTGCGGGCCGCGGTGTTCGCCGCGGTCTGTGTCGTGCTGGCCGGGGCAGGTCACACCCTCGCCTCCTGCGACGCCGTCCCACTGTGGACGCTCGGCGCGGGATTCCTCGGGGCGGTCGTGGTCGCCGCGCCGCTCGCCGGACGCGTGCGGTCGCTGCCGTTGATCGCGGCGCTGCTGGCGTTCGGCCAGACGGCGCTGCACACGCTGTTCGGTCTGGGGCAGCACGGCGCACCCCCCGCGGGTTCGTCGTCCGCGCTCTCCGACGCCTCGTTGGTCGAGCAGGCCGCTCGGCTGCTGTGCGGGACCACCGCTGCGGGGATCAGCCCCGTTCAGGCCCGGCGCGTCCTCATCGAGGCGCGGATCCACCCCGGCGGGGCGGACGTCCACGCGGCGGACGCCGTGTCGACCGCCGCGGGTTCCCCGGCGTCCCTGCTGCCCTCGCTGCCGATGCTGCTCGGCCACATCCTCGCGGCGACGGCCACGGGATGGCTGCTGCGCCGCGGCGACCTGGCCCTGCTGCGGCTGAGCGAACTGTCGGCGCAGGGTGTCACCGAGGGCGCCCTCGTACGGTCCCTCCGCGCGGCGCTCGCCCTGGTGCGCGCCCTGCGGGCAGGACTCCCGGGAGCCCCGGAAGACACCCCGCGCATGGCGCGCACCGCGCTGCTCGCACCGCCCGCGCCGCCCACCACCGCACTCCAGCACACGGTGATCCGCCGCGGCCCGCCGGCCGTCGGCACCGCACTCGCCCTCGCCGCCTGACACGAGGCGACGACCACTCCGCCGCGGCCCGGTCCTCCGGGTTTTCCGGATCTCCGGTTCTCGGTCTTCTCGGTCCTCCCGGTCCTTCCGGGTCTTCCCTTCCGGGTCTTCCGGGTCTTCCGGGTGCGGGGAGCGTCGTCGGCGGGTGGCACGCGCGTGCGTCCGATGTCCGTGTGCGCCCGGGCTCGTTCCTCCGAGGAGAGCCGCCCGGCCGCGCGCGCGGCGTGTTCCTCACCGTCAGTGAAACCTCAATCGAAGCGGAGTGCTTCTGCCATGAAGGCTTCCCGTATCGCCGCCGCCGGTGCCGTCGCCGGTGTCGCCGTCCTCGCCGTGTCCACCCCCTGTTTCGCGCACGTCACCGTGCAGCCGGAGGGTGAGGCCGCGAAGGGCGGTTACGCGGTCGTCGGCTTCAAGGTCCCCAATGAGCGGGACAACGCCTCGACCACCAAGGTCGAGGTCACGTTCCCGACGGACCACCCGCTGGCGTCCGTGATGCCGCAGCCGGTCGAGGGCTGGGACATCAAGGTCAGCAAGTCCACGCTGGACAAGCCCCTCGAGATGCACGGCGAGAAGATCAACGAGGCCGTCTCCAAGGTCACCTGGACGGCCAAGGGCGACGGCATCGAGCCCGGCTTCTTCCAGAAGTTCCCGGTGTCCGTCGGCTCCCTGCCCGAGGACGCCGACGAACTCGTCTTCAAGGCCCTGCAGACGTACTCCAACAAGGAGGTCGTCCGCTGGATCGAGGTGCCGCAGGAGGGCCAGGAGGAACCCGACAACCCGGCCCCCGTGCTCACCCTGTCCGAGGCCGCCGAGGACGGTCACTCCCACGGTGCCTCCGAGGACGGCAAGGCCACCGACGACGCCGCCTCGGCCGAGGACGCCTCCACCGAGACCTCCGCCGCGTCCGACGAGGGCGACTCCGGCGGTACGGACACCACCGCCCGCGTGCTGGGCGTCGTCGGCATCGTGGTCGGCGCCGCGGGCGTCGCCTACGGCGTACTCGCCGGACGTCGCCGCAGCACCGTCTGAGCCCACCCCCTTCTCCACGGCGCGCACCGGACCGCACACGGCCCCAAAACCTTCCGGTGCGCGCCGGAGCACTCAACTTCAGGATCATTCATGCGCAAGAAAACCTTCGCGGCGGCGGCCCTGCTCGCCGTCGCCTCCCTGACCCTCTCCGCCTGCGGCGGCGGCGACGGTGACAGCGGCGAGCCCGTCTCCGTGGTGTCCGAGGAGGCCGGCGCCCAGAAGGCGGCCACCGTTCTCGACAAGCCCTTCGAGAAGCCCGACCTCGTCCTCACCGACACGAACGGCAAGAAGTACGACGTCCGCAAGGAGACCGCGGGCCGGCCCACGCTGGTCTACTTCGGCTACACGCACTGCCCCGACGTCTGCCCGCTGACGATGAACAACATCGCCGTCGCCAAGAAGCAGCTGCCCCAGGACCAGCAGGACGAGCTGCGGATCGTGTTCGTCACCACCGACCCCGAGCGGGACACCGCCGCCGCGCTGGGCAAGTGGCTCAAGGGCATCGACTCCCAGGTCGTCGGCCTGACCGGCGACTTCGCCACCATCCAGGCCGGTGCCCGCACCCTCGGCATCTCGATCGACCCGCCGCGCAAGGACGACGCCGGCAAGACCGTCTCCGACCACGGCACCCAGGTCATCGCCTTCTCCCCGAAGACCGACGGCGGTTACGTCCTCTACGGCGAGGACGCGACCGTCGACGACTACACCAAGGACCTGCCCAAGCTCATCAAGGGCGAGAACCCGTGAGGGGCCTGGCAGCCGCGGCCGTGATCGCCGCCGGGGCACTGACCCTGGCCGGGTGCGGCGGCTCGGACGGTTCGGGCTCCGGCGGCGGCGAGGCGGAGCTGTCCGTCGGCTCCGCGTACATACCGCAGCCGGTGTCGGACATGGCCGCCGGCTTCCTCACCATCACCAACGAGGGCGATGCCGCGGACCGGCTCACCTCGGTCAGCAGTGACGTCGCCGGCCAGGTCTCGGTACACGAGACCGTCGACGGGGCCATGCAGGAGGTCGAGGCCCTCGACATCCCGGCCCACGGCAGCCTGGTGCTGGAGAGCGGCGGCAACCATCTGATGTTCGAGCAGCTGAAGCGGAAGCCCAAGCAGGGCCAGACGGTCTCCGTCGAGCTGCGCTTCGCCCACTCCGACCCCGTCACGGTCGAGATTCCGGTGAAGTCGGCCACCTACACCCCGAAGACCGGACACTGAGGGAGACACCCCTGTGACCCAGACCATCGCCCCCCGCGTGCGGACCCTGGTGCTGCTGTTCCTGGCCGTCACCGGCGCACTCCTCGCCGGGGCCGCTCCCGTCTCCGCGCACGCCGCGCTGACCGGCAGCGATCCCGGGCAGGGGGCGGTGGTCGACAGGGCACCCGCCCAGGTCTCGCTCACCTTCTCCGAACAGATCGCGGTCAGCGACGACGCCGTGCGGGTGCTCGATCCCCAAGGCAAGCGGGTGGACAAGGGCGACCCGGCCAACCCGAGCGGCACGACGTACACCGTGCGGCTGCTCAGCGGGCTGCCCGACGGCACGTACACCGTGGCCTACCAGGTGGTGTCGGCGGACAGCCATCCCGTCGCCGGTGCCTTCACCTTCTCCATCGGTGCACCCTCCGAGACGTCCGTCTCGGTCTCCGCGCAGGCGTCCGACGCCGGCCTGGTCGGCTGGCTGTACGGCCTCGGACGGTATACGTCGTACGCCGGTTTCGTCGTCATGGCCGGCGGAGCCGCCTTCGTGCTCGCCTGCTGGGGGCGCGGCGCCGGAGTACGGCCGGTGCAGCGGCTGGTGGTCTCCGGGTGGCTGGCGCTCACCGGGGCGACGCTCGCGCTGCTGCTCCTGCGCGGCTCGTACACCCGCTCCGGGAAGATCGGCGACGTCTTCGATCTGTCGCTGCTCGGGGAGGTGCTCCAGACCAAGCCGGGGGCGGCGCTGGTGTCCCGGCTGCTGCTGCTCGCGGCGGCGGCGTTGTTCATCGCGGTGCTGTTCGGGGCGTACGAGAACCGGGAGGACGAGGAGAAGCGGGACCTGACCTTCGGGCTCGCGATCGGCGGGACGGTCGTGGCGGCCGGGCTCGCCGCGAGCTGGGCGATGTCCGAGCACGCCTCCCAGGGGCTCCAGCCGGGTATCGCCATGCCCATCGACGTGGTGCATCTGCTGGCCGCCGCCGCCTGGCTCGGCGGGCTCACCGCCCTGCTCGTCGCGCTCTACCGGGCGCCCGCCGACACCCCGGTCGACCGGGACGCCGTCCAGCGGTTCTCGCGGCTCGCCTTCGGCAGTGTGGTGACGCTGGTGGTCACCGGGGTCTACCAGAGCTGGCGGCAGCTCGGCTCCTGGTCGGCGTTCACCGACACCCGGTACGGGCAGCTGCTGCTCGTCAAGATCGGGCTCGTGGTGGTGCTGGTCGCCATCGCCTCCGTCTCGCGACGGTGGACGTCCCGGCTCGCTCAGGCGGCTGCGCCGACGGATACGCGGCATGAGCAGGCACAGGAGACGGCGCCCGCGAAGGCCGTGTCCGCGCAGAAGTCCGACGCGGGCCAGGACGTGACCGACGCGGGCGGCCGGGCCGAGACGGCCGGCAAGGCCGGGGCCGGAGCGACCGGGGCCGGGGAGGCCGTCGGCGCTGACTCCGCGCGAGCCGTTCAGCTCGCCCGGCAGCGGGCTGCGATGGAGACCGCCCGGCAGAAGCGACTGCGCGACGCCGACCCCGACCGGTTCGGCCTGCGCCGCTCCGTTCTCGCCGAGGCGGGCATCGCCGTCGTCCTGCTGGCCGTCACCACCGTGCTGACGCAGACCGAGCCGGGACGTACGGAGCAGGAGGCCAAGGCGGCCTCCTCCTCGTCCTCGGCATCCGCCTCCACCGGCCAGGGCACCGGCGCGGTGACCTTGCACATGCCGTTCGACACCGGCGGCGAGAACGGCAAGGGCGTCGCCACGATCGACCTCGACCCCGCACGCGTGGGTGACAACGACCTGCACGTCTATGTGGAAGGCCCGGACGGCCGACCCGTCGACATTCCCGAGGTGAAGGTCGCCTTCACCCTCTCCGCCAAGGACATCGGGCCGCTGGCCGTCGTCCCCGACCACGTCACCACCGGACACTGGTCGGCGAGCGGAGTACAGATCCCCATGGCGGGCGACTGGGAGGTCGAGGTGACCGTGCGGACCTCCGACATCGACCAGGTGACCGTCTCGAAGAACGCGAAGATCGGCTGAACCATCATGGCTGACCAGTCCATTTCCCCGGCCCGTACCCCAGCAGCTCCCCTGGAGGGGCCCGCCGGCCCGGCCACCGGGGAAGGCATCTCCCGACGCCGGCTGCTCGGCACGGCCGGTGCCACCGGGCTCGTCCTCGGGGCGGCTGGAGGGGCGGTGGGGTATGCGTCGGCGCCCGCCCAAGCCACTCCGCTGACGTCGGTGGGCGAGGGCCGGGTGGAGTTTCACGTGAAACATCAGCCCGGCATCACCCAGCCGCTCCAGGCCCGCGGCCATCTCATCGCCTTCGACCTCGCACCCGGCGCCGGCCGCAAGGAGGCTGCCGCGCTCCTGCGCCGTTGGTCGGACACGGCCCGTCGGCTGATGGCGGGTGAGCCGAGCGCACAGGGCGACACCGGCGTGGCCCGCGACGCCGGCCCCTCCTCACTGACCCTCACCTTCGGCTTCGGTCACAGTTTCTTCGGGCGCACCGGTCTGGTTAAGCAGCGCCCGGTCGCCCTGGACCCGCTGCCCGACTTCTCCTCCGACCACCTCGACAAGGGCCGCAGCAACGGTGACCTGTGGGTGCAGATCGGCGCCGACGACGCCCTCGTGGCCTTCCACGCCCTGCGGGCCGTTCAGCGGAACGCGGGCTCGGCGGCCAGGGTGCGCTGGCAGATGAACGGCTTCAACCGCTCACCGGGTGCCACCGCCCACCCCATGACGGCCCGCAATCTCATGGGCCAGGTCGACGGCACCCGCAATCCCAAGCCCGCCGACGCCGACTTCGACCGGCGGATCTTCGTACCCGAGAAGGGCGAGCCCGCCTGGATGGCGAACGGTTCCTACGTCGTCGTACGCCGTATCCGCATGCTGCTGGACGACTGGGAGAAGCTGCCGGTCAAGGAGCAGGAGAACGTCATCGGGCGCCGCAAGTCCGACGGGGCGCCGCTGTCCGGGGGCACCGAGACGTCCGAGATGGACCTGGAGAAGACGGACTCGCGGGGCAACCTCGTCGTCCCCATCAACGCCCACGCAAGGATCACCCGGCCCGACCAGAACGGCGGCGCGGCAATGCTCCGGCGGCCGTTCTCGTACCACGACGGCATCGACAGGGACGGGGTGCCGGACGCGGGTCTGCTGTTCATCTGCTGGCAGGCCGACCCCCTGCGCGGCTTCGTGCCGGTGCAGCGCAAGCTGGACCGGGGTGACGCCCTGACCCCGTTCGTCCGCCACGAGGCGAGCGGACTGTTCGCGGTCCCGGGCGGCGCGGCAGAGGGAGAGTATGTGGGACAGCGTCTGCTGGAGGGATGAGAACTGCAGCAAGTCACCCCTGCGAGCCGGCGAGGAGGCTTCCGCCGGCGTGAGCCCATTAGGGTGAGGTCATGCCAGCGAGCTATGCGTATCTCGGCCCAGAGGGCACCTTCACCGAAGTCGCCTTGCGCACGCTTCCCGAGGCGGCCACCCGTGAGCTGATCCCGTACGTGTCCGTGCAGTCCGCGCTCGACGCGGTGCGCGTCGGCGAGGCCGAGGCCGCGTTCGTCCCCATCGAGAACTCGGTCGAGGGCGGCATCACCACCACCCTCGACGAACTGGTCGCCGGCACCCCGCTGATGATCTACCGCGAGGTGCTGCTGTCCATCACCTTCGCGCTGCTCGTACGCCCGGGCACCAAGCTGTCGGACATCAAGACGGTCACCGCCCACCCGGCCGCCCAGCCGCAGGTGCGCAACTGGCTGAAGACCCATCTCCCGGACGCCCTCTGGGAGTCGGCCGCCTCGAACGCGGACGGCGCGCGACTGGTCCAGGAGGGGCGGTACGACGCCGCCTTCGCCGGTGAGTTCGCGGCGGCCCGGTACGGGCTGGAGGCCCTGGAGACCGGGATCCACGACGCGGAGAACGCCCAGACCCGGTTCGTGCTGGTGGGCCGTCCCGCCCGGCCCGCGGCGCCCACCGGCGCCGACAAGACCTCCGTCGTGCTGTGGCAGCGCGACGACCACCCCGGCGGCCTGCGCGACCTGCTGGGCGAGTTCGCCACACGGGGCATCAACCTGATGCTGCTCCAGTCCCGCCCGACGGGGGCCGGTATCGGCAACTACTGCTTCTGCATCGACGCCGAGGGGCACATCTCGGACCGCCGGATGGCCGAGGCGCTCATGGGGCTGAAGCGGATCTGCCTCCAGGTGCGTTTCCTGGGCTCGTACCCGCGTGCGGATGTGCGTCCGGGGGAGGTGCGGCCACTGTTCCCCGGAACCTCGGACGAGGAGTTCGTGGGGGCGGCGGACTGGGTCGCGCGGTGCCAGGACGGCCGCTTCTGACGGAAGCGGGGGCGCCCGGACCGGCCGGTCCTACCTGCTGATTTTCGTTGTCCACAGGAGTTATCCACAGGTCCGCTTCTCGACCTGGGGACAAGTCGACACCGAAGCCTCATTCGGTCGACAAATCACCCTAGCGGCCATGATCGCGTTCATCATCGCGCACCTCACCCTTCGTCCACCCTTTTCCTTTGGTCAACCCTTTGGGGTGAGCTCTTTCCACTCAAAAGTAGGGATGGAGGGGGGTTTGCGCTGGGATTCCTCGGCCCCGGACGCGCGTTTCGGAGTGATCAATTCCGGTGTCCACAGATTTTCCCCACAGCCTGTGGATAACTTTCCCCAGCGTGTGGATACCTGTGGACAACCGAATCCCAAGTCCCGTACCGCACAAGGGATTCGAGTCAACCGGCCGCCCGCGAACTGACTCGTTCAAGGGGCAGCGTCTCATCTATTGACCTCACGGAACACGAGACGCAATACACGCATAACGGAACGTGAGCCGACCCTCGCAATAGTGAGTCGTGGGCCGTCATCCCGCACCGGTAGCCTTGACCGCGTGATTGACCTTCGCCTGCTTCGTGAGGACCCCGACCGAGTGCGCGCTTCGCAGCGCGCCCGTGGAGAGGACGTCGCCCTCGTCGACGCCCTCCTGTCTGCCGACGAACGGCGCAGGTCGTCCGGCGTCCGCTTCGACGAGCTGCGCGCCGAGCAGAAGGCACTCGGCAAGCTCATCCCCAAGGCGGCCGGCGACGAGAAGGCCCAGCTGCTCAAGAAGGCCGGCCGGCTCGCCGCCGACGTCAAGGCGGCCGACGCCGACCGTGACGCCGCCGCCACCGAGACCCAGGAGCTGCTGCTCCGGCTCGGCAACCTCATCCACCCCGACGTGCCCGTCGGCGGCGAGGAGGACTTCGTCACGCTGGAGACGCACGGCAGCATCCGCGACTTCGGCGCCGAGGGCTTCGAGCCGAGGGACCACCTGGAGCTCGGCCAGCGTCTCGGCGCCATCGACGTCGAGCGCGGCGCCAAGGTCTCCGGTTCGCGCTTCTACTTCCTGACCGGCGTCGGCGCACTGCTCGAGCTCGCCCTGGTGAACGCCGCGATGGCGCAGGCCACCGCCGCCGGCTTCACGCCGATGCTGACCCCGGCACTGGTGCGCCCCCAGTCGATGGCGGGCACCGGCTTCCTCGGCCAGGCCTCCCAGGACGTCTACCACCTGGACAAGGACGACCTCTACCTGGTCGGCACGTCCGAGGTGGCGCTGGCCGCGTACCACATGGACGAGATCATCGACGCCGACCGGCTGCCGCTGCGGTACGCGGGCTTCTCGCCCTGCTTCCGCCGCGAGGCCGGCTCGCACGGCAAGGACACCCGCGGCATCTTCCGCGTGCACCAGTTCGACAAGGTCGAGATGTTCTCGTACGTCGATCCGGAGGACTCGCAGGCGGAGCACCAGCGGCTGCTGGAGTGGGAGAAGCAGTGGCTGACGTCGCTGGAGCTGCCGTTCCGTGTGATCGACGTCGCCTCGGGTGACCTGGGCTCCTCCGCCGCGCGCAAGTACGACTGCGAGGCGTGGATCCCGACCCAGGGCAAGTACCGGGAGCTGACCTCGACCTCGGACTGCACCGAGTTCCAGTCCCGGCGACTGCAGATCCGCGTCCGTGACGGCAAGCAGGTGCGCCCGCTGGCCACGCTCAACGGCACCCTGTGTGCCGTACCGCGCACGATCGTCGCGATCCTGGAGAACCACCAGCAGGCCGACGGCTCGGTGCGCGTGCCCGAGGTGCTGCGTCCGTACCTGGGCGGCCGGGAGATCCTGGAACCGGTCGCCACGTGAGCGCGGCCTTCCCCTACCGGCTCATCGCCACCGACCTCGACGGAACGCTGCTGCGGGGCGACCACTCGGTCTCCGCGCGCACCCGTGACGCGCTCGCCGCGGCCACCGCGGCGGGCGCCGCGCACATCGTCGTCACCGGCCGCGCGGTGCCTTGGACCCGCCCCCTACTCGACGACCTCGGTTACCGCGGTCTCGCCGTCTGCGGCCAGGGCGCCCAGGTGTACGACGCCGGAGCGCACCGCCTGCTCACCTCGGTGACGCTGGACCGGCAGCTGGCCGGGGTGGCGCTGGCCAAGATCGAGGCGGAGGTCGGTCCGCTGCACCTGGCGGCGAGCCGCGACGGGCTGGACGGCGAGGTGATGGTCGGTCCCGGCTACGAGGTCGTGGGCGCGCTGCCCTCGACACCGTTCACGGACGCGTCGGACCTGTGGACGGCACCCCTGAACAAGCTGTACATCCAGCACCCGACCCTGACCTCCGACGAGCTCGCCGAGGCGGCCACCCGCACGGCGGGCGGTTTCGTCACGGTCACCATGGCGGGTGAGGGCATCGTCGAGCTGCTCCCCCTGGGCCTGTCCAAGGCGACGGGGCTGTCGCTGGCGGCGCGGCGGCTGGGCCTGAAGGCCGCGGAGACGATCGCCTTCGGCGACATGCCGAACGATCTCCCGATGTTCGCCTGGGCCGCGTACGGCGTGGCCATGGCCAACGCCCACCGGGAACTGCGGGCGGTGGCCGACGAGGTGACGTCCTCCAACGAGGAGGACGGGATCGCGGTGGTGCTGGAGCGACTGCTCGCGTGACCGCGGGCGAGTCGTGCCTCCCCCAGAGCCTGAACGCCCTGGTGGTACCCCCTCCGGACGGCACGGGTGCGCGGTGGGGGGCGCCTCCCGCTCGATCGAAGCCGAGTCGGAGGGCACCCCGCACAGCGCCGGGCCCGCGCGACCCGCACCCGACCCGCACCACACCCACAGCACCGCCTCCGAAGAGGCGGAAGCAGGGAAGGGCGGCCCACGCGACACGAGTGCGCGTGCTCGAAGCGGCCGCCCCGGGCAGCTCCCCGTGCGGGGCGGACTCCACGGAGCAGTAGGGATTACTCCGGAGTCCGCCGCGGGCTGCCCCGAAGGGAGCTGGACGTACTGCCGTGCATGGACATCGTCCCGCTCCTCTCCCGGTATGTGAACGCCGGACCTTCCCGGCGACGCGGACACAACCACTCTGCCCACCGGGCTGGCTGGACGCCAGTGAATAAAAGGTCCGTCCCGTTTGCCCAGTGCGCCCTGACGGGGTCAAGCCCCCGTCAGGAGTCCGTACGTCTCACTCCTCCCCGGCGAGCGTCAGCGAGCGCAGCTTCTGGCCGGCGTACCAGGTGGCCAGGACGGTGACCGCCGCCAGCAGGACCGTCGCGGTCGTCAGGCCGACGTCCGAGGTGACCAGGTCGCCGCCGGAGACCTTCTGGGCCACGGCCAGCGACCACTGCTGGATGCTCAGCGTGCGCGCGCCGGGCACCAGGGACCCGAACAGCGCCTCCCAGACCAGCGCGTAGACCAGTCCGAACACCACCGCGTGCCGGGAGACCGTGCCGAGCAGCAGGAAGAGCGCCGCGTACGCGATGGAGGCGACCAGCGCGGCCACGGTGTAGGCGACGGCGACCTGCTGGCCGTTGCCGTTCAGGATGAAGCCCGCGATCAGGGTGGGTACCGCCGAGAAGACCATGGTGACGGCGATGGCGACGATCAGCTTGGTGTAGATGATCGTGGGCCGCTTGATCGGCTTGGACAGCAGATACACCACGGACCCGTCGTCGATCTCGGGTCCGATCGCGCCGGTGCCCGCGATGACACCGATGATCGGCACCATCGTGGCGAGCGCGAGCCCGCCGAGGACGTCGGCCGCGGTCTGGTCGTCGGCGCCCGCGAGGGCGCGCACCGCCAGGGAGATCGCGATCAGCAGCAGGGGCAGCGCGCCCAGGATGAGGGCCCGGCGGCGGCCGAGCAGGGCCCGGTAGGTGAGCTGGGCGACTGTGGGGTCGTACATCAGGGCCTCCTACGCCGCGACGAGATACGAGAAGACGGACTCGAGGGACTCGTCGGACGGCGAGACCGTGAGCAGCCGGATGCCGTGGTCGCGCGCGACCTTCGGCAGCAGGGCCGTGAAGCGGCCGAAGTCGACGGCCTGGATGCGCAGCGCGCCCTCGGCGTGGTCGACCTCGATGCCGGACGTCGACGGGTCCGCGATGAGCGCGGCGGCGAGGGCGCGGTCGTCGCTGGAGCGCACCAGGTAGCGGTGCGGGCGGTCCGTCATCAGGCGGCGGATCCTGCGGAAGTCACCGCTGGCCGCGTGCCGGCCGGCGACGACGACCTCGATGTGCCAGGCGAGCTGCTCGACCTCTTCGAGGATGTGGGAGGAGAACAGCACGGTGCGGCCCTCGTCGCCCATGCGCCGCAGCAGGTCCATCAGCTGCATGCGCTGGCGCGGGTCCATGCCGTTGAACGGCTCGTCCAGCAGGAGCAGTGACGGCTGGTGGACCAGCGCGGACGCCATCTTCACGCGCTGCCGCATGCCCTTGGAGTACGTGGCGATCCTGCGGTCCTGCGCGTACTCCATGTCGACCGTGGCCAGCGCCTGCTGGGCGGCCTTGGCACCCAGGCCGTGCAGTTCGGCGTTGGCGAGGACGAACTCGCGGCCGGTGAGGAAGTCGTACATCGCCTCGCGCTCGGGGACGATGCCGATGTGCCGGTAAATGGCCTCGTTGCGCCAGACCGGCTGCCCGTCGAGGGTAACGGTGCCGGTGGAGGGGGCGAGGAAGCCGCCCATCATGTTGATGAGGGTGGACTTCCCGGCGCCGTTGGGCCCGAGCAGGCCGGTGACACCGGGGCCGACGGTCATGGTGATGTCGTTGACGGCGACCACGTTGCCGAACCAGCGGGAGACGTGGTCGATGTGGAGCGTGGTCACAGTCCCACCTTCTTGTAGCGGCGCACCAGGAGGCCGTAGCAGGCGGCGATCAGACCGAGGCTGAAGAGGACGTAGACCACGCCCTCACCGTTGCTCGGGCCGATTCCGCCGGGGAACACGGAACTCGCGCCCAGGAAGGCGGACTGCACGCCGTCGATGAGGGTGATCGGGGAGAACAGGCCGATCCAGGCGATGGAGTCGCCGCTGCTCTGGGCGTCCGCGATCGCCTGGAGCGTGGAGACCGCGCCGTAGGAGATGGTCAGGACGGCGATCACGGCCGCGATGCCGAAGCCGCGGCGCGGGGTGACCGACGCGACGACCAGGCCGATGCCGGCGAAGAGCAGCGAGAGCAGTGCCACGGAGACGAGTCCCTGTGCGAATCCCTTGGTCTGGTCGGTGAAGTCGAGCTTGGCCAGCAGCGCGCCGATGTACAGCACCAGCAGGGGAGCTGCGGTGAGGATGAACAGGGCCGAGGCCAGCGCGGCGAACTTGGCGCGTACGTAGTCGGCGGTCTCGATGGGCCGCGAGAAGTACAGCGGTACGGTCTTGAAGCGCAGGTCGCGCGAGACGGACTGCGGTGCCTGCGAGGCGACGTACAGGCTGATGACGGCCTGCATGATGATCGCGTAGCGCGTGTAGTCGACGGGCAGGTCCTTGGCCTTCGCGGTGACGGCCACGGCCACCATGATGGCGGCGGGCACGCACATCACCACGAACAGCAGCATCGGCAGCACCTTGGACTTCACCGAGCGGCCGAGGCCGTAGGAGCCGCGCAGGGACTGCGAGTACAGCGACAGCCTGGCGTAGGAGCGGCCGAGGCGGGGGCCGTCGTAGGAGCGGTAGCCGATGTTGTGGATACGGGTGTCACCCGATGCGGTGGCCGGTGTCCGCAGGGACTGCTCAGCTGTCATGGCCGACCGCCTCCTTGCGCTGCCCGCCGTTGTGTCCGTCGTTGTTCATGTCGCCGTTCTCGTCGCCGTTCTTGAAGACCTCGGAGATGTGGTGCCGTCGCTGCTCCATGCGCACCAGGCCGAGGCCGAGGTCCGCGATGACGTCCCGGACCAGGTCGTAGGTCTCCTCGCCCTGCGCGGTGAGCAGCAGGACGTGTCCGGCGCCCGGCAGTCCGCTGCCGTCCTCGGTGCTCACCCCGCGCGCGTGGAGCGCGTCGCGCACCGAGCGGGTGCCGTCGGGGTGCTCGTCGGTGTCGGTGACCTCGATGGCGAGGGTCGTGGTGGTCTGGGTGAAGTCCGTGGTGGAGCTGGAGCGCAGCAGCTTGCCGCCGTCGACGACGACGACGTGGTCGCAGGTGCGTTCCAGTTCGCCCAGCAGGTGCGAGGTGACCAGGACAGAGATGCCGAAGTCGGTGTGGATCCGGCGGATCAGACCGAGCATCTCGTCACGGCCGACCGGGTCGAGGCCGTTGGTCGGCTCGTCCAGGAAGACCAGCTGCGGGTCGTGCACCAGGGCCTGCGCGAGTTTCACGCGCTGCTTCATGCCGGTCGAGTAGCCGCCGATGGGGCGGTAGCGCTCCTCGTACAGGCCGACGTGGCGCAGCGTGTCCGCGGTGCGCTCGCGCGCGGCGGTGGGCGGCAGGCCGGACATGCGCGCCATGTGGACGACGAACTCGGTGGCCGAGACGTCCGGTGGCAGGCAGTCGTGCTCCGGCATGTAGCCGACCCGTTCGCGGATGGCGGCGCCCTTGGTGGCGACGTCGAGGCCGAGCACTTCGGCGCGGCCCTCGGTGGCGGGGGACAGACCCAGCAGGATCTTGATCAGTGTGGACTTGCCGGCTCCATTGGCTCCGACGAGTCCGGTCACACCGGGCCCGACGTCCACGGAGAGCCGGTCAAGGGCGGTCACCCTGGGGAACCGCTTGCTCAGGCTTTCGGTCGCGATCACAGTCACGTCGTCGACGATAGTGACCCGTACCACTCCGGTCGTCAGACCGGAGAGCCGTCTTGGCGTCCCCCTGGAGTCGTACGGGCCCGTAGGGGGACAGTGCCTGAGAGTTATCCACACACCGTGGGGCGCTATTGCCGAACTCTCCGACACCTGCCAGATTCGCCGGTGTGACGGGGATCGAGGGCGCGCGGGAGCGCCGGGTGCGCACGGGCGGGGTCGAGCTGTGCGTGGCCGAGCTGGGTGACCCCGGGCGGCCGACGGTCGTCCTCGTGCACGGCTACCCCGACAGCAAGGAGGTGTGGTCAAAGGTCGCGCCGCGCCTCGCCGAGAGCTTCCACGTCGTGGCGTACGACGTCCGGGGTCACGGCCGGTCCACGGCACCGCGGCCGCTGCGCGGCGGGTTCACCCTGGAGAAGCTGACCGACGACTTCCTGGCCGTCGCGGACGCCGTCAGCCCGGACCACCCGGTGCATCTGGTGGGGCACGACTGGGGCTCGGTGCAGTCCTGGGAGTTCGTCACGGTCCACCGCGCCGCGGGGCGGATCGCCTCCTTCACCTCGGTGTCCGGGCCCTCGCTCGACCACTTCGGCCACTGGATCAACCGCCGCCTGAAGCGGCCGACCCCGCGCCGGGTCGCCCAGTTGCTCGGCCAGGGCGCCAAGTCCTGGTACGTGTACCTGCTGCACACCCCCGTGCTGCCCGAACTCGCCTGGCGCGGACCGCTCGGCAAGAGCTGGCCGCGGATCCTGGAGCGCGTCGAGAGGGTGCCGGGCGGCGACTATCCGACCTCGTCGCTGCCGTCGGACGCGGCCCACGGGGCCTGGCTCTACCGGGACAACGTGCGGCGCCGGCTGCGCAGCCCGCGCGCGGACGCCTACGCGCACGCGCCCGTGCAGCTCATCACGCCCTTGGGGGACGCGTTTCTCTCGGAGCGGCTGCACGACGAACTGGAGTCGTGGGCTCCGCAGCTGACCCGGCGGACGCTGCCGGCCAAGCACTGGGTGCCGCGCACCCGCCCCGACCAACTGACGACGTGGATCACCGACTTCGTGACGTCCGTGGAGGCCGGGCGGCCGGAGGTGACGGCTCCGGGCCGGTACGCCGACCGCTTCGGCGGGCAGCTGGTCCTGGTCACGGGAGCCGGCGGCGGCATCGGGCGGGCGACGGCGCTCGCGTTCGCCGAGGCGGGCGCGCGGGTGCTGGCGGTCGACCGGGACACGGAGGCCGCGGCCCGCACGGCGGAGGAGGCCCGCCGGCGTGGCGCGGCGGCTGCCTGGGCGGAGACGGCGGACGTCTCCGGCGAGCAGGCCATGGAGCGGCTCGCCGAGCGGGTCACCCGTGTGTACGGCGTGGTGGACGTCCTGGTGAACAACGCCGGTGTCGGACTGGGCGGCTCCTTCTTCGACACCACCCCGGAGGACTGGAAGAAGGTCCTCGACGTCAACCTGTGGGGTGTGATCCACGGCTGCCGGCTCTTCGGGAGGCGGATGACCGAGCGCGGGCAGGGCGGCCACATCGTCAATGTCGCCTCGGCGGCGGCGTTCCAGCCGTCCAGGGCGCTGCCCGCCTACAGCACCTCCAAGGCGGCGGTGCTGATGCTGAGCGAGTGCCTGCGCGCGGAGCTGGCCGGGCAGGGGATCGGCGTGACGGCGATCTGCCCCGGGTTCGTCAACACCGGCATCACCTCCACCGCGCGGTTCGCCGGTACGGACGCCGAGGAGGAGCGGCGCCTGCGGAAGCGGGCGGCACGCCTCTACCGGCTGCGCAACTATCCCCCGGAGAAGGTCGCCGCCGCGGTGTTGCGGGCGGTGGTGCGCGACGAGGCGGTGGTGCCGGTCACCCCGGAGGCGCGAGGGGCGTACGCGTTGTCGCGGTGGATGCCGGGTGCGCTGCGGAGGATCGCGCGGGTGAAGCCGCCGGTGTGAGGGCGTCCGGGTGAGCGTGGTTGTCCACAGAACCTTCAATTTCCCTGTGGATAACCATACTTAGCTGTGGATCAAACCTGCGGAGCAAAATCGATCGCGTGATACGCGTCTCTCCCGGCAGTCTGAACGGATGGATGAAAGACGCACCGTGAAGGTGTCGAAGTACCTCGCCAGGCATCTGCGCCATCAGCCCGAGCGGATCGGGCTCACGCTCGACGAGGGAGGCTGGGTCGAGATCGACACGCTGATCGCCGCGGCGTCCGCGCACGGCTTCCGCTTCACCCGGGCGGAACTGGACGACGTCGTCACCACCAACGACAAGCGGCGCTTCGCCGTCGAGGGCACCCGGATCCGCGCCAGCCAGGGCCACAGCGTCGAGGTCGACCTCGGACTGCCGGCTGCCACCCCGCCGCCGTATCTGTACCACGGCACCGTCGCCCGCAACCTGGACGCGATCCGCGCCGAGGGCCTCCGGCCGATGAACCGGCACGACGTACACCTCTCCGCCGACCGCGAGACGGCGACCCGCGTCGGCGCCCGACGGGGCCGCCCGGTCGTGCTGCCAGTGGACGCGGCCGCCATGCACCGCGACGGTCATGTCTTCCACGTGAGCGCGAACGGCGTGTGGCTGACGCGGACCGTGCCCAGCCGGTATCTGCGGTTCCCCGCAAGCCACTGAAGCCGCATGATCGGCGGTATGGACCACCTGCCCAGCACCGAGGCCGCCGTCACCGCCCTCCGGGCACTCGCCGACGTGTACGAGCGCGAGATCGGCTTCACCCATGACATCGGCGCCGACCAGACCTCGCGCCGCACCGCCCGCGGGCGTCGGCGTCACCACCGGGTGCGATGACGGACAACGTGTGCGGCAACCGTTTCACGTGAAACAGGCAACGGCGCATAGGCTCGGTGGTATGAGTCTGCGCCTGAGCACCGTGATCCTTCCGTACCGCCGCTGGCACGAAGGCAGCCGTGCGGCGTGGGTGCGCGCCGAGGAGCTCGGCTTCCACACGGGGTACACCTATGACCATCTGTCCTGGCGCAGCTTCCGGGACGGCCCGTGGTTCGGCGCGATTCCGACCCTGACCGCCGCCGCGGCCGTCACCGACCGGATGCGCCTGGGCACGCTCGTGACCTCGCCGAACTTCCGGCACCCGGTCACCCTCGCCAAGGAGCTCATCTCCCTCGACGACATCTCCGGCGGGCGCGTCACCCTCGGGATCGGCGCGGGCGGCACCGGCTTCGACGCCACCGCGCTCGGCCAGGAGCCGTGGACCCCGCGCGAGCGGGCCGACCGCTTCGCCGAGTTCGTTCCACTGCTGGACCGGCTGCTCACCGAGGACGCGGTGTCGTACGAGGGCGACGTCTACGCGGCGCACGAGGCGCGCAACATCCCGGGGTGTGTGCAGCGGCCCCGGCTTCCCTTCGCCGTGGCCGCCACCGGGCCGCGCGGGCTGCGGCTCGCGGCACGGCACGGACAGGCGTGGGTGACCACGGGCGACCCCAGGCTGTACGAGAACGGCACGCCCGAACAATCGGTTCAGGCCATTCGTGGTCAGGCGGAGAAGCTGGCCGACGCCTGCGCCGAGCTCGGCCGGGACGTGACCGAACTGGACAGGATCCTGCTCACCGGATTCACCCCGGACCGCAGCCGCCCGCTGGAGTCCCTGGACGCCTTTGTCGACTTCGCGGGCCGCCACGCGGAGCTGGGGTTCACCGAGATCGTGATCCACTGGCCCATCCCGGACTCGGACTTCGCGGCGGACCAGAAGGTCTTCGAACGGATCGCCATGGAGGCACCGGCACAGCTGCGGTGAACCGGCTGCCCGGGCGGGCCTCCCACCCTTCCCGGGGAGTGGGGAAGAGTGCTGGTGACGACGGTAACCACTCAGATGTGCGGACTCCCGCACGGCCGTGCAGGCATATGCGGGACAATGGCCGGGTGACCTCAGCGATCCGACAGTCCGAGACCCCGGCAGCCACCACCCCACCGCGACTCATCGCCACCGACCTCGACGGCACCCTGCTGCGTGACGACAAGTCGGTGTCCCCGCGTACGATCGCCGCGCTGGCCGCCGCGGAGGAGGCGGGCATCGAGGTCTTCTTCGTCACCGGCCGCCCGGCCCGCTGGATGGACGTCGTCAGCGACCACGTCCACGGCCACGGCCTCGCCATCTGCGGCAACGGCGCCGCCGTGGTCGATCTGCACGGCGGCCCCGGCGCGCACCGTTTCGTGAAGGTGCGCGAGCTGGCCCGGGAGAACGCGCTGGACGCCGTACGGCTGCTGCGCGAGGCCGCACCGGGCACGGCGTACGCCGTCGAGCAGACCTTCGGCTTCAACCAGGAACCGGCCTACCCGAAGCTGCACATGGAGGCCCCGGACATCCTCGCTTCCGCCGAGGACCTGCTGGCTCCGGACTCCCACACCGCCGGCGAACCGGTGCTCAAGATCCTCGCCTACCACCCCGAGCTCGATCCCGACGCCTTCCTCACCCTGGCCCGGCTCGCCATCGGCGACCGCGCCAACGTCACCCGTTCCAGCCCCAGCGCCCTGCTGGAGATCAGCGGACCCGGTGTGTCCAAGGCCAGCACGCTCGCCCTGTGCTGCGCCGAGCGCGGCATCTCGCACGAGGAGGTCGTCGCGTTCGGGGACATGCCGAACGACGTCGAGATGCTGACCTGGGCCGGCCGCTCCTACGCGATGGGCAACGCCCACCCGGACGTGGTCGCCGCCGCCTCGGGCCGCACGGTCGCCAACAACGACGACGGGGTGGCCGTGGTGATCGAGCAGTTGCTGGACGAGCGGCGGTAGCCGCTCAGAGGGACACCCCGCGCCGGGCCAGCCACGCCACCGGATTCACCGCCGACCCCATCTCCGGCGTCACCCGCACCTCGAAGTGCAGATGTGGTCCCGTGGAGTTGCCGCTGGTGCCGGACTGACCGATCCACTGCCCGGGCGAGACCCGCTCACCCTGGTCGACGGCGACGGCGGCGAGATGGGCGTACTGGGTGTAGTACCCGCCCGCGTGCCGCACCACGACCTCGATGCCGAAGGCCCCACCGCAGGACACCTTCACCACCTTCCCGGTGCCCACCGCCCGCACCGGCGTGCCGATCGGTACCGCGAAGTCCTGCCCGGTGTGCCGGTTCGCCCACCGCGCGCCCCCACTGCCGTAGGACGCGGACAGCGCGTACGTCTCCACCGGCGCGACCCAGCGGGTCGTGAAGTGTGTCTCCGGCTGGTCGAGCCGGACCGCGCCGCGGCAGGCGCCGGCCGCGACCGAGGCATCCGCCTGGCCCTGGAGCTTCCACCGCGCCGCTTCGAGTTTCCTTTCGATGCCCTGCTTCAGGGCTGCGAGTTCCGCGTTCCGCTGCTCCAGCCCCTTCCACGCGGCCGCGGCCCGCGCCTCGTCCCGGGCGAGCCGGGCCTCGGCCCGCTCACTCCTGTCGATCGCCTTGTCGAGCGACACTTCCGCCTGCCGCACCGCGCGCTGACCCCGCATCATCTCTTCGGGGTCGTCCGCGAGGAGCATGTGCGCCGTGAGCGGCAGTCCGCCGCCGTCCCGGTACTGGGAGCTCGCGATCCGGCCCAGCTCCCCGTGCAGGCCGGCCATCGCCCGTCGCTCGCGGTCGAGCCGCCCCTCCAGCCGCTGGGCCCTGGCCCGCTGCCTCTCGGCCTCCCGCCGGCCGGCCTCGTACCGCTCGGTCGCCGCCGCCGCTTCCTCGTACAGCCGCGCCACCTGCGCGCCGACGCCGGACGGTGAGCCATGGCCGGGGGCGTGGGAGCCGTCGCCGTCGGTGGGCCGGGCGGCGAGCACGGCGAGCGCGCAGAGCAGCACGGCGGCGAGCATCGGGTGGCGGCGGGTGAAGCGCATGACTGCGATCCTGGCCCCGCCACGGCGCACGGTCCTGTTCACCTCGTACACATGGGGGACCACTCACCCCGGACGGACCAGTCATGCCGCCGAACGGCGGTGCGAGCGCGCATGCCTGACGCCCTGTCACACGCCCTGCGTCCGCGAACGGTGAGCTAGCGTGCCGTCACCAGGGCTTCGGCCGCCTCCTCCCGCCGTGCCAGCGACCTCAACGGACCGTCCGCGGCGACGAGTTCCGCATACGACCCGCGCTGCACCATCCGTCCCCCGTCCAGCACGATCACCTCGTCCACCGCGTCCAGGCCGGCCAGCCGGTGGGTGATGAGCAGCGTCGTGCGTCCTGCGGTGGCGGCCAGCAGGTCGGCGGTGAGCGCGTCGGCGGTCGGCAGGTCGAGGTGTTCCGCGGGTTCGTCCAGCACCAGCACGGGGAAGTCCGCGAGCAGCGCCCGGGCGAGCGCCAGCCGCTGCCGCTGTCCGCCGGACAGCCGCGCCCCGTGCTCACCGACGAGCGTGTCGAGCCCGTCGGGCAGGCTGTCGGCCCACTCCAGCAGCCGGGCCCGGGCGAGCGCGCCGCGCAGCTCGTCCTCGGTCGCGCCCTTCCTGGCGAGCAGCAGGTTCTCCCGTATCGAGCTGTTGAAGAGGTGTGCGTCCTGGGCACACAGCCCGACCAGCCGCCGTACGTCGTCGCCGTCCAGGGCGTACGCGTCCACACCGGCCAGCGTGTACGAGCCCGCGCCCGCGTCCAGGAAGCGCAGCAGCACCTGCGCGAGGGTCGTCTTCCCGGAGCCGGACGGGCCGACGACCGCGATCCGGCGGCCCCGCTCCAGCGTCAGGTCCAGCCCGTCGAGCGCGTCCCGGTCCTGCCCGGGGTGCCGGGCCGCCAGCCCCTTGACCACGAGGGGGAACGGCGACGCGGGCGCCTGCCGCGGCGACTCCGGCTCCCGTACGGGCACCGGGGCGTCCAGCACCTCGTACACGCGCTCGGCGCTCCGGCGCACCCGCTGCCGGTACTGCACGGCGAGCGGCATCCCGAGGACGGCCTCGAACGCGGCCAGCGGGGTGAGGATCACGACGGCCAACGCCACACCGTCCAGTCGGCCGGTGGCCACGGCCTGTGCCCCGACGAGCGCGGCGGCCGCGACGGTCAGGCCGGAGATCAGCGCGGTGAGCCCGTCGCCGAGCGCCGTGGCGGTGGCGGCGCGCGAGGCGATCCGGGTGAGCGTGCCGTCGGCCCGGCGCGCCTCGGCGGTCCGCACGGGCAGCGCGCCGGCGACGGTCAGCTCGGCGGTCCCGGTGAGCAGATCGGTCACCCGGGTCGCGAGAACGCCCCGGGCGGGTGCCAGCCGGCGTTCCGCACGCCGGGCCACGGCACCGGTCAGCAGGGGCACACCGGCTCCCGCCGCCAGCAGCCCGGCCGCGAGCACCGCCCCTGCTTCGGGCAGCAGCCAGGCCGTGAAGCCGACGGACAGGGCGGAGACGACGACGGCCGCACCGGCAGGCAGCAGCCAGCGCAGCCAGTAGTCCTGCAGTGCGTCCACGTCGGAGACCAGCCGGGAGAGCAGGTCCCCCCGGCGGGTGCCGCGCAGTCCGGCGGGCGCCAGCCGCTCCAGTCGCCGGTAGACCGCGACCCGGGTGTCGGCCAGCATGCGCAGGACCGCGTCGTGGGACACGAGCCGCTCGGCGTAGCGGAACACGGCCCGCCCGATACCGAAGGCCCGGGTCGCCGTCACGGCCACCATCAGATACAGCACGGGCGGCTGCTGCGAGGCCCGGGAGATGAGCCACCCGGAGGTCGCCATGAGCCCGACGGCGCTGCCCAGGGCGAGGGTGCCGAGCAGCAGCGCCAGCGTGAGCCTCCCCCGCCGGGCGCCGGACAGGGCACGGACACGGGCGAGCGCACCACCCGGGGCCGGGGCGGCGTCGGGCTCGGCGGGCCCGCCGACGGGTCCCGGGCAAACTTCGACGGCCGGATCCGTAGCGGCCTCCCTGCGCGGGGACTCGCCGTGGGCCGTGGGAGCCGGTTCCGCGAGCCGCACGACGCGGTCCGCGGCCGCCAGCAGCGCGGGCCGGTGCACCACGAGCAGCACCGTCCGGCCTGCGGCCAGCCGCCGCACCGCCGCCACGATCTCGGCCTCGGTGGCTCCGTCCAGCGCGGCCGTCGGCTCGTCGAGCAGGAGTACGGGCCGGTCCGCGAGGAACGCCCGGGCCAGCGCGAGCCGTTGCCGCTGCCCGGCCGACAGTCCCGCTCCGTCCTCGCCGAGCACGGTTGCGGCACCCTCGGGGAGCGCGTCCACGAACTTAAGCGCCCCCGCGTTTCGCAGGGCACCCCGCACGGCGTCGTCGTCCGCGTCCGGCCGGGCCAGCCGTACGTTCTCCGCGATCGTCGCGGCGTACAGGTGCGGTCGCTGCGGCACCCAGGCGACGCGGCTGTGCCACTCGGCGAGGTCGAGGCCGGCGAGATCGGCTCCTCCGATCCGTATGCGCCCCTCGGTGGGCCGGACGAACCCCAGCAGCACGTTCAGAAGGGTCGACTTGCCCGCTCCGCTCGGCCCGACGAGCGCGACCGTCTCTCCGGGGGCGACGGTGAAGGACACGTTCGACACCGCGTCCGTGGACCGTCCGGGATGGCGGACCGTCACACCGTCGAAGGACAGGGCGCCCGTCGGCACCGCGCCCGTTCCGGGCGTCGGTACGGGCGTCTCCAGCACCGAGAAGATCTCCTCGGCCGCCGCCAGTCCCTCCGCCGCCGCGTGGTACTGGGCGCCGACCTGCCGCAGCGGCAGATAGGCCTCGGGCGCCAGGATCAGGATGACCAGGCCGATGTAGAGGTCCAGGTCGCCGTGTACGAGCCGCATGCCGATCGTCACGGCGACCAGCGCCACCGAGAGCGTGGCGAGCAGTTCCAGCGCGAAGGAGGAGATGAAGGCGATCCGCAGCGTGCGCATGGTCGCCCGCCGGTACTCGGCGGTGATCCGCCGGATCGACTCCGCCTGCGCCTTGGCCCGCCCGAAGACCTTCAGCGTCGGCAGTCCGGCGACGACGTCCAGGAAGTGCCCGGAGAGCCGGGACAGCAACAGCCACTGACGGTCCATACGGGACTGGGTGGCCCAGCCGATCAGCACCATGAAGACCGGGATGAGCGGCAGGGTACCCACGATGATCGCCGCCGAGACCCACTCCTCGGTGACGATGCGCGCCAGCACCGCCACCGGTACGACCACGGCGAGCCCCAACTGGGGGAGGTAGCGCGAAAAGTATCCGTCGAGGGCGTCGACTCCCCGGGTCGCGAGGGCGACCAGCGATCCGGTGCGCTGTCCGTCCAGCCATCCCGGGCCCAGGGCCGTCGCCCGCTCCAGCAGCCGTCCCCGCAGCTCCGACTTCGCCGCGGCGCTTGCCCGGTGCGCGGCCAGCTCGGTCAGCCAGCCGACCAGCCCACGGCCGGCCGCGACGACGGTGAGGAGCAGCACGGGAGTGCCGAGCGCACCGACGGACCTGCCGTCCTGGAACGCGCCCACCACGATCTCGGCGATGAGCATGGCCTGGGCGATGACCAGCCCCGCGCCGACGGCCCCCAGGGCGACGACAGCCACCAGGAAACCCCGAGTGGCGCGGGCGTACCGGAGCAGGCGCGGGTCGATTGGTTTCACGTGAAACACACCTCAGTGCACGGGATCGGCGATGTGCTGGGTGCCGATCCGCTTGCGGAACACCCAGTACGTCCAGCCCTGGTACAGCATGACGAGCGGGGTGGCGATCACCGCGAGCCAGGTCATGATCTTCAGGGTGTAGGGGCTGGACGACGCGTTGGTGACGGTCAGGCTCCAGTCGGCGTCGAGCGTGGACGGCATGACGTTCGGGAACAGCGTCAGGAAGAGCATCGCCACGGCGGCCACGATGGTGACGCCGGACAGGGCGAACGACCATCCTTCGCGTCCCGCCTGGTTCGCCACCAGGGCGGCGACCAGTGCGGCGACCGCCACGACCAGCGCGACCAGGCTGGCGCCGTCACCCCGGTCGGCCTGCGTCCACAGCAGGAAGGCCGACGCCAGTACCGCGGTGACGAGACCCACGCGCAGGGCCAGCTTCCGTGCCCGTTCCCGGATGTCGCCGACCGTCTTGAGTGCCGTGAAGACCGTGCCGTGGAAGGTGAACAGGGTCAGGGTGACCAGGCCGCCCAGCAGTGCGTACGGGTTGAGCAGGTCCCCGACGCTCCCCACGTACTCGAACTCGGCGTCGATCTTCACGCCGTGCACGATGTTGCCGAAGGCCACGCCCCACAGGAAGGCCGGGATGAGCGAGGTCCAGAAGATCGCCGTCTCCCAGTTGCGCTGCCAGTGCTCCTCGGGCCGCTTCGCCCGGTACTCGAAGGCGACACCGCGGATGATCAGGCAGACCAGGATGAGCAGCAGCGGCAGGTAGAAGCCGGAGAAGAGCGTGGCGTACCACTCGGGGAAGGCGGCGAAGGTCGCACCGCCGGCCGTGAGCAGCCACACCTCGTTGCCGTCCCAGACGGGGCCGATCGTGTTGATCAGCACCCGCTTCTCGGCGCGGTCGCGGGCGAGCAGCCGGGTGAGGACGCCGACCCCGAAGTCGAAGCCCTCCAGGAAGAAGTAGCCGGTCCACAGGACGGCGATCAGAACGAACCAGATGTCGTGCAGTTCCATGACGGTTCAGCTCCCTCGGCCTAGTACGAGAAGGCCATCGGCTTGTCGGCGTCACGGAGGTCGCCGCCGAGCTTCGTGGGCGGGTTGAGGTCGGACTCGCTGAGCTCGGGCGGGCCTGCCTTGACGTACTTGGCGAGGAGCTTGACCTCGATGACGGCCAGGACGGCGTAGAGCAGGGTGAAGACGGACATCGAGATGATGACCTCGGCCGTGGACACACCGGGGGAGACCGCGTCCCGGGTCTGCATCACGCCGTACACCACCCAGGGCTGACGGCCCATCTCGGTGAAGATCCAGCCCCAGGAGTTGGCGATCAGCGGGAACGCCATGGTCCACAGCGCCAGGAGCCAGTAGATCCGGGTGAGCCGGGAACCGAGCGGCTGCTTCAGCAGCATCAGATGGGGTACCTCGTCGTCACCGGTGCGCCAGGCGGCCGGCAGCAGGAACTTCTTCCGCGTGAGCCACAGGCCGAGGAGGCCGAGCGAGAAGGAAGCCATACCGAAGCCGATCATCCAGCGGAAGCCCCAGTAGGCGACCGGGACGATGGGCTTGTAGTCACCGGGGCCGAACCTCTCCTGCAGCGCCTCATTGGTGTCGTTGATGCCGGGCACGTACGACTCGAAGTCGCTGTGGGCGAGGAAGGACAGCAGGCCGGGTATCTCGAGGGCCACCTTGTTGTGCCCCTGGTCGACGTCTCCGTAGGCGAACACGGAGAAGGGTGCCGGCTCCTCGCCATCCCACAGGGCTTCGGCGGCGGCCATCTTCATCGGCTGCTGCTCATACATGACCTTGCCGAGGGTGTCCCCGCTGACCGCGGTGAACAGGCCGCCGACCGCCAGCGTGACCAGGCCCAGCCGCAGCGAGGTGCGCATCACGGGGATGTGCTTCTTGCGCATCAGGTGGAAGGCGGCGATGCCGACCATGAAGGCGCCGCCGGTCAGGAAGGCCGCCGAGAAGCTGTGGAAGACCTGGTTGAGCGTGGTGTTCTGGGTGAGTACCAGCCAGAAGTCGGTGAGTTCGGCGCGGCCCTTCTCCTCGTTGATCCGGTAGCCGACCGGGTGCTGCATCCAGGAGTTGGCGGCGAGGATGAAGTACGCCGACAGCAGGGTGCCGATGGAGACCATCCAGATGCAGGCCAAGTGGATCTTCTTGGGGAGCTTGTCCCAGCCGAAGATCCACAGACCGATGAAGGTGGACTCGAAGAAGAAGGCGATCAGGGCCTCGAAGGCGAGCGGGGCGCCGAAGACGTCGCCGACGAAGCGCGAGTAGTCGGACCAGTTCATGCCGAACTGGAACTCCTGCACGATGCCGGTGACCACACCCATCGCGATGTTGATCAGGAAGAGCTTGCCCCAGAACTTCGTCGCCCTGAGGTACTTCTCCTTCTCCGTGCGCACCCAGGCGGTCTGCAGCCCGGCGGTGAGGGCGGCCAGCGAGATCGTCAGGGGGACGAAGAGGAAGTGGTAGACGGTGGTGATGCCGAACTGCCATCGCGCCAGGGTCTCCGGCGCCAGAGCCAGATCCACGTCGTCGCTCCTTACATCGCCGTGGTCACAGCGGCCTTTTGATCCTGTTCGTCCCCCACATCTCGGGAAAACAGGATGCGCTTGTGAACGCGTTCACATTCACAAGCAATTATGACCTACTGCTTTTCGGACCCGGAAGGGGGGTCCCGTGTGACGTCAACCCCTTTGCCGGAACATGCGGCGCACAAGGCAACGGCCGACGGGGATGCCCCGTCGGCCGCCTGGACGTATGCGCGGGTCAGAGCTCCTTGCGGAAGCCCTCCGCCACCTTCAGGAAGATGTCGTTCGCCTCGGTCTCCCCGACCGTGACCCGCACGCCCTCACCGGGGAACGGCCGGATCACCACACCCGCCTGCTCGCACGCCTGCGCGAACGGCACGGTGCGCTCCCCCAGCCGCAGCCACACGAAGTTGGCCTGGGTCTCGGGCACCGTCCAGCCCTGGGCCCGCAGCGCGTCCATCACCCGGTTGCGCTCACACACCAGCGAGCCGACCCGGCCGATCAGCTCGTCCTCGGCCCGCAGCGAGGCGATCGCCGCATCCTGCGCGATCTGGCTCACCCCGAACGGCACCGCCGTCTTGCGCAGCGCCGCGGCAACCGGCTCGTGGGCGATGGCGAAGCCGACGCGCAGCCCCGCCAGGCCGTACGCCTTGGAGAAGGTCCGCAGGACGCAGACGTTGGGCCGCTCCCGGTAGATCTCGACGCCGTCCGGCACCTCGGTGTCCCGGATGAACTCGCGGTAGGCCTCGTCCAGCACCACCAGGACGTCGCCGGGCACCCGGTCGAGAAAGCGCTCCAGCTCGGCCCGCCGCACGACCGTGCCGGTCGGGTTGTTGGGGTTGCAGACGAAGATGAGGCGGGTCCGGTCGGTGATCGCCCCGGCCATCGCGTCCAGGTCGTGCACATCACCCGGGGTCAACGGCACCTGAACCGGCGTGGCACCGCTGATCCGCGTGATGATCGGGTACGCCTCGAAGGACCGCCAGGCGTAGATCACCTCGTCGCCCGGGCCCGAGGTGGCCTGCAGCAGTTGCTGGGCGACACCGACCGAGCCGGTTCCGGTGGCCACGTGGGAGGCGGGAACGGCGAAGCGGTCGGACAGCTCGGCCATCAGAGCCGTACAGGCCATGTCCGGGTAGCGGTTGAAGGAGGCCGCCGAGGCCGTCACGGTCTCCATCACGCCCGGCAGCGGCGGATAGGGGTTCTCGTTGGAGGACAGCTTGTACGCCACCGGTCCACCGGCCGCCGCCGGCTTGCCCGGCTTGTACGTGGGGATCCCCTCCAGCTCGGCGCGCAGCTTGGGGCTCGTCTCGCTCACCGCAGTCCTCCTCGCGAAGACCGGCGGCCCATGACCGCCGCCGACATTCAATACTGCTCACCTTATGAGGATTCGGCGTCGCTGCGTATAGGGGCGGCCGGGGCTCAGGCTTGCCTCATTGATCACACGGGCAACACGGGCAACATCCCTCGAAGGGGTACGAATGACGTACGGGCCAGGGGCGCGCCGCACATATATCTACGCGCCGGTGGCTCGCGCCGTGGCGCGCGTCCCCCGTGCAGGTGAGTTGAGACCTCTTCGCAACATCGCACCCTCGACAGGCCTGCATGGGCCAACACGTCAGGTCCTGACTTTGGAACGTTCAACACCCTTGATTTCCAAGGGGGTTGACCCTTTATGATCTTGCAGAAACGTGCCTGTCAATGCGCGCATATGCGTCCGCCCTACCCCACCGCATGAGCCCTACTATCGGCTCGCCATGACAGCAGCAGGGAAGCACCAGGTGAGCCGCGCGGATACCTCACGCCGAGGCAGCAGGCCGGGTCGAGCGGGCATCAGGGACGTGGCCGCCGCCGCCGGAGTCTCCATCACGACCGTCTCCGACGCCCTCAACGGCAAGGGCCGACTCCCGGACGCCACCCGGCGCCACGTCCGTGAGGTGGCCGACAGACTGGGGTACCGCCCCTCGGCCGCCGCCCGGACGCTCCGCACCGGGAAGTCCGGACTCATCGGCCTGACCGTGACCACGTACGGGGATGAACCTTTCACCTTCACGGAGTTCGCGTACTTCGCCGAGATGGCGCGGGCCGCCACCTCCGCCGCGCTCGCCCGCGGCTACGCCCTCGTCATCCTGCCCGCGACCTCCCGCCACGACGTGTGGTCCAACGTCGCCCTGGACGGCACGGTCGTCATCGACCCCTCCGACCAGGACCCGGTCGTCAGCGAGCTGGTCCGCCAGGGGTTACCGGTCGTCTCCGACGGCCGGCCGGCCGGCTCACTGCCGGTCACGGCCTGGGTCGACAACGATCACGAGGCCGCGGTCCTCGGCATCCTCGACCACCTCGCCGGCGCCGGTGCCCGCCGCATCGGCCTGCTCACCGGCACGTCGACCGACACGTACACCCATCTGTCGACCACCGCGTATCTGCGCTGGTGCGAGCGCGTCGGCCAGGAACCGGTGTACGAGGCCTATCCGGCACACGACCCGTGCGCGGGGGCCGTCGCCGCCGACCGGCTGCTCGCCCGGCCCGACCGCCCCGACGCCGTCTACGGCCTGTTCGACCCCAACGGCACCGATCTGCTCGCCGCCGCCCGCCGCTACGGCCTGCGCGTCCCGGACGACCTGCTGCTGGTCTGCTGCAGCGAGTCCACCGTCTACGCCAACACCGAACCGCCCGTCACGACGCTCTCCCTGCAGCCGCGCCGCATCGGCACGGCGGTGGTCCAACTGCTCATCGACGCCATCGAGGGAGTCGACTCGGACCACCCGGTGGAGCAGGTCATACCGACCGAGCTGATCGTGCGGAATTCCTCGCAGCGCCGACCGCCCCGTACGACGGTCAGCCCGCCGAGGTCGCCGAACGGGACGTGACAGCGGGTTCCGGGCGGGGTCGCATCGCGGACCCGCCCGTGGAGCCCTCGCTTCCCCAGGGGTGGGACGAGGTCGTTGCCCGGCCACCCTCCGGGGGAAACGGGCCGGCCCCCGGGAACAGGCGGGCCGGTCACCGGCAGCGGACGCGCGGTGTGGAAGGCCACCGGGCAGTTGAACATCGGATCAAACGGGGCGAATGCCACGGCGATCCGGGGTCCTGCTCCGATTCACCACCCCTGGGTCATCACACAGCGCGATCCGCATTCCTATGATGGGCCCACGACACCGCGGGCCGCTGCGACCAGGCAGTCCGACGCGGTGCAGATGCGGCGCGATGGTGGAGGGGTCGATGACTCAGGGGGCCGGTCAGGGACCCGAGGTGGAGCGGACGGCGACGTTGCGCGACTTCCGGGTACCCGCGTACGTCCACGAGACCGGTCCGTATGCCCAGAGCAGCCACCCGGGTGACGCCGTCCCGCCGTCGGACGAGGCCCATCCGGAGGGATACACCCCCACCCAGCGGGACCTCCCCGTCATCAATCGGGGTGACACTGTTCAGGTGACCGTCGACCCCGCGTCCGTCCCCGCCCCGCAGCCTGCCACGGGCCCGGGACCGCTGTACGTGGTCGGCGACGTCCACGGCTATCTCGACGAGCTGGTGGCCGCCCTCCAGGAGCAGGGCCTCATCGACGCGGCGGGTCAGTGGTGCGCCGGCACCGCGCGGCTGTGGTTCCTCGGCGACTTCACCGACCGCGGCCCGGACGGCATCGGCGTCATCGACCTCGTGATGCGGCTGTCCGCCGAGGCCGCCGCGGCCGGCGGCTACTGCAAGGCCCTCATGGGCAACCACGAGCTGCTGCTGCTCGGCGCCAAGCGGTTCGGCGACACCCCCGTCAACTCCGGGGCCGGCACCGCCACCTTCCAGGCGGCCTGGCTGCTCAACGGCGGCCAGAAGACCGACATGGACCGCCTCCAGGACCACCACCTGCAGTGGATGGCCCGCCTCGACGCCGTCGAGGAAGTCGACGGCCATCTGCTGCTCCACTCCGACACCACCGCCTACCTCGACTACGGCCGCTCCATCGAGGAGGTCAACGACACCGTCCGCGAAACGCTCACCCGCAACGACGCCGACGAGGTCTGGGACCTGTTCCGCAAGTTCACCAAGCGGTTCTCCTTCCGCGACGAGGGCGGCGCCGACGCCGTGCGCTCCCTGCTGGATACGTACGGCGGCACCCGGGTCGTTCACGGCCACAGCCCCATTCCGTATCTGCTCGGCGAAGTCGGCTCCGAGGACGGCGAGGACGACACCGGTCCCGTGGTCGCCGGACCGCACGTTTATGCCGACGGACTCGCCATCGCGATGGACGGCGGGGTCACCATGGCCGGAAAACTGCTGGTCACGAAACTGCCACTGGGCGTCTGAGCGTGCACCGGGCCGCAGTCCCGCGTCCCGGGACCGCACCGCGCGGGTGGCTTTTTCGGTAAACCCCCTGTCACCGCGCGCCGTCACCGCTCTACCATCGGCTTATCCGTAGCAGGCTCCCCTCCGTTTCTGCCCGACGGCTCGTCAGCATGCCGAGCCCCAAGCCCTACGGAGCATCGGGGGATGCACATGAACAGCGTTCCGCAGCACCTGCTGAGCGAGGACCGCCAGGAATACGAGCGGATTCTCGATGAGGCGCTGCGCTCCGCACCACACACCCACCCGGAACCGGCCGCTGCCGGACAGCGGCTCAACTCCGCACAACTGCGCACGATGGCACTCAACGCCACCGCGATCATCACGGCGGCCGCGGCGACCGAGTACCAGCACTACGTGAAGGTCCGCGAGGAACTGCGCCGGCCGCCGGCGCCGTCCACCCCGTCCGTCCGCGCGTCCGGCTCCAGCGAACCGGGCACGAACGCGGCGGGGCTCGCCGCCACCGTGGGAGAGGTCGCCGAGACCGCCGGGGCGGGCGCCGTCGCCGTCGTCGCCGTCCTGGCACCGGTCCTGGCCGGAACCGCGGCCGCGATATTCCTGCTCGTCGGCTACGTCCTGCGGATGCTCCACCCCGGCGCCGCGTTCGCCCAGACCATGCTCACCACCGGCTGGGTGTTCGGCGCGGTGACGGCGGTCGCCATCCTCGTCGCCGCCATGGGCCTGCTGACCACCGCGCTCCGCAACAAGCCCGCGGTGCTCGGCAGCGCGTACGGCGAACTCGACGGCGAGGTGAGCCGGGCCAGGGAAGCCTGGCGCGAGGCCCTGCTGGAGCGGGGGATCCTGCCCTTCCTGCGGGACGCGCTCACCGACCCGGTGACGGCCACCGCGCTCCAGCACACGGCACCGCCCGCGCCGACCGGCCGTATCCCGCACCTCGGGTACGACCGGCCGGGTTTCACCAGTCCCGACGAGGGGCGGGCCCGTGGCACACGGCCGAGCTATTCCAGTCCGGACTACTCGAGTCCGGACTTCGGAGGGCCGGAGCACAAGCCGGAGTAGCCGGAACACCGGCCGGAGCAGCCCGTACGGCCCGTAACCCGTCCGTCGGCTTGCGCTCCCTTTTGGGCGGAGACCTCCAGGAAGTCTCCGCGGCGGGGGCGCGAGCCGGGTGGACGGGTCAGAGGATGCCCGCCCGGCCCGCGGCCGTGATCCACAGCGGGAACTCGGACAGCAGGCGGTCGTACAGCTCCGGGTCCGGCACGGTGCTGATGTCGTCGACGGCGAAGAACCCGACGTTGTCGACACGGCGCCCGGGCAGTGTGTCGAACCGCTCCAGCACGCCGTAGTTCGACCGGCCCAGCCCCACGAACTGCCAGAAGATCGGCTCCTCCACCGCCGCGCGGAGCTCGCCCTCGATCTCCTTGTTGCGGTAGACGCCACCGTCGGAGAAGAACAGCACGAGGGTCGGAGCGGACGCGGGATGGTCCCGCACGAAGGCGCGCACCTCGGCGATGACCTTCTGCTCCTCGTTCTGGATGCCGACGTCCCGCATGTCGACCTGGCTCGGATCCAGCCCCTTCTTGCGCCCGCGCCGGAACAGGCCCACCTCCCCCACGCGCACATGCAGCCGCAGCCACTCGGGAAGCTCCCCGAGCCGCAGATCCGGCAACCTGGCCGGGTTCGAGGCGAACGTCCAGGCCTGCATCTCCCCGTCGTCGTCCAGCTGCGCGGCGACCGCGGCCATGCGTTCGACCACGTCGGCCACGACGCCCTTGGAATACAGGAAGGACATGGACCCGGAAGCGTCCAGTACGAGGATGACGCGCGCGGTGATGTCGGCCGCCCCGTGCTTGCGCAGGCTGACCGCCACCTGCTCCTTGCGCAGGGACAACCGCTTGCGCATGTCGACGGGCAGCCGCTCCTCACCCTTGGTGAGACGCGGGGCGCCGGAGTGACCCCCGGAGGGCTGTGCGGATGCGACCGGCGCCGTGGGAGGTACCGGCGGGGGTGCGGGGACCGTTGGGGAGGTCGGGGGTGCGGTGGTGGCCGGGGGTGCGGGGACCGTGGGTGCGGTGGCCGCCGGGGACGGATCGTCCACGGTGATGCCGAAGTCCGTGGCCAGCCCGGCGAGACCGGAGGCGTACCCCTGCCCCACCGCGCGGAACTTCCACGTCCCCTGCCGCCGGTACAACTCGCCGCCGATGAAGGCGGTCTCGGTCCCCGCGGCCATGTCGAACCGGGCCAGCTCGGACCCCGTCCCGGCATCGAGCAGCCTGAGCGCCAGCCCCGGCACCTGCCCGAACGTCCCGCCACCGGCCGACGCGCACAGCACGATCCGTTCGACGGCCGGCTCCACCGAGCGAAGATTCACCTCCACCGTGTCGGCCGCGGCGCCGGTGGCGCTTCGCTTCCCCAGATGCGTCACCGCGTCGGACGCATGTCGCGGCTGGTTGTAGAAGACGAAGTCACCGTCGTCCCGCACGCGTCCGGCCTCCGTGAGGAGCAGGGCCGAGGCGTCGACGTCGGGCACCCCGGGGCCGGGCACCCAAGCGAGCTCAACGCGCACCACGGGGGAATCGACGGGAAGATTGGATCCCTTGCTCATCGAACTCGCTGTCATGGGGCCAGTCTGCCCACCCGGCCCGGCGAAGGGGAGGGGGTCCCGGACAGACCCCCACAGGAGCGGTGCCCGAGAAGCGAGCCACCGCCACGAGCACCACTCCCGCGCCGTCCTTCCGGCGAACGACCAGCCCGTCGATCAGTCCGTCGACCAGTCCGTCGACCAGTCCGCGATCGGCAGGTACACGCGATTGCCCGCCGCCGCGAACTCCTTCGACTTCTGCGCCATACCCTCCTCGATCTCGTCCCGGCTGCCGCCGTGTTCACGGCGGATGTCATGCGAGATCTTCATCGAACAGAACTTCGGGCCGCACATCGAGCAGAAGTGCGCCGTCTTGGCGGGTTCCGCCGGCAGGGTCTCGTCGTGGAACTCGCGTGCCGTGTCCGGGTCGAGGGCGAGGTTGAACTGGTCCTCCCACCGGAACTCGAAGCGGGCGTCGGACAGCGCGTCGTCCCACTCCTGTGCGCCCGGATGCCCCTTGGCGAGGTCGGCGGCATGGGCGGCGATCTTGTAGGTGATGACACCGGTCTTGACATCGTCACGGTTGGGCAGGCCCAGGTGCTCCTTGGGCGTCACGTAGCACAGCATGGCCGTGCCCCACCAGGCGATCATCGCGGCACCGATGCCAGAGGTGATGTGGTCGTACGCGGGCGCGACGTCCGTCGTCAGCGGGCCGAGCGTATAGAACGGGGCCTCATCGCAGATCTCCTGCTGAAGGTCGATGTTCTCCTTGATCTTGTGCATCGGGACATGGCCCGGGCCCTCGATCATGGTCTGCACTTGGAAACGCTTCGCGATCGTGTTGAGTTCCCCGAGCGTGCGCAACTCCGCGAACTGCGCCTCGTCGTTGGCGTCCGCGATGGAACCGGGCCGCAGGCCGTCGCCGAGCGAGTACGTGACGTCGTACGCGGCGAGGATCTCGCAGAGTTCCTCGAAGTGCTCGTACAGGAACGATTCCTTGTGGTGCGCCAGGCACCACGCGGCCATGATCGAACCACCGCGCGAGACGATGCCGGTCTTGCGGTTGGCGGTGAGCGGTACGTACGCGAGGCGCACGCCCGCGTGGACCGTCATGTAGTCCACGCCCTGCTCGGCCTGCTCGATGACCGTGTCCCTGTAGATGTCCCAGGTCAGCTCCTCGGCCCGGCCGTCGACCTTCTCCAGAGCCTGGTAGAGCGGCACCGTGCCGATGGGCACGGGCGAGTTGCGCAGCACCCACTCCCGGGTGGTGTGGATGTTGCGGCCGGTGGACAGGTCCATGACCGTGTCGGCGCCCCAGTGGGTCGCCCAGGTCATCTTCTCCACCTCCTCCTCGATGGAGGACGTCACCGCGGAGTTGCCGATGTTGGCGTTGACCTTCACCAGGAACCGCTTGCCGATGATCATCGGCTCGATCTCCGGGTGGTTGACGTTGGCGGGCAACACGGCCCGCCCTGCCGCGATCTCCTCGCGCACCACCTCGGGAGAGACGTTCTCCCGGATCGCCACGAACTCCATCTCGGGCGTGATCTCACCACGGCGCGCGTACGCCAGCTGGGTGACCGCCTCGCCCGCGCGGCCCCGGCGCGGCAGGCGCGGCCGGCCGGGGAAGACGGCGTCCAGGTTGCGCAGACCCCCGCGCGGAGAGGTGTGCTTGACTCCGTCGTCCTCGGGACGGACGGGACGGCCCGCATACTCCTCCGTGTCACCACGGGCGATGATCCAGTTCTCCCGCAGCGGAGACAGTCCCCTGCGGACGTCGGTGTCGACGAGCGGATCCGTGTACGGGCCCGATGTGTCGTACAGCGTGACCGACTGCCCGTTGGTGAGGTGCACCTGACGGACCGGCACGCGCAGGTCGGGGCGGGTGCCCTCGACATACGCCTTGTGCCAGCCGATGGACTTCCCGGCCTCCTCGTTCAGCGACGTCTCCGTCGCGTTCTGCGTGAAGGCAGGCGTGCGTGCGTCCTTGTTGGTCATGAGACCTACTCCCTACGCCGGCATTACCCGGTAACAGGTTCGGCGGTCGACGCAGCGGCTTCCGTCTGCCGGCGTTCCGTGTGAAACATCACTCGACTTCGGTGATGTTTCATGTGAAACGTCGCTGGGACGGAGGTCAGCGCCCTCTCAGCCCGGTGCTCCGAGCTCCCGCGTGTACAAAAGGTGCCTCCACGCTAGCGGCAGTTCTGGCGCGGTGAACAGAGGGCCCCGCTTGTTCTTGCGATGATCGGTCGGTGACCTCGACTCAGCCTCCTCCGTATCCACCACCCGGACCACCGCACGGTTCCGGTTCCGGCGCCGGAACCGGGAACGGCCAAGGGAACGGGCACGGGCATGGCCACGGGCACAGTCACGGTCATGGCCCGGCAGCGCCCGTGTCCCGGCATCTGCGCAGGGTCATCGCGGCGATCCTGATCCCGTTCGCCGCGGCGGTGCTGATCGGACTCGCGGTGCTGTGGCCGGGCGGTGCCCCGGCGCACGAGCGCACCGGCGTCGGCTTCGACCGGCAGACGCAGCACGCCACGGTGACCAAGGTGGTCGAGGTGAGCTGCCAGTCCGTGAACGCCTCCGGAGGCGTCCCGACCGGTGACACCTCCACCGCCGAGGGCTCCTCCGCCCAGCAGCAGGCGGACGGCACCTGCGAGAAGGCGACGATCCGGGTCGACACCGGCAATGACAAGGACCGTACGTTCAACGAGATCGTGCAACCGGACCAGTCCCGGCAGCTGAGCGAGGGCCAGGCAGTCGTGGTCGCCTACGAGCCCTCGGCGCCCGAGGATCTCCAGTACTCGGTCACCGACGTGAACCGGCGCTTCCCCATGGCGCTGCTCGCCGGCATCTTCGCGCTCGCCGTCGTCGCCGTGGGGCGGCTGCGGGGTGTCATGGCGCTGGTCGCGCTGGCGATCAGCTTCCTGGTGCTCAACTTCTTCATCCTGCCCGCGATCCTGCAGGGCTCGAACCCTCTGGTCGTGGCGGTGATCGGGGCGAGCGCGATCATGCTGATCGCGCTGTATCTCTGTCACGGACTATCCGCCCGTACCTCCGTGGCAGTGCTCGGCACACTGATCTCGCTGCTGCTGATCGGTGTCCTGGGCTCGGTGTTCATCGACTGGGCCGCGCTCACCGGCAACACCGATGACAACACCGGGTTGATCCACGGCCTGTACCCGCAGATCGACATGAGCGGTCTGCTGCTGGCCGGTGTCATCATCGGTTCGCTCGGTGTCCTCGACGACGTGACCGTCACGCAGACCTCCGCGGTCTGGGAGCTGCACGAGGCCAATCCGTCGACGGGCTGGCGCGGGCTGTACCGGGCGGGCATACGTATCGGCCGCGATCACATCGCGTCCGTGGTCAACACACTGGTCCTCGCCTACGCGGGCGCCGCACTGCCACTGCTCCTGCTGTTCTCCATCGCGCAGAGCAGTGTGGGAACGGTCGCCAACAGCGAACTGGTCGCGGAGGAGATCGTGCGCACCTTGATCGGCTCGATCGGCCTGGTGGCCTCGGTGCCGGTCACCACCGCCCTGGCCGCGCTGGTGGTTTCTGCCGACCGTCCGACGGCATCGACCACGGCACAGGGCCAGACCCTGGCACAAGCGCAGGGGCACGGGCAGGCTCCGGATGTCCGGCCGGCCGCGGGGCGCGGCGGGAGGGGCAGGCGCCGTAAGCGCTGACGCCCGCGGAGCGTGGCGGAACGCGCTGAAGCGTTCCGCCAACGGCCACCCGACTGGCGTAACGCTTCAGCCGGCGCTCTGCTCCGCCAGGATGCGGTCCAGGGCGTCGTCGAGGTGCGCGTCGAAGTCGGCGAGCGCCCCTTCCTGACCCAGCGGCACCAGCTTGTCGGTGCGGTCGAGGAAGGCCACGAGCGGTGGGGTCGACGAACGGAACAGCGCCTGGTCGCTGCCGACCTGAAGGCGGATCAGCACCTCGCCCAGCGTGTCGGGATCGACCGGCGAGACGCGGACATCGCCCTCTCCGCACGGCCGGCCCACGCCATCGATCAGCAGCTCACGGCCGAACGCCCAGGTCACGGGAGCGTCCCCGGGCAAGTGGAAGGTCAGCCGCACGGCGTAGGGATCACAGGTGTCGTAGCGCAGCTCCACCGGGATGCGGAAGGACAGCTCCTCCGACACGAGAAAGCTCATCATGACCTCTGCCTGTACGGATTCGCGCATCGCCTACCCCGTCATTCGCCACGGACTGGCCGGGCATGGACCCTGACACTAGAGGGAATCTTGCTCAACGTACACAGCAGATCACAAGGAGTGAGTTTTCAGATACTGATAGACAGCTCCAGCGAGCCGACCAGGCGCCCCATCTCGGCCTGCAGTCGCCGCGCCGCGGGGAGGAGCCGGTCGGCCTGATGTGCGGGCATGGAGAGGGCCAGTGACGCGGCGGTGGTACCGACGGTGATCGGAATCGCCGCGCACACCGCGCCCAGGACGTACTCCTGACGTTCGATCACCAGATCCATGCGCCGTGTCCGTTCCAGGCGTCTCAGCAGACTGTGGTCGTCGCGCACGGTGTAGGGCGTGACGGGCCGCACGGGATAGCGGTCGAGGTGGTCGCGGCGGGCGTCCTCGTCGAGCTGGGAGAGCAGGCACTGTCCGATGGCATGGGCGTGGCCGGTCTCCCGGAAGTCGGCCCACCCCTCGACCGCGGGGGTGCCGGCGGCGCCGGAGACGCAGACGACCTCGATCTCGCCCTCGCGGTAGACCGCGTAGTACACGGGGGCTCCGATCGCGTCACGCCAGCGGGCGAGGATGTCGACCACCGTGCTGCGACGTTTCTGCTGCTCTCCGCTGCAGCTCAGCCGCGCTGCCGCGTCACCCAGGAAGAACAGCCCCTTGTCCCGGCGCAGATAGCCCTCGTGCACCAGGGTGCGCAGCAGGTGGTAGGTGGTGGGAAGCGCCAGCCCGGTCTCGCGGGCCAGTTGTTTGGCGGGGGCCCCGTGCTCGTGCCCGGCGACGGTCTCCAGCAGGCGCATGGCTCGCTGTACGGAGCCGATGAGGGTCGTGGTGGCCGCCGGTGCTGCCGGGGACGCCGGGGAGCGGGGCTGCGGAGGAACCGCGGTCAGATGCGCGGAGGCGGAGCCAGTCGTGGCCAAGGGTCACTCCCGAAACGCGAGGGGGCAGCCCGTGTGGGGAACACGGGTGGGGGTCGCCGCTCGCGGGGATCGTCCCCGCGTCGAGTTCCGGACTCTAACGGGCTGTCACCGCACGCAGACGGCGCGTCGGAGAAACTTCCCCCGCCCGAGGGAACCGGCGATTCCTGTTACCGCACCACCGGTTCCCCTCCACTCACCAGTCGCCGCGCGAGGAAGAACTCGATGTGAACTTCCGTACGACGTAGATCAGTCCACCGACCAGCGCCACGAAGACCAGTACCTTGAAGAGAAGTCCGATCACGAAGCCGACCACGCTCGCTATCAGCCCGCCGAACACGACCAGCGCGATGACCGGCACCGCGATCCACTTCACCCACCACGGCAGTCCCGCGAAGATCTCTCGCATCGCCCTTGTCCTTACCTCTCCGCCCGCCGAGTGCCGGGTCGCATTGATGATGTCCCGCACTCGATGCTAGGGCGGCAGATGGTCCGGCGGGGGCCTCGGATCCCTTGTCCTCCCCTGACCGTCCCCCTAGGGAACCCCGAAACCGCGGTTCAGCTCTCGGGGGGAGAGAACACCACCAGTACCCGCAGATCCTCGCTGATGTGGTGGAACTTGTGCGCCACGCCGGCCGGTACGTACACGACGCTGCCGCGTGCCACCTGGGTGGTCTCCAGACCCACGGTGATCGCCGCGCGGCCGCTGACGACGAAGTACACCTCGTCCTGATGGTGTGGCTGCTGCGGATCCTGGGTGCCGGCGTCCAGCGCGTAGAGGCCGACCGACATGTTCCGCTCCCGCAGGAACTGCAGATACGCCCCGTCGTTGGCGGCGCGTTCCGCCTCCAGTTCGTCCAGCCGGAATGCCTTCATCGCCTTGTCCCGCCCCTGCCCTCACTGCTCAAGCCCGATCGTGTCTGTCACGATCAGACACATGATGAATTTCCTAGTCAAGACGATCGCCAACGCCGGCGCCCTGGCGGTCGCCGTATGGCTGCTCGACAAGATCACCCTGACCGGTGACAGCACGGGCAAGGAGATCGGCACCCTGCTCCTGGTCGCCCTGATCTTCGGACTCGTGAACGTCCTGGTCAAGCCGCTCGTGAAGCTCCTGAGCCTGCCCCTGCTCATCCTGACGCTCGGGCTGTTCACCCTGGTGGTGAACGCGCTGATGCTGCTGCTCACCTCCTGGCTCGCCGACCAGGTCGACCTGAGCTTCCACGTGGAGGGCTTCTGGACGGCCGTACTGGGCGGCCTGATCATCTCCGTCGTCTCCTGGGCGCTCAACGTCGTCCTGCCCGACGGGGACTGAGCGCGATGGCCTACCGCGTCTGCTTCGTCTGCACCGGCAACATCTGCCGGTCCCCGATGGCCGAGTCCGTCTTCCGCGCGCGGGTGGCGGAGGCCGGACTCGACGGCCTGGTCGAGGTGGACAGCGCCGGTACGGGCGGCTGGCACGAGGGCGAGGGCGCCGACCCTCGCACGGTGACGGTGCTGCGGGAGCACGGCTACGACGCCGGCCACACCGCCCGGCAGTTCGACCCGTCCTGGTTCGCCCGTCTCGATCTCGTCATCGCGCTCGATTCCGGGCACCTCAGGGCACTGCGCCACCTGGCTCCCACGGAGCGGGACGCGGACAAGGTGCGGCTGCTGCGGTCGTACGACCCCGCGGCCGAGGACGACCTCGACGTGCCGGACCCCTACTACGGGGGCGCGGAAGGCTTCGACGAGTGCCTTGAGATGGTGGAGGCGGCGAGCACCGGACTGCTCGCCGCCGTACGCGAGCAGGTGGAAGGACAGGCGGCATGAACCATTCGACGACGGGCGCGAGCCACGGGCCGGCCCTGCCGGAGGAGGCGGGTGACGGCACCCGCGCGGTGCGCGCCGGGCTGCCCGAGCCGGTCAAGCACGAGCCGACACTGCCCGGACCCGTGTTCGCGGCCCACTTCCATCTGCCGGGCGACCCCACCGGCCCGTACACCTACGGCCGGGACGAGAACCCGACCTGGACGCTGCTGGAACGGGCCATCGGCGAGCTGGAGGCGCCTGGGCAGGACAGCGTCGAGACCCTGGTGTTCGCCTCGGGCATGGCCGCGATCTCCTCGGTGCTCTTCTCCCAGCTGCGCGCCGGGGACGCGGTCGTCCTGCCGAACGACGGCTATCAGGCGCTGCCCCTGGTGCGTGCCCAGCTGGAGGCGTACGGCATTGAGGTGCGCACCGCGCCGACGGGCGGCGACGCCCAGCTCGAGGTCCTCGACGGCGCCAAGCTGCTGTGGATCGAGACGCCCTCGAATCCGGGGCTGGACGTGTGCGACGTACGCCGGCTCGCCGAAGCGGCGCACGCGCGCGGCGCCCTGGTCGCCGTCGACAACACCCTCGCGACGCCCCTCGGCCAGCGCCCGCTGGAGCTCGGCGCCGACTTCGCGGTGGCCAGCGGCACCAAGCAGCTCACCGGGCACGGCGACGTGCTTCTGGGATACGTCAGCGGCCGCGATGCCGAGGCCATGGCCGCCGTCCGCCGCTGGCGCAAGATCGTCGGTGCCATTCCCGGACCCATGGAGGCCTGGCTCGCGCACCGCTCGATCGCCACGCTGCAGCTGCGTGTCGACCGGCAGAGCGCCACCGCGCTGGCGCTCGCCCAGGCGCTGCGGGAGCGGTCCGAGGTGACGGGGCTGCGCTATCCGGGGCTGCCCGACGACCCCTCGCACAAGATCGCCTCGCAGCAGATGCGGCGCTATGGGTGTGTGGTCTCCTTCACGCTGCCCACGCGCGCGCGTGCGGACCGTTTCCTCGACGCGCTACGGCTCGTGGACGACGCGACGAGCTTCGGCGGCGTACGGTCCACGGCGGAGCGACGTGGGCGCTGGGGTGGGGACGCGGTGCCGGAGGGCTTCATCCGCTTCTCCGTGGGCGCCGAGGACCCCGAGGACTTGGTGGCGGACGTCCTGCGCGCCCTGGCCGAGTCGGCCGTCTGACCGGCCGCTTCGGCAGGGCCGACGAGGCCCGGCGCACCACTGCGGACGGTCCGAGCCTCCCCCCTCGTGGCTCGGACCGTCCTCGGTTCTGCGCGCGAAGAACCGCGCGACCAAGGCTAGTTGACTCAGTGTCAGTGTCCAATCACCGTAGCGACAGCGACCTATCGACTTACTTATAGTTGGGCGCGTCCGGGCCGACGGCGGGGGTTGACCAGGGGAGGGTGTGCCGTGGATCTGGCCTTGCTGCGAACCTTCGTGACCGTGCACCGGGCCGGCTCCTTCACCCGTGCCGCCGCGCTGCTCGGCCTCTCCCAGCCTGCCGTCACCTCGCAGATACGGACGCTGGAACGGCAGCTGGGGCGGCCCTTGTTCCTTCGACAGGCGCGCGGCGTCACACCGACGACCATCGGGGACGAACTCGCCCACAAGGCGGCACCGCACCTCGACGCCCTGGTGAAGATCGCCGAGGCCGGGCTGGAGGAGGACTCCTCCTTACGGACCCTGCATCTGGCCGGCCCTCCGGAATTCACCGCCGAACGGGCGCTGCCCGCGCTCACGGAGCTGACCGGCGAGGACGGCCAGGGCTTCGCCCTGCGTGCCTCCTTCGGCACCGCCGAGGAAACACTGGAGGGACTGGCTGCCGGCCATCACGATCTGGCCATCAGCACGGTCCGGCCACGCGGTGCCCTGCTCTCGGCGACTGCGCTCTGCGACGAAGAGCACGTCCTGGTCGCCGCCCCGCGCTGGGCCGAGCGCATCGGCGGCCCCGGCACGCTCCGCCATACCGGCCCGTCCGCCCTGGACCAGGTCCCGGTGGTCGAGGTGCACGAGTCGCTGCCGCTTGTCGCCCGCTACTGGGCCTCCGTCTTCGACTCCCGCCCGGTCGCCCCGGGCACCGTCGTCGTCCCGGATCTACGCGCGGTGCTGGCCTGCGCGACCGCCGGAGCGGGGTTGGCGGTGCTGCCCCGTTACCTGTGCACGGGCGCGCTCGAGCGGGGCGATGTGGTGGCCCTGTACGAACCGACGGTTCCTCCGTTACGCACGTACTTCCTGGTGGTCCGCACCGGCACGCTGGCGATGCCGCACATCGCACGGGCTCATGGGCGGCTGGAGCAGGCGGCCACCGACTGGTCCTGAGCACTGCGGCGGAGGCTGACCGCGGGAAAGCCGGGCGAGGACATCTCGCGATGTTTCACGTGGAACCAGCCGGGCCACATTCCCCCCATGACCGTCCGACCCGTGGTCAAGCGCACCGCCCGAGCCGTTCTGCTGGACGGCGAGAACTTCATCCTGATCAAGCGCACCAAACCCGGCGTGGATCCCTACTGGGTCACCCCCGGCGGCGGGGTCGAGCCAGAGGACCCGACCGTCGTCGACGCCCTGCACCGAGAGGTGTACGAGGAACTCGGCGCCAAGATCACCGATGTGGTGCCTTGTTTCGTCGACACCGTGGAGCACATCGGCGAGGACGGCGGCGCAACCGGCGTGAAGGTGCAGCACTTCTTCGTATGCCGCCTGGAATCGATGGACCCGTCCCTGCGACACGGCCCGGAGGTCGACGAACCCGCCGGCGAGTACGAGATCGTGCGCGTGCCGTTCACCCGCGTCGGGATCGCCTCCGTCCACCTCGTACCGCTGTCGCTACGGCACTACCTGGACGGCAACATCGAGGGCGTCCGCGCCATGCACGCCCCCGACCTGGGCTGACGCCCGACCGTGCACGGGTGCCGCCATGCGACGCGGCATGGCCAAAAGCTCGCATGAGTCTTCGGAAACAGGTGGACGCCGAAGCCCGCTGTCGGACAGCCTGACCTGCGTGCCGACACCTTCCCTTGACGCTCTGCCCATCCGCCGTCTGACGCTCCGCGATCTCACCGCCTGTGCCGACTTGTCCGAGGACCGGGGGTGGCCTCGGGAGGAACACAAGTGGGGTCTCCTTCTCGCGGCCGGAAGGGGTTACGGCATCGACGACCCCGATGGTGGCCTGGTGGCCGCCAGCGTCGTCACCGAGTACGGGCCGCGGGAACAGCCCGCTCTGGCAGCCATCGGCATGGTCCTGGTCGCCGAACGGCATGCGCGCCGGGGCGTGGGACGCCGGTTGATGCGTCACGTCGTCGCCGCGATGGGCACCACGCCCCTCACCCTGCATGCGACCCCTTTCGGACAGCCGCTCTACGAGGAGCTCGGTTTCAAGGTCATCGGCCGGGCGGAGATGCTGCGCGGCCACTTCGTCCCCACGGGGGCTCAGCAGGTCGCCACCCGTGCCGCGACCGCGGAGGATCTCCCCGCCCTTCTCCGGCTCGACGAGGAGGTGTTCGGGGCCGACCGGACGCACGTCGTCACCCGGCTGCCGGCCTTCGCCGACCAGTTGCGTGTCGCCGAGGAGGACGGACGGATCATTGGTTACGCGGCTGCCTGGCCCAACATGGACACCCATGTCGTGGGCCCGCTGATCGCCCGTGACACCGCGACGGCCAAGGCGCTCCTCGCCTCCGTCGCCGCCCACACCGACCGGCCGCTGCGCACCGACATCGACGTGCGGCACGAAGAGCTGCTGAGGTGGGCAAAGGAACACGGGCTGGCCTCGATCGCGTTCAACGCCGTCATGACCTACGGGATCACGGAGCTGCCCGGGGACTGGAACCGACGGTTCGCACCGGTGACGGTCGCAGCGGGCTGACCCCCGCCGACATGACGACGCCGGTTCCGAGGACGCGGGACCGGCGTCGCTGTCTGGTCGCGTCCGATGGGCGCCGTCGTCAGACGAGGGCCTCCACGGCGGCCGTGGCAAAGGCGTGGTCCTGTTCCGGTGCGCCACCGCCGACGCCGATGGCTCCGATCAGCCGGCCGTCGCGCCGGACGGGCACGCCCCCGGCGATGAACAGCAGCGGCCGGTCGAGCGCGGTGGGCAGGGTGTGGAAAAGACCGCCGGGCTGCACGGCGTCCACGAGGTCGGCGGTGGGCGCGTCGAGCTGCAGAGCGGTGTACGCCTTGCGGGTACTGGTCTCGCCGGAGATCAGTACGGCACGGTCGTCACGGCGGAAGGCGAGCAGGTGCCCGCCGGCGTCGAGGACGGTGACGCTGACCGTGACACCGTCTGCCTCGGCGGCCTCGCGTGCGACGGTGACGAGCGCTTCGGCATCGGCGGTGCTGAGCGGGGCGACGGCGGTGGTGCTCATGGAAAGTTTCTCCTTGCGGTACGGGTGGTGTCGGTCGTGCCGAGGTGCGGAAGCGGAAGGTGCGGGGGCGGCCCCGGCCCCGCACCGGCCGGTCCTCTCGGTCAGTGGGAGATGGCAGTCCGCTGCTCGGTGGGCGCCGAGCCGGCGACCACGGTGCCGGGTACGGCGTCACGGCGTTCCAGAGCTGCCGAGACAAAGGCCAGCACCAGAGCACCCGCGGCGAGGACGGCGCCGACCCAGTTGGGTGCGGTGTAGCCCAGGCCCGCCGCGATCACGAGGCCGCCGAGCCAGGCGGACAGCGCGTTGCCGAGGTTGAAGGCACCGATGTTGACGGCCGAGGCCAGGGTGGGGGCGCCGTGCGCCTGGTCGAGCACGCGCTTCTGCAGGGGCGGCACGGTGGCGAATCCCAGAGCGCCGATGAGGGCGATGGTGACGGCGGCGGCGACCTTGTTGTGCGCGGTCAGCGTGAAGAGTGCGAGCACGACGGCGAGGGCGCCCAGGGACACGTACAGCAGGGGCATCAGCGCGCGGTCCGCGTACCGGCCGCCGATGAGGTTGCCGCCGACCATGCCGAGGCCGAAGAGGACCAGCAGCCAGGTGACGGAGCCGTCGGCGAAGCCGGCGGCGTGCGTCATCATCGGCGCGATGTACGTGATGGCCGCGAAGACGCCGCCGAAGCCCAGGACGGTCATCGCCATGGCGAGGAGGACCTGGACGTTCTTCAGGGCGGCCAGCTCGTGACGCAGCCGTACGCCCTCGGGCTTGGGCATGTCGGGGACGAGCTTGGCGATACCGGCCAGGCCGACGATCCCCAGGGCAGCGACGAGGCCGAAGGTGACGCGCCAGCCGATGGACTGGCCGACGAGCGTGCCCAGCGGAACGCCGACGACATTGGCGACGGTCAGCCCGGTGAACATCAGGGCGATCGCTCCGGCCTTCTTGTCCGGGGCGACCAGGTCGGCCGCGACCACCGAGCCGATGCCGAAGAAAGCGCCGTGGGCCAGGGAGGCGACCACCCGTCCGATCAGCATGACGCCGAAGGACGGGGCCAGCGCCGAGAGCAGGTTGCCGACGATGAACAGTCCCATGAGCAGCATCAGCATCCGCTTGCGGGAGATCTTGGTGCCGAGCACGGTCATCAGCGGGGCGCCGAACATGACGCCCAGGGCGTAGCCGGTCACCAGGTAGCCGGCCGTGGGGATGGAGACATCGAAGTCGCCCGCGACCTCGGGCAACAAGCCCATGATCACGAACTCCGTGGTTCCGATCCCGAAGGCCCCGATCGCGAGGGCCAGAAGCGCGAGAGGCATGGGGGACAGACCTTCCCAGAAGATTGCAGGAGCGCTTTGCGTGCCACCACAATAATTGCAGACGCTGGCTACTTGCAAACGCCGTCTATTGCACGCTTGCTCTACCCTGGTGTCAGCAGCTCCTGGACGGAGGAAACGCCCATGACAGCCACGGACCCCGCGCTCACTGCCCTAGCTCAGGGCTGGTGCGCTCTCTCCCTGCTGCACGGGAGGATCGAGGCCCATATCGAGCGCGCCCTTCAGGCCCGGCACGATCTGAGCGTGCGGGAGTACTCCCTGCTCGACGTACTGAGCCGTCAGCACGACGGCGACGGGGGGCATCTGCAGATGAAGCAGGTCGCCGACGCCGTCGTGCTCAGCCAGAGCGCCACCACGCGTCTGGTCACCCGGCTCGAGGACCGCGGTCTGCTGGAGCGCTACCTGTGCCCCACCGACCGGCGCGGGATCTACACCAACGTCACCGAGGCCGGCCTGAAGCTGCTGGAGGAGGCACGGCCGACGAACGACACCGCCCTGCGCGAGGCCCTCGACGCTGCGGCGAAGAACCCCGATCTGGCCCCGCTGGTGCGGACCGTGGAAACACTGAAGGCACCCATGCCCGCGTAGAAGGCGGAGATAGGCGGAAGATCGCGCCGCCAGGGAGGTCGCCCGGTCCGGCCGCGCCTGCGTAGGGTGCAGGCATGGGAGATCTTGAAGTGCGAGCCGCGGTCGCCGACGACCTCCCCGCGATCGTCGCCATGCTCGCGGACGACCCCTTGGGCGCGCAGCGCGAGTCGCCGGACGACCTCGCCCCGTACCTGACCGCGCTGCAGCGACTCAGCGCCGACCCCCACCAGCACCTCGTCGTCGCGGTCCGCGAAGGCCGCGTCGTCGGCACACTTCAGCTCACGATCGTTCCGGGACTGTCCCGTCGCGGCTCCACCAGGTCGATCATCGAAGGCGTTCGCGTCCATGCGGACGAGCGCGGCAGCGGCCTGGGGAGCCGGCTCATCGAGTGGGCGATCGACGCGTCCCGCCGCGAGGGCTGCCAACTGGTCCAACTGACCTCCGACAACTCCCGCACGGATGCCCACCGCCTCCCACGTGGGCTTCAAGCTCGCGTTGTAAGGACAACTCGGGGTGCTGTTTCACGTGAAACAGCACCCCTCACAGGCTCCTGAACGAGGAGGGGCTAGCCGATGCCCCGCCACCCCTCGGGGTCCACTCCACCCGGCACGGAACCCCCTTCCTCATGCGGCTGGCGCGTGAACACGAACGAGCCCAGGTCAAGATGGCTCACCGCCCCGTCCGGTCGCCGTACGGGCTTCAGCAGTTCGCCGGCGTAATAGCCCTCGAGCCCCACCCAGGTGCCGTCCCCCTTCGGCCGGAAACGCGAACGCCGACCGTTGCCAGACAAGGGCTCCAGCGAGACAAGACCGTCGGCCGACAGCCGCAGCGCGAAGGCGTATGTCCCCCAGTACCACTGCCCCACCAGCTCCAGTACCGCCGGATCGGCCTCCCGCAGCGGCTGCCAGGGAGCAGGGATCCGTGGTTCCGCCTCGGCGACGATCCGTACGAGGTCAGCGGCGACCGTGAACGGTGCCGGCCCGGAGGTGCAGTTGGCCAGGACCACCGCGCTCACGTCGTCCGCCACACCGATCGTGAGGCAGGCGAGGAAGCCCGGAAGGGATCCGGTGTGCCCGACCAGAGCTCGGCCGTTCTGATGACGGAGTTCCATGCCCAGGCCGTACGCATAGCCGCTCGCCACGTCCGCCGCGGCCGGCGTCCTCATCTCCCGCAACGACTCGGCGCTCAGCACCCGGTCGTCCCCCTCCGTCAGGAACGCCGCGAAGCGTGCCAAGTCGCTGGTGGTGGACCACAGTTGCCCGGCCGGTGCCATCACCCCGAGGTCCTCCAAAGGCTCGGGCAGCATCACATCCGCCCAGGGATGCACCGCCCAGCCACCCGCGTGCGGCGCCTGTGGGTGCGCACTCGTGCGATGCAGGCCCAAGGGTTCGAGCACTTCTCGCCGAAGCACGTCCTCCCACCGGGCATCACGCAGCTTCTCGACAAGGGCCCCGAGCAACGCGTATCCGGGGTTCGAATAGTGGAACCGCCGGCCCACGGGGTGAACCAGAGGCCGCTCGCCCAGCACATCGGCGAGGCCGGGCCGCAGGGCCCCTGAGGTCCGCTCCCACCAAGGGGCGGGCGTTTCGGCAGCCAGCCCACCGCTGTGTGCGAGCAGGTCGGCGATGGTCGCCTGGCCCACCCCCGTACCCGGCAGGTGCTTGTCCAAAGGGTCGGAGAGATCGAGCGCTCTCTCGTCGCGCAGCCGAAGCACCAGTACGGCGGTGAACGTCTTGGTGATCGACCCGATCCGGTACTGCACGTTCTCGTCCGGGGCGTGTCCTTCCACCGAGGTCCGCGCCCCCGTCCACACGGCCTTCCCGCCCCGCACCACGGTCGCGACGAGCGACGGCGCACGCCCTTCGGTCTGGGCGACGGCGATCCGGTGCAGCAACGCCCGCCGCGTTCCGGGCAGCAGTTCTTCCTGAGGTGTCGTCATGCCCTCAGTCCAGCACGGTCGCCGGGTGAGGCGCGCTGATGATCGGCCTCACTACGGCGACCAGTCACGGCAGGTTGTCGATCACCGGCGGGCTTCCCGCCGTCCCGTCAACAACCGACTCACCTGCCGGCCGCTCCTCAGGTCTGCGCCATGTCCACGAAGCGCGAGTAGTGGCCCTGGAAGGCGACCGTGATCGTCGCCGTCGGACCGTTTCGGTGCTTCGCCACGATCAGATCCGCCTCACCCGCGCGCGGGGACTCCTTCTCGTAGGCGTCCTCGCGGTGCAGCAGGATGACCATGTCGGCGTCCTGCTCGATGGACCCGGACTCACGCAGGTCGGAGACCATCGGCTTCTTGTCGGTGCGCTGCTCGGGGCCACGGTTGAGCTGGGACAGGGCGATGACCGGGACCTCCAGTTCCTTGGCGAGCAGCTTGAGGTTTCGGGACATGTCCGAGACCTCCTGCTGACGGCTCTCGGCACGCTTGGAACCACCGGACTGCATCAGCTGGAGGTAGTCGATGACGACCAGCCTCAGATCGTTGCGCTGCTTCAGACGACGGCACTTGGCGCGGATCTCCATCATCGACAGGTTCGGGGAGTCGTCGATGTAGAGCGGCGCCGCCGAGACGTCCGGCATCCGGCGCGCCAGGCGCGTCCAGTCCTCGTCGGTCATCGTGCCGGAACGCATGTGGTGCAGTGCGACCCGGGCCTCGGCGGACAGCAGGCGCATCGCGATCTCGTTGCGCCCCATCTCCAGCGAGAAGATGACGCTGGGCAGGTTGTTCTTGATGGACGCGGCTCGCGCGAAGTCCAGGGCGAGCGTCGACTTGCCCATCGCGGGACGCGCGGCGATGACGATCATCTGCCCCGGGTGCAGGCCATTGGTGAGCGAGTCGAAGTCGGTGAACCCCGTGGGCACCCCGGTCATCTCACCACTGCGCGACCCGATCGCCTCGATCTCGTCGAGGGCGCCCTCCATGATGTCGCCGAGCGGCAGGTAGTCCTCGCTGGTGCGCTGCTCGGTGACCGCGTAGATCTCGGCCTGCGCACGGTTGACGATCTCATCGACGTCGTCGTCGGCCGCGTATCCCATCTGCGTGATGCGGGTACCGGCCTCGACCAGGCGACGCAGCACCGCGCGCTCGTGCACGATCTCCGCGTAGTACGCCGCATTGGCCGCCGTGGGGACCGTCTGCACGAGGGTGTGCAGGTACGAGGCCCCGCCGACCTTGTTGATCTCGCCGCGCTTGGTCAGCTCCGCGGCGATCGTGATGGGGTCTGCCGGCTCACCCTTGGCGTAGACGTCGAGGATGGCCGTGTAGATGGTCTCGTGGGCCGGCTTGTAGAAGTCGTGGCCCTTGAGTATCTCCACGACGTCGGCGATGGCGTCCTTGGACAGGAGCATGCCGCCCAGGACGGACTGCTCGGCCTCGAGGTCCTGTGGCGGCACCCTTTCGAACGCGGAGCCTCCACCGTCCCACACGCCGTTGTCCCGGCCGCGGTCGTGCTGCTCGTCACGGCCCTTGCCGCGGTCGTCACGACGGCGGGAGGCGGGCAGACGATCACTGGGACCGCTGTCGGCCCACGGGTCGTCCAAGGGCTCGGAAATGCTCACCGAGCCACCTCCTCCCGTCCGCCGAGCGGACCTCGCCATGCCCCTCTGTTCTACGGCACGGCACTGACAAATAAGAGGCCCAACTCCGTTTGTGGCGCGCCGGATTTGTGACGTTTCTGAAACCGGCGGACGGAGCGGGCGCCGGACCACCGTAGGCCCGTCGGCACCGTCAGCCAATCTGGTTATCCACAGGCCATGTGGATGACCGCCCCAATGCTGTGGAGAACTCCGCGAAACCTGTGCACGAGCCGGTGGACAGCCCTGTGAACAAGCCCGGGACTCCCGTGCGAAGACGGCTCCGACCTGCATGTTTCCCGTCCACCGGCTGTGCAGAAGAAAAACTTCCCCAGTCGGATCAAGATCGCTTCATAAGGTGTACGCAAGCCCACACCCAGAGCCACGACGTAAGGGTCACAAAAGCTTTGCATCTCTTACCTGTGGACGATTAGATTGGTGCACATGACACAGGCCCCCGCACGCCCCGGAGCCGCGCGACGGAAGCATGACCGAGAGATCGTCATGCTGGCCGTCCCGGCCTTCGGCGCCCTCGTCGCCGAGCCACTCTTCGTCATGGCCGACAGCGCCATCGTCGGCCATCTGGGCACGGCACAACTCGCAGGGCTCGGCGTCGCCTCCGCCCTTCTGATGACCGCCGTCAGCGTCTTCGTCTTCCTGGCCTACGCCACCACGGCCGCTGTCGCCCGGCGGGTCGGGGCCGGCGACCTGTCGTCGGCCATCCGACAGGGCATGGACGGAATCTGGCTGGCGCTCTTCCTCGGTGCCTCCGTCATGGCCGTCGTTCTACCGACGGCACCGGCCCTCGTGGACCTTTTCGGTGCCTCGGACACAGCGGCCCCCTATGCGACCACGTATCTGAGGATCTCCACGCTCGGGATACCGGCCATGCTGGTCGTGCTCGCCGCGACCGGTGTCCTGCGCGGGCTGCAGAACACCAAGACGCCGCTCTATGTCGCCATCGCCGGCTTCGTCGCCAACGGTGTGCTCAACGTCGCGCTGGTCTACGGCGCAGGTCTCGGTATCGCGGGCTCCGCCTGGGGCACCGTCATCGCACAGTGGGGCATGGCCGCGGTCTACCTGGCCGTAGTCCTCCGTGGGGCGCGCCGGCACGGAGCCTCGCTGCGACCCGATGCCGCCGGGATCAGGGCCTCTGCCCAGGCGGGTGTCCCCCTGCTGGTGCGCACCCTCTCACTCCGGGCCATCCTGATGATCGCGACGGCCGTTGCCGCCCGCCTCGGTGACTCGAACATCGCGGCCCACCAGATCATCCTCTCCCTGTGGAGCCTGCTCGCTTTCGCGCTGGACGCCATCGCCATCGCCGGGCAGGCGATCATCGGGCGCTATCTCGGCGCCGGCGACACCCAGGGTGCCCGTGAGGCATGCCGCCGCATGGTCGAGTGGGGTATCGCGGTCGGTGTCGTGCTCGGTGTGCTGGTGGTACTCGCCCGGCCGGTGTTTCTGCCCCTGTTCACCAGCGACGCCACAGTCAAGGACGCGGCACTGCCCGCCCTGGTGCTTGTAGCGCTGTCCCAGCCGATCTGCGGGATCGTCTTCGTCCTGGACGGAGTCCTGATGGGCGCGGGCGACGGACCGTATCTGGCATGGGCGATGCTGCTGACCTTTGCGGTGTTCACTCCCGCCGCCCTGCTGGTCCCCGCACTCGGGGGCGGGCTCACCGCGCTCTGGGCCACCATGACGCTCATGATGACCGTGCGCATGCTGACCCTGTGGTTCCGTACCCGCTCGGGCCGCTGGATCGTCACGGGCGCGACGCGCTGACCGTTTCACGTGAAACATGGCGATGGGGGCCGCCCCCGAAGGATGCGGCCCCCATACTCACTGCTTCAGCGAGCGCAGCACTCAGGCAGCGACGACCTCGATGTTGACCTTGGCGGCAACCTCGGGGTGCAGACGCACCGACGTCTCGTGGGCGCCCAGCGTCTTGATCGGCACGCCCAGCTCGATGCGGCGCTTGTCGACCTCGGGACCACCGGCAGCCTTGATCGCCGAAGCGATGTCGGCCGGGGTGACGGAACCGAAGAGACGACCGGCGTCGCCGGAGCGGACGGCGAGACGAACCTTGACGCCCTCGAGCTGGGCCTTCACCTGATTGGCCTGCTCGATGGTCTGGATCTCGTGGATCTTGCGAGCACGACGGATCTGCTCGACGTCCTTCTCGCCGCCCTTGGTCCAGCGGATCGCGAGCTTCCGCGGAACCAGGTAGTTGCGAGCGTAACCGTCCTTGACGTCGACGACGTCACCCGCGGCACCGAGGCCGGAGACCTCGTGGGTGAGGATGATCTTCATGAGTCGGTCACCCTTCCCTTATCGCGCGGTGGACGTGTAGGGCAGCAGCGCCATCTCACGGCTGTTCTTGACGGCCGTGGCGACGTCACGCTGGTGCTGCGTGCAGTTGCCGGTCACGCGGCGGGCACGGATCTTGCCGCGGTCGGAAATGAACTTCCGCAGCATGTTCGTGTCCTTGTAGTCCACGTACGTGACCTTGTCCTTGCAGAATGCGCAGACCTTCTTCTTCGGCTTGCGCACAGGCGGCTTCGCCATGGTGTATCTCCTGTGTGATCAAGAAGTGTGGGTACGGCCCACCTAGAAGGGGGGCTCGTCCGAGTAGCCGCCGCCGCTGCCGGAACCGGAGCCGGAGCCACCGCCCCAGCCGCCGCCACCCTGCTGGCCGCCGACGGGAGTGCCGGTCGCCCACGGGTCGTCGGCGGGAGCGCCGCCGCCCTGCTGACCGCCGCCGGGGCCACCGCCCCAGCCGCCGCCACCCTGGCCGCCGCCACCGCCACCGCCGTAGCCTCCCTGGCCACCGCGGCCGGTGGTCTTGGTGACCTTGGCCGTGGCGTTGCGCAGGCTGGCGCCGACTTCCTCGACGTCCAGCTCGTAGACCGTGCGCTTGACGCCCTCACGGTCCTCGTAGGACCGCTGCTTCAGCCGGCCCTGCACAATGACGCGCATGCCTCGCTGGAGCGACTCGGCGACGTTCTCCGCCGCCTGACGCCAGACCGAGCAGGTCAGGAACAGGCTCTCGCCGTCCTTCCACTCGTTCGTCTGGCGGTCGAAGGTGCGGGGGGTCGACGCGACACGGAACTTCGCGACGGCCGCACCGGACGGGGTGAAGCGCAGCTCGGGGTCATCGACAAGATTGCCGACGACCGTGATGACGGTCTCGCCTGCCATGGGGGAACCTCTCGGCGGGTTTGCTGCTGGCTGCTTGGTGCTGCTACTCGAGTCCCGAGATCAGCTGAGCGGAAGGGCTCAGTGGGTCTCGGGGCGGAGGACCTTGGTCCGGAGGACCGACTCGTTCAGGTTCATCTGGCGGTCGAGCTCCTTGACGACCGCAGGCTCGGCCTGCAGGTCGATGACCGAGTAGATGCCCTCGGGCTTCTTCTTGATCTCGTACGAGAGACGACGACGGCCCCAGGTGTCGACCTTCTCGACCTTTCCGCCGCCGTCACGGACGACAGAGAGGAAGTTCTCGATCAGCGGGGAGACAGAACGCTCCTCGAGATCGGGGTCGAGGATGACCATCACCTCGTAGTGACGCATGTGGAACCCACCTCCTTTGGACTCAGCGGCCACGGTCGTTCCGTGGCAGGAGGGTCGTGATGCGTTGCGCAACGATGCCTGTCAGTAAAACAGCCGCCACTGACAATCGAGGCCGGGCGGCGGTTTCCCAGGCCGGCCGGGACGGACCGTGGGCCCTCCCCTTGCCTGGCTCTGTCCGGACAGACACCGGTGCAGACGCTACAGACTACCCGCACAGCGGCTTCCGGTTGAAATCCGGCCGGAGGGACCCCCAATCTGTACACATCGGGTGTGTATGGCGCTACGATTCGCCGCCTTTCGCAGGAGGTGCCCCATGGCACAGGCATTGCGACCCACCGCCGGAGGCCTTTTCGCCACGGACGGCAAGCCCCATCCCCTCCAGGCCACCCTGCTCGCGGTGACCCTGGCGCTGGGCGTCACGTCCTTCATCACGGCGATGTTCGACCATCTGCATCTGCTCAGCTCCTGGGCCGGCCTGGTGGGAATCATCACCGGCGCGTACGGCCAGTGGACCTCGGAGACGACGCGTGAGCGCTTCGGCCTCATCCTGGGCCTTGGTGCCGCGGCGGTCGGTTTCTTCCTGGGCATGGCGCACGGTGGCCTCTTCGGCGGGCTCTTCGACTGACGTCGGACACCCCTGCCTTCGAACATCGTCGAACGCCCCGGCCGGCGACGGGCCGGGGCGAAGGTCCCGTGCGCCCAACCGGGGCGCCGCCAAGGCGCAGTAGGCTTCGCGCGAGAGCCGGAGCCCCTGAACCCATGGGGACACACCAGCCCGAGGAGCGCCCCGAATGAGCCTGACCCTGAGGACCATCAGTCGAGAGCAGCATCTGGCCTACATCCAGAGCCTGCCGTCGGCGAGTCACATGCAGGTCCCGGCCTGGGCTGACGTCAAGGCGGAATGGCGCTCGGAGAGTCTCGGCTGGTTCGACGACCGGACCGGTGAGCTGGTCGGTGCCGGTCTCGTCCTCTACCGGCAGCTGCCCAAGATCAAGCGCTACCTCGCCTATCTGCCCGAGGGCCCGGTCATCAACTGGTTCGCGCCGAATCTCCAGGAGTGGATCGAGCCGATGCTCGCGCACCTGAAGCAGCAGGGCGCGTTCTCGGTGAAGATGGGGCCGCCGGTGATCATCCGGCGCTGGGAGGCCGCGACCATCAAGAAGGGCATCCAGGACCAGGACGTGAAGCGGCTGCGCGACCTGGAGGCCGACTTCATCGAGCCCCGCGCCTTCGAGGTCGCCGACAAGCTGCGCCGTATGGGCTGGCAGCAGGGCGAGGACGGCGGCGCCGGCTTCGGCGACGTCCAGCCCCGCTACGTCTACCAGGTGCCGCTGGCCAACCGCGCCCTGGAAGATGTCCACAAGAACTTCAACCAGCTGTGGCGCCGCAACATCAAGAAGGCGGAGAAGGCCGGCGTCGAGGTCGTCCAGGGGGGCTACGACGACCTGCCCGAGTGGCAGCGGCTGTACGAGATCACGGCGGTGCGCGACCATTTCCGGCCCCGCCCGCTGTCGTACTTCCAGCGCATGTGGTCGGCCCTCAACACCGAGGACCCCAATCGCATGCGGCTGTATTTCGCCCGGCACAACGGCGTGAATCTGTCCGCGGCGACGATGCTGATCGTCGGCGGGCACGTCTGGTACTCCTACGGCGCCTCCGACAACATCGGCCGCGAGGTCCGGCCCTCGAACGCGATGCAGTGGCGGATGCTGCGCGACGCCTATGCGCTCGGCGCCACCGTCTACGACCTGCGTGGTATCTCCGACTCGCTGGACGAGACCGACCACCTCTTCGGTCTGATCCAGTTCAAGGTGGGCACCGGCGGTCAGGCGGCCGAGTACCTCGGGGAGTGGGACTTCCCGCTGAACAAGCTTCTCCACAAGGCTCTCGACATCTACATGTCGCGCCGCTGACCCGGTCTTCGCCGCCCTGACGGCTTCGTCTGCTCCCCTACCTTTGCTACACCGCATCCACGAGAAAGGTTCCAGGTCCGGCCATGGCGCTCACGCTCTACGTCGACACCGCGCGCTGGCGGGCGCATCACAAGCACGTGCAGGAGCAGTTCCCGGGGCTCGTCCCCGTCTGCAAGGGCAACGGCTACGGCTTCGGGCACGAGCGGCTGGCCGAGGAGGCCACACGACTGGGCTCGGACGTCCTCGCGGTCGGCACGACGTACGAGGCCGCACGGATCAAGGACTGGTTCGGCGGTGACCTGCTGGTGCTGACGCCGTACCGGCGCGGCGAGGAGCCCGTACCGCTGCCCGACCGGGTCATCCGCTCGGTGTCGTCGATCGACGGCGTGTACGGCCTGGTCGGTGCCCGCGTCGTCATCGAGGTGATGTCCTCGATGAAGCGGCACGGCATCAGCGAGCAGGACCTGCCTCAGCTGCACGCCGCGATAGAGAACGTCCGGCTGGAGGGCTTCGCCATCCATCTGCCCCTGGACCGTACCGACGGTTCGGACGCGGTCGAGGAGGTCATCGGCTGGATGGACCGACTGCGGGCGGCCCGCCTCCCGCTGCACACGATGTTCGTGAGCCACCTCAAGGCCGACGAACTCGCCCGGCTGCGGCAGCAGTTCCCGCAGACCCGCTTCCGCGCCCGGATCGGCACCCGGCTCTGGCTGGGGGACCACGAGGCCACCGAGTACCGGGGCGCGGTCCTGGACGTCACGCGCGTCGCCAAAGGGGAGCGGTTCGGCTACCGGCAGCAGAAGGCCGCCTCCGACGGTTACCTGGTGGTCGTGGCGGGCGGCACCTCGCACGGGGTGGGCCTGGAGGCCCCCAAGGCCCTGCACGGCGTCATGCCGCGTGCCAAGGGCGTCGCCCGCGCGGGCCTCGCCACGGTCAACCGGAACCTCTCGCCGTTCGTCTGGGGCGGCAAGCAGCGCTGGTTCGCCGAGCCGCCGCACATGCAGGTGTCGATCCTCTTCGTGCCCTCGGACGCGCCGGAACCGAAGGTCGGCGAGGAACTGGTGGCTCATCTCCGCCACACCACCACGCAGTTCGACCGTCTCGTCGACCGCTGAGCATCGCCAAAGGGCCGTACACGGTTGCCCGTGTACGGCTCTTCTCCTGCCTTGAGGACGCCGTGCTCCGGAGGCCTCCCGGGCTGTTCGCTCAGAGCGAACCGCTCGTGGCTCCCGTCCTGCCCCACTCGACCTGTGGTCCTTCGAAGTGGGCCGCGTGGCGCGCGGGACGAGCTGCGGGACCGAGCACGAAGGCATCCTCGGCCCCGTCGAGCACCCCGCCCGACGGGTCGTCGTCGCCGGACCGGCGCACCGGATCCCGCTCCGGCATCAGGATGTCGCGCACGACCATGACACACAGGTAGAGCGTCCCCAGCAGATGCACGCCGATGGCCCAGTGGTAGCCGTCGGTGGGCAGCCCCTTGTGCGCGTCCCCGCTGGTCGTGTACGCGAGATACATCCAGATGCCCAGGAAGTACGCCACCTCACAGGCCTGCCAGACGAGGAAGTCCCGCCACTTCGGCCGGGCGAGGGCCGCCAGCGGCACCAGCCACAGGACGTACTGGGGTGAGTAGACCTTGTTGGTGAGGATGAACGCCGCGACGATCAGGAAGGCGAGCTGGGCGAAGCGCGGCCGGCGCGGAGCCGTCAGCGCGAGCGCCGCGACGCCCACGCAGCACAGCAGCATCAGCAGGGTGGCGAACGTGTTGACCGTGTCGGTGCTCAGCGGGTCGTCCGAGTTCTGCGCCATGATCAGCCAGAAGGACCCGAAGTCGACGCCTCGCTCCTGGCTGAAGGTGTAGAACTTCGACCAGCCGTCGAACGCGAACAGCATCACGGGCCCGTTCACGACGAGCCAGGCGACGGCCGCGCCGACGAGGGCCGTCCCGTACGCCCGCCACCGCCCCGCACGCCAGCACAGCACCAGCAGCGGCCCGAGCAGCAGCACGGGATAGAGCTTGGCGGCCGTGGCGAGCCCGAGGAGGACGCCGAAGGCGAGGGAACGCCCCCGCGACCACATCAACATCGCGGCGGCCGTCAGAGCGACCGCCAGCAGGTCCCAGTTGATGGTCGCGGTGAGCGCGAAGGCCGGTGCCAGCGCGACCAGCAGACCGTCCCAGGGCCGCCGGGCGTGTGTGCGGGTCAGGCAGACGGCGATGACGGCCGCGCACGCCATGAGCATCCCGGCGTTGACCATCCAGTACCACTGCTCCTGGTCCTGGATGCTGCCGCTGCCGGGAGTGAGCCAGGCGGCGACCTCCATGAACACACCGGTCAGCACCGGGTACTCGAGGTACTGCATGTCCCCGGGGAGCTTGTCGAAGTACGGCACCAGCCCGTCGGCGAAACCGCGCCCCTGGTAGAGGTGCGGGATGTCCGAGTAGCACGCGTGCGTGTACTGGGAGCTGGCGCCGAAGAACCAGGCTCCGTTGTAGCAGGGCGCCTTCTGGATCAGGCCGAGGGCGAACATTCCGATCGCCACGAGCGCGATCACCCGCACCGGGGTCCACCAGGATCTGCCGCGCAGGGCACGCCGCCCGAGCGGACCACCGATCAGCTCGCTGCCGGCCGCGGCGACCCGGTCCTCCTCGGTCGGCCGCACCAGTTCCGGCTCATGGACGCTCGCTTGCGTCGATTCTCCACTGGGCATGCCGCACATCCTGCCGTACAGGGCCAGGGACATGCTGAGGGCCGCCGCACCCGGAGGTGCGGCGGCCCATGTTTCACGTGAAACACCCAAGCCGGGTGAGAGACCGACTAATCGGCAGCGCCTCCGAAGATGCCGCCGTTGCCGTTGCCGTTCCCGTTGCTGGTGCCGGTGTCACCGCTCTCCGTCGGTTCCGGTGAATTGGTCGCTCCTCCGTCCGTACCACCGGCGTCCGTGCCACCCGGACCGGTGCCACCCGTCTCCTCTTCGTCCTCACAGTTGAAGTCGAACGGTCCACACGTGGCGGACTCGGTGGGTGTCGGAGTGGTCTCGGTCTCGGTGGGGGTCGGAGACGCCGACGGGGTCGCCTCCTCGGTCTCCGTGATGGTCGGGGTCGGGGACGGCGCGCCGATCCCGTCCGCGATCTCGCCGATCTCCTCGGCTTCGGGGAAGCCGGGGTCGGGCTCCCCCTTCAGCGCGGCCTTCATGAACTCGGTCCACACCTGCGTCGGAACGTCACCACCGTGGATGGAGTCCTCACCCGCCGTGCCGTTCATGGAGAGCAGCTTGTGGCTCTCGGGGTCCTCACGGAACATCGCGACCGAGGTCGCAAGCTGCTGGGTGTAGCCGACGAACCAGGCGGACTTGTTCTCGTCCGTCGTACCCGTCTTGCCGGCGGCCGTACGCCCCAGCTCCAGCGCGTTCTTACCGGTACCGTTCTCGATCACGTTCTCGAGGACCTTGGTGACGTTGTGCGCCACGTTCTCCGGCATCGCCTGCTCGACCCGCGGCTTCTCGAAGTTCGGCAGCTCCGACCCCTTGTGCTTGACGGCGGTCACCGAGTACGGGTCGGCCTGCTTGCCCGATGCCGCGAAGGTCGCGTAGGCGTCCGCCATGCGGATCGCGCTCGGCGTCGACGTGCCAAGGGCGAACGACGCGTTCAGCCCGGCGAAGCTGTCCTTGAGGATGCCGGACTTCTCGGCGACATCCGCCACGTGCTTCATCCCCACGTCCATGCCGAGCTGCACGAAGGGGGTGTTGACGGACTGCTCCATCGCCTTGTGCAGGGTGATGTAACCCCACGGGTAGTCGCTCTCGTTCTCCTGGTAGAAGGGCGTGTTGTCCTTCTTGAGCACGAGGGAGCCGTCGTTGTTCCTGATCTGCAGGTGGTCGTCACCGTTGTACTTGCTCTGCGGTGAGACACCCTGGCCATTGGTCTTGTAGGTGCCGTGCTGCATCGCGGCGGCGAGCACGAACGGCTTCCACGTCGAACCGACGGGGACGCCGGAGGTGTCGGCGTTGTTGTTGAAGTGACCGTTCTCGAAGCCGGCTCCGCCGTAGAGAGCGACGATCGCACCGTCGTTGGGTTTCACCGACGCCGCGCCGAACTGCACGTGCTTGTCCAGTTCGCGCTTCTCCGGGTCGATCTTCTCCTGCTCGACCTTCTTCACGGCCTTGGCCAGTGCCTCGACCTTGCTCTTCTCGAAGGTCGTGTAGATCTGGTAGCCGCCCTGGTCGAACTGCGCCTCCGTGATGTCGGAGTTCTTCAGGACGTACCGCTTCGCCGTGTCCACGAGATAGCTGATCTGGCCGGTCATGCCCTTGGTCGCCTTGCGGCCCTGAGGCATGGGGTACTTCTTGGTCGCCTCCTGGTACTCGGCATCCGAGAGGTGCTTGTCCGTGTGCATCTGCTCGAGAATCCAGCCCCAGCGCTCCTCGGAGCGCTCCCGGTTCGCTTCAGCGGTGGCTGAGGAGTCGAGGCTCTGGTTGCCCGCGGGGTCGTAGTACGTCGGGCCCTTGAGCAGCGCGGCGAGGAAGGCGCACTGGCTCGGCGTGAGGTCGACCGCGTCCTTGCCGTAGTAGGTCTGGGCGGCGGCCTGGATGCCGTAGGCGCCCCGGCCGTAGTACGAGGTGTTGAGGTAGCCCTGGAGGATCTCTTCCTTGGAGAGCTTGGTGCCCACCTTGATCGAGATGAACATCTCCTTGAACTTCCGGCCGATCGTCTGTTCCTGGCTCAGGTAGGTGTTCTTCACGAACTGCTGGGTGATCGTCGAGCCACCCTGCGTGTCACCGCCCCGCGCCATGTTGGCCAGCGCCCGGGCGATGCCCGAGGGGTCGATGCCCGAGTCCTGGTAGAAGCTCTTGTTCTCGGCGGAGATCACCGCCCACTGCATCGCCTCGGGGATGCGGTCGATCGTGACGTTCTGCCGGTTCTGGCCGCTACCTGTGGCGACCATCTGAGTCTCGTCAGCCCAGTAGTAGACGTTGTTCTCGGACAAGGCCGCGGCGTTCTCCTCGCTGGGCACGCCCACCATGGCGTAGCCGATGCCGGCCACGGCGACCAGGCTGCCGAAGAACGCGATGCACAGCCCGGACACGAGCCTCCAGGACGGCAGCCAGCGCTGCCAGCCGTCCTTGTTGTGCCGCGGATAGTCGATGATCCGCTTCTTGCCGGGTGGAGCCGCGCGGCCCCTTCCGCGACCGGGGCCGGCGGAACCGGCCCGACGGCCTCCGCCTCTCTGTGCCGCGCGCCGCGCCTCGGCACGGCTGCCGTACGTACGGTCCTCACCCCCCGAGCCGTGGGAACCCGACCCATGGGAGAGGGACGGAGACCCGGTGGCGCCTCGCGGAGCCGCGCGGCGGCCGGAGGACGAGCCGGACTGGCCGCGTCGGGCCGCGGCACGTCCGCCTCCCTGCGGCTGCGGCGGTTTGCGACGGTGCTCGCTCATCGAACGACTACTCCTAGGGCAGGCGCACCCTTGGGCGCCTGGAAACGGCGGCTGGTTTCCGGTCCCCCCGCAGTACGGATGCGGAGGTTTCCGCATTCACCCGTACTACACCAGGGACAGAGACGCCCCCAGGCGTCACTTGGTTCCCGGTGGTGTGCATGGCGCACAGACTACGCACCGCCAAAACCTTCCGAGCACAGAAGTTCACCTCAAATCAGGCAACTTGCGCGCGATGAATCGGTGATGTGATCCCGTTCACTCTTCTCCCTCTTGTCGCATCCGGGAGGCCGTTCTATCGTCGTGATGTATCGAGTCGATACATCAGCTCGACATAAGGGCGGCGACGAGCCGTACACGAGCCCGTCATGGCATGACCGCGGCAGAGGGGAGGCGACGATGAGCCGACGTTCCGGGATCCTCGAGTTCGCCGTACTCGGCCTGCTCCGCGAGTCACCGATGCACGGCTATGAGCTGCGCAAACGACTCAATACGTCACTGGGCGTGTTCCGCGCCTTCAGCTACGGAACGCTCTACCCCTGCCTCAAGACGCTGGTCGCCCAAGGCTGGTTGATCGAGGAGCCGGGTAACACCACCGAGGACGCCCTGGCCGCTCCGCTCACGGGGCGCCGCGCCAAGATCGTCTACCGGTTGACGGCGGAGGGTAAGGAACACTTCGAGCAGCTGCTCTCCCAGACGGGACCGGACGCGTACGAGGACGAGACCTTCGCCGCTCGGTTCGCCTTCTTCGGGCAGACGTCGCGCGACGTACGCATGCGCGTACTAGAGGGCCGCCGCAGCCGGCTGGAGGAGCGCCTCGAGAAGATGCGCGTCTCCCTGGCCCGGACCCGGGAGCGCCTCGACGACTACACGCTCGAGCTCCAGCGCCACGGAATGGAGTCCGTGGAGCGCGAAGTGCGCTGGCTGAACGAGCTCATCGAGAGCGAGCGGGCCGGGCGGGACCTCAAGGGATCCGCCACCGGAGAGCCCGCTCAGCAGGACACCACATCTGGAGCGACGGGCGGCCTGCCCCGGTCCGGGGACGATCCCCGGCCGGATTCGCCCGACGACACCGCCACGTGAGACCCGTTGAGGGCCTCACTCGTACACACAGGGAGCAACCGGAATGGGTTCGGTTCGCGTAGCCATCGTCGGCGTGGGCAACTGCGCCGCATCGCTGGTGCAGGGAGTCGAGTACTACAAGGACGCCGACGCGGCGGCCAAGGTGCCGGGCCTGATGCACGTCCAGTTCGGCGACTACCACGTCAGCGACGTCGAGTTCGTCGCCGCCTTCGACGTGGACGCCAAGAAGGTCGGTCTCGACCTCGCGGACGCCATCGGCGCCTCGGAGAACAACACCATCAAGATCTGCGACGTCCCCACCACCGGTGTGACGGTCCAGCGCGGCCACACACTCGACGGTCTCGGCAAGTACTACCGCGAGACCATCGAGGAGTCCGCAGAGGCGGCGGTCGACGTCGTCCAGGTCCTCAAGGACAAGCAGGTCGACGTCCTCGTCTGCTACCTGCCCGTCGGTTCCGACGACGCTGCGAAGTTCTACGCCCAGTGCGCCATCGACGCCAAGGTCGCCTTCGTCAACGCCCTCCCGGTCTTCATCGCCGGCACCAAGGAGTGGGCGGACAAGTTCACCGAGGCGGGCGTCCCGATCGTCGGTGACGACATCAAGTCCCAGGTCGGCGCCACCATCACGCACCGCGTCATGGCGAAGCTGTTCGAGGACCGCGGTGTCGTCCTGGACCGCACGATGCAGCTGAACGTCGGCGGCAACATGGACTTCAAGAACATGCTCGAGCGCGAGCGCCTGGAGTCCAAGAAGATCTCCAAGACGCAGGCCGTCACCTCGCAGATCCCCGACCGGGATCTCGGCGAGAACAACGTCCACATCGGCCCGTCCGACTACGTGGCCTGGCTGGACGACCGCAAGTGGGCCTACGTCCGCCTCGAGGGCCGCGCCTTCGGTGACGTCCCGCTGAACCTGGAGTACAAGCTCGAGGTCTGGGACTCCCCGAACTCCGCCGGTGTCATCATCGACGCCCTGCGCGCCGCGAAGATCGCCAAGGACCGGGGCATCGGTGGCCCGATCCTCTCGGCGTCCTCGTACTTCATGAAGTCCCCGCCGGTGCAGTACTTCGACGACGAAGCCCGTGAGAACGTCGAGAAGTTCATCAAGGGCGAGGTCGAGCGCTAAGGCCTCTCCACTGTGGGCAGTTGAGGGTCTCCGGGTCGTACGTCCCGGAGACCCTCTCCATATGTGAGGCTGTGCCCCATGGCCATCGTCCGTGACCTGCGCGTTCTGCTGCGTTTCCAGGGCTTCAGACGCCTGCTCGCCGTCCGGCTGCTCTCCCAGGGTGCCGACGGCGTCTTCCAGGTCGCACTCGCCGCCTACGTGGTCTTCTCTCCCGAGAGACAGACCTCGCCCGCGGCGATCGCCTCCGCGATGGCGATCCTGCTTCTCCCGTACTCCGTGGTCGGCCCCTTCGCCGGGGTCCTGCTGGACCGCTGGCGCCGTCGCCAGGTCTTCCTGTACGGCAATCTGCTGCGCGCCCTGATGGCGTCGGTGACCGCCCTTCTGATCCTCGGCCGGGTGCCCGACTGGCTGCTGTTCGTCTCCGCGCTGTGCGTCACCGGCGTCAACCGCTTCGTGCTCGCCGGACTGTCCGCCGCGCTGCCCCGTGTCGTGGACACCGAGCGGCTGGTCATCGCCAACTCCCTGTCCCCGACCGCCGGGACGCTCGCCGCGACCGCGGGCGGTGGTCTCGCCTTCGTCGTCCGCCTGGTCGTCGCCGACTCGGACGCGGCCGTGGTGCTCGTGGGCGCAGCGCTGTACTTGTGCGCGGCCGTGGCGTCGCTGCGCATCGCCAAGGGACTGCTGGGTCCCGACCGGGCGTTGATACGCCCCCGGGTGAGCACGGCTGTCACCGGCACCGCTCGCGACCTGATGGCAGGCGTACGTCACCTTGCCGCTCCCTCGCGCAGGGAGGCCGCCTGGGCGCTCACCGCGATGGCGCTGATGCGCTTCTGCTACGGCGCCATGCTCGTTCTCCTGCTGATGCTGTGCCGGTACGCGTTGACCTCGACCACGGACGAGGGACTCGCCCTGCTGGGGCTGGCGTTGGGGGCTTCGGGCGCCGGCTTCTTCGCCGCTGCCGTCATGACGCCCTGGGCCGCCGGGCGGCTGGGCCCGGGTCGCTGGATCGTGGTGTGCGCCGCGGCAGCCGCGGTGCTGGAGCCCACGCTCGGTCTGCCGTTCGCCACCGGCCCGCTTCTGGCCGGGGCATTCGTCCTGGGGCTGACCACCCAGGGCGCGAAAATCGCCACGGACACCATCGTCCAGTCCTACGTCGAGGACGGCTTCCGTGGCCGGATCTTCTCCCTGTACGACGTCCTGTTCAACGTGGCCTTCGTCGCCGCCGCCGCGGTGGCTGCCCTGATGCTCCCACCGGATGGTCGATCGGTCCCGCTGGTGGTAACAATCGCCGTTATCTACGGAGCAGTAGCTATGGCTATGGCCCGTTTTGAACTTCAGTAAGTGTCACATCAGTGCCACAGAGCCTTATGAGGCTGCAGCGTTGTCAGTGAGGGCCGGTAACTTACGTGCGTCTTATCAACGCGCCTTTCGCGTCACGCACCTATGTTCTAGGGGGACCCCCAAGTGACCACTCCGCCGCCCCAGGGCAACCCGTTCGCACAGGGCCAGCAGCAGCCCTACGGCCAGCCCCAGGGCCAGGCTCCCTACCCGCCCCAGGGAGGCTTCCCGCAGCAGGCCGGTCAGCCCGGGTTCCCCCCTCCGGGTGCTCCGGTTCCGCCGCCGCAGCAGGGCCGCAAGCTCAGCTTCAAGACGATCAAAAACATCGTCATCGTGCTGATCGTCGCCGGTGTGGCCATCGGTGGCTACATCTCCAGCCAGGACGACGCCCAGACCGCCGCGGTCGGTGACTGCATGCACCGCGGCAGCACGGATGACAACAACCCGGACCTCGAGGTCGTCGACTGCGCCGACGCGAAGGCTCAGTACAAGGTGCTGGCCAAGATCGAAGGCTCGTTCCTCACCGAGACCCTGGCTTCGAGCAAGTGCGAGGCCGAGGCCAAGGACTTCCAGTACACGTACACCGAGAGCGGTGACAGCAAGGACTTCCTGCTCTGCCTGAAGGACTACAAGTAGTAGGGCAGGTGCCTCAGACGCCCGAGGGGCGGTGTTTCACGTGAAACACCGCCCCTCCGCACGTTCGGCGGGGTCATGTTTCACGTGAAACATGACCCCGTTTCCCGCTCTCAGCCCTGCTGTCCGGCCCACCACTCCTTGAGTGCCGCCACCGCCGCGTCGTGCCCCATCGGACCGTTCTCCAGCCGGAGCTCCAGCATGTGCTTGTACGCCTGACCGACGGCCGGGCCCGGCTTGACGCCGAGGATCTCCATGATCTGGTTGCCGTCGAGGTCCGGGCGGATGGCGTCCAACTCCTCCTGCTCCTGAAGCTCGGCGATCCGCTTCTCCAGGCCGTCATAGGCACGAGAGAGCGCGGTGGCCTTGCGCCGGTTGCGCGTGGTGCAGTCCGAGCGCGTCAGCTGGTGGAGTCGGCTGAGGAGCGGTCCGGCGTCACGGACGTAGCGGCGGACGGCGGAGTCCGTCCACTCCCCGGTGCCGTAGCCATGGAAGCGCAGATGAAGCTCGACGAGACGTGAGACGTCCTTCACCAGCTCGTTGGAGTACTTGAGTGCCGTCATCCGCTTCTTCGTCATCTTCGCCCCGACCACTTCGTGGTGGTGGAACGAGACGCGGCCGTCCTTCTCGAAGCGCCGTGTGCGCGGCTTGCCGATGTCGTGCAGCAGGGCCGCCAGGCGAAGGGTCAGATCGGGGCCGTCGTCCTCAAGAGCCATCGCCTGTTCCAAGACGATCAACGTGTGCTCGTAGACGTCCTTGTGCCGGTGGTGCTCGTCCCTCTCCAGATGCAGGGCCGGCAGCTCGGGCAGTACGTACTCGGCAATCCCCGTGTCCACGAGCAGCGACAACCCTGTGCGGGGCTGCGCGGACAGGATCAGCTTGTTCAGCTCGTCCCGTACGCGCTCGGCGGAGACGATCTCGATACGCCCGGCCATCTCCTTCATCGCCGCGACGACCTCGGGTGCCACCTCGAAGTCCAGCTGAGCGGCGAACCGGGCTGCTCGCATCATCCGCAGTGGATCGTCCGAGAAGGAAGCCTCGGGAGTACCCGGCGTGCGCAGCACACCCGCCGCGAGATCTTCGAGACCGCCGTGCGGATCGACGAACCGCTTCTCCGGAAGTGCGACGGCCATCGCGTTCACCGTGAAGTCACGGCGGATTAGATCGTCCTCGATGGAGTCGCCGTACGACACCTCCGGCTTGCGCGAGGTGCGGTCGTACGCTTCCGACCGGTAGGTGGTCACCTCGATCTGAAAGCTGCGATCACTGTCTCCGACACGGGCTTCCTTCTGCGCACCGACCGTACCGAAGGCGATTCCGACGTCCCAGACGGCGTCCGCCCAAGGACGCATGATCTTCAATACGTCCTGGGGGCGGGCATCGGTCGTGAAGTCCAGGTCGTTGCCGAGGCGGCCGAGCAGTGCGTCCCGCACCGAGCCGCCGACCAGGGCAAGAGAGAACCCGGCCTCCTGGAAGCGGCGTGCGAGGTCGTCGGCGACAGGGGCGACCCGCAGCAGTTCACTCACGGCGCGGTCCTGCACCTGGCTCAGGGCACTGGTTTCTTCGTTGGCGTTCGGCACAACAAAAGAGGGTACGTGGCCCGAACGGCCGGGAGCTCCCCCATTACGTGCGAGGACACCCCCGTCATACATGGACAAGGCCCGCGTCCTCCGATCTCGCGGGCCGGTCCGCGGCACTTCCCCTCAGCGCGCATCGTTACCATGCGTGGACGCACATTCCGACGACCACTGACGACGACGAGGGACGGGCGAGCGCGTGGCCGAGGAGGCAGACTTCCAGGGGACGAGTCCCTCACCTGCCCGCCGCTGGCTGCGGCGCACCGGAGCCCTGCTGGCCGGAGCGCCACTGCTGGCCGGGCTCATGCAGCTTCCGGCCGCGTCCCCCGCGGACGCGGCCGCACCGGACGAGTCGCAGGCCGTCTCCGGTCCGGGCTCGGTGTCCGTATCGGTGAACTCCCTCACCCCCGGTGCCCCCACCGAGGGCGACACCGTGACCGTGTCCGGAACGGTGACCAACAAGGGCAAGCAGACCGTCACCGACGCCCACGTGGGTCTGCGTGTCGGGCCGCCGTTGAACACCCGCTCGGGGATCGACACCGTCGCCAGGAACAGCGACGACGTTCAGAGCGCCGTCGGCCCTGAGGTCGATGACAAGTACGCCAAGGAGTTCGCCAGGCTCACCCCGGGCGTCTCGCAGCCCTTCACCCTCTCCGTGCCGGTGGACGAACTGGACCTCGGGAAGGACGGCGTCTATCAGCTGGCCGTCTCACTCGCCGGGCAGACCTCCGCGCAACCGTGGGAGCAGACCCTCGGCGTCCAGCGGACGTTCCTGCCATGGCAGCCCGAGGAAGCCGGCACCAAAACCAAGACGACGTTCATGTGGCCTCTGATCTCCACAGTCCACATGACGGCGGAGACGGGTTCGGACGAGCGGCAGACACCGGTCTTCCACGACGACGAACTCGCCAAGGAGATCGCCCCGGGTGGCCGACTGGACCGGATGGTCGCGCTGGGCAAGGATCTCGACGTCACATGGGTGATCGATCCGGACTTGCTGGCGTCCGTCGAGGCGATGACCGACCGTTACGAAATCCCGGGCGCGGGTGACGACACCACCGTCGGCGCCCACCAGTCGGTCGCCAAGCGCTGGCTCACCGAGGTGCAGAAGGCGGTGGCGGACAAGGAGGTCGTCGCGCTGCCGTTCGGCGATCCCGACCTGGCCTCTCTCGCCCACAACGGCACGTCCGTCACCGGCTCGCTGAGCCACCTCAAGGAAGCCTCCGACGTCGCCTCCGGCACAGTCGACTCGATCCTCCACGTGAAGCCGACCACGGACTTCGCCTGGCCCGTCAACGGCGCCGTCGACCCCTCCATCGTGAAGGTCGCCACATCCGCCGGTGCCGACAAGGTCATCGCCCGCAGCGACTCCTTCGAGGAGTCCGGCGGCCTGTCGTACACGCCCTCCGCGCCCCGCCCCATCGGCGGCGGCACCACGGCCGTCGTCGCAGACGCCCCGCTGTCCACCGCGTTCCAGGGCGACATGACCCAGGCGTCCGCGTCCACGCTCGCGGTGCAGCGGTTCCTGGCCCAGAGCCTGACCCTGGGCCTGCAGACGGATCAGCAGCGCAGCGTGGTCGTCGCGCCGCAGCGCACGCCGACCGCGAGCCAGGCCCAGACGATGGCCGAGGCCCTCGCCATCCTCCAGGGCGGGTCCTGGTCCGAGTCGCAGGACCTCACGTCGGCCGCCAAAGCCAAACCGGACCCCGCGGCCGCCACCAAGGTCCCCTCGGGCTCCTCGTACCCCTCCTCGTTGCGCAAGCACGAGCTGCCGCGGTCGACGTTCGAGCAGATCGCGAGGACGCAGGCCAAGCTCGACAAGTTCAAGGTGATCCTCTCCGACCAGTCCCGGGTGGTGACCCCGTTCGGACGCGCCCTGAACCGGGGGATGGCCGCGTCGTGGCGGGGCCGGCAGTCGGAGGCGGCGATCTACCGCAGCGGCATCGAGGCCTATCTGGACGGGCTCATCGGTCAGGTGAGGCTGATCGACAAGTCGGAGACGAAACTCTCCGGCCGCAGTGCGACGATCCCCGTGACGGTCCAGAACAACCTGGTGCAGGGTGTCGAGCACCTGGTGCTCCGACTCACCTCGACCAACCCGACCCGTCTCGAGATCGATGGGGACTCCTACGAGGAGCAGCCCGTCGCGGTCTCCGGCGGCCACAGCCAGTCGGTGAAGTTCACCACGTCCGCCAATGCCAACGGCCGGGCGACGGTGGTCGCCCAGCTGTACACGCAGGACGGCCAGAAGTACGGCGAGCCCGTCACGTTCGACGTGAAGGTCACCGAGATCACCGCCACGGTGATGCTGGTCATCGGCGGTGGCGTGCTGCTGCTCGTTCTCGCCGGTTTCCGGATGTACACCCAGCGCAAGCGGGCCACGGCCCGGGAGGCGGAAGAGCAGGATGACGAGGCGGGCGAGGACGTGGACGGCCCGCAGAACCCGGCGGCTCCCGGGGAGCGTCTCACCCAGGAGTCCGAGCCGGGCTCGCGGGCAGACGGCCCGGAGCAGCCGAGTGACCCGGCCCCGGACACCGCACCGGAAAGCGCCGGCCCGTCCGGCACGGGTGAGAGAGTGGACCGTTGAGGATGTCGTGGCCGGTGGGCCCGGGACGATGAGGTGGGGTAACCATGAACGCGCCGTACGACGGTGACCGCGGCCATGCCGCGGGCAACTCGGGCTACCCCGAGTCGGACCCCTCGCAGGGTCCGCCGCCCGGGCACGACCAGGTGCCGCAGCCGCCCGCCGACCCGTACCTCCAGGACGCCTACGACCAGGATCCCTACCGGGCGCAGGACATCGCCGCCCAGGACCCGGTGGCCGAGGCGCTCTACGACCGCGCCGCCCACCCGCCGCCCCCTCCCGGCACATACTCCGCCCAGCAGCCCCTGTACGGACAGCCGCCCCAGTCGCCCTACGCTCCCGACCCCCGGGTGTGGGCCCCCACCCCCGCGCCGGAACCGGACGGTCCGACGCAGTACCTCCCGTACGGCGACGACCCCCGCACCACACAGTTCGTGGGCGTGGACGACCTGGTCGGCCAGGCGGGCGACCACCGCCAGGAGCCGGACGCCTTCGCTCACCTCTTCCGTGATCAGCAGCAGAATGGTGCCTTCCCGGACCAGCAGCAGGGCGGGGGGTACCCCGACCCGCACGGAACCGGATACCCAGGCCCGCAGCCGGTGGGAGCCCGACAGCCCTACGAGGCCGCGCCGGTGCCCGGCCCGTCCTCGTCACCCGGCCACTACGCGGGGGCCACGCCACCGCCCGCCGCCGAAGCTCCCGTACCCGAGCCGGTTCCCGTCCCCGCCCCGAAGAAGGGCGGCCGTGCCGGGGGGCTGCTGAAGTCGAGCGCCGTGATGGCGGCCGGCACGATGGTGTCCCGTCTCACGGGGTTCATCCGGTCCGCGATGATCGTCTCCGCACTGGGCCTGGCCCTGCTGGGCGAGTCGTTCCAGATCGCCTACCAGTTGCCGACGATGATCTACATCCTGACCGTCGGCGGAGGCCTCAACTCGGTTTTCGTACCGCAGCTCGTGCGAGCGATGAAGGACGACGACGACGGCGGCGAGGCATATGCCAACCGTCTGCTGACGCTCGTGATGGTGGCCCTGGCCGCGCTCACCGCGCTCGCGTGGCTGGCCGCTCCGCTCCTGGTGCGCGCGCTGTCGGTCCCGGTCGCCACCGACCCGGCGGCCAACGACGTCGCGGTGACCTTCACCCGCTTCTTCCTGCCCTCGATCTTCTTCATGGGCGTCCATGTGGTGATGGGTCAGATCCTCAACGCCCGTGGTCGGTTCGGCGCGATGATGTGGACTCCGGTCCTGAACAACATCGTCATCATCGTCACGCTCGGCACGTTCATCTGGGTCTACGGCACCGCCGCCGACTCCGGAATGACCGTCGAGAACATCCCCCCGGAGGGCGAGCGGCTGCTCGGCGTGGGCGTCCTTCTCGGCTTGGTGGTCCAGGCCCTGGCGATGATCCCCTACCTCCGCGAAACCGGGTTCCGCATCCGTCTGCGCTTCGACTGGAAGGGCCACGGTCTCGGCAAGGCCGCCATGCTCGCCAAGTGGACGATCCTCTTCGTCCTCGCCAACCAGGCGGGCGCGCTGGTGGTCACCCAGCTGGCGACCGCGTCGGTCAAGGACACGGACATCGCCGGCACCGGCTTCAGCGCCTACTCCAACGCCCAGCTCATCTGGGGCCTGCCCCAGGCGATCATCACCGTCTCCCTGATGGCCGCCCTCCTGCCCCGCATCTCGCGCTCGGCGGCCGAGGCGGACGGCGGCGCCGTCCGCGACGACATCTCCCAGGGCCTGCGCACCACGGCGGTCGCGATCGTGCCGATCGCCTTCGGTTTCGTCGCGCTCGGCGTTCCGATGTGCACGCTGATCTTCGGCTCCTCGGGTATCGGAGCGGCCACCAACATGGGCTACATGCTCATGGCGTTCGGCCTCGGCCTGATCCCCTACTCCGTGCAGTACGTCGTCCTGCGGGCCTTCTACGCGTACGAGGACACCCGAACCCCCTTCTACAACACGGTCATCGTGGCCGCGGGCAACGCGGTCGCCTCGGCCGTCTGTTTCGTCGTGCTCCCGGCCCGCTGGGCCGTGGTGGGCATGGCCGCCTCGTACGGCCTGGCCTACGTGATCGGTGTCGGCGTCGCCTGGCGCCGACTGCGCAAGCGGCTGGGCGGGGATCTGGACGGTGCCCGGGTACTGCGGACCTACGCGCGACTGTGCATCGCCTCCGTTCCGGCCGCACTGCTCAGCGGCGCGGCCTGCTACGGAGTCGTCCAGACGCTCGGCCAGGGTGTCGTGGGATCATTCGCGGCACTGCTGGCCGGTGGGGCCGTTCTGCTCGGGATCTTCTTTGTGGCCGCCCGCCGGATGCGCATCGAGGAAGTCAACTCGCTGGTCGGCATGGTCCGCGGACGCCTTGGACGCTGAGGCAGGGGGTAGGCGCACAACCATCATCAGCCGCTGTGTGTCGTGCTTAGCGGCGGACTGTGGGCACAATTGGTTTCGGCGTCGGACGGCGCGCGACGGACGCCGACCGACGCGCAATGGATGGGGAGGCAGGGAACGACGGTGGCGGAACGGAGCACAGCTGCCGTCGACGTGGCAGACAACAGCGGCGATCAGCCGCTGACCGCACAGGCGGACCAGTCCACGGCCGACGGTGTGGCCAAGAACCGGGAGCGGGACACGGACAGCGACGAGGCACAGGAGAGCATCGGGGCCGACGGTTCCGGGAAGACCTCGCCGCCCGAACTGCACAGCGGTCACAAGCTCGCCAGACGCTACCGCCTGGAGGAGTGCGTCACCCGTCTGGACGGGTTCAGCAGTTGGCGTGCCGTGGACGAGAAGCTCCGCCGCGCCGTCGGCGTCCACATCCTGCCCGCGGATCACTCGCGTGCCCGGTCCGTCCTGGCCGCGGCCCGTTCCTCCGCCCTGCTGGGCGACCCGCGCTTCGTCCAGGTCCTGGACGCCGTCGAGGAGAACGACGTCGTCTACGTCGTGCACGAATGGCTCCCCGACGCCACCGAACTGACCACGCTCCTGGCGGCCGGCCCGCTGGAGGTGTACGACGCCTACCAGATGGTCAGTCAGGTGTCCGCCGCCATGGCCGCCTCCCATCGCGAGGGCCTGGCCCACCTGCGCCTGAATCCCAACGCCGTCCTGCGCACCTCGACCGGCCAGTGGCGCATCCGGGGCCTCGCCGTGAACGCGGCGCTGCGCGGCATCAGCTCCGACACCCCACAGCGCACCGACACCGAGTCCATCGGCGCCCTGTTGTACGCGGCGCTCACCCAACGCTGGCCGTACGAGAACGATGCCTACGGCATGTCCGGCCTGCCGAAGGACATCGGGCTGATCCCGCCCGACCAGGTGCGGGCCGGTGTCCACCGCGGCCTGTCCGAGCTGGCCATGCGCGCGCTCGCCAACGACGGGGCCACCGCCTCCCGCCACGAGTCCCCGTGCACCACGCCGGAGGAACTGGTGAAGGCGATCGGCGAGATGCCCCGCATCCGCCCGCCGGAGCCCGCGTTCACCAGCCCGCCCGACTACCAGCGCACCAATTACCAACAGGGCACCTACGGCCGGCCCGCACCGCATCCCGGCATCACCCAGCCGACACCGGTTCCGCCTCCCCCGCTGCAGAGCCGCACGGGAAAGGCACTGAAGTGGGCCGTCTCGGCGCTGCTGATCGCCGCGCTGGGCCTGGGCAGCTGGCAACTGGCGGACGCCCTCATGGAACAGGGCGGCGAGACCGACGAGACGAACAAGACCCAGACGACGGACGGGGACGACAAGAGCCCCGAGAAGCCGGTCAGCAAGCCGATAGCCATTCGGGGTGCACAGGACTTCGACCCGTTCGGCAGCGACGGTTCCGAGAAGCCAGGCGATGTGGGCAAGGTGTACGACGACACGCCCGGCACGTACTGGCAGACGGACTTCTACCTGAGTGCGGACTTCGGCCGGCTCAAGCCCGGCGTCGGTGTCATTGTCGACCTCGGCGAGGTACAGCAGGTCGGGAAGGTCACCGTCTCCTTCGTGGGGCATACATCGGTCGAGCTGCGTGCCGCCCCCGGTGACGACGGGTTTCGCCCCACGTCCTTCGACGGTTACGCCAAGGTCGCCGAGGGGTCCGGCTCCAGTGTGACCCTCAAGCCCGGGAAAGCGGTCAAGTCCCGGTACCTTCTGGTGTGGCTGACAGAACTGCCGCAGACGAGTGACGGGAACTTCCGCGGTCGGGTCATGGACGTCAAGGTGAGCAGCTAAGGCCTTCTGCGACGAGGGGAGGAGGGCCGATGGCGGACGGTGCAGCGTACGACGGGACGAGTGATCAGGAGCTGCTCACTCGCCATGTGGAGGGCGACCCCGAGGCCTTCGGTGAGCTCGTGCGCCGACACCGCGACCGGCTCTGGGCCGTGGCCCTCCGGACGCTGGGCGACCGCGAGGAAGCCGCTGACGCCGTCCAGGACGCCCTTGTATCCGCCTACAGGGCCGCCCACACCTTCCGTGGCCAGTCGGCCGTCACGACGTGGCTGCACCGGATCACGGTGAACGCCTGTCTGGACCGTGCGCGCAAGGCGGCCTCCCGGAAGACCGCCCCGGTCGACGACGCGGAGCGGCTGGAGCAGCTGCTGGAGCCGCACGAGTCCGCCTCGGCCCCGGCGGAGCGCAATGATCTGCACCGCCAGCTCATCGAAGCCATGGGTACTCTCCCGGCCGATCAGCGGGCGGCGCTCGTCCTGGTGGACATGCAGGGCTACCCGGTCGCGGAGGCCGCCCGCGTCCTCGGCGTGCCCACCGGCACGGTGAAGAGCCGCTGCGCTCGCGGCAGAGCCAGACTCCTGCCCTTGCTCAGTCATCTACGGCCGGACGGCACCGGTGAGGGAAAGAAGCGGGGTGCGGCACGGAACCGGACGCAGGGGACGGACGTCCCACCCGCAGCGGGTCCACGGCGAGCGGATCCACCGGACGCAGAATCGAATGACCCGGCTGCAGTGAAGGGCGGAGGTGGGCGAGCGTGACATCGACGACAGACATGGCGGAGCACCCGGACGTCGCGGAGATCTCCGACCTCACCGAAGGACTCCTCCCGTCCGCCCGGAGCGCTGCCGTACGCCGGCATCTGGACGAGTGTGCGCTCTGCGCGGACGTCCATGCCTCGCTCGAGGAAATCCGCGATCTGCTCGGCACGATGCCGGGTCCGCCCCGCATGCCCGCCGAGGTGGCGGGCCGTATCGACGCTGCGCTGGCCGCGGAGGCTCTGCTGCATGCCACGACGCCGGAGCCTGTCGCGGCCGAGGAGCCCCTCGCCACCGCTTCCGTATCGTCCGGCGACGATCAGACGCATGTTTCACGTGAAACATCGACGTCCCCAAACCGGCCGACCGGACGCCCTCGCTCTGCCACGACCGGACCGGGCCGCAAGGGTCGCCTGCGAGGCGGACGCCGACGGGTCGCCGTTCTGGGGACTGTGTTCACCGTCGCCGCTCTGGGGCTCGGGTCGGTGGTCCTGTCCTCCTTGAACGACGACATGGGGCCCGATGAGGGGCGTCGGGCGACCGCTTCGGACACCTTCTTCGAAGGGAAACTGGAGAAGCAGGTCACCGATCTCCTCGCGCAGAGCCCAGGGGAGGCAAAGGGGTCCAGCTCGGCCCATCCCTTCGGGATGGAATCGGAGTCCGGCGCCGCGAACCCCAAGGTCCTCAAGCAGCCCACAGTGCCGGAATGTGTGCGCGAAGGCATCGGCCGTAATGACGCCGCCCTCGCAACCGAGCAGGGCACGTACAAGGGGAAGGAAGCAGTGCTCGTCGTGCTTCCCGATGTCTCGGACGACACCCGTGTGACCGCGTACATCGTTGAGGCGACGTGTGTCGACAACCCCTCTCCGGACGCAGCGGCCAAGATCCTGCTGAAGCACTCCTACACGCGCTCCTGACGACCGGCGCTTCGTCTCCGTCCTGCCTGGTCTCCCGTACGGTGGGTGCCTCGCCACGCCGCCAAAGGGCCGTGATCGTGTGCCCGGGCACAGCGGGAATGCGCGCCCCTTAGGATCCGTTGGGTGGGGTGAGAGTCACGAGAGAAGCTCCCCCGGTCGACCGACGCAGACCAGAGACGAGGAATTAAGCCGTGAGCGACGTCCGTAACGTGATCATCATCGGCTCCGGGCCCGCCGGCTACACGGCGGCGCTCTACACCGCCCGTGCGTCGCTGAAGCCCCTGGTGTTCGAGGGCGCCGTCACCGCCGGTGGCGCCCTGATGAACACCACCGAGGTCGAGAACTTCCCCGGCTTCCAGGACGGCATCATGGGCCCCGAGCTCATGGACAACATGCGCGCCCAGGCGGAGCGCTTCGGTGCCGAGCTCGTTCCGGACGACGTGGTCGCCGTCGATCTGACCGGTGATATCAAGACCGTCACGGACACCGCCGGCACGGTACACAAGGCGAAGGCCGTCATCGTCACCACCGGCTCACAGCACCGCAAGCTCGGCCTTCCGAACGAGGACGCCCTCTCCGGCCGCGGTGTCTCGTGGTGTGCCACATGTGACGGCTTCTTCTTCAAGGACCAGGACATCGCCGTGATCGGCGGTGGCGACACCGCGATGGAGGAGGCCACCTTCCTGTCGCGCTTCGCCAAGTCCGTGACGATCGTCCACCGTCGCGACACCCTGCGCGCCTCCAAGGCGATGCAGGAGCGCGCCTTCGCCGACCCGAAGATCTCGTTCGTCTGGGACAGCGAGGTTGCCGAGGTCCAGGGCGACCAGAAGCTCTCGGGCCTGAAGCTGCGCAACGTCAAGACCGGTGAGCTCTCGGACCTGGCGGTGACGGGCCTGTTCATCGCGATCGGCCATGACCCGCGCACGGAGCTCTTCAAGGGCCAGCTCGAGCTGGACGAGGAGGGCTACCTGAAGGTCGACGCGCCCTCGACGCGCACGAACATCACCGGTGTCTTCGGTGCCGGCGACGTCGTTGACCACACCTACCGCCAGGCGATCACCGCGGCCGGTACGGGCTGCTCCGCCGCTCTCGACGCCGAGCGCTTCCTCGCAGCTCTCGCCGACGAAGAGCAGGCCGAGCCCGAGAAGACCGCTGTCTGACCCCCACCACCCGCCCCACGCACCAACCAGTTAAGGAGCCCGCCGTGGCCGGCACCCTGAAGAATGTGACCGACGATTCCTTCGAGCAGGACGTCCTCAAGAGCGACAAGCCCGTCCTGGTGGACTTCTGGGCCGCCTGGTGCGGCCCCTGCCGCCAGATCGCTCCGTCACTCGAGGCCATCGCCTCCGAGTACGGGGACAAGATCGAGATCGTCAAGCTGAACATCGACGAGAACCCGGGTACGGCCGCCAAGTACGGCGTCATGTCCATCCCGACCCTGAACGTCTACCAGGGTGGCGAGGTCGCCAAGACCATCGTTGGTGCGAAGCCGAAGGCCGCGATCGTTCGCGACCTCGAGGAGTTCATCGCCGAATGACGGTGGGCCGCCTCACCGGCGGCACATGTTTCACGTGAAACACGAATGGGCCGGCCCTTGTGGGCTGGCCCATTCGCATGAGGTCCTCAGAGGGGACGCAGTGCCGGCTCCTTCTGCACGGCTCCGAGCAGCCGGTCCAGCGCCATCTCCACATCTTCCTTCCAGGAGAGTGTCGTCCTCAGCTCCAGCCTCAGCCGGGGGTATGTGGGGTGCTGTCGGACAGTCTTGAATCCCACAGCCAACAGGTGGTCAGCGGGCAGGACGCAGGCCGGTTCCTTCCAGCGGGCGTCGCCGAAGGCCTCGATCGCTTTGAAGCCCCGGCGCAGCAGATCCTTCGCCACCGTCTGCACCATCACCCGACCCAGCCCTTGGCCCTGGTACCCCGGCATGATGAACGCGGTAATCAGCTGCACCGCGTCGGGCGACACGGGGCTCGTGGGAAACGCCGTGGAGCGCGGCACATAGGCGGGTGGAGCGTAGAGGACGAAGCCCACGGGGACGTCATCGACATAGACGACTCTGCCGCAGGAGCCCCAGTCCAAAAGAACGGCTGAGATCCACGACTCCTTCTCGAGCGCGGCGGTGCCCGCCCTTACTGCTGCCTCGCCGCTGACGGGGTCGAGCTCCCAGAAGATGCACGAGCGACAGCGCTGGGGGAGATCCTGAAGGTTGTCCAGCGTGAGCGGTACGAGCCTACGGCCCATGAAGGCTGTTCCTCGCTTCCTACGCCCGATGCCTCACGGGCGGCTGTCAGAGTGCTCCGTTCCCTGAGCAGGCTGCCGATGAAGCCGCTGACGGCGCCCACCCCCAGCCCTGCGCTCACCAGTCCGGTGCGGCTCGTCATTCGCATAGCCCCTGCCTTGCTCTCAGAGGTAGTGCCGGGTGGATGCGCCACATGTGAACGCATCGTATCCATGAAGCGATTCCATCGATACCGCCAAAAAGCAAAGGGCGGACCGTTTTCCGGTACACACCGGACACGGTCCGCCCTGCTCGGCTGCATCAGCCGACGGCTCAGGACTCGGCCTCTTCGGCGTCGTCGTCCACCAGACTCTTCTGCAGAACGGGTCCCTCACCCGGAGCGAGGGTGCCGAGAATGCGCTCCAGGTCCTCCATGGAGGCGAACTCGACGGTGATCTTGCCCTTCTTCTGTCCCAAGTCGACCTTCACCCGCGTCTCGAAGCGGTCCGAGAGGCGCGTCGCCAGATCCGTCAATGCCGGGGAAACAAGAGCACCGGCCCGCGGTCCCTTGGAGCGCTGAGCCTTCTGGGGCCGTGAGCCCATCAGGGTCACGATCTCCTCGACAGCTCGCACCGAGAGGCCCTCGGCCACGATCCGGTGGGCCAGCCGGTCCTGCTCCTCGGAGTCCTCGACGGACAGCAACGCACGGGCATGGCCTGCGGACAGCACACCGGCGGCGACCCGGCGCTGGACGGTCGGCGAGAGCTTCAGCAGACGGAGCGTATTGGACACCTGCGGGCGGGACCTGCCGATGCGGTCCGCCAGCTGGTCGTGCGTGCAGTTGAAGTCCTTCAACAACTGGTCGTAAGCGGCGGCCTCTTCCAGCGGGTTCAGCTGGGCACGGTGCAGGTTCTCCAGCAGTGCGTCCAGGAGGAGTTTCTCGTCGTCCGTGGCCCGCACGATCGCCGGGATGGCCTCGAGTCCCGCCTCATGGCAGGCTCGCCAGCGGCGCTCGCCCATGATGAGTTCATAGCGCGCGGGTCCCACCTGCCGTACGACGACTGGCTGAAGGAGACCCACCTCCTTGATGGAGGTGATGAGCTCGGACAGCGCGTCCTCGTCAAAGACCTCACGGGGCTGCCGGGGGTTCGGCGTGATGGCATCAAGGGGGATTTCAGCGAAGTGAGCGCCCATGGGGGGCGCGGGCATCGCCGCAGCCCCCATCGCCGAGGGCTCCTCTGTTTCACGTGAAACAGAGGGCAGCGTGGCCACCTTCGCGGCAGCCACCCCACGCTCGTTCGGCAGCAACGGAACCGCCGCAGGGGACGTGGAAGCCGTGCCTCCCACCGCGGTCGGCGGCACCGTTTTCTCTGTCGGGGCAGCAGGGATCAGTGCACCGAGACCACGGCCCAGCCCCCTCCGTCGATCGCTCACTGGACGCCCTCCACCATGGTCGGATCATTCTTCTGTGCGCCGATGTGCGCCTGCGATGCGTCGTAGCTGACGCCGACGCCTCTCAGCGCAATCTCTCGTGCCGCCTCGAGATAGGAGAGGGCACCGCTCGATCCAGGATCGTAAGTCAGCACCGTCTGCCCATAGCTCGGCGCCTCCGAGATACGGACCGAGCGGGGAATGCTCGTCCGGAGTACCTCTTCGCCGAAGTGGGTGCGCACCTCGTCCGCGACCTGTGACGCGAGCCGCGTCCGGCCGTCGTACATGGTGAGCAGGATCGTCGATACATGCAAGGCGGGGTTGAGGTGGCCTCGCACCAGGTCGACGTTGCGCAGTAGCTGTCCCAGTCCCTCCAGCGCGTAATACTCGCACTGGATCGGGATCAGAACCTCCTGGCCGGCCACCAAGGCGTTGACCGTCAGCAGGCCGAGCGAGGGCGGGCAGTCGATCAGGATGTAATCCAACGGCTGCTCGTAAGCCTGGATCGCCCGCTGCAGTCGGCTTTCCCGCGCCACCAGGGACACGAGCTCGATCTCCGCACCGGCGAGGTCGATGGTGGCGGGTGCGCAGAAGAGTCCCTCGACGTCGGGGACCGGCTGGACCACCTCGGCCAGCGGCCTGCTCTCCACCAGCACGTCATAGATGGAGGGAACTTCGGCATGATGATCGATACCCAGGGCCGTGGACGCATTGCCCTGGGGATCGAGGTCGATCACCAGGACACGGGCACCGTGCAGAGCCAGGGACGCGGCAAGGTTGACGGTGGTCGTCGTCTTGCCGACGCCGCCCTTCTGGTTGGCGACCACGATGACGCGGGTCTGCTCGGGCCGCGGCAGGCCCTCACCGGCTCGCCCTAGAGCCTCCACCGCCAGTTGGGCAGCACGACCGATGGGAGTGTCGTCCATCGGAGGTGGTGTTTCACGTGAAACATCCGCCCCCGTCGATTCGGTACGGGGACCGGGGACCGGATCGGTCATCGGTCCCGCGATGTTGGCGTCGGACCGCAAGGATTCACTCTCCTCGACTTCAGGCTCGCAATGAACAGAGCCTCCCATGCCTTCGGGGTCGTGAACCAGTGAGGCCTGACGTTCTGTGGAGAAATCCACCTCTGTGGACAACTCCGTGCCCCCTGAGGAGGCCGGTGTCTCGTCGGGAACAGGAGCCCCTCCGAGCGAACCAAGAGGCTTCCGGTCACGGGGTTCGGCCGCAGCGCGGCCCCGACTGATGATGCCGTGCAGCAGTGAGCGACGTTTCACGTGAAACACGATGCACAGCAGCCGAGGCGGCACTGCCGCGACACTCCGACATGCATGGGTTTGGCAGCTTGTGTGGAGTACGTCTGGCCCTCAGGACAGACCCTGCTCCATCGGACTGCGTACTCTCGGACCAGGATCGCCCACTATCCGCGTCGGCGCCGAGCCCGTCCCGTACGTGCGGCCTTCGAGCGCTTCGCCGCGAACCGCACACCTCCCGGGCTCTCTCCGACCTCGACCCGCACCACCGTGGACATCGGGTCCACGACACCGTCGCCCACATGCACGATCGACGTCGCCACGGCTCCGAGCTTGCTCAACGCCGTGCCCGCGCTCTTCAGCTCCTCCTCGGCGGTGTCGCCCTTGAGCGCAAGCATCTCCCCGTACGGCCGCAGGAGAGGAATGCCCCACGTGGCGAGACGGTCGAGCGGTGCCACGGCGCGCGCGGTCACCACATGCACCGGAGGCAGCTTCCCCATGACCTCCTCGGCACGGCCACGCACGACCGTCACGTGGTCCAGGCCGAGCAGCTCCACGACCTCGGTCAGGAAGTTGGTGCGCCGAAGCAGCGGCTCCAACAGTGTGATCTTGAGGTCCTCTCGAACCAGCGCCAGGGGAATGCCCGGCAGACCAGCGCCCGAACCGACATCGCACACCGTCACGCCCTCCGGAACGACCTCGGAGAGCACCGCACAGTTCAGCAGATGCCGCTCCCACAGGCGGGGCACCTCACGCGGACCGATCAGACCGCGCTGCACTCCCGCCTCGGCGAGCAGTTCCGCGTACCGGACCGCGTCGTCGAAGCGATCACCGAACACCTCGCGGGCCTGCTCGGGCGCGGGGGGAAGCTCCGCTGCCTCCGTCACGTGGGACCGTCCTTCCGTACCGTGCCGACACGGGATGCCGACACCAGAACCAGAACTATCAGGCTGACAAAGTTCGGCCCCGTCTGCGCAACAGACGGGGCCGGTGGAACGTAGAGCCGATCAGGCGGGAAGCACGACGACGAAGCGCTGCGGCTCCTCGCCCTCGGACTCGCTGCGCAAGCCGGCAGCCTTGACCGCGTCGTGCACGACCTTGCGCTCGAACGGCGTCATCGGGTCGAGGTTCACGGGCTTGCCGCTGCTCTTGGCCTCAGCGGCGGCCTTCGCACCCAGCTCGGACAGCTCGGTCCGCTTCTGGGCGCGGTATTCGGCGATGTCGAGCATCAGCCGGCTGCGGTCCCCGGTCTCCCGGTGCACGGCCAGCCTCGTGAGCTCCTGGAGCGCCTCCAGCACCTCACCGTCACGGCCGACCAGCTTCTGCAGGTCACGGCCGCCCGTGTCGCTGATGATCGAGACGGAGGCGCGGTCGGCCTCGACGTCCATGTCGATGTCACCGTCGAGGTCGGCGATGTCGAGCAGACCCTCCAGATAGTCCGCCGCGATCTCGCCCTCCTGCTCCAGGCGGGTCAGGGTGTCTGCGCCCTCGGCAGCGGCGGCGGTGGTGCCTTCCGTCACGGGATGGACTCCTTCTTACTTCTTGGACGGGGACTTGGGCCGCTGCGGGCCCTTGCGCTGTCCGGACTGGGCCTTGCTGCGGGTGCTGCCGGCGGGCTTGGCGTTGCCCTTCTTGGCAGCGGCAGCGGGCTTGGTGTCGTCCTCAGGCTCGTCGGACTTGGTCAGCGAGGTGGGCTCCCCTGCGGCCTTGGCCGTACCGGACTGGCGCTGGGACTTGCTCTGCCGCTTGGGCTGCTGACGCTTGGGAGCGGATGCCCCGGTGGTGGTCGGCGTGCCGTCCTCGGCCTGCGCGGCGACGGTGCTCTCGCTCTTGATCACCATGCCGTCGGTCTGAGCCGCGAGTCCCGCCTTGCTCAGGCCGTTGATGAACTTGCGCTCGTACTCGTTGCGGTCCCGTCCCTTGGCGACGATCGCCTTGACGATGGCGCGCTCACGACGGTTGCGGGTCTTGCCGTGCCGGGTGACGTGCTTGGAGAGGCGCTCCAGGTACGCGGCCTGGGCCTTGGAACCCGGCGTGGGGTTGTTGTGGATGACGTACATCTGCTGGCCCATGGTCCACACGTTGGTGGTCAGCCAGTAGACGAGGACACCGACCGGGAAGTTGATACCGAACACGGCGAAGATGACGGGGAAGACGTACATCAGCATCTTCTGCTGCTGCATGAACGGCGTCTTCACCGTGGTGTCGACGTTCTTCGTCATGAGCTGGCGCTGCGTGTAGAACTGCGACAGCGACATCAGGACGATCATGATCGCCGTGACGACGCGGACATCGGTCAGCGAGGAATTGAGCGCCTCGACCTTGTCCGCGCTGTCCGTGAACTTCGCCGCGAGCGGGGCACCGAAGATGTGCGCCTTCTGCGCGCTTTCCAGCAGCCGGTCGTTGATCACACCGATGGTGTCGTTCGACGCGATGCTGTTGAGCACGTGGTAGAGGGCGAAGAAGAACGGCGACTGCGCCAGGATGGGAAGGCACGAGGAAAGCGGGTTGGTACCCGTCTCCTTGTACAGCTTCATCATCTCTTCGGACTGGCGCTGCCGGTCGTTCTTGTAGCGCTCCTGGATCTTCTTCATCTCCGGCTGGAGCGTCTGCATCGCGCGCGTCGCCTTGATCTGCTTCACGAAGAGCGGGATCAGGCAGATACGGATCAGGATCACCAGGGACACGATGGACAGGCCCCAGGCCCATCCGGTGTCAGGGCCGAAGAGGGCGCCGTACACGCTGTGGAACTGGACGATGACCCAGGAGACAGGTGTCGTGATGAAGCTGAAGAGGCTGGCAATCGTGTCCACTAATCATGCTCCTTGGGCATGGGGCGAGGTCTCTGCGGCCGGGCTCGAAGGACTCGTCGGACTTGTGGGAGGAGTCTGTCCTTCGGTGGCCGGTTCGGCGGCAATGGTCCCGCCCTTGCGTGCACGCCAGGCGTTACGCAGCATTTCGTGCCACCGGGGACGCTTACGCGGCGGGACATGGTCCACACCGCCCAGCGACCACGGATTGCACCGCAGGATGCGCCAGGCCGTGAGTGCTGTGCCCTTGACGGCACCGTGCCGGTCGATGGCCGTGTAGCCGTAGTGGGAGCACGACGGGTAGTACTTGCACACCGGCCCCAGCAGTGGACTGATCGTCCACTGGTAGAGCTTGATCAGAGCCAGCAGCGGGTACTTCATCGCGCGCCCCCTCCCAGGAGCCGCTGCAGGGCGGCGTCCAGGTCTCGGGCCAGCTGTACATGGTCGGCGTCGCCCGCTCCGGGCAGCGCTCGTACGACTACCAGGCTACCGGGGGGCAGCTGGTCGACTCGCTCGCGCATCAGATGGCGAAGCCTGCGCTTCACCTTGTTGCGCACCACCGCGCCTCCCACGGCCTTGCTCACGACGAAACCCGCACGCGACGGGGGAGCGCTCTCCCCAGGCGCATGCGGGTCCGTGGCACCGCTTCGAAGGTGGACGACGAGATGCTGGCGCCCGGCCCGGCGCCCTCGTCGTACCGCGGTCGCGAAATCCTCGCGCCGCCTCAGCCGGTTCTCGGTGGGCAGCACGACGTCATGACCTGACCGGTATCAGGCGGACAGACGGGCGCGACCCTTGCTACGGCGGGACGCGAGAATCGCGCGGCCGGCACGGGTGCGCATACGCAGCCGGAAGCCGTGGGTCTTGGCGCGACGACGGTTGTTCGGCTGGAAGGTGCGCTTGCTCACTCGGGGGCTCCAGAAGAAATCGGTGTTTGCGGGGTGCCGTCCTGGCTGTCACCGTGCGCCCACGAGTAGCTCGCGTTACGCCCCAGTGCACCGCTGACCGATCACCTTGCGCGATCTGTGCCCATCGGAGGCAGGCGGCAGCAGCCATCGACAACTCGACCTGGTTACGGTACGCGCGGCTGCGCCATTCGGTCAAACCAGCGGTCGCCGGGAGACCTTGTCCACAGCCTGGGGACAACGACTTGAACCGTACCGGCCGCCCTGACTACCGTGACTGGACTCCGATTCGTTCCCTTGACCCTCCACCACCCGATCTACATCCCGACCCGTCCTTCGCATCACACGATCGAGGGACCTGTGAGAGAGCGTGCCCTGTGGCTGACGTACCTGCCGATCTTGCCGCAGTGTGGCCACGCGTATTGGAGCAGCTACTCGGAGAGGGCCGCGGTCAGGGGGTCGAGGGCAAGGACGAACACTGGATCCGGCGCTGCCAGCCGCTGGCCCTGGTCGCCGACACCGCCCTGCTCGCCGTGCCGAACGAGTTCGCGAAGGGTGTGCTCGAGGGCCGCCTCGCCCCCGTGGTCAGCGAGAGCCTGAGCCGTGAGTGCGGCCGTCCGATCCGGATCGCGATCACCGTCGACGACACCGTCGGCGAGCCCGCGGCCCCACCGGCACCCCGGCCCCAGCCGCGTTACGAGGAGCCGGAGCTTCCGGCCGTCCGCCAGGACCGCCCCGGCCGCTCGGACCACCTCGAGCAGCAGGACAGGCAGGGCCGGCACGAACGGCAGGACAGGCCGGAGCGGCCGGAGCGCGACGCCTACGAGGGGTACGACGGCTACGGCCGTCGCCGCGCCGATCAGCAGCCGGGTCCGGGCGGCGACCAGCTCCCCACGGCCCGTCCCGCCTACCCGTCGGAGTACCAGCGCCCGGAGCCCGGTGCCTGGCCGCGGCCGGCGCAGGACGACTACGGCTGGCAGCAGCAGCGCCTCGGCTTCCCGGAGCGGGACCCGTACGCCTCACCGTCGCAGGACGCCTACGGCTCGCAGAACTCGTACGGCGCCCAGGACGGCTACGGCGGTGCACCCTCGCAGGACTACCGCCCGCAGCCGATGGAGCGACCGCACTACGACCAGCAGCGCTCCGACTACGACACCTCACGGGGCGACTACGACCAGCGCGAGCCCAGGCGCCGCGAGCTGCCCGAACCGCCGTCAGGCTCCGGGCACGTCCACCGCGGCGGCCCGGTGGGCCCGAACCTGCCCACCAGCGGCGCGCCCGGCCCGCTGGCCGCGCAGCCCGCGCCGGCGACCGGCCCCGGTGAACCCACCGCGCGGCTGAACCCGAAGTACCTCTTCGACACCTTCGTCATCGGTGCGTCCAACCGCTTCGCGCACGCGGCCGCGGTCGCCGTCGCCGAGGCGCCGGCCAAGGCGTACAACCCCCTGTTCATCTACGGGGAGTCCGGACTCGGCAAGACGCACCTGCTGCACGCGATCGGACACTACGCACGGAGCCTCTACCCCGGCACCCGCGTGCGGTACGTGAGCTCGGAGGAGTTCACCAACGAGTTCATCAACTCCATCCGCGACGGCAAGGGCGACAGCTTCCGCAAGCGGTACCGCGAGATGGACATCCTGCTCGTCGACGACATCCAGTTCCTGGCGGACAAGGAGTCGACGCAGGAGGAGTTCTTCCACACCTTCAACACGCTCCACAACGCCAACAAGCAGATCGTGCTCTCCAGCGACCGGCCGCCCAAGCAGCTGGTCACGCTGGAGGACCGACTGCGGAACCGTTTCGAGTGGGGCCTGATCACCGACGTCCAGCCGCCGGAGCTGGAGACGCGCATCGCGATCCTGCGCAAGAAGGCGGTCCAGGAACAGCTCAACGCCCCGCCGGAGGTACTGGAGTTCATCGCCTCCCGGATCTCGCGCAACATCCGTGAGCTGGAGGGCGCGCTGATCCGGGTGACGGCGTTCGCCTCGCTCAACCGGCAGCCGGTGGACCTGGGGCTGACGGAGATCGTCCTGAAGGATCTGATGCCCGGGGGCGACGACTCGGCCCCGGAGATCACCTCGACGGCCATCATGAGCGCGACCGCCGACTACTTCGGGCTCACGGTCGAGGATCTGTGCGGCACCTCGCGCGGACGCGCGCTGGTGACGGCGCGGCAGATCGCCATGTACCTGTGCCGGGAGCTGACGGACCTGTCACTGCCGAAGATCGGCGCGCTGTTCGGCGGACGCGACCACACGACGGTGATGCACGCGGACCGGAAGATCCGCAATCTGATGGCCGAACGGCGCTCCATCTACAACCAGGTCACCGAGCTCACCAACCGCATCAAGGCCGGCTGAGGGCCCACCGACCTCGTTGTCGAGGGCGCCTCCGGATCGTTCCGGGGGCGCCCTTCTTCGTGCTCCCGCCCGCTCCCGGCGCCTCCCGCCCGCTCCCGGCGGGCTGATTCCTCAGCCCGCCGACCGCCTCCACGGCCCGCCGACCGCGTCCACCCCGTCGGTTGCCTTCCCGGCCCGCACCCGGCATCCACGGCCCGCCACCGGGCCGCCCGGCCCGCCGCGCCGCCGTCCGTCGCAGCGCGTCACACCCGACCGCGGTCCCCTCGCCGCCCGCGGACGTCCGCCGCCGTCCACCGCGCCACTCTCCGCTGTTCGATTTCGAGGCCGGGTTACGGCCGCCCTCCACAGATTGGGCGACTTTTTCCCGTCCACACGCTGGGGACCGCGAAGTTGTCCCGATCCTGTCCACAGCTCAACCTGTTGAGGAACCATCGGGGCAGGTCAACCGGTTGTGGATTCGTGGACGAAGGATCTCCACAGACTGTGGACAAAGCGGTGATCCACAGCCTGTGCACCAAGTTGTCCACGGGCAACCCACAGGCAGGGGCCGGTTGTCCCCAGCGGTCACCCGCTTCTCCACATGGCTGTCCACTGTTCGGCAACGCGACGCGCTCCCTCACCGGGGCGAGTGAAAGGCGTCACATCACGTTGCCGAAGGGGGCTGTGGGAAAGACCTCCAAAGCTGGGGACGGAGCTGGGGAGAACTCGCCCCAACCTGTGCACGGGGTGTGCAGAACTTTCTGTTCTCCACAGATACGCCTGGTTGTCCACTGCCTCCGCCCACAGGGCCGGTGGACAAAATCACGGCGCTGAGCTGGGAAAACGAGGTTATCCACGGTATCCACAGGCCCTACTACTACTCCCGACTAGAGAGAGTGAGGAATCCGTTTCGAAGGGGGCCCTGTGCACAACTCGGTGTCTCGACCCCGACTGCCACTCATCACGACTTGACCCCGAGGGGCACCTACTGTCAGTGCGGTGCGTCAGACTGGTCCCCGGAGTCCTTCCCCTCGCAGGGGCCGACGACACCGAGTCAGACGACGAAAGCCAGGCAGGGCGAGAAGCGCCGGCAACAGCAGGAGGCGGCAACAGTGAAGATCCGGGTGGAACGCGACGTACTCGCGGAGGCAGTGGCCTGGGCGGCGCGCAGCCTCCCGGCCCGTCCGCCGGCCCCTGTCCTCGCCGGCCTGCTGCTGAAGGCCGAGGACGGCCAGCTGAGCCTGTCCAGCTTCGACTACGAGGTCTCCGCGCGGGTCTCGGTGGAGGCGGAGGTCGAGGAGGAGGGCACGGTCCTGGTCTCCGGCCGCCTGCTGGCCGACATCTCCCGCGCCCTCCCCAACCGGCCGGTGGAGATCTCCACCGACGGTGTACGGGCGACGGTGGTGTGCGGTTCCTCGCGGTTCACCCTCCACACCCTGCCCGTGGAGGAGTACCCGGCCCTGCCGCAGATGCCGAACGCGACGGGCACGGTTCCCGGCGATGTCTTCGCCTCCGCCGTGCAGCAGGTCGCCATCGCGGCCGGCCGGGACGACACGCTGCCCGTGCTCACCGGCGTGCGCATCGAGATCGAGGGCGACACCGTCACGCTGGCCTCCACGGACCGCTACCGCTTCGCGGTCCGCGAGTTCCTGTGGAAGCCGGAGAACCCGGAGGTCTCCGCGGTCGCCCTGGTGCCCGCCAAGACGCTCCAGGACACCGCCAAGGCGCTGACCAGTGGGGACCAGGTGATCCTGGCGCTGTCCGGCTCCGGTGCGGGCGAGGGCCTGATCGGCTTCGAGGGCGCCGGCCGCCGCACCACCACGCGGCTGCTGGAGGGCGACCTCCCGAAGTACCGCACACTGTTCCCGACCGAGTTCAACAGCGTCGCCGTGATCGAGACCGCACCCTTCGTGGAGGCCGTCAAGCGCGTGGCCCTGGTCGCCGAGCGGAACACCCCGGTGCGGCTGAGCTTCGAGCAGGGCGTGCTCATCCTGGAAGCCGGTTCCAGCGACGATGCACAGGCTGTGGAGAGGGTCGACGCCCAGCTGGAGGGCGACGACATCTCGATCGCCTTCAACCCGACGTTCCTGCTGGACGGCCTGAGCGCCATCGACTCCCCGGTGGCCCAGCTGTCCTTCACCACGTCCACCAAGCCCGCGCTGCTCAGCGGCCGTCCGGCGGTGGACGCGGAGGCGAACGAGGCCTACAAGTACCTGATCATGCCGGTCCGGCTCAGCGGCTGAGCACCTGCCCGAGCAAAGCCGCAGGTGAGGGCGTGCGCATGAGCGCGTATGCCCACAGATGTGCGCGGGCGTCCGGGTTTAGGCTCGGACGCCGGTACGAAAGTGCCGTCACGCCACGTCGCATACCTAAGGAACACAACTGATGGAGCTCGGTCTCGTCGGCCTCGGCAAGATGGGCGGCAACATGCGCGAGCGGATCCGCCGCGCAGGTCACACCGTCCTCGGATACGACCGCAACCCGGACCTCGCCGATGTCCACAGCCTGCAGGAGCTTGTGGGCAAGCTCAGCGGCCCGCGCGTGGTCTGGGTGATGGTTCCGGCAGGCGAGCCCACCCAGACCACCATCGACGAGCTCGCCGAGCTGCTCGAGCCGGGTGACGTCGTCGTGGACGGCGGCAACTCCCGCTGGACGGACGACGAGAAGCACGCCGAGGAGCTGGCGGCCCAGGGCATCGGCTTCGTCGACTGCGGCGTCTCCGGCGGCGTCTGGGGCCTGGAGAACGGCTACGCGCTGATGTACGGCGGTGACAAGGAGAACGTCGCCAAGGTGCAGCCGATCTTCGACGCCCTCAAGCCGGAGGGCGACTTCGGCGCGGTGCACGCCGGCAAGGTCGGCGCCGGGCACTTCGCGAAGATGGTCCACAACGGCATCGAGTACGCCATGATGCAGGCCTACGCCGAGGGCTGGGAGCTCCTCGAGAAGGTCGACTCGGTGACCGACGTCCGGGAGGTGTTCCGCTCCTGGCAGGAGGGCACCGTCATCCGCTCCTGGCTGCTCGACCTCGCGGTCAACGCCCTCGACGAGGACGAGCACCTGGACGGGCTCCGGGGTTATGCACAGGACTCCGGTGAGGGACGCTGGACTGTGGAGGCCGCCATCGACAACGCGGTCCCGCTGCCGGCGATCACCGCATCGCTGTTCGCGCGGTTCGCCTCGCGGCAGGAGGACTCGCCGCAGATGAAGATGATCGCGGCGCTGCGCAACCAGTTCGGCGGCCACGCGGTCGAGAAGAAGTAATCCACAGGGCATCGCCACGCATCCACAGGACCGCGGGGCGGTCCACTACGCCGCGGGAGGTCGGCGAAACGACCATGCACGTCACGCATCTGTCGCTGGCCGACTTCCGCTCCTACCCCCGGGTCGAGGTACCGCTCGACCCGGGGGTTACGGCCTTCGTCGGGCCCAACGGACAGGGCAAGACGAACCTCGTCGAGGCGGTCGGCTACCTCGCCACCCTCGGCAGCCACCGTGTCTCCTCCGACGCGCCCCTGGTCCGCATGGGAGCCGACCGCGCGATCATCCGGGCGCAGGTCCGCCAGGGCGAGCGGCAGCAACTGATCGAGCTGGAGCTGAACCCGGGCCGCGCCAACCGCGCCCGTATCAACAGGTCCTCGCAGGTCAAGCCCCGGGATGTGCTGGGGATCGTACGGACCGTGCTGTTCGCTCCCGAGGACCTGTCCCTGGTCAAGGGCGACCCCGGCGAGCGGCGCCGCTTCCTGGACGAGCTGATCACCGCACGTTCCCCGCGCATGGCAGGCGTCCGCTCCGACTACGACCGGGTGCTCAAGCAGCGCAACACCCTGCTGAAGTCGGCCGCACTGGCCCGCCGGCACGGCGGGCGCACCCTGGACCTCTCCACCCTCGACGTCTGGGACCAGCACCTCGCGCGGGCGGGCGCCGAGCTCCTGGCGCAGCGGCTGGACCTCATCGCCGCGATCCAGCCGCTGGCCGACAAGGCGTACGAGCAGCTCGCGCCCGGCGGCGGACCGGTCGCCCTGGAGTACCGGCCGTCCGCGCCCGGCGAGGCCCACACGCGCGAGGACCTGTACGAGCAGCTGATGGCCGCGCTCGCCGAGGCCCGCAAGCAGGAGATCGAGCGGGGCGTCACCCTGGTCGGCCCGCACCGCGACGACCTGCTCCTCAAGCTGGGCCAGCTGCCCGCCAAGGGCTACGCCTCGCACGGCGAGTCCTGGTCCTACGCGCTGGCGCTGCGCCTGGCCTCGTACGACCTGCTGCGCGCCGAGGGCAACGAGCCGGTGCTGGTGCTCGACGACGTGTTCGCCGAGCTGGACACGCGCCGGCGTGAGCGGCTGGCCGAGCTGGTCGCGCCCGGGGAGCAGGTCCTGGTGACCGCGGCCGTCGACGACGACGTACCCCATGTGCTGGCCGGAGCCCGGTTCGCGGTGGCCGGGGGGACGGTGGAACGCGTATGAGCGAGCCCGGCGCGCCCACGAGTGACGGCGTGAAGGCCCCCGAGCCCTCCGGTGTCGATCTCGCGCGCGTGGCGTTGCGCGCGGCCAGGGAGGCGGCACGCGCGCGTGGCGACGCGGCACAGCAGAAGAAGCAGGCCCGGCGCGGCGGCCTGCGCTCCGGCGCGCGCGCCGACCGCCGCGACCCGATGGCTCTCGGCGCGGCGATCAACCGGCTGCTCACCGAGCGCGGCTGGGAGGCTCCGGCCGCGGTGGGCGGGGTGATGGGGCGCTGGCCGGAGATCGTCGGCGAGGACGTGGCCAAGCACTGCGAGCCGGAGCGCTACGACGAGGACGAGCGGGTGCTGGTCGTGCGCTGCGACTCCACGGCCTGGGCGACCAATCTGCGGCTGCTCGCGCCGACCCTGGTCGCGCGCCTCAACGAGGACCTCGGCCACGGCACCGTGCTGCTGATCAAGGTCGTCGGCCCCAGTGGTCCCGCCCGTCGCTTCGGGCCCTTGCGCGCCCCCGGAAGCACCGGGCCCGGTGACACGTACGGGTGACCGGTGGCCCTTTTCCGGCCCTTCCACCACACGTGACTGACATCACATCACTGCTCCTCAGCGGTGGGTTCGGACCCCCGGTGACCGTTTCGTCGTACGCCCGTACGCGGTCGCGTATCGCGACCTGACTCTTAAGTAGCCAAGGGTTGACGGCTGGAAGCGCTGAGTGCCCTCGTGGGGCTCTTGGAGCCCCCATCCGCATATCGGGAGTCGGACGAGACCGGTTGAGGGCGGCACATGCGGACTCAGGTGCCCGCAAACCCCCATCGATGTCGGCGCTACCGGTAGACTGGAAGACAATCCCGCCCCGACCGTGGGGACCGTCCGGGAAAAGCTGAGCAACGCTGATCAAGGCTTACCAACGCAACATGCCGCAGCCGCTCCGGCAACCTGCCGACGAGCCCGGTTCGTGGTGTGCCAGAAAGGGCGCTTCGTGGCCGATTCCGGCAACCCCAACGAGAACATCCCGTCCACCGACACCGGCGTGAACAGCGAGGCGATCACCTCGGGCAGCGAGGTCACCGCCTCGTACGACGCCAGTGCCATCACCGTCCTCGAGGGTCTGGACGCGGTCCGCAAGCGACCCGGTATGTACATCGGTTCGACCGGTGAGCGAGGACTGCACCACCTGGTGCAGGAGGTCGTCGACAACTCCGTCGACGAGGCGCTGGCCGGTCACGCGGACACGATCGACGTGACGATCCTCGCCGACGGCGGCGTCCGGGTCGTCGACAACGGCCGTGGCATCCCGGTGGGCATCGTCCCCTCCGAGGGCAAGCCCGCCGTCGAGGTCGTGCTGACCGTGCTGCACGCGGGTGGCAAGTTCGGCGGCGGCGGTTACGCGGTCTCCGGTGGTCTGCACGGCGTGGGTGTCTCCGTCGTCAACGCCCTCTCCACGAGGGTCGCGGTGGAGGTCAGGACCGACGGCTACCGCTGGACGCAGGAGTACAAGCTGGGCGTCCCCACGGCACCGCTCGCTCGGCACGAGGCCACCGAGGAGACCGGCACGTCGGTCACCTTCTGGGCCGACGGCGACATCTTCGAGACCACCGACTACTCCTTCGAGACGCTCTCCCGGCGCTTCCAGGAGATGGCCTTCCTCAACAAGGGCCTGAAGATCAACCTCACCGACGAGCGTGAGTCGGCGAAGGCCACCGCCGGCGCGGACGAGGCGGGGGAGGACGAGAAGCATGAGGTCAAGAGCGTCTCGTACCACTACGAGGGCGGCATCGTCGACTTCGTGAAGTACCTCAACTCCCGCAAGGGAGACCTGGTGCACCCCACCGTGATCGACCTGGAGGCCGAGGACAAGGACAGGCATCTGTCCCTCGAGGTCGCCATGCAGTGGAACGGCGGCTACACCGAGGGTGTGTACTCCTTCGCCAACATCATCCACACCCACGAGGGCGGTACGCACGAAGAGGGCTTCCGCGCGGCGCTGACCTCGCTCATCAACAAGTACGCGCGGGACAAGAGGCTGCTGCGCGAGAAGGACGACAACCTCACGGGCGACGACATCCGCGAGGGTCTGACCGCGATCATCTCGGTCAAGCTGGGCGAGCCCCAGTTCGAGGGCCAGACCAAGACCAAGCTGGGCAACACCGAGGTGAAGACCTTCGTCCAGAAGGTCGTCTACGAGCACCTCAACGACTGGCTGGACCGCAACCCGAACGAGGCCGCGGACATCATCCGCAAGGGCATCGCGGCGGCCACCGCGCGGGTGGCGGCCCGCAAGGCGCGCGACCTGACGCGTCGCAAGGGCCTGCTGGAGTCGGCTTCTCTGCCGGGCAAGCTGTCCGACTGCCAGTCGAACGACCCCACCAAGTGCGAGATCTTCATCGTCGAGGGTGACTCCGCCGGCGGTTCGGCCAAGTCCGGCCGCAACCCGCAGTACCAGGCGATCCTCCCGATCCGCGGCAAGATCCTCAACGTCGAGAAGGCGCGCATCGACCGGATCCTGCAGAACCAGGAGATCCAGGCGATGATCTCCGCGTTCGGCACGGGCGTGCACGAGGACTTCGACATCGAGAGGCTCCGCTATCACAAGATCATCCTGATGGCGGACGCCGACGTCGACGGCCAGCACATCAACACCCTGCTGCTGACGTTCCTGTTCCGCTTCATGCGGCCGCTGGTCGAGGCCGGGCACGTGTACCTCTCCCGTCCGCCGCTCTACAAGATCAAGTGGGGCCGGGACGACTTCGAGTACGCGTACTCCGACCGCGAGCGCGACGCGCTGATCGAGATGGGCCGCCAGGCCGGCAAGCGCATCCGGGAGGACTCCGTCCAGCGCTTCAAGGGCCTCGGTGAGATGAACGCCGAGGAGCTGCGCATCACCACGATGGACCAGGAGCACCGCGTCCTCGGCCAGGTCACCCTGGACGACGCCGCCCAGGCCGACGACCTGTTCTCGGTCCTGATGGGCGAGGACGTCGAGGCACGCCGCGCGTTCATCCAGCGCAACGCCAAGGACGTCCGCTTCCTCGACATCTGAGTCGGTCTCAGCTGACCGCGTCAGAAAGGATCTTCACCAGCAATGACCGACGAGAACACTCCCGTCCAGCCCGACGAGGACGGCCTCGCCCTGCGCGTCGAGCCCGTCGGGCTCGAGACGGAGATGCAGCGCTCCTACCTCGACTACGCGATGTCCGTCATCGTCTCGCGTGCGCTGCCGGACGTCCGTGACGGCCTCAAGCCCGTCCACCGCCGTGTGCTGTACGCCATGTACGACGGCGGCTACCGCCCCGAGCGGGGGTTCTACAAGTGCGCCCGCGTCGTCGGCGACGTCATGGGCAACTACCACCCGCACGGCGACTCCTCGATCTACGACGCGCTGGTCCGCCTCGCGCAGCCGTGGTCGATGCGGATGCCGCTGGTGGACTCCAACGGCAACTTCGGCTCGCCGGGCAACGACCCGGCGGCGGCCATGCGCTACACCGAGTGCAAGATGGCGCCGCTGTCGATGGAGATGGTCCGTGACATCGACGAGGAGACCGTCGACTTCACGGACAACTACGACGGCCGCTCCCAGGAGCCGACCGTCCTTCCGGCCCGCTTCCCGAACCTGCTGATCAACGGCTCGGCCGGTATCGCGGTCGGTATGGCGACCAACATCCCGCCGCACAACCTGCGTGAGGTGGCCGCCGGCGCCCAGTGGTACCTGGAGAACCCCGAAGCCAGTCACGAGGAGCTGCTCGACGCGCTGATCGAGCGCATCAAGGGCCCCGACTTCCCGACCGGCGCGCTCGTCGTGGGCCGCAGGGGCATCGAGGAGGCGTACCGCACCGGGCGCGGTTCGATCACCATGCGCGCGGTGGTCGAGGTCGAGGAGATCCAGAACCGCCAGTGCCTGGTGGTCACGGAGCTGCCGTACCAGACCAACCCCGACAACCTCGCGCAGAAGATCGCCGACCTGGTGAAGGACGGCAAGATCGGCGGCATCGCCGACGTGCGCGACGAGACCTCCTCGCGCACCGGTCAGCGCCTGGTCATCGTGCTGAAGCGGGACGCGGTCGCCAAGGTCGTCCTGAACAACCTGTACAAGCACACCGACCTGCAGACCAACTTCGGCGCCAACATGCTGGCCCTGGTCGACGGCGTGCCGCGCACGCTCTCCCTGGACGCGTTCATCCGGCACTGGGTGACGCACCAGATCGAGGTCATCGTCCGCCGTACGCGCTTCCGGCTGCGCAAGGCCGAGGAGCGGGCGCACATCCTGCGCGGCCTGCTGAAGGCCCTGGACGCCATTGACGACGTCATCGCGCTCATCCGGCGCAGCGACACGGTCGAGATCGCGCGCGGGGGCCTGATGAGCCTCCTGGAGATCGACGAGATCCAGGCCAACGCCATCCTCGAGATGCAGCTGCGCCGACTGGCCGCCCTGGAGCGGCAGAAGATCGTCCAGGAGCACGACGAACTCCAGGCGAAGATCAACGAGTACAACGGGATCCTGGCCTCCCCGGTCCGCCAGCGCGGCATCGTCAGCGAGGAGCTGGCCGCGATCGTCGAGAAGTTCGGTGACGACCGCAAGACCAAGCTGATCCCGTACGAGGGCGACATGTCCATCGAGGACCTGATCGCCGAGGAGGACATCGTCGTCACGGTCACGCGCGGCGGCTACATCAAGCGCACCAAGACCGACGACTACCGGGCCCAGAAGCGCGGCGGCAAGGGCGTACGGGGGGCGAAGCTGAAGGAAGACGACATCGTCGACCACTTCTTCGTCTCCACCACGCACCACTGGCTGCTGTTCTTCACCAACAAGGGCCGCGTGTACCGCGTGAAGGCGTACGAGCTTCCCGACGCAGGACGGGACGCGCGCGGGCAGCACGTGGCGAACCTGCTGGCCTTCCAGCCGGACGAGGCCATCGCCCAGATTCTCGCGATCCGCGACTACGAGGCGGCCCCGCACCTGGTCCTGGCCACCAAGGGCGGCCTGGTGAAGAAGACGCCGCTGAAGGACTACGACTCCCCGCGCTCGGGCGGTGTGATCGCGATCAACCTGCGCGAGCAGGTGGACGGTTCCGACGACGAACTGATCGGAGCCGAACTCGTCTCGTCCGACGACGATCTGCTGCTGATCAGCAGGAAGGCGCAGTCGATCAGGTTCACCGCCACGGACGACACGCTGCGTCCCATGGGCCGCGCGACCTCGGGCGTCAAGGGCATGAGTTTCCGTGAGGGAGACGAGCTGCTCTCGATGAATGTTGTTCGACCCGGTACGTTCGTGTTCACTGCCACAGACGGCGGGTACGCGAAGCGGACCGCCGTCGACGAGTACCGCGTCCAGGGTCGCGGCGGCCTCGGCATCAAGGCCGCCAAGATCGTCGAGGACCGCGGCTCCCTCGTCGGCGCGCTGGTGGTCGAGGAGACCGACGAAATCCTCGCCATCACGCTGTCGGGCGGTGTGATTCGTACGCGAGTCAACGAGATCAGGGAGACGGGCCGTGACACCATGGGCGTCCAACTGATCAATCTGGGCAAGCGCGATGCCGTGGTCGGCATCGCCCGTAACGCCGAGGCTGGACGCGAGGCGGAGGAAGTCGACGGCGACGTGGCCGTGGACGAGACCGCCGACGGGGCCGCGACCACCGGCACGGACGAGGGTGAGGCGCCCTCGGCCGAGTAGCACGAGGAGTGAGTCAGCGTGAGCGGAGCCACGGGCGCCGGACCGGCCGGTACCAGCACGGGAACGGACGGCGGTGGCCGTGGCTCCGCCGCGCGGGCGACAGATCCGCACACGACGAATCTCAAAGCGATCAAGTCGCCCGCCAAGGACGCGTCCTCGTCCGACAGGCATGGATCCCAGGGGGGAACTGTGACGGACACCCGAGGCCCGCAGCAGGCAGCGCCGGAACAGGGCGCAGCCGCTGATACGGCCTCACCGCTGCCGGGGGAACGGCAGCCGCAGCAACAGGCGGGCCCGTACCACCCGCCGCAGGCCTACCCGGCGCAGGCCGGCACGGCAGCCGGCCAGACCGGCGCGGTGCGCCGCCCGCGTACGGGGGCGCGCACCACACCGCGCGTGCGCAAGGCACGTCTGCGTGTGTCGAAGGCCGACCCCTGGTCGGTGATGAAGGTCAGCTTCCTGCTCTCCATCGCGCTCGGCATCTGCACGATCGTCGCCTCGGCGGTGCTGTGGATGGTCATGGACGCCATGGGCGTGTTCTCGACGGTCGGCGGCACGATCGCCGAGGCGACCGGCTCCAACGAGTCGAACGGCTTCGACCTCCAGTCGTTCCTGTCACTGCCCAACGTCCTGATGTTCACGACGATCATCGCGGTCATCGACGTCGTCCTGGCGACGGCCCTCGCGACGCTCGGCGCGTTCATCTACAACCTCTCCGCGGGGTTCGTGGGCGGTGTCGAGCTGACGCTGGCCGAGGACGAGTGAGCTGCTCACCGGCCTTCCGCGCTCTGGGCTGACGGTCCCCCGACAACCGATTTTGGGACTGCCCCCGTCGTGCGCTAATCTTCAGGAGTCAGCGCGCGGGACACACACCGCAGAGCGCGGCGGGGCTATAGCTCAGTTGGTTAGAGCGCATCCCTGATAAGGATGAGGCCACAGGTTCAAATCCTGTTAGCCCCACCAGCCAGAAGACCCCCGGACCATCGGTCCGGGGGTCTTTTGACACCACCGGCTGACACCAACGACGGCGAACGGCAGAGGTCGGCCGATCAGGGGCCCCTCGAGCAGCTCTGCGAACACCGTCACAGCCTCCCGTTCACTGTCCCCCACCCCGTGGGTGTGGACGTCCATGGGCCGGTTGGGAGTCCTCGCCGTTTTACGGCTGACAGTCGGTGGCCGACGTGGGGCAGAAGGCCCGTCACCGCCACCGTCAGCAGGCCGGACCATGGGCGGTCTTATCCGGGAGGACGTGGGGAAGGCCTGCCGGCATCGGGTGCGGTGCCTGCAGAGAAGCGGATGATGCGGGCATGAGGAAGGCCCGGCTGCTCTCTTCGAGCGAGCCGGGCCGGCGCGTGCCGTGGGGCTGTACGCGAGTTCGCCGGGACTTGTGGGAGTCGAGGACGGCACGGGCGGGGGCTGCGGCCTCGCTCAGCGTCGGAGGGGTGCGTCGGCGGGCTGGGATTCCGTCGGGGACGCGGTGCCGTCGGAGCAGTCCTCGGGCGCCGGTTCGGGGGCCGGATCCGGGAGCAGTCGGTGGCGGCAGCTGGGGGACTTTCCGTGGGCCTCGGCGTGGATGCGCTGTTTCATCGTGGGGGGCAAGGCGCTGAGGAGGGACCAGGGGAGCGGCGCCGATTCCGTCGCACTCGGGTGGCTCTCGCTGTTGCGGGCGGGCTCGCTCTGCGGTACGGCGGCGGAGGCGGCCGTAGTGGCCGTGGTGATGAGTCCGAGCGCCGTGCACAGCGCGAGGAAGGCGGTGACGACGGCGGTCCACAGCTTCATGACCTTGTTCCGGGCCATGGTCCCTCTCTTTCGGGTCGGGCGATTTGCGTACTTTCCTCATGATGTGTATGTGGGCCCCGAAGTGGTGGATCCGCGCCCGTGGCGCGTGGATGTTCAGATGAACACCACTCGAATGGTCGCAAGAGGGACGAAAAGCGGAAGATGCGGGAGAAAAGCGGTCTAAGTAACCGTCCGTGGAGGTGTGATCACCCTCCGATCCGATCGCCGTACTCCGCTTCTATCGGGCGGTGCCGGAGGGCAGTTGGAGGCGCCGACACAGGTCACCGATCGGTATCGACCGGTGTGTATAGTCGGGCGGCAGAGGTCCCCTACGTCAAGGAAAGACGAGGTCGCGCGGTGAAGAAGCTTCTCCTGGTCGCACTGGCCGCCATCGGCGGGCTCCTCGTGTACCGCCAGATCCAGGCGGATCGCGCCGAGCAGGATCTGTGGACGGAGGCGACTGACTCCGTGCCCACGGGTTCGTGAGTACCGACAACCGACGCTGAACAGACCCCGGCCGCCTTCGCGGTCGGGGTTTTGTGTGTGGCGGGACCCTGCCGACGGGCCTTGTCCGCGGGGCAGGATGAGCGACGGTGCGACGTCCGGGCGACGACGAGGGGTGGCGCGTGAGGGCACGGCGGTGTACGGCGCGGTGGCGCGCGAGGGCTGGGAGCGTGGGGGCTTCGGGGGCCGGACGCGCGGGCGTGGTGACGCTTGCGTCCGCGGTGGTGCTGGGGCTGGGGAGCGTGTCGCCGGGTGCCTTTGCCGCCGCCTCCGCCGGGACGACCGCCGCGACCGCCACCAGGGCCGCCGTCGCCGATGCCGCTGGGCCCGTCGAGGGCGCCGGAAACCTCCGGTCGGCGTCCGGAGCCCTCGGAACCTACGCCTTCGCCGAGGACGCGAGGAGGATAGACGGGACCGTGAGCACCGCGGACGCCGTGGAACTGGTGCCCGGCCGGACCTACCGGAGCACACTTCCGGCCGGCGGGAGGGTCTACTACCGCCTGGAACTCGACGCCACCACGAACGTCTACGCCTCCGCCACCGCCGTCCCTCCGGCCGGCCGCACCGCCTCCGTCATCGACGGAGTCAAGGTGTCCGTGGAGGACAGCGAAGGCCGCGCCTGTGACGTGGACACGGCGAGCTTCGGTGCCGCCGGCAGTCCGCATCCGGTCGCCGCCTGGGCCATGCGGGAGATCTCCCCCAGGAAATCCCTCTGCAAGGAGGCCGGTACGTACTACGTGGCCGTCGAGCGCGTCGACCCGGACGGCGAGGGCTCCTCTCCCGACCCCTGGGAGATGGAACTCACCGCGGTGTCGGAGCCGCCGCTCGAAAAGGCCGGTGCGACGCGTGCGCCACAGGAGTGGAACTCCGCCCCGCCCCGCCCCATCGCGGGCAAGCCCGAGCGGCGCCCGGGCGCAGCGGGCTTCGCCCGGGCCACCCCCGTCGGCCAGGGCGTCTGGCGGGACGACATCCGCCCCGGGCAGACACTCTTCTACAAGGTCCCCGTCGACTGGGGCCGTCAGCTCTACGCCACCGCCGAACTGGGCAGCTCAGGCTCGGGCGGCAGCGGCTACGTCGCCGCCGCGCTGGACCTGGACCTCTACAACCCCGCCCGCGGTCACGTCGCGGACGCGGGCATCGGCTACGACGGCGCACAGAAGGCGGAGAGCCTCGCTCCCCTGCCACCGGTCGCGTACGTCAATCGCCACGCCGTCAGCCGTCAGGCCGGTGCGATGCGGTTCGCCGGTTCGTACTACCTCGTCGCGCACCTCTCCGCGGAGGTGGCGGACGCCTTCGGCGACGGGCCCGTGCCGCTGACCCTGCGGGTGCGGTTGAGCGGTGGGGCACAGGACGGGCCCGGGTACGCGGGGGAGCCCGTGCCGTCGGGCGTCTTCACGGTCACGGGCCAGGACCGTCAGACGGCGGCCGAGGGCGCGGCCGCGGGCGACGACGCCGCGTTCCGGGCGCTCGCGGTGGGCGGCATCGGCACCGGGAGCGCACTGCTGGTGGGGCTCGGTGTGTGGACGCTGGTCGCTCGTCGGCGGGCCCGCTCGTAGGCGGTGGTCGTCGTATGGGAGGCGGGGTCGTCGCGCGGAACGAGGTGTTACCGGGGGCGGGGTGCTCCGGAGGCAAGGGCGGCCTGGAGGTAAGGGGGCCTGGAGGCAAGGGTGGGCCTGGAGGCAAGGGCGGGCCTGGAGGTCGGGGTGTCCCGGAGGTAAGGGCGGCCTGGACGCCGGGGTGTCCCGCAGTCGGGGTGGTTCAGATGCGTGTGAGGGCCCAGAAGCCCACGGCGTAGCAGGCCAGGGCCAGGAGCAGAACAGGGACGGCCACCGTTGCCGGAGGGCCGGGTCGGCGGCTGCGTCGGCGGTGGGGCCGATGGGTGGATCCGTGCCGCGACGATCCGTGCCGTGACGTTGCCTCGAACGGCACCGGAACCTGCGCGGCCCGGGCGGTGTATTCAGCAGTGGAGGCGTCGCGATATGCGGGCGGTCGTGGCAGGGGGGAGCGCAGCGGATGCGTGGGCTCGTGGGGGGAGACGTAAGGGGCGGCGTTGGCCGGCTGGTGCTGTGCGACGTGCCGGCCCTGCTCCGGTGTCCGAGGGGCGTGCGCGGGCGTCGGCGGCGCGGGCACGGGGGAGGAGGTGATCGTGGCCTGGGGCGGCGGCAGATGGAAGCTGCCGGTGTCCGACATGCCGGGCGGTTGCGGGGAGGAGCCGGACGGTGGGGTGGAGGAGGCGGACGGTGGGGTGGAGGAGGCGGTGCTCTGACGCGGATCGGTGGGTCCGACGCCCCCGTCCCCGCCCCGACCCCAGCCCCCGCTCATGTCGGCGGAGGCGTTCGCAGCACCCGTGCCCCGGCCACCGGTTACGGGGACGGCATCGTGTCCCCCGGCCGTCCCGGGCACCGCGTCCGCCCCTCGGCTGCCCGTCTGGCCGGCCTCGGTAAGAGGACCCCGCACGTCCTGCGGGCGGTGTTCCCCCGTGGCCGTACCGACGCCGCCAGGCCGCACACCGGAAGCCCTCTTCAGCGGACCGTCCGCGGCGAAGCCCGGGGGGAGCGGTCCCAGTTGGTCGAAGATTTCGATCAGTTCGTCGTCGGGGCCGGGCGCCGGCAGAAGCTCCGCTGCCGCGGCGAGCGCCTTGCGCGCTCCCGTGGCCGTGCGGAACCGCGCTTGTGGATCCGGCTGGAGAAGTGTGGCCACGACCTGCCACAGCGGCTCGGGGATGCCCTGGGGCGCACCGGGTGTCCCGTGGTCGGCGAAGTACTGGATGAGGGCCTTGGCGTCCGGTTTGGCGCCCTCCAGCAGATACAGGGCCACCAGGCCCACGGCGAACAGGTCGGCGGGGAAGTCGGGTTCGGAGCCCATCATCTGCTCCGGCGCGAGATAACCGGGTGTGCCGACCACCAGGTTGGTCTCGGTCAGCCGGGGTTCGCCCATTCGCATCGCGATGCCGAAGTCGGACAGGCGCAGCCGTGGCCTGCCCGTGCCGGTGGCCTCCAGGAGCACGTTGGCCGGTTTGACGTCGCGGTGCACGACGTCTTCCGCGTGCACCGCGGCGAGCCCCGCCAGCAGTTGGTCGAGCAGGGTGCAGACGAAGGCCGGCGGCAGGGGACCGTAGTCGCCGACCAGATGAACGAGTGAACCGCCGGCGACCAGGTCCATGGTGAAGAGGACCTTGTCGTCGTCGGCGGCCCAGCTGGTGGGGGCCAGGACATGGGGGTGATCGATCCGCAGGGCCTGCTCGCGGACGAAACGCAGCAGCGAGTGGGCGTCGCTCTGCAGCAGGACCTTGGCGGCCACGTAACGGCGGCGGCGGTGGTCCCAGGCGCGCCAGACGGCGCCGACGCCACCACGTCCGATCGGATCGACCAGTTCGTACCGGCCGGCGAAGACCTCACCCATGACTGTGCGTCGCTCCTCCCCCTGCGGTGTCCCCCTGTGCCTCCCCCTCTATGAGCGATACGACTCCCCCCGCGGCCCCCTGTCTCCCCCGCTTCCCCCGTCTCCCCCGCGTCCCTGGCAGCCGAACCCCCTTTCGGCCGCGCGGGAGGGGGATCAGCTCTGGTGGGACTGGTAGTGCGTGACCGCGTCGGAGGTGCGGCCGGCTCCATAGACCCGGAGGAACTCCGCCAGTTCGGGGTGGGTGGGGGCGAGGGTGTCGGCAGCCTCGATGATGTCGCCGGCGGCGGCCACGGAGCGCAGCAGGGACTGGATCTCGCGGACCACTCGCTTGACCGTGGGCGCTCCCGAACTGCTCGTCGTCTGCGTGGTGTTGCTGAGCACCGAGCCCCCCTGTGACTTCTTGATCTCCTCCATGCGCTCGGTCGCCTCGGCCGCGCTGACACTGCCGTCCGCGACCTGCCCCGCCAGATCCTGCAGCAGCTGGACCCGCTGAACCACCGCGGGATTCCCGATCTTCGCCCGCTGGCCGCTCATCAGCTGAGACAGCATCGGTGCGGACAGTCCCAGTACCCCCGCGAGACGAGCCTGGTTGAGACCCAGGTCGTCTATGAGCTTACGGAAGAGCGCCCCCAGTGGCTCCCCGTACCAATTCCGCTGCAGTTCCCGCGCTCTGGCGGTGGCTTCCTGCTGTGCGGCGTCCATTGCGTCTCCCCATCGCTTCCCCATGAACCGTGGTTCGCTGTAGCGAACCACGCCGAGCATCTTACGGAGAGTGGTCGGTCACGGGGACCCCCAATCTTTTTGCGGAATCCCCGGGGGGACCCGGTACTCTGGTCTCGGGCGCCCACCAGGATGTCTTTCTCCCAGGTGGATGCTTTCCTTCCGGGGCCTTAGCTCAGTTGGTAGAGCGCTGTCTTTGCATGGCAGATGTCAGGGGTTCGACTCCCCTAGGCTCCACAGCAGGTCAAACGCCCTCCGGGACCCAATCTCGGAGGGCGTTTCCATGATCAGAGTCCGCATAGCGTCCACAACGCCAAACGATCACGCCGACTAGTTCACCCGTTCGAGGTACTGGACTCGGTGCACCGCGCACGTACAGTAGATCCAGCGAGAGGGACAGGCGTGACTCCCCCACACGCGCCTGAGACGCGCCTCTCGCGTGCCTGTGTGGTGTCCGGCGGGGAGGTCGGCCCGACAGGAACGAGGCCCCCGCCGAGAGAGTCGGCGGGGGCCTCTTGCCGTACACGGTAAACCGCCCTGCTGGCTTTTACCTCAGAGGCATTGCGCCTTGACTGAGTCTTGGTGTCCGGTGACTTGTCCAGGCGAAGATCCGTGCACTGGTCACCCGCGTTTCCGCAGGTGAGAAGGTGTTTGGCCTCCCTGGGGCAGCAAGATCATTTAATTTGCCCACGGGGGCAAAGACAACGAGTCATGATCGTTACAGCGTGAGCGGGTGCCCCTCGACCCGATGCCCGACTGGGTGCCAGCCCGCCGCCGGGAGATCGGGGCCCGCCTCCGCCAAGCCCGCCTCGCGGCGAACCTCACCCAACTCCAGCTCGGCGAGCGCATCGGCCGCGACCACCGGACCATCCACCGCTGGGAGTACGGGCAACGCGTCCCGAGCCTGGACGATCTCTTGCTCCTCGCGGATGCAACTGGGGTCCCCCTGCGGGACCTCGTGGGGTGAGACGTGAGGAAGCCCCGCCCATCCGCCACGGGGGGGAGCAGACGAGCGGGGCCGGCATGAGGGGGCTACGCGGTGACGAGCGGGCGGTCGAGCAGCGCGTGAGCCTGCTCCGTCAGTGCCGGGTCGGCCAGCGTCATCCGGCCCGCCACCACTCGCTGGTGCCCGTAGTAGGCGCTGTCCAGGTCGACGGCCTGCACCATGTCGAGGGACCAACTGGTGCTCGGCACGTCGATGGTGCCCGGCTTCAGTACGGTGCGGGACCCGGAGCCGATGCAGGCGAGCCAGCAGCCGCAGCGCTGTCTGTGGTCGCCCTTCCACTCACCGATGAAGCCGTGCCGGCCTGCGAGGGCGAACAGGTCGCCGGGCTCGAACTGGTTGCCTTCGACGGGGATCACGCCGAGGACTGCGGTCAGGCCGCCGTCCGTCGTCGTGTACGCGAGTACGCAGCGGGAGCCGGTCTCCCAGTCGTGCAGCATCGAGAAGATCGTGAGCCTGCCGGACCCGGCCGTGTTCCTCGCCATCGGAGTTTCCTCTCAGTGCTGGTGCGGGCCCCGGTCACTCTACGGTCGGGGCCCGCACCTCTACGGTGTGTCAGTCCTGGTAGTCGCGGCCGTCGTCCGAGTCGCCCGTCGGGGGGTTGGGCTCGCCGTTGTCGTCCTCGTCGCCACCGACGGCCAGGGTGAGCGTGTCGCGGAGGGTCATGAGCTGCTCCTTTGCAGTTCGTCCCGATGGGTTCCTTGCTGACCCGCCCCAGGGCTCGACCTGTCCAGGGTGGGGACCCTGGGGCGGGGGTCTGGGTGAGCGGCCCGTCCCCGACGGGGGTACGGGGGCGGACCGCTCGGTCCCGCTACCGGTCCGGCCGGCGGACTGCGGGCCGGGAGCGGGAGTCAGTGGACGCAGCGGCGTATCTGCACGTTGCAGTCGGTCACGCGCGTCCAGTCGCCAGCCTCCCGGGCGGCGGTGCGCTCGCGGGCCAACCGCTGGCAGTCGGCGCATCCGGGCGCAGGGTCCGGGCTGGGGAGCGGAACGCCCAGGTGTACCGGGTCGTCCGTGGTGTTTCTCGGCCGGGTCACCAGCGGTCCTCGCGGGCCAGGGCGTGCAGGGCGGCCCGGTCGGCGCAGCGCTCCCCGGCGCCGCAGGCGCGGCAGCTGCGGGAGTGGATGCTGATGACGCGGCGGGCCTCGGCGCAGATACACGGGGTGCAGCCGCGGGGCCAGATGCGGGTGCCGCCGGGGGTGGGGCGCTCGCCGAGGTCGCGGGCGGTCTCGGCGGTGAGCGACTTGCTGCACCAGACGCAGACGGCGCCGCGGCGCTGCTCGTCGGTCAGGCCGAGGACCTGCGGGAGCGGGAGCATCGGCAGCGCGCTGCTGTCGTCTGTCCGCAAAGCGGTGGGGTGGATAGGCTCTGCCATGTCGTCGCTCCCTTGTAGCGGTGGCCACGCCCCCGGCCGGTCGCACGGCGCGGGGGTCTTCTTGTGCTCGGGACCATACCCCTTACATGCCCTACATGCACTACATACAGCGCATTGACCGCTCGCGGAGAGTGATCACCCTGCCTAGCGTTGTGCGCATGATCGACCCGACCTCGGAGGTACCGTGCTGGCGGCAGGCTCACACGATCCTCGTGGACCGCATCCGCGCCGGGACCTACCCGCCGAACAGTCGGGTCCCCTCGGTCGTTGCCCTGTCCGAAGAGTTGGGCATCAGCACGCCGACCGCGCAGAAGGCGCTGCGGCAGCTACGCGAGGACGGCCTGACCTACACGGTGCCCGGCTTCGGCTCCTTCGTAGCCGACCGCCCCCGGGCATGACGAAAGTGCCCCCGCCCTCCCCCATGACGGGGAAGGGCGGGGGCACTTGATTGGGAGGGGATGAGTCGTCCCGGGCCGGCCTCCCACCACGGGGCCGGACCGGGACTCACACCCCGGTGCGGTAGAACTCCTCGATCTCGTCGGGCGTCGGGTCCGGC
>BMUD01000014.1 GCA_014650015.1 Streptomyces griseoloalbus
GTACGTCAGTGGCCGCCCCGGCCGTACGTCAGTGGCCGCCCCGGCCGTACGTCAGTGGCCGCCCCGGCCGTACGTCAGTGGCCGCCCCGGCCGTACGGCAGTGGGGGCCTGGTCGTACGCCGTGGTGCACACGGCGGGTGAGGGGGTCAGTCGGCCGACGGGGCGGGGGACTGGTCCGGGCGCGGTGCCGCTTCGGCATCCGCCTGCGCCCGCTTGATCGCGGCGTCGCGCTTGCGGACGTACCAGATGCCTATGAAGCCGAGCCCGCCGCCGGCCAGGCAGGTCCACAGCCACCAGGTGTGACCGTGGTCGTCGAACCAGCCGTAGAACGGCAACTGCGCCAGGAACAGGGCGAACCAGACGATCGTGCCGCCGATGACGGTGGCGACCACGGGGCCCTCCAGGGGCTCCGGCGCTTCGTGCTGGGTGGGTTCCGAGAAAAGCCCTGTCATGCGGACAGCTTACGAGGGACGGGCCGCGTGAGGTGAGTCGCATCGGCCACACCGGTCTACGCGCGGAGATAGCGGAGTCACTGCTATATGTTCATACTGAAACCGTTTGTCTCTGACCACTTCTGTTCGTAGAAAACACCAAAGGGTTTCGGGGGAGGCCCGCCGGTGATGAGGTCCCTGCATGTCCACGTCGGCCCCCGCCAAGGCCCCCACCCCTGATCAGCCGGGGTCCGGCGCCGCGTCCGGCCTCGACCGCTACTTCCGGATCTCCGAGCGCGGCAGCACCCTGTCCCGTGAGATCCGTGGCGGCTTCGCCACCTTCTTCGCCATGGCCTACATCATCGTGCTGAACCCGATCATCCTGGGCAGCGCGAAGGACATGTACGGCAACCAGCTCGACAACGGTCAGCTGGTCACCGCGACCGCCCTGACCGCGGCGTTCACCACGCTCCTCATGGGAGTCATCGGCAACGTCCCGATCGCGCTCGCCGCCGGCCTGGGCGTGAACTCGGTCGTCGCGCTCCAGCTCGCGCCGCGCATGTCGTGGCCGGACGCCATGGGCATGGTGGTGCTGGCCGGTTTCGTGGTGATGCTGCTGGTCGCCACCGGGCTGCGCGAGCGCGTGATGAACGCCGTCCCGCACGGCCTGCGCAAGGCCATCGCCATCGGCATCGGCCTGTTCATCATGCTGATCGGCCTGGTCGACTCCGGTTTCGTCTCCCGTATCCCGGACGTCGCCCAGACCACCGTCCCGCTCCAGCTCGGCGGCGACGGCCACCTCAACGGCTGGCCGGTCCTCGTCTTCATCCTCGGCGCGCTGCTCACCCTGGCGCTGATCGTGCGCAAGGTGCCCGGCGCGATCCTCATCTCGATCGTCGCGATGACGGTCGTCGCGGTGGTCATCAACGCCGTGGCGGACGTCCCCTCCTGGGGCCTGACCACCCCGAAGTGGCCCGGCAACCCGGTGGCCACCCCCGACTTCGGCCTCGTCGGCGAGGTCAGCCTGTTCGGCGGGTTCGCCAAGGTGGGCGTGCTGACCGGCATCCTGTTCGTCTTCACCGTGCTGCTGTCGTGCTTCTTCGACGCGATGGGCACGATCATGGGCGTCTCGGACGAGGCCAAGCTGACCGACGCGCAGGGTCAGATGCCCGGCATCAACAAGGTCCTGTTCATCGACGGTGTCGCGGTCGCCGCGGGCGGTGCCAGCTCCTCCTCGGCCACCACCGCCTTCGTGGAGTCCACCGCCGGGGTCGGCGAGGGCGCGCGCACCGGCTTCGCCAACGTCGTCACCGGCGGCCTGTTCGCGGTGGCGCTGTTCCTCACGCCCGTCGCCACGATGGTCCCGTCCCAGGCGGCCACGCCGGCGCTGCTCGCCGTGGGCTTCCTGATCCTGGCGGGCTCGGTCAAGGAGATCGACTGGGCGGACCACACGATCGCCATTCCGGCCTTCGTGACGATGGTGATGATGCCGTTCACCTACTCGATCACCAACGGCATCGGCATGGGCTTCATCACCTTCGTGGTGCTGCGCCTGGCGGCCGGCCGGGGCCGGGAGGTCCCGCCGGCGATGTACGTGGTGGCGGGGGTCTTCGCCTTCTACTACCTGATGCCGGCGCTGGGCCTGACCTGACCGCGCTCGCCAAGGGGCTGGGCTCAGGTGACCCCGTAGAACTTCTCCGTCTCCTCGACGGCGGTCCGGAACCGCTGGTCGAAGTCATCGCGCATGAGCGTCCGGACGACATAGTCCTGGACGCTCATGCCGCGTTGGGCGGCATGATGCCGGAGTCGTTCGAGCAGTTCGTGGTCCATCCGCAGGCTGAGCACGTCGGTCCCCATGCGCACGAGCGTTGCCGCACGCTGTGGTGCGGCGTGGGGCGTTTCGCGTACGGATCACTCGTATGGGTGATCTGATGTGACAGTGGCGGGGTTCATGGCGCTGATGCGCACCCCGAGTGGTCTTTAGCGAGAGTAATGAGTTACGCTAAAGAACATGTCGGACCTCAGCCATGGCGACGACGCAGCCGCCGTGAACGCCCTCCGCTCCGCCGTGATGCGACTGTCCCGTCGGCTCAAGCACCAGCGTGTCGACGAGTCGCTCAGCCCCACCGAGATGTCGGTGCTCGGCACCCTGGCCCGCTGCGGGCGGGCCACCCCGGGCGAGCTCGCCCGCAAGGAACACGTCCAGCCGCCGTCGATGACCCGCATCGTGGCCCTGCTGGAGGCCAAGGGACTGGTCCGGCTGGAGCCGCACCCGGACGACCGGCGCCAGAAGGTCGTCACGCAGACCGAGCGGGCCGAGGCGATGCTCGAGGAGAGCCGCCGCAAGCGGAACGCGTTCCTGGCCTCGCTGGTCGAGGAACTCGACGAGGACGAGTGGGCGACACTCCGCGCCGCCGCCCCCGTGCTGGAGAAACTCGCGCACGTCTGACCACGCAGCAGCAGTGACAAGGAGGCGACCCCTTTGAGTTCGGGAACCGGAGCAGCTTCCGCCCCCGCACCTGACCCCCACGACACCGCGTCCGCCCCCGACACCACAGCCCCCAAGAACTCGATGTTCTCCTCGCTGAGGATCAGGAACTACCGCCTGTTCTTCCTCGGCCAGGTGGTCTCCAACACCGGCACCTGGATGCAGCGCATCGCCCAGGACTGGCTGGTGCTCAGCCTCACCGGCTCCTCGGCCGCCGTCGGCATCACCACGGCCCTGCAGTTCCTGCCCATGCTGCTGTTCGGCCTGTACGGCGGCGTCCTCGTCGACCGTCTGCGCAAGCGCCCCACACTGCTCGTCACCCAGACCGCGATGGCCCTCACCGCGATCGCGCTCGCCGCCCTCACCCTCACCGGCCACGTCCAGGTCTGGCACGTCTACCTCGCCGCCTTCGCCGTCGGCCTCGCGACCGTCGTCGACAACCCGGCCCGCCAGTCCTTCGTCTCCGAACTGGTCGGCCCCGGCCAGCTGCAGAACGCGGTCAGCCTGAACTCCGCGAACTTCCAGTCCGCCCGGCTGGTCGGCCCCGCCGTCGCGGGTGTGCTGATCACCGGCGTCGGCACGGGCTGGGCGTTCCTCCTCAACGGCCTGTCGTTCATCGCGCCGCTGACCGGCCTGATGCTGATGCGCGGCCGGGAGCTGCACGCCGTCGAGCGCGCCCCGCGCGGCAAGGGACAGCTGCGGGAGGGCCTGCGCTATGTCGCCGGGCGGCCCGAGCTGATCTGGCCGATCGTCCTGGTCGGCTTCATCGGCACCTTCGCCTTCAACTTCCCCGTCTACCTGTCGGCCTTCGCCGACGACGTCTTCGACGGGGGCGCGGGCGCCTACAGCCTGTTCAACACGCTGGCGGCGGTCGGTTCCGTGTCCGGCGCCCTGCTCGCCGCCCGGCGCGGCACGGCCCGGCTGCGCCTGCTGATCCTCGGCGCGCTGGCCTTCGGCGTCGTGGAGATCGTGGCCGCCGTCTCCCCGGCCCTGTGGATGTTCGCCCTGCTGATGATCCCGCTGGGCCTGTTCGCGATGACGGTCAACGTCACCACCAACACCAGCCTGCAGATGGCGACGGACCCGGCGGTGCGCGGCCGCGTGATGGCCCTGTACATGATGGTCTTCCTCGGCGGTTCCCCGGTCGGCGCCCCGATCGTCGGCTGGATCACCGACACCTACGGCGCCCGGGTCGGCCTCGCGGCGGGCGGCGCGATCGCCGCCCTCGCCGCGGCCGTCATCGGCCTGATCCTCGCCCGGGTCGGCGGCCTGCGCCTGTCGGTCGGCTGGCACGGCGGCCATCCGCGGGTCCGGTTCGTCCCACGGGAGCGGCAGGAGGCGCTGGTGCCGGTGGCGTAGCGGGCTCCGGCAGGCCCGGTCGCCGGGGAACGCGGCCGGTCCTGCGGCCCCGGCCGCCGCTCCATGCCTGCGACCGCGCGGCACCACGACGCGCACGGTGGTCGGGACGTGCGGGAGCGTCCGTACGTTCCACGGTGACACTGGACCCATGAGACTCTTCGCCGCCGTGCTGCCCCCCGACGACGTGGTCCACGAGCTCGCCGTCGAGGTGGGGCGGCTGAAGAAGCTGCCCGGGGCGGAGGGGCTGCGGTGGACCGGGCGGCCCGGGTGGCACTTCACGCTCGCGTTCTACGGCGAGGTCGACGACGGGCTCGTACCGGCGCTGACGACACGGCTGGCGCGGGCCGCGTCCCGTACCGAGCCGTTCGAGCTCGCGCTGCGCGGCGGCGGCCAGTTCGGGCGCGGCAGGGCGCTGTGGGCCGGGGCGGAGGGGGACCTGCGCACGATGCGGCTGCTGGCCGAGCGGGCCGAGGCGGCGGCGCGGAAGGCGGGCGTGCCGATGGAGGAGCACCGCCGCTACAAGGCCCATCTGACGGTGGCCCGCAGCCGGGACGCCGTCGACGTGCGGCCGTATCTGGACGCCCTGGACGGGTTCCGGAGCCGTACCTGGACCGTGGGCGAGCTGGTGCTGGTGCGCAGCAACCTGCCGGCGTCGGGGGTTGTGGGCGAGCAGCCCCGTTACGAGGCGGTCGCCCGCCGGGCACTGGGGGCGGCCGGTTAGGCTCGAAGGCGTGGACCCGAAGACCCGGAACCGGATCATGGCCGGTGCGCTCGTACTGATGTTCGTCGTGGTGGCGCTGGCGGCGGCGCTAGGACCTGTCTGACCATCCGCGTCGTCGCCCGCAGGGCGGCCTCGCGGTGTCAGGTGCGTGCTCTCGGCGTGCCGGGCGTAGAGCCTCGTACGGGATGTACTCGGCTCTGCGCCCGGTGCGGCGAGAGTGCCTGCATGGCGTGGCGTCGCGCGGCAGGCGGGAATTGTCGGACAGGCCCTCTAGGGGGTGGCGCCGCCGCCGGCCGTCGCGGCATGCCCGCTCCTACCAGGCGAACGCCTCCGGGGACGGCCCGGGGCCCGGGAAGATCTCGTCCAGCGAGGTCAGCAGCTCCTCGCTGAGCTCCAGTTCGACGGCCCGGAGCGCGGAGGCCAGCTGCGCGGCGGTGCGGGGACCGACGATCGGGCCGGTCACCCCGGGCCGGGTGAGCAGCCAGGCCAGCGCGGCCTCGCCGGGCTCGATGCCGTGCTTGTCGAGCAGATCCTCGTACGCCTGGATTTGGGCACGGGACGAGGGGTCGGCGAGGGCGTCGGCGGCCCGGCCGGAGGCGCGGCGACCGCCCTCGACCTCCTTCCTGATCACACCGCCCAGCAGACCGCCGTGCAGCGGCGACCACGGGATGACCCCGAGTCCGTAGTCCCGCGCGGCCGGGATGACCTCCATCTCGGCGCGGCGCTCGGCGAGGTTGTAGAGGCACTGCTCGCTGACCAGCCCGATGGTGCCGCCGCGCCGGGCCGCGATCTCGTTGGCCTGGGCGATCTTGTAGCCGGGGAAGTTGGAGGAGCCGACGTAGAGGACCTTGCCCTGCTGGACGAGGACGTCGATGGCCTGCCAGATCTCCTCGAACGGGGTGTTCCGGTCGACGTGGTGGAACTGGTAGACGTCGATGTAGTCGGTCCCCAGCCGCTTGAGCGAGGCATCGACCGCCCGCCGGATGTTCACCGCGGACAGCTTGTCGTGGTTGGGCCAGGCCTCGCCGTCGGCGCCCATGTTCCCGTACACCTTGGTGGCCAGCACGACCTTGTCGCGCCGTCCCTCGCCCTTGGCGAACCAGCTGCCGATGATGCTTTCGGTGCGGCCCTTGTTCTCGCCCCAGCCGTACACGTTGGCGGTGTCGAAGAAGTTGATCCCGGCGTCCAGCGCCGCGTCCATGATGGCGTGACTGTCGGCCTCGTCGGTCTGCGGGCCGAAGTTCATCGTCCCGAGGACGAGCCGGCTGACCTTGAGTCCCGTGCGTCCGAGCTGCGTGTACTTCATGGTCATCCAGCCAACGGCTTGGAGTGCGCTCTATGCAAGTGGTCGGTCTGCCGTGCCCGCGGGGACGACCCCGGCCATCTGCTGTCCGGTGGCCGAGGCGATCATGCCGAGGTCACCGTCGTCGTGCGGGACGACGGCGCCGTGGCGCTCGGCTGTCGCCGCGATGATCAGGTGGAATTGCCCTCCGTTCGCTATCGAGGGGTTTGTTCCCCCTGGCCTCCCCGCGGGCCGCTACGTCCCGTACGGCCCGCCCAGGTCCCAGCCCTGCCGCAGCGCCTCCGCGAAGGCCGCCGCGATCTTGTGTTCGCCGCTTTCGTTGGGATGCGTGCCGTCGTACGTGTCGGTGTGGAAGTCGTACGACGGGGGCGGCGGGACGAGCAGCAGCGAGGAGCCCGGTTCGTCCAGATCGGTGAGGGTCTTCGCCAGCAGTTCGTTGAAGTGGGTGACCTGCTCGGCGAAGGACGGATCGGCCTCCACCCGGATGTTCGGGAGCACGGGCAGCACGGCCACGCGGATGCGCGGGTTGGCCTCCCGCGCCCCGGCGACGAAGGCGCGGACGTTGTCCGCCGTCTGCTCGGCGTTGGTGTAGAAGCCCAGGTCGATCAGGCCCAGCGACACGAGCAGCACGTCCGCGCGGCAGGAGCGCACGGTCCCACCGATCAACGGGGCCATGTGCTGCCAGCCCTCGCCCCAGCCGGCCAGGTGGGAGCGGGGGAAGCCGGGGTCCGCGTACGCGTACGAGGTGGGGGCGTCCGTCGACCGGTCGTGCAGCGCCTCGCGCGGGCCGACCAGCGTGAAGGGGCGGCCGTACGCGGTGTTCAGGTGCTGCCACAGCCGGTAGCGCCAGGTGTGTTCACCCGCGCTCCCGATCGTCATCGAGTCACCTACGGGCATGAACCTGAGCACCCGATCATCATGGATGATCGGCCCCGCCACCGCGATGTGAGTCCCGACACCCGCCGTGAAGTGCGCTGAGTAGTGGCACTCTTGGCTCATGCGCCGACCCTTCGCCCTGATCGCCGCGGCCCTTCTCGTGGGCGCGCTCGCCGTACCCGCCTCCGCAGCCGACGGGGACGAGGGGTTCGCGATCAAGGACCCGCGCATCACCGAGTCCAGCGGTCTCGCCGCCTCCCGCCTCCACCCCGGCATCTACTGGACCCACAACGACAGCGACGACGGCCCCTACCTCTACGCCGTCGACGGCGCGACCGGCGAGACCGTCGCCCGGCTCACCCTCACCGGTATCGGCACGCCCCGCGACGTCGAGGCCGTCTCCATCGGGCCCGGCGACAGGATCTTCGTCGGGGACATCGGGGACAACCTCGGGGGCTCGTGGCCGTACGTCTGGATCTATGAGCTGCCCGAGCCGAAGGAGCTCGAGGACGCGACCGTGCGGGCCACGCAGTACGTCGTGAAGTACTCCGACGGGGCGCGGGACGCCGAGTCCCTCGTCGTGCACCCGAAGACCGGCCGCGTCTACATCATCGACAAGAAGGAAGAGGGCGGGCACCTGTACGAAGGACCCGCCGAGCTCTCGGCGTCCGGGAGCAATGTGTTCCGGCCGGTCGCCCCCGTCGAGCTGTGGGCCACCGACGCCGCGCTCTCCCCGGACGGGCGCCGGCTGGCTGTGCGCGGCTACTTCGGCGGCATCCACTACGCCTGGAACGGCGGGAAGCTCCGGCGCGAGGGCCGGCTGAGCGTGCCGCTCCAGGGGCAGGGGGAGTCCGTGACCTACTCCGCCGACGGGTCCCGGCTCATGTACGGCAGCGAGGGCGCGGAGAGTCCGGTCGAGGCCCGGGACGTGCCCGGCGGCGACGGCGGAGGCGGCGAACGGGGGGCCGGCGCGAAGGGCGGGGAGAACAGCGCCGGTGACGGCGACGGGGACGGCGTCGGTACCGGCACCCTCGTCGCCGTGGCGGTCGTCGTCGCGGCGCTGTTCGGGCTGGGGCGGCTGCGCCGCAGGCGGTGAACCGGCCGGCGGTCACGCCGGCGCAGGTTCCCCACGCGGGCTGTCACCCCGTGGTCCGCCGGGCGACGAACTCCTCCAGCCCGTCCAGGATCCGCTGCAACCCGAACTCGAAGTGGTCGAAGTCGGATCCGAAGGTGTCCTCGGAGAGGCCGGCCAGGATCGGGTAGCGCCCGCTGTTCATGGCCTTCTCCAGGGCCGGCCGCTGCGCCTCCCAGAACCGCGCGTCCGTCAGCCCGGAGCTGCGTTCGGCCTCCTCCTGGTACAGCTGCGTGCGGGCGGCCCCGACGACATATCCGTCGATCATGATGACCGCCGACACCAGCTCGGGGTCGGACAGGCCCATCGGCTTGATCCGGGAGAGCACCTTCTCCATGCCGTCCAGTGCGGAGGGGCCGAGGATCGGGCGGGACTGGTTGACCTGGAGCAGCCAGGGGTGCCGCCGGTACAGGGCGAGGGTGGCCCGGCCCAGGGCCTCCAACGCCGAGCGCCAGCCGCCGTCGCCGAGGTCGGCGGGGTCCTCCGACGGCCGCTGCACCCGGTCCAGCATCAGGTCCAGCAGCTCGCTCTTGCCGGGGACGTAGCGGTACAGGGACATCGTGCCGGTGCCGAGCTCCGTGGCGATCCGGCGCATCGAGAGCGCGCCGATCCCCTCCCGGTCCGCGACCTCGATGGCCGCCTCCACGATGCGGTCCAGCGTCAGGCCCGGTTTCGGTCCCCGGCTGGGCCGCGGGCCCGTGTCCCACAGCAGGTCGAGGGTGCGGGTGATGTCGCCGCTGCCACTGGTCTCCGTGCCGCCCGTACCGCTGCTCATGGGGGCAGTGTAGATCCGCGCGCGAAAAACTGGGTACGACGTACGCGTAATCGGGTACGGTGTACTCGGTTACGTGAGAAGGGGGATCCATGAACGACGGATACGCGGTCCGGGCCGAGGGCCTGGAGAAGCGCTACGGCGAGAAGCGCGCCCTGGACGGCTTCGACCTCGCCGTCCGCGGGGGCACGGTGCACGGACTGCTCGGGCCGAACGGCGCAGGCAAGACCACCGCCGTACGCATCCTGTCGACGCTCGTCCGGCCGGCCGGGGGACGTGCCACGGTGGCCGGACTCGACGTGGCCCGGCAGGCGCGTGAGGTGCGGGCGCGGATCGGGCTCACCGGGCAGTACGCGGCCGTGGACGAGGTGCTCACCGGCCGGCAGAACCTGGAGATGTTCGGCAGGCTGTTCCACCTGGGCGGCAAGCGGGCCAGGGAGCGGGCGGTCGAGCTGTTGGAGCAGTTCGACCTCACCGACGCCGGGGACAAGGGCGTCGACGGCTACAGCGGCGGCATGCGGCGGCGCCTCGACCTCGCCGCCTCGATGATCCTCGCGCCGGCCGTGCTCTTCCTGGACGAGCCGACGACGGGGCTCGATCCCCGCAGCCGGGGTGAGGTCTGGGAGTCCGTACGGGCGTTGGTGGCGGACGGGACGACCGTGCTGCTGACCACGCAGTATCTGGAGGAGGCCGACAAGCTGGCCTCCCGGATCACCGTCATCGACCAGGGGCGGGCCATCGCCGACGACACCCCGGACGGGCTGAAGAACCTCATCGGCGGTGACCGTATCGAGGTCGTGGTCGCCGAGCGCTCCGAGATCCCGCGCGTGGTGAAGGCGGTCGCCCGGGTCGCCGACGGCGAACCCGAGGCGGACGAGACCGAGTTGCGGGTGCACGCCCCCGTGACCGACCGGGTGGCCGCGCTGACCGACGTGGCGCGCACCCTGCAGGACGAGGGCGTGCGGGTGGAGGACATCGGGCTGCGCAGGCCGAGCCTCGACGACGTCTTCCTGCGCCTGACCGGACACCGCACGGAGAAGGAGGCGGCGGCGTGAGCGCCCTCGACCCGACGACCGGGCCCGACGGTCGCGGACGGCTGTACTGGCTGCTCGCCGATGTCGCCAACATCGTCCGCCGCGGCCTGACCCACTACCAGCGCCAGCCCGTCAACATCGCGTGGCAGCTGGGCTTCCCGATCCTCTCCGTGCTGCTCTACGGCTATGTCTTCGGCAGCGCCATGACGGTGCCGGGCGGCGGGGACTACAAGGACTTCCTGATGCCGGGCATGTTCGTGATGACCATGGCGTTCGGCTTCATCAACACCGCGACCGTCGTCGTCCACGACTCCACCAAGGGGGTCATCGACCGATTCCGCTCCATGCCGATGGCCTCCTCGGCGGTGGTGGCCGGCCGCGGTGTGACCGATCTGCTCGTCTCCTGCGCGGAGTTGGGGATCATGATGCTGACCGCGCTGGCCATGGGCTGGCGGCCGGACGGTGGCTGGGGGTTCCTGGCGGCGTTCGGGCTGCTGCTGTGGCTGCGGTTCGCGCTGATCTGGATCGGCGTCTGGCTGGGGCTGCTGGTGCCCAACCCGGAGGCGGCGGGCGGGCTGTTCGCGGTCGCCTTCCCGCTGACGATGATCTCCAGCATCTTCGTCGCCCCCCAGCTGATGCCGGACTGGCTGGGCTGGGTGGCCGCCTGGAACCCGATCTCCTCCACCGCGGCGGCGGCCCGCGACCTGTTCGGCACGCCGGCCGGCGGCGGCGACTCCTGGGTCGAGCAGCACGCGCTGCTGATGGCGGGGGTGTGGCCGGCCGTCCTGACGGTGATCTTCCTGCCGCTCGCGGTGCGGAGGTTCCAGCGGCTCAGCCGGTGAGCTGCGAAGTCCCGGGGTGTGCCCGGGGTATCGCGTCGCGGACTGTGCCACTTCCCGGAGAAGCGTCACGTTCGTGGCCGGGGTACCCCGGGTTTCCGGCCGGCATGTCGACGCCGACGGAGCGTCAAGGTCTCAGGACGTACGGCTGGAGGACGACGCGACCCATATCCGAGAGTGGCAGCCAGTGCTGGTACCCGGCCTGCTGCAAACCCCTGCTTACGCCGAGGCGGTCACCGTCGAGGGCCCCGACTACGTGTCACCTGAGCGCATCGCCCAGTTGGTGAAGATCCGGGAGAGTCGTCAGACGAAGATCCAGGAGGGTGGGGCAACTTACACCGCCATCGTCTGGGAAGCGGTCATCACCCACCCGTTGGTGAGCGTCGACGTTCATCGTGAGCAGCTGTCCGCGATGCTTGCGATCGGGACGCGGAAGAACGTCACGATTCAGGTGTTGCCCTTCGGCGCCGGACTCATGGCCGCTGCGAGCTCGGCATTCTCGACGTTCAGCTTCGACTCGGAGCCGACTGTCGAAGCGGTGACGCTCGAGAATTTGAGGGGCGCATCCGTCCTCGAAGCAGCTGAGGATCTGGCCGCTTACGCACATGTGTACGACCTACTACGATCGTCTGCAATGGCCCCGGAGGAGAGCGCAAAGCTTATCCGGAGCTCACTGGAGACCATCAAGGAAGACACGTCATGACTGAGGTCGTAGGCACGTTCCGCAAGTCGTCGTACTCAGGTCAGGAAAGCAACTGCGTCGAGGTTGCCGATACCGCTGGCAACGGCCGGGCCGTCCGCGACAGCAAGCAGCAGGACGGTCCGCTGCTCACCGTTTCCCGCGACAGCTGGCAGGCGTTCCTGCGCCAGTTCGCGTAGGCGGCGCGCAAGTGAGAGGGCGCCCGGCGGATCACCGCCGGGCGCCCTTCGCTGGCGTGTCGACTGCTCAGAGCTGTTCGATCACGTAGTCGACGCACTTGGTCAGCGCCTCGACGTCCGCCGGGTCGATCGCCGGGAACATCGCGACACGGAGCTGGTTGCGGCCGAGCTTGCGGTAGGGCTCGGTGTCGACGATGCCGTTGGCGCGCAGCACCTCGGCGACGGCGGCGGCGTCGACCTCGTCCGTGAAGTCGATGGTGCCGATGACCTGGGACCGCTTGGCCGGGTCGGCGACGAAGGGGCTCGCGAACTTCACGTCCTCCGCCCAGCCGTACAGCGTCCGGGCGGACGTGGCCGTACGGCGGACGGTGAAGTCCAGGCCGCCCTGGCCGTTCATCCACTCCAACTGCTCGTTGAGCAGGAACAGGGTGGCGAGGGCCGGGGTGTTGTACGTCTGGTTCTTGCGGGAGTTGTCGATCGCCGTGGGGAGCGAGAAGAACTCCGGGACGTGGCGGCCGGACGCGTGGATCCGCTCGGCGCGCTCGATCGCGGCCGGCGAGAACACGCCGATCCACAGGCCGCCGTCGGAGGCGAAGGACTTCTGCGGGGCGAAGTAGTAGACGTCCGTCTCGGCGATGTCGACCGGCAGGCCGCCCGCGCCGGAGGTGGCGTCCACGAGGACCAGGGCGCCCTCGTCGGCACCGGCCACCCGCTCGATCGGCATGGCGACACCGGTGGAGGTCTCGTTGTGGGTGAACGCGTACACGTCCACGCCCGCCTCCGCCTCGGCCTGCGGGTGGGTGCCCGGGTCGGCGGAGATGACGGTGGGCTCGGCCAGCCAGGGAGCCAGCTTGGCGGCCTTGGCGAACTTGGAGCTGAACTCGCCGAAGCTGAGGTGCTGCGACTTGTTCTCGATCAGGCCGTGGGTCGCGATGTCCCAGAACGCGGTGGAGCCGCCGTTGCCGAGGACGACCTCGTAGCCGTCGGGGAGCTGGAACAGCTCGCGCACGCCCTCGCGCACCTTGCCGACCAGGTTCTTCACCGGGGCCTGGCGGTGGGAGGTGCCCAGCAGGGACGTACCGGTCGCGGCCAGCGCGTCCAGCGCTTCCGTCCGCACCTTGGAGGGGCCCGCACCGAAACGACCGTCGGCGGGCTTGATGTCAGCAGGAATCCGGATCTCAGCCACGACGGGAGCCTAGCGGCTGAGTGAAACCGGGGCGAAACATCGTCCGTGCTCTGAGACGGGCGCGTCACCCGCCCCGGCGGCCGTCAGACAGTCCCTGTGGCGGGGGTGGGGGTGAAGGTGACCGGGAGGGCGGACAGTCCGCGCATGAACGGCGACGGGCGGCGGACCAGTGACTCGGCCGGCACCGCCAGGTCGATGTCCGGCAGCCGGTCCAGTACGACCTCGATGCCGGTCCGCGCGATCACCTCGGCGATCTCCTGCGCCGGGAAGGGGCAGCGGTGCTCCCCGTGGCCGAAGGAGAAGTGGGCGTTGTTGCCGCCGGTCAGCGCCGAGCCGTCGGTGCGGATCTGCGGGTCGGAGTTGGCGCCCTGCAGGCCGAGCAGCAGCAGGTCGCCGGCGCCGATGCGGCGGCCGCCGAGCTGGGTGTCGCGGGAGGCCCAGCGGCCGGCCACGTTCTGGTTGGGCGTGTCCTCCCACAGCACCTCGTTCATCGCCTCGGCGACGCTGTTGCGCCCGCCGAACAGGGAGGCGGCGAACCGGCTGTCGGTCAGCATCAGGCGCAGGGAGTTGCCGATCCAGTCGGCGGTGGGCAGGTGACCGGCGCCCAGCATCACCGTCAGGTCGTGCATGACCTCCTCGTCGGTGTAGCCGGCGGGGTCGGCGAGCATCCGGGAGACCACGTCGTCGACGGGCTTCGCGCGCCGGTCGGCCACCAGCCGCGCCATCGAGGTGAGCAGCAGCATCTGCCCCGACTGGTCGTGGTCACGGGCGTCGGCGATGTCGTTGAGGGCGGTGACCAGGCCCGGCCCCTCCTCGTCGGAGAAGCCGTAGACCCAGGCCAGCACCCGCACCGGGAGCCGCATGGCGTACTCGGCGATGATGTCGGCGGCACCCCGGGGGGAGATGGCGTCGATCAGCTCGTCCGCGAACCGTTCCGTGCGGGCGCGCAGTTCGAAGGGGTTCACCGACTCCAGCGCGTCGACGAGCATCGCGGCGCGCCGCCGGTGGCTCTCGCCGACCGTGTGCATGATCGACGGCTGCCTGCGGCCGATCATCGCCAGCAGCGGCCAGTCGTCGGGGATGGCGTCCCACTGGTTCCACAGCTCGGAGTCGCGGCTGAACAGCTCCGGGGCGCCGGTGATCTGGTGCAGTTCGCGGTAGCCGAGCACCAGCCAGGCCGGTATGCCGCCGTCGAGCAGCACCGGGACCACGCTGCCGTGCTCGCGCCGCATCTCGCGGTAGGCCCTGATCGGGTCGTCCTGCAGCAGGGGATCGTTGAGGGGGACGGGGGCGGACGTGGGGGCGGTGCTCACACCAGCTCCTGACGGGGGGCTCGGGCGGGATCGGCGTACAGGGCCCGGAGGTGTTCCACCAGCGTGATCAGGACCAGCTTGCTGGACTCCCGGGACCGCGCGTCGCAGGTGATCAGCGGTACGTGCGGGTCGAGGTCGAGGGCGTCGCGGACCTGCTCCGGGGCGAAGGCGGGGCCGCCGAAGTCGTTGCAGGCCACGATGAAGGGCGTGCCGTTCCGCTCCAGGCGGTCGATGGCGTACCAGGAGTCGTCGATGCGGCGGGTGTCGACGAGGACGACCGCGCCGAGGGTGCCGGAGAACAGCTGGTCCCACAGGAACCAGAAACGTTCCTGTCCGGGTGCGCCGAACAGGTACAGCACGTTGTGCGCGTCGAGCGAGATGCGGCCGAAGTCGAAGGCGACGGTGGTCGTGTGCTTGCCGCGGACCCCGCGGACGTCGTCGACCGCCTCCCCGGCCCGGGTCATCAGCTCCTCGGTGTTGAGGGGACGGATCTCGCTGACCGAGCGGACCAGCGTCGTCTTGCCGGCGCCGAAGCCGCCCACGACCACGATCTTCAGGCCGTTGTCGGCGGACGCGCCGAGCGGTGTGCGCGTCTCAGAGGTTGCGGAGTCCAACGAGCACCTGCTCCAGGATGTCGGGGTCGTACACGGCGGCCTTGCGGGGGTGGCGGGCGCTGACCCGGCCCGCCGCGAGGAGGTCGGACAGCAGGATCCGGGTGATGTTCACGGGCAGCTTCAGTTCGGCGGCGATCTCCACGACGGCCGTGGGGCGTTCGGTCATCCGCAGGATCGCCACGTGCTCGGACTGCATGCCGGGCACCGGATCGCACTCGGCGACCACCAGGGTCACCAGGTCGAAGGGGTTGTCGGGACCGGACCGGCTGCGTCCCTGGGTGAGGGTGTAGAGCCGGTCCGGGGAGTCGTCCCGTCCGGGCCTGCTCATGCGGTGCGCGGCGGGGCGGTCAGGTGTTCGCCGAGTTGCTCCACGAGTTCGCTCATGTTGTGCCCGACGAGGCCGGCGTCCGCGTCGTCGGCGGTGACGACGGCCAGGTGGGCGCCCTCGCCGGCCTCCACGATGAACAGGATGCCGCCGTAGAACTCGGCCATCGCCGAGCGCACGCCGCCGGTGCCGTCGCCGAACTCCACGGAGGCGCCGTGCGACAGCGACTGGATGCCGGCGGCGATGGCGGCGAGCTGGTCGGCCTGGTCGGCGGAGAGCTCCGGGGTGCGGCACAGTTTCAGGCCGTCGCGGGAGAGCACGAGCGCGTGGCGCGCGCCCGGCGTGCGCTCCAGCAGGCCCTCTATCAGCCAGGTGAGCTTCTCGTCGGCGGTCATCGTGCCGGTCATGAGGTGGTGTCGCCTTCCGGGTTCGTGGGGTGGGACTGGGGTGCGGGGGCCTGGCCGGCGGACGCGGTGTCCTTTCCGGTGGACCGGACGGCCTGGCGGAAGCTGCTGAGCCGGGCGGTGCGGGCCCTGGTCTCCTCGGCGGTGGGGGCCGGCCGGCGCGGTGCGGCGGCGCGGTGGCCGGACTGGCCGCGCTCGGCCTCGGCGAGGGTCCGGCCCCTGCGTCGGCGGGGCAGTACCAGCGGGTCCGCCGCGTCGGGGTCCGGGGCAGGGTCCGGGGACTCGTGCGGGGGCACCGGCCCGGAGCGCGGACCGGCCGTGGCGCGGCTTCCCGTGGCGGTGGGGGCGGCGGGACGCGTCGGGGCGGGGACCGCCGGGGTGGTGCGGTCCGGGGCGACCGGGGCGGTGTCGTCGGTGGTGCGGTGACTCGTCTCCGGTTCCGTGCCGGCGGGCACCGTTTTGGCCTTGGCACGGCCGCTCCGGCGGCGCGGCAGGACGGGGGCCGTCGGCTCACCGGGGGCGGGGGTCGCGTCGGCAGCGGCGGTCTCGGGAGCGGCGGGCGTCTCGTCGGCGGCGGGAGCGGTTCCCGACGTCCGGGGCGCGGCGGGGGGTCCGGCCGGGGCGGGCGTCTCGGTGGGCGGGGCCGGGGTGGTGGGGACGGGCGGCGCGGTGCGCGGTGCGGTGGCCGGGGCGGCGGAGCCGGTGGCCGGTGCCGCGGACGCGGCCGGCGGGGCGGTCGTGGGGGCGGCGTCGGTGTCCGGCGTGGTGCCGGCGGACGGGGGCGCGTCCTGCGGTACGAGGATCTCCTGCGGGACGAGCATCAGCACGCCCGTGCCGCCGCGCGCCGAGGGACGGTAGGAGATCTTGAGTCCGTACCGCCGGGCCAGCCGCCCGACCACGGCCAGGCCGAGCCGGGTGCCGGTGAGGCCGCCGAGCTCGGTGGCCTCGCCGGAGACCGCGCGTTCGGCGCGGCGGAGCTGGACCTCGCCCATGACGAGTCCGCTGTCCTCGACGGACAACAGGACGCCGGAGGGGACGTCCTCGACGTAGACGTGCACCTCGGCGGTCGGCGGCGAGAAGTTCGCGGCGTTGTCGAGGAGTTCGGCGAGCGCGTGCATCACGCCCTCGGCGGCGTGTCCGGCGACGGCGGCGTCACTGGTGTGGTGCACGCGGATGCGCTGGTAGCCGCTGATCCGGCCCATGGCGCCGCGCAGAATCGATTCCATGGCGATCGGCCGTGCCCAGCGGCGGCCCGAGCGGGCCCCGGTGAGGACGGCGACGGAGTCGGCGAGCCTGCTTGCCTGCGCGGTGCGGTGGTCGAGGTGGAGCAGGTCGGTGAGGACCTCCTCGTCGTGGTGCTTGTCCTCCATGGCGCGCAGGTCGGCGAGCATGCCGGTGGCCAGGGCCTGCATGCGGCCGGCGGCGTTGGCGGTGGCGGACAGGGCGGCGGCGCGGGCGCCGTCGGCCTCGCGCAGCCGGGCTTCCAGCCGCGCGACGCGGGTGGCGTGCTCCTCGGTGAGACGGGCGGTCTCGGCGGCGTGCGCGTCGGCCAGGCGGGCGGTCTCGGCGGCGTGTTCCTCCGCGAGCCGGGTCCGTTCCCGCAGCAGCCGGCCGTGGTTCTCGGTGACGGTTTCCAGCCGCGTCCGTGCGGTGCGCGCGGACAGGACGGCCCGGGCCGCCACCGTGGCCGCGGCGCACAGCAGCAGGCCGGCGCCCGCCCCGGTCACCGCGAGGGCACCGCGCGCGGAGTCGGGGCCGAGAACCACGGCGGCGGCGACCGCGAGCGCGGCGGTCACCGCGGTGAGCAGCGGCACGGGCAGCAGTCTGCGGAAGGTGATGCGGTCACCGGGGAGCGGGGGAGAGTTCATCGATCAGGTCCTCGGTAGGGTCCGCGGGCATGCGCCGTCGTCCGCACGGCCCGGTGTGTCCTTGCATGGCCGAATCTGTATCCGGGCGCTTTTCGCACGTGGGCCGACAACTACGCGCAACTCGCGGTCACTATATGTGAGTCCCTGATCATCTTGGCAGGGGTCGTGTGGCTGGAATTCTGTCCTCGCCTGTGCGCGCCTTCTGCGACGGGTGCCCTCCCCGGCGGTCCGCGGCGCCGGCGGGGGCATCCTGAGGGCATGACGGATCTCCGGGAACTGCGGGCCGGACTGCGGGCGGCCGTGCGCGGCGACGTCGACTTCGGCACCACCGCACGGGCACTGACCACCATGGACGCCTCCAACTACCGCCGGGTACCGCTCGGTGTGGTGGCGCCGCGGGATGCCGACGACGTGGCGGCGGTGCTGTCGGTGTGCCGCTCCCAGGGGGTGCCCGTGGTGCCGCGCGGCGGCGGGACCTCGATCGCGGGGCAGGCGACCGGCACCGGTGTGGTGCTGGACTTCACCCGGCACATGAACCGTCTGCTCTCCCTCGATCCGGAGGCCCGCACGGCGGTCGTCCAGCCCGGCCTGGTCCTCGACCGACTCCAGGAGGCCGCCGCCCCGCACGGTCTGCGTTTCGGCCCCGACCCCTCCACCCACAGCAGGTGCACCCTCGGCGGCATGATCGGCAACAACTCCTGCGGCTCCCACTCGGTGGCGTGGGGCACGACGGCCGACAGCGTGCGGGAGCTGTCGGTGCTCACCCCGCGCGGGGAGCGGCTACGACCGGGCCGGGGCTGGACGGGGGCCCCGGCCGGCCTGCGCGACCTGGTGGACGGCGAACTCGCCCGCCTGCGCACCGGCTTCCCGGAGCTGCCGCGCCGGATCTCCGGATACGCCGTGGACGCCCTGCTGCCGGAGAAGGGCGCCGACGTCGCCCGCTCCCTCTGCGGTTCGGAGGGCACGCTGGGCGTGCTCACGGAGGCGGTGGTGGACCTCGTACGGGCGCCACGCGCGCGTGCGCTCGCCGTGCTGGCGTACGCGGAGGAGAGCGGGGCGGCCGAGGCGGCAGCGGGCTTGTTGCCGTACGGCCCGCTGACGGTGGAGGGCATGGCGGCGGACCTGGTGCCGTCGGCCGCCGCCGCGGACCTCCCGCGCGGCGGGGCCTGGCTGTTCGTGGAGACGGGCGGGGACACGGAGGGGGAGGCACGCGCGCGTGCGGAGACGATCGTCCGCGCGGCGGACGTCGTGGACTCCCTGGTGGTCACCGACCCGGCCCGGCAGCGCGCGCTGTGGCGGATCCGGGAGGACGCGAGCGGGACGGCGACCAGGATGCCGGACGGCACGGAGGCCTGGCCCGGCTGGGAGGACTGCGCGGTGCCGCCCGCCCGGCTGGGCGCGTATCTGCGGGACTTCCGGGGTCTGCTGGCCGATCACGGTCTGCGCGGCACCCCGTACGGGCACTTCGGGGACGGCTGCATCCACGTCCGGATCGACTTCGACCTGCTGACCGGGCCGGGCGTCGCCCGCTTCCGGCGCTTCTCGGAGGAACTGGCCGACGTGGTCGTGGCCCACGGCGGCTCCCTCTCCGGGGAACACGGGGACGGACAGGCCCGCGCCGAGCTGCTGCCGCGCATGTACGGCGCGGAGACGGTCGCCCTCTTCGCCCGCGTGAAGGGCGTCTGGGACCCGGACGACCTGCTCAACCCGGGCATGCTGGTCCGCCCGGCGCCCCTGGACGCCAACCTCCGCTTCTCCGTCCTCCCGCGTGAACCGGTCGACGTGGCCTTCGGATATCCCGCCGACGGCGGTGACTTCTCGGCCGCGGTGCGCCGCTGTGTGGGCGTCGCCAAGTGCCGTACGACGTCCGTGTCGGGGCCGGCGGTGATGTGCCCGTCGTACCGTGCGACGGGCGAGGAGGAGCACTCCACGCGCGGGCGTGCCCGCCTGCTGCACGAGATGCTCGCCGGTGAGCTGGTGACCGACGGCTGGCGGTCGACGGAGGTACGGGACGCGCTGGACCTGTGTCTGTCCTGCAAGGGCTGCCGCTCGGACTGCCCGGTCGGGGTCGACATGGCCACGTACAAGGCGGAGTTCCTCCACCACCACTACGCGGGCCGCCGCCGCCCGGCGGCGCACTACGCGATGGGGTGGCTGCCGGTGTGGCTGGGGTGGGTGGCGCGGACGAGGTCGGCGGCGGTGGTCAACGGCCTGGCCTCCGTGGGGCCGCTCGCGCGGGCGGCGAAACGGCTGGGCGGGATCGCGGGGGAGCGGGAGATCCCCCGGGTGGCCGGGGAGACGTTCACGCGCTGGTGGCGGGGACGGCGAGTGCCTGACGGCGACGGCGACGGCACGGTGGTGGTCCTCTGGCCGGACACGTTTACGGAGCACCTGTCGCCGTCGGTGGGCCGGGCCGCGGTACGCGTGCTGGAGGCGGCGGGACTGCGGGTGGCGCTGCCTCCGACGCTGCGGCTGGCCGGGCGCCCGGTGGGCGACGCCCGCTCCCGCTCGGCGCTGTCCCTGCTGGCGGCCCGCAGGGGCCGGGTCTGCTGCGGCCTGACGTACATCTCGACGGGCCAGCTCGACCGCGCCCGCGCGGTGCTCCGCCGCACGCTGGACCTGCTGGAACCGGTGCTGGCCACCGACGCTCCGGTGGTCGTCCTGGAACCGAGCTGCGCGGCGGCCCTGCGCGCGGACGCCCCGGAGCTACTGCACGACGACCCCCGCGCCGCACGCCTCGCCTCACGGGTGCGCACCTTCGCGGAGACCCTGGAGCAGTACGCCCCGGACTGGACCCCACCGGCCCTGAACCGCCCCGTCGTCGGCCAGACCCACTGCCACCAGCACGCGGTGCTGGGCGAGGCACCGGACCGCCGGCTGCGCGAGGCCGCCGGCCTCACCGGCGACCTGAGCGGCGGCTGCTGCGGCCTGGCGGGCAACTTCGGCTTCGAGAGGGGCCACTACGAGGTCTCGGCCGCCTGCGCGGAGGACCAGCTCCTGCCGTCGGTGAGAAACGCACCGGAGGACGCGGTCCTCGTGGCCGACGGCTTCTCCTGTCGCACACAGGTGGAGCAGCTGGCGGGGGCGCGGGGGCGGCACCTGGCGGAGGTGCTGGCGGCTGCTCTGGACAACGAGTGAGCAGTCGCCGCCCTCCTGTCTCCCTCGCGCTCAGATGAGCCCCCGCGACCACCGCGACCACCGCGACCACCGCGACCACTGGGACCGCCGCGACCACTGGGACCGCCGCGACTGCCGGGACTGCCGGGACCGCCGTGGCCCCGTGGCCGCTGAAACTGCTGGGACCGCCGCGACCGCCGCGACCGCTGGGACCGTCGTGATCGCCGGGACCGGGGACCGCAGCGACCGCCGGGGCTGCCGGGACCGCCGCGACCCCCGGGGCTGCCGCGACCGCTGGGACCCCCGGGGCTGCCGCGACCGCTGGGACCGCGGGACTGCCGTGATCGCCGGGACCGCCGTGGCTGCTGGGACCGGGGACCGCAGCGAGCGCCGGGACCGCTGGGACCGCTGGGACCGCTGGGACCGTCGTGGCCCCGTGGCCGCTGAAACCAGCCGTGGCCCCCGGGCCGCCGAACCCCCCGCCCCGGCGCTCCGCCACCCGCAGCGCATCCGCATCCGCGTCCGCATCGGCGAGGGCGCTGCGGACGAGCCGGCAGCCGTTTCCCGCGTCCGGCTCAGCAGGGATGCGGGGTAGTCACTCCCTGCCCCTCAGATACTCCACGGCCCTGCGCGCCGAGGCACCGATCACCGCGTCGGCGCGGGGCAGCCGACGGTCGGCGCGGGCGGCCTGGGTGAAGACGGCAGCCGTGTAGGCGCGGCCACCGGCGAGTTCGACCACCCCCACCTCGTGCCGCATGACGCCGAACGTACCGGTCTTCCCGTACACCGCCACGTCGTCGTAGGGGAAGCCCGCCGCGAGCCGGTGCTGCCAGGGCTGGAGTCCCATGGTGCGACGGATGAACGCGCAGCTGTCGGGGGAGGCCGCCGTGTCCGTCCAGATGGCGCGCAGCAGACGCCCCATCTCGGCCGGGGTGGTCGAGGCCACCCACGCGGGGTCGTAGGTGCCGGGCGGCACCTCCTGGTCGTTGTCCGCGATCCGCGCCATCGCCGCGTCCACGGACTCGGCCCCGGTCACCTTCAGCAGCCGGGCCAAGGTGCCCGCGGCACCGTCGTTGAGGTGCGTGCGCAGCAGACCGAGGGCGCGGAAGGTGTCGTCGACCGCCTCGGCGCCCACGTGGTGGAGCACCGCGTCGGCGGCCGCGTTGTCGGAGATGCTCATCATCATGACGACCAGGTCGCGCAGGGACATGGACACCTCGTCGCGCAGTTGTGAGATGCCGGTGGGCCCGGGCAGCCTGCCCCCGGGCGGCAGGGTGACCCGCTGCCGCGGGTCGAGAACGCCGGCGTCCACCTGTCTGCAGTAGGCCACCGTCAGCGGCACCTTGTAGACCGAGCCCATCAGCACCGCCTCGTCCGCGTCGACCACCACCGCCGCCGCGGGTCGGTGCAGTTCGGCCACGTGGAGCCGGCCGTGCACGCCGGCGTCGTCGAACATCGCGCGCAAGGCGCCCTCTATGCCCCTGCCGGGGGCCGTCGCGTTCACCGGGCTGCCCCTGCGCCCGGGAGATGCTCCGATGCCAGCGCGCCGACCAGGACCTCGGCCGCTTCGGCGGCGTGCGCGGCGGCGAGCCGCCGGGCGTCCCACACCACCCGCAGTCGCAGCGGCAGCTCCGGGGCGGTGGTCTCGTGCCGGGTGACACCGTCCGCCGCGAGCGACTCGTCCGCGGTGACGAGCACGGCCTGACCGGCGGCGACGAGGGCCAGTCCGGAGCGCTCGTCCGAGACCACCACCGTCTCGACCCGCCGCCCGCGCCCCGCGAGCGTGTCCAGGAACAGGTCGTGCGCCGCGGGCGCCTCGGCACGCGGCCGGACCGCGTACGGCAATCGCCGCCCCGCCTGCGCCCCGCCGGAACGCGGGCTCGGCCTGCCCGGCCTGTCCTGCGGACGGTTCGGAGCACTCCGGCCGGCGCCCGCCTCGCTCGGCGAGGACCGCCCCGCCCCGGCGCCCACCGTGCCGTCCGGTACCAGCAGCCACGTCGGCAGCAGCGTCACGGGTCCCGCGGACAGGCCGTGCAGTACGGCGGGGTGGCGGACGACGGCCAGGTCGAGCCGTCCCGCGGAGACCTCCGTCAGCAACGTCGCCGTCGGTGCTGTCACCACCGAGACCCTGGCCCGGATGCCGGCCCGGACGGGTGAGGCGGCGACGGTCGCGCCGAGCCGGGGTGGCAGCTCGGGCGGCAGGCCGAGCCGGAGGCGCTGTCCGTCCGCGCCCTCCCTGGTGCCGGTCTCCCGCAGTTCGGCCAGTGCGGAGAGCGCCCGGCGGGCGTGCGGGAGCAGCGCTGCGCCCTCTTCGGTGAGGGAGACCCCGCGTTCCCGGTCGAACAGCCGCACTCCCAGCAGCGCCTCGAGTCGTCGCAGTGCCTGTGAGAGGGGCGGCTGAGTGATGCCCACGCGCTGTGCGGCGTCGCCGAAGTGCCCTTCCTCCGCGATGGCGACGAAGATCTCCAGATGCCGCTCGGTCAGCATGCGTCCCCTGTGGTCTGCGGTGATATGCCGAACGAATCGGCACGCGGCCGAGAGTGTATTCGACACAGGACGGGCGCCGAGGTTTGACTCCTGGCTCAAGGGCCGTGCCGGAAAAGGCAGTTGAGGCCCGCATAGGGTGAAGGAGTCCGTCATGTTCTCTCAGCAGTCCCCAGCCGCCCCGCGACCTGTGAGCCGGCGCAGTGTCCTGAGGACGAGCGTCGTCGCGGGCGCGGCAGGAGTCGCGGGGGCAGCCGGGACCGCCTCGGCCGCAGTGCCGCGCGGCGGTCCTGCCCGGGACGGGGTCCGCCCGGGGCGCAATGGTGTGCGGCTGCGCTGGCTCGGCGTCGCGGGCTGGGAGCTGAGCTTCGATGGTCACCGGGTCCTGATCGACCCGTATCTCACCCGGCAGCCCTACACGGACTCGGACGGCAAGGCCGACATGACGCGGGAACTGCGGGTGAACCACCGGATCATCGACTGGGTGCTGCGCGAACACCTCACCTCGGCGCCCGAGTTCATCCTGCTGACCCACGGACACTGGGACCACCTCGCCGACGTGCCGTACCTCCTGGATCACCCCGCCTGGCGGGACCGGGAGATCAACATCCTGGGCACCGAGACGCATCTGCACCTGCTGACCGCCATGGGCGTCCCCGGCACAGGGCGCAAGCACCGTCTGGTGGCGGTCTCGGGGGACGAGGTGCTGCGCCATCCCCTCCAGTCGTCCAGCAAGCCGTCCCGCCCCGACTACACCATCGAGGTGGTACGCAGTCTGCACAGCCAGCTCGGCGGCTACGGCTTCGACCCGTACGGCACCCTGACCGCACCCCCGGCCCGGCCCCGGTCGCTGGGCGATCTGGTGGAGGGCGGCACGCTGGGCTACCAGGTCACGGTGAGCGACCGGTTGAGCGTCATGTTCCTCAGTGGATCGGCCAACTTCGCGGCCCGCGAAGTCGCCGGAGCCACCCCCGACGTCCTGGTGCTGGGCGCCAGCGGACACGCAGCCGTACACGACTACTTCGAGCGCGCCGTCCGCACGCTGGGCCGGCCCCCGGTCATCGTCCCGAGCCACCACGACGACTTGGTCACGGCCCTGGACGACCCCATGCTCCACGACACGGTGAACCGCGGCGTGGTCGACCGGCTCCAGCAGGTGATCGGGGCCGACGGCCGTGTCCTGGACCCCCGCCATCTCGAACAGCTGGAACTCTGACCCCCGGCGCCTCGGCCTGCCGTGCGCCACGTGTCGCACATCCGCCTCCGCGGCGGGGCCGGCCGGGGCGCGGCGCCCGACTACGGTGAGTGTCGGTCGGGCGACGCGGCGCATCATGCATTCCTCGCAGACCCGCCCCTCCCACGTCCCCCACGGTGCCGCCGGTTCGGCTCCCGGCCGTTCTCGGGATGGCTGCCGGGTGCCGTGCTCTCCCGGAGCCAGTACGGATCGCTCCGGTCGGGCCCGGTCCGCCGATCGGGAGGGGGCGCGCGAGCCCGTGGCTCATGGGCGCACCTCGTGAGGTTCACAGGTCATCTCGCCGGCGCGCCACGCGGTAGCGGAGGTGGACGACTTTCGAGCCGAAGGTGCGGGTGTCGACGAGTTCGAGATCCACCCGGCGCTCGTCCCGGGGGAAGAACGGAATGCCGCCGCCGACCAGCACCGGGTGGACCATGGCCCGGTACTCGTCGATCAGACCCGATGCGGCCGCCTCGGCGGCGAGAGTCGCGCCGCCGATCGCGATGTCGCCCTCCCCCGGCGCGGCTCGCAACCGCTCGATCTCCTCCGCCAGGCCGCCGGAGGCGAGGCGGGCATGGCCCTGCACCGCCGACAGCGTGGTGGAGAAGACCACCTTCGGGAGCGGCTTCCAGAGCGCGGTCCACTCGAGCTTGGCGTCGTCGAGCGAGGGGTCCTGGTCGGCGGTCTCCCAGTACAGCATCGTCTCGTACAGCCGTCGTCCCATCAGGTGGACGCCGACCTCCCGGATATCGTCGATCCAGAAGCGAAAGACGTCGTCGTCGGGTGCCGTCCAGTTGAAGTCGCCGTCCGGCCCGACGATGTAGCCGTCGAGTGAGATGTTCATCGAATAGGTCACGCTGCGCATCAGAGGTCCTCCTCGTCCGGGTTCGACAGAACGACCGCCGGACGCCGCGAAACTCATCGCGGCTCGCGGGATCCCCTGGGCGAGTGGCCTCACGAGCCCCTTGCGTCGGGAATCCCGGCCGCCGGAAGAAAGGCTGTCGGTACCGTCTTCGGCAGCGGAGGTGCCGAAGCGGAGCGCGCGGCGCCGATCGGCCCTGGTTCCGCCCCGAGGCCGGACAGAACAGAATCGTTTCGCCTGTGTACGTTTCGCCCGCGTACTTCGAGGCGGGCGCGGTGGTGCGCCGCCTCCCCGCCCGGACTCGTTCCGCCAAGCCGGGCGACGGACGCGGACGCGCCGGGTGGTGTGCGGTCCACGTGACGGACGGACATTGACCGTGGCGGGGCGCGGATCGCATGGTCAGGCATATGAGTGCTTCACGGTACTGACCAAGTCCACTATGATGGACTGGACAGTGCATCACGATGCACAATTCGCGTACAGGTCAGTTCTCGCACCCACGTCCCTGGAAGGCCCCGTGACCACCCCCAGCGCCGCCACCCCCTCCACCGCACCCGGTACGGGGCACGGTCGGACGCCGCCGGCGGGCGCCTCGCGCGGGCGGGGCTCGCTCGGGCCGGTGGGTCTGGTGCTCGCCGGCGGGATCTCCGTGCAGTTCGGCGGGGCACTGGCGGTGACGCTGATGCCGCGGGCCGGTGCGCTCGGGGTCGTCACGCTGCGGCTGCTGGTGGCCGCGCTCGTGCTCATGGTGCTGTGCCGGCCCCGGCTGCGGGGGCACTCGCGCGCCGACTGGGGCACGGTGATCGTCTTCGGCATCGCCATGGCGGCGATGAACGGCCTCTTCTACCAGTCCGTCGCGCGCATCCCGCTCGGCCCGGCGGTCACGCTGGAGGTCCTCGGACCGCTCACGCTGTCCGTGCTGGCCTCCCGGCGCGCCGTCAACCTCGTCTGGGCGGCCCTCGCCCTCGCCGGCGTGTTCCTGCTCGGCGGCGGAGGCTTCGGCAGCCTCGACCCCCTGGGCGTCGCCTTCGCCCTGGGCGCGGGGGTCATGTGGGCGGCGTACATCCTCTTCAGCGCGCGCACGGGCCGCCGTTTCCCCCAGGCCGACGGACTCGCCCTCGCGATGGCCGTGGCGGCGGTGCTCTTCCTGCCGCTCGGCGTCATCGAGTCCGGTACGAAGCTCATCGACCCGACGACGCTCGCCCTGGGCGCGGCGGTCGCGCTGCTGTCCTCCGTGCTCCCGTACACCCTCGAACTCCTCGCCCTGCGCCGCCTGCCCGCCTCCACCTTCGCGATCCTGATGAGCCTGGAACCGGCCCTCGCGGCCACCGCGGGCTTCCTGATCCTCGACCAGGCCCTCTCCGCCACCGAGGCCGCCGCCATCGCCCTGGTCATCGGGGCGAGCATGGGTGCGGTACGGACCCAGGTGGGGCGGGGGCGCGCGAAGGGGCCGGCGGCGGCCTCCTGACCGTCGTCGGCGTGGCGCGGCGCGGGCCGGTGCCCCCCACCGAGCACTCCGCCCGGATCGCCACCACGGCCGATGAGGCACGCAGGACCACGAGCACGGCGGGTTCCCCCTCCCGCGACGCCGCCCGGGCGGCGTCCCCGAGGTCCCGCACCGCGTGAGGACGTCGTCCCGTACCCGGAGGCCGTGGTGATGCGGAGGGCCGGGCTGCGGCGGAACGGGCGGCGGGTGTCCCGCCCCGGCGGCTGCTGCCGCGGCGAGTACGGAACGTGCGCATCAGTGAGTGCGCGGAGCACCGGCGGCACCTCCCCCGAATTTCATGCAAGCACGCTTGCTTGTTTCTGGGCCCGCTGCCATGCTCCGAACAACCGCGCCACACCGCCGTGTCCGTGTCCCGAGGGGAGCGCCTCGTGTCCGATCCGACGCCCGTGATCGACGACCTGCGTGAGGAGAGCGAGGAGCTCGACCGGCTGGTGGCCGGGCTGAGTCCCCAGCGGTGGGCGCTCGCGACGCCCGCCCCCGGCTGGACCGTGGCCCACCAGATCGCCCACCTCACCTGGACCGACCGCGCCGCGCTGGTCGCCGTCACCGACGCGGACGGGTTCCGGGCGCTGGTCGAGAGGGCCCTCGCCGCCCCGCACACCTTCGTGGACGAGGGCGCCGAGGAGCAGGCCCGGCTCACCCCCGCCGAACTCCTCACGCGGTGGCGTGAGGGGCGTGCGGCGCTGGAGAAGGCGCTGCGGGAGGCTCCGTCCGGCGCGCGCTTCCCCTGGTACGGGCCACGCATGTCCGCCGCCTCCATGGCCACCGCCCGTCTCATGGAGACCTGGGCCCATGGACTGGACGTGGCGGACACGATCGGTGTGATGCGGCCACCCACCGACCGGCTCAGGCATGTGGCCCGGCTCGGGGTGCGCACCAGGGACTTCGCCTTCGGGGTGCACGGGCTCACCCCGCCCGCCGACCCCTTCCGGGTCGAGCTCGTCGCACCGGGCGGCGGCGAGCCGTGGGTCCACGGCCCCGAGGACGCCCCCCAGCGCGTCACCGGCCCCGCCCTCGACTTCTGCCTCCTGGTCACCCAGCGCGCCCACCGCGCCGACCTCGCCCTCACCGCCGAGGGCCCCGACGCCGACCGCTGGCTGGACATCGCCCAGGCCTTCGCCGGCCCGCCCGGCGACGGACGGACGCCGAAGGGGGACACCGCGCGGTGACCGCCTCGGCCCTGCGCGTCGGCAACGCCTCCGGCTTCTACGGCGACCGCTTCGACGCCATGCGCGAGATGCTCACCGGCGGCCCGCTGGACGTCCTCACCGGCGACTATCTCGCCGAGCTGACCATGCTGATCCTCGGCCGTGACCGGCTGAAGGACCCGAACGCCGGGTACGCCCGCACCTTCCTGCGCCAACTGGAGGAGTGCCTCGGCCTCGCCCACGAGCGGGGCGTCAAGATCGTCGCCAACGCCGGCGGGCTCAACCCCGCCGGACTCGCCGACGCCGTGCGTGCCCTCGCCGACCGGCTCGGCATCCCCGTACGGGTCGCGCACGTCGAGGGCGACGACCGCACCACCGCCCACCCGGGCAGCCTCGCCGCCCACGCCTACCTCGGTGGCTTCGGCATCGCCCAGTGCCTGCGCGCGGGAGCCGACGTCGTCGTCACCGGGCGGGTCACCGACGCGGCCCTGGTCACCGGGCCCGCCGCCGCCCACTTCGGCTGGGCGCCCACGGAGTACGACCGGCTCGCGGGCGCGGTCGTCGCCGGGCACGTGCTGGAGTGCGGGGCGCAGGCGACCGGCGGCAACTACGCGTTCTTCGGCGAGGGCGGGGCCGTGCGGCCCGGCTTCCCCCTCGCCGAACTGCACCAGGACGGCAGCAGCGTCATCACCAAGCATCCCGGCACCGGCGGCCTGGTCGACGTCGGCACGGTGACGGCCCAGCTGCTCTACGAGACGGCCGGGGCCCGGTACGCGGGCCCGGACACCACGGCTCGCCTGGACACCGTACGGCTCACCCAGGAGGGCCGGGACCGGGTGCGGATCGACGGCGTCGTGGGCGAGGCCCCGCCCCCGGCCCTCAAGGTCGGCGTCAACCGCCTCGGCGGCTTCCGGAACGAGGTCGTCTTCGTCCTCACCGGACTGGACATCGAGTCCAAGGCGGCGCTCGTCCGGCGGCAGATGGGCGCCGTCTTCGCCGAGTCCCGGCCCGCCCACGTCGACTGGGACCTGGTGCGCACCGACCGGCCCGACGCTCCGACCGAGGAGACGGCGAGCGCACTGCTGCGGCTCGTCGTGCGGGACCCCGTCCAGGAGAAGGCCGGACGGGCACTGAGCGGAGCCGCGGTCGAACTGGCGCTGTCCAGTTATCCCGGCTTCCACGTGCTGGCACCTCCGGGCAGGGGCACCCCGTACGGCGTCTTCGAGACCGCCCACGTTCCGCAGGACGCCGTCGGCCACGTGGCCGTCCTCCACGACGGCCGCCGCGTGCCCGTGCCCGCCCCCCGGGACACCGCCGCACTCGACGCCGTACCGGAACCGCCCCTGCCCGAGCCGCTCCCGCCGGGGCCCGTCCGCCGCGCCCCGCTCGGCCTCGTCGCCGGCGCCCGCAGCGGCGACAAGGGCGGCGACGCCAACGTCGGCGTGTGGGCGCGGACCGATGACGCCTGGCGCTGGCTCGCGCACGAGCTGACCGCCGACCGGTTCCGGGAGCTGATCCCCGAGGCCCGCGACCTGCCCGTCACCCGGCACACACTCCCGAACCTGCGCGCCCTGAACTTCGTCGTCGAGGGGATCCTCGGCGAGGGCGTCGCCGCGCAGGCCCGTTTCGATCCGCAGGCCAAGGCGCTCGGCGAATGGCTGCGCTCCCGGCACCTCGACATCCCGGAGGCCCTGCTGTGACGGTCCTCGACTCCGCCCTCGACACGACCGGCCCCGACTACCGGGAGCACCGCGAGGCCATGCTCGCCAAGCTCGTCGAACTCGACGCCGAACACGCCAAGGCCCTCGCGGGCGGCGGCGGGAAGTACGTCGAGCGGCACCGCGGGCGCGGCAAACTTCTCGCCCGCGAGCGCATCGAACTGCTCCTCGACCCCGACACGCCCTTCCTGGAACTGTCCCCGCTGGCCGCCTGGGGGAGTGAGTACGCGGTCGGCGCCTCGCTCGTCACCGGCATCGGTGTCGTCGCGGGCGTGGAGTGCCTGATCACCGCCAACGACCCGACCGTACGCGGCGGTGCCAGCAACCCGTGGAGCCTGAGGAAGGCCCTGCGCGCCAACGACATCGCGCTCGCCAACCGGCTGCCCTGCGTCAGCCTGGTGGAGTCCGGCGGCGCCGACCTGCCCTCGCAGAAGGAGATCTTCATCCCGGGCGGCGCGATCTTCCGGGACCTGACCCGGCTGTCGGCGGCCGGCATCCCGACCATCGCCGTCGTCTTCGGCAACTCCACGGCCGGAGGCGCGTACATCCCCGGGATGTCCGACCACGTGATCATGGTGAAGGAGCGGGCGAAGGTGTTCCTCGGCGGCCCGCCGCTGGTGAAGATGGCCACCGGGGAGGAGAGCGACGACGAATCCCTGGGCGGCGCCGAGATGCACGCGCGCGTGTCGGGCCTCGCCGACTACTTCGCCGTCGACGAGCCGGACGCGCTGAGGCAGGCCCGCCGGGTCGTGGCCCGCCTCAACCACCGCAAGGCGTACGGCGATCCGGGACCCGCCGCCCCGCCCGCGTACGACGAGGACGAGCTCCTGGGCATCGTCCCCGGCGACCTGAGGCTCCCCTTCGACCCGCGCGAGGTCATCGCCCGGATCGTCGACGCCTCCGACTACGACGAGTTCAAACCGCTGTACGGGACCAGCCTGACCACCGGCTGGGCGACGCTTCACGGCTATCCCGTCGGCATCCTCGCCAACGCCCGGGGGGTCCTCTTCAGCGAGGAGTCCCAGAAGGCCGCCCAGTTCATCCAGCTCGCCAACCAGCGCGACATCCCGCTCCTCTTCCTGCACAACACCACCGGCTACATGGTCGGCAAGGAGTACGAGCAGGGCGGCATCATCAAGCACGGCGCGATGATGATCAACGCGGTGAGCAATTCGCGCGTCCCGCACCTGTCCGTCCTCATGGGCGCCTCCTACGGCGCCGGGCACTACGGCATGTGCGGGCGCGCGTACGACCCGCGGTTCCTGTTCGCCTGGCCCGGCGCCAAGTCCGCCGTCATGGGCCCGCAGCAGCTCGCCGGCGTGCTCTCCATCGTCGCCCGGCAGTCGGCGACGGCGAAGGGACGGCCGTACGACGACGAGGCGGACGCGGCGCTGCGCGCCATGGTGGAGCAGCAGATCGAGTCCGAGTCGCTGCCCATGTTCCTGTCGGGGCGGCTGTACGACGACGGCGTCATCGACCCGCGCGACACCCGCACCGTCCTCGGCCTGTGCCTGTCGGCCATCCACACCGCGCCCTACGAGGGCGCGCGCGGTGGCTTCGGCGTCTTCCGGATGTGAGGCCCATGATTACTTCCGTTCTGGTGGCGAACCGGGGCGAGATCGCCTGCCGTGTCGCCCGCACCTGCCGTGAGCTGGGCATCCGGACGGTCGCCGTGCACTCGGACGCCGACGGGAACGCGCTCCACGCGCGCGTGGCCGACACGGCGGTACGGCTGCCGGGGTCGGCGCCCGCCGACACCTATCTGCGCGGCGACCTGATCGTGAAGGCGGCCCTCGCGGCCGGCGCGGACGCCGTGCACCCCGGCTACGGCTTCCTCTCCGAGAACGCCGGCTTCGCGCGTGCCGTCCGCGACGCCGGCCTGGTGTGGATCGGGCCGCCCCCGGAGGCGATCGAGGCGATGGCGTCGAAGACGCGCGCCAAGGAGCTGATGGGGATCGCGCCGCTCGGCGAGGTCACCGAGGCCGATCTGCCGGTGCTGGTGAAGGCGGCGGCGGGCGGCGGCGGGCGCGGGATGCGCGTCGTACGGCGCCTCGCGGACCTGGACGGCGAACTGGCCGCCGCCCGCGCGGAGGCCGCCAGTGCCTTCGGCGACGGCGAGGTGTTCACCGAGCCGTACGTGGAGGGCGGGCGCCACGTCGAGGTGCAGGTCCTCGCCGACACGCACGGCACCGTGTGGGCGCTCGGCACCCGCGACTGCTCCCTCCAGCGCCGCCACCAGAAGGTGATCGAGGAGGCCCCGGCACCCGGGCTGTCCGGGCGGCTCACCGGCGAACTGCACGCCCTCGCCGTACGGGCCGCCCGCGCCGTCGGCTACGTCGGTGCCGGCACCGTCGAGTTCCTCGTCGCCGGCGACCGGGCGCACTTCCTGGAGATGAACACCCGCCTCCAGGTGGAACACCCGGTCACCGAGGCCGTGTTCGGCGTCGATCTCGTCGCCGAGCAGATCCGGGTCGCCGAGGGCCACGCCCTGGACGACGACCCCCCGCGCGCGCGGGGGCACGCCGTCGAGGCGCGCCTCTACGCCGAGGACCCCGCCCAGGACTGGGCCCCGCAGACCGGCCGCCTGCACCGCCTCGCCGTCCCCGACGCCGTCCGCCTGGACACCGGCTACACCGACGGCGACGACATCGGCGTCCACTACGACCCCCTGCTCGCCAAGGTCGTCGCCCACGCCCCCACCCGCGCGCAGGCGCTCCGCAAGCTGGCGTCCGCCCTGGAACGCGCGGTGATCCACGGCCCCGTCACCAACCGGGACCTCCTCGTCCGCTCCCTGCGCCACCAGGAGTTCGCGGAGGGCCGCATGGACACCGGCTTCTACGACCGTCACCTCCCCGAGCTGACCCGACCGGTCCCGGACCCGTACGCCCCGCTGGCCGCCGCCCTCGCCGACGCCCACGGCCGCTCCCGCTTCGGCGGCTGGCGCAACCTGCCGGCGCAGCCGCAGATCAAGCGGTACCTGATGGCGGGCGAGGAACACGAGGTGCGCTACCGGCACACACGGGAGGGCCTCGCGGCCGACGGGGTGCGGGTGGTGCACGCCGATGCCGGTCTCGTCGTCCTCGACGTGGACGGCGTACGCCGCAGGTTCGCCGTCGGCCGCTACGGCGACCGGGTGTACGTGGGCGCCACCGCCCTCACCGCCCTGCCCCGCTTCCCCGACCCCGCCGCCCAGCACGCCCCGGGCTCCCTGCTGGCCCCCATGCCGGGCACGGTCGTCCGCATCGCCGACGGGCTGGCGGAGGGGGCCGTGGTCGAGGCCGGACAGCCCCTGCTCTGGCTGGAGGCCATGAAGATGCAGCACGGGATCACGGCCCCGGTCGCGGGCACCCTGAGCGCCTTGCACGCCGTGACGGGACAGCAGGTGGAGCCGGGCATGGTGCTGGCTGTGGTGCAACCCCCCCAGGAGCGCGGGGCCGTGCCCGATGGGCGGCTACCGCCGCGTGGGCGCGAGTAACCACAGACCGCCCGCCCCCTCCACGCGACGCGAGGCCCCTCCCTCTTAGGAGCGCTCATGCCCGTCATAGAGACCGAAGAGCACAAGGCTCTCCGCGCAGCCGTCGCCGCCCTGGGCGGGAAATACGGCCGCGCCTACCTCACCCGCACCGCCGCCGAAGGCCGCCACCCCCACGAACTCTGGTCGGAAGCCGCCGGGCTCGGCTATCTCGGCGTCAATCTGCCGGAGGCACACGGCGGCGGGGGCGGCGGCATATCCGAACTCTCCATCGTGCTGGAGGAACTCGGCGCGGCCGGCTGTCCCCTCCTCATGCTCATCGTCTCGCCGGCCATCTGCGGCACCGTCATCGCCCGCTTCGGCACCGAGGCCCAGAAACAGCAGTGGCTCCCGGCGCTGGCCGACGGCACCCGCACCATGGCCTTCGGCATCACCGAACCGGACGCCGGCTCCAACTCCCACCGCATCACCACCACAGCCCGCAAGGACGGCGCCGACTGGCTCCTCACCGGCCGCAAGGTGTTCGTCTCCGGAGTCGACATCGCCGACGCCACCCTCATCGTCGGCCGCACGGAGGACGCCCGCACCGGACGCCTCAAGCCCTGCCTGTTCATCGTCCCGCGTGACACCGAGGGCTTCCGTCGGCGGCCCATCGACATGGAACTGAACGCCGCCGAGAAGCAGTTCGAGCTCGTCCTCGACGACGTACGGCTGCCCGCCGACGCGCTCGTGGGCGACGAGGACGCGGGCCTGCTCCAGCTCTTCGCCGGCCTCAACCCCGAACGCGTCATGACCGCCGCCTTCGCGATCGGCATGGGGCGTTACGCACTGGCCCGCGCCGTGGAGTACGCGCGTGAGCGCACCGTCTGGGACGCCCCCATCGGCGCCCACCAGGCCATCGCCCACCCCCTCGCCCAGGCGCACATCGACCTCGAACTGGCCCGCCTGATGACGCAGAAGGCCGCCCACCTGTACGACGCCGGTGACGACACGGGCGCGGGCGAGGCCGCCAACATGGCCAAGTACGCGGCCGCCGAGGCCTGTGTGAAGGCGGTCGACCAGGCCGTGCACACCCTGGGCGGCAACGGCCTCACGCGCGAGTTCGGGCTCGCCTCGCTGATAACGGCCGCGCGCGTGTCCCGTATCGCCCCGGTGAGCCGGGAGATGATCCTCAACTACGTCTCCCACCAGACCCTGGGTCTGCCCAAGTCGTACTAGGGCCGCCGTGGCCGCCTTGGAGGAACCATGTTCCGCAGCGAGTACGCAGACGTCGAGCCCGTCGAACTTCCCATCCACGACGCGGTGCTCGGCCGGGCCGCCGAGTTCGGCGGCACCCCGGCACTGATCGACGGCACCGACGGCACCACTCTCACGTACGAGCAGGTCGACCGGTTCCACCGGCGTGTCGCCGCCGGTCTCGCCGAGGCGGGCGTGCGCAAGGGGGACGTGCTCGCCCTGCACAGCCCCAACACGATCGCCTTCCCGACCGCCTTCTACGCGGCCACCCGCGCGGGGGCCTCCGTGACCACCGTGCACCCGCTGGCGACCGCCGAGGAGTTCGGCAAGCAGCTGAAGGACTGCGCGGCCCGCTGGATCGTCACCGTCTCGCCGTTGCTGGACACCGCGCGCCGGGCCGCCGAACTGGCCGGCGGGGTCGAGGAGATCCTCGTCTGCGACAGCGCGCCCGGACACCGCTCCCTGATCGACATGCTGGCCTCCGCGGCCCCCGAGCCGGTGGTCGACATCGATCCGGTCGAGGACGTCGCCGCCCTGCCGTACTCCTCGGGCACCACCGGCACCCCCAAGGGCGTGATGCTCACCCACCGGCAGATCGCCACCAACCTCGACCAGCTCCGGCCACTGATCACCGCGGGCCCGGGCGACCGGATCCTCGCCGTGCTGCCCTTCTTCCACATCTACGGTCTTACGGCGCTGATGAACGCCCCCCTGCGGCAGGGCGCCACCGTCGTCGTCCTGCCCCGCTTCGACCTGGAGACGTTCCTCGCGGCCATCCAGAACCACCGCATCACCGGCCTGTACGTGGCCCCGCCCATCGTCCTGGCGCTCGCCAAGCACCCGCTGGTCGCCCGCTACGACCTGAGCTCCCTGAAGTACATCGTCAGCGCCGCCGCGCCCCTGGACGCGCACCTCGCCGCCGCCTGCTCACGGCGGCTCGGGCTGCCGCCCGTCGGCCAGGCGTACGGCATGACGGAACTCTCGCCCGGCACCCACGTCGTCCCCCTGGACGCGATGCGTCAGGCGCCTCCCGGCACCGTCGGCAAGCTCATCGCCGGCACGCAGATGCGCATCGTCTCCCTGGACGACCCCGGCAGGGACCTCGGCCCCGGCGAGTCCGGCGAGATCCTCATCCGCGGCCCCCAGGTGATGAAGGGCTACCTCGGGCGCCCCGACGCCACCGCCGCGATGATCGACGCGGACGGCTGGCTGCACACCGGGGACGTCGGGTACGTCGACGGTGGAGGCACCTCCCGCTCGAGCGAAGCCGAGCGTGGGGGAGGCTGGCTCTTCGTCGTCGACCGCGTCAAGGAACTGATCAAGTACAAGGGCTTCCAGGTCGCCCCCGCCGAACTCGAGGCGCTGCTCCTCACCCACCCCGGCATCGCGGACGCCGCCGTCATCGGCGTCTACGACGAGGACGGCAACGAGGTCCCGCACGCCTGCGTCGTCCGCGTGCCGTCCGCCCCGGAGCTCTCCGAGGGCGAGGTCATGATGTACGTCGCCGAACGCGTCGCCCCCTACAAGAGGGTCCGGCACGTCACCTTCATCGACGGCGTCCCGCGCGCCGCCTCCGGAAAGATCCTGCGCCGTGAACTGCGCGCGGCGCACCAGGAGCCCTCGTGACCCTGATCGGCCGCACCCGCGCGCGGGGCGTCGAGACGCTCACCCTCGACGCCCCGCACCACCGCAACGCCCTGTCCGCCGCCCTCGTCGGCGAACTGGCCGACGCGCTGACCGACGCCGGCGAGGACACCGGCGTCCGCGCGGTGCTCCTCACCCACACCGGCACCACCTTCAGCGCCGGCGCCGACCTGCGCGACCCGCCCGCACCGCACGCCCTGGTCGGGCTGCTCCGGCAACTCGTCGAGCTGCCCAAGCCGGTCGTCGCGCGGATCACCGGGCACGTTCGCGCGGGCGGCATCGGGCTGGTCGCCGCCTGTGACATCGCCGTCGCCTCCCACGCGGCGACCTTCGCCTTCACCGAGGTGCGCATCGGTGTCGCGCCGGCCGTCATCTCCCTGCCGCTGCTGCCGCGCACCGATCCGCGCGCGCTGGCCCGCTACTACCTCACCGGCGAACGCCTCGACACCGCGGAAGCCGCCCGCATCGGCCTGCTCACGGCGGCCGGCGACGACGTGGACGAGGTCCTCGCGCCCGTCCTCGACGGCCTGCGCAGAGCCGCGCCCGAAGCCCTGGCCGAGACGAAACGGCTGCTCACGGCTAGGGTGCTGGAAACCTTCGACCGGGACGCGGCCGACCTGACCGCGCTCTCGGCGCGCCTGTTCGCCTCCGCGCACGCGCGCGAGGGAATGACGGCCTTCCTCGAACGACGGGATCCGCGATGGGTGGTGTGAGCACGGCCGACCGTGCCGAGCGGGTGCCCAAGCAGGACCGCAGCCGGGCCACCCGGCGGCGGCTCCTGGAAGCCGCCGTGGCCTGCCTCGCCGAACACGGCTGGGCCGGATCCACGGTCTCCGTGGTCGCCGAACGCGCCGGCGTCTCCCGGGGCGCCGCCCAGCACCACTTCCCGACCCGCGAGGACCTGTTCACGGCCGCCGTCGAGTACGTCGCCGAGGAACGCTCCACCGCCCTGCGCGCCCTCTTCCCCGAGGGCGCCGGGGCCGACGACCGCCGCGCGGTGATCGCGGCACTGGTCGACCTCTACACCGGCCCCCTCTTCCGCGCGGCCCTCCACCTGTGGGTGGCCGCCTCCAACGAGGAGCAGCTGCGCCCGCGCGTGACCGAGCTGGAGTCACGCGTCGGCCGCGAGACCCACCGCATCGCCGTCGACCTCCTCGGCGCCGACGAGTCCCGCCCCGGCGTCCGCGAGACCGTCCAGGGCCTCCTCGACATGGCCCGCGGCCTGGGCCTGGCCAACCTCCTCACCGACGACGCGACGCGCCGCGACCGGGTCGTGCGGCAGTGGGCGGCACTGCTGGACGAGGCGCTGGGCTGAGAGGGTCGCCCCCCGGGGTCGGTACCCGGGCCACCCCCTACCGGGGTATCACTCCCGACGTGGCTCCCCGGCGTGACGCCCCACCCCCCACCGCCTTCCTACCCTCCTCCCCGTCACCACGGACACGACGGAGGGAGACGGACGGATGCGCCGCTTCCGGCAGCCGCCGACCACCGCCGCTGTGCTGAACCGGCCCTGTTCCCCGGCGGCTTGCTCGCACAGTCGCCCCGACCGCCGGGCGTCTCCTGACGCCGTCCCGCCACCCATAGGCTGGTGCCCATGACCTCAGTGGAGGAGGAACGCCCGCGCGCCCTGCTCGCGGGGGCTTCGCGGCGGTGGGTGCGACTGCTGCCGTGGGGCGTGGCGTTCGTGCTGTGTGTCGCGCTGCTGCCCACCACCATCCAGGTGCTCAGCGCCGACTACGGCCTGAACGGCGGCATCGCGAGCGCGCTGGCCGTCGCGCAGGCGGCACCGCTGCTGCTCGCCGTCGTCCGCCCGCTGCGGGCCTGGTACGTGATCTTCACCGCGGACGTGGCGGGGGCGCTCGCCCTGCTCACCGTCGACTTCGAGGAGCGGCTGCTGTGGCCGTTCCCGCCGATGGAGATCGTCGGGTACGTCGGCCTCTGCCTCGCCCTCGCCGGGCGCGAGCGACGCCGGACGCTGCTGCTGGTGTGGCTGGCGACGGCGGGCGCGAACATCGGCCTGGGGTTTGCCGCGCCCTACGGCACCAGCGCCAAGAGCGTCCTGCTCACCATGCTCAGCGGCGTCGCACTCCTGCTGGGCGGTGCGCTCCGCGAGCGGTACGAGGTGCAGCGCAGGCTGGCCGAGCAGGAGACGATCAGCGAGGCCGAGCGCGAACGGCGGACGCTGCTGGAGGAACGCGCCCGTATCGCACGCGAGTTGCACGACGTGGTGGCGCACCACATGTCCGTCATCACGGTGCAGGCGGACACCGCGGCGTACCGTCTCGACGGGCTGCCGCCGGACGTGCGGGAGGAGTTCACCTCCATCGCGGCGACCGCGCGCGAGTCGCTCGGCGAGATGCGACGGCTCCTCGGCGTGCTGCGGAACGAGGAGGCGCACGGCGAGCTCGCGCCGCAGCCGGGCCTGACGCGGATCGGACAGATGGTGGAGGCGACGATGAGGGCGGGCGTGCCGGTGGAGTTCACCCCCTGCGACACCGACGTGCCCGAGGCGGTGGGCCTCTCCGCGTACCGCATCGTCCAGGAGGCCCTGGCGAACGTCGTCCGGCACGCACCGGGTGCTCCGACGCGGGTGTCGGTGACGGCGTCCGTTGCGCAGGACGGCGCGCGGCTCACCGTCCTCGTCGTCAACGGGCCGCCGCCCGAGCCGCCCGGCGCGCCGCTAGAGGAGGGCGGCACCGGGCACGGCCTCGTCGGCATGCGCGAGCGGGTGCGGCTCGCCGGCGGCAGCCTCGACGCGGGGCCGCTGCCGGACGGCGGCTTCCGGGTGGCCGCCCAACTACCCCTGCCAGGAGAGGACTTCACGTGACGACGCGCGTCATCATCGTCGACGACCAGGCCATGGTGCGAGCCGGCTTCGCCGCGCTGCTGTCCGCCCAGAGCGACATCGACGTGGTGGGCGAGGCCCCCGACGGTGCGCAGGGCGTCGAGCTGAGCCGGCGCACCCATCCCGACGTCGTGCTGATGGACGTCCGCATGCCCGAGATGGACGGCCTCGAGGCCGCCCGCCGCATCCTGGCGCCCCCGCCGGGCGTGACCCACCGGCCACGCGTGCTGATGCTCACCACGTTCGACGTCGACGACTACGTCTACGAGGCGCTGCGGGCGGGCGCGAGCGGCTTCCTGCTGAAGGACGCGCCGCCGGCCGACCTCATCGCGGCGGTACGCGTCGTGGCCTCGGGCGACGCGCTGCTCGCCCCCTCCGTGACGCGCCGCCTCATCGCGGACTTCGCCCGGCAACGTCCCGCCAGCCGAGGCAAGCCCGCGCTGCGGCTCAAGGCCCTGACACAACGCGAGAGCGAGGTCCTCACCCTGGTGGCCCGCGGCCGGTCCAACGCGGAGATCGCGGCGACGCTGGTGCTGGCCGAGCAGACGGTGAAGACGCACGTGAGCCGCGTCCTCACCAAGCTCGACCTGCGCGACCGCGCCCAAGCGGTGGTCTTCGCGTACGAATCGGGGCTGGTGACCCCGGGCGAGTAGGACGGCCCCCCGGGGCCGCGCCCCGGACCCCGGGTACGTCGCCGGCGGAGGCGAAGGGGCCTGCGGCCCCTGCTGCTCGCACGGTGCTCGGTGCCGGCCGTGTCCCTGAGCCGCGTCGGGTGAGTTGTGGCTCGCGTCGGGCGGGTCGGGGTGTCGTCGGGGGCGGTTCGCTCCATGGCCGGCCGTGTCCCTGAGCCGCGTCGGGTGAGTTGTGGTCTCGTGCCGGGCGGGTTGGGGTGTCGTCGGGGGCGTCTCGCTCCACGGTCCCGGACGGCGCAGGCGGCCCTCCACCCGGCAAAGCGGCTCCCTCGCCGGGGCTGTGTTCCGTCCGTCGGGCCCTGGCCCCTGTCCGTCGGGCCCCGGCCCCGTCCTTCGGCCCCCGTCCCCGTCCCGCCGGCCCCGTCCTTCGGACCCCGGCCCTCGCCCCCCGCCACCCGTCCCTCGCCCCCGTCACCCGGGCACAGGGCGGCAACGGTGTGGAGCCCCCCGCATGCCGCGCCGGCGGCAGCCGGCCGGCCCGCCCACCGGCGCAGGCCGGGGCTTCGCCCCCAGGCCCCGGGCGGTGGCCCCCGGCGGAGGGCAGGGCCTGGCCCTCCTCCACCACCCCCTACCGCGGTAGCACCTCCACATGGGCTCCCGGGTATGACGCCCGGCGCGCAGCCGCCCCCGCACTCTCCACCCATCGGTACGAGGAGCTCGCGAGAGGGCGGAACATGAGGCTACGCAGCGGCAAGCGGCAGAAGGCGGACGACCGACCGGAGGCTCCGGCCACCACACCCGGTCCCGCCGTCGAACTGCGCGGTGTCCGGCGGCAGTACGGCCGGGGCGCGGGCACCGTGCACGCGCTCGCGGGCGTCGACCTCGCCCTCCCGCGCGGCACGTTCACCGCCGTCATGGGCCCGTCCGGGTCCGGCAAGTCCACCTTCCTGCAGTGCGCCGCCGGGCTCGACCGGCCGTCGGCGGGATCCGTGCGCCTCGGCGGTACGGAGATCACCGGGATGAGCGAGAACCATCTCACCGAACTCCGCCGCAGCCGCCTCGGCTTCGTCTTCCAGGCGTTCAACCTGCTGCCGTCGCTGACCGTGGAGCAGAACGTCCTGCTGCCCCTGCGTCTCGCCGGGCAGCGCCAGGACCGCGGCCGGGCTGCCGCCGTGCTCGCGCGGGTCGGGCTCGCCGACAAGGCGCGGCGCCGGCCCGGCGAGCTCTCCGGCGGCCAGCAGCAGCGGGTGGCCGTCGCCCGCGCCCTGGTCACCAGCCCCGACGTGATCTTCGCCGACGAGCCCACCGGAGCCCTCGACACCAACACCGCCGCAGAGATCCTCGGCCTGCTCCGGCACGCGGTGGACACCCTCGGCGCCACCGTCGTCATGGTCACCCACGACCCGGCCGCGGCCGCCTGGGCCGACCGCGTGCTGTTCCTCGCCGACGGCGCCTTCGCCGGCGGCCTGGAGCGCGGCTCGGCGGAGCGGATCGCGGCGCGGATGGCGACGCTCGCCGGCCGCACGGGCGTGATGGCGGGGGTCGCGGCATGAGGAGCTTCGCCCCGAACGGCCTCGCCCGCGCGGCCGTACGCTTCAAACCCGCCTCGTTCGTCGGCACGTTCGTCGCGCTGATGATGTCGGCGCTGATCGTCGCGGCCTGCGGCGTCCTGCTGGAGACGGGCGCCCGCGCCTCGGTGCCCGCGGAGCGGTACGCGAACGCGCCGGTCGTCGCGGCGGCCGACCAGTCCGCGCGACTCGTCAGCGACACCATCGACGGCCCCGAGGAAACGGCGTACCCGCTGCCGGACACCGCCCGCGTGGATGCGGGACTCGCGGCGAAGGCCGCCCGGGCGCCGGGCGCCGAGGCCGCCGTGCCGGACTTCACCTTCCCGGTGCGGCAGGGCGACGGAGCGCTCACCGGCCACGGCTGGGGCTCGCACGCCTTCACCGGTACCGCGCTGTCCGCGGGCGCCGCGCCGGGCGCGGGCGACGTCGTGCTCGACGCCGCCGCCGCCCGTACCGCGAAGGCCGCCGTCGGCGACACCGTCGCGCTCGAAACGGCCGCAGGCCGCGCCGGCTTCCGGGTGTCCGGACTGGCCGAGGCCGGGGCGGGTGACACCGCGGCGGCGGGCACGGCGGCCGGCGGCGGGGCCACGGCCTGGTTCGCCGACGCGGAGGCACCCGCGCTGGCCGGCCACCCCGGCAAGGCCGACGCCATCGCCGTGCTGGCCGCGGACGGCGCCGACACGGGCGCCCTCGCCGCCGCCGTGGAGAAGTCCCTCGCCGGCTCCGGCGTTCAGGTGCTCACCGGCGACGACCGCGGCGAAGTCGAGGACCACGGCCTCGCCTACGCCAAGGAGACGCTCCTCGCGCTCGGCGGGTCCTTCGGCGGGATCGCCACCCTGGTCGCCGTCTTCACCGCGGCCGGCACGGTCGCCCTCTCCGTCGGCCAGCGCACCCGCGAGTTCGCGCTGCTGCGCGCCGTCGGCGCCACCCCGCGGCAGATCCGCCGCGCGGTCGCCGCCGAGGCGCTGCTGGTCGCGCCGCTCGCCGGGCTGGTCGGGTGCCTGCCGGGGATCGCGCTGGCGACCTGGTGGTTCGGGCAGCTGAAGGACCGCGGGGCCGTCCCCGAGGCGGTCGATCTGCACATCTCGTGGATCCCGCTGCTCGCCGCCGTCGGGACCGGGCTGCTCACGGCGCTCGGCGCCGGCTGGCTGGCCGGGCGCAGGCCCGCGAGGATCAAGCCGGGGCAGGCACTCGCCGAAGCCTCGGTGGAGCGGCTGCGGCCGGGCATCATCCGTACCGTCCTCGGGCTGGCCGCCGTCGGCGGCGGTTCGGTTCTCGCCGGTGTCGCCGCCTCCGCCGCCGGTGCCGACGCGGCCAACGCCTCCCTCGGCGTCGTCATGCTCTTCATGCTCGCCGTCGCGCTGCTCGGCCCGCTGGTGGCCCGGCTGTGCGCGTCCCTCTTCGGCCTGCTGCTGCGCGGCGGCGGCGCCGCGGCGTCACTGGCCGCCGCCAACTCCCGTACGAACTCGCGCCGGTTGGCCTCCGCGATCACCCCGATCGTGCTGGCCATGGCCTTCGCCTCGACGCTCGTCTTCATGCACACGAGCGAGAGCCACGTCGCCGCGGAGCAGCTCCGCGACGGCATCACGGCGGACCACGTCGTCACGGACCCGGCGGGCCTGCCCGCCGGCACCGCCGGCCGGGCCGCCCGCGCTCCCGGCGTCGAGGCGGCCGTGAGCCTGCTCGACACGCAGGTGCTGGTGCCCGTCGACTCCGGCGGCGAGACGTCGCTGCAGGGGTCGGCGACCCAGGGCATCTCGGGCTCCGGCGCCCAACTCGCCGAGGTGCAGGACCTGGACGTACGCAGCGGCAGCCTGGACCGCGTGGGTGCGGGCCGTATCGCCATCGACACCACCCTGGCCACCGCGGCGAAGGTCGAGGTCGGCGACGAGTTGCCGCTCTACCTCCCCGACGGCACGAAGGCCCGCCCGGAAGTCGTCGCGGTCTACGGCCGAGGCCTGGGCCTGGCGGCGGTGACCATGGACCGCGCGTCCCTGGCCGGCCACGTCACGTCGGGCTTCGACAGCACGCTGCTGGTACGCGGCGGCGACGCCGAGCCGCTCGCCGCACTCGGCGAGGTCACCGACGCCTCGGGCTACGCCGTCGAGCAGAACGTGGACCGCGAACTCGGCGCCTGGGCCAACTACATGATGGCCGCCGTCCTGGGCGGCTTCGCCGCCGTCGCCGCCGTCAACACCCTGGTGATGACGGTCCTGGACCGCCGCCGCGAACTGGTCACCCTCCGCCTCGTCGGCTCCACCCGCCGCCAGGTGCTGCGCATGCTCCGCTGGGAGAGCCTGCTGGTGTCGGCAGCGGGCGTGGCCCTGGGCACGGCCATCGCCATGATCACCCTGACCCCGATGATGCGTGGCCTGACGGGCGAGTTCCCCCACGTACCCCCGCTGCTGTACGCCACGTTCGCCGCGACCGCGGTATCCCTCGGCCTCCTCGCCGTCACCCTCCCGGCCCGCGCGGCACTGCGCGACCGGGAGTCCTGAGAAGCCGAGCCGAGCCGAGCCGCGTCGGGCGGGTCGCGTCGGGCGGGTCGCGGTCCCGTCGGGGGCGTCTCGCTCCACGGCCCCGGACGGCGCGGGCGGCCCTCCCACCCGGCCGTGCGGCTCCTTCCCCCGGCGGAGGGCGGGGCCCGCCTCTCCGCCGCCCCCTACCGCGGTAGCACCTCCCCATCGGCTCCCGGGTACGACGCCCGGCGCGCAGCCACCCCCGCACCCTTCACCCCGTCGCGGAAGCGGACGGATGAGACGCACTGAGGAGTTCTTGATGCGGCAGAGCCGTACCGGAAGCACAGACACCGCACTGCACACGAGATGGAACGGGCGGCTCATCGGCCTGGTGGCCGTCCTCGCCCTGGTGAACTTCGTGGTCGACTCGGCCATCACCGCGCCGCTGGTCGTCCTGCCCGAGATGCTCGACCATTTCGGCACCGACCAGGCGGGGTGGCTCAACGCCACCGCGATGCTGGCGGGAGTGCTGTGGGCACCCCTGCTCGGGAGGAGTGCCGACATCCACGGCAAGCGCAGGGTGCTCGTGCTGACCCTGCTCCTCAGCTGCGCGGGCGCCCTCTTGTGCGCCGTGGCCCCCAGCGTCTGGGTGTTCGTGCCGGGGCGCGTGCTGCAGGGAGCGGCTCTGGCCGCCGTATTCCTCTCCGTGGCCATCGTTCGAGGTGTCTGCGCACCCCGCATCGCGATGATCATCGTGGGTATCGTGACCTCCGGCTCCGCGGTGCTCAACATCGCGTCCCGTTTCCTCATCGAGGAACTGGCCAAGGAGTTCGGCTTCCAGATCCTGTTCGTCGCATCGGCCCTCGTCGCCGTCGTGATGGCGGTGTGCGTGCACAAGGTCGTGCCCGAATCCCTGACCAGGACACCGGGCAGGATCGACGTCGGCGGTGCCCTCCTCCTCGGCGGAGGGCTCGCCGGGGTGCTCGGCCATGTCAGTCTGGGCCCGGACCTCGGCTGGCTCGCCGCCGGCCCGCTGGCTCTCCTCGCCGGCGGCGTCGCGGCATTGGCCAGGTGGTTCCTGGTGTCGAGCCGAAAGCCCGACCCCCTGATCGACATCAGGGACATCAGCAGGCCGTTGGTGCTCACGCTCCTCGTCGTCTTCCTCTCGGCCGGTTCGTACCAGAGCATGCTCCAGCTCGTCTCTCTCATCGGTGACGTCTCGGCGGATCAGCAACTCGGCTACGGACTGGCCGACCAGGGATCGGTGGCACTGCTGCTCGCGGCGCCGGGAGTCGGCGTCACGCTCGGAGGTCCGGTGGCCGGATGGCTCGCCGCACGCGTCGGACCGGCCTCGACGCTGGCCGGGGCGATCATGCTCGGAACGGTGGTGACCATCGGCATGTTCCTCGGGGCTTCCCGGCTTCCCGTCGCGCTCTGCTGCGGACTCCTGCTGGGCATCACGGTGGGAGCGCTCGGGACATCCGGCTTCAACATGGCGGCCGGCCTGGCGACCCCCGAACGACAGGGCATCGTGACCAGCCTGGTCATGGTCATGGTCTCGATCGGGGCGGTGGTCATGGACTTCGTGGGCGCGGCCGTGCTCAAGTCGACCGCCGCGGTCGTCGACGGCGAAACGACGAACTCGGCCACCGGCGTCTTCAGCTATATCGGGATCGCTTCCGCGGCGTTCGCGATCGCCGCCGTGCTGGCCGTCATCCTCGTGCGCAGCACACGCCCCCACCGCGACTCGCCGTCGCCCGACCTCCAGCGGGACGCGGTGTGACGGACCTCCGCAGAGGGCGACAGAAGCCGACCGCGCCCTCGCGCACGAGGCGATCCCGGTCGGTCGGCGCATTCCTCGCTACGAACATGGGAGTTGACGCATGAACATGAGAAACGCATCGAAAGGTACGGTCCTGATTTCCGGCGCGAGCATCGCGGGTCCCGCCACGGCGTTCTGGCTGCACCGGTACGGATTCGCGGTGACGGTGGTGGAGAAGGCCCCCGGGCTGCGGGGCGGTGGGTACCCGATCGACGTCCGGGGCACCGCGGTGGAGGTGGCTCGCCGGATGGGCATCCTGCCGCGGCTCCGGGAAGCGCATATCGAGTCACGCCGGCTGACCTTCCTCGACGCCGACGGCAGCCAGGCGGCGGTGGTCCATCCACAGGCGGTGGCCGGCGGGGTCGAGGGACGTGACCTCGAGGTGACGCGCGGGGATCTGGCGGACATCCTGTACGGGGCCGTCCGCGACGAGGTGGAGTTCGTGTTCGACGACTCCATCGATGAGCTCACGGAACACGAGCACGGCGTCGACGTCACCTTCCGCAGCGGCGCCCGGCGCGGCTTCGACCTGGTCCTGGGCGCGGACGGGCTGCACTCGCGTACCCGGGAGCTCGTATTCGGCCCCGAGCAGCCGTTCCACCGCTATCTCGGGTACTGCTTCGCCATATTCACCATGCCCAACACCTTCGGGCTCTCCCATGAAGTACTCATCTGGAACACTCCCGGAAGGGCCGCGGCGCTCTACGCGGTCGGAGACAGCGACGAGCTGCACGCGTTCCTCAACTTCGCTCACCCCGCACCGCCACGCGAGATCCTCCGCGACCCCGAGGCCCAACGTGACCTCGTCGCCCGCACCTTCGCCGGCGACGGATGGGACATCCCGCACATGGTCGCCGCCCTGCGCCACGCGGACGACGCCTTCTTCGACACCGTGAGCCAGGTCCGCATGCCGTGCTGGTCCAGCGGCCGGGTCGCGCTCGTCGGCGATGCCGCCTACGCCCCGTCGTTCCTGACCGGGCAAGGGTCCAGCCTCGCCCTCGCCGGCGCCTACATGCTCGCCGGCTCGCTGGCCGCCCACCGCGACCACACCGCGGCCTTCGCCGCCTACGAACGCGAGACCCGCGGATTCGTCGAACTGAACCAGGCACAGGTCGGTGAAGGCGACGCGGCGCTCTTCCCCACCACCGCCGAAGCCCTCGAGAAACGCAACAACCAACTCCGCGGCCTCACCACCTTGCCACCGGCAACCGGGCGCCCGGCCCACACAGCCCTCACCCTGCCCGAACACATCGAACCCATCGAACACATCGGGGACCGCCCCGGGAACGGGTGAGACCCTTCGGCGGGCCGCGGTGTTCCTCGCCCGGGACATCGCCCCGGAACGACAGGGGTGCGCCGCTCAGTGGCGGGGGCCGCGGTCTTGGCACCAGGCGCGTGCGGGACAGGCTGTGAGACCCGCACGGTCACGCCCGTTCACGGGCTCAGCCGCTCCACCCGCCAGCCCCCGCCCGCCTCCGCCACGTACCGGAGACGGTCGTGCAGCCGGTTCTCCCTGCCCTGCCAGAACTCCACCGCCGTCGGAACCACCCGGAACCCGCCCCAGTGGGGTGGCACCGGCACCCGCTCGTGCTCCGGATAGCGGGCCGCCAGCTCGGCGTACGCGGCGTCGAGCTCCGCGCGGCCGCTGATCACCGACGACTGGCCGCTGGCCCACGCGCCCAGCTGGGAGCCGTGCGGACGGGTGCGGAAGTAGGCCGCCGTCTCGTCCCGGCCGGTGCGCCGCGCGGTGCCGGTGACGATGACCTGCCGGGCCATCGGATGCCACGGGAACAGCAGCGAGACATGCGGGTTCCCGGCCAGGTCACGGGCCTTTCGGGAGTCGTAGTTCGTGTAGAAGACGAACCCGTCGTCGTCGAAGTGCTTCAGCAGCACCGTGCGGGAACCGGGCCGTCCCTCCGCGTCCGCCGTCGAGACGATCATGGCGTTCGGCTCGAACAGACCGCCGTCCGTCGCGGCCTGTTTGAACCAGCGCGCGAACTGCTCGACGGGAGTGGCGGCCAGGTCGGTCTCGGAGAGCCCCTCGGCCCGGTACTGCTTGCGCATCGAGGCGAGATCGAAGGGGACGGCGTCGCGGTCGGTCACGCCGTCATCCTGCCGCATGCGCGGGGGCTCCGGGAGAAACGGTGTCCCGCGTCACGGCGGAAGCCCTGTGGCACTGAGTGCCGCACCCCCTCCCCAAGGATGGCACTCGGGGATATCGTGCTTGCCACTGATCCGGTTGGGTGACCGCCAGCCGGGCATCACAGGGGTGACGTCCCGGACCGCGAGTCCTCGCACACCAGACCGCGGATCCACCGGACGCGCGCCCGTACCGCACCGATCTGAGCGACACATGGTCGTCCCACTCCACAACACCATCTGTCACCCACCTCACGAGGAGCCGCCTGATGTCCGACTTCGTACCCGGGCTCGAAGGAGTCGTCGCGTTCGAGACGGAGATCGCCGAACCCGACAAGGAGGGCGGCGCCCTGCGGTACCGGGGCGTCGACATCGAGGACCTGGTCGGTCACGTCTCCTTCGGCAACGTCTGGGGGCTGCTCGTCGACGGGGCGTTCAACCCCGGACTGCCGCCCGCCGAGCCGTTCCCGATCCCCGTGCACTCCGGTGACATCCGCGTCGACGTGCAGTCCGCGCTGGCCATGCTGGCGCCCGTCTGGGGCCTGAAACCGCTCCTGGACATCGATGCCGGGCGGGCCCGCGACGATCTCGCCCGCGCCGCCGTCATGGCGCTGTCCTACGTCGCCCAGTCCGCGCGCGGCCAGGGCCGGCCCATGGTGCCGCAGCGCGAGATCGACAAGGCCGACTCCATCGTCGAACGCTTCATGGTCCGCTGGCGCGGCGAACCCGACCCGCGGCACGTCGCGGCCGTCGACGCCTACTGGACGTCGGCCGCCGAGCACGGCATGAACGCCTCCACGTTCACCGCCCGGGTCATCGCGTCGACGGGCGCGGACGTCGCGGCGGCCCTCTCGGGTGCCGTCGGCGCGATGTCCGGACCGCTGCACGGCGGTGCCCCGTCCCGTGTGCTGCACATGATCGAGGAGATCGAGCGCACCGGGGACGCCGAGGCGTACGTCAAGCGGGCCCTCGACCAGGGTGAGCGCCTCATGGGCTTCGGCCACCGCGTCTACCGCGCGGAGGACCCCCGCGCCCGCGTCCTGCGCCGTACCGCCCGTGAGCTGGGCGCGCCGCGCTTCGAGGTCGCCGAGGCCCTGGAGAAGGCCGCCCTGGCCGAACTGCACGCCCGCCGCCCCGACCGGGTCCTCGCCACCAACGTCGAGTTCTGGGCCGCCATCGTGCTGGACTTCGCCGAGGTCCCGGCCCCCATGTTCACCTCGATGTTCACCTGCGCGCGTACGGCGGGCTGGTCGGCGCACATCCTGGAGCAGAAGCGCACCGGCCGCCTGGTCCGGCCCTCGGCGCGCTATGTCGGCCCCGGCAGCCGCGACCCGCGTGAGGTCGAGGGATACGCGGACATCGCCCACTGAGCGGAGGCTCCCCGAAAACGCAGGCGACCCGCGAGTCTGGTTCCTCCCTGGGGAGGAGCCGGCCGGACGTTACCGGCGACTCGCGGGTCGGGTGACTGCGTTGGGTTAGGCCGGCTGCGTGTATCTCGCACACGCTGGCCCGGCGCCGAACCGAGTACGACGGCGGGCCACTAGCCCGCAGCCACCTCTTCCGTCCGGTGTGCATACATCTGCCGAACCACCTCCTTTCCGAAGTACCGCCACTCTAAGAAGCGTTTCTCCTCGGATCAACCACTTTTTTCTCCGTACGGGCCGCCGGAGGAGGTCCGCCGAGGTCAGATGCCCAGGAGCTGTTTCACCGGCTCGATGGCGAAGTAGGCGAGGAAGAGCGCCGCGGTGCCCCAGAGCAGCCAGTGCACCTCGCGGGCCTTGCCCAGGCACGCCTTGATGACCACGTAGGAGATGAAGCCGGCTCCGATGCCGTTGCTGATGGAGTAGGTGAACGGCATGACGACGATGGTCAGGAACGCGGGGACGGCGAGGTCGTAGCGATTCCAGTCGATGTGCCTGACCTGCGTCATCATCAGGAAGCCCACCGCGATGAGGGCGGGGGAGGCGGCCTGCATCGGCACGATGGTCAGCACGGGGGTGAAGAAGAGGGCCAGGGCGAACAGGCCGCCGGTGACGAGGTTGGCGAAGCCGGTCCGGGCACCCTCGCCGACACCGGCGGCGGACTCGATGTAGGTGGTGGCGGACGAGGACGAACTCGCTCCGCCCGCGACGGCCGCCGCGCTGTCGATGAGCAGGACCCGGCCCAGACCGGGAACCTGCCCGCGCTCGTCGAGCAGTCCGGCCTCGGCGGTGACGCCGACGACGGTGCCCATGGTGTCGAAGAAGTCGGACAGGATGAGCGTGAAGATCAGCAGGACGACGGTGAGGACGCTGATCTGGCCGAACGAGCCGAGCAGGTCGAACTGTCCCAGGAGCCCGAAGTCGGGCGCGGCGACGGGCTTGTCCGGCAGTTCGGGCGCGGTCAGGCCCCAGGACTTGACGTCGGCCAGCTCGTTGATGAGGACGGCGAGGACGGTCATCGCCACGATGCTGATGAGGATGGCGCCCCGCACCTTGCGGGCCATGAGGACGACCGTCAGCAGCACGCCGAGGCAGAACACGAGCATGGGCCAGCCGGTGAGGCTGCCGGTGCCGAGCTGCACGGGCACGGTGGTGTTGGCCGCGTCCGGGATGCGCGTGACGAATCCGGAGTCCACGAAGCCGATGAAGGCGATGAACATGCCGATGCCGACGCTGATGGCCTGCTTGAGGGGTTGCGGGATGGCGTGCATGACGGCCTCGCGCAGACCGGTCAGCACCAGGACGCAGATCAGCAGACCCTCGAGCACGACGAGCCCCATCGCGTCGTCCCAGCTCATCAGGGGAGCGATCTGGAAGGCGACGACGGCGTTGAGGCCCAGGCCCGCGGCCAGGGCGAGCGGCAGGTTGCCGGCCACGCCCATGATGAGGGTCATCACGGCGGCCACCAGGGTCGTGGCGGTCGCCAGCTGGGCCGGGTCGAGCTTGTCGCCGAACTTGTCCTCGGTGCTGCCGAGGATGATCGGGTTGAGCACGAGGATGTACGCCATCGTGAAGAACGTGGCGAATCCACCGCGTATCTCACGGCCGTACGTCGAGCCGCGTTCGCTGATGCGGAAGAACCGGTCGAGGGTGCCGCCGCCTCTGGGGGGTGCGGGGTCGGCCGGGCCGGTCGTCATGGTCTTCATGGGACATTCTCCTGGGCGTGCGCGGGGGACGAATGCACGACGATGCCGCCGGGGAGCGTGGCAGTCGGTATGCGGTCACACCTGCGGCAGCCTGCGAGCGGATCCTACGGAGCGGTGGTCCAACGTCAACACCCTTGCAGGAAAAGGAAGTTGCGAGCGCAATGATCTCCGTTGCTTCCTACAGAATCGGCGGTGACCTTCCCGCCATAACGGGATGCAGGCGACAGTGGCCGTGGTGCTCACCCTGCGTCGCTCCCTACTCTCGCACCGTGCATCCTCCACTCCCCTTCAGCGCACGCGCCGCCCGCATCCTGCGCGAGAAAGTCGGGATGGCCCCCGGCCACGTCGCCTACGGCATGCGCGCCTCCTACGGATTGACCCACGTCACCCCCGACCACATCACCGCCTGGGAACGCGGCCTCGCCGTGCCCGACGCCCACGAACTCACCGCCCTGGCCGGCGCCCTGTGGTGCGCGCCCCGCGACCTCATGGGCGCCCCCCGCACCCTGCGGGAACACCGCATCGCCCGCGGGGTCGCCCCCGAGGACGTCGCCCGTGCCACCGGTCTCACCCTCAACGCCTACCTCACCATGGAGGAGACCGGCCGCTGGGTCGGTGGCCGACGGGAGTCGGCCCTCCTCGGAACCGTCCTCGGGCTCCCGCCACGGGCCCTGCTCTCCATCACCGGCGGCGAGCGGGAACTGGCCCGGCTGCTCACCGAGGCCGTCTCCACCCGCTGGCAGGCCCACATCCGGGAGATCGCCGACCTGCTCTCCCTGGAGCGCCGCGACCTGAAGAGCACGCTGCGCGTCATGCACGACGAGTACCAGACCCTCATGGCGGCGACTCTCAGCCGGGCCGGCGGCGCCGCCTCCGGCGAGAACGGGCGGCGCTATCTCGACGAGATCGTCCACCACTTCTGGACACGGTTCGAGAACCGCTGAGCCGGCCGGGCCGCGGACGGCGCGCCATCGACCGACCGCCGGGACGGGCGCGGTCGGCCGGCCGCATCAGCGGCCCTCGCGCCGAGGCCGTACGGGAGCGGTGGCGCGCGGCGGGCGCCGGGCGGTGCCGGCCGCCGGTGAGGACCGTCCGGTTCCCTCACGCGCGGGGCTTCATCGAGGTCGAGCGGTATGTTCTGCCGGGCGGGAACGATCTCGGGCCGACGCTGCGACGGGCGTCTTTTCCCTCGTGGACGGGCCGGGAGGGGCGCGCCGTACAACGATTCCCTCAATCTTGTGGGAACTCGATGTGCGCTGAGTCACGTTCAAGTTGAATGATTGCAAGTGAGCGAACCGTCGTGCCGTACGCACGGACGCAGCCTGCAGGGGGTTCCAGGTGAGTGCTTCCCGGCATAGTGGGATCACCGACGAGCTGGGGCCGGACGAGCCCGAGCCCGCGCGGGAGGGTTCGGACGGCTCCGATCTCCTCGCCGCGCTGCTGGACGGCATGGACGCCGCCCTGTGCGCCTTCGACGCGGACGGGGTCGTGACGCACTGGAACCGTGAGGCGGAGCGGATCCTCGGGTGGACCGCGGCCGAGGCGGTGGGCCGGCCCGGGTTCGCCGGGTGGGCCGTGCGCAGCGCGGACGCCGAGGAGGTCGAGGCGCGGCTGATGTCGGCCATGGACGCGCCGGGCCGGCAGGTGAACGAGTTCGCGCTGCTGACGAAGGACGGCGGCCGGGTGCTGGTGCGCACCCAGTCCGCCGCCGTGCGCGGGCCGGACGGGAAGCCGGCGGGGGTGTACTGCGCGTTCAGCGAGGTGCACGCGCAGATCGATCTGGAGCGGTCGATCGCGCTGAGCGAGGCGCTGCTGGAGGACGCGAGCTGGGGTGTCGTCCTGGTCGACGCCGATCTGCGGCCCACGGTGGTGAACGCGCACGCCGCGCGGGCGCTGGGCGCGGGGCGGACGTCCGTACTGGGGCGGCCGCTGGGGGAGCTGCTGGCGCAGGGCGTGGAGGAGCTGGAGAGCGCGCTCACCCATGTGCTCGCCGAGGGCGCGCCGCCCGCGCCCGCCGAGCTGTGGGTGAGTGTGCGCACGCCGGAGGGCGAGCGGCGGCGGTGCTGGCGCAGCGGGTTCGTGCGGCTGGCGTCACCGCTCGCGGAGGAGCCGGTTCCGCTCGGGGTCGGCTGGATGTTCCAGGACGTGACCGAGTCCCGGCAGGGTGAGCAGGACGCGTCGCTGCTGCGCTTCCGCGCGCAGCAGCTGCACCGCGCGGCGCGCGCGGCGGCGGAGTGCGAGGACCCGGCGGAGGCGGTGACGGTCCATCTGGACTTCGCGCTCGCCGGGTTCGCCGACCACGCGCTGATCGACCGTGTGGCCGACGGCACGGCGAACACGGAGGCGGAGGGGGCCGCGCGGGTGCGGCTGGTGCGGATCGCCGCCACCCCGTCCGGCGCCCCGGGGCCCAGCCGGCTCGCCGGGCAGGCGGGACTGCCGGTGCGGTACGGCGAGGGGCATCCTGCGGTGCAGAGCGTGGAGCGGTCCGGGTCGGTGCGGGCGAGCGCGGGGTCGGTGGGCGCCGAGAAGGCGCGGGCCTGGGCGCTGTCCCGGCAGTGGCCGGCGGACACGGTGCACGCCCTGTGCACGGTGCTGCGCAGCCGGGGCCGCACGCTCGGTGCCGTGACGTTTCTGCGCGGCGCGGGCCGCACCGCGTTCGAACGCTCCGACGCCATGTACGCGGAGGACGTGGCGGCCCACATCGCCACGGCCCTGGACCTGTCGGCCCTCCTCGGCGACGACCACTGACCCACGCCGCGGGCGGCGACGCCGCGGATCGTCCCGCCGCGGTCGGCCGGACCGGTCCTCGCGCGGCGGCGGGCTCAGTGCTGGTAGAAGATCCGGTCCTCGTACTGCTGCAGGATGCGGGCGTTCCACTCGTGGCCGCCGTCCACGTTGCCGGAGCGCAGGAGCGGGGGCTCGATGCCTCGGTCGGCGAGGGTGGCGGCGGCGGTGGCCACGACGGCCTGGAGGAGCGCCGCGGTGACGACCGTGGAAGCGGGCGCGAAGGGCGCGGGCACGTCGTCGAGCGTGAGTTCCGCGTCACCGACCGCGATCCCGGAGTCCAGGACGAGATCGCAGTGGTCCCTCAGATACGTCCCGGAGGAGTGCCGCGACGTCGTCTGCGTCGCGTACGCCACCGAGGTCACGCCGATGACCTGCACGCCCAGCTCGCGGGCCTTCATGGCCATCTCCACGGGCAGCGCGTTGCGCCCGGACAGGGAGATGATCACCAGGGTGTCGCCCGCGCGGAGCGGTGAGGCTTCGAGCACGACGCTCGCCAGCCCGTCGACGCGTTCCAGCGCGGAGCCCAGCGTGGCGGGCATCACGTCGACCCCGACCATGCCCGGCACGGTCAGCAGATTCATCAGGGCGAGCCCGCCCGCGCGGTAGACGACGTCCTGCGCGGCGAGCGAGGAGTGCCCGGCGCCGAAGGCGAAGAGACGACCGCCGCCCTCGACCGTGTCGGCGAGCAGTGTGCCCGCTGCCGCGACGGACCCGGCCTCCTCGTCGCGGATCCGCTGCAGCAGGCCGATCGCGGCGTCGAGGTACCGACCTGCCGGCGTGCGGTCGCTCATGCGGTATCCCTTCGGGGTGAGAGTGTTGCGGATCACCGTGCGGTCTGGACCAGCGCCGTGTCAATACGGCGCCCGGCGGCGCGGTTTCCTGCCGCGAAACCCCTCGCTTCCATGGCGCGGCCCGGTTGTCGGCCTCATGCGTCAGAATTGACTCCTGGGCCAGCGCACACGCCGGTGAGCCGTCCAGCCTCCGGCAGAGCCATCCGCAGATCTCATCGAGGGGCATGTATGTCCGGACTGATCGACACCACGGAGATGTATCTCCGCACCATCCTCGAGCTGGAGGAGGAAGGTGTGGTCCCCATGCGCGCCCGGATCGCCGAGCGGCTCGACCAGAGCGGGCCGACGGTCAGCCAGACGGTGGCGCGGATGGAGCGCGACGGCCTGGTGTCCGTCGCCACCGACCGGCACCTGGAGCTCACGGAGGAGGGCCGCCGCCTGGCCACGCGCGTGATGCGCAAGCACCGCCTCGCCGAGTGTCTGCTCGTCGATGTGATCGGCCTGGAGTGGGAGCAGGTCCACGCCGAGGCCTGCCGCTGGGAGCACGTGATGAGCGAGGCCGTCGAGCGCCGCGTGCTGGAGCTGCTGAGGCACCCGACCGAGTCGCCGTACGGCAACCCGATCCCGGGCCTGGAGGAGCTGGGTGAGAAGGACGGCGCCGACCCGTTCCTGGGCGCGGGCATGGTCTCGCTGGCCGATCTCGACCCGGGCGCCGAGGGCAAGACGGTCGTGGTGCGCCGGATCGGCGAGCCGATCCAGACCGACGCCCAGCTGATGTACACGCTGCGCCGGGCCGGCGTACAGCCCGGCTCGGTGGTGAGCGTGACGGAGTCGGCGGGAGGGGTGCTGGTGGGCAGCGGCGGCGAGGCCGCCGAGCTGGAGTCGGTCGTGGCCTCCCACGTGTTCGTCGCCAAGCCCTGACCGGGCGGGACGACGGGGGCGGGCCCGCCGGTGCGAACGCGCCGATTCCAAGATCCATCCGTGGAACCGCAGCGCTCGCCCGGTTCGCGTGCGACGCTGTCGCGTGAGGCATATGACCTGAGGGGCTCTTGGCCGGGCCGACAGCGATGTCACCCCGGCCGGGGAGGGGCGGGACGATGTGCCGTGACCACGTGAGGAGCCCCGGCGCCGTACGGCGCCGGGGCCTGTCCTCCCCTGTGCTGACCCGGAGCCCCGAGCTCTCAGGGTCATTCCCCTCGGACCGTTTTCCCCGAGCGGTCCGCCTCCCGTTGAAGATCTCCCCTGAGCCACGGCGATCAATCCCCGAAGCGGGTCACTCGAACGAGCGGTGTTGCCGGGCGAAAAGCCATCTTCGAATGCGCATTCGATAATCTGCGGGCAGGAGCAACAGGCAGGGCCGTACACGGGCAGCAGGCAGTCAGCGGGCAGGCAGCGAGCTTGGGGGTGCCAGGCACATGGCGCGACGCATCGACGTGACCGGGGCGGACGGCGTAGGGCTCGCCGCCTGGGAGTTCGGCGACCCGCCCAAGGACGGGGCCGACCCGGAGGAGGGTGCCGCGCGGAACACCCCGAGCGTGCTGTTGCTCCACGGACTGATGGGCCGCGCCTCGCACTGGGCGTTCACCGCCCGCCGGCTCTCCGCGCGGTACCGCGCGGTCGCCCTGGACCAGCGCGGCCACGGCCGCAGCGACAAGCCACCGCAGGCCTCCTTCACCCGCGACGCCTATGTCGACGACGCCGAGGCGGCCCTCGAACAGCTCGGCCTCGGCCCCACCGTCCTCATCGGCCACGCCATGGGCGCGCTGACCGCCTGGCAGCTGGCCGCCAAACGCCCCGACCTGGTCCGCGGACTGATCGTGTGCGACATGCGGGCCTCCGCCCTCGGGGCGGCCTCGCAGCGCGTGTGGGCCGAGTGGTTCAAGGCCTGGCCGGTCCCGTTCGCCACGCTCGCCGACGTACGCAAGTGGTTCGGGGAGGACGACCCCTGGGTGGAGCGGCCCCATCCCGCCCGCGGCGAGTTCTACGCCGAGGTGATGGCCGAGTCCCCCGACGGCTGGCGTCCGGTCTTCGACCCGGACCAGATGCTCCGCTCCCGCGAGACGTGGGTGTACGACGCGCACTGGGAGGAGCTCGCCCAGGTGCGCTGCCCCGCCCTGGTGGTCCGCGGCCTCGACGGCGAACTGGGCCGCGCGGAGGCCCAGGAGATGGTGCGCGTCCTGCCCCACGGCCAGTACGCGGAGGTCGCCGACGCGGGCCACCTGGTCCACTACGACCAGCCGGAGGCCTGGCTGGCCGCGATCGAACCCTTCCTGGACGCGCTCAGCGAGCGCTGAGCGGCCGCCCGCGCGGGGCGCGGCTCACCCCTTGCTGACCGCCGTGAGGATCTCCGGCAGCCGGCGTGCCGTCAGCGGGGCGGCCAGCCGCAGGCCCAGCAGGGCCAGGGCCGCCCCGTAGACCGTGCCCGCCGGCAGCAGCAGCCAGAGCGGGTCGTGGCCGGTCCCGCTCACGTTCAGCCAGATCGTGAGGGCGATGACCGGTGCGCACAGGACCGCCGCCGCGACCATGCCGCCGAAGATCGAGATCCAGGCCAGCCCGGTCTGCCCCGGGGCGACGTTCTTGTACCCCTCCTGCGGGATGGAGTAGGGGAAGCGGGCCGAGGTCCAGGCGCCCGTCGCCAGCATCGCCCCCAGCACGGCGAAGGACAGGCCCAGCGTCTCCGGCAGCCGGGACCAGTCGCCCAGCATCGCGGTCGTCAGGACCGTGACGAGCGCGGCGTAGGGCAGGGTGATCAGCAGCAGGGCCAGCGCGCGGGCGCGCAGTTCGACGTACGCGTCCCGGGTCGAGGAGATCGTCATCGCGACCATCCAGAACGCGGAGGTGTCCTGCCCGAACTGGTTGTACATCTGGAGGCCGAGCATCCCGGCGGCGAAGCAGGCGAAGTAGACCGAGCCGGTGCCCTGCCAGGCGTTGAACACGGGCACGATCAGTCCGACCGCCAGCGAGGTCACCCACGCGGCCTTCGTCTTGGGGTCGCGCCAGACGTACCGCAGGCCGCGCTCCATGGCCGTACCGGTGCGGCCCGCGGGCAGCAGCCGGGAGAGGCCCGTCGACGTACGGTCGCGCACCCTCGTGTCCCCGGCCGCCTGGAGGGTGGAGCCGTCCGGCGAGGTCATCAGCCGGGTCAGCGACCGCGACCACAGCACCAGCAGCCCCGCCAACGCCGCCGCGCTCAACGCCAGTTGCGTCGCGGCGACGCCGTACGACCCCTCACCCGCCGCGTGCACCGCGCCGACCGCCGACGCCGGCGGGAGCCACCGCAGCACGTCCGCCGCCGGGTCGAGCTGCTCCAGGCCGGACGAACCCAGCCGCTGCGCCCCGAAGTTGACCAGCTGCGCCCCGACCGCGATCACCAGCCCGCTGAGCACCGCGAGATCCCGCCCCTTACGGCTGGTCAGCAGCCGTACGTTGGCGGCGGCGACCGCCCGCGCGAGCACCACGCACACCAGCAGCGCCAGGGGAACGGCGAGGACACCCACGGCGAACGCGGCCCCGCCGTGCGCGACCGCGATCACGGAACCGGCGAGCAGGCACAGCGTGAACAGCGGTCCGATGCCGACCAGCGAGCCCACGAGCAGGGCCCGCACCAGCGGCCGCGGCCGCAGCGGCAGCATCACCAGCCGGGTCGGGTCGAGCGTCTCGTCCCCGCCGGGGAAGAACAGCGGCATCACCGCCCAGCCCAGCGCCAGCACTGCCACGAGGAGCACCGCCGGCGACTCGACGTGATCGAAGCCGCGCAGCGCGATCAGCCCGATGAGCTGGAGCGCGGCGAACAGCAGCGCCACGACCGCGGAGGCGATGTACGCCGCCCTGCGCCCGCCCGACTGCCGCAGCCCGTTGCGCAGCAGGGACAGCTTCAGCCGGACGACGACAGGGGTGATCGCGGGGGCGCTCACCGGGAACCCCCGCCCAGCCAGTCCAGGTCGGAGCCGGTGTCGCGGCCGTCCGCGCCGACGAGTTCCAGGAACGCCCGCTGCAGGGACGGCGCGTCACCGCGCACCTCGGCGAGCGGACCGTGGGCGCGGATCCGGCCCGCGGCCATCACGGCCACCCAGTCGCACAGCGACTCGACGAGCTCCATGACGTGGGAAGAGAACACGACCGTGGCGCCGGACGCCGTGTACCGCTCCAGGACGCCCCGGATGGTCTGCGCGGAGACCGGGTCGACACCCTCGAACGGCTCGTCCAGGAAGAGGACCTCGGGATTGTGCAGGAGAGCGGCGGCGAGGCCGATCTTCTTGCGCATGCCGGTCGAGTAGTCGACGACGAGTTTGTGCTGGGCGCCCGCCAGGTCGAGGACGTCGAGAAGCTGGGTGGCCCGCTTGTCGACCTCGGCACCGGGCAGCCCGCGCAACCGGCCCGTGTAGGCCAGCAGTTCACGTCCGGACAGCCGCTCGAACAGCCGCAGTCCCTCCGGCAGCACCCCGATCCGGGCCTTGACCTCCACCGGGTCCCGCCACACGTCGTGCCCGACGACCTCGACGCTGCCCTGATCGGGCCGCAGGAGCCCGGTCACCATGGACAGCGTGGTGGTCTTCCCGGCCCCGTTCGGCCCGACCAGCCCGATGAACCGCCCCGCGGGCAGCTCCAGATCGACCCCGCCCACGGCGACCTGCTGCCCGAACCGCTTCCAGAGCCCCCGCACACTTACGGCGACAGTCCCCACCACGTCTCCCTCCGGTCAGCACGAAGCCTACGGTGGGACGGCACGCCCCTCAGGGGCGCGGGACCGTGCCGATGTGCGGGGACCGCCGCGCGCACACCGAGCCGCAACGCACCAGCAGCCGCCGGACAACAGCGACCGGGCAGGACAGCGGGCGCGCCTACCGGTCCCTCCCGCAGGCATACGCCAACGGCGAGATCAACTCCTCCGAGTCCGGCAGCCACCGATTCGCCGCCGTCGGCCGGCGGGCCCACTGCACCGCCCCCCGGCACCCGAACCGGGTGGGAGGCGCCGCGACGTAGTCGCCCTCCCCCCGCACCGTCAGATCGAGCGAGGACGGCGTCCAGCCCAGCTTCCGCACCAGATCCGGCACCTTCGCCGACGCGCCCGGCAGCACGAAGAACTCCATGCGCCGGTCCGGCGTCAGCGTCACCGGCCCCAGCGTCAGCTCCATCCGCTCCATCCGGGCGAGCGCCAGGAACCCGGCCGTCTCCGGGACGGAGACCGCGTCGAACGTCAGGCCCGTGGGCAGCAGGATGGAGGCGTTCGGCTGCTTCTGCCACATACGGCGGGCGACGGTGGCGCTGCCGGTCGCCTGGGTCTTCCAGTCCGGGCGGGACGGGTGCGCGCCGGGTGCCGGGCACGCGGCGTCACCGCACGAGCAGCGGTGCGCCCCGTCGACGGCTTCCAGCCAGGTGCCCGGAAACACGTCCCAGTGCCGCTCCTCGGCGTAGCGAACGGCGGTGTCCAGCAGCGATTCCCCGCGCTGCTTCGGGATCTGTACGGCGTCGGTGCCCGCGGTCGTCTCTTCCACGATGAACACAACTACGGCCGTCACCAGGGGTTACGCCCGCGCGCATGCGCGGGGGAGGAGCATCGGTTCCGTGTTCGGGGCGCATGGGTGCATCCGTGGGGGCGCGCAGGAGGATCCCCATCCGCGCGTGGGTAACCACGAGGAGGGCCGGCAACAGCCGTTACCCCGGCAATCCTCACATGTCCCGCATTGTCGTCACTTGAGCGGGGCATTGATCTTCACGGCCGGATCTTTCTGCCGGGACGTGAGAAGTACGGCCGCGGAAGAACGTCAACCCGGTGCGTGGGCAGGCACCGCAGCCTCAGGGGGTACGCCATGGCCGCAAGGCCTCTCGTCGCGCGGCAGCCGAACGAACGGCTGCAGGCGCTCATCCAGGAAGCCGGATGCTCCAACGCCGGACTGGCCCGCAGGGTCAACATGTGCGGCGCGGAGCACGGCCTCGATCTGCGCTACGACAAGACGTCGGTGGCCCGTTGGCTGCGCGGGCAGCAGCCGCGGGGCCGGGCACCGGCGATCATCGCCGAGGCACTGGGCCGCAAGCTGGGCCGCACGGTCACGATCGACGAGATCGGCATGGCCAACGGCAAGAACCTCGCCTCGGGTGTCGGTCTCCAGTTCTCGCCGACGGTACTGGGGGCCATCGAGCAGGTCTGCGAGCTGTGGCGCAGCGACGTGGGCCGGCGGGACTTCCTGTCCGGCTCCTCCGTCGCCGCCTCCGCGCTGGTGGAGCCGAGCCGCGACTGGCTGATCTCCGCCCCCGACGCGCAGGTGGCCCGAACCGGCGGACCACGCGTGGGGCAGTCCGACGTGAGGGCCGTGCGGTCCATGACGCAGGCGCTGGTGGACCTGGACCACCAGTACGGCAGCGGGCATGTGCGCCCGGTCGTGGTGCACTACCTCAACAGCGTCGTCTCGGGGCTGCTGGCGGGGTCGTACCGGGAGGCCGTGGGGCGTGATCTGTTCGGGGCGGTCGCGCGGCTGACCGAGCTCGCCGGGTACATGGCCGTCGACACCGGGCAGCCGGGCCTCGCCCAGCGCTACTACATCCAGGCGCTGCGGCTGGCGCAGGCGGCCGGGGACCGCGGCTACGGCGGGTATGTGCTCGCCGCCTCCATGAGCCACCTGGCCGCGCAGCTCGGGAACCCGCGTGAGATCGCGCAGTTGGCGCGCGCGGCACAGGAGGGCGCGCGGGGGCGGGTGACTCCCCGGGCGGAGGCGATGTTCCACGCGGCGGAGGCGCGCGGGCACGCGCTGATGGGCGACGCGCTCGCCGCGCAGACGGCGGCCGGGCGCGCGGTGAGTGCCATGGAGGCGGCCGATCCGGCCTCCGGGGACGACCCGGCGTGGATCGCGCACTTCGACGAGGCCTACCTCGCCGACGAGTTGGCGCACTGCCACCGTGACCTCGGTCAGGCGGAGGCCGCCGCGCGGTGCGCCCGGGACTCCCTGAACGGGCATCCCGCGTCGCGGGCGCGGCGGCGGGCGATCGGCTATGTGCTGCTGGCCACCGCACAGGTGCAGCAACGTGAAATCGAAGAGGCCTGCAGTACGGGCCTGAGGGCGGTGGAACTGCTCGACGGGCTCCGCTCCAACCGGGGTGCCGAGTACCTGGAGGACCTCCAGCAGCGGCTCGAGCCGTACCGCGAGGAATCGGTGGTGCGGGAGTTCGGGGCGCGGATGGAGCTCCAGACGGCGGCGTGACGCCGTTGAGGTGGCGTGGAGGTGTGGAGGGGGTGATGTCATCAGCGTGCGGTGACCCGGTTTTGTTACCGCGCTCACAGGGCATGAGGTCGGGTTCTGTGCTGCGTGGCACCGGGCTCCGGGGACCCGGTAGCGTGAGCCGACGATTCACAAGGTCCCCCATTAGTAGGAGTCCCGGTGACGCAGAGTGGACAGGGCGAGGAGCCCTCGGCGCGCCCCGCGCGCGAAGGCATCGTGCTGCCCTCCGACGGTGGTGAACCCCTGCTGCCGGGCATGACGACCGGACCGGTCGCGCCCGGCGGCAGCGCGGACGGCCGGCACTCCGGCGGAGGGTTCCCGGCCTCGGCCCCGCCCGGCGGCCAGACCTGGGGCACTCCGTGGGGCCCCGACCAGCAGACGCCGGCCCCGCCGCCCGGGCAGGACTGGCAGTCCCCTTCCGACCGGCAGTGGAGCACCCCGGAGCAGTCCTCCTGGGGCGCGCAGGCTCCGTCCGCTCCGTCCCCGGGCCCCGGCGCGCTGCCCCCCGAGGGCGCGCCGGCCCCGCCCTACGGCGGCCCGTACGACGGCCACGGCAGCACACCGCCGCCACCGCCGGGTGCGGGCTACGGCGGCCCGCAGGGCGCCGGTGACGCGTACGGCCGCCCGGGTGCCGGGGGAGCGGGGAACGGTGCGGCACCCATGCCCCAGTTGGGCGCGGGGTACGGCGGGGGAGCCGGGCCCGCCTCGCACGGCGGCGACGCGTACGGTCCGGGCGCCGGGCCGCAGCCGGACGCGGGCTACGGCGGCCACCCGGGCCCCAACGGCGCGCCCGGCCCGCACGGTTCCCCTGACGGCTACGGAGCCCCGCTGCCCCCGGCGAACGGCGGCGGTGCCTACGGTGCACCCGCGCAGGGCGGATACGGCTCCCCGTCCGGTGGCGCACCCCTGCCGCCCGCCGCGTCCGACGGGCCGGAAGATGCCACCCAGTACCTGCCGCCGGTGGCCGCCGGCGGTCCCGACGAGGGGGCGACGCAGTACATACCCCCGGTGGGCCCGGGCGCGCTGCCGCCCGAGATGCCCGCCGCGCACGACTCCGAGACGACCCGGTTCCTGGGCCGCTCCCCGCAGGGCGCACCCGGTGCGGGCGCCGGCCCCCTGCCGTCCGCCGGCCACCCCGACGCCGAGGCCACCCAGTACATCGCTCCCGTCACCGACCAGCCCGCCGGGCAGCCCTACGGCACCCCGCCGCCCGGTGAGGGCAACCGGCAGCCGCCCGCCGAGTTCGACAACCTCTTCCGCAGTGACGACGGTCCGGCCGGATCCACCCAGCGGCTCCCGCGCGTGGGCTACGGGCAGCCCGCCCGGGGCGCCCACACCCCACCGGCCCCACCGGCCCCGGCCGTCGGCGGCAGGGGCGGTCGCGGCGGTGGCCGTTCCGGTTCGCGGGTGCCGCTCATCGCGGCGGTCGGCGTCGGCATCGCGATCCTCGGCGTCGGCGCGGGCGCCCTGCTCGGCAGCGGGGACGACGACGGCGGCGACGACCAGACGGTGTCCGCCACCGCGTCCGCGGGCGAGGAGGCCTCCGCCTCGCCGTCCGTCGACCCGGTCCGCCGGCAGGCCGTCGAGCTGGACAAGCTGCTGGCCGACAGCGGCGACAGCCGCACCGCTGTGATCAACGCGGTGGGCGATGTGAAGGCCTGCCGCGACCTCGGCCAGGCGGCCGAGGACCTGCGGGACGCGGCCGAGCAGCGCAACCAGCTGGTGACCGACCTCTCCGGCCTGTCGGTGGACAGGCTGCCCGACCACGAGGCGCTGACCACCGCGCTCACCAAGGCGTGGAAGGCGTCGGCCTCGGCCGACGACCACTACGCGGCCTGGGCCGACGAGGTCGCCGGTGCCAAGGGCAAGCACTGCAAGAAGGGCCAGGCCCGTACGACCGGCCAGACCCAGGCCGGCAACCGGGCCAGCGGCACCGCGACCGCCGAGAAGGCGAAGGCCGCCAAGCTGTGGAACGCGATCGCCCGGCAGTACGGCCTGACCGAACGCCAGCCTACCCAGCTGTGACCTGACGGCGGAGAACGACCGATCCGCCCGGCGGCCGGCCGGGCGGATCAGGCCGGATCAGGCCGGATCCGCGTCCCGCAGCGTCTTCGTCACATCGGTGAAGCCCTCGCGGGCCGCCACCAGCCGGCCGTCCTTGACCACCTGGAGGGTCACGTTCGCGTTGACCAGCCGGGGGAAACCGACGGCGGCGAGCTCGTCCTGGAACTTCCACCGCAGGGTGGGGGTGAGGCCGCCCGTGGTCACCTTCAGCCCGCCGTCCAGGGCATCGCTCACGGTGTCGGCGCTCACCTCGCCGTCGCCGATCGACTCGACGACCTGCTGGAACACGGTGTAGGCGATCCAGGTGGTCTGCACCCCGGCGTCGGCGGCGTCGATCCGGTTGTCGCCGAACGCCTCCTGCTTGATCACCTTCTTCATCGGGTTCCAGCGCGCGTCGCTCGCCGCGGGGTACCAGCCGGTGACGTACGACCCCTCGTACGGTCCCGACGCCCCGCCGGACGCGTCGATCGTCGTCTGGTCGACGCTGCCCAGCACGGTCGCGGTGCGCACCTCGGGGTAGTCGGCGCGGGCCCGCCGGAAGGAGTCCATGAAGGTGTTCGTGCGGTCGCCGAGGGCGGGCACCACGCAGCCCTGCTCGGCCGGGTCGGTGGTGGTGCGCTGCAGTGCCCGCTGGGCCTGGCCGCCGTACGCGGTGGCGTCCTCGGCCGCCCGCTGGTCGCCGGAGAGCGCGTGCCCGCCCGCCTTCAGACCCGAGTCCAGCAGCGGAGGCAGTTGGTCGCCGGCGATGGTGTCGGGCCGGACCAGGGTGACCGGCCCGCAGGTGTCGGCGAGGGTGCGGCCGAGGCCGGCCAGCAGCGTCGGCTGCCCGCCGTTGACCGGGTAGGACAGGGGGCTGGTGAACTCGTCGGTGGTGATGCCGTAGCCGCCGATGTACGGGATGCCGGCACCCTCCAGGGTGGGCATGAAGGAGTCGGTGTGCTGGCTGTAGGAGCCGACGACCGCGACGGCGTGCTCCTGGACCGCGCGCCGGGCGCACCGCGCGGCGGTCACGTTGTCGTTCTTCTCGTTGCAGGTCAGCACGTTGATCCGGCGGCCGTTGATACCGCCCCGGGAGTTGATCCAACGGGCGTAGGCCTGGGCGAGGGCCGGCATTCCGGGCTTGTTGGTGGCTCTGGTGTCCTGGGGCGCCCAGGTCATCACGGTGATGGTGTCGTCGCCGGAGCCGCCCGAGACGCCGGGGACGACACCGCAGCCGGCGGCGAGCGACGCGCACGCCACCACCGCGCCCGCGGCCAGGGCGCCGGTTCTGACGGGCCGGGGGAGGAGGCGGGGGAGAAGAGTGCTGCGCGTGAGTCGCCTGCCGGTCATGCCTCCGCACACTTCCGCCACACGGCCAATCCCGGAGTGACCCTTGGTCAACGGCGGGTGACGTGGAGGTGAATTGCGGGGTCCGGTGTGTCGGGCGGGCCGGGAAAACGTACGATCGATGACCGTGCAAGGTTCGGAGAACTCTTCCCGTCGCGGCCGTCGCTCCTCCACCATGGGCGGCATGCCACTCAACGACATGCCGTGGTGGCGCTGGCGCAGCAATGTGCGCTCCGCGCTGCACATGCTCTCCGACCCCGTGTTCCAGCGCGACGTCTGGCTGGCCGGGGTGCCCGGCTACGGTGACGTCACCGACGCCGTCTACCGGCTGGTCGAGGACACCTGGCTGGACAACTGGTCCGCCGAGAAGTACGTCGGCACGATCTTCCGCGACTCCCAGGAGGCGGCGCTCGTCGACTCCGCGGTGCTGCGCGTGCTGCGGATCATGCACCAGGTCGGCCCGGACGCGCCGGTGACCGCCTACCTGGAGCACGAAGGGTGGCCGGAGGCGGTACGGGCGGCGCGGGACGCGCATGTGCGGATGGCGGCGAGCGACGGCGAGGACCCCGACGTCCCGCCGAGCACGCTCGAGGTGCTGCGGATCCTGACGCGCTCCGCCTAGGGTCTGTCCGACCCTTCCCGCCCGCCCCTTCGGGCGACGACGGCAAGGGACGGACAGAACCTGACGGAACGGACGGCCGGTCCGTGACCCCGTGTGTGGGACCCTGTTCTGCATGAGCGAGCAGTCCACCCGAGCCGCGGCCCCCGCCGATCAGTACGTCCTCACCCTGTTCTGTCCCGACAAGCAGGGCATCGTGCACGCCGTGTCGAGCTATCTGTTCATGACCGGATGCAACATCGAGGACAGTCAGCAGTTCGGCGACCACGACACGGGACTGTTCTTCATGCGGGTCCACTTCTCGGCGGACGCCCCGGTGACCGTGGAGAAACTGCGGGCGAGCTTCGCGGCGATCGGTGACTCCTTCCAGATGGACTGGCAGATCAACCGGGCCGACGAGAAGATGCGCATCCTGCTCATGGTCAGCAGGTTCGGGCACTGCCTGAACGACCTGCTGTTCCGCGCACGGACCGGCGCGCTGCCCGTGGAGATCGCCGGCGTGGTGTCCAATCACACCGACTTCGCCGAGCTGGTGTCTTCGTACAACATCCCCTTCCATCACATCCCGGTGACCAGGGACAACAAGCCGGAGGCCGAGGCGAAGCTGCTGGAGCTCGTGCGCGAGGAGGACGTCGAGCTCGTCGTCCTCGCCCGCTACATGCAGGTCCTCTCCGACGACCTGTGCAAGCAGCTCTCCGGGCGGATCATCAACATCCACCACTCCTTCCTGCCGAGCTTCAAGGGCGCGAAGCCGTACCACCAGGCGCACGCGCGGGGCGTGAAGCTCATCGGTGCCACCGCGCACTACGTGACGGCCGACCTCGACGAGGGCCCGATCATCGAGCAGGAGGTCGAGCGGGTGGGACACGACGTCACGCCGGATCAGCTCGTCGCCATCGGACGGGATGTCGAGTGCCAGGCGCTGGCGCGGGCGGTGAAGTGGCACGCGGAGCGGAGGATCCTGCTGAACGGCCGCCGCACGGTGGTGTTCGCCTGAGCACTCGGGGGGCTTCTGCTTCGTCGGCGGCCGCGGGTGGTCGGTGGCCGGTCGCGCCCTTCGCCGCGCCCCTTCCCGGCCGGCGCGGCGGACCCGCCTCGAGGGGCGCGGGGAACCGCGCCGGTCACCGGGAGCCACCCGCGGCCGCCCGCGCTGTCGCCACCCGCCCCCCTACATCCGGCTCATGCTCGCCGCCGCGAACAGCACGTCCTTGATCGCCTCACGGTCGCCGACCTGACCGACGGCCGCCTCCAGCGGCGGCACATGGCCCGCGGCCAGTCGGCAGAACTCCGCGCCGTCCAGCGCGACATGGGCCACCTCGTGCTCCGCGGACCCCTTCGCGGCGGGGGAGTCCAGCGGGATCAGCCACTCCCCTCCGCCGGATCCCTCGATCTCCAGCCGCAGGCTGCGCCCCGGTTCGCCGGCGGCGACCAGATGCCGCTCCACGGGGGAGGCCAGTCCGTTGAGGCGGCGGTGCTCCAGCACGGCCGGGAGCATCCGCGCGGCCAGGTCGACGATGCGGTGCAGATGCCGCCCGGTGGGTGGTTCGTAGGGGTAGTCCACCGCCTCGGCGATGTCCTCCGCGTGCACCCAGCACTCGAAGGCACGGTCCAGCATCGCGTCGTGCAGCGGCAGGTCGTAGTCGCCGTACGACACCGCCATCCGCCCGGTGCCGCCGCCCGTGAAGGACACCGTGCGTACGAGGTTGTGGCTCTGCTCCCGCCAGGGCGTCCGCACGGAGCGGGTGGGCGGGGAGGGGGCGGCCCGCCAGTACGCCTCGGTGCGGTCCCACGGGGTGGGCCGGGCGGCGGTGACGTCGCCGAGCGGGTCGTCGAGGCCGAGGGCGACCGCGACCAGCCCGTCCACCGTCATCAGATGCGCGATGACCCCGGCGACGGTGGTCCGGCGGGTGGTCGCCTCGTCGGCCTCGTACCAGCGCAGCCGCACCGGCGCGTGCCACTCGGAGGCGCCGAAGTCCTGGAGCAGCGCGTCCAGACGCGCCGTCTCGGTGTCGTAGGCGGCGGCCCACTCCGGGACGGGGATGCGCGGCGGGCGCCGCTCCAGGCACGACTCCAGGACGCGGGCGCGCAGACCGGGGTCCAGGTCGAGGGTCTCGGACCGCTGGAGGAGGCCGACCGCCTCGCGCAGCCGCAGCGCCTCGTCCGCGCAGGGCCCGCAGCCGCCGAGGTGCTCCTCGACGGCCTCCGCCTCCGCCGGCCCGCAGGCGGCCAGGGCCCAGGCGCCCAGCAGCGACTTCAGCACGTGGTGCTCCAGCACGAGAGGCATACCGTCCGGCCCGTCCGAGGGGTGCGATTCCGTGGCCGTGTGCTCGTGGTGCTCCCCGGCTTTCTCATGATCGTCGACGTACGGCTCGCATCGGTCGTCGTAGGGCTCGAATCGGTCGTCGTAGGGGTCGGCGGTGCCTTCGTAGGGTTCGGCGTGGTCGTCGTACGCATCGGCGGTGTCGTCGTGAGGCTCGGTGTCGGTCCCGTACGGCTCGCGGCGGTGCTCGCTCATGCGGCGCCTCCGATACGGGGCGGAGCACCCGGGGCCTCGGTGTCGTGGGCGGTGGCCAGCAGTTGCAGGCCCAGGCGGAGCCGGCGGCGGGCCTCGTCGTCGGTGACGCCCAGGTCGACGGCGGTCTGGTGGTAGTCCCGGCGCTGGAAGTACGCCAGTTCCAGCGCGGCCCGCAGCGGCGCCGGCATGGACTGGACGATGTAGTCGGCGCGGGCGGCCACCGAGGCGTGGCGCACCGTGCGCTCGAGGTCCTCCGTGGTGCCGGGGCCGCCCCGGGCGAGCGCCGCCGTCCCGGTGGTGCGCAGCCGCTGCACGGCCAGCCGGCTGGTCAGCGTGGCGAGCCAGGTGCGCAGCGGCTCCCGCCGGGGGTCGTAGGCGTCCGGGTGTTCCCAGACGTGGGCGAAGACGTCGCGGGTGAGGGCGTCGGCCGCGTGTTCGTCGCCGACGACGCGGTGGGCGAGACCGTGCACGAGGGAGGCGAACCGGTCGTAGAGCTCGCCGAGGGCCGCCGCCTCCCCGCGCGCCAGCCGCTGCTGCATCTTGCGGTCCCAGCGGGGCGGTACGTCCCTGTGCGCCATGCGGCCCCTCACCCCCTGTTCCTCCACGTCCCGGGCCGGTCGTGCCCGGTTCCAGCGTGTGGCCGGCAGCCTTACGAATGTAGTCGGCACGTACAAGGACGCACGCCCCTTTGTAGCAAGGTGCGCCCCCGGCGGAGCCGCAGGTGATATGGGGCCGCCCGCGCGTGTCGGCCGTCGTTCGCACCGCCTCTACCCTTCCACTCGCCGATCGGAACCGATCGAATTGGATCGAAGGCGACTAGAACAAGCCCTTTACGTTTGGTTTCCGTTTCTGGGGCCGTGTTTCAGGGAACGGCCGGTGGGCAGCCGCGCTGCAAGGAAGCGTAGGTACTGCTTCCGTTTCGGCGAGCGAGGGGCGTGGTGGTGACCTTCACAGTGACCGACCAGGAGCACGACGAATGGACCGTGCTCCGGGTGTCGGGCGAGCTCGACCTGGTGACGTCCCCGGTGCTGCGCCAGCGCGTGCACGACGTGGTGGCCGAGGGCGGCCACCGTCTCGTCCTCGATCTCTCCGAGGTGTGGTTCTGCGACTCCAGCGGGGTCGGCGTGCTCATCGCCTCCCGCCGGCTGCTGCGCTCCTGCCAGGGCAGCCTGCGGCTGATCCTCCCCGCCCGGGGAGCCGCCGACGGCAGCCACGTCAACAAGGTGCTCGGCGCCCTCGGCGTCCGCCGCCTCTTCGACATCCACCCGGACGTCCCGTCCGCGGTCGACGAGGACTCCCGCCCGCTGTCGGCCTGAGGGGTTACGTCCGCTCACACGTGTCACACGATTGTTCCGTTCTTCCCCCCGTCTTGGTGCAGGCGTCGATTTCGGGCTACCCGACGGCCCGCCACCCCGTACGCTCCCAGCGAGACGACCCACTGACCTAAGGCGGCCTGAAGAGACATGGTCACCAGCGAGTACGAGCGCAGGATCGCGGCCCGGTTCGCCACCTTCGACCAGGACGGCAACGGCTACATCGACCGCGAGGACTTCAGCGGAGCGGCCAAGGCGCTGCTCGCCGAGTTCGACACCGCGGCCCGCTCCGACCGGGGCCAGGCCCTGTACATCGGGGCCGAGGCGTTCTGGCAGGGCATGGCGGGGATCGCGGACCGGGACGGCGACCAGCGCATCACCCGCGAGGAGTTCGTGAACGGCGCGGTCAAGCGCCTGCGGGACACCCCGGAGCGGTTCGCCGACATCGCCCGCCCCTTTCTGCACGCGGCGCTCGCCGTGGCCGGCACCGATGGTGACGGCACGGTGACCGTCGAGGCCGCCGCGCGGATCCTCGGGGCGCTCGGTGTCCCCGCGGACGCCGCCCGCGCGGCAGCCGCCTCGCTGGACACGGACGGCGACGGCAGGATCGGCGAGGAAGAGGTCGTGCGGGCCTTCGCCCGCTACTTCACCGTCCCCGAATAGCCGTCCTGAACGGCCATCGTCGAGGTGCGTCCCGGAACAGCCGTGCCGGCGTGCGGATGTCACGGATCGTGGCATTTACGTGATCACGGAGCGTTGATACCGGCTTGTGTCCTGTGCGTGAGTCGTCACGGCCTGGAGTCGGACGTCCGCTCCGGTACCTTGTGTGGGATGCGAGTCGTTGGGAGCACGCACCGCGGCGGAGTCGCCCCCGAGGCGACTCCGTCACGCTGGTGCCTGCGGCCACTCGCCGTGTGGCCAGGCGAAACGCCGCCGACTGTTCGACTTCCCGCGGCGGGCGTCGCACAGTATGCCGCACATGCACTCCTTCGCGCTGGAATATGCCCGAAGCGCTTGTTGGCGTGACTGTACGTCAACCATGCTGTTTCACAAGGGATTCACGTTCCGTGACTCCTGTCCCGGCCGTTGTTCTGGCCATGCAGCTAGTGGCTACGATCGTGGCCCTCGTGAGGCGCGAGCCTAAGTGTCCGCCGGTTCGGATGGTGTGAGCGGTGCAGGTGCTTCAAGTGCAGCTGGAGATCCGGCCCGACCCCGCTGAGGTGGGACGGGCCCGGCGGTGGGCCCGCTCGCGTCTGGCCGTGTCCGGCATAGAGGCCGACGAACCACTCGCCGAGACGCTGATCCTGCTCGTCTCGGAGCTCGTCACCAACGCCGTGGTGCACACCGGCCGTCCTGCCGTGCTGAGGCTGTCCCTGCCGGGCACGGAGGCGGCCGGTGAGGTCACCGTCCGCCTGGAGGTGTCCGACCGCAGCGACCGGGCGCCGGTGCCGCGCTGCGTGGACGGAGAGGCGACCGGGGGGCGCGGGCTCGCCCTCGTGGACGGACTGGCCGACCGCTGGGGCTGGAGCTCGGAGGGTGCCGGCAAGCGCATCTGGTGCGAACTGGACCGCTGCGCGCGGACATCCGGGGCCGCACAGGCCTGCGGCGGCGGCACGGCGGCGTACGGCGGGCTGACCTACGAAGCGGTGTGACGCGGGGCTGCGCGTGTCCGCGTGTGCGCGGATGCGGGTCGGTCGTGGTCGACCGCGCGGCTGCCCGCGCCCTGTGGTCGACCGCGCGGCTGCCCGCGCCCTGCAGGTGCAGGGGGTGCACGGTCGGCCGGCCGTGCCGGCCGCACGTGAGTCCATGCGCCGGGTGTGCTTCCGTGCGCGGTGCCGACGAACAGGGCGTATGCCGCATCCCTCTCCATCTCACCCAAATCAGTGTTGACCCACCGTGATGGTTTGGTCACGCTGTTCGTCAGCGATTCGCCGCGAGGGGACGGCGAGGGCTCGGCGACCGGAGTCCTCGACGAGTGTGGGTCGTGATTCGGCGTTGGTTCCCTCGGGGTCGAGGGGAACCCGGGCGGGAGCGCCGAAGCCGGAAAGGCGGTGCGGCGCTGCCGTGCTCGGGGCGGACGGCGCCGCACCGCAGTCGACGGCGGGAGCGTGTGACGCCCCGCTCGTCCACAGCCTGTGGACAACTCTGCGCGTGCTTCGGCGGGCCATGAGGTCCGCCGTGCCGCTCATGTCCCGGCCGTCGCGGGAGCGCCGGTCCGCTGCCGCCCGCCGGCCCGGAAGGTCCGCCGGTACGCCGTCGGCGTCACCCCCAGCGCCGCCTGAAGGTGCTGCCGCATCGACTGGGCCGTGCCGAAGCCGGCGTCGCGGGCCACCTGGTCCACCGACAGATCGGTGGACTCCAGCAGATGCCGGGCCCGCTCCACCCGCTGCTGCGTCAGCCACTGCCCCGGGCTGACACCGGCCTCCTCCCGGAAACGGCGTGTGAAGGTGCGTACCGACATCGCCTCCCGCGCGGCCATGTCGCGCAGCTGGATCGGCTCGTGCAGCCGGCCCAGCGCCCACGCGCGGGCACCGCTCGTGGACGCCTGCTGCGGATCGGGCACCGGTCGCCGGATGTACTGGGCCTGCCCGCCGTCGCGGTGCGGCGGTACGACCGTGCGCCGGGCCACGTCGTTGGCGACGACGGCACCGTGGTCGCGCCGCACGATGTGCAGGCACAGGTCGATACCGGCCGCGACGCCCGCGGAGGTCAGGATGTCGCCGTCGTCGACGAACAGCACGTCCGGGTCGACCTCGACACGGGGGAAGAGCCGCTGGAGGCGCTCGGAGTCGGCCCAGTGGGTGGTGGCCGGGCGGCCGTCGAGGTAACCGGCGGCGGCGAGGACGTACACGCCGGTGCAGATGGAGGCGAGCCGGGTGCCGGGGCGGATGAGGGCGAGGGCGGCGGCCAGGTCGTCGGTCAGCTCGCCCCGCTCGTACACCGGGCCGAGCTCGTAGGAGGCGGGGACGATCACCGTGTCGGCGGTGGCGAGGGCCTCCGGGCCGTGGGCGACGTGGACGGCGAAGTCGGCGTCGGTCTCGACCGGGCCGGGCGGCCGGACCGAGCAGGTGATCACCTCGTACAGGTGCCGCCCCCGCCCGTCCCTCGGCCGGCCGAAGATGCGATGCGGGATGCCCAGCTCGAAGGGGAGCAGCCCGTCCAGGGCGAGGACGACGACGCGGTGGGGCCGCGGGCCGGCGGACGAAGGGGTGGGCTCGACCGGATCCATAGCCCGATCCTAGCGAATGCTGTCCTTCCGGCCACTCGATGCGGCGTGCTCGGCACCGGAAGCTCTAGGACGTGACCCGGACAACCGAGACCGCCGCCGCCCCGGAGCCGCCCGCGGGCGGCCGCACGCCGACCCGCACCCGCGTCCACCGCGCGTGGTTCGTCGCCGCCGTCACGTTCGTGACGATCATCGGCGCCGCCGCCTTCCGTTCCGTACCGGGCCTGTTCATCGACCCGTTGAACGACGAGTTCGGCTGGTCGCGCGGCACCGTCGGCGCGGCGGTCTCCGTGAACCTCGCGCTGTACGGCCTCACCGCACCCTTCGCCGCGGCGCTGATGGACCGCTACGGCATCCGGCGGGTGGTCGCCGTCGCCCTCACCGTGATCGCGCTCGGCTCGGGCCTGACGGTGTGGATGACCGCGGCCTGGCAGCTGATGCTGTGCTGGGGCCTGCTGGTGGGCCTCGGTTCCGGCTCCATGGCACTGGCCTTCGCCGCGACCGTCACCAACCGCTGGTTCGCCGAGCGGCGCGGCCTGGTCAGCGGCATCCTCACCGCCGCGTCCGCCTCCGGACAGCTGATCTTCCTGCCCGTGCTGTCCTGGATCGTCGACACGTACGACTGGCGTCCGGCGGCCGTCACCGTGGCGCTCGCCGCCCTCGCGGTGGTCCCGTTCGTCTGGCTGCTGCTGCACGACCACCCGGCCGACGTGGGCCAGAAGCCGTACGGCGCGAAGGAGTTCGTGCCCAAGCCCGCGCCCGTCCCCGGCGCCGCCCGGCGCGCGCTCGAGGTCCTGTCCTCGGCGGTGCGCACCGGCCCCTTCTGGCTGCTCGCCGGGACCTTCGCGATCTGCGGTGCCTCGACCAACGGCCTGATCCAGACCCACTTCGTGCCCGCGTCCCACGACCACGGCATGCCGATCACGACCGCCGCCTCCCTGCTGGCCGTCATCGGCGTCTTCGACGTCGTCGGCACGGTGGCCTCCGGCTGGTTCACCGACCGCTTCGACTCCCGCCGCCTGCTCGCCGTCTACTACGCCCTGCGCGGTGTCTCGCTGCTCTTCCTGCCCATCCTGCTGGCGCCGGGCGTCCACCCGCCGATGCTCTTCTTCATCGTCTTCTACGGCCTCGACTGGGTCGCGACCGTGCCGCCCACCCTCGCCCTGTGCCGCGAGCACTACGGCGACGACAGCCCGATCGTCTTCGGCTGGGTCCTCGCCTCCCATCAGGTGGGCGCCGCCGTCGTCGCCTTCCTCGGCGGCGTCGCGCGGGACACCTTCGGCTCCTACGACGTGGTCTGGTACGCCTCGGGAGCGCTGTGCGCGGCGGCGGCGCTGATGGCGCTGGTGATCCGCCGCCGGCCGGCCGCGCGGGTTCTCGCGACCGCCTGACCGCCGGCCGCGTGACACGCCCCCTCGGGGAGTACCGCGATCACCCCGCGCGTACGCTGCGCGCATGGGACGGGGGGAGGGCGGCCGGCGGAGCGATCTGCACACGGCCGCGGCGCTGGGCGCGGGGCAGCTGCCCGCGGCCGGTCTGCTGTGGTGGATCATCGCCGACAGCGGCACCGACGACTACGGCGCCGGATACGGCGGAGCGTTCGGGCTGCTCTGTGTGCTCCTCTTCGCCCCGCTCGTACTGCCCTGCCTCGGCCTGCTGCACGCGGTCCTGCACCCGCTGCCGGCCCTGGCCCTCGCCCGCCGCGCCGCCCGGCACGTCCGGGGGCCCGAGTGGGCGCGGCACCTCGGGGGCGTGGTGCTGCTCGGGACGGCCTGGGCGGCACCGGTCACCCTGCTGTGGGGCGGGTCGTTCCCGGCCACGGCCCTGGCGCTGTCCCTCCTGGGCGTGCTGCCCGTGCTCGGCATCGCCTCCGGGCGCGGGCGGACCCGGCGCACGGGGCGGGCGTGGGGGACCTGGGGCATCTGGCTGGGCGCGGCGCCGGTCTCCGCCGCCCTGTTCGTGGCGGCCTTCCTCGGTGCCCTGCTGGCCTCCTTCACCGGAGTGCTCGCCGAGTACGAGCCGCCGAAGCTGTCCGCCGGGCAACTCGCCGGGGTCTGGCGCGGGGACGACGGCGCGGTCCTGCGGCTGCTGCCCGGCGGCCGGGCGGAGAGCACCGCACTGCCGGCCCGGGGCGCGTTCGACGATGCGCCGGACGCGGAGGACTTCGTGGTCTGTGAGGGGTCCGGCACCTGGAGTCCCGACACGCCGGATCGCGCGGGGGAGCGGGACGGCGTCCTCCTGAGCCTCGACGGGGACTGCGGCCGGGAGACGGTGTGGACGATCGGCGGTACGGCCGACGATCCCGAACTGTTCGTGCTGTTCGGCGACCCGGACGCCGGTGACCTGCGCGTCCTGACGCGGAGCTGACGGGCCGTCACCGCTCCGTCGTAGGCGCCGCGCACGGCCGTCACCCGGGCAGCCGGGAGACTCCCCCCGTCCCCGAGCGGGACACCGCTCGGGCGATGCGCCGGGCGTCGAGGGCGAGTTCGCGCAGGTTGCCGCTGATCGGGGTGGTGAAGCCGGTGAAGTAGAGGCCGGGGGCGTTGTCCGGGGTGCGGGCGCCGTGGACGACCGGTCGGCCGCGGTCGTCGAGGACGCCGAGGCCGCCGACCAGGCCCTCCAGGCCGCGGACGTAGCCGGTGGCCGCGATGACCGCGTCCGGGCGGACGCGCTCGCCGTCGGCCAGGACGACCGCGCCGTCCTCGAACCCCTCCACCGCGGCCACGATCTCCACCGCCCCCGTGCGTACGGCGTCGATGAGGCCGACGTCCTGCACGGGGATGGCCCCCTCCTTCACCCGGCTGTAGAGACCGGTGCCGGGAAGGGGGAGGCCCTGGGCCGACAGGTCCGGCAGTGCCACCCTCGCCTGGGCCCGGGACAGCCGGTCGACGAGGCCGGCCGGCAGGCGGCGCACCAGGAGGCCCGAGTACTGCGCGGGCCAGCCCGCGGTCGAGCGGCGCACGATGTGCGGAGGGGTGCGCACCGCCAGCCGCACCCGGGAGGCGCCCCCCTCCACCAGGTCCACGGCTATCTCGGCCCCCGTGTTGCCGACGCCCACGACGAGCACGTCCCGGCCGGCGAAGGGCTTCGCGTTGCGGTAGGCGCAGGCGTGCAGGAACTCGCCGGTGTACGCGTCCCGGCCGGGCCAGTCGGGGATGCGGGGCGTGTGGTTGAAGCCGGTGGCGACGACGACCGCGGCGCCGGTCAGTTCGCGGCCCCCGGTGGCGTGCAGCAGCCAGCCGGTGCCGTCGGGGGCGCGCTCGACCCGGGAGACCTCGACCCCGGTGACGATCTCCAGGCGGTGGTGCTCGGCGTACTTCTCCAGGTACCGGACCACGTCGTCCCGGGCCACCCACCGCCCGAACCGGCGCGGCATCGGCAGACCGGGCAGGGCGGACAGCCGCCGGGTGGTGTGCAGGCGCAGCCGGTCGTAGTGGCGCCGCCACGAGTCCCCCACACGGTCCGACCGCTCCAGGACCACGGCCCGTATCCCCCGGGCGCGCAGGGCGTACGCGACGGCGAGTCCGCCCGGCCCGCCGCCGATGACGTAGACGGGGCGCTCTGCCCGGTGGGGCGCGGTGGGCTGCGCGGAGGTGGTGGAGTCGGCCATGAGCGCGAGCGTAATCCCGCACCTGGTTGATGGGTCTCGGTCAAGACCGGAATTGATTGCGGATTGATCACGTGTGTAGGGATCGCGGGTTTGAATGTCCCCATGTCCTCCTCAGGCGAGCGCAATCGGATGTCCCCTCCAGGCGAGCGCAATCGGATGTCCCCTCCAGTCGAGCGCGACCGGATGTCCTCCCCGGGCGAGCGCGGCCGGCCCGGGCCCCTCCCCGAACTCCGCGGTCACGGTCTGCGCCTGCGCCCCTGGGACCCCGAGTCCCGGGCCGACGTGGAGGTGTGGCTGCGCGGCCTCACGGACCCGGAGTTCCGGCGCTGGAACACTCCGTTCCGGCCGATCACGGATACGGACAGCGCCCGGGAGTCGCTGCGCCGATGCGCACGGTACGACGCGGACGGCACGGGGGCGTCCTTCCGGATCGCCGACGCCGGCAGCGGTACGGCGCTCGGGCACATCGGCGTCAACGACATGCACCCCGTGCTGCTGCGCGGCACGGTCGGCTACTGGGTGCTCCCCGAGGCGCGCGGCCGGGGGGTCGCCGGACGGGCGCTGCTGCTCGCCGCGCACTGGGCCCTGACCGAACGCGGCCTGCACCGGCTGGAGCTGAACCACGCCCTGGGGCACGAGGCGTCCTGCCGGGTCGCCGAGCGGTGCGGGTTCCGCCACGAGGGGACCATGCGCGGGGCGATCTTCGAGGCCGGCCGCCACGACGCCTTCCGCGACGCCCATCTGCACGCCCGCCTCGCGACCGACCCGGAGCCCGGCCCCGGCACGGTCACGGCCACAGCAGCTCCCTGACCCACCCCCGCGCCTCGCGGCGGTAGCGCAGCCGGACGTGCCGCCGCCGGGCGTCGCCCTGGAAGAACTCCACCTCGTCCGGGAGCAGCCGGTACAGGGTCCAGGACGGCGCCGGGGCGTCCGGCTCCCGCCGCGCCCGTTCCCAGGCTTCCTCCGAGGCCCGGGCCAGCTCCTCCACCGAGCCGAGGACGGCGCTCTGCCTGCCGGTCAGCGCGGCGGCCAGCGCCCCGGTGGAGCGGACCCGCAGATCCGCCCGCGCCTCCTCGGCCGGTGCGGCACCGACGGGTCCGCGCACCCGCACCTGGCGGCCCAGCACCGGCCAGTAGAAGGCCAGCGCGGCATACGGGCGGTCGGCGAGCTGGCCGCCCTTGCGGCTGTGCGCGTGGGTCGCGAAGGACCAGCCGTCGGCGTCCGCGCCGTGCAGCATCACGATCCGCGCGTCCGGCAGCCCTCCGGCGTCCGCGGTGGCCAGGGACATGGTGTGCGGCTCGGGCTGCCCGGCCGCCACCGCCTCGGCGAACCACCGCGTGAACAGCGCCAGCGGCTCGGCGGGTGCCGCGTCCGGGTCGAGCGGGGGCAGGTCGGTGACCGCCGGGTCCCACACCCGCAGGGACCTCAGCAGCTCGTGGAGATCGGGTTCCATGTCCCGATTGTCGGGCGTGCGGCACGCTCACGCCGACCCGAGGTCCGACGGCACCCACCGCTCGGGCGGCATGCGCACGATGACCTGCCCGCCGTGGTCACCTCCTGCGAGTCGGCGCGCGGGGCTCACCCCGTGCCGGCGCACCACGCGACGGGCGGCGGCCCACCGGAGTGAACCGCCGCCCGCATGACAGGACTTGGATGGAGGAGGACCGCCGAAGAGGGTGCGCCGCCGGGCGGTTACCTGGACGGCTTCCTGCCGGTGACTCCCAGGTGCACCAACAGCGCCAGGTTGGGTTTGAGTTCGGCCTGCTTCACGCCCCAGGAGGAGACGGCCTTCTGGTGCGAGGCCACGGCCGCGAGCATGGCGACCAGCGAACCGGCGATCGCCGCCGGGTTCACGTCCTTGTCGACCCGCCCCTTGGACTGCAACTCGGCCACGGACTCCGCCAGCGAGTTGTTCACGGAGTTCAGGATCTTCGTACGGAGCTTGGAGAAACGTTTATCGCCCTCGGCCGCACCGAGATCCACGACGCGCAGGATGGCGTCGTTCTTCCGCCAGAACTCCAGGAAGCCGTCCACGAGTTGCTGCGCCGTCTGCCAGCCGGCCTTGCCGGCCCAGGAGCGGCCCTCCAGCAGCTCGGTCAACCCGGCGCCCTCCGCGGCCATTTGCTCGGCGATCTCCAGAACGGCGCCCTCGACGTCCGGGAAGTACTGGTAGAACGTGGCCGGCGAAGTCCCGGCGCGGCGGGCGACATCGATGACTTTGACATCCCGGTAGGGGGACGAGCTGAGCATCTCGCTGAGGCAGTCGAGCAGCTTCTGCCGGGTCGCCTGCCCACGCCGGCCGGCCACGCGGCCGTCGACGGTACGCACTTGTCCTGTCATGACGTCAGCTTACCGACGGGTGATCGGAGCGCGATTCGGCCGACTGCAAATGGGGTGTGGGGGTTCCCGGAGGCTGGTGTGCCTGGTCTGCGGGGTGCGGGCGACGAGGTTACTTTGGCGGCATGGCCGAAAACAGGGCATCGGATTACCCGGAGGGCACCCCCTGCTGGGTGGACGCGCAGCTTCCCGACGTGGCGGCGGGCAGGCGGTTCTACGGTGAGCTCTTCGGATGGACCTTCGAGGACCAGCCCCAGGGAACCGTCCGCGCGCTGAAGGACGGAGAGCCCGTCGCCTCCCTCGCGCGCAAGACGGACGGCCGGCTGCCCACCGTGTGGACGGTGTCCTTCGCCACCCCCGATGCCGAGGCGCTGTGCCGGCGGATCCGCGTGGGCGGCGGACAGATCGTCTCGCCGCCGGCGCGGTTCGGCGACCTGGGCGTCACCGCGCTCGTCACCGACCGCGAGGGCGCCGTGTTCGCCCTCTGGCAGGCCGGGGAGAGCCGCGGCTTCGGCCGCCGGCACGAGCCGGGCACCTTCGCCTGGGTCCAGCTGTACACCCGGGACACCGAGACGGCCGACACCTTCTACGGCGGCCTCTTCCACGACGCCCTGTTCGGTCCGGACGCCGACCCCGACTTCGGCCGCGCACCGGTCTCGGACGTCTTCCCCGCCGAGATGCCGCCGCACTTCCTCGTCCACTTCGCCGTCGAGGACCCCGAGGCGGGCATGCGGGAGGCGGCCCGGCTCGGCGGCCGGGTCCAGGTTCCGCCCTTCGAGACGTCCTACGGCGCCGCGGCCGTGGTCACCGACAATCAGGGGGCGTCCTTCGCCCTGCTGCACCGCTGAACCGCCCACCGAGCCGTCCATGGACCCACCCGTCCGCCCATGGTGTCGTATGTAAACCTGGACACCCTATTTGTCGGCCGGTTCGCAACCGGGCGCCCGGACAGGAAGAATCGGGGTGCGTGGCGCCGCGGCGGTGCGGTGGTGAGACGCTGCACTTCGGTCGCGTGCACAGGTGGTGGCGCGACTCGTACGGGGAGGTGGCAGGCAAGTGGTGGATCAGCTGACGCAGCACGATCCGCGGCGTATCGGGCCGTTCGAGGTGCTGGGACGGCTGGGAGCCGGCGGCATGGGGCTGGTCTATCTCGCGCGCTCGGCGTCCGGACGGCGTGTGGCGATCAAGACCGTCCGGACCGAACTGGCCGAGGACCAGCTCTTCCGCGTCCGCTTCACGCGCGAGGTGGAGGCGGCCCGCGCGGTCTCCGGCTTCTACACGGCGGCCGTCGTGGACGCCGATCCGCGCGCGGCCGTGCCGTGGCTGGCCACCGCGTACGTGCCCGCGCCCTCCCTCGAGGAGATAGTGAACGAGTGCGGGCCGCTCCCGGCCCAGGCGGTGCGCTGGCTCGCGGCGGGCGTCGCGGAGGCGCTGCAGTCGATCCACGGCGCCGGGCTGGTCCACCGCGACCTGAAACCCTCCAACGTCCTCGTCGTCGAGGACGGCCCCCGGGTGATCGACTTCGGTATCGCCTCCGGTGTGTCGAACACGCGTTTGACGATGACCAACGTCGCCGTCGGCACCCCCGCCTACATGTCCCCGGAGCAGGCCAAGGACTCCCGCAGCGTCACCGGCGCGAGTGATGTGTTCTCGCTGGGCTCGATGCTGGTCTTCGCCGCCACGGGGCACCCGCCCTTCCACGGCGCCAACCCCGTCGAGACCGTCTTCATGCTGCTGCGCGAGGGCCCCGACCTCGACGGCCTCCCGGACGAGCTGCGTCCGCTCATCGAGGCCTGCATGCAGATGGAGGCGACGGCCCGGCCCAACCCCGCCGACCTCCAGGCCCAGCTCGCCCCGCACCTCTTCGGCTCCGGATCCGACGACAGCGGTACGGCCTCGGCCTGGCTGCCCGAGCGGGCGGTGAGCCTGATCGAGGCGCGCCGGGGCGGCCGGCCGGCCCCCAGGCCCGCCGGAGCGGGCCGCAGCGCCGGCGGCGCCCGTCCCCCCGTGCCTCCGCCGCCGCCGCACGACCCCGTCGTCCCGCCGCCGCCCCCGTCCATGCCCGCACCCGTGGGCGCGGGCGTGGGCGCCCCCGCGGGCACCCCCGACACCGGTCCGGTACGCCTGGCGGGTGCGGCGGTGCCCATCGGGCCCGGCCCGCGCGTCGCCGACACGCGCGCGGCCGCCGTCAAGGCACCCCCGCCGGCGGCCGCCCTGGCCGCCACCTGGTCCAAGCCGCGCCCCGGCGTCAACGGCGCCGACCCGGCCGTACCGGCGCCGGCCGCGCCCACCGTGCCGCCGGAGCAGCCCGGGGGCTGGCGCCCGTGGCGTTTCCGCATGTCCAACGACGTCTGGGGCACCCCGTCCGTCGACGGCGACCTGGTCTACGTCACCTCCTTCGAGGTGCACGCCCTGGACGTCGCCACCGGCCGGCGCCGCTTCAAGACCCGGGACGTCGCCTGGTCGATGGCGGTCGCCGACGGCCGTATCCACGCCTCCGACGGCCCCACCCTGTTCGCCCTGGACGCCCGTGAGGGCGGCGACCTGTGGCGGCTGTCCACGGACGCCTGGGTGTACGCCCTCAAGGCCGACCGCGGCACCGTCGTCACCGGTACGCGCGGGGGCGGCGTCCAGGCGTGGGAGGCGTCCACCGGGCAGAAGCTGTGGGAGGTCACCGGCTGCCAGACCGACTTCGAGTCCCCGGAGGCGGGCCCGGCCGTCCACGACGGCACCGTCTACGTGTGGCAGGACGCCCGCCTGCGCGCCCTGGACGCGCGCACCGGCGACGAGCGCTGGTCGTACCCCATCGGCGACGCGGCCTCCTGCGGCGGCGTCCCGGTCCGCCTCACCCACGCCCCCGACGGCCACGTCTACGTCTGTGCCGGCACCCGCGTCCTCGCGCTGGACATCGCCGGCGGCCATGTGCGCTGGCACTTCGAGGCGCCGGCGGTCTTCCTCGCCCCGCCCGCCTTCGTCCCCGGCCCGGCCGTCACCGGCGGCGGCATCTACCTCGCCGACTACCTCGGCACGGTCTACGCCCTCGACGCCACCGACGGCCGCGACCGCTGGCGCATCGCCACCGAGTCCCGCGCCTCCATCGAGCCGGTCCTGGTCGCCGCCGGCCATGTCCACGTGGGCAGCGGCAAGGGCCTGTACACCCTGGACGCGGTCACCGGCACGCCCAAGTGGCGCTTCCAGTCGGGCGGCGACATCGTGGGCGCTCCCACGGTCGCCGAGGGCCGCATCCACTTCGGCTCCAGCGACCACCTGCTGTACACCCTGAAGGCCGACGACGGCCGCCTGCGCTGGAAGCTGGCGACCGGCGGCGAGATCACCGGCTCCCCGGTGGTGCGGGACGGCGTGGTGTACGCGTGCAGCAAGGACCGCTGTGTGTACGCGCTGGACGCGGAGAAGGGGACGGGCACGGCGCGCACGAGCTAAGCACCCAGCACGCGTGTCACCAACGTCCCGGGACAGCACACCTGGGCGCGGTGCGGACGGCCGTCGTGCGGGACGGCCGTCGTGCCGGTGCGCGGAAGGGGTGCCGGACGGCGGCCGCCGCTGCGGGGAGCGGCTCGCTCGCCGCTCTCACCGCAGACGCTACGCCGGGTACGCGACGGTCGCCACGTAGTGACATGCTCGTGACACGAAGATCGCTAGGCTGTCGGGCATGATTCCTCGGGGGAACACACTCAGGCTCACAGCGGTCTCGGCACTCGTCGTCCTCACCCTCACCGGCTTCTCGACCGGCCGGGGCGGCAGCGGCGGCGGCGACGGGTCGGGCGGCGGCGGGTGCAGCAGCTCCGGCCAGAACCACGACTCGTCGAGTTCCGGAGGCTCGCACCACGATTACGACGACGACGACTACGACGACACGGGCAGCGGCGACGCCGGTGCGGACGCGTCGTCGCCCGATCTGGGCGCCACGGTGGAACTGGTGAGCTGCGCCTCGCAGACGGCCCCGTACGCGACCGTCGAGGTCAGCAACCCCAACACCGCCTCCGGCTCCTTCACCGTCACCGTGACCTTCGTGGACGCCTCCGGTACGGAGGTCACCGCCCCGGCGGAGGACGTCTTCGTGCCGGGCGGCGACACGGTGACGGCCCGGGTGGAGATCGGCGACAGCCAACTCGTCCCCCGGGTGGCCGACTGCGACCCGGACCCGTACGCTCCGCCCGCTGCCTGACCAAGGACCGCCGGAAGACCCGCGGACACACGTCGGCCGCGGCGGCTCCCCCTCCGCGCCGCCGCGGCCGATCCCCGTGTGAGAAGGACGGCTACTTGCCGCCGTCGAGGTCGAGGGCCGGCGGGGCCGGCATGCTGTTGTCCAGCGTGGTGATGGCCTCACCCTTGGCCGGTTCGCTCGGCATGCTGTTGTCCAGCGTCGCGGCGTCCCCGTCCGCCGGCGGCGTGGGCATGCTGTTGTCCTGCGTGGTGGCGTCCGCGTCCTTCTTCGTGTCGCTCATCGACTTGACTTCCTGTGGTCGTAACGAGTCGGTCGGGCCCGTCCGGTAGCTCCCCCGAGGGCTACCGGACGGGTGTTCGGAGCCGCACATCACCGGTCCGGCCCCGGTCGGACTGCCTGCCCCCCGACGCGACGGTCCGACTGGTTCGAGAGTGCCGGGTGCCGATAAACGAATGCTGAACGTCCGCGCGTGCCGCGTGCGCAGGCGGCTCCCTCACGCCGCCGTCGTGCCCTTCAGCAGGTTGCGGATCTCGCCGGCTTCGGCGACGCCGCACTGTTCGTACAGGTTGAGGGCCTCCTGCCAGCAGGCCTTGGCCCGGTCCGCCTGGCCGAGTTCGGACAGTGCCCGGCCCAGGAGGGCCACGACGTTCCCCCGCATCCTGTCCCCGCCGACGCAGCCCAGCGCAAGGGCCTGCTCGGCGTGTTGAGCGGCCTGCGCGGGGCGAGCGGCACCGAGATGCACCTCGGCCATCCGGAAGTGGGTGTTGCCCACCCAGAGTCGCTGGCGGTGCTCGGTGAAGATGCCCTGGGCGTCGACGAACTGGCTCAGGGCCTCGGCGTGACGGTTGGCCTTGGCCAGGGCCAGGCCGAGGGCGAAGTGGGCGCTGGCGCGCCGCATGGGCCTGCCCAGCTCCGAGTGGACGGCGAGACTGTGCCGAGCGATGGAGACGGCCGTGGAGACGTTGCCCAACCCCAGGTAGGCCCGGGAGAGATTGGCGAGCGTGACGGCCTCACCGAGCCGGTTGCCGGCGATGCGGTGTCCCTCGATCGCCTGGTTGAAGAAGGACTCGCCGTCGGCATAGCGACTTTGGTGCAGGCAGATGAGTCCCCGGTCGTTGGCGACCCAGCTGACCGCGGTCGCGTCCCGCACCGAGGCCGCCAGCTCCATGGCCCGGTGCGCCTGCTCCTCGGCCTGCTGGATACGGCCGTAGACCAGGAGGACGTTGGTGAGCGTGGTCCGCGCCCTTCCCTCCGCGCGGGCGTCGCCGGAGTCCCGCGCCGCAGCGCACATCGCCCGGGCCGTCGTCTCGTACTGGTGCGAGTTGGCCCCCGACTCGGTCAGATCCTTGGCCGCCCACAGAAGATCCACCGCCCGCCGCAGCCGATCGGTGCCCGCGGCCTGCTGCACGCAGGCCAGCAGGGGTGACGCTTCGCTGTACAGCCAGTCCAGAGCCGCGGACCCGTTGGCGAAGCGCAGCCCCGGATACTCGGTGAGTTCCAGGTCGTCCACCAACCGGTCCCCCGGCCGCTCGATCGCGTACACGCCCGCCGCCGTGGCCAGGTAGAAGTCCAGCACCCGCGACAGCGCCGCCTCCCGTTCGGCGGGCGGCTGTTCGTCGCGTTCGGCGCACGCACGCGCGTAGAGCCGCACCAAATCGTGGAGGCGGTAGCGGCCGGGGGCCGCCGACTCCAGCAGCGACGTGTCCACCAGGGACTCCAGCACGTCCTCGGTGTCCTCCGGCGGCAGGTCCAGCACCGCCGCCGCCGCAGCCACGGAGATGTCCGGGCCGTCCGCCAGTCCCAGCAGGCGGAACGCCCGGGCCTGGGCGGGCTCCAACTGTCCGTAGCCCAGCTCGAACGTCGCCTTGACCGCGAGGTCGCCCGCCTGGAGTTCGTCCAGACGACGGCGTTCGTCGGCCAGCTTGGCGGCCAGCACGGACACCGTCCACGTCCTGCGCGCCGCCAGTCTGGACGCCGCGATCCTGATCGCCAGCGGCAGGAAGCCGCAGGCCGCCACCACGTCCAGCGCGGCCTCGCGTTCCGAGCCCACCCGTTCCTCGCCGACGATCCTCGTGAACAGGGCCAGCGCCTCGTCCGGCGACATCACGTCCAGGTCGACCAGGTGGGCGCCGGCCAGGTCCACCATCCGGACCCGGGAGGTCACCAGCGCCGCGCAGCCCGCCGTCCCGGGCAGCAGGGGGCGTACCTGCGCCGCGTCGCGCGCGTTGTCCAGCAGCACCAGGACCCTGCGGCCGTCCAGCACGGAGCGGTACAGCGCCGCCCGTTCCTCCAGCGAGTCCGGGATCGCCGAGTCCGCCGTGCCCAGGGCGCGCAGGAAGGAGCCCAGGACCGTCTCCGGTTCCGCCGACCGGGCGCCGGCGCCCTGGAGGTCGACGTACAGCTGGCCGTCGGGGAAGGCGGTCCGTGCCTGGTGGGCCACGTGCACCGCGAGGGTCGTCTTGCCGACGCCGCCGATGCCGGCCAGCGCCGACACCGCCATCACCTGCCCCTCGGCGCCGGACGCCGACGCGAGTACCTCGCTCAGATCCCGTACGAAGGACACCCGGCCCGTGAAGTCCGGCACGGTCGCCGGGAGTTGCGCCGGGCGGACCTGGACCGCCACCGGTTCCGCCATCGGGGCGGAGGGCTCCGCCAGGCCCGGGTCGGCCCGCAGGATGCGCTGCTGGAGCTCCTGGAGTCCGGGGCGCGGGTCCACGCCCAGTTCGTCGGCGAGCAGACGGCGCGTGTCCGCGTACACCGCCAGCGCCTCCGCCTGGCGTCCGCTGCGGTACAGGGCCAGCATCAGCAGCTCGCGCAGGCGCTCCCGCAGGGGGTGCGCGGCCGTCAGCGCCGTCAGCTCCGAGACCGCCTCCGCGTGGCAGCCCTGCTCCAGGTCCATGTCCAGGCGGGTCTCCAGCAGTTGGAGCCGCCACTCCTCCAGGCGCACCCGCTGGGCCTCCGCGTACGGCCCCGGCACCCCGGCCAGCGTCTCGCCGTCCCACTGGGACAGCGCCCGGTTCAGCACGTCGCGCGCGTGACACAGGTCCCCGGTGTTCCGCGCCTTCTCCGCCTGTGCCGCCCGCTCCTGCGCGACCGCGAGATCCAGCGCCCCCTCGCCGAGCCCGCGCACCGCGTAGCCGCCGGACTCGCTGACCAGGACGCCGGGATCCAGCACCTTCCGCAGCCGCGAGGCGTACGTACGGACCGCCGCCAGCGCCTGGGACGGCGGCTCCTCGCCCCACAGCGCGTCGATCAGCTCGGCCGCCGTGGCCGTACGGCCCTCGCGCAGTAACAGGGCGGCGAGCAGCGCGCGTTGTTGCGGGCTGCCGGTGGCGACCGGTTCGGCGCCGCGCCAGGCACGCACCGGGCCGAGCACGCTGAAGCGCAGTGCCTCCGGCTCCGGCGAGGAGCCGGGACGCCGCTGCTCCGGTACCCGCGGCACACCGTCCATGCAGTCCCCCTATGCATCCTCAGCAACTAGGCCAGTTTGCCTTCTTCGGGCCGGACGCGTCAGCCGTGCGAGACGGCGATCACATGGGGCGCGACGGGCCGTCACCGAGCCCACACATCTTCGCCCTCAGCCGTCCAGATCCACCCGCACCGTCAGCAGCCCCGCCCCGAAGGCCCGCACGGCGGCGCTGTTGAAGCGGGGCAGGGCGCGCAGCCGGGCGTGGGGATCGTCGTCGGGCAGGAGACGGGCGGTGCCGGTGTGCCAGCGGCCCCGGATGCGCACCCGCACCCGGGGGTCCGCCTTGATGTTGCGGACGTACTGCGAGCGCTCGCCGAACTCCGACACCAGCCAGAAGGCATCCCCGACCCGCCGGCCGCCCACCGGGGTGGTCCGGGGCAGGCCCGAGACCCGGCCCCTGGTCTCCAGCAGGGTCTGGAACGGCAGCCGGCGCAGGAGGGGGTTCCCGATCCGGCGCTGGAAGGCGGTGGCGGCCCGGTACTTGCGTTCGGCGCGAGAGGTCATCGTGCGACGAGCCTACCGGCGGACCAGGGGGGAGGGGCCTACCGGTGGCCCAGGAAAATCGGGTTGGTGAAGGCGGCCGGAACGCCGGGCAGCGGTCCGGCGGCGGTCTCGTGCCGCAGCTCGGCGCGCACGTAGGCGGCGTACGACGCGGTGGTCCGCCACTCCACCACCCCCGCCCCGGACACCGGCAGTGGCGCGCTGGTGTGCAGCAGGCCCTGGTCGGTCACGAACCGGACGGTGCAGCGCGGGGCGCCGGTGACCTCCAGGCGGACGGTGACCGGGGTGTCGTTGTCCACCCGCAACCGCTCGCCGATTCCGGCGTGTTCACCGTGCCCGCCGGACGCGGTGAAGGCGAGGGAGACGTGCTGGGACTCGGCGATGTAGGAACGCCCCGCGCGGATGCCGTCCTGGATGGCCCGACGGGTCAGGTCGTCGGCGAGGACCACGGTCTGCGGGTGGCCGACGACGTCCGGGTCGCGGTGGGCGTCGCTGCCGCCCATCGCCGGGATCCAGTCGCGCCCGTCCCGCTCGTCCTTCGCCTCCCGTCCCTCCCGTCCTCCGCGTCCTCCCCGTCCTCCCCGTCCTTCCCGTCCTTGCCGCACGGACGCGACCAGCAGGGCGTCCCAGTCGGCGAGCGCCACCTCGTCGTCGGGCGTCCAGGGGCCGTTCCACACCTCCACGGCGTCCGCCTCGCCGAAACCGAACTTCCAGTTGCAGCCGATGCAGGTGGCGTGCGGATGGGCGGGGACGACCAGGCCCCCGGCGCGGCGGATCTGCCGGGCGAACCGGCCGAAGCGGTTGTCGCGGGCGCGGTAGCGCCAGTCGACGAAGGTGCCGGGATCCGTGCCGAGCGCCACGACGTGCCCGTTGCGGGTGGTGACCTCCTCGCCCAGCAGCACCAGCAGGTCGTCCCCGGCGGCCTCGGCCCACTGGGCGTGCGCGGAGTGCGTGTTGTGCTCGGAACTGTTGATGAAGTCCAGCCCGGCCGCGCGGGCGAGCGCGGCGATCTCGGCGGGGGTGCGGCGGCCGTCGGAGTACCAGGAGTGCAGATGGCAGTCGCCCCGGTACCAGGCCCGCCCCCGCCCCGTGGCCCGCTCCGGCGGATACACCGGCCGCACCGTCTCGCCGGGCTCCCCGTAGGTCAGCGTCACGGTGATCTCGTACGACAGCCCCCGGGGGGCCACGGTGTACGGGCCGAGGACGATGTGCCAGGTGCCCTCGCGCACGGGGCCGGGGAGGTAGCCGGGGGTGGCGTCGTCGGCGCGCAGGAAGAACTCCGTGCGCGCCCCGCCCGACCAGCCACGGAAGCCCCGGCCGCCCAGCTCGATGCCGCGCTCGTCGAAGATGCCGATGTCGAGGGCGTTGCCCGTGGTGCCGGCCGGCACGGTCGGTCTGTCGTAGGAGTAGGCGACCTTGATCTCGCGTACGCCGTCGGGAACGTCGACGGGGACGTACACGAAGTCGGGGGCGCCCGGCGGGAGGGTGCCGCGCACCGTCCTCGTCTCCTGGCCGTCACGGCCCGCCGCGGAAGCGAAGCTCACGCTTCCCAACGTAAGCGCGGCGGCGGCGCCCGTCAGGAAGACGGCGCGCCGTCCGATCCCGCTGTGGTGCTCCTCGCACATGCTGCTGCTCCCAGGGTGTCGGTGATGACAGGGCGTGGGTGACGCAGGGGTGGTGCGGTGCAACCTTTGTATGGAGCGGTGAACTGCCGCGTAAGGGAAGGGAACGGGCGGACACCGCCGCTCCGGCCGACTCGCCCCGCGCTGATCGGGGGCCGTCACCCTGGGGCGGCGTGTGCGTCCGGAGCGAGCCCACGATGCCGACCGGTCGGTATGGACAGATGGGGTCCGCCCCGGTATTGATGAGGTGCCGCCCGTGCCGGTGGGCGTCGCCGGTACCGGGGAGGTTCGCGGTACCGGTGGGTGTCGCCGGCAGGGGCGAGCGCAGCCGGTGTCGGCGGGACCTCGCCGGTATCGACGAGTCGTCGTCCGCGTACGAAAGGCCGTCCATGCGTATCGCCGTCACGATCTTCCTCACCGACGAGACGATCACCCCCACCCGGCTCGCCCGTGAGCTGGAGCAGCGCGGTTTCGCCGGGCTGTATCTGCCCGAGCACACTCACATCCCCGTCGAGCGGACCACCCCCTACCCGGCGGGCGGCGAGCTGCCCCGTGAGTACGGCCGCACCCTGGACCCCTTCGTCGCGCTCGGGCAGGCGGCGGCCGTCACCGAGCGGCTCGGCGTCGGCACCGGCATCACGCTCGCCGCGCAGCACGACCCGATCGACCTCGCCAAGCAGATCGCGACCCTGGACCACCTCTCCGGCGGCCGGTTCACGCTGGGGCTGGGCTTCGGCTGGAACGTCGAGGAGGCCGCCGACCACGGAGTGCGGTGGCGTACCCGGCGTGAGCTGGTCCGGGACCGGATGGGGCTGATGCGGGCGCTGTGGGCGGAGGAGCCGACGGCGTACGAGGGGGAGTTCGGCGGCGTACGCGCCAGCCTCGCGCACCCCAAGCCGGTGCAGAAGCCGCGCGGCCCGGTCGTCGGACCGCGCACCCTGGTCGGCGGGGCGGCCGGGCCGAAGCTGTTCGCGCACATCTGCGAGTACGCCGACGGCTGGCTGCCCATCGGCGGGCGCGGCCTGTCGGAGTCGCTGCCCGCGCTGCGCACCGCCTGGGCCGACGCCGGCCGCGATCCCGGCGCCCTCCAGGTCGTTCCGTACGCCGTCCGTCCCAGCGCGGGCAAGCTGGCCCACTACGCCGAACTCGGCATCGGGGAGGTCGTGCTGCAGTTGCCGCCCGAGGGGGAGGCGGAGGTGCTCCGGGTACTGGACGGCTACCAGCCCTTCCTGGACGGCGAAGACGGCGAAGGGGCCTGATCACCCCGAACGTATGCTCAAGGGATGACGACTTCCGCGACCCACGGAACCGGCGGCCCGACCGAGAACAGCCTGCGGCGCGCCCTCAAACGCGCCCGGGACGGCGTCTCCCTGGACGTCTCCGAGGCGGCGGTCCTGCTCCAGGCACGCGGTGCGCACCTCCAGGACCTCTCCGCCTCGGCCGCCCGGGTCAGGGACGCGGGGCTCGAGGCCGCGGGCCGGCCCGGTGTCATCACGTACTCGAAGAGCGTCTTCATCCCGCTGACCCGGCTGTGCCGGGACAAGTGCCACTACTGCACGTTCGTCACCGTGCCCGGCAAGCTGCGCCGGGCCGGGCACGGGATGTTCATGTCGCCGGACGAGGTGCTGGACATCGCCCGCGAGGGCGCCGCCCTCGGCTGCAAGGAAGCCCTCATCACCCTCGGCGACAAGCCCGAGGACCGCTGGCCCGAGGCGCGCGAGTGGCTCGACGCGCACGGCTACGACGACACGATCGCGTACGTCCGCGCGATCTCCATCCGGATCCTGGAGGAGACCGGACTCCTCCCGCACCTCAACCCCGGCGTGCTGACCTGGACCGACTTCCAGCGCCTGAAGCCGGTGGCGCCCTCCATGGGCATGATGCTGGAGACCACCGCGACCCGCCTGTGGTCCGAGCCCGGCGGCCCGCACCACGGCTCCCCGGACAAGGAACCGGCCGTGCGCCTGCGCGTCCTGGAGGACGCCGGCCGCTCCTCCGTCCCCTTCACCTCCGGCATCCTCATCGGCATCGGCGAGACCTACGAGGAGCGGGCGGAGTCCCTCTTCGCCCTGCGGAAGATCTCCCGCGCCCACCACGGCATCCAAGAGCTGATCATCCAGAACTTCCGCGCCAAGCCGGACACCGCGATGCGCGGCATGCCGGACGCGGAGCTCGACGAACTGGTCGCCACGGTCGCCGTCGCCCGGCACGTCCTCGGCCCGTCCGCCTGCCTCCAGGCCCCGCCGAACCTGGTCGACTCCGAGTACGAGCGGCTGATCGCGGCCGGTATCGACGACTGGGGCGGGGTCTCCCCGCTCACCATCGACCACGTCAACCCCGAGCGCCCCTGGCCGCAGATCGACGAGCTCGCCGAGAAGTCCCGCGCGGCCGGCTTCGAGCTGCGCGAACGCCTCTGCGTCTACCCGGAGTTCGTCACGCGCGGCGAGCCCTGGCTGGACCCGCGGCTGCGCCCGCACGTCGCCGCGCTCGCCGACCCCGGGACGGGCCTGGCCCGCCCCGACGTCCTCCCGGCGGGGCTGCCCTGGCAGGAGCCGGACGAGGCGTTCACCGCCGCCGGCCGCACCGACCTGCACCGCACCATCGACACCGAGGGCCGCACCGCCGACCGCCGCGACGACTTCGACGAGGTCTACGGCGACTGGGACGCCCTGCGCGAGGCCGCCGCCCCCGGAATGGTCCCGGAACGCATCGACACCGACGTACGCCAGGCCCTGCGCACGGCGGCCGACGACCCGACGCGGCTCACCGACGCGGAGGCGCTCGCGCTGCTGCACGCCGACGGCCCGGCGCTGGACGCCCTGTGCCGGGTGGCCGACGACGTGCGGAAGTCGGCGGTGGGCGACGACGTGACGTACATCGTCACCCGCAACATCAACTTCACCAACGTCTGCTACACCGGCTGCCGTTTCTGCGCCTTCGCGCAGCGCCGCACGGACGCCGACGCGTACACGCTCTCGCTGGACCAGGTGGCCGACCGCGCCCAGCAGGCGTGGGACGTGGGCGCGGTGGAGGTCTGCATGCAGGGCGGCATCCACCCGGACCTGCCCGGGACGGCGTACTTCGACATCGCGCGGGCGGTGAAGTCCCGCGTCCCCGGCATGCACGTGCACGCCTTCTCCCCGATGGAGGTGGTGAACGGCGCGACCCGCACCGGCATGTCCATCCGCGAGTGGCTGACGGCGGCGAAGGAAGCGGGCCTGGACACCATCCCCGGCACGGCGGCGGAGATCCTCGACGACGAGGTCCGCTGGATCCTGACCAAGGGCAAACTGCCGGCGGCCACCTGGACCGAGGTGGTGACCACGGCCCACGAGCTGGGCATCCGCTCCTCCTCGACGATGATGTACGGCCATGTCGACCAGCCCCGCCACTGGCTGGGCCACCTCAGGACGCTGGCGGGCATCCAGCAGCGGACGGGCGGTTTCACGGAGTTCGTCACCCTTCCCTTCGTGCACACCAACGCCCCGGTCTACCTGGCCGGCATCGCCCGCCCCGGCCCGACGATCCGCGACAACCGCGCGGTCACGGCGATGGCGAGGCTGCTGCTGCATCCCTGGATCCCGAACATCCAGACGAGCTGGGTCAAACTGGGCGCGGAGGGTGCGGCCGACATGCTCCGCTCCGGCGCGAACGACCTGGGCGGCACGCTGATGGAGGAGACGATCTCCCGCATGGCGGGCTCCTCCTACGGCTCCTACAAGTCCGTCAAGGACCTCATCGCGGTGGCGGAGGCGGCAGGCCGCCCGGCGAAGCCCCGCACGACCCTGTACGGCGAGGTCTCCGAGGAGCGCCGCCGCACGGCACAGGCCTCCGACGGCCATCTGCCGGAACTGCTGCCGGTGCTGGACTGAGAGCGGGCGGGGGCAGCCGCTGGCAGTAGGATGATCCGACCCGCGTTCCATGGGTTCCGTGGCTTCCATGGATCTCGTAGCTGAGGAGATGCGTACCGGTGTCTGCCCGTCTTCCTTCGTGGGCCTGGGTGACCGGGCTGACCACGGGGGCGATAGCCGTGGTGGCCGTGCTGGCCGTCCAGGCGGACCAGGGGACGAAGCCCACCGCCGCCACGAGCCGGCCGAGCGCGTCGGCGACGGCGGACGCGAAGCCGTCCGCGAAGCCGGAGGAGAAGAAACCGGCGGTGGTACCGGCCGACTCGGGCGCCGGCCGCCGGATCGTCTACTCCCTCGACCAGAAGCGCGTATGGCTGGTCGACGCCAGCGACGCCCCCCGCCGTTCCTTCACGGTATGGCCGGGCACGGTGTCCCCGGACCCCGGCGCCTACGCCATCGGCGCCCGCACGGAGGCCACGACCGGCAGCGACGGCGTGGCGGTCGAGCACATCATGTACTTCGCGGCGAAGTCCGGCGTCTCCGTCGCCTTCTCCAACGCGGTCGACGGCTCCTCACCCCCGCCCCCGGCCCCCGACGCGCAAACCGGCGGAATCCGCGTGGCCAAGGACGACGGCAAGGCCCTGTGGACCTTCGGCACGGCGGGCACGCCGGTCAGGGTCGTGAAGTAGCCGCGCCGACTCGGATCCACGCGCAGTCGCGCGAGCGTCCGTCGCGGCGCGGCGCCGCGGTCCCTCAGTGGGCGTCGCGCCCTTCCGTGTGAGTCCCCGGAAGGTGGTTCACCAGCAGCACCACGCCGCTGAAGACGAACACCCGCAGGGCCGCGTCCAGGCCGTTCCAGTCCTGCGACTGCCACATCGCGAACCACTCGCCGCCGATCGCCATGAAGCCGGCGCCGAACAGGAGCATGGTCATCAGCAGGCCGTAGGTGGAGAAGCGGCGGGCGCGCGGGTGGTCGTGGCGGGCCCAGAGCCAGGTGCCGTAGACCAGGACCAGCGCGGCGGCCGTCTCCCAGGCGATGATCGCGACGTACGCGGCGTCCTGCACGCCCTCGTTCGTGATCGCGCGCCACATCAGGTCGTCGTCCTTGAACGTGGTGTCCATGGCCAGGACATGCCGGACGAACTCCTGGTTCGTGCCGAAGTCAGTGATGTTCCCGAAGGCGACGAGCGCCATGTAGAGGGCGACCGATGCGGTGAGGAGCGCGGCGGTGAGGGGCAGCGCGCCGCGTGCGGTTGTGGTGGGCATGGCGGTTCCTTTCCCCGTACGGCAGCCCGTATCCCGTACGGGGTGAGCCAGAACGGGGCGTGTCGGGTTCCCGGGGGGGGCGGGGGGACGCGCGCGGCGCGGGCACAGCCGTCGATGCGGCAGCTCGTCCAGCGGCGCCGACGTGCCGGGCTGGTGGCCCGCAGCGTCGAACGCGGGCTGTTCCGGGCGGACTTCGACACACCGCCCGGGACGAACGCCACCGCTTCCTGTTCCACGTGCACGGCGACGCGGGCGTCGGGAGGATCTTCCCGCTCCGGGAGTTGGAGCAGATCGCCCGGGAGCGGGGCGCGTTGACGGCGTACGTCGACGAGGGCGCGGACAGCGTGCCCGAGGTCCCGGCGGTGATGAGCCGTCAGTTCGCCGACCGGGGGGCCCGTTTCAAGGAACTGGACGAGGTACCGGCCGCTCGTCGCGAGCGGCGCCACGAGGCTGAGTCGGCCGCGCCCGCCGCGTCGGACCCGGAGCCGGAGGGCGGCCCGTCGGCGGGCAGCATGGCGGTCGCCGGGGCGGGACCGGCCGGGCTCGGTCCCGCGCGTGGGCGCGTGCCCAGCGGGACGCGGTCGTACGTCATCGGGACGGCTGATTCCCGGCCACTTCCGCTCACTCGGGTCACACTCCGCATACCGATCAGCCCCCTGAACCGACCGTCCCCGTTCGATTAGGGTGCTGGGCGTCGTACGTACGGACGGTGCCTGGGAGGTCTGGGTGGCTGGTACTGCCGGGCCCGTGTGGGGGCGCCGTGAGCAGCAGGACTTCCGCAGCCGGGTGCGCGGGACGTTGCTCGGGGTGGCCGTCGGGGACGCGCTGGGCGCGCCCGTGGACGGGGTGGGGATCGACGGGATACGGGCGGCGCACGGCGCGGGGGGCATCGCCGACCTCGCCCCCGCGTACGGGCGGCGCGGTGCCGTCACGCACCACACCCAGCTCACCCTCTTCTCCGTGGACGGCCTGATCCGGGCCCAGGTGCGGCGCGACACCGGGGCCTGGCATCCGCCGACCGATCTGCACCGGGCGTATCTGCGCTGGGCGACCACCCAGCGGGACTGGGGCCCGGACGAGCGGCGCAAGGACGACGGCTGGCTGGCCCGGGAGGAGTGGCTGTACGCCCGCCGGGACCCGGCCCGCGCGCTGCTGCTCGGACTCGGCGACGACACGATGGGGACGCCGGCGGCGCCCAAGAACCCCGGTGCGGCGGGACCGGAGGCCGCCGCGCGTTCCGCGCCGTTCGGACTGCTCGTCGGCTGGGAACCGCAGCTCGTCGCCCAGCTCGCCGTGGAGTGCGCGGCGCAGACCCACGGCCACCCGGTCGCCTGCCTCGCGGCGGGCGCGTACGCCGTGATCGTGCACACGCTGGCCCGGGGCGAGAGCCTGGACACGTCGGTGCAGCGGGCGCTCGCGCTGCTGGCCGCGCGGCCGGGGCACGAGCCGGTGTCGGACGCGCTCCAGCACGCGCTGGGTGCCGTACGGCAGGGGATACCCACCCCCGAGCGGGTGACGGAGCTGGCCGGGAACGCCACCGCCGAGGGGCTGCTCGCCGCCGCCGTGTACTGCGCGCTGGTGGGGGAGGACGTACGGCACGGGCTGTGTCTGGCCGTCAACCAGGACGGGCCCAGCGCCGCGGCCGGTGCGCTGACCGGCGGGCTGCTCGGGGCCCTGCACGGCGAAACGGCCCTCCCGCCGGCCTGGCTGGCCGAGCTGGAGGGCCGTCCCACACTCCTGGAACTGGCCGACGACTTCGCCATGGAGATGACCCAGGGGCCCGCACTGCACGGGCCCGCGGGGTCGTCCCCGGCGTGGCTGGCCAGGTATCCGCGCGGAGCGTCGGCCCTGGAGGCCTGAGCCGCCCTGGGGGCCCGAGCCGCCGTGGGGGCCCGAGCCGCCGTGGGGGCCCGACAAGGCCCCGGCCGGCACCTGGTCCTTCCCTAGTCCTTCACCGGCGCGCGCGTCGTGCCCGGGACCTCCTCCGCCGGGGCCGGGACCGACGCCGCGGCCGAGTCGTCGTCGGTGTTGAGGCGCTCGATGATCGCCAGCCGCTCGGGGGTGTCCTCCGGCTTCAGGAAGCCGATCAGGATGTACAGGACGAGCGAGACCGCCAGCGGGATCGAGACCTGGTACTCCAGCGGCACGCCGCCGTCGACGGCCCAGTGGATCGGGTAGTTCACCAGCCAGAAGGCCAGCAGGCCCGTTCCCCAGCTGACGATCGCCGCCGTCGGGCCGGAGCGGCGGAAGGGCCGCAGCAGACCCAGCATCATCGGGATGGCGATCGGGCCCATCAGACCGGCCACCCACTTGATGACGACGGTGATGATGTCCTTGAAGGCCGGCGAGTTGACCTGGGTCGCGACCGCCATGGACAGGCCGAGGAAGACCACCGTCGTGACCCGGGCCGCGATCAGACCCGACCGCTCGCCCCACATCCGGGCCTTCGCCGACAGCACCGGCGCCACGTCACGCGTGAACACCGCCGCGATGGCGTTGGCGTCCGAGGAGCACATGGCCATCGTGTGGGAGAAGAAGCCGACGATGACCAGGCCCAGCAGGCCGTGCGGCAGCAGCTGTTCGGTCATCAGGGCGTAGGAGTCGGAACCGTCCGGCTTCTGGGACTCCACCAGCAGCGGCGACATCCACATCGGGAAGAACAGCACGAGCGGCCAGACCAGCCACAGAATCGCCGACAGTCGCGCCGAGCGCTCCGCCTCGCGGGCGTTGGGGGTGGCCATGTAGCGCTGGGCCTGGTTGAGCATGCCGCCGTTGTACTCGAACAGCTTGATGAACAGGAACGCCAGCAGGAAGATCGTGCCGTACGGCCCGACCAGCGGCTTCTCGTGCCCCTGGAGTTCCGGCTGGTCCCACACGCCGAAGAAGCCGCCGTGGTCGCCCAGCTCGACGAGCACGGCGAAGAACATGGCGAGACCGGCGAGCAACTGGATGATGAACTGGCCGAGTTCGGTCAGCGCGTCCGCCCACAGGCCGCCGATGGTGCAGTAGATCGCCGTGACCACGCCGGTGATGAGGATGCCCTGGTTGAGCGAGACACCGGTGAACACGGAGAGCAGGGTGGCGATCGCGGCCCACTTCGCGCCCACGTCCACGATCTTCAGCAGCATGCCGGACCAGGCCAGTGCCTGCTGGGTCTTCAGGTCGTACCGGTTCTTCAGGTACTCGAGCGGCGAGGCCACGTGGAGCCGGGAGCGCAGCCGGTTGATCCGCGGCGCGAACAGCTTGGACCCGATGGCGATACCGAGGGCGATGGGGAAGGACCAGGTGACGAAGGACGTCACACCGTAGGTGTAGGCGATGCCGGCGTAGCCGGTGAACATCACCGCGCTGTACCCCGACATGTGGTGGGAGATGCCGGAGAGCCACCACGGCATCTTGCCGCCGGCGGTGAAGAAGTCACTGACGTTGTCCACCCGCTTGTGGGACCAGATGCCGATGCCGACCATCACGCCGAAATAGCCGATGAGCACCGCCCAGTCGAGACTGTTCATGTCCCCCCTTCCAGGGTCCGCCTTGTGAACTCCACTCAGCTGATTGACACTTCGCCTGAGCGGGGTAGGGACGAGGAAGGCCGCGAAGTGCCCGCTCATCGTGGGCGGGGTGGCGCGGGCACGACAAGGAAGCGTCAGGTCAAGAGGGAGTAAAAAAGTTCGCCTTGCTGACCTGAGTTCACGTTCATGAACGGCTGGGAGTGGTCCCGCGAAGGGTCCCGCTCCGGTGGATCAGCGCAGCTCGTCCGGGCACGGAGTGCCCCGCTGCCACTCGTACGGAGCCGCCAGGCGGTACGTCCCCGGCTCCGGCGCGAGCAGCATCGTCCACTTGTCGCCGTTCACGTCCTCCTCCGTCTCCATCAGGCAGCCGTGGACGTTCGCGTACGTCTTCGGCTCGTCCTCCGGACGGCTCTTGGACGCCTCCGTCTCCTGCGGCGGCTCCAGCTTGTTGCCCTCGGCGTCGACGAGGCTCAGCCACGGCGAGTACGGGATGCGGACCAGGATCCGGCCCGCCTTCTCCACCCGCATCGTCATCCCGCCCTGCTCGGCCCGCTCCACGACCGTGTCCGGCTCCGCCATCGGCGTCGGCTCGTCCACCTCGAACAGCTGCCAGTTCGCGTCGCCCCAGATCTGCTTCAGATACGGCAGCCCCCGCTGCACCAGCTCCCGCTCCCGCTGACCGCCGTCACCGTCCGGCTCGTCCTTCGGCAGCACCACGAAGTGCACGGCCCAGCGCTTCAGCCACTCGCGGTAGTTCGCCGAGTTGAGGGTGTCGTCGTAGAAGAGCGGATTGCGCTCCATGTCGGCCTGCCGGTTCCAGCCGCGGGCCAGGTTGACGTACGGAGCGAGGGCGGACGCCTCACGGTGCGAGCGGGCCGGGACGACCTCCACCCGGCCCCGCCCGGCGCCGACCTCCTGCAGCTCGTTCACCAGCGGCGCCAGTTCGCGCGCCCAGGACGCGGCCGGTGTGGTGTGCACGACGTCGTCGACCGACTTGAAGCCGATCCAGCCGGTGAAGCCGACGAAGGCCACGACGATCGCGTACCACTTGAGGGACTTCGGCACCGCGAACGGCAGCGCGGCCACCAGCAGCACCCCGCCGAACAGCATCGCCAGCCGCGTCATGTTCGAGCCGATCTGCGAACTGATCACCCAGACCAGCACCACCCCGAGCCCGTACACCGCGGACGTGATGCGCACGGTCTTCCACTCCCGCGGCACCAGCACGCACACCAGGACCGAGTACAGCAGCGGCAGGATCACCGAACCGATGCCCATCGGCTGGGTCCCCGAGAACGGGAACAGCCAGGCCGACACCGCCACCACCGCGGTCGGCGCCAGCCCCAGCGCCCACGCCCCCGGCCGGCGCCTCTGCAGGAACAGCGCCACCGCCACCAGCCCCACGAACAGCCCCGCCACCGGCGAGGCCATGGTGGCAAGCGCCGCCAGCGGGGCCGCGCACAGCGCCTTCGCCCAGCGCTTGTACCGCCACCGGTACGGCCAGCAGAAGACGACGGCGACCGCGCCGAGCGCGAACATCGTGCCCAGCCCGAACGTCACCCGCCCCGAGGCCGCGTTGCACAGCAGCGCGAACACCCCCGCGAGCGCCGCCCACAGGGGGTTGCGCACCGCCCGGCTGCGCATGAGCACCATCATCAGCAGCCCGGCCGACACCGTGCCCGCGATCATCATCGTGGTCCGCACACCGAGCAGCGACATCAGATACGGCGACACCACGCTGTACGACACGGGGTGCATACCGCCGTACCAGGCGAGGTTGTACGCGGAGTCCGGGTGCCGGCCGACGAACTCGGCCCACGCGTCCTGCGCCGCGAGATCACCGCCGCTGTTGGCGAACGTGAAGAACCAGACGATGTGCAGCAGGCCGGCGAGCGCGGTGACGGACAGCACCGGATGCCGCACCATGCGGGCGCGCACGGCGAGGACGGCGGCCCAGGCGGCGCCGGGGGTGTCCTCGGTGCCGTCAGCGTCCCCCGGGGGCCGCGGTGACTCGGGCGGGGGTATTCGAGGGCCGGATCCCGGACCCGGATCGGCGTCGTCGGCGCGTGTCGGCTCCGCTGTGGCCACCTGAAGGCACTCCCCGTGTCCCGTTCCTTGCCCGTTCTTGCCCGAATCGTGACGCTAGCACGCGCCCCGCCGACCGTCGCCCGGGCGGGCGTCGGCCGACGGGGCGCACGCATCCGTCCGCTCGCCGGACCGTCTCCGGACCGGCTGCGAACCGGCTGCGTACCGGCTCCGGATCAGGCGATGCGCGTCAGCTTGTCCGTGAAGCCGGGCTCCACGAGGTCGTCCTGAAGGGCCACCGGGACCTTGACGGCGCTGCTCGTGCCGTCGCCCACGGTGAGCGTGCCCACCGTCGTACCGGCCTTGGCGGTGTGCGGCAGGTCGGCCCCGGCGAACGTCAGCTTCACCGACAGCCCCGCCCAGCCGACGGCCTTGACGTCCTCCGTGACGGCGACGGGCGTACGGCCGCCGAGACCGTCGTCCACATAGCCGACGACGGTGCCCTTCTTCAGCAGCGTCGCCGACTCCAGAGCCCCCTGCGCGGCCCGGATCAGCTCGTCGCCCGCGGTGAGGGCGGCGGACAGGATGGTGTTGTCCTTGCCGCCCGCCGGCTGGCGCACGACGGCACCGACGACGGTCCGCGTCTCGCCGCCGACCTCCTTCTTCGCCGCGAAGACGAGGTTGCCGAGCGCGGAGGTGGTGGTGCCGGTCTTGATGCCGACGACGCCGTTGCTGCCGACCAGCTGGTTCCAGTTGGAGTGGTTGTCGCCCTTGTAGTCGTCGTACGACATCATCGCGGCCACCTCGCGGAACGCGGGCTGCTTCATCGCCGCCCGGGCCAGCTTCACCTGGTCCACGGCGGTGCTCACGGTGGTGTCGTTCAGGCCCGAGGGGTCGGTGTACGTCGTGTTGGTCATGCCGAGGTCCTCGGCGGCGGCGTTCATCTTCTCGACGAACGCCTTCTCGGAGCCGGCGTCCCAACGGGCCAGCAGCCGCGCGACGTTGTTCGCGGACGCGATCAGGATGCTCTCGATCGCCTCCCGCTGGGAGATCTCGTCACCGGCGGTGACGTTGACGGTCGACTCGTCGCCGGCGTCGGACTGCTTCTCGGCGGTGGGGTCGATCTCGATCATCGGGCCCTCGGCGCCGCTCTTGAGCTGGTGGTCGCGCAGGATCACGTACGCCGTCATGACCTTGGCGACACTGGCGATCGGCACCGGCTTCTGCTCGCCGGAGGAACCGAACGTGCCGATGCCGTCGACGTCCAGCGCGGCCTGACCCGCGTCCGGCCACGGGATCTCGGGCTTGTCGCCCTCGAAGGTGAAGCCGTCCTCGGCGGTGAGTTCCAGGGTGGGCGCCGGGAGCGGGCGGACGTTCTGCGCGACCGCGAAGACGACCAGCAGCAGCAGGACCAGCGGCGTCCAGATCTTGACCCGCCGCACGGCCGTGCGCAGGGGGGTCTGCGGGGGCGGCGGGGTGTTGGTCAGCTCGGCCAGCAGGTCCAGCGGCGGCTTGGGCGGCAGCGGCTGCTGCGTCGTCCGCTCCGGTCCGATCTGCGGGACGGCGGTGGTGACGTCCCCGCCGCGCGGCGGCGTACGGACACCGGGGTCGTCGTACGCCTTCAGCGCCACGAACTTGCTGGTCCGCTCGGACTCGGACTCGGACTCGGACTTGGCCCCGGCCCTCGCGTCGCCCAGCTTGAGCATGGTGGTGGGCTGATCGACGGCGGGCGCCGAGGGACGCCCGGTCCGGAAGACGGCGGTGGGCTGATCGACGGGACCCTTGGGCTTCGCGCCGGCTCCGGACTCGGTGGCTCCGGACTCGGTGGCTCCGGGCTTGGAGGCTCCGGGCTTGGAGGCTCCGGACTTGCCCTCGGGCTCGGCGGGCCCTGACCCGGTTCCGGGCTCGGCGGGCGCGTCATCGGCCTTCGGGCCGCCGTCCTCGCCTGCCCGCGACCCCGCACCGCCGGACCCCGCCCCGGGGGCCTCGTCCGCGTCGTCCGCGTCCTCCACGGCCGGGGCGGGGCTGCCCTCGTCCCCGGACGCGCCGGCTGCGGCGGCGGGCTCCGACGTGCCGCCGGACGCCTCCCGCCCGGCATCCCCGGACGACGACAGCCCCTCGTCCCCGTCCGCGGCGTCCTCGGCCTTCGTCGCCCCGCTGGGGGCAGCTGCCGCCACGGGGCCGTCCTGGGCGTCCGTGGGGGCCTTCGTGGCGGTGTCGCGGCCGGTGTCGTCCGCGCCGGTGTCCGTGTCGGTTGCCGGGGCTTCCTGCCGGGCGTCCGCGGACGGTGCGCCCTCGTCCTCGGTCCCGTCCTCGGTCCCGTCCTCGTGCGCGCCGCTCCCGGCCTTCGTCGCCCCGGTGGGGGCAGTGGCCCCTGCGGAGCCGTCCTGGGCGTCCGTGGGGGCCTTCGTGGCGGTGTCGCGGCCGGTGTCGTCCGCGCCGGTGTCCGTGTCGGTTGCCGGGGCTTCCTGCCGGGCGTCCGCGGACGGTGCGCCCTCGTCCTCGGTCCCGTCCTCGGTCCCGTCCTCGTCCGCGGCGCCCCCGGTCTTCGGCTCCCCGTCGGCGGCAGCCGTCCGCTCGGCGCCGGTCCTCGACCGGCCGCCCCCGGCGGAGGCGTCCTCCGCCCGCGCCGCCCCGTCCGCGTCCTCCACCGATTCCACCGAGTCCGCCGAACGCACCCACGAGGCCGCCACCTCGCGGAGCCGGTCGTCACCCTCCGCTGCGGAATCGTCACGCCCGTCCGCTGCGGAATCGTCACGCTCGGCGGAGGATTCGTCCTCGGCCTCCGCGGTGTCCTCCGTCGCCTCGCGCGCCGACAGCACCCGAGTGGCCGTATCGACGCTCCCTCGGCTCCCCGACGGCGAGCCCTCGCGGGCCACCGCCAATCGGGGATCCCGCTTCTCGGGAACCGGACCCGCGCTCCCCGACGTCGGTTCTGCCGACGACTCGCGCTGCTTCGACCTGTCGGGGGACTCGCCCGCCACCGATGCCTCCTCCATGCGACGCACGCCCCGCGTGCGCCAACCGAACCGTGAACCGCCGCCCGCCACAACGCTCCAGAGCGCTGTCCGAACCATGTACCAGTGTCCTGTGTGCGGGCTTACCCCACGCGGTAGACGAGAACGACATACCTACTGGTTCCCTTACGAACCGGTCACGCACCCTCGACAGACCAATGTGAGAGGGGTCACCCTGTCATTCATCCACGCGGGGAGGCTTGGATGGGCAGGAGCCGCAGAACACTTCCGGAGGAGCTTCTGCTGCTGGCATTGGACCCGACCACGGGTACCACTGCGCAGCCGCAGTCGCTCGACCTCGGTCTGGCCGGAGCACAGCTAGTGGAGCTGGCGCTGGCCGGACGGATAGCCCCAGACGGGGATCGTATCGCCGTGGTCGTGCCACGGCCGACTGGAGACCCAACACTGGACTGCGCGTTGGAGTTGCTGCGAAGGCGTGGCGCTCCCGTGCGGGCGGTCCACTGGATCGGCGGGCCGCGTCTCGGGCTCCGCCAGACCTACCTCTCGCATCTGGAGCGGTGCGGCATGGTGCACGCCGTGGCCGGACAGATGTGCGGGGTGCTGCCGACGACTCGCTACCAGGCGACGGACACCGAGATCAGCCGGGAGATCAGGGCCCGGCTGGACTCCGCGATCCGCACCGGCGTTCCGCCGGACCCGCGGACCGCGGCGCTCGCCGCACTGGCGCACGCGGTGGGTCTCGGCAAGCACCTGTATCCGGGGAACGAGGGACGCTCTTCGCGTTCCCGGTTGCGGGATCTGATCCGGCACGACCCCATGGGCGGACTCGTCGCGCACGCCGTGATGGACGTCCAGAACGGCGTGGCGGCCCAGCCGCGCCGAAGCCCCGCTCCGGCAGGCCGGCAGGCCCCCGCCGGCGGCAGGGCCGCACCGGAACCCGCCCGTGGCGTTCCGGCGCAACCACGCCGCGGATCCATGGCGCGTGCCGTGGCCCACTGAGCACCACCCCCAGGGCCAACGGCACGGCACCCTCGGATCCACGGCACCGCAGACCCGGTCACGGGAGCCGCAGTCCGAGCGGGGCGGAGAGAGCACACGAACTCTCCCCGCCCCGCTCGGCGTGCCCCGGGCCGGTGTCCGTACCCGCCGCCGACCGGTGAACTGGCGTGTACCCGTCGTATATCCACCGTTTCCCAGCGGTGGAAAGCACCTTGGTGGCAGTCTGCTCACCAGCAGACACGCAAAGTGGCAAGTACGAGGCACGCAGCCGGAGGTGCACGTCCCGTGGCGTCCAATGTCAATCCCACCGTCAGGCGGCGCCGGCTGGGCCAGGAGCTGCGCAGGCTTCGTGAGCTCAAGGGCATGACGGCCGAGGAAGTGGCGGAACGACTGCTGGTCTCGCAGTCGAAGATCAGCCGCCTGGAGAACGGCCGGCGCAGCATCAGCCAGCGCGATGTCCGCGACCTGTGCGGGGTCTACGAGGTCGAGGACCAGCGGATCGTCGATTCGCTGATGCAGATGGCCAAGGACTCGCGCCAGCAGGGCTGGTGGCACGCCTTCGGCGACATCCCGTACAGCGTCTACATCGGCCTGGAGACGGACGCCGAGTCGCTCCGCGTCTACGAACCGCAGATCATCACCGGGCTGTTGCAGACCCGCGCGTACGCCGACGCCATCATCCGGGGCGGTTCGCCGGAGGCGTCGGAGCAGGAGAACGACAAGCGGGTCGAGGTCCGGCTGCGCCGGCAGAGCCGGATCACCGCGGAGAAGGATCCGCTGCGGCTGTGGGTGGTCCTGGACGAGGCGTCGCTGCACCGGGTGGTCGGGAGCCGGCAGGTGATGCGGGAACAGCTGGAGCACGTCATGGAGCTGTCCCAGCTGCCGCACATCACCGTGCAGGTGCTGCCGTTCGACGTCGGGGCGCACGCCGGGATCAACGGCCAGTACTCGATCCTGGAGTTCGCCGACGCGGCGGATTCGAGCGTGGTGTACATCGAGGGCGTGACCAGCGACCTGTACCTGGAGAAGCCGCACGACGTGCAGAAGTACACGGTGATGTACGAGCACCTGCGGGCCCAGTCGCTGAACGTGGAACAGTCCCGGCAGCTCGTCGAACGCCTCGCGAAGGACTACGCGCGCTGAGTTCTCCTCAGGCGGGGCGGGATAGTACACCGCTGACATGCCTGACTGTACGTGTCGTCTGGAATATGCCATCCGGTCGAGTGAACGAATGCTCCGGAAGAGGATGTTGGCGAGTAGCGTCGATCACGCCAACCGCCCAGCGGGGGTTGGCGCAATCCGTTCTGCGGGTCCATGCCGGAATGCGCAGGCCGGTGACAGCAACTCAGCATCTGGCTACGGAGCGAACATGGCAATTCGTCTGGGCGCCACGGAAACGTGGACGACGTCCTCCTACACCAACAACAACGGCGCGTGCGTGATGGTCAGGTCGATCACCGAGGAAGCGCTGGAGCTCGGGGACACCAAGGTCCCCGAGGGCCCCAAGCTGGCCTTCCCCGCGGGCGCGTGGAGCGTCTTCGTGGCCTCGGTCAAGGACTGACCGGACCGGTTGCCGGCCGTCGGCACCACCGACGGGGCCCTCTCGACCTGTTCGCCGTCCTGGCCGAGAGGGCTCGGCCGTGGCCTCCCGGCTCAGCCCGCCGGGAGCGCCGCCGGGAGGGATCCCGGGACCGCCACCGGGACGTTCACCGGGAGGCCACCGGGAAGGCCACGTCACACACCGGGTCCTCGGGGCCCGCGGCCGACCAGTCGGCGAAGTACACCTCCCGGCAGGGACCCGCGGGTGTCAGCCCCTCGGCCGCCATCCACTGCTCCACCGCCTCGAAGGCGGCCAGGATCTGCGGATGCGCCACCTGCGCCTTGGTGATCCGGGTGTAGGCCAGCCGCCGGGCCGGCTCCACCCGTACCGTCGTCTCCCGGGCCCGGCCGTGCCGCTCGGCCCACTCCCGCGCCGCCGCCTCGTCGGCGACCGGCAGACACGCCTCCGCGGGACCGTCGCTCTCCATCGACACCTCGGCGTGGTACGCGACGAACGGCGCCCCCGTCACACCCCCGCACTCCGGGGCCGCCGCCTCCAGCCGCCCCAGCGCGGCCCCGATCCACGTCGGCAACTCGTCGGCCAGCGTGTGCCGCGACTCGGTGATCAGCACCTGCCCCGGCACGTCCACCGTCTCGACCACGAACTTCCCGTACATCTCGGAACTCCTCCCGGACAACCGGCCACGGAGGTAGTCGGCGAGCGTCCGCCGCGCGGCGTGCCGCGCCTCGACGTCCGCCCAGTAGGCGGTGAGCCGTTCGGCCGCCATCGCACCGTCGTCCGCGTCGGTGCATTCGACGACCTCGGCGATCCGGGCGAGCGGCATGTCCAGCTGCCGCAACAGCGCCACCAGCCGGGCCCGTTCGACCTGACCGGCCCGGTAGAACCGGTAACCGGTGGCCTCGTCGACCCGCGCCGGGGCCAGCAGCCCCAGCCGGTCGTACAAGCGCAGGGCCTTGGCCGACAGCCGGGCCCGCGCAGCGAACGCCCCGATGCCGATCAGTTCCTCGTCCACGCCGACATCCTCCGTCGCCGGGCGGCCCTTCCGCCCGGCGACGAAGACACTCACCCCTGCCCCAGGGGCAAGGTCAACGGGGGGACGTCAGGCGAGGGCGCTCTCCACCGCCGCCACGACCTCCGCCGACTCCGGCTCGGTCTGCGGCGAGAAGCGGGCGACGACCTCGCCGTCCCGCCCGATCAGGAACTTCTCGAAGTTCCAGCGGATGTCCCCGCTGTGGCCCTCGGCGTCGGCGAAACCGACCAGCCGCTCGTACAGCGCGTGCCGCCCCTCCCCGTTGACCTCGACCTTCTCCGTCATCGGGAAGGTCACCCCGTACGTCGCCGAACAGAACTCGGCGATCTCCTGCGCGCTGCCCGGCTCCTGCCCGAGGAACTGGTTGCAGGGCACGCCGAGCACGGTGAAGCCCCGCTCCGCGTAACGCTCGTGCAGCCGCTCCAGGCCGGCGTACTGCGGGGTCAGCCCGCACTTGGAGGCCACGTTCACGACCAGCACCGCCCGGCCCGCGTACTGGGCCAGGCCGGCGGAACCGCCGTTCAGGGCGCCGATCTCGACATCGAGGGGAGAGGTGTCGTTGTTCTCTGCGTTCTCTGCGATCGTCATGAACCGACCCTAGACCGAGGACGTGACGCTTTCGTGACCGGCCTCGGCCGACACCTTCAGCGCACGGCCCGAGGTCACTGCTGCTCCGGAGCGTCCTGCGGATCCTCGTCCCGGGGATCCTCCCCCTCCACCAGCCGCTCCGCGATGTCGTCCGCCCACGCCTGCGCCCAGCGACGCAGGTCCTCGATGGCCGGGGCGTCGAGCCCGTGGGCGCGGAACCCGCCGTCGTCGAGCCACTCGGCGCCGGTCAGACGGGACTGGAGCTCGGTCAGGTCGAAGGTGTCCGGGGCGTGACGGCGCCCCAGCTCCTCGAGCTCCGGGGGGCTCCACCGCCGGGAGGCGGCGTGGACGTCGACGAGGTCACGGGGCAGCCCACGGTCCGCCAGCGCCCGTACGGTCGTACCGACGAGATCCTCCAGGGAGAGCGCCGGACCGGCCGGCGTCCTGACCGCCGGACGCCACAGCACCTCCTTGCGGAGGTCGACCCGGTACTCGGCACCGGACGCGGGATCACCGACGGTCAGCCGCGCGGCCAGCGGATCGGCCTCCAGGCCCTTGACCGCCCAGCCGCGCCCCTCGAGACCGGCCCGCACCGCCTCGGCGATCTCCGCCATGGCCGCGGGATGCTCGGTGGCCAGGTCCACACCCCGGCTGAGCCGGGCGTCCACCAGCCGGTGCGCCCGCACGGCGTCACCACCGGCCAGGACGAGGGCATACGGCGTCCCGACGGCGAGCAGATCGCCCGCCAGCCGCTCATGCACGGCGCCCGCGTCGACCGGAGGTGAGGCCATGCCCCGATTATCGCCCGCGCCGAGGGCTCAAACCTTGCGTCCCACTCCGCAGTAGGCGTCCACGGACTCGTCGCCCCCCGCCGCGGCAGCGTCCGGCCGCCACTCCGGCACCCGTACGACACCCGGCTCCACGAGCTCCAGCCCTTCGAAGAACCCGGCGATCTCCTCGACGTCCCGCACGTAGTACGGCACCGCGCCGCTCGAGTTGTACGCGTCGGACGCCGCGATCATGCCCTCACTGGTGGCGGTGCTGTCACTGATCACGAGGTAGCTGCCCGGGGCCAGCCCCGCCATGAGCCGGCGCACCAGGTCACGGGCCCGCTCGTAGTCGGCGACATGGCCGAGGGTGTTGAGGATCATCAGCGCGACGGGCCGGGAGAGGTCGAGCGTTTCGGCGGCGGCCCGCAGCACGGCCTCGGGGTCGTACAGATCGGCGTCGAGGTACGCCGTCTCGCCCTCGGGCGTGCTGGTGAGCAGGGCCTGCGCGTGGGTGAGGACGATCGGGTCGTTGTCCACGTACACGATCCGCGCGTCGGGGGCGACCTGCTGCGCCACCTGGTGCGTGTTGTCGGCGGTCGGCAGTCCGGTGCCGACGTCCAGGAACTGCCGTATCCCCTGCTCACCGGCGAGATGACGGACGGCCCGTCCGAGGAACCGCCGGCTGGTGAGCGCCACGTCGACGAGCCCGGGGAAGATCCCCTTGATCTGCTCGCCTATCTCCCGGTCGACCTCGTAGTTGTCCTTGCCGCCGACGAAGTAGTTCCAGAACCGCGCCGAGTGCGGTGTGGTCGTATCGATGCGCGCACGAACCGCGAAGCCGGCGCTGTCCTGGGCTATGTCCTCCGACACGCGGAGCCTCCTGTTGCTGGGCGGTGACCAATACCCCCAACCTATGCGAACAGGTCCTGACGCGCGCCGAATCGCAGGCCACGGGCGGTACGGCCCGGGAGCGGGGCCTCCCGGGCCGACGGCGGGTCACGACGGGCCGACGGCGGGTCACCGCGCCTGCACGGCCTCCCGCTTCTCCACCTGCGCGGCCACCCGCGCCTGCCGGGTCCGGGGGCCGAACACGGCCAGGACGACGGCCCCGACCAGCCACGTCCCGGCGATGAAGTAGAAGACGCTCCGGTAGCCGTCGCTCTGATAGAGCGCCGCGACGATCAGCGGGCCGACGGCGTTCGACAGCCGGCCGAGGCCGCGATCAAGTACGCGGGCCCCGGCGCCACCATCACGCTCGGCTGCACCACCGAGGGCCCCTTCGTGGTGCTCACGGTGACGGACGACGGTCCCGGCCTGAACGCGGAGGAAATCGCCCAGGCCACGACACGCTTCTGGCGCGCGGCCCGGCAGGCCGGAACGACGGGTACGGGCCTGGGCCTGGCCATCGCCGAACAGCTCCTGGCCGGCCGGGGAGGCCGACTGGAACTCGAACCGGCACGGCCCCGGGGACTGCGGGCCAGGGCACTCGTCCCGCGCCCGGCGGCCGACGGCGGTGCGTCATGACCCCGCCCGATGACCGCCGTACGGCCGACCGTCGTGCCGGTGAACGTGGTTTCTCCGACCGTCGTACGGCCGACCGTCGTGCCGATGATCGCCGTACGGGTGACCGTGGTACCGCCGACCGTCGTGCCGCGGACCCGCGTGTCCTCGACCGCCCTGTCGTCGGCCGCCGTACCGCCCTGCGTGCCGCCGTCGGCTCGGCGGCCGTCGTCGCCCTCGGGGCCGCCCTCGCCGGTGACGCCTCACGGCAGGACCCCGGGCCGAGCGGTGAGCCGCTCCTCGCGACGGGGGAGCCCACGGCGTTCTACCCGGCCTTCGGCCGCCTCCTCGCCGCCGAGATCGAACGCGCACACCCCCGCCTGAGCTGCCGCCTCCGCACCACCGCGGGCAGCATCGCCAACATCGAGCTGCTGCGCGACGGCCACGCCGACCTCGCGCTCGTCCGCTCGCTGCACGGGTGAGCCACGAGCGCGGATCGGGTGGGAGCCGGGTGGGACCGTTCGTGATCAGTCGCCGTGACCGAGCACGGCGGTGACACGGATCTCGACCCGCATCCCCGGCGCGCCGAGTGCCGACATCCCGACCTGCGTCCAGATGGGCGCGCGGTCGCCCATGCGGCGGCGGAACTGCTCCACCATGACCCGGTTGTGGTCCTCACCGATGGAGTCCGCGGCGGTCGGGAGGTGATACGAGTTCACGGCGATGACATCGCGCCACGTGGCCCCGGCCGTCGCGAGGGTCCGCTCGACGTTGTCGAACGCCCGGACGATCTCGTCCTCCAGGGCCTCGGGGAAGGTGAAGTCGTCGTCCCACCCGCCCTGCCCCGAGATCTCGACGCGGTCGCCGGTCCGCACGGCCTGGCTGTAGCGCAGGTCGGCCAACAGCGTGTCGCCGTAGCCGGGGGTGACGAAGAACTCGGGCCTGCTCGTGGTGGAAGGGGTGGCAGTCATGGTGATCGATCCTCTCCTGTGACTTCAAGCGTGAAGTGAAGCTACCACGCCTTCACTTCACGTGTGAAGTGAAGGCCGCTTGGTAGGGTGTGCCCATGACCAGCCCCTCACCCCCGAACACCGGCGGTGGCGCCCCCGACGAGCCGCAGTGGCTCACCCCGGAGGAGAAGGAAGCCTGGACCGGGCTGGCCTCCTTGGTCCTGCTGCTGCCGGGCCGGCTGGAGTCGCCGCTGCAGCGTGAGGCGGGCCTGACGCTCTTCGAGTACCTGACCCTCAGCCACATCTCCGAGACCCCGGAACGCCGCCTGCGGATGAGCGAACTGGCCTACCTGACGAACGGCTCGCTCTCCCGGCTGTCCAACGTCGTCAAACGGTTCGAGCAGCGGGGATGGGTGGAGCGCTTCCCCGACCCCGAAGACGGCCGCTTCACGATCGCCGCCCTGACCGAGGCCGGCTACGAGGTGGTCGTCGCCGCGGCACCGACCCATGTGCGCGCGGTGCGCCGGCTGGTCCTCGACCCGCTGACCGCCGCCGACCAGCGGGCGCTGGCCCGCATCGCCGCCAAACTCCGCACGCGCCCGGTGGACCTGGCCTAGGCCCTGTCGTCAAACTCCCGTCTGCCCCGCGACGCCATGCACGCACTCTCGCCGCACCGGGCCCTGACCCGAGTACATCCAGTACGAGGGCCAGGGCCCGGCACACCGAGAGCACGCACCTGACGCCGCAGGGCCGCCCTCCGGGCGACGACGGGAGTTTGACGACAGGACCTAGGGGCCTGGCGCCTGCTGCCGCCGGCGTCGGCCGCGCCGGTGATGCCCACCCGGTGGCGCTTTGCGACGGCGGGACGTCCGGCTGCGAACGTGCGGCTCAGTGGTCGTCGCGGATGGTCCTCGCGATGCCGTTGCGCGTCGCCCGGCCACTGCCATGACCTCGGGCCATGTCGGCCTCCGGCAGGCTGCGTGCGGGCGTCGCGCTCGGCGGTGGGAAGGGCATCGGCCATGGCCGATCCGATCGGGCACAGGATGTCGGGTCGGGCAGGGGGTCTGCTTCCTAGCGTGGTGATCGCGAAAGAGGAAGGAGACCGGACGTGCTGGAGCGTCTCAACCAGGCCCTGGAGTACATCGAGGGCCGTCTCGACCAGCAGCTCGACGTGACCGAGCTGGCGCGCATCGCGGCCACCTCGGAGTACCACCTGCGCCGGATGTTCTCCGCGCTCGCGGGCGTGCCGCTGTCGGAGTACGTACGGCGCCGTCGGCTCACTGTCGCGGGCGCCGAGGTGCTGGCAGGGCGGGAGTCGCTGCTGGAGATCGCGGTGCGCTACGGCTACGGCTCGGGCGAGGCGTTCGCGCGGGCGTTCCGTGCCATGCACGGCATCGGACCGGGTGAGGCCCGGCGCACCGGTGCCGCACTCGTCTCCCAGCCCCGGTTGGCCTTCCGCCTCACTGTCGAAGGGAGCAGCAGCATGCGCTATCGCGTAGTGGACAGGCCGGATTTCGACGTCGTCGGGCTCAAGACCCGGGTGCCACTGGTGCACACGGGACCGAACCGGGCGATCATCAACTTCGTCCGCGGGATCGGACCGCGGATGCTGGAACGCCTGGAGAAGTTGTCGGACCAGGAGCCGCAGGGCATCGTCGCGGTCTGCGACGACCTGGACCCGAGCCGCGCCGAGGGCACCGAGCTCGACTACTACCACGGGGTGATCACGACAGCGTCCGCCCCGGAGGGCACCACCGCGCTGTCCGTCCCGGCCGGCACCTGGGCGGTCTTCACCACCTCGGGGCCGGCCCCGCAGGCCATCCAGGAGCTGTGGCGGGACGTGTTCACCCAGTGGTTCCCGTCCAACCCGTACCGCAGCCGCCCCGGCCCCGAGATCCTGCGCACCCGCCTGTCCCCGGACGGGACCGAAGCCGATGCCGAGCTGTGGCTCCCGGTGGAACGCGACCGGAGCTGAACACGACGCCGGGCTCATAGGCGTGGGGGAGGCGGCATGCGGGTGCGGAGCCCGTCGGCCGCCTCGTCCACTGTGGCCGCGCCGCGACCGCGGCCGGAGGCGGGCGACACGGCCAGTGGAACCGGTCTGGACCCGAGGAGCATTCGCGCGCCGCAGCCCTGCCGTGCGCGGGTGTGAGGGCCCGCCGATACCGGCGGGCACGCTCACCTCAGGCTGCGGCCGACGGGCCGGACGATCCGCCGGCGCGGCGGTATTCGGCGTTGATGCGCTGGGCTTCTTCGAGCTGGTCTTCGAGGACGATGATCCGGCATGCCGCCTCGATCGGGGTGCCCTTGTCGACGAGCTCGCGCGCGCGGGCCGCGATGCGCAGTTGGTAGCGGGAGTAGCGGCGGTGTCCGCCCTCGGAGCGCAGTGGTGTGATCAGTCGTGCTTCGCCGATGGCGCGGAGAAAGCCGGGAGTGGTACCGAGCAGCTCGGCGGCCCGGCCCATCGTGTAGGCGGGGTAGTCGTCGTCGTCCAGACGGCTTGGCGATGCGTCTGCTGTCATCTCACCTCTCTGCGGAACGCGTGGAGGGGCCTTGGTGCCGTACGGCACCAAGGCCCCGAAGGAACTGCAACACCATCTGCCGGCCCTAGTGCTGCGCCGGCCTTCTGTTTCCGCACGGCCGCCCGATACTCCGGCGGGGGTGCGGGGATCGCGGATGCGTGACCGGAGACCACCTACCTATCGATGTCCTGCGGTACCCGGGCTTCGTGCCTTCCGCCCGGGCGATCCTGATGGCGCTCGACTCCTCCGTTCTTCCCTCTGAACCAATCACTTGCACAACGGGTACTGCGTACCGCTTGTACTGCTGATACCGCACTTGCTGGTGGCCTCACACAGCGCCACCGTCCGCCAGCCGGTCCCGTCGCCCGTCCTGCGGCTCGGAGACCCCACTGTCGAACTCCCCGGCGCGCGCGTCCGCAGCCCGACGCCTTCACCGAGGGCACCTCTCGATACCGCACTGCTGGTACTGCGACCGCGTCAAGCGCGGGTCTTGCTCACGGCGGCCCCTCATCACCGCGGGCCACCCAATCCGGTCGTCAGTCCCGTCGCCGTCCTGCAACACACGTGGCTTCGAAACTCCACCACCGGACCGTCCTGCGTGTACTGCTGCCCGGCAGTTCGTGTCTGCCGGGCCTTGCTCGATCCCGGTTACGAGAGAAACCATAATCATGCGGGCGACGAATGTCTACTCCGGCGAGCACAGATTTAGTGCGTTCGGTGATGGGTCCCTCTCGGCCGGTCCGCGCATGCCGGGACCGTCCGCAGCGCGGGTCCGGCGCACGGGTGAGACCCGGAGCCGCACGCCGGCTTCCCGTGACGCCGCCGACCGGCGCGGCGCGTCGGCTGCGGTTCTCGGTCCACCCGGGCCGTCACGGCGGTTCCAACGGGTGGCCGGAGCGGTGGGCGGGGTCACCGGGGTCGGGCAGGCGAGGGCCGGGCAGGGACGGTCAGGAGACCGGGGCGACCCCGATGGGCGCGATGGTGTCCACGACCCCGGCTCGCAGGCGGCGCACACGCGCGCACCCCGACGGGTATCGCGGCACCGGGGGAGCGCCGTATGCGCCCGTCGTGCCCGGCAGTGCCACCGCCCAGGGCGCCCGGGCGGTCCGGTGCATAGAATCCGATCTCATGCCGAAGCCTGACGAGCTGATCATTGACATCGCCGCCCTAGTGGAGTCCGGGCAGAGCAGTCAGATGTCCCTGACCGTGGTCACCGGAGGTGCTGTCATCACCGGTCGCCTCGCTCCCGAAGCCGTATGGAAGCGCAGGGTGTTGGAGGTACTGACGGATTCCGCCCGCCTGGGCGAGTTCTCCGCCGTATTCGACACCCCCACGAAGAAGAAGGACGGGCCGCCCACGCATCTGCACTTCCATGTCGCCCGGATCCTCCAGGGCACGGTGGGGATCCCGGAGACGGGCGGGATGTACCGCGTTGCGATCGAGGACGTCAGCGCCTGGACCGTGGGCGACTTCAGCTACTCCGACCACTGACCCACTGGCCCACTGACCCTCGTGCCGTGCCGGGAGCGGCACGGCACGCAGTGAGGGCCCTACCGGCGCGCGCCGGTAGGGCCCTCACTGGTCTGTTCGGCTCGCGCCTGGACCGTCGTCAGACGGACAGGGGGGTGCCGAGCATCGCGGAAGCCCGCTGCAACGGGCTTTCGATGTGCGCGGGTGCGGCCTCGGGGAGGGCGCGACAGGTGAAGCCGAGCCGGGACATGGCCCGCAGGACTTCGCCGGCACTGAAATCGCGCCGGTCCTGGCGGGTGATGACCTGGCCGACCTGCTTGACGGGGTAGTGGCGTCGTCCGATGATCACGGACTCACCGGTGATCGGTTCGGGCTTGACGCCCTTCATCGATTCCAGCACGCCGCTCTTGGTCAGGTCGAACGGGAAGCGGGCGATGACACAGCGCATGATGCCTCACAGGTTCAAGGAGAGACGGGACCGACCGCGGTGAGGCGGTTCAGCGGGAGAGGGCGAGGACGCCCAGAGCGCTGCCGTGTTCGTCGACCACGGGCAGGGCCCCGAGCCGGCGGAAGCGCATCGCCCGCTCGGCTTCGGCCCTCGTGGCCAGCGGCGAGGCGAAGGGCCCGATGACGTCGGCGATCTCACGCAGACGGACCCGGTCCGTGTATCCGGAGCTGTCACGAACGGCCGTGAGCCGGGCTCGGGTGACCAGGCCGGTGCACTGGCCGTCCTCGTCGCAGACGACCAGATGACCCGTACGGGCCGCGGCCATCACGGACAGCGCCACCTCCGCGGTCATGTCCTCCCAGACCTGCGGTCCGGCCGCGTCCATGGCGTCGGCCACCGTGCTCTGCACGGGGTGGGCGCTCGCCGGGCGGGTCTGCCTCTGGACCAGCGTCAAAGGGTGCCTCCTGCGGAGTTGGGTCGGCTTCCTGATCTCGAAGGTCCTATGCGGCCGCACCGACCGTGGGCTGCCGTACGGAGGCGCGGCGGGCCGCCGAGACGGGGCGGCGTCGGCCGCGTGAGGTGGCGCCGCGCTTCTTGGGGCGCTCGGACACCGGTGCGGTGATGACGACCGGGATGCCGGAGGGGGCCTGGGCGCCGGTGATGCGGCGCAGGGCCTCCTCGCCGACACGGACCTGGGTGGTCTGCGGGACGATGCCGGCCGCTGTCATGAGGCGGGTCATACCGCGGCGCTGGTTCGGGGTGACCAGGGTGACGACGCTGCCGGACTCACCGGCACGGGCCGTACGGCCGCCGCGGTGGAGGTAGTCCTTGTGGTCGGTCGGCGGGTCGACGTTGACGACGAGGTCGAGGTTGTCGACGTGGATGCCGCGCGCCGCGACATTGGTCGCCACGAGCACGTTGACGTGCCCGGTCTTGAACTGCGCCAGCGTGCGGGTGCGCTGCGGCTGCGACTTGCCGCCGTGCAGGGCGGCGGCCCGTACCCCGCTGTTCAGGAGGTGCTCGGTGAGGCGGTCGACGGCGTGCTTGGTGTCGAGGAACATGATCACGCGGCCGTCGCGTGCGGCGATCTCGGTGGTGGCCGAGTGCTTGTCGGCGCCGTGGACGTGCAGCACGTGGTGCTCCATCGTCGTGACCGCGCCGGCCGACGGGTCGACGGAGTGCACGACCGGGTCGCTGAGGTAGCGGCGCACGAGCAGGTCGACGTTGCGGTCGAGGGTGGCGGAGAACAGCATGCGCTGGCCCTCGGGGCGCACCTGGTCGAGAAGGGCGGTGACCTGCGGCATGAAGCCCATGTCGGCCATCTGGTCCGCCTCGTCGAGGACGGTGATGGAGACCTGGTTCAGCCGGCAGTCGCCGCGGTCGATGAGGTCCTTGAGGCGTCCCGGTGTGGCGACGACGACCTCGGCGCCACCGCGCAGCGCGCTCACCTGCCGGCCGATCGACATGCCGCCCACCACCGTGGCCAGCCGCAGCTTCACGGCACGGGCGTACGGAGTGAGCGCGTCGGTGACCTGCTGCGCCAGCTCACGCGTCGGTACGAGGATCAGCCCGAGCGGCTGCCTGGCCTCGGCGCGCTGCCCGGCCGTACGGGCCAGCAGCGCCAGCCCGAAGGCGAGGGTCTTGCCCGAGCCGGTGCGCCCGCGGCCCAGTACGTCCCGGCCGGCGAGGGAGTTCGGCAGGGTCGCGGCCTGGATCGGGAACGGCACGGTCACGCCTTGCGAGCCGAGCGCGGCCAGCAGCGCCGCGGGCATGTCGAGATCGGCGAAGCCCTCCACGGCGGGAAGCGCGGGGGTGATCGTCTTGGGGAGGGCGAACTCCCCCTGAAGGGCGGCGGGCCGGCGCCCGTCACCACCGGAACGGCTCGGCCCGCCGGACCGGCGCGGGGCCGACGAACCGAACCGGTTGCCGGCCCTTCCGGAGGCGGAACTGCTGTTGCGGGTGCGGGCGGAGCGGTCGTTCGTACGTGTGCGGTTCATGCGGAACCTTCCTCGATGCGGCACATATCAAGGAATTCCCGCAGCGATGAGCGGCACGGAGAATTGCAAGATGGGCCGGTAGAATGCGACAGCGAATATGGCCTACGGAAAATCCGTATGGACACGGGCGCTGAAATGAGTGGCGCGGTGTGGACCCACTGTTCGGGGCATCCACTGCGATGGCGCTATGAAGGGATGCGTCCGCATCCCTGAAGGGCGATCCGGCTGCGGTGAGCCTACGGATCTCCTGGTTGTCGTCCACAGGTGAAACCACTGCGGGAAATGCGATCAGCTGGGGCCCGCACCCCGAAGGATGCGGGCCCCAGCTGAAAAGTGCGCGTGCGTGTCAGGCGAGAACGATGTTCTCGGCCGTCGGGCCCTTCTGGCCCTGCGCGATGTCGAAGGTCACCTTCTGGCCTTCGAGCAGCTCGCGGAAGCCCTGCGCGGCGATGTTCGAGTAGTGGGCGAACACGTCGGCGCCGCCACCGTCCTGCTCGATGAAGCCGAAGCCCTTTTCCGCGTTGAACCACTTCACGGTACCAGCAGCCATGTCATATCTCCTTTGGGGCAGTGCATCGGGATCCGCACTGCGCGGACACCGTGTCGCCGCGATGATCACCCCGCCGGAAAAAGACCGGAAATACAAAAGCGCTTCCAGCGGCTCAGAACCGGCCGGAGAGCACTTGAAGTTTCGGGAACCACAACTGCAACTGAGATCGACAGTAGCACGCCGCAGCGGCCTGTGTGCGGTGAAGAATCCCACGCCAGTTTTTGCGGCAGAGAATCTGTCTGCCCGTTCCGGTGAAATCTCAGCTCGCGGGCACAGTTATTGATTCACTCGAAGCGCAACGTTCCGGGGGCATGGGGTGCGCCCAGTGCCGGAGCTGTCCCCCAACGGCCGCCTGATCGTCGGCCGGCGGCGCGTGGTACCGAGGGGACACCCGAGATGAAGTACGTCGCGACTGTCTGCGGCAACCAGGCCAAGTGGGACTCCTTCCTGGCGGAGGCATGGCCGGAGGCCATCGCCAAGCAGGAGGCGTTCAACGAGAAGTACCGGGAGACCGGAGAGCTCGTGGGCGCCTACGGCCTGGCGGACGCGGCCAACGCCCAGCTCGTGCGCCGCAAGGACGGGGTCCCCGCGGTCACCGACGGTCCGTACCTGGAGACCAAGGAGTACATCGTCGGCTTCCACCTGCTCGACTGCGAGAGCGAGGAGCGCGCGCGGCAGATCGCGGCGGGCATGCCCTTCGCCGACGTGGAGCCGGTCGGGCTGTGGCCGGTCCACGGCCCTCTTCTCCGCACCCCCGGCAGGATGCGAACCTGCGGCACCCGCTTCAGGAGAGCGGCGGGGGCACCCTACCCATGACCCGGGCTTCCGCTGGTGAGCCGAGAGGCACAGAGACGCGCGCTGGCTACCCCTCATGACCAGGTGGACCGCTGCATCCGGCGTGACTGACTGTGGCACGCAGAAGCGGGTCAATACAGCTAGCGGTCGTCCTCGTCCTCCAGGCCGAAGTCTTCGGGCAGTTCCCTCATCGAGGCTCGTACGTCCGGCCGTGTCTCCTGCTCTGCGGCGGCCCTGAAGAGTTCCGCGAGACGCATGCGGTCGGCCGGCGGAAGCTCGCCCAGCGTGTCGGCGAGGTCCTCGAACCAGGTGGTAGCCACATCGGGGTCGACCTCTTCGTCACTCGTCATGTCGATGGCGGTGATCAACTGAGCCATGGCGGTGGCGAGGGTGTTCAACAGCCGGTCAGTCACGGCCCGTGCCTCCTGGAAGATTGACAGACCGAAGCGTAGCGAGGGCTGTGGGCCACCGACGAGAGGGGTGGGTCGGTCGGGCGGTGGGGTGAACGCGAGGGCGTTCACCCGCGTACGAGCGGCCGGCTCGTGGACGGGAGCCGCGTTCTGGTCTCGGCCGAACGTCGGCGAACGGCTGTGGTGCATGAGACGGGAACAGAGACGGGAACTGAGACGGTGCTGCCGAACCTCGAGCCCCGAGGCGGTGCTGTCCCTCGTGCCGGCCTCCTCGCACCGCTGGCTCGACCTGTACGCACACAAGCTCGAGGAGTTCCCGTCCCGTGTCGAGCCGATCACGGACGACAGTTGGTTGTCCGCGCTCGGTGATCCGCGCCGCGCGGCCGACTGGATCGGCTACTTGGAGCGCGAGATCGCCGAGCGTCCGTGGCGCGAGGCGCTCACTCGGTGGTGGCCCCGTCTTCTGCCCGGCATGTACGGCGGCTCGACGCACCCGGTGGTCCGGGTGGGCCACGCCGTGCGCACACTACTGTCCGGCGAGATCACACTGTCCGGCGAGATCACCGAACCTCGGCTGGCTGAACTCGCTCACGGTCTCGGCTACTGGGCCGCGCGCCACCGGCCCGTCGCGGGTCATGCCCCGCTGCCCGGCGCCGACAGCGCGGCCGCCGCTCTCGACACGGTACCGCCCATCACCCTACGGAACGGTGGCTTTTTCGCCCGGCTCGACCGCGTCAGGGCCCTGCCGGTGTGGGCGGCCGCGGTGACGGAACCGAGCGACGCATACCGCCATCTCGCCGAACTGGTGCGGGCGGCAACCCACCGGTATGCCACCCACGGCCACGGCGAGGAAACCATGCTGGTCCACGCGGCCACGGCTCCCAACGCTGTCCTGCGCGAAGAGGTGTTCGAACGGGCCTTGGCGCACGGCGATGCGTCTTGCCGGCGTTCATCCCGCGCGGCCTGGTCCCGGTAGGAGTCGGTGCCGGTCCGGACGAGCGTGCAGCGGTGCCGAAGTCACCGATCAGCACCAGTGGGCGGCCCTCACACACCGAGGACGGGGACTGCCGGTCAAGGGTGACGCCTCGGAGTCACCCGCATGGGCGGTGTCGGAATGCCCGCGTGAGAACGGCGTGCCAGGCTCGGGACAGCGCCTGTCGTATCAGGTGGCGGAGCGTTTCAGGTTCGCTGATCGCGGCCCGTGAGACCACCAACGAGGTCCGCATCGCTTGGAGGCGGTGTGCATGCCGGTCGCCAGGGATGGGCCCGAGACCCCGTCACCGCCGGACCCGCTGACTCTCCTTCGGAGCCGCGCGTACCTGGTGCTTCTGGTGCTGTCCGCGCTGATCGGTGTGCCGGTGTCCGCGGCGGCGTTCGGTTTCCTCGCGCTGGTCGGCGAACTTCAGCCCTTGATCTACACGGACCTGCCCAAGTCGCTGGGGTTCGACGAAGCGCCACCATGGTGGCCGTTGCCGCTCCTTGCCGTAGGGGGACTGCTCGCTGGACTGACGATCGAGTATCTTCCGGGGCGCGGCGGCCATGATCCGGCGGCGGGGTTCAAGGCCGCCGGCCCGCCCACGCCCATTGAACTGCCCGGGATCTTTTTCGCCGCCCTGGCGACGCTCTGCTTCGCCGCTGTCCTCGGACCCGAGGCCCCTCTCCTGGCGCTCGGCGCGGGGCTCGCCGCCGGCGCCGTGCGGATGGTCAAGCGGGACCCCCCGGAGCAGGTGAACGCGGTGTTGGGCGCGGCGGGCAGTTTTGCGGCCGTCAGCTCGTTGCTGGGATCGCCCCTGCTCGGGGCATTCCTCATGATGGAAGCCTCAGGGCTGGGTGGGCCGATGATGGCGGTGGTGTTGGTGCCCGGCCTGCTGGCTGCGGGCATCGGCGCACTCGTCTTCGTCGGGCTGGGATCGTGGACCGGGCTGGGCACCTACTCGCTGGCACTGCACGACGTCCCCAAGGCCACGCACCCGACAGCTGCGGAGTTCGGCTGGGCTCTGGTCATCGGACTGTCAGCCGCGCTGGTGGGCGCGGGAATCCGATGGCTCGCCGTCCGGCTCAGGACGCACGTCGGGAGGCGACGGGTGCCGGCCACGGTGGTCATGGGGCTGGTCGTGGCGGGGCTGGCGATCGGCTACGCGGAGGGCACCGGCAAAGCGGCGACCGACGTGTTGTATTCGGGGCAGACGTCGCTGGATCCACTCCTCACGCACAGCGCCGCGTACTCGGTGGGAGCGTTGTCACTGCTGGTGCTGTGCAAGGGCCTGGCCTATGGCGCGTCGCTCAGCAGTTTCAGGGGAGGCCCGATCTTTCCCGCGATGTTCGTGGGAGCGGCGGGCGGCATCCTGTTCTCCCACCTTCCAGGACTGAGCCTGGTCGCGGGGTTGGCGATGGGTATCGGAGCGATGAGCGCCGCGATGCTGAGACTTCCGCTGGTCTCCGTCCTGCTCGCCACCCTGCTGATCGGGGCGCAGGGGCTCACCGTCATGCCGCTGGTGATCGTCGCGGTCGTGGTCTCGTACGTCGCGACGGCGAAGCTCACACCTCCTCCCGCGGAGCCGGGGGAGGACTCAGGGCCACGCCGGCAGTAGCCGTGAGCTTGCCGAGAGACCCCGCCCGTCCACTTGCTGCGAGCCTCGGGCGTCGGCTGGGTCGTCCGCCGGAACGAGGCGAGACGTGCGAGCGGTCGGGTGCTTGACGGAAACCTGGGCATCGCTCCGCCCCACCGGGCCGGGACCTGGTGGGGCGGAGCGGCTTCGTCGGACCAGCGGGCGAGCGACCCGTTCTGGGCGCCGGATGCGGACTGCCACGCCTGCATACCCGCTCGGGACGCCTCTGCACAGCATCGGACCGCGCCGGTCGCACAGCGCGTGCGGCTCACCCGTCGGACTCACCCGGGTCGCGCGTACGGCGTCGCACGAATCTGCTGCTGTCATGAGCGATGGAGGCGACGAGCCGCTCTCGGCCCGGGAGCGCAGTGAACTGGACGAGCTGCGGCACCGGGTGGGTGCCCTGGAGAGCGCCGCCCGCCCGCGGGCGGCTCGGCACCACCGGTTCCGGTCCACGGGCTCGGTCCTGCTGATCCTCTTCGCGGCCCTGCTCTCGCTGCTGTCCGTCATCGCGGTGTGGGCGAACAGCATCGTGCGGGACACGGACCGCTATGTCGCCACGGTGGGGCCGCTCGCTTCCGATCCCGATGTGCGGAAGGCGGTCACCAACCGGGTCACCAGCGTGGTGCTGGCGCAGATCGACGTGGACGCGTTGGTCAAGCAGCTGGAGGACGCCGTGTCGGAAAAGGGCGTCCCGCCGAGGGCGGCCCAGCTGGTCGGGAACCTCAAGGCGCCGATCACGAGCGGTCTGAAACGCCTGGTCAGCGGCACCGTGGAGCGGGTGGTCAGCAGCAGCGCCTTCGAAACCGTCTGGGTCGACGCGAACCGCTCGGTCCACGGCGCTCTGGACCGCGCTCTGACGGGCAGCAACGATGGCGCGCTCTCGCTGAAGGACAACCAGGTGGCCATCGACGTGGGACCGCTGGTGGCCATGGTCAAGGACCGGTTGGTCAGCGCCGGCCTAGGAGCGGCCGCGAAGATCCCGGATGTCCACACGGACTTCGTGGTGTTCCAGTCGAAGGACATCGGCACGGTCAAGACCTACCTGAGAGTGCTGCAGATCATGGGTTCCTGGCTGCCCGTCATCGCCCTGCTGGCCGCAGCGGCGGGGGTGTACACCGCGTTCGACCGCCGTCACGCGCTGATCGGGGCCGCGCTGGCGGTGTTCGCGGCCATGCTGTTCCTCGGAATCACGCTCACCGTCTTCCGTGACATCTACCTCGACCATCTGCCCCCCGGCGGGTCTTCGGCCGCCGCCGGAACGGTGTACGACGCGCTGGTCAGGTTTCTGCGCGCCGGTGTACGGGCGCTCGGTGCCGTCGCCCTCATCACCGCCGTCGGTGCTTTTCTCAGCGGTCCGTCCCGGATCGCCGTCCTCGTCCGCCGGGGCTGTCGCAGGAGCATCGGCGCCCTGCGCGACGTGGCGATGTCGGAAGGGCTCCGCCTGGGAGTGGTCGGACGGTTCGTGCACCGCTTCAAGCGGTGGATCGGGGCCGTGATCCTTGTGGTCGCCGCGATCGTCCTGTTCACCTGGAACTACCCGACCACGATGGTCGTGGTGTGGACCACGGTGATCGTGCTGGTGGGCTTCGCGATCCGTGAGTTCCTGGACACCGGCTCCGCACCAACCACCGACTCTCGCGCAGCCGCCACTCCCTGAGGTATCGCCGGGGAAGCGGTTGCGCGGGACCCGGGTGTTCCCGCTCCGAGCCGCTACTCATTGGCTCGGTCGGATCGGAGCACGCTCCGGAACCAGTGGCCGTATGCCTCGGTCATGGCACCGGTCGCGGCAAGGCTGCAGGCCCACTGACCGCCGTCGCCGACGCCGCGGGCGCCGACGACCCCCTTGGAGCGGCACCATGACCCGCACCACCCGGACGGATACCGGATGCGGGACCACACACCGCGGGAGCGGTCCGCACTCGGCAAGGCCGCGCGAGCGACCGTACCCCGTAGCAGCCCTGCCGAGTTCGCTCCCGGACGCTCGGGGTGTGAGGCCACCACGTGTTGCCCAGGGTTCCTGCTGTCTGCCGTCGTTGATGTCAGGTGTGGATGTCAGGAAGGGGGATCTCCGAAGTCTCAGAGATCTGCCGCGCCAACTCCTCAATCACCTGCGGGACGACGCGTTGAGCGTCCTCAGCTCGCCCTGGGCGAACCGTTCTGAGTCGAGCGACGGCTCCTCGACGCCTACGGCATCACGGGCAACGAGGATCTCGACCCCAATAGGGAGCCGGCCGGCGACTGGGCGGAGTGCTGGGCAATGACGGTCGCAGAAGAATCCGGCGTCAACCCCACCACAGCCGCCGTTGGTACGAGCTGGACCAGCAGCATGCTGGTGGCAGTCGCTCCGACTTTCGAGTAGCCGCGCCATCTGCCGCCGAAACGGTCGCCGCCGATCACCGCTTGAGGAGTTTCCCCCAGGCGAGGTTGTGCCCCGCGGAGATGTCGGCAAGGAGTGAGGGCGTGTCCGACGAGCGGAATACATCTCTCTGGTTTTCGTGTGTTCGCGGTACTTCCCGTCAGACCTTCTCGACTCGCACAGAGTGGCCCGCGAGGAGTTGGTTCATGTCATCGGTGTCGGAGGTGAATACGGTTGCCTCGGCGCCCTGCGCGGCTTCCCGCCCGGCCACAGCCGCCAAGACGGCGTCGATGGCGTACTTGTGTCCGTGCAGACCGGCTGCCCTCAGCATGTCGCGTGCCATGGCGATCACCTGGTCGTCCGTGTGCACGACGCGGATTCGGGACAGGGTCCAGTTCCACAGAGCCTGTCTCGGCGCCTCGCGCGGGTCCCATGCCTCCAAGGTCGTGAGCGACGAGGTCACGACCGGGATGTCGAGCCGCGGAGCCGTCTTGATCAGTGCGGCCATCTCCCGGTCGCCCTGAACCGCCTTGGAGAGAGCCTCGGAGTCGAACACGAAGACGCGCTGCCGTGGCCGGGGCAACTTCGCTCGGACGGTGCGGCTCACGCGGCCTCGTTCGAAGCCGACCGCTGCTCGTCGTGCCAGCCGTCGATGGCGGCGATGCGATCCAGCGCTGCCTGCTGCTCGTCGTCCGTCACGGCGCCGTGCTCTTCCTCGAGACGGTCGGCCAACTCGCGCAGTCGGTCCATCGCGTCCCGATGAGCGGCGGCGGCGGCGATGTAACCGGACACTCCGCGTGCGTCGACGCGCTCCTTGATCGATTCCACCAGCTCTTCCGGCACGCTGATGGTGATCTTCCGGGTTGCCATACTTCAAGTATGTCATGTTCTGTGTGGCGTGGCCTGCGCTTCTCGGAGAAACCGTTCCGAAGCACAGGAATGCGCGAGGTGCTCACAACCCCGGACACGGCGAAGGACCAGCCCGGTAGGAAACCCCTCCTGAGCTGGCCCTTCTCGCTGTGCCCCCGGCAGGATTCGAACCTGCGACACCCGCTTTAGGAGAGAGGCTGGGTGATCTGCGGGCTGAGCTGCGGTTTCGCCGGCCGAGGAAGCGAGCGGGTACTCGGCCGCAGGGCACCGGTGTTGACCGTGGCTGACCCCTGCATCTGGCACGGTTGTGGCACGAACCTCAGCCGACGACAGTCAGCCACGACGGCGGGCGCGCCGACCGACCACGCACGCGTGTGCCTCGCTGCACCCCCGCCGACATCAGCCACGCTACTGGCTTGTGGCGTCGACCAGCCGCAGGGCAACGGCAGCCAGTCCGTGGCCGAAGCACCAGTTGCGGCACACCCCTTGAACGAGTTAGAGGTTGTCTCATTTGGCGAGTCTGCGGTGACAGATGAGGGTGCAGGCGATGGCGGTGAAGGCCAGGAAGTGTTCGGCTTTGCGTTCGTAGCGGCGGTGCAGGCGGCGGCAGCCGGCCAGCCAGGACATCGTTCGTTCGATGGTCCAGCGGTGCCGGCCGGGCCGGGTGGAGGACTCAATGCCCTTGCGGGCGATGCGATGCCGGATACCTCGCTTGCGCAGCCATCGTCGCAGGTCGTCGTAGTCGTAGCCCTTGTCGCCGTGGAGTTTGGCGGGCCGCCGCCTGCGCGGGCCGCGCCGGGAGCGGATCGGCGGTATGCCGCGGACGAGGGGCTTGAGGGCCTGGCTGTCGTGCAGGTTCGCGCCGGAGATGCCGATGGAACGGGGCAGACCGGTCCGCTCGGTGATTAAATGGATCTTCGAGCCTTTCTTGCCCCGGTCGACAGGATTCGGACCCGTCAGGTCCCCCCTTTCAGCGCCCGCATGTTCACCGAGTCGATCGCGCACCGTGACCAGTCCAGTTCCCCGCGCGAGCCCAGTTCGTCCAGGACCAGGCGGTGCAGCTTGGCCCAGACCCGGGCGGCACTCCACTCGGTGAAGCGCCGGTGTGCGGTCGGTCCCGACGGACCGAAGACCGGCGGCAACTGCCGCCACGTGCAGCCCGTCGTGGCCACGAAGATGATCGCCGCCAGCACCTCACGGTCGCCGTACCGGCGCCGCCCACCACCTTGCGGCCGTGTCGGCGCGGGTGGCACCACCCGCTGGAACAACTCCCACAACCCGTCCGGGACCAGCCGCTCCACGATCGTCATGCCTCAAGATTACGAACCCAAATGAGACGACGTCTTAGATGAGGCGGGAGTTGTGACGTACAAAGATCTAGGTGGAGTGCCGGGCGCGGATCGCTCTGGCCTGATCGCGGGCCGCCTCGGCCTCAGCGTGTGTTTGCTGCTGATCGGCCCCGTACAACAGGTTGGCGGCGAAACTGTCCAAAACGGTTGTCATCTGGTCTCGCCAGTCGGCGTACGTTGCCCAGTCGTCCTCGGTTGGTTTAGCGACCGTACCCGACGCAGTTCGTTGAGAGCTGCCTTGAAGGCTGGAGGGATCGAGCTTTCCAATGCCTTCTCATAACGGGTGGAACGGCAAGCTATCGACTGAGCCCTCAGTTTGGTGCTGACGTGTTCCCTCGTGCTTCCGCTGAATCCTCGGAACAGCCTGGCACGGGTTTGGCGCGAGCAGCTTGCTCTTGAACTGCGCGGCGTATCGCTGCGAAAACTGTTCGCCTGTCTCTTGAAGGCGATTACATCCTGCTATTTCTTCGACGGGTATTGATGTGACGCCGTTTCTTGTGGATTTTTGGAACCGGTAAGGCCCGCCGAAGAAATCGACGGACCATACCGGAAGATGAATCTAACCCCTTGTCCACATGCCGCCGGTGTCGACCTGAGTGAGCGGCGGGCAGGAGACTATGGACATCCCACTGGACTTCCAGGTCGCAGCATCGCGCTCAACCTTTGGGCCACCGTTCAGAGGCAGGCAGCGCACCCACGCCCGGTACTGTCCGCCATTGCTTTTACTGCAAATGACGTGCCAGCCGTTTTCGTATAAACCGTTGGAGCACCCGCTCGGGTGGGCCGTGGCGGAGGTGTCACCTGCAGAGACTGCATTGGCTGCGCCTTGGAGTCCGAGGGAGAAACAGGCCACCATCCCAACGGTGGCGGCTTGCAGCGTCCGCAACTTCGTCATATCAGCTCTAGTCCTTTCTCGATCGTTCCGGTACGTCTCAGGTGGACTTGGTCCAGATGGCCGCGTAGAGGGCTTTGGAGTCTCCTTGGCAGTACGCGACGGACCGCCCTGTCTTTTTCCACGGGCCGTCCCATTCGGCGATCTTCCCGTCTGAGAATTTGCACGTGACGCTGGCCCGGTACGATCCGCCGTTGTTGCTGGAGCAGGTAGCGAACGATCCCCAGCTGCCAGCAACTTCGTAGTGGCAACCGCTTGGATGCGCTGAAATTCCGGACTCAGAAGCCGATGCCGACGTATTAGCACCGACCGTAAAGAGGCCGGCCAGCAGTGCTCCGATGGCTGCATTGACGCCAATTCGCCGAATGCGAGGCATCTTATTTTCGGCGTGCACAAGAACCACTCTTTCCCCGTTTCTTAATCTTTCCACAGAAGCCTTGCGGTCGCTGATGATGTTGACAGTGCAAAAGCGGTCGCCGCAAGTAAGTGTCGGTAATCTGAGCTAAATCTGAGCTCGAACGGATCTTTTTGGTCAACTTCTGGCTTGATTTGATTGCCGATATTTATTGGATCTTGCGCTTCATGTATGCGCACCTCTATCCGCCTTGGGTGTGGAATTGCTGGCCACCTTCGCAGAAGCCATGCAAGCTGCCTCCCATGGAGCCTTTGTGCTCCTGGTCGGGGTCCTCCTGCCGGTCAATCGAACCGCCGCCGACTGCCCCTTCTGCTCCGGCAAACGCAAAAGGCGCGGCGTGAACGTCCAGGACCTCGCGGATGGGATAGGGAGGCTCCTGTGCGCGCGGCGCGGCGCGGCGCGGGCGCTGGCCGGGCTGGAGCGGGGCGGAGACAGGAGCGCAGGCCCGGCCGGGGGCCGGGCCGTGCGCGGTGAGCGGAGCGAGTCTCAATGATGAAGTCAAGCCGTCTGTGCGATCGGCGGGGCGGGGGTGAAGACCCGGTTGTCGCGTAGGAGGGCCCACAACACACTGGCCCGTCGGCGAGCCAGAGCGATGACGGCCTGGACGTGCTTGCAGCCCTCGCCGCGCTTCTTGAGGTAGAAGTCCCGGTTCGGACCCTCGCGGATGATGCTGGTCTGTGCGGACATGTAGAACACCCGTCGCAGGCGGCGGCTGTAACGTTTGGGCCGGTGCAGGTTGCCGGTCCGGCGTCCGGAGTCACGCGGGACGGGCACCAGCCCGGCCGCCGACGCCAGGTGGCCGGCGTCAGCGTCGGCCGACAGGTCGCCGGCCGCGACGACGAACTCGGCACCGAGTATGGGGCCCATGCCGGGCAGGGACTCTATGATCTCCGCTTGCGGATGGCTTCGGAATGTTTCGCGGATCTGCTTGTCGATCCGCTTCAGCCGGTCGTCCAGGGCCAGGATCTGCACCGCCAGGTCGGCCACGATCTGGGCGGCGGCGTCCTCGCCGGGCAGCGCGGTCTGCTGGGCCTGGGCGGCTTCCAGAGCGGTCGCGGCGACCGCGTCGGCTCCGCGCACACTGCGGCCTGCCAGCCAGGCCGTCAGTCTCGCCCGGCCGCGGCGGCGGATCGCGGCCGGGGTCTGGTAGCCCGTCAGCAGGACCAGCGCACCCTTGTGGGCCGAGTAGTCGAAGGCCCGCTCCAGCGCGGGGAAGACACCGGTCAGCACGTCGCGCAGGCGATTGATCATCCGCACCCGGTCGGCCATAAGGTCGGCGCGGTGAGCGGTCAGCAACGCGAGATCGGCGGCCAGTTGGGCGGGCACGTCAATCGTGGCGAAGTCGCTGCGGTGGCGGGCGGTCTCGGCAATGACGTAGGCGTCGCGGGCGTCGGTCTTCGCCTCACCGCGGTAGGCACCCGACATGCGGTTGACCGTGCGCCCGGGCACGTAGACGGCTCGCTGGCCGTGCGCCGCAAGAAGCGCCAGCAGTAGCGCGGAGGACGTACCGGAGATGTCCACCGCCCAGTGGACCTGGTTCGCCAGGCCAAGTACTTCGCCGAGCGCGGTCAGAATCGCTGACTCGTCGTTATCGACCTTCTTCGACCAGAGCGTCGCACCGGTCTCGTCGACTACAGCCACCCAGTGGTGGCCTTTGCCCGCGTCGACGCCAGCCCATACTCGGGCCCGTGGCTCACTCACTCGCTCCTCCTCGCACCGCCCAGCATCACGTCGGCCCGAGGAACACCCCACTGTCTGCTCCGTAAACAGCGACCGCACAAGGCGCGCACATCTCAATTAGCAGCCAGGGTGCCCCGAAGGGCGGGGCGGCCACTCGCTCCGAGCCACAATCGGCAAGCCGCCTTGAGCCACACCCCGCCCTCCTGGGCCGCCCAACAACTTACGGAGCCGCCTTGAACCAGTAAAGAAAGTTGTAACTCAGTCTGCGCGGTGGGGCTTGAAGCTTCGTGCGCATACTGGGAGTTCGGCGTCCTGCCGGTGTGCGAGGGGCAGGAAAATCACTGGCCGGATCGTCCAGGTGATGCGGACGTCGGCATGAGTGATGGTCACCATGCAGGGCTCGGAGCGCATCAGGGCTCTGCGGGTCTTGGCGCGCTCTTCGTACAGCCACGTCCACGCTTCGTCCGACGCGTCGGAGTCGAGCGCCGGTGAGATGGTGCGGAGAGCGATGGCTACCCAGCGGTCTGCCTGGGGTGCCGAGTACGCGTCGAACGATGCCAGGCGCGCCGGCCCTCCCGTGCCGGTGACTTCCTCGGTCCAGCATTCGCACCAGTAGCCGCGGGTGGGCCCGTTCATGGGGTCGCTCCCGCCGGGTAGGCCAGCAGCACGTAGCGGGTGCTCTCGTCGTAGAGAGTGAGTTGGTACCCCGTGCCACTGGTCAGGTAGGCGAGGGCCCGTTCGTGTTCGGCCTCGTCCGTCAGCCAGTGCAGGCCCGGCTGTGCGTAAGCAGCGTCGAGCTGGTCGGTGATGTGCTGCGTGCGCTCGCGTAACCAGCGCAGTGCCAGGCGTGGGCTCGTGGCGTCGTGTGATCCCAAGGGGATGGAACAGACCTCGTTCAACGGGTAGGCCGCGGCTCGGCATCGGTAAGGGAGGGGCCGGCTGCTTGTGCTCAGCGCTGTGTGAAGAGCGGACGTCAGCACGAGTGCCCTCCTGCCGGGCCGGCATCGGTGAAAAGTTCCGCGGTGACCGTGTGGCCGCCGTGGCTGCCGTGGACGACGACCCGGTGAGCGAGTGCGCTGACCATGCCCAGGCCCCGGCCGTGCTCCGCCTCCTGGTCCTGGCGCTCGACCTTCGGCGCCGTGCCGGTGCTTCCGTCGTCCGTGACGGACAGGGCGATCACCTGCGGGGATACCGCGAGGGCCAGATGGAAGCTGCCGGATGTCTGGCCGCTGGCCGTGTGGAGGATCGCGTTCGCGCTCAGCTCGCTGACGATCAGCTCGGCGTCCTCCGCTAGCGGCGAGCCTCGCAGGATGTCGCGGGTCCAGCGGCGGGCCCTGCTGACCTCTTCCGGGAATCCTGGGCAACTGAGCCCCCAGACCCGGGCGCTACTCGTATACTCGTGCATACAAGTTCCTTCGTGCTGGTAGGCCGCCATGTGCAGCGGGTTCGGGCTAGACGAGTTTCACGCCGTCGTGGGCGCGGACGGCCGGCGGGGACGCCGCGTCGAGTGCGTCAAGCACGCGGATCGCGTACGCCTCGTCGGCGAGTTCGATGACTTCTTCGCGGGTGGCCCAGCGCAGTGCGTGGGTCTCGTCCCCCGTGGTGGGAGTACCGTCGGCCGCCTGGCAGCGGAAGACGAGGGAGACGATCAGGCCCGTCATGTTCTTGTAGACGCCGGTCAGGGTCGCGGGAAGCTCGATCTTGATGCCGGTCTCTTCGAGGACTTCGCGCTGGAGGGCTTCGGGGATGGTCTCCTCGCGTTCGAGGACTCCGCCCGGGGGTTCCCAGTGGCCGTTGTCGCGGCGCTTGATCAGGAGGGCCCGGCCTTGGTCATCGACGATGACCCCGGCGACGCTCACGGAGTGCGGGCGTTCTGTGCTCACGTTCCTCGGCCCTCTCGGCTGACTAGGCTCTCCACCGTAGCAACAAGACTCGCCCACTCGTCTAGATACCTAAAGGAGTACGCATGGCGTCTCTACCTAGCATCCTCGGCGGCCTCGACCCGACCAGTGATCGTGCGGTCTTCCGGCAGATCGCCGACCAGCTGCGCGAGGCCATCGACCGTGGGCGATTCAAGGAGGGGGAGAAGTTGCCCTCCGAGGCTGAATTGGTCGAGCACTACGGGGTCTCCCGGATGACGGTCCGGAACTCCTTCTCCATCCTCCAGGGTGAGGGCCTGGTCCACGCCGAGCACGGCCGGGGCGTCTTCGTCCGGCCCCGGCCTCCGGTGCGCCGCCTCGCCTCCGACCGATTCGCCCGGCGCCACCGCGAGCAGGGGAAGTCCGCGTTCATCGTGGAGGCCGACGCCGCCGGCAGTCACCCCACCGTGGACAGCCTGGAGGTGAAGGAGGAGAAGGCCGGTCAGGACATCTCCACCCGGCTCGGTTCCGTGCGGCGTGTGCTCGCCCGGCGTCGCCGGTACCTGCTCGACGGCCGGCCGGTCGAGTTCGCCACGTCGTACCTCCCGCTCGACATCGCCCGCGGTACGCAGATCGCCGAGCCCAACCCGGGCCCCGGCGGCATCTACGCCCGTCTCGAGGAACTGGGCCACCAGCTCGACCACTTCGAGGAGGAGATCCGGGCCCGGATGCCTTCGCCGTCCGAGGTGAAGACGCTGCAACTGGCCTCCGGTGTGCCGGTGATCCATCTGATCCGTACCGCCTTCGACACGGCGGGGCGGGCCGTGGAGGTCTGCGACACGGTGATGGCGGCCGACGCGTACGTCCTCTCCTATCAGCTTCCGGCGACCTGATCGGCGGTGCGCGAGGCCACTTCTCCGGACTCGTACACACCGACACGCATACTCGTATAGACGAGTGGGCAAGTTGTGTGGCAAGGTGATCCCGTTCCCGGCGTCACCGGGTTCGAAGGATGCATCTTGTCTAGACGAGTAGATGGGGAGAAACCTTGCGCACCATCCGTGTGGAGACCTCGGCCGCGACGATCCTGCTGACCGAGGCGCCCGAGCCCAAGGTCCGCGACCGGCAGTCGGGCGAGATCGCGAAGGACGCCATCAGCGGTGAGGCGCTGATGACGATCGGCGTCGTGTACATCGAGGAGGGGGAGTCATCCCTGATCAAGGTGACCGTTCCGGAGAGCGGGGTGTCGGAAGGGCTCGCCCTCGGTGCCCCGGTCTCCCTACCGGGCCTGGTCGCCCGGCCGTGGGAGAGCGTGTTCAACGGCCAGCAGCGCCACGGCATCGCCTTCCGGGCCGCCGCTGTCACTCCGGCCGCCTTCCCGGCCGCCATGGGGGCCACGGCCTGATGACCGATCTGGCAACGCTTCTGGAGGTGGGTGGTCCCGTCGCCGCACTCGGCGGTGGGGCCGCCTACGCCCGGGCGCGACACCCCGGCGTCTACTGGTCCATGGTCGGCTTACCGGTGTCCACGGTCCGGCTGCTCAGCTCCTACGGCTCCGTCATGGAGGCGTGCGGGCTGACCGTGACTCCCTCCCGGCTGCGGGTCCTGGCGGTCAAGGCCACCACTCGCCGTGAGGTCCGGCCCGTACCGCCGCGCCGGGGGATCATCCGGCCGACCACGACGGGGCTGCGGGTGCGCCTGCGGCTCGCCCCGGGGCAGGAACCCGCCGACGTGGCCGCCTCCGCCGAACGACTGCGGCACGCCTGGGGCGTCCACGCCGTCTACGTGACCACGGTCAAGCCGGGCGTGGTCGAACTGCGGCTCGTCGGCTTCGACGTGCTGCGGCGGGTGCGCATGCCACGCAAGCTCCGCCCGGACTTGCTCCGGGTGCCGGTCGCGCTGCGCGAGGACGCCACTCCGTTCGTACGCGACTACCGCACCGTGCCGCACCAACTCACCCTCGGCGCCACGCTGTCCGGCAAGTCCATGTACCTGCGTCACCTCGTCGCCGGCCTCGCCCGCCAACCCGTCGCCCTGGTCGGAATCGACTGCAAGCGGGGCGTGGAACTGGCGCCGTTCGCCCCGCGCCTGTCGGCGCTCGCCACCGACCCGGAGCAGGCCGCCGAACTGCTGCCCGTGCTGATCAGGGAGATGGAGGACCGGTACGACCTCATCAAGGCCCGGCAGGGCATCGCGCCGAACACGCCGGACGAGGAGATCACCTCCGACATCTGGGGCCTGCCCGAGCACGAACGCCCGGTGCCCGTCGTGCTGTTCGTCGACGAGGTGGCCGAACTCTTCCTCGTCGCCACGAAGAAGGACGAGGAACGCCGGGACGAGATGGTCACCCAGCTCATCCGGCTCGCCCAGCTCGGGCGGGCCGCCGGCATCTACCTGGAGGTCTGCGGACAGCGCTTCGGCGCCGAACTGGGCAAGGGCGCGACCATGCTGCGGGCCCAGTTGACCGGCCGCGTCTGCCACCGCGTCAACGACGAAGCCTCCGCCAAGATGGCACTCGGCGACATCGCCCCCGAGGCGGTCTCCGCCGCCTGCGCCATCGCCCCCGAGCGACCCGGCCTCGCCGTGGCCGGTGACACCTCCGGCGGCTGGTCCCGCATCCGCACGCCGTACCTCTCCCTCGGCGACGCCGCCGAGACCTGCCGCGAGTCGGCCCACCTGGTCCCTGGCCTGCCCGCGCTCAAGCCCTTCCGGCCCGACGTCCCCGTACGGCCGCCCGCCGAGACAGCGGGCCCGGTCGTGCGGCCCCGCCCGGTGACCGACTGACACGCGTCCGCACGCATCCCCGGCCGGCGTGGCCGCCTCACGCCATGTCCCTACCCCTCCCATGCCCGAACCCGGAAGGAGCCGCAGCATGCGCGCCCACCTGGCCCGTGTCGACGCGGTGCTCGTCCAAGCGGTCATCGCCGCCGCGCTGTCCTTCGCCCACCTGCACGACGTCGCCTCGGCGGCCGGACAGGACGGGTGGAAGGCGTGGGCCTATCCCGTCTCGGTCGACCTGCTGCTCGTCGCAGCCTGGCGCCGACTGCGCTCCGGCGACGCGAAAGCGGCCGGGTGGTGCTGGTTCCTGATCGCCCTCGCCGCGTCCCTGGGCGCGAACGTCGCCACCGCCGGACTGCTCGACCTGGACCACGTGCCGGCCTGGCTCCGCATCCTCGTCGCGGGCTGGCCCGCGGTGGCCTTCCTCGGCGGAACCCTCCTCGTCCACTCGTCACCGACCACGCACAACGACACCAGTGACGCCGTGGACCAGGAGACGCCCGAGGACATCGAGGACCAGGAGGACGCGCCCGATCCCGCACCAGAACCCCCGGCGCCTCCGACAGTCGAGTCGGCGCCGACACCGACACCGACACCGGTTCCGGCTCCGGTTGCCGTCCCGGCCGCCCTGGTCGAGCACGCCCGCAAAGTCGCCGCCGAGCACCACGCCCGTACCGGAACGGCCATCGACACCCCGACCCTGCGCGCCCGCCTCGGCGTCCCGCCGCCCATGGCCGACGCCATCGCCGCCCAGCTCTAAAAGGAGACCCGCGTGAGCACCAACCGCCGCTTCCGCTCCGTCACCCGCATCGGCCCCGTCCAGGTCGGCACGTCCTACGACGGCCGCGGCCGGGAGAAGCACACCGCCGCCTGCACGGCTCCGCGCTGCGGCTTCTCCGCCGACTACGACAGCCGCGCCGCCGCCGAGCTGGCCGCCCGTACCCACCGCTGCCCCGTCCGCTGAAAGGACCCGCACACCGTGACCGTCAGTCTGCCGCTCGTCGTCCTCCTCGGCTTCTTCGCCTGGGGAGCGGTCAAGTTCCTCGGTGTCCGCACGTGGATCGTCGTCCTGATCGCCCTCTTCGGCTTCTGGCTCTCGGACACCTTCATGGCCCCCGCCATCGAGTCTGGCACGCGCTCCGGCGTGGACATCGTCAACGGCTCACATGACTAGACGAGTAGGTAAGGAGAGCTTCGCCGTGTTCCTGCCCAAGTACCCCGACAGCCCGACGCCGCCGCCCGCGCACACCCACACCATGGCCGACCAGGCCCCGGCCCGGCGGCCGGCCCCTCAGATCTCCGTCAGCACCGGAGCGGTCGCGGTCGTCCTCGTCGGCGGCGTCGTGCTGACCGCGCTCCTGGCCGTCGTCGCCGTCACGGCCGTCTCCGTGGCCGTCGCCGCCGTGGTCCTGCGCTCGCTGCTGCGCGACCAGCACCGCCGCTGACGCACCGGACCCCCGGGGCGGCCTCGATACCGCCAAGCATCCGCCGCCCCGGGGGCCGTCTCCCTCCAGCCGAACCAGAAGGAGAAAGCCATCATCACCCGCGCCACTCCGCCTCCGCTCCACGAACTTGGCGAACTGGCGGCCCTCGGCACCATGCCCGCACTCCTGCGCCAGCTCGCCGGCCTCGGCGGCTGCACGCACCCGATCCGCCTCGACGGCCACCGCACCGAGTACACCGTCGACACCCGCACCGGCGAGATCGGCAACGTCCTCCACCACCTCGACTCCTCCAGCCTCCCGGCCGGTCACCTCCTGGTCCGCTGCAACAACCGCCGCATCACCCGGTGCGCGGCCTGCGCCGAGGTGTACCGCCGCGACACCTTCCACCTGATCACCTCCGGCCTGCGCGGCGGCAAGGGCGTCCCCGAACGCGTCGCCGCCCACCCGCGCGTCTTCGCCACCTTCACCGCACCCGGCTTCGGCCCGGTCCACAACCGCCCCACCGGCCCGGCTGGGTCGGTCCGCCGCTGCCGCTGCGGCGCCCTCCACGACCCGGACGACCCCGCCCTCGGTACCCCGCTCGACCCGGACACCTACGACTACGAAGCGGCCGTCCTCTGGAACGCGCACGCCGGTCCGCTGTGGCGGCGCTTCTCCATCTACCTGCGCCGTGAGGTTGCCAAGCGCGCCGGCCTCACCCAGCGGGCCTTCCGCGAGCACGCTCGGGTGTCCTTCGCCAAGGTTGCCGAGTACCAGAAGCGCGGCGCCGTCCACTTCCACGCCGTCATCCGCATCGACGGCCCCGAGGGCGGCGACACCCCGCCTCCTGCCTGGGCCACCGCCGAACTGCTCACCGACGCCATCCGGGCCGCCGCCACCGCCGCCCGCGTGGACGGCCCGGTCATCGAGGGCCGGCCCCACACCTTCACCTTCGGCCGTCAGCTCGACGTCCGCACCATCCGCTCGGCCGACTTCGACGGCGGCCAGGAACTGACCGAGCGGGCCGTCGCCGCCTACATCGCCAAGTACGCCACCAAGGGTGCCGAGACCGCCACGGGAGCTCTGGATCGGCCGCTGAGGTTCCTCGCCGAACTCGCCCAGCTCGACATCAACGACCACGCCCGCCGGCTCATCCGCACCGCCTGGACCCTCGGCGCGCGTAAGGACCTCGAACACCTCCGCCTGCGGGCCTGGGCCCACATGCTCGGCTTCCGCGGCCACTTCTCCACCAAGTCCCGCCGCTACTCCACCACCCTCGGCGCCCTCCGCGACGCCCGCGCCGAATGGCGCCGCGCCCAGGCCCTGGAAGCGGACGGGACCGGCCCGGACACGACCCTCGTCCTCGCGCACTGGATCTACGCCGGAACCGGCCTCACCGATGCCGAAGCCTGGCTCGCCGAAACCCTCGAACCCGCTCCCGGAACGGAAGGAGAGCCCACCCATGGGTAGCCGTCGCCTCGCTGTCGCGGAAGCGGCCTCCGAGTCACGTGGTCTGCCGTCGCGGTACCTGACTCCTGACGACCTGGTGGCGATGTTCGACCTGCCCAGCGTCGAGACGGTCTACCAGTGGCGTCGCAAGCGCACCGGTCCCCGCGGCTTCCGGGTCGGTCGGCACCTGCGCTACGACCCTGCGGACGTCCAAGCCTGGGTGGAGTCCCTGCGGGACGGGGTTGCCGCCTGATGGCCGGGCACATTCAGGACCGCTGGTACCGGACCGAGACCGGCCCGGACGGGAAGGTGCGCAAGGTCAAGACCGAGCGTTACGGGGCTGGCCTCCGCTACCGCGCTCGCTACGTCGGTCCGGACGGCACGGAGAAGTCCAAAAGCTTTCCCGACCGTCAGAAGCGGCTCGCTGATCAGTGGCTGGCGCACATCGAGGCGGACATGGCGCGCGGGCAATACATCGATCCGCGTGCGGCCCGGATCACCTTCCAGCAGTACGCCGAACGCTGGGTCGCCACGCAGGGCGCCGACCCGAACACCCAAGCCTCGATGGAGTCGCAACTACGGCTGCACGCCTTCCCCTACCTCGGCTCGCGTCCGCTCGGCTCCTTCCAGCCGGCGCACATCCGGGACTGGGTGCGGCAGTTGCAGGAGAACGGTGTCCGCGGGTCGTACGCCCGGACGATCTACTCCAACGTGCGGGCGGCGCTCAGCGCGGCCGTGGACGACGGGCACCTTCCCCGGAACCCTTGTGCCGCCCGGTCGGTCCGGCCGCCGACCGTCGATAACAAGCGCGTCGTGCCCTGGACACCCGAGCGGGTCTTCGCCGTCCGGGCCGCCATGCCCGAGCGCTACCAAGCCATGGTTGATCTGGGCGGCGGCTGTGGGCTCCGCCAGGGCGAGATTCTGGGAGTAGCCGTCGACGCGATCGACTTCGAGTCGGACACGCTCCACGTGGTCCAGCAACTGAAGCTGAGCCGCAGCAAGGCCGTGTTCGCGCCGCCGAAGGGCGGCAAGCTGCGAGATGTGCCGCTCCCCGGCCCCGTCGCCGATGCACTCCGGGCGCACATGAAGCGGTTCCCGCCGGTCGAGATCACCTTGCCGTGGAAGGTCGCCGACGGCCCTCCGGTGACCAAGCGACTCATCTTCACCGGGCCGCGCGGCGGGCACGTCTGGCGTACATCGCTCAACGAGGAGGCGTGGAAACCGGCGCTGGCTGCGGCCGGTGTCATCCCCGTGCCTGAGCGGGGCCGGCCGTACGCCGAGTCCCGCGAGAACGGCATGCATGCCCTCCGCCACTTCTACGCCTCGGTGCTCCTCGACGCCGGGGAGAACATCAAGGCCCTCGCCGAGTACCTGGGCCACTCGGACCCGGGCCTGACGCTCCGCGTGTACGCGCACCTCATGCCCTCCAGCCGGGAGCGGACCAGCAGAGCCGTGTCCGACGTCTATTCGAAGCTTCTGCACCCCGAACTGTGAGAGCCGCGGGCGGTCCGGCAGGATGCTCGGACTTGGTTACTTCGGGGAGGGAATCCATGGAGTCGACGGATGGCGTCATCAATCTGATTCACCTAGCCGACACACCTGGCACCAGCGGCCACAGTGTCTCCGTACGCGTCTTGGGTCGCTTTCAACCCGGAATCCTGACCGGCCACGACTTCCTCGACTGCGAGATCGTCATCGTGGCGGAATCTGTCAACGCCACTTTCCCTGTGACCCTCCTCCCTGAGGATCTGGAGGACTGGGAGGACGCCTTGGCAGCCTTGCGGTCCGGTCGGTCCGCCATGTGGCTCGAATCCGGGCGGACTCCTTCCATGAAGTTCAAGCCCGACGAGAGCGGCGGACTCTGGGTGTCCGTGTATGACGGGCCGGCGTCAGGGGTCACTGTCACCGTCCCGCTGTTCGTGCTCTCGTCGGCATGGGTCGACGAGCAGCGGGATCTACTAACCCGGGTACGCGGGGTCTACCCGAGAGAGGTCGTCGAGACGTCGCCCGGCGCCTATGAGTGGCGGCGTGACACCCGCTCCTGATGGAACCGCCGAGCAAGGGACGGCCCAGAGACGGCCCACGGACAACACAAAGCCCCCTACCAGCGAAGAAAACGCAGGTAGGGGGCTTCTTCGTGCGGCCCTACTTCTTCTTGCCCTGGTTCTTGACCGCCTCGATCGCGGCTGCCGCCGCATCCGGGTCGAGGTACGTGCCGCCGGGGGTGACCGGCTTGAAGTCGGCGTCGAGTTCGTAGGACAGGGGGATGCCCGTCGGGATGTTCAGGCCCGCGATGTCGGCGTCCGAGATGCCGTCGAGGTGCTTGACCAGGGCGCGCAGGCTGTTGCCGTGGGCGGCGATCAGGACCGTGCGGCCGGCCAGGAGGTCCGGGACGATGGAGTCGAACCAGTACGGGAGCATCCGGACGACGACGTCCTTCAGGCACTCCGTCCGCGGGCGGACCTCCGGCGGGAGGGTCGCGTAGCGCGGGTCGGAGAACTGGGAGTACTCGGCGTCGTTGTCGAGCGGGGGCGGCGGGGTGTCGTAGGAGCGGCGCCACAGCATGAACTGCTCCTCGCCGAACTCCGCGAGGGTCTGCGCCTTGTCCTTGCCCTGCAGGGCGCCGTAGTGCCGCTCGTTCAGGCGCCAGCTGCGGTTCACCGGGATCCACAGGCGGTCGGCGGCCTCCAGTGCCAGCTGCGCGGTGCGGATCGCGCGCTTCTGGAGGGAGGTGTGGAGCACGTCGGGCAGCAGGCCGGCGTCCTTGAGCAGCTCGCCGCCGCGCGTCGCCTCCTTCTCGCCCTTCGCGGTGAGGTTGACGTCCACCCAGCCGGTGAACAGGTTCTTCTCGTTCCACTCGCTCTCGCCGTGGCGGAGGAGGATCAGCTTGTACGGTGCGTCGGCCATGCGCCCGAGCGTAATCGAAGGCTCGTGCGCGTCGCGCGCCCCGCCCGAAGGTCGGACGGTTGACGGGATCCGTTAATCGAGTGGTCGCCCGGAGGCATCCCTTCGTAAGGTGTGCCTGCCGTTTCAGCCGCTTACATCCGGGGGGTCTCTTCCCATGTCGTCCGTCGTCCGTGCGAGACGCGCCGTCCGGGAGACCGTCTCCGGACTGCCCCCGGCCTTCTGGTGGCTGTGGACCAGCACCCTCGTCAACCGGCTCGGTGCCTTCGTCGCCACCTTCATGGCGCTCTACCTCACCCTTGACCGCGGCTACTCCGCCACCTACGCCGGTCTCGTCGCCGCCCTGCACGGGCTCGGCGGGGTGATCTCGTCCCTGGCCGCAGGGGTGATGACCGACCGGCTGGGGCGGCGGCCCACGCTGCTCGTCGCGCAGGTGTCCACGGCCGTGTCCGTGGCGGCGCTCGGGTTCGTGCGCGATCCCCTCGCCATCGCCGCCGTCGCCTTCCTGGTGGGCATGGCCTCCAACGCCTCCCGGCCGGCCGTGCAGGCGATGATGGCCGACATCGTGCGGCCCGAGGACCGTATCCGCGCCTTCTCCCTCAACTACTGGGCCATCAACCTCGGCTTCGCCGTCTCCTCCATGGCCGCCGGGTTCATCGCCGAGTACAGCTACCTCGCCGGGTTCCTCATCGAGGCGCTGATGACCATGGTGTGCGCCGTCGTCGTCTTCGTGAAGCTGCCCGAGTCGAAGCCCGTGCGGAGTGCCGAGGCGGCGGCGCGGGAGGAGTCCGTGCGGCTGGGGACGGTGCTGCGCGACGGGCGGTTCATGGGCGTCGTCGGGCTGTCCTTCCTCGTCGCGCTGATCTTCCAGCAGGGATTCATCGGACTGCCCGTCGCCATGGGACAGGCCGGGTTCACGCCGGCCGACTACGGCATGGCCGTCGCCGTCAACGGTGTGCTCATCGTGGCCCTGCAGATTCCGGTCACCCGGTTCATCGAACACCGGGATCCCGGGCGGCTGCTGGTGATCTCCTCGCTGCTCGCCGGATACGGCTTCGGGCTCACCGCCTTCGCCGGGTCGGTCGGCGTCTTCGCCCTCACCGTGTGCGTGTGGACGCTCGCCGAGATCGTCAACGCGCCGACCCAGACCGGACTCGTCGTCCGGCTCTCCCCGGTGCACGGGCGCGGGCGCTACCAGGGCATGTACACCATGTCCTGGGCCGTGGCCGCCCTGATCGCCCCGCTGATGTCGGGGTTCGTCATCGACCGGTTCGGCGCCGAGTGGCTGTGGGGGATGTGCGCCGTCGTCGGCACGGTGGCCGGCCTCGGGTACGGGCTGCTGATGCGGCGGCTGCCGGAGGAGGAGAAGCAAGCGGTCGCGGAAGGGGCCCAAGTGGTGCGCGGTACGCCGGAGGTCAGCGCGTCCTGAGAAGCGCCGGCCCCCGGCGGGGATCCGCTCGGCACGCCCATGCCGCTCGTCCCGCTCAGACCCTCAGCGGCACCGCGTGGATCTCGTCGGCCTTGTGGCCGGTGCGTTCGTGAATGCGCTGGACCGCGTCCGAGGAGGGTGCCTCGGAGAGGCAGTAGACCGTGCCGGACTCCGGGTCCGCCCACGCCTGCCGGAAGTGGACTCCCTCTTCCTGCTGTATCGCGAGGTCGGCCTCATGGGCCTCCCGCAGCTGGTCCTCCGTGATGCCCCGCATTCCGTGGTGGACGTCCATGAACTGAGCCATGGCTCGCGCCTCCTTTCGGGTTGCGTACCTTCCCCGTACCTCCCATGCTGCGCCCGCGCGCACCCACCGGCATGCCGAAGTCCCCGGCGCCCGTCCTGGGTGCCGGGGACTTCGGTTCGCAGCGGGCCGTGAGCGTACGGCGTCAGCCGCACTGGCAGGGGTTGCCCGACTGGCACCCGCAGCCGCAGCCCGAGCCGCAGCCGCAGGCGGCGATCAGCATGAGGTTCCTGATGTCGGCGGGCTGCTCGGTCTCGCGTTCCTGCGCGGGGTCGGGTGTCGTGCGGGGCGATTCGGCCATGGGACCCTCCTGGAGGCTGGTGCCTGCGTCCATGGGATGCCCGCCCCGCTGGGCGCGTCAACGGCGCATTGAGGCTCGTGGCGCCCCGGCCGGGCCCCTTCGCGCGGGTTCGTTCGGGCCCGCGCGAGGGAACCCCCGGTCATCGGGCGGTCAGGCGCCCTCGGCCCCCGGCACCGCCTGGATCTCCGGCTGGAGGTCCGCCTGGATCTCGTCCGCGTGCTCGCCGGTGACCAGGTACACCACCCGCTTGGCGACGGAGACCGCGTGGTCGGCGAAGCGCTCGTAGTAGCGGCCCAGCAGCGTGACGTCGACGGCCGTCTCGATGCCGTGCTTCCAGCGCTCGTCGATCAGGTGCTGGAAGAGGGTGCGGTGCAGCAGGTCCATCGCGTCGTCGTCCTGCTCCAGCTGGAGCGCCAGGTCGACGTCCTTGGTGATGATCACCTCGGCCGCCTTCGCCATCAGACGCTGGGCGAGCTGGCCCATCTCCAGGATGGTGGCGTGGAGGTCCTGCGGGACCGCACGCGACGGGTAGCGCAGCCGCGCGAGCTTCGCCACGTGCTGGGCGAGGTCCCCGGAGCGTTCCAGGTCGGCCGACATCCGCAGGGAGGTGACGACTATCCGCAGGTCGGTCGCCACCGGCTGCTGGCGTGCCAGCAGGGCGATGGCCCGGGCCTCCAGGTCGTGCTGGAGTTCGTCGACCTTCTGGTCGGCCTCGATCACGCTCTCCGCCAGCTTCAGATCGGCGTCGAGGATGGCGGTCGTGGCGCGCCCGATCGCCGACCCGACCAGCCGGGCCATCTCCACCAGACCGTCGCCGATCGAATCAAGTTCCTCGTGGTACGCGTCCCGCATCAGGGTTCCTCTCGTGCTTCTGTTCGGCTTCAGGGGCCGGGGCTCCTCCCCACGCTCCCACGTTCCGTCCCGTACGCGACCGATTCCATCACCTCAAATGAACCATCCCTGGCTCCAAGGTGAACTCTGGGCGACGAGTGTTCGAGCTCGCCCGCCCACGGCTGTGGGCACCGGCCGGGCCATGCCTAACCTGGACGCATGGACGTGAACGCGGCAGTCGCCGCAGTGGCAGCGATCGCCGGAGTACTCACCGGCGTCATCGCCATGCTGGCGTTCCGCTTCAGCGAGCGCGAACAGAGGCGCCCCACCCGTACCTCCCTGCACACGGACCCGGTGCTTCCGCCGGGCGTGGACACCGTCCTGTCCGTGCTGCGTTCGTCCGCCGTCGTCCTCGACGAGGCCGACGGCGTGGTCAAGGCCAGCTCCGCCGCGTACGCCCTCGGACTGGTCCGCGGCGGCAAGCTCGCCGTGGAGCCCATGCTGCAGATGGCCCGCGACACCCGGCGCGACGGCGAGATACGCCAGGTCGAGCTGGACCTGCCCCGCCGGGGGACCGGACGCGGCGAGGCCCTCGCGGTGTCCGCGCGGGTGGCGCCGCTCGGCTCCCGGCTCGTTCTGCTGCTCGTGGAGGACCTCACCGAGGCCCGCCGCATCGAGGCGGTACGACGCGACTTCGTCGCCAATGTGAGCCATGAGCTCAAGACCCCCGTCGGCGCGCTCTCGCTGCTCTCCGAGGCCGTGATGGACGCGGCCGACGATCCCGAGGCCGTGGAGCGTTTCGCCGGCCGGATGCAGATCGAGGCGACCCGGCTCACCAACCTGGTGCAGGAGCTCATCGACCTCTCCCGGGTCCAGAACGACGACCCGCTGGAGGACGCCGAGCCCATCCGCGTCGACGAACTGGTCGCCGAGGCCATCGACCGCTGCCGGCACGCGGCGGGCACCAAGGAGATCACCATGGCCTCGAACGTCCTGGCGCCCGAAGGGCTCGATCAGGGCGATGGCGGGCGACGGGCGGGCGGCGCCGCCGACCTGCGTGTATGGGGCAACCGCGGCCAGCTCGCCGCCGCGCTCGGCAACCTCGTCGAGAACGCCGTCAACTACTCACCCGCCCGTACCCGCGTGGGCATCGCGGCCCGCACGGTCGCGCAGCCCGGCGGGGACCTGATCGAGATCGCGGTGACCGACCAGGGCATCGGTATCTCCGACAAGGACAAGGAGCGCATCTTCGAGCGCTTCTACCGTGTCGACCCGGCCCGCTCCCGTGCCACCGGCGGCACGGGGCTGGGCCTCGCGATCGTGAAGCACGTGGCCGCCTCGCACGGCGGCGAGGTCACGGTGTGGAGCGCCGAAGGCCAGGGCTCCACTTTCACCCTGCGGCTGCCGGAGGCCGGTGCGGCCCGCGACCGCGCCCATCAGATGTCCCACCGGGACGAAACCGAAGGCCTCGACGGCGAGGCCGGACGGTCGGCCCACTCATCCCCCCACTCTTCCGATCCATCCGCGTACGAAACGCTTCCCTCCCCGGAGGTCCTTCCGTGACCCGAGTGCTCGTCGTCGAGGACGAGGAGTCCTTCTCCGACGCCCTGTCGTACATGCTCCGCAAGGAGGGCTTCGAGGTCGCGGTCGCGACCACCGGGCCCGACGGACTCGACGAGTTCGAGCGCAACGGCGCCGACCTCGTCCTCCTCGACCTGATGCTGCCCGGCCTGCCGGGCACCGAGGTGTGCCGTCAGCTGCGCGGCCGTTCCAACGTCCCCGTCATCATGGTGACCGCCAAGGACAGCGAGATCGACAAGGTGGTCGGCCTGGAAATAGGGGCCGACGACTACGTCACCAAGCCGTTCTCCTCCCGCGAGCTGGTCGCCCGTATCCGCGCCGTACTGCGCCGGCGCGGCGAGCCCGAGGAGGTGACACCCGCGGCCCTGGAGGCCGGTCCGGTCCGGATGGACGTCGACCGGCACGTGGTCACCGTGGGCGGCACCAAGGTCGACCTGCCGCTCAAGGAGTTCGACCTGCTGGAGATGCTGCTGCGCAACGCCGGACGGGTGCTGACCCGGATGCAGCTCATCGACCGGGTCTGGGGCGCCGACTACGTGGGCGACACCAAGACCCTCGACGTCCACGTCAAGCGGCTGCGCGCCAAGATCGAGCCGGACCCGGGCGCGCCGCGCTACCTGGTGACGGTGCGCGGTCTCGGCTACAAGTTCGAGCCGTAAGCCGGCCGGGCCTGAGCCTTTCGGGCGGTAGGCCTGCCGGCCGTAGGACGGTGAAGGGCGGGACCCCTGTGCGGGGTCCCGCCCTTCGTCACGTCTGTCGTACGACCGCTCAGTGGCCGGCCTGCCGGCTCGCGGAGGCCGCGTCGGACGGGGTGCCCGACGGGGCGCCGGTCTCCGTCGACTCGCCCGTCCCGGCGGACTCGGCGTCGCCCGGGGTGCCCGTCGCCCCGTCCGCGGCCTCGCCCGTGGTCCCGTCGGCCGGTTCCCCGGAGGGCTCCGCCGAGGCGCCCGGCGCGGCCGGGACCTCGCTCGGACCCCAGTCGCTGAAGAAGTGCTCGGCCGGGTAGACGAACGCACGCAGGCTCACGTCACCGGCCTGGCTGAAGGTGAAGGTGATCTTCTGCGCGTTGCCGTCCTGGACGGCCTCACGGCTGCTGGGCAGGACCGCGGAGGTGTTGCCCTTGCCGCCGAGGATCAGCGAACCGCCGGCCGGGATGGTCAGGCTGCCGCCCTCGGCGGGGGTCAGCTCGGCGGTCTTGCCGGTGCCGGGGACGGTGACCGATTCCAGCGTCTGGGCGGTGCGGCCCTCGTTGAACAGCGTGGCGGCGATCACGGCCGGGCCGGTGGACTCCAGGTCCGGCTGGGTGATGACCATGGCGTTCTGGACCTTGATGTCACCGACGGTCGTCGCTGCGTTGTCCGGCTTGATCTCCAGGGTCTGGGCGTTGTTGCCGGCCGCGCACGCGGAGAGCGAGGCGATCGAGAACGCGATGGCGGCGGCGGCGAGGGCGCCGCGTCGAAGGCTGCTGCTCACGGCGGAGGCAACTCCTTGACTCGAGCGTTTGGCGACCCGGTAAAGCCGCCTTAAGTGTCTGTCAGCGCCCTCAGGTTACCGAGCCGCTCCCGCGCGTCCGCACCCGACCCTCCCCGAGACCTCCGGCGTTCGCCCCGGAAGGCGTCCCCGGGCCGGCCCGGTGTCACTCGATCACCGGCGGCGTCACTCGATCACCGGCGGTCCGTATCCGCGATCCCTGAAGTCTCCCCGGTCTCCCCGGTCTCGGCAGTCTCATGAGCCACAAGTGACTCGTTAGTAAACCGACGTCGCTTGGGCGCCGCACTTCCGTGTCATTCACCTGTTCGCGCATTTCCCGTGAAGGAATGAGCGGGAGGCTGCGGAATTGATCACCGGCGCCGATCCTCACACCGTGTGATCAATTCCGGATTCGGCCGGAACCCGGCTCCGCTCACCGAACGGAGTAGCGGAACTCGAGCACTTGCAACCGGACATACGGGGACATTTGGTCACTCGTGTACTGCTTCGGACGCCTGTAACGTGTGCGTTTCGCTTGCCCCGGAGAGCCGCTCCGACCTGCGAATACCTGCTTCCGCTCGGCGTCCGAAGCACGTTCATGTTGCTGTTGTCAAGCCCCGAGAATGGCCCTGACCTGCGAAAACGCCATTCAGAAGACGCCGTATCCGTGTTACCCTGGATAGCCACGGAAGGGGTACCTGTCACATGACGTTCAAGGTTGGCGACACCGTGGTCTATCCCCATCACGGGGCCGCGCTGATCGAGGCTATCGAAACTCGCCAGATCAAAGGCGTGGACAAGACCTACTTGGTGCTGAAGGTCGCCCAGGGTGACCTGACGGTACGTGTGCCAGCGGACAATGCGGAGTTCGTCGGCGTGCGTGATGTGGTCGGTCAGGACGGGCTGGACCGGGTCTTCGAGGTGCTGCGCGCGCCGTATGCCGAGGAGCCCACGAACTGGTCCCGTCGTTACAAGGCAAACCTGGAGAAGCTCGCTTCGGGCGATGTCATCAAGGTCGCGGAAGTCGTGCGTGACCTGTGGCGTCGTGAGCGCGAGCGCGGACTCTCCGCCGGTGAGAAGCGCATGCTCGCCAAGGCGCGTCAGATCCTGGTCAGCGAGCTCGCCCTCGCGGAGAACACCAACGAGGACAAGGCCGAGGCCCTGCTCGACGAGGTGCTCGCCTCCTGAGGCACCGCTTCGTTCGCTCGGCGCTCAGCGGATGAGGCGGATCGAGGCAGTACCGAGCACGTCGAGGCAACACTCAGCGCATCGAAATGCCGCGGTGCCCGATGACATCATGGATGTCGCCGGGCGCTGCGGCATGTTCGTACCCGGACGCCGTACGTCCGTACGCTGCACTTGCGGCGTGCCGGGGAATGTGTCATCACTCACGTCCCCACCCCTGGCGTGCCGGTCCCGGGCGGTCGACTCGACCAGAGTCACGGAAGGGCTGGTCAGAGCGTCACGCCCGGCACTCCCCCGCTCGGGGAGCAGCGGGTACGCCCAGGCCATACCCACGTAGGCCGAGCACACAAACCTGACAGGAACCGATGTCTGACGATCAGCTTCCCCCGTCGTCGCCGCACCCCGCGTCCGGCCGTACGGCCGCCCGCACGGCGGCCGTGATCCCGGCCGCCGGCCGGGGCGTACGCCTGGGACCGGGCGTCCCCAAGGCGCTCCGCACGCTGGGCGGCACCCCCATGCTGATCCACGCGGTCCGCGCGATGGCCGACTCCCGCGCCGTCTCCCTGGTCGTGGTCGTGGCCCCGCCCGACGGCGCCGCCGAGGTCAAGAGCCTGCTCGACGCGCACGCGCTGCCCGACCGCACCGACTTCCTCGTGGTCCCCGGCGGCGGGACCCGCCAGGAGTCCGTGAGGCTCGGCCTGGACGCGCTGCCGCCCGGCTACGACATCGTCCTGGTGCACGACGCGGCCCGCCCGCTCGTCCCGGTGGACACCGTCGACGCCGTCATCGGGGCCGTACGCGACGGCGCGCCCGCCGTCGTCCCCGCGCTGCCGCTCGCCGACACCGTCAAGCAGGTCGAGCCCGCCGCCGGCCCCGGCGAGCCGGAATCCGTGGTCGCCACACCGGACCGGTCGCTGCTGCGGGCGGTGCAGACCCCGCAGGGTTTCGACCGGGCCACGCTGGAGCGCGCGCACCGGACGGTGAAGGACAACGTCACCGACGACGCGAGCATGGTCGAACAGCTCGGCCGGGCCGTCGTCACCGTCCCCGGGCACGAGGAGGCCTTCAAGGTCACCCGCCCCCTCGACCTGATCCTCGCCGAGGCGGTACTGGCCCGCAGGAGGCTCAACGATGGCTTCTGAGCCGCTCCCGGTGCTCCCGCAGGTCGGCATCGGCACCGACATCCACGCCTTCGAGGACGGCCGGGAGCTGTGGTGCGCCGGCCTGAAGTGGGAGGGCGAGGGACCCGGCCTGGCCGGACACTCCGACGCGGACGTCGTCGCCCACGCCGCCTGCAACGCCCTGTTCTCCGCCGCCGGCCTCGGCGACCTGGGACAGCACTTCGGCACCGGGCGGCCCGAGTGGTCCGGCGCCTCCGGCGTGGCGCTGCTGACCGAGGCCGCGCGGATCGTGCGGGAGGCGGGCTTCCGGATCGGCAACATCGCGGTCCAGGTGGTCGGCCCCCGCCCCAAGATCGGCAAGCGCCGGGAGGAAGCCCAGAAGATCCTCTCCGAGGCAGCGGGCGCCCCGGTCTCGGTCTCGGGCGCCACGACGGACGGCCTCGGCTTCCCCGGAAGGGGAGAGGGCCTCATGGCGGTGGCGACAGCCCTGGTCGTACGGGAAGCGTGAGCGGTCCGACCGGAAAGGGGCGCGGGGCCGTGCCGGCATGCGGCTCCGCCGGGCGGGCGCGACCGGGCCGGCCGGCCCGCACGTGACATACGTCGTCGAAAGCGCCGGACGCACCGCGCACGCCCCCGCGCCTACTACCCTGGACCCGTGACTATTCGCCTGTACGACACCAGCGCCCGGCAGATCCGTGACTTCACCCCGCTCCGGCCGGGTTGCGTCTCGATCTACCTGTGTGGTGCCACCGTGCAGGCGGCGCCCCACATCGGGCACATCCGCTCGGGGCTGAACTTCGACATCATGCGCCGCTGGTTCGAGTACCGCGGCCTGGAGGTGACGTTCATCCGCAACGTCACCGACATCGACGACAAGATCATCACCAAGTCCGCCGAGCAGGGCCGCGCCTGGTGGTCCATCGGCTACGAGAACGAGCGCGCCTTCACCGACGGCTACCAGGCCCTCGGCTGCCTGCCCCCGACCTACGAGCCGCGCGCCACCGGCCACATCACCGAGATGGTCGAGATGATGCGCGGCCTCATCGAGCGCGGGCACGCCTACGAGGCCGACGGCAACGTCTACTTCGCGGTCACCTCGTTCCCCGAGTACCTGAGGCTGTCCAACCAGGAACTCGGCAACCTGCTCCAGCCGTCCGGGGAGGGCGAGACCGGCAAGCGGGACCCGCGCGACTTCGCCATGTGGAAGGCGGCCAAGCCCGGCGAGCCGAGCTGGGAGACGCCGTGGGGCCGCGGCCGTCCGGGCTGGCACCTGGAGTGCTCGGCGATGGCGCACAAGTACCTCGGCAGCGCCTTCGACATCCACGGCGGCGGCCTCGACCTGATCTTCCCGCACCACGAGAACGAGATCGCCCAGGCCAAGGCCTACGGCGACGAGTTCTCCCGGTACTGGGTGCACAACGCCTGGGTCACCATGAGTGGCGAGAAGATGTCGAAGTCGCTCGGCAACTCGGTGCTCGTCAGCGAGATGGTCAAGCGCTGGCGGCCCGTCGTGCTGCGCTACTACCTCGGCACCCCGCACTACCGCTCGATGATCGAGTACAGCGAGGAGGCCCTGCGCGAGGCCGACTCCGCGTTCGCGCGGATCGAGGGCTTCGTGCAGCGCGCCGCGGAACTCGCCGGGCGGCAGGTCGAGCCGTCCGCCGAGGTGCCGCCCGCGTTCGCCGAGGCGATGGACGACGACCTGGGCGTCCCGCAGGCGCTCGCCGTCGTGCACACCACCGTCCGGCAGGGCAACAGCGCGCTGGCCGCCGACGACAAGGACGCGGCCGTCGCCCGCCTCGCCGAGGTCCGCGCCATGCTCGGCGTGCTCGGCCTCGACCCGCTGGACCCGCAGTGGGCCGGCGAGGGCGACCGCGGCGACGACCTGCACGGCGTGGTCGACAGCCTCGTACGCCTCGTCCTCGACCAGCGCGAGGCGGCCCGGGGCCGCAAGGACTGGACCACCGCGGACGCCATCCGTGACCGGCTCAACCAGTCCGGTCTGGTCATCGAGGACGGTCCGCAGGGGCCCCGCTGGAGCCTCGGCCCGCGCTGAGGAGCCCCGGCCGACGAAGATCGACTGTGCCGCCCGGGCCTCCGGGCGGCACACTGCAGAGGCAGACTGCACAGACGTACGCACAGACGCACCCGCACACGCACGCACCCACACACACACGACTTCACGGAGACGGATACCTCATGGCCGCGAACAACCGCCGCATGTCCGGCAAGAAGGGCGCGCAGGTCGGCAGTGGCGGCCAGCGACGCCGGGGCCTCGAAGGCAGGGGGCCGACGCCGCCCGCCGAGATGCGCAAGGGGCACGCCAAGCAGCGCGCCGCCCAGGCGAAGGTGCGCCGCGCCACGGGCCGCACCCCGCAGCGGCGCGGCGGCGGCCGATCCGCCTCCGAACTCGTCGTCGGCCGCAACCCGGTCGTCGAGGCGCTGCGTGGAGGCGTGCCCGCCTCCACGCTGTACGTGCAGCAGTTCATCGACAACGACGAGCGGGTGCGCGAGGCGCTCCAGCTCGCGGCCGAGCGCGGCGGCATCAACCTGATGGAGGCGCCGCGTCCCGAACTCGACCGCATGACCAACGGGCTGAACCACCAGGGCCTGGTGCTCCAGGTCCCGCCGTACGAGTACGCGCACCCCGAGGACCTGGTCGCGGGCGCCCACGACGAGGGCAAGGACCCGCTGATCGTCGCCCTCGACGGCGTCACCGACCCGCGCAACCTCGGCGCGGTCGTGCGCTCCGTCTCCGCCTTCGGCGGTCACGGTGTCGTCGTCCCCGAGCGGCGCGCCGCCGGGATGACCGCCGGTGCCTGGAAGACGTCCGCCGGTACGGCCGCCCGTACGCCGGTCGCCCGCGCCACCAACCTGACGCGGGCGCTGGAGGCGTACAAGAAGGCCGGGATCGCGGTCGTCGGTCTGGCCGCCGACGGGGAGTCCGAGATCGGTGAGCTGGACGCGCTGGACGGTCCGGTCGTCATCGTCGTCGGCAGCGAGGGCAAGGGGCTGTCCCGGCTGGTCGGCGAGACGTGCGACTTCCGGGTGCGGATCCCGATGCCGGGCGGTGCCGAGTCGCTCAACGCCGGTGTGGCGGCGGGGATCGTGCTGTACGAGGCGGCGCGCCGACGGAGCTGAACGGATGTTCGGCGGGGTCACCCGCAGGGTGTGTTCCGGGCGGTCCGGACAAGCTTGACGCGGTCCGGACACATCCGGCGGGTCAAGGCAGTGTCCTAACGCCCTGTCACTCGGTTAGATGAGTGTGGACACCAGAACACCCCGCACACCCACGGGGGACCGCTCGTCGGGAATCGACGACGCTCCCGCGCTGAGCATGGTGAAGGTGCCGAGCGATCCGGCGCAGGTCATCGTCAATCACGCCAGCTTCCGCGTGCAGCTGGGCGTCTCGGCGCGGCGCGCCTCGTCGCCGCGGATCGCACGGCACGTGAGTGCCGCCGAGGACACCGCCCGCATTCCCGTCGTCACCACCATGGGCACGGCGGGACCGGCCGCCACCCGCCGCCGTCCCGTCGTCTGGAGCGGGCGCTCCGCCCCCGACGACACCGGCGCCCACCGACTGCTCCAGGCCGTGCGGCAGCACGAAGGCGTCCGCCACGCCGACGAGCCGCTCACCGACACGGGAGCCACCCAGGCCATGCCGCGCGCGGGCGGCGGGTACGACTACGGCGACGACCCGGCCACCCAGACCCTCGAAACCCCGTTCGTCGGCGCCCAGCGCCGCCACGCCGACGGGCCCCTGCTGCCCCCGATGCGCACGGTCGGCAGCGCCTACGACGAACCGGGCTACGGGCCCGGATACGCGTCCGGACACACACCCGCCCACGCCGGCCCCGGTGACGAAGGGCCCGTCCGCGACGACGAGTTCGAGGTCACCGACCGGCGCGGCAGGCGGCACGGCGACGACCCCGCCCGGCACGCCTACTACCCCGGCCGCCGGATGAACCTCGGCGTCGTCCTGCTCCCGCTGCGCGTCTTCCTCGGCGGCATCTCCGTCTACGCCGGGATGAGCAAGCTCTGCGACCCGCTCTACTTCGAGGGCGGCGGGCGCGGCTCCATGGTCAAGTGGCTGCACACCCTGCACCCGTGGGACGTCGCCGAGCCACTGCGCCAGTTCGCCCTCGAGCACCCCATCGGCTCCGGGCTGGCCATCGCCTTCGCCCAGGTCGTCGTCGGGGTCCTGACCGTCCTCGGCTGCTGGCAGCGGGTGGCCGCCGTCATCGGCGCGACGCTCTCCGCGGCGCTGCTGGTCACCGTCAGCTGGAAGAGCGTCCCCGCCTACGAGACGCCCGACATCATCTACCTCGCCGCCTGGTCGCCACTGATCATCGCGGGCGCCCCCGTCTACTCCGTCGACGGGCGTCTCGCGGGCGGTGCCTGGCGCCGGCTCGGTCCCCGCGCCCACATCTGGGACCTGCGCCGTTACGTCCTGCGCCGTGGCGCCCTCGTGACCGCCCTGGTCTGCGGGCTCACCATGCTCGTCGGCTCACTGCTCGGTGACGCCGTCCGTGACGCCGACCGGGTGGTCGTCCCGGGCCCCGGCGAGGCCCCGCGCAACGAGCTTCCGGGCTCCCCGCTGCCGGAGGAGTCCGGCGAGCGCCGGCCGGAGAAGCGCACCCCGTCCGCCTCCACCTCGCCCACCCGGGGCGCCTCCTCGGGCACGGCGAGTCCGTCCGCCGGGACCACCACCCCCGGGGCGACCCAGGGGGCGGGCGCGGTCACGGACGCTCCCAGCCAGACCCAGGGCAGCGCCGGTCAGGTCCCGCCCCAGCAGTCCTCCCCGGGCGGCGAGGCCCCGAGCACCAGCTCCGGCCCGAGCTCGGGCGGCAGTTCCTCCGGCGGCACCCCGAGCGGGGACAGCGGCAGCTCCTCCGGGAAGCCGGGCCTGGTGGGCGGCCTCCTGGGGTAGGGCGGTCACCCGGGTACGACAGTGGGGTCCCGCACGGACGACGTGCGGGACCCCATTTCCGTACCCGGGTGACCTCGCGTCAGCGGCCCTGCGCGGCGAGCTCCTTCGCGGCCTCCGTCAGGTCCTTGGCGGTGTCGATCGCCCGCCAGTAGGAGCCCTGGGGGATCGGGAACCCGGCCAGGCGCCGCTCACGCGCGAGACGCGGGAACGTGGTGCGCTCGTGGTCGCCGCGCTCCGGGAGCAGGCCGGCGAACTCGGGGGAGAAGACGTACACACCCGCGTTGATCTCGAAGGTCGACGGCGGGGCCTCGATGAAGTCGGTGATGTGGCCGAAACCGTCCGTGCGCACCGCGCCCCACGGGATGCGCGGGCGGGCCAGGGCGAGGGTCGCGACGGCGTCCCGCTCGGTGTGGAAGTCCGCCATGTCGCGCAGCGAGAAACGGGTCCAGATGTCGCCGTTGGTGGCGTACCAGGGCCGGTCCGGGTGGGGGAGGCGGGCGGCGGCGTACTTCAGGCCGCCGCCGCGGCCGAGGGGCTCCGACTCGACGACGGTGGTGACGGAGACGGGCAGATCGGCGGTCTCCAGCCACTTCTGCAGTACTTCGGCGAGGTGCCCGCAGGAGATCACCACGTCCGTCACGCCCTCCTCCGCGAGCCAGGAGAGCTGATGGCCGATGATCGGGGTTCCCGTGCCGGGGATCTCGACCATCGGCTTCGGCCGGTCGTCGGTGTACGGACGAAGCCGGGAGCCCTGGCCGCCGGCCAGGACGACGGCTTGCACGGGGCGGGACACGGCACGCGGATCGGTCATGCCCGAACTGTACGTGGCACCCCGGGGCGCGAGCGCGGAGCGGCGGCTGCCTCCGCGAGGGAGGGGGTGCGGGGGTGCGGGGTGGGCCGCGGGTGGTGATGGGCGTCGACGGGTGACCCGGGGGCGGTGCGGGGTGCAGGGTGCCGGGAGGGCGGTGCAGGGTGTGGGACGGGGCGGTGCAGCGTGTGGGACGGGGGCGGTGGGGCGGGTGGGCGGGGCCCGTGGGTGGGGCCGGGAGGCGGCGGGTGGCCCCCCGGGGCTGTGCCGGGAGCCGGGTGGTCAGCGGTCGGCGGTGACGACGCCCGAGGCGAAGGAGGTGTCGCAGACCGGGCGGGCGTAGGACTGGGCCTTGGTGGGGCCGTAGACGCGGACCGCGGCCTTGCCGAGGGAGCGGGCGATGGAGGCGCAGTGCTTCGCCAGGGACGGGCGGTCGTTCACCGCCTGCTGCAGGTGGGTGAGGGCCACGCCCGGGTTCTCCTCCTGCAGTTCGACGAGCAGCGCGTCGCGCAGCACCTCGTGCGGCGCGCGGGCGCCGGCCCGTGACGGGGCTCCGGAGTCGGAGGTGTCCGCCGCGGTGAGCATGGGGCTAGAGGAGGTCCCCGACCAGTTGACTCCCGCGACCGCGAGGGTGCCGGAGAGCACCAGGACGACGGGCAGGACGAGGGCGAGGGAGCGGCCGATCCGGCGGGCGGGGCCCCGGCCGCGTCGCGTCTGAGGGTTAGTGGAGTGCTTCACGCGAGTGAGGGTAGCGCCCGGTAGCCGAGGTAAAACATTCCGTCACCGGTACGGGGGACAGGCAACCTTGATTCTGCGGTGGCATGTTGACGTCACTGCTCGAAATGACCGTTGTGCCGGGGTGTTTGTCGACCATGCGAAGGGCCCCGCAGTGGTCTGCGGGGCCCTTCGGGACATTCTGCGTCAGTCGGACAGGCGCGCACCGGTCGACGTCGAGAACACGTGGGTCTCGCCCGCGCGCGGCACGACGTTCAGCTGGCTGCCCTTCTCCGGGACGTCACGGCCGCCGACACGGACCACGAGGTCCTTGGACTCGCCGCCGACCTGGGCGGTGCCGTAGACGAACGCGTCGGAGCCCAGCTCCTCGACGACGTTGACGGTCACGGTGACACCCTGGTCGGAGTCGGGACCGGCCACGTCGAAGTGCTCCGGGCGGACACCCACGGTGACGCTCTTGTCGGTGGCGGAGGCCAGCGCGTCACGCTGCACCGGCACCACCGAGTTGCCGAACTTCACACCGCCGTCGGCGATCGGGACCTCGATGAGGTTCATGGCCGGGGAGCCGATGAAGCCGGCGACGAAGAGGTTCGCGGGCTTGTCGTACATGTTGCGCGGGGTGTCGACCTGCTGGAGCAGACCGTCCTTGAGGACCGCGACACGGTCACCCATGGTCAGGGCCTCGACCTGGTCGTGGGTGACGTAGACGGTGGTGATGCCCAGACGGCGCTGGAGCGACGCGATCTGCGTACGGGTGGACACACGGAGCTTGGCGTCCAGGTTGGACAGCGGCTCGTCCATGAGGAACACCTGCGGCTCACGCACGATGGCGCGGCCCATGGCGACACGCTGGCGCTGACCACCGGAGAGCGCCTTCGGCTTGCGGTCCAGGTACTCGGTCAGGTCGAGGATCTTCGCGGCCTCCTCGACCTTCTGCCGGATCTCCGCCTTGTTGACACCGGCGATCTTGAGCGCGAAGCCCATGTTGTCGGCGACCGACATGTGCGGGTAGAGCGCGTAGTTCTGGAACACCATGGCGATGTCCCGGTCCTTGGGCGGCAGGTGCGTGACGTCGCGGTCGCCGATGCGGATGGCACCGCCGTTGACGTCCTCGAGCCCCGCGAGCATGCGGAGCGAGGTGGACTTGCCGCAGCCGGACGGGCCGACGAGGACGAGGAACTCGCCGTCCGCGATGTCGATTTCCAGGGCGTCGACGGCGGGCTTGGTGGAGCCGGGGTAGACCCGGGTCGCCTTGTCGAACGTGACAGTGGCCATGGTGAATGGTCCCCTTCTACCGGCAGGAACGTGCCGGACGATCCGAGTAGGAAGGTGATGCCACGACGGGTGTTCCGTTGTGGTGTGGTCCACACGAGTGAACTGGCTCAGGACGGTACCTGGCGTTCACCTCGTCTGTCAGTACTTCCCGGGCTGTGAATTTCGTGGAAACTTTCGATCGCGGAGGTGACCGCTGCCGACGGCGCCTCCACTGCTCCGGGGGCGATCACTCCCACGAGTGCGTGGCTCGGCGAAACCCGCACTGTGTACAGTGGAGCAGCCTTCGCGCGCGCCGCGCGGTGCCTCCTTAGCTCAGATGGTCAGAGCAGCTGTCTTGTAAACAGCAGGTCGTCGGTTCGAATCCGACAGGGGGCTCCAGCACATCCCGGGCCGCGTCTTCTCCGGCCCGGGATTTTCTGTGCCGTAGAGCCGCTTGCGCACCGTACGACCCCTTCTGTCGCGCAGCTCCTATGCCGCACGGCCGCGCAGACGGCGGGCGATCTCCAGGTCGTTGCCGTCCAGCGGGCGGCCGTCCTCGATCTCCCACAGGCAGTTCTGCAGCACCCGCCCGTACGTCCACGCGCGCGCACGCGCGCGGTCCAGGCCCAGAACGTCAGTCATGGCGTCGAAGCGCCAGCCGATGTCGTCGGGGTCGAAGTTGTTGCCCAGGGCGGGCCAGAGGTCGAAGCCGGGGTCGCCGGCCAGGGGCTTGGGGTCGATGGCGAGCCAGGGGGCGCGGTCCGCGGCGAGGACGTTCTCGTCGTGCAGGTCCCAGTGCAGGAGGCGGTCGCCGGGCTCGTCGGCGACCTCCCGTACCGCGGCGGCGCAGTCGGCGACGAGGCGGCGGGCCTCCGGGTCCGGGATGCGTTCCAGGGCCTGGGGCGTCCGTTCCAGCATGGCGGCGGCGATGTCGCGGAGGTGGCGCATGCCGCCGGGTGCGGGAGTGGTGTGGAGGTGGGCGAGCAGGCGGGCGATCACCAGGACGCCCTCGTGGACGTCGGGCTGGTGCGCGAGCATCCGGGAGGCGTCGAGGCGTTCCAGGAGCATGGTGCCGGTGGGCTCGTCGTGGTCCAGCAGGCGGACCGCCCCGTCGCCGTTCCACAGGCGCAGGGCGATCGGTTCGCCCTCGCTCTCGTGGTCGCGGATCTGGAGCTTGAGCACCGCCGGCGTGCCGTCCGCGCGGACGACGGGGAGGACCAGGGCGCTCACACCGTGCATGGGCGTCCCGGTGATGCGCAGGTCCCAGCGGTGCAGGAAGTCCGCGGTCAGGTCCGGCAGGGCGGCGATGAAGGCCCGGCCCGCCTCCTTGTTGAACATGGCCTGGGAGGCGGCGAGTTCCTCGGGGATGTCGATCACCCCTCGCACGGTAGCGGCGTACGGCGGCCCGGGCAGGTGAATTCGAAGGGTGCGCCTACGGCTCCAGGACGACCTTTCCGGTGGTGCCCCGGTTCTCCAGGGCCCGGTGGGCGGCGGCGGCCTCGGAGAGCGGGAAGCGGTGCACGGCGGGGGTGAGCCGGCCCTCGCCGGCCTCGGTGAGGGCGCGCAGTTCGAGGGTGCGCAGGGGGTTGGGGCCGCCGGCCTTCCTCAGCATCTCGGGGCCGAGGACGTTCGTGGAGACGCCCTCGACGAGGTAGGGGCTGTCGCTGCCGATGCCCTGGGCCGACCAGCCGAACACGATGTGCCGGCCGCCGGGGGCGAGGAGACCGATCAGCGCGCGGGCGATGTCCCCGCCCACCCCGTCGTACACGAGGGTGACCTTGCCCCGGTGGGCGTCGAGCCGTTCGGGCCAGCGCGGGTCGGTGTAGTCGACGGCGACGTCGGCGCCGCCCGCCGCCACGCGTTCCGTCTTGGCGGGGCCGCCGGCCAGGCCGATGACGGTGGCGCCGGCGTTCCCGGCGTACTGCACGAGGAGGGTGCCGATGCCGCCCGCCGCGGCCGGGACGACGACCAGGTCCCCGGGGCCCGGTTCGGCGAACCCGACGATCCCCATCGCCGTACGGCCCGTGCCGATCATGGCGACGGCCTCGGCGAAGTCGAGGCGTTCCGGGATCTCGTGCAGCCGGTCGGTGTCGGTGACGGCCAGTTCCGCGTAGCCTCCGGGGACGAATCCGAGGTGGGCGACGACGCGCCGGCCGAGCAGGCTCGCGGGGGTGCCCTCACCGAGTGCGTCGACCACTCCGGCGACTTCGCGGCCGGGGATCGTCGGCAGGTCGACCGGGGTCGGCGCCGGGCCCTGGACGCCCTCGCGCAGGGCGGTGTCCAGGAGGTGGACACCGGCTGCCCGGACGGCGATGCGGACCTGACCCGGGCCCGGGCGCGGATCCTCGGCCTCCTCGTAGGTGAGGTTCTCGGCCGGGCCGAAGGTGTGCAGACGGATGGCGTGCATGGGAATCCCCCCGGTGGGTCGTGTCGCCGGGCCGTGTCGCCCGTTACGGCTCCCACTCTTCGACCTCAAGCACGCTTGAGGTCAAGCTCCTGCCGGCCGAGGGCGAGGGAGACGGCCGTCAGGGCGCTGTTGAAGGAGACCTCCGAGAGCACGCCCGGGGCGGCGATCTGGTCACCGGCGAGATAGACGCCGTCGCCGCGGTCGACGGCGGGTCGGTCGCGCCAGCTGGTGCCGGGCAGGTCCACGGCGCCGGTACGGCCGTCCGAGACCGCGTCGCGCCGCCAGGTGACCCGGCGCCGCCAGCCGTCGAAGGCCAGGTCCAGCAGCTCCTGCGCGCGGGCGACGCCGTCCGCCTTGGACTCGTGCGGGGCGATGGGGATCTGACCCTGGATCAGCTGTTCGCCGGCCGGGGCGAGGGTGCGGTCCTGGGCGGTGAACCGTTCCAGCCAGCCCGGTGCGTCCAGGTCGGACACGGCGAACGCGTCACCGCGCCGGGTGCGTACGGCGAGGTCGACCAGGACGGTACGGCCGCTCGGCCAGGTCAGTGAGGGGTCGTCGAGGAGGCGGCGGGCCGCGTCGAGCGAGGTGGCGACGACGACCGGGGTGTCGGTGGGCACGGTGTGGACGCGGGACAGGGTCTCCATCCGCACGCCCAGGTTCCAGGCGTGGGCGGCCATCCGGTCGATGAGCCCGCCCCAGCCGCCGCGCGGGTAGGTGGCCTCCGGGGGCAGCTTGGTGGCGCGGCGCAGGCGTTCCTGCACGAACGCGGCGGACAGGGAGCCCGGGTCGTGGTGGAACAGCGCGACGGCGGCGTAGTGGGCGGCGGCTCGCGCGCCCTCCTCGCCGGCGATCTCGGTGGCCCAGGTGAGGAAGTCGGTGTCGACGGGTGCCTCGGCGCTGCCGCGGCGCAGCAGCTTCAGCAGGGCGAAGGGCGGGGTGCGGCGCAGTGCGCCCCGGTGGCGGAGCCGCAGCCGGGCCGCCTCCAGGGGTGGGATCGGGGCGAGGGGGCCGATGAGGCCGCGCTGCCGGAGCCAGGTCCAGTGCGGGCCGCCGTTGTAGAGGGCGTGCGGTCCGTCGTTCGTGCGGTACGGGCCCTCGGCGGTGCGGGCGCGACCGCCCAGGGTGTGGTGGGCCTCGTGGACGGTGACCTTGGCCCCCGCCTCGGCCGCGGTGATGGCCGCGGTGAGTCCGGCGAAGCCGCCGCCGACGATGGTGATGTGGTGCATGGCTGGGTCTCCCTTGGTCGGGGTCGCCTTCCGGCTGTGTGAAGAGGACGGGGCGAGGGCGCCGGAATGTGACATGCGCGGGCGTTTTCGCAGGCCGGGGGGATTGTCAGTGGTGGGGTGCAGCATGGGGTCATGGCGAGGAGAGCGGTGGGCGGTCCGGGAGTGAGGGGGGCGCGGCGCCCGGAGCTGCGGTTGCCCGCGCTGGAGCGCTACGAGGGGGGTGAGCTGGAGCCGGACGGGGACTACGACGGGCTGGAGTTCCGGGAGGCGGACTTCGCCGGGCAGGACGGCGGCGGGGCGCGTTTCATGGACTGCGCGCTGACGGGGTGCGCGCTGGACGAGACGCGGCTGTCCCGTGCGCGGGTGCTGGACTCGGTCCTCGCCGGTGTCCGGGGGGTGGGCACGGAGTTGTCGGGGGCGACCCTGCGTGATGTCGAGCTGACCGACGCGCGTCTCGGGGGGACGCAGTTGCACGGGGCGGTGCTGGAGCGGGTGCTGATCCGCGGCGGAAAGATCGACTTCCTGAATCTTCGCTCGGCCCGGCTCAAGGACGTCGTCTTCGAGGGCTGTGTGCTGGTCGAGCCGGACTTCGGCGGGGCGCGGCTGGAGCGCGTGGAGTTCGTGGACTGCGCGCTGAAGGGCGCGGACCTGACCGGGGCCACGCTCAGGGACGTGGACCTGCGCGGGGCCGCGTCGCTGGAGATCGCCAGGGGGGTGGACCGGCTGTCGGGGGCGGTGATCAGCACGGGGCAACTGCTGGAGCTGGCGCCGGTGCTGGCGGGGGAGCTGGGCATCCGGGTGGAGGGGTGAGAGGGCTCGGGCGGACGGAATCCGGCATTCGGCATCCGGGGTCCTAGTTCTCGTACCAGCCCCCCGCGCCGGCCCCTTCGGACGGTTCGAAGGACTGGTGCAGTGCTATGAGGGCGTTGACGAGACGGGGGTCGACGTCGGCCGTCCGCGTCCGGTAGTCCTCGGCCACCGCACGGAGGACGAGGTGTGCCCGGCCCGAGTCGTCCCTCCGGATGACACGCCGGGGCGGACGGATCCCGCCGTCGCCCTCGCCCAGGAGGCTGGTCCGTCACGGACGACGGCCGGAGGGGACACTTGGTGGTTCATCCCGTAGGGCACGGGCCCGCCCCGCAGCCACGTTCTCCCTTTCCCCGTGCCGCCACTGCCGGGGACGATGCTCTCATCGCGGTGATCGAGGGCCGTCAGGGGATCCTCGGGAAGCGGGCCTGGAGGTTCCAGATCGCCGGGTTCTCGCCGAGGTCCTCGTGCAGGTCGGTCAGGTCGGCGAGGAGGTCGTGCAGGAAGTCGCGGGACTCGCGGCGGAGTTCGGCGTGGGAGAAGGCCAGCGGGGGCTCGGCTGCCGGCAGCCACTCCGCCTCGATGTCCACCCAGCCGAAGCGGCGCTCGAACAGCAGGCGGTCGGTGGACTCGGTGAAGTCCAGTTCGGCCCGCTGGGGGCGGGAGGCGCGGGAGCCCGCCGGGTCCCGGTCGATCCGCTCCACGATGTCGCACAGCGCCCACGCGAAGTCGAGCACCGGCACCCATCCCCAGGCCGTGGACACCTCACGGTCCGACTCGGTGTCGGCGAGGTAGACGTCACCGCAGAACAGATCGTGCCGCAGGGCGCGGACGTCCGCGCGGCGGTAGTCGGTCTGCGGGGGGTCGGGGAAGCGGTTGGAGAGGGCGTAGCCGATGTCGAGCACGGGTGTGATGGTGTCACGCCGGAAAACCCCGGCAGACCCGGCGTCGGGCGGTCGGGGTCCGGTGCGCGCCCCCGCCCGGGGCCGGTGTGCGGCTGCGTAGGATCGCGGCGTGCGCCTTCGCCGGCCCCCTCGCGCCCTTTCCCTGACCGCCGCCGTGCTGCTCACGGTGTCGGTGGCCGCGTGCGGGGAGGGTTCCCGTGCCTCCGCCGGGCGGTCAGGCGTGGGGGACCGGTACTTCCCGAAGGCCGGCAACGAGGGCTACGACGTCCTCCGCTACGCCCTCGACCTCGGCTACGACCCCGGCGCCCACCACCTCACGGGCACCGCGACGATCACCGCCCGGGCGACACGGGATCTCTCCGCGCTGAACCTCGACCTCGAGGGCCTGGACGTCGAGACGGTCACCGTCGACGGCGCGACCGCCCGCTGGAGTCGCGCCGGACAGGAGCTGACCGTCCGTCCGCGTGACGCACTCCGCCGGGACGCGGGTTTCCGCGTCACCGTCCGCTACTCCGGCGCCCCGGTGACCGTCACCGACCCGGACGGTTCCGAGGAGGGCTGGCTGCGCACCGCCGACGGGGCGCTGGCGCTGGGGGAGCCGGCGGGGTCGATGGCGTGGTTCCCGGGCAACCACCACCCCTCCGACAAGGCGACGTACGGCCTCGCGGTGACCGTGCCGAAGGGGCTGCGGGCGGTGTCCAACGGAGAGCCGGCCGGTGAGGAGACGAAGGGGGACCGTACGACGTACCGGTGGCGCGTCGGCGAGCCGATGGCGACCTACCTCGCGACCCTCGCCATCGGCCGGTACGACATCGGCCGCGCGACGACCGCGGGCGGGCTGCCGGTGTACACGGCCGTCGACCCCGAGCAGGCGGAGGCGAGCCGTGCGGTCCTGGCCCGGATCCCCGAGGTCGTGGCGTGGGCGGAGCGGACCTTCGGCCCGTACCCCTTCTCCTCCGCGGGCGCGATCGTCGACCGTCCCGGGGACGCCGGATACGCCCTGGAGACCCAGAACCGCCCCGTCTTCCCCGGCGCCCCCGGCATCGGGCTGCTCGTCCACGAGATCGCCCACCAGTGGTACGGCAACTCCGTCACGCCGCGGACCTGGCGGGACATGTGGCTCAACGAGGCCTTCGCGACGTACGCGGAGTGGCTGTGGAACGAGGAGCACGGCGGCGACACCGCGCAGCGGACCTTCGACGCGCTGTACGCCGGCGAGTACTTTCCGGCCGCGGAGTCGAACGAGGCGCTCTGGTCGTTCCCGCCGGCCGATCCGCCGGACGCGGCGCACATCTCCGGCGTCCCCGTGTACTGGCGGGGCGCGATGGTCCTGCACCGGATCCGGCAGACGGTCGGCGACACCGCCTTCTCCGCCCTGCTGCGCGGGTGGGCGCAGGAGCACCGTCACGGCACCGCGGACACCGGCGACTTCACGGCCTACGTGGAGAAGTCGGCGCCGGACGAGGACTTCGGCGCGGTCTGGGAGGACTGGCTGTACGGGGAGGGCAAGCCGCGGCGGCCCCGAGCCGGGCCGTGAGTCCGGGCCGTGAGTCCGGGCCCTGGGTCTTGGGTCCGGGCCCCGGGCCCTGCGCCGGGCCTGCGCGCGCCGGAGCCCCCGGCCTGCCTGGCCTACGGCCGGCCGGGGGCTCCGATGCGGATGCGGGTGTCCGTCAGACGCTGACGCCGAAGTCCTGGGCGATGCCCACGAGGCCCGAGGCGTAGCCCTGGCCGACCGCGCGGAACTTCCACTCCGCGCCGTTGCGGTACAGCTCGCCGAAGACCATGGCGGTCTCGGTGGCCGCGTCCTCCGACAGGTCGTAGCGCGCGATCTCGGCGCCGCCGGCCTGGTTGACGATGCGGATGTAGGCGTTGCGCACCTGGCCGAAGTTCTGGCTGCGGTTCTCGGCGTCGTAGATCGACACCGGGAAGACGATCTTGTCGATGTCGGCCGGGAGGGCGGCGAGGTTGACGTTGATCGCCTCGTCGTCGCCGGCGCCCTCACCGGTGCGGTTGTCACCCGTGTGGACGATGGTGTTGTCCGGCGTCTGCTTGTTGTTGAAGAACACGAAGTGGCCGTCCGAGTAGACCCTGCCCTGCGTGTTGACCGCGATCGCCGAGGCGTCGAGGTCGAAGTCCGTGCCGGTGGTGGTGCGGACGTCCCAGCCGAGGCCCACGGTGACAGCGGTCAGGCCCGGAGCCTCCTTGGTGAGCGAGACGTTGCCACCCTTGGACAGGCTTACAGCCATTGTTGGGAGTCCCTTCCCTCGTTTACGTACGGCTAGAAGCTACAGCTACCCCCTTTAACGTGGAGAGGGGTACGCGAGGTTCCAGGTCTCTTTACTTTCTTTACCCGAGATCCGGGATATTGGGATGACGTGGACCGGTCAGGGGCGGGAACATGTACGGCATGTCCGGTCCCTATCCCATCCGCGGCTCCGTCTCCCTGCCCGAGGCCGAGCTCATGTGGCGTTTCTCGCGGTCGTCCGGGCCCGGCGGACAACACGTGAACACCAGCGACTCCCAGGTCGAGCTGCGCTTCGACCTCGCCCGCACCGAGGCGCTGCCCGAGGTGTGGAAACAGCGGGCGCTCGAGCGGCTGGCCGGGCGGCTGACCGGCGGGGTCGTCACGGTCCGCGCCTCCGAGCACCGCTCGCAGTGGCGCAACCGCGAGACCGCCGCCGTACGCCTCGCGGCGCTGCTCGCCGAGGCCACCGCGCCCCCGCCCAGGCCCCGCAGGCCGACCCGCATCCCGCGCGGCATCAACGAACGCCGGCTGCGGGAGAAGAAGCAGCGCTCCGAGACGAAGCGGGGGCGCTCCGCGCGGGACTGGGGGTGAGCGGGGCGCGACGCGCGTACCGGACTGACGGTGAGCGGGGCGCGACGCCCGTACCGGACTGACGGTGAGCGGGGCGCGACGCGCGTACCGGACTGACGATGAGCGGGGCGCTACGTCTGTACCGGACTGACGGTGAGCTGTGTGCGACGCGCGTACCGGACTGACGGTGAGCTGTGTGCGACGCCCGTACCGGATTGACCGTGAGCTGGGCGCGACGCCGCGCGGGACTGGGGTGAGGGGTGAGCGGGCGCGACGCCCGCGGGCTCAGCCCAGGTCCAGTACGCCCACCGTCTCGCCCTCGACGACCTCGCCGGTCTCGCGGAAGCCCAGGCCGAGGTAGAAGCCCTCGGGGCCGTGGTCGCCCGGTTCCCAGGTGACGTGGAACTCGGTCGCGCCCCGGCGGCGGAGTTCCTCGGCCACCGACTCCACGGCGAACCGGCCGTATCCCTTCCCCTGCTCCTCCGCCGCGATGTTCAGGCGCCACAGACCGGAGCGGACGACGCTGCCGCCGTCCTCGTGCCAGTCGGTGTCGAGGAAGGCCATCAAGAAGCCGACCGCGCGGTCCCCGTCCATGATCAGGCGGGGCCAGGCGACGGCGGGATGGACGTAGGCCTCGGCGAGGGAGTTCACCACCGGCGCGACCGCGAATTCCTGCTCGGGGCGGACCCGTATACCGAGAGCGGCCTCGAGGTTCTTCGGGGTGATCTCTTCGAGGCGCGGTGCCGTGGTCATCGTCACCCGGGCACCTTAGGCACGTGAATTCCGTGCCGTAAAAGGGATTTCGGGTCCGGGCGGCAAACTCCGCGCCGCGTTCAGCCCAACTGGCGGTAACGACCCCGGAAATACGCCAGTGGACCGCCCTGAGCGCTCGGCACCCGGGCCGTCAGGACACGGCCGATCACCAGCGTGTGGTCCCCGGCCGGCACCCGCTGCTCGGTGCGGCACTCCAGGGTCGCCAGGGCGCCGCCCACCAGCGGGGCCCCGCTGTACTCGCCGCGCAGGTAGGGAATGTCCGCGAACAGCAGCCGGTCGCTGACACGGCCCTTCATCGCGAAGCGGCCCGCGATGTGCCGCTGGCTCTCGGAGAGCACGGACACCGCCCACAGCGGCTGCTCGTCGAGCAGGTCGTCCATGCGGGAGCCGTTGCGCAGGCTGACCAGCACCAGCGGCGGGTCCAGGGAGACCGACAGGAACGCGGTCGCGGTCATGCCGACGTCCTCGCCGGCCGGCGCTCCGGGGTCGTCCGGGTCCAGCGGCGGCTCCTGCGCGGTCACCAGGACCACGCCGGCGGCCAGACGGGACATGGCGGCACGGAACTCGTCGTTGCTCACCCCCTCAGCATGCCGGGCGGCGGGCGGGGCGGTGATCGCGGGCGGGGCGGCGGGAGTGTTCGGCACCCCGGAAACGCTAATCTCCGCTCCACGGGCACCGCATCGGACCGCGGCCCTAGCCGGGACCTAGGACCAACGCCCGACCCGGGCGCAGGTCGTGCATAACCGCTACAAAATCTGCGTTCGGTAATCACGCGGGGAAACCGCTGAAAGACCCCGCAATTGTTCACGTTTAGCTGTGACTTGAGTCACAAGAGGCGGGAATTGTTGACCCTGTGTACCGAGTGGGCAGCGCGCTGTGATTCAGTGGCGGGGAAGCTGTGCTGGGACCATACGCCGAAGAGAACCCTTGATTCGCTGCGAGGTCTCGGGGGGAGGGCGAGGATGGAGACCGAGTCGGAACCCTACGTCCGTCTTGCGTCGCTGCGACAACTGCACCGGGCCATGGCCGACATGAACACGGCCCGCAGCCTGGCGGACACGCTGCAGACGGTCGCCAACGGCGTCGTGGACGCCCTCGGGTACGAGCTGGCCTGCGTCAACCTCGTACGCCCCGACGGCGACCTCGTGGTCGCCGCCCTGGCCGGGAACTCCGCCGCCGAGGCCCTCATCACCGGCCGGGTCGGCTCCCGCGACTCCTGGGACCGCCGCCTGAACATGGGTGAACGCTGGGGCGATCTGATCTTCATACCGCACACCGAGGGCTGGGTCCTCGACGACGACGACGTCCCGCAGTGGTACACCGACGGGCCCGCGCCCCGCTTCGAGGACGAGTGGCACCCCTCCGACCGGCTCTTCGCCCCGATGTACGCACCCGGGCCGCAGGGCGGCGGAACCTCCGGCGAGCTGGTCGGCGTGCTCTCCGTGGACCGCCCGCGCAACGGCCGGCGGCCCGGCGCCTGGGGCCGCGAGGCGCTCCAGATGTACGCCTTCCAGGCCGCCATCGCGATCAGCAACGCCCGGCTGCGCTCCAACATGCAGCGCGCCCTGGTCCGCCTCGAACGCGAGCAGCAGGCGCTGCGGGCCAGCGAGGAGAGCTTCCGGCAGGCCTTCGAGTACGCCCCCTCCGGCATGGCCATCGCCGAGATGGGCGGCGAACAGCACGGCCGGATCCTGCGCACCAACGACGCCCTGTGCCGGCTGCTCGGCCGCCCCGCCTCCGCGATGCGCCGCTACTGCTTCTCCGACCTGGTCCACCCCGAGGACATAGGCACCCTGCTCCGCACCTCCGCCGAGGGCGGCCGGGCCGAGCTGCGCCTGTGCCGCCGCGACGGCAGCTACGTCTGGGTGAGCCTGCGCAACTCCGTCGTCGCCGACGCCGCCGACGGCCCCCGCTTCCTCCTCACCCACGTCGAGGACATCGAGGAACGCAAGCGCCGCGAACTCCAGCTCGCCCACCGCGCCTCCCACGACTCGCTCACCGGCCTGCCGAACTCCGCCGAGCTGCGGGCGCGGCTGTCCGCCCGGCTGTGCCAGCAGCGCCCGCAGCAGGCGCTGCCCGCCGCCGTCGACGTCGGCCCCTTCGAGTCCTTCGACTCCCAGGACGCCGCCTACGGCCCGCCCGCCTTCGACCGGGGGCACGACTTCGACTTCCCGCCGGGCATCGAGGGGTGCGACGCCCACGACCACCATGTGCACACCATCGCGCCCGCCGCGGACTTCGACGACGGCGCCAAGGGGCTCGCGGTGCTCTTCTGCGACCTCGACGGCTTCAAGTCCATCAACGACCGGTTCGGCCACAACGCGGGTGACGCGGTCCTCATCGAGGTCGCCCGCCGGCTCGGCAACGGCGTCCGGGACGGCGACACCGTCGCCCGGCTCGGCGGCGACGAGTTCGTGATCCTCGCCGACGGGCTCGGCCGGGCCGACGCCCAGGACCTCGCCGTGCGGCTGCGCAACGAGATCATCCGGCCCATCCGCGCCGAGGGACGGGCCGTGCGGGTCGGGGCCAGCTTCGGCATCGGATGGGCGCACTGCGGGATGACCGCGGACGAAGTCCTGAAGTCCGCCGACGAGCGGATGTACGTCGAGAAACGATCTCGTCCCAAACAGCACAGACGTGCGGGATGAACCGCAGGTCAGTGAGTTGATGCGGTCTGCGTCACCCTTTCGGGCCATCCGAAGCGGGTAGGCTCGCCCTCTCACCACTCGTACCGCACCCGATCCGCAGCTAGGAGCACCAAGGGATGACGCCCGGCAACAACGGCGCGAGCACGCCCGAGGACGACGACCCGTTCGGCTACCTCTACGCCGACGGGCAGGCCAACGGGGCCCAGCCCCCGTCCGGGGGCTACGGCTACCCGAACTCGGTCAACCGGGTGCGGCCGGTCGGGACGCGCCAGTACGGCCAGCCGGGAGCCGCTCCGCAGGCACCGCCGCAGCAGGGGGTCTACGGCCAGCCGAGCGCCCACTACGCCGCGCCGGAGACGCTGCCGGGCGGCGCCACCACCGCCCAGTCGCACCAGCCGGCGTACGGCGGCGGTCGCGGCGGCGGCCGGGGCCGCGGCCCGAACACCAAGGGCCTCCTCATCGGCGCGATCGCCGTGGTCGCCGCGGTCGTGATCGGCATCGGCGTGGTCATGATCGGCGGCGAAGACGACGACAAGGGCGGCGACCAGGCCGACTCGACCCCGACCCAGGCCCAGAACAGCACCGAGCCGAGCCCGTCGGGGAGCGAGAACGCGAAGGACGAGGTCGAGCTGCCGACCATCGACGCGAAGGCGCTCCGTCTCGACGGCGGGGCCGCCCTCGCCTCGGACGTCAAGGGCGCGCAGTCCGACGGCGGCATCTACGTGGCCAACCTCAACCAGCCGGGTGCCACGGTCACCTGGACCGTCAACGGCATCCCGAAGGACGGTGCGTACACCGTCTTCGTGCGCTACAGCACCACCGACGACCCCCAGTCGATGACACTCACCGTCAACGGCAAGCCGTTCGGCAGCAAGCTGAACATGGACAACTGGGCCCGCGCCAAGGACGGCGACTTCTCCAAGGGCTGGACCAAGACCTTCGCCTGGCCCACTCTCAACAAGGGCACCAACACCATCTCGGTCTCCTGCGCCGACGGCGACAAGTGCAACGTCCTGCTGGACCAGCTGTGGCTGAAGGAAGGCCAGGTCAAGGACTGACCTGGGCCGCGCTCGCTTCCCCGGTCACGGTGATCCCGCTCAGCAGCCGCTCGTAGGCCGGGCGGTCGAAGTCGCCGGCCGTGGGGGACAGGACCGTCGCCGCCGACAGAGCCGCTGCCCGGGTGAGGCGGTCGGGCCAGGGGCGGTGTTCCACCAGGGCCGAGAGCAGGCCCGCGACGACCGCGTCACCGGCGCCGGTCGGATTGCCCCGCAGCCGGGACGGCGGGGCCGCGCGCCAGCGGCCCTCGGGGCTCACCGCCAGCAGGCCCTCCGGGCCGAGCGAGGCGACCACCGTGCCCGCGCCGCGCCGACGGGCGTCCTGCGCGGCGCGCGACGGCTCGTGGAAGCCGGTGAGTTCGGCCAGTTCCTCGGCGTTCGGCTTGAGGATGTCGGGGCGCCCGGCGACCCCGCGGCGCAGCGCCGCCCCGCTGGTGTCGAGGAGGACCGGGACGCCGGCCGCGCGGGCGGTGCGGACCAGCCCCGCGTAGGCGCCCACCGGGACACCCGGCGGCAGGCTGCCGCACAGGGCCACCGCCGAGACGGAGGCCAGCAGATCCCCGTACAGCTCCTGGAAGGCGGACCACTCGGCGTGGGCGACGGTGGGGCCGGGCTCGTTGAGCTGGGTGGTGCCGCCGGACCGCTCGTCGACCACCGCGACGGTGCGCCGGGTCGTGCCGGACACCGGCACCAGCGCGTCCACCACCCCCGGCACCTCGGTGAGCCGGTCCCGCAGGATCCGTCCCGTCGTGCCGCCGGCGAAGCCGGTGACCGTCACCTCGTGGCCGAGGGCGGCGAGCACGCGGGCCACGTTGACCCCCTTGCCGCCGGGGCGTTCGGTCACCGCGGAGACCCGGTGGGAGGCGTACGGCCGCAGGGACGGTACGCGGTAGGTGATGTCGAGAGCGGTGTTCAGCGTGACCGTGAGGATCACCGGGCCGGACCTCCCCTCTTGCCTGCGCTTTCCGTGTGTCCGGGGGCACGATCATGCCAAACGGACGGCGGTCGGCCCACCCCTCGGGCCGTCCACCGTCCACCGACGGCGGGACGGATCAGCCCAGTTGGGGATCGACCACCCATTCCCCCCGGCGCATCACGCCCTTGAGGGCGAAGTCCGCGTCCAGAACCACCAGGTCGGCGTCCTTGCCGGGCTCCAGCGAGCCGATCCGGTCGTCCAGGCCCAGCAGCCGCGCCGGGTTGGCGGAGATCGCGGCGACCACGTCCTCGACGGGCAGCCCGTCCACCGTCACCGCCCGCTTGAAGGCGCGGTCCAGGGTGAGCGTGGAACCGGCGATGGAGCCGCCCTCCACCAGCCGGGCCACGCCCTCCGCGACCTCGACCTCCATGGGGCCCAGCATGTAGCGGCCGTCGCCGAAACCGGCCGCGTCCATCGCGTCGGTGATGAAGGCGACCCGGTCCCGGCCCGCGTGGTGGAAGGCGAGCTGCAGCGCGGCCGGATGCAGATGCGTGCCGTCGTCGATCAGCTCGACGGTGACCCGCTCGTCCTCCAGCAGGGCCGCGATCGGGCCGGGGGCGCGGTGGCCGAGCGGGGGCATCGCGTTGAACAGGTGGGTGGCGACGGTGGCGCCCGCGTCGATGGCCGCGACCGTCTGCTCGTACGTCGCGTCCGTGTGCCCGACCGCCGCGATCACCCCGTGCTCGGCGAGCAGCCGTACGGAGTCCAGGCCGCCCGGCAGCTCGGTGGCCAGGGTCATCATCCTCGCGTGGCCGTGCGCCGCGTCGATCAGCTTGCGGACCTCGGCCGGGTCCGGGTCGCGCAGCAGCTCCTCGTTGTGCGCGCCCTTGCGGCACGGGGAGATGAACGGCCCTTCGAAGTGGATGCCGGCGATCTCCTGCTGCTGGGCGAGCTCCGCCAGCATCCCGGCGTGCCGGGCGAGGAAGTCCAGGTCACCGGTGACGGCGGAGGCGATCACCGTGGTGGTGCCGTGCAGGCGGTGGGTGTGGACGCCCTTGAGGACGTCCTCGGCGGTGCCGCCGGCGAAGGAGGTGCCGCCGCCGCCGTGGTTGTGGATGTCGACGAACCCGGGGACCAGCCAGTGGCCGGACGCGTCGAGCGTCTCGGCGTGCTCGGGCGCCGCGGCCGCGATCCGCGTGCCCTCGACGATCACGCGGCCGTCGTCCACGGTCCCGGTGGGCAGTACCACCCGGGCACCGGTGAGAACCTTGGTGGGGGCCATCAGGTGGTTACCTCCGAGGGGTCAGTGGTCGAGGGGTCGGGGGTCGACGGGCCGGTGGCCGAAGGGGGCGTGGCCGAGGGGCCGGCGGGGTCGATCAGATCCCAGGCGAGGAGCCCCGCGCCCAGGCATCCGGCGGTGTCCCCGAGGGCCGCCGGGACCAGGGACGGCAGCTTCTGGAAGGTGACCCGCCGCCGGACTGCCTCCCGCAGCGGTGTGAACAAGGTTTCCCCCGCCTCGGCCAGCCCGCCACCGATGATCAGCGTGCGGGGGTCCAGCAGGGTGAGCGCGGTGACCAGCCCGTCGGCCAGGGCGTCCACCGCCTCCTGCCACACCTCGCGGGCCCGTACGTCCCCGGACTCGACGGCTTTCGCGCAGTCGGCCGCGTCGGCGCCGGGATCGCCGCAGGCCGCCGCCCACGCCTCGCTCACCGCCGCGGCGGACGCGAACCGCTCCAGACAGCCGCGCTGACCGCAGGGACAGGGGGCACCCCCGGGTCGTACGACGACGTGACCGATCTCGCCCGCGAAGCCGTGCGCACCCGCCTCGACCCGGCCGTCGATGCCGATGGCGCCCGCGATCCCGGTGCCCAGCGGTACGAACAGGAAGCGGTCGGCGCCCCGGCCCGCGCCGATGCGGCCCTCGGCGAGCCCGCCGGCGCGCACGTCGTGGCCGAGGGCGACGGGGACACCGCCGAACCGTTCGGCGAGCAGGGCGCGCAGCGGGACGTCGCGCCAGCCGAGGTTGGCCGAGTAGACGGCGATGCCCGCCGCCTCGTCGACGATCCCGGGGACCGCGACGCCGACGGCGGACGCGGCTTCGCCGTGCCGGCGGATGCCGTGGGCGCGCAGGTCGGCCGCGAAGTCGAGGACGTCCGCGACGACCGCGTCGGGGCCGCGTTCGCGGCCGGTGGCCCGGCGGGCCCGGTGCAGCAGCTCGCCGTCCGCCCCGACCAGGGCGGCCTTCATCGCGGTGCCGCCCACATCGAGGGCGATGACATGTCTCACGGGGGACAGTGTGGCCCGGGTACCCGCAAGAGGTCTAGTCCACTCACGTGGTGTAGACCTTGTTCCGATTATCGAAAACCGTTCGGATTGGCGCGGAGCGCCGGGGCAGGGGCAAGGCAAGTGCAGCGGCAGGTCGGGACAAGAGCGATCGCGGTGGTGTCCGCACTGGGACTGACGGGAGTCCTCGGCGGTTGCGGAGTCGGCGGCGGATCGTCGGACGTGACCCTGAGGCTGGTCGCCGCCGACTACGGCGACAGCGCGGCCAACAGCTCCGAGAAGTACTGGGCCGACCTGGTCGAGCGGTACGAGTCCGAGCACCCCGACGTGAAGATCGACGTCAGCGTCTACTCCTGGAACGACGTCGACCGCAAGGTCAAGGAGATGGTCGACGCGGGCGACCCGCCGGACCTGGCGCAGATCGGCGCGTACGCCGACTACGCGGCCGAGGGGAAGCTCTACAAGGCCGGTGACCTGCTCTCCATCCCCGTCCAGGCGGACTTCCTCTCGCAGCTGGCCATCGCGGGGGAGGTCAACAGCGTGCAGTACGGCATGCCGTTCGCCTCCTCCACGCGGGTGCTCTTCTACAACAAGGAGCTGTTCGCCGAGGCCGGCATCACCCCGCCGAAGACCTGGGACGACCTCGCCGCGAACGCCGAGGCGCTCAAGGCCCGGGGTGTGAAGTACCCGTACGCGCTGCCGCTCGGCCCGGAGGAGGCGCAGGCCGAGACCATGCAGTGGCTGCTCAGCGGTGGGGGCGGCTTCAAGGACATCACGGGCGTCTACAGCGTCGACTCCGTGCAGAACGTCCAGACCTTCACCTGGCTGAAGGACGAGCTGGTCGGCAAGGGCCTCACCGGCCCCGTCGAGCCCGGCAAGCTGAACCGGGCCGACGCGTTCGCCGCGTTCGCGGCCGGTGACGTCGGCATGCTCAACGGGCACCCCTCGCTGATGGGGATGGCCGAGAAGAAGGGCGTGAAGTTCGGCATGGTGCCGACGCCGGGGGTCGACGGCCAGAGCCCGTCCACGCTCGGTGTCGCCGACTGGATGATGGCCTTCAACAAGAACGGCCACCGCGAGCAGGTGGGCGACTTCCTCGACTTCGTCTACAGCGAGGAGAACGTGCTCGACTTCTCCCGCGAGTACCACCTGCTGCCGGTCACCATCTCGGCGTCCCGCGCGATGGCCGCGGCCGACGAGGGCAAGGACCTCAAGCCCTTCCTCGACCAGCTGCCGACCTCGGAGCTCTACCCGGTCGGCAACACCTCCTGGGCGACGGTCAACGCGGCGGTCAAGAAGCAGATCGGCAAGGCGGTCGCCCCGAACGGCAGCCCCGAGGGCGTCCTGGGCGGCCTCCAGGCGACGGCGACGCGCGCGGAGAACGCGGAGTAGCCTGCCGGACATGGACGTGGGGGACGAGGAGCAGGAGACGCACGAGACCGGCCGGCTGGGCCGGCGCGAGCAGGACGTCCTCGCGCTGGAACGCCGCGGCTTCACCGGCCCCGGCGTGAAGGAACGGGCCATCCGCGAGGAACTGGGCCTGGCCCCGGTCCGCTACTACCAGCTCCTCAACGCCCTCCTCGACGACCCCCGCGCCCTCGCCCACGACCCGGTGACGGTGAACCGCCTGCGCCGCGTCCGGGACACCCGCCGCACGGAACGCTGAGCGCCGTCAGCCGATCCGGTCCGCCGGTGCCGCGCCTGCGCCGGGTCCGGGACACCCGCCGCACGGAACGCTGAGCGCCGTCAGCCGGTCCGGTCCGCCGGTGCCGCGCCTGCGCCGCGTCCGGGACACCCGCCGTACGGAACGCTGAGCGCCGTCAGCCGGTCCGGTCCGCCAGTGCCCGCAGCAGGCGTACGACCCCCGCGGGGCCGTCGACCACCACGTCGGCGCGGTCGCGCAGTTCCGTGACCTCGTCGCTGCCGCTGCACACCAGCAGCCCCGGGACGCCGCTGTCGCGGAGTTTGTCGACGGCGGTGTAGGCGGGGAGGTCGCCCAGGTCGTCACCGGCGTACAGGACCGACTCGGCGCCGATCCTCCGGGCGTACTCCATCAGGGCGACGCCCTTGTCCATGCCGGGCGGGCGCAGCTCCAGCACCATGCGGCCCGGCTCGACGATCAGGCCGTGCCGGGTGGCGAGGTCGGTGAGCGGCTCGCGCAGCGCCTCGAAGGCGGCCTGCGGGTCGCCGGCCCGCCGGGTGTGGACGGCCACCGCCCGGCCCTTCTCCTCGATCCAGGTGCCCTGCCACGCGCCGACCCGGTCGAGCAGCCCCGGCAGCTCCGCGCGGGCGGCGGCGACGCCGGGGTGCGGGGCGGGCGCGGTGACCGTACCGGTGACGGCGTCCCAGCGCTCGGCGCCGTAGTGGCCGAGGACGACGAGGTGCTCCAGACCGGGGACGCCCGCGAAGCCCCCGTGCCGCACCGCGACACCCGCCGGCCGGCCGGTGACGACCGCGACCGCGGCCACCTTCGGCGCGAGGGCGGCGAGTGCGGGCACCGCGTCCGGGTGCGCGCGGGCCTGCTCGGGGTCGGCCACGATCGGCGCGAGCGTCCCGTCGAAGTCGAGCCCGATCAACGCCTTCCCCGGCCGCGCGAGAAGAGCCTCGAGCCCCTCCCGCCCGGCCCGCGCGGCGGGTGTCGGCAGGTCACCGGTGGCACCGCCTTCCGGGGTGTGCCCGTCCGTGGCCTTCGGGTCCGTGGAATCCGTATGGCTGCCCATACCGCCAACCTATCCACGCCCGCGCGCTCGCACGCCTGCCAGTCCGGCCATACCGGTCAGCCGGGCGTTTCGTCCCGCAGCGCGTCCAGCTGGCCCAGGAACCACTGGGCCGGCGGGAGCGCGGTCGCCGCCGCGGCCAGGCGCTTGCCGCGGTCGGCGCGCTCCCCCGCCCCCATCGTCAGCGCCTCGTGGAGGGCGTGGGCGGTCTCGACGACGTCGTAGGGGTTGACGGTGATCGCGTCCTCGCCCAGTTCCTCGTGGGCGCCCGCCTCCCGCGACAGGACCAGAGCGCAGCCCGCGTCGGAGACGACCGGGACCTCCTTGGCGACCAGGTTCATGCCGTCGCGGATCGGGTTGACCAGGGCGACGTCCGCCAGCCGGTAGGCGGCCAGCGAGCGCGCGAAGTCGTCCTTGACGTGCAGGACGACCGGCCGCCAGCCCGGCGTCCCGTACCGCTCGTTGATCTCCTCCGCCACCCGCCGCACCTCGGCGGTGTAGTCGCGGTACACGGCGAGATCCTGCCGGGAGGGGTAGGCGAAGGCGACGTGCACGACGCGTTCGCGCCACTCGGGGTGGTCCTCCAGGAGCTGCCGGTACGCCAGCAGACCGCGCACGATGTTCTTCGACAGCTCGGTGCGGTCGACCCTGACGATCGTCCGGCGCGCCCCGCCGTCGGGAGCCGTGCCGATCTCCTCCCGCAGCGCGACGATCCGCTCCTCGACGTCCGCCTCGTGGGACCGGGCACGCAGGAAGTCCGCGTCCGCCCCCAGCCCGTGCACCCCGATGCGGGTGTCCCCGAGCCCGCCCGCGAACCGCTCGCAGCACGCGGTGAACGCCTGTGCCCAGCGGTGGGTGAGGAAGCCGAGCCGGTCGGCGCCCAGCATCCCGCGCAGCACCTGATCCGCGATGTCGTCGGGCAGCATCCGGAAGTACTCCGGCGGCGCCCACGGGGTGTGCGAGAAGTGACCGATGCGCAGGTCGGGACGGAGCGCGCGGAGCATGCCCGGCACCAGCGTCAGGTGGTAGTCCTGCACGACCACCGCGGCCCCCTGCGCGGCCTCCTCGGCCAGCGCCTCGGCGAACGCGCGGTTGTAGGCCTCGTAGGACGCCCACTGGCGGCGGAACTCCGCGTCGAAGACCGGCTCCAGCGGTGTCTGGTACAGCATGTGGTGCACGAACCACAGGACCGAGTTGGCGATCCCGTTGTACGCGTCCGCGTGCACGTCCGCCGGGACGTCCAGCATCCGTACGCCGTCCTCGCCGACCCCGCGCCGTACGGCCTCGCGGTCGCCGTCGGACAGTGCCGAGCACACCCACAGCGCCCCCGCGTCCGGCCCGATCGCCGACAGCCCGGACACCAGCCCGCCGCCGCCCCGCCGGGCCCGCAGCGAACCGTCCTCACGCACGTCGTACGACACCGGTCCCCGATTGGAGGCGACCAGCACCTGAGCAGCACCGAAGCTTGAAGCCATACGCCTCAACCTAGCCCGGCCCATGAGCACTCAAACGTACGGATCCGCCGTATACGACCCTCAGGCCACCCTGCGCGTCCGGTACTCCGCGATCTCCGCCATCGGGGGGCGTTCCTCCGTGTCGACTGAGTACGTGCGGGGTTCGAAGGCGTCGCCGGTGCGCTCGAACTGGGTGAGGGACGGCCGGATGAGATGGCCGCGGGCCAGGCGCAGCTGGGCGGTGCGGTAGATCGCGGCGGCCATGCGGCCGAGGGCCTGGCCGTCCTGGTGGCGGTGTCTGCGGACGCCGACGTCGACCTGGGCCAGGGCGTCCAGGCCCACCAGGTGCAGGGCGTCGACCAGCATGCCGAGCTCGACGCCGTACCCGACGGGGAAGGGGAGCTGTTCCAACAGGGTGCGGCGGGCCGCGTACTCGCCGCCCAGCGGCTGGACGAAGCCGGCCAGCCGGGGCCAGTGCATGTTCAGCAGCGGGCGGGCCACCAGTTCCGTCACCCGGCCGCCCTGACCGGCGGCAGTGCCGAGCGGACGGTCGTACATGGCCTTGACCAGCTGCACGTCCGGCTCGGTGAGCAGCGGGCCGACGATGCCGGAGACGAAGTCGGAGGAGAACTCCCTGAGGTCCGCGTCGACGAAGCAGACGATGTCGCCCCGGGTGACCAGCAGGGACCGCCACAGCACCTCGCCCTTGCCGGGCACCGCCGGTATCCGGGGCAGGATCGCGTCCCGGTGCACCACGGTCGCGCCCGCTGCCGCCGCCACCCGCGCCGTGCGGTCGGTCGAGCCCGAGTCGACCACCACGACCTCGTCGACCAGCGGGGCCCGGAGCACCAGGTCGCGCCGGATCACCGACACGATCTCGCCGACCGTCGCCTCCTCGTTGAGCGCGGGCAGCACCACGCTCACCGTCTGACCCGTGGCACGCTTCGCGGCCAGGACCCGGTGGAGCGGGCGGTCGGCCGCCGACCAGGAACGGTCGGTCAGCCAGCGCTCGACTTCTTCCAGCACGACTCCCCGGCTCCTCACTGGCCTGTGATCCATCTCGCGGTTCGGACGACTATCTCAACCATGCAGGCCTTCGGTTACAGTCTTGAACAACGCCGATGACCTCCGCACGCCGGGGTCGTCGCGCCGACAACTGAACACCGCTCATCCAGAGGGGCAGAGGGATACGGCCCGATGAAGCCCCGGCAACCCTCCAGTCGGTTCTTGTCACACGGACGTGGCGAGGCTCCCGGCTAGGGAAGGTGCCAAATCCGTCTCACGGCGAGATGCGCCGTGAGGAAGATGAGGAGAAAGGGCCTCGCCTCACATGGCTGCGCAGACTGTCGCAAGCACCACCGATTCCGCCGCCGGCACCTCCGTCGATCTGGGCCCCGCCGCCGCGCTCTCCTGTCGCGAATGCGGTCACCGCGTCCCCCTCGGATCCGTCTTCGCCTGCGAGGAGTGTTTCGGCCCGCTGGAGATCGCCTACGACTTCTCGGCGTACGACACCGAGGAGCTCCGCAAGCGGATCGAGGCGGGACCCGCGAACATCTGGCGCTACGCGCCCCTGCTGCCCGTCCCGGCGGACGTGGCGACCAAGCCGAACATCAACCCCGGCTGGACCAAGCTCGTCCAGGCCGACAACCTCGCGCGCGAGCTCGGCGTCGACGCCGGCAAGCTCTTCGTCAAGGACGACTCCGGCAACCCGACGCACTCCTTCAAGGACCGCGTCGTCGCCCAGGCCATCGAGGCCGCCCGCGCCTTCGGCTTCACCACCCTGTCCTGCTCCTCCACCGGCAACCTCGCCGGTGCCGTGGGGGCCGCCGCCGCCCGGGCCGGCTTCCGCTCCTGCGTGTTCATCCCGCACGACCTGGAACAGGGCAAGGTCGTCATGGCCGCCGTCTACGGCGGTGACCTCGTCGGCATCGAGGGCAACTACGACGACGTGAACCGCTTCTGCTCCGAGCTGATCGGCGACCCGGCCGGCGAGGGCTGGGGCTTCGTCAACGTCAACCTGCGGCCGTACTACGCGGAGGGGTCGAAGACGCTCGCGTACGAGATCTGCGAGCAGCTGGGCTGGCGGCTCCCGGACCAGATCGTGGTCCCGATCGCGTCCGGCTCGCAGCTCACGAAGATCGACAAGGGTCTGCAGGAGCTGATCAAGCTCGGTCTGGTCGAGGACAAGCCGTACAGGATCTTCGGCGCGCAGGCCGAGGGCTGTTCGCCGGTGTCCACCGCGTACAAGGCCGGCCACGACGTCGTACGCCCGCAGAAGCCGAACACCATCGCCAAGTCGCTCGCCATCGGCAACCCGGCGGACGGGCCGTACGTGCTGGACATCGCGCGGCGCACCGGTGGTGCGGTGGAGGACGTGACGGACGAGCAGGTCGTCGACGCGATCAAGCTGCTCGCCCGCACCGAGGGCATCTTCGCGGAGACCGCGGGGGGTGTCACGGTCGGCGTGACCAGGAAGCTTGTCGAGAGCGGTGCGCTGGATCCGTCGTTGACGACGGTGGTGCTCAACACGGGCGATGGTCTGAAGACGCTGGACGCGGTGGCGGGGACGGGAATGACGGCGACGATCCGTCCCAGCCTCGACTCCTTCCGCGAGGCCGGTCTCGCGTAAGCGTCGCTCATTCATTCGTCTGCGGGCCGGTTGGTCGCGCAGTTCCCCGCGCCCCTAAGCACTACTGGGTGTCTCATCCGACCGGAGGTTTCCACGTGAGCGTTACCGTTCGTATCCCGACCATCCTGCGCACCTACACCGGTGGGCAGGCCGAGGTGAACGCCGAGGGGGCGACCCTGGGTGAGGTCATCGAGGACCTGGAGAAGAACCACACCGGGATCGCCGCCCGGGTCCTGGACGACCAGGGCAAGCTGCGCCGGTTCGTCAACGTCTACGTCAACGACGACGACGTCCGCTTCGAGCAGGGCCTCGGGACCGCCACCCCGGACGGCGCGGGCGTCTCCATCATCCCGGCGGTCGCCGGCGGCTGATCATTACCATCGGTAATGGCGGTTACCGAACGTTCGGGACATTGCCCCCTCCGTAAGAGAAGCGGAGGGGGCAATTCCATTGGATTGAGCGCGGTAGAGTTGGGGAACGCGCTCCCGATCCACTGATCGGAAACCCTGAATTCCTGCCGCATGCCCGACTGGATGTAGCCAAAGTGTGGGCACCTTCCGCGGCATTTGTGGCCTTTGTGTGGCCCGACTTGCCCCGAACTCGGGTGAATTCTCGCCATATTCCGGACCGACGTAGTCCAGATTTCTCGCCCGACTGACCTGTTGCAGAGGGCAGTTGGACAGATACATTCGGCCGCGGTCGACGCGTTCCGGCGCACGCCCCCAACCGTTGGGGGGTGAGGTCTGACCCGGATCCGCGAAGTGTGGATCTGTGCAAGGGCCAGTAATAGGGGAGTTAGGCATGGCTCAGGGCACCGTCAAGTGGTTCAACGCGGAGAAGGGGTACGGCTTCATCGCGGTCGACGGTGGTGCGGATGTTTTCGTCCACTACAGCGCGATCCAGATGGACGGCTACCGCACCCTCGAAGAAGGCCAGCGGGTCGAGTTCGAGATCTCGCAGGGTCAGAAGGGCCCGCAGGCCGACATGGTTCGTCTCAGCGCCTGAACGCGCTATCAGCCGCAAGTATCTTCTGCCGGCGAAGGGCTCGCACCCCCGGGGTGCGGGCCCTTCGCCGTGCCCGGGGCGGGTGGGCGGACGCCTTCTCGCGCGGCCGGGCACGCCCCGATCCCCGGAGGCGCTCGCGCCCACCCGTCACCCGGCCACCACCCCTCGACGGGCCCGCTTCGCGGGCGCGCCTTGCACTCGGAGGGGCCGAGTGCTAATCATTGCGTTAGCACTCTGAAGGTGAGAGTGACAACGTAAGGACCGGGTCGGTGAGGCCCGCGGGCCGGTGGGGCAAGGAACCACGGGGCCGGCGAGCCGTCCGTCGCGGGCGCGGGCGCGGTCCGAAGTAATCACCCCCAGTCCTGGAGGGACCACTTCACATGGCCAAGATCATCGCGTTCGACGAGGAGGCGCGGCGCGGCCTCGAGCGCGGCATGAACCAGCTCGCGGACGCCGTCAAGGTGACGCTCGGCCCCAAGGGCCGCAACGTCGTCCTCGAGAAGAAGTGGGGCGCCCCCACGATCACCAACGATGGTGTGTCCATCGCCAAGGAGATCGAGCTCGAGGACCCGTACGAGAAGATCGGCGCCGAGCTGGTCAAGGAAGTCGCCAAGAAGACGGACGACGTCGCCGGTGACGGTACGACCACCGCGACCGTTCTCGCCCAGGCCCTGGTCAAGGAGGGCCTGCGCAACGTCGCCGCCGGTGCCAACCCGATGGCTCTGAAGCGCGGTATCGAGAAGGCCGTCGAGGCCGTCTCCGGTGCCCTGCTGGAGCAGGCGAAGGACGTCGAGACCAAGGAGCAGATCGCCTCCACGGCCTCCATCTCCGCCGCCGACACCCAGATCGGCGAGCTCATCGCCGAGGCCATGGACAAGGTCGGCAAGGAAGGCGTCATCACCGTCGAGGAGTCCCAGACCTTCGGTCTGGAGCTGGAGCTCACCGAGGGTATGCGCTTCGACAAGGGCTACATCTCGGCGTACTTCGCCACCGACATGGAGCGTATGGAGGCCGTCCTCGACGACCCGTACATCCTGATCGCGAACTCCAAGATCTCCAACGTCAAGGACCTGCTCCCGCTCCTGGAGAAGGTCATGCAGTCGGGCAAGCCGCTGCTGATCATCGCCGAGGACGTCGAGGGCGAGGCCCTGTCGACCCTGGTCGTCAACAAGATCCGCGGCACCTTCAAGTCCGTCGCCGTCAAGGCTCCGGGCTTCGGTGACCGCCGCAAGGCCATGCTCGGCGACATCGCCATCCTCACGGGCGGCGAGGTCATCTCCGAGGAGGTCGGCCTCAAGCTGGAGAACGCCACGGTCGACCTCCTGGGCAAGGCCCGCAAGGTCGTCATCACCAAGGACGAGACCACCATCGTCGACGGTGCCGGCTCGGCCGACCAGGTCCAGGGCCGCGTGAACCAGATCCGCGCCGAGATCGAGAACAGCGACTCGGACTACGACCGCGAGAAGCTGCAGGAGCGCCTGGCGAAGCTCGCCGGCGGTGTCGCGGTCATCAAGGCCGGTGCCGCCACCGAGGTGGAGCTCAAGGAGCGCAAGCACCGCATCGAGGACGCCGTCCGCAACGCCAAGGCGGCCGTCGAGGAGGGCATCGTCGCCGGTGGTGGCGTGGCCCTGCTGCAGGCCTCCCAGGTGTTCGAGAAGCTGGAGCTCGAGGGTGACGAGGCGACCGGCGCCAACGCCGTGCGCATCGCGCTCGAGGCCCCGCTGAAGCAGATCGCCGTCAACGCCGGCCTCGAGGGCGGTGTCGTGGTGGAGAAGGTGCGCAACCTGACCCCGGGTCACGGCCTGAACGCCGCGACCGGCGAGTACGTCGACCTGGTCAAGGAAGGCATCATCGACCCGGCCAAGGTGACGCGCTCCGCGCTGCAGAACGCCGCGTCGATCGCCGCGCTGTTCCTCACCACCGAGGCCGTCATCGCCGACAAGCCGGAGAAGGCCGCGGCCCCGGCCGGCGGCGGCATGCCGGGCGGTGACATGGACTTCTGATCGACCGGTTCCGGTTGATCGACCGTCCTGCGTTGTCGAGGGCGGCACTCCCCGTACGACGGGGGGTGCCGCCCTCGGGCGTTTCAGGCGGTGCACCAAGGGACACGGCAGATGTGCGGCGCCGAGCCCCGCGGGCACAGGCCCCGCAGCACCGCCTTGCGGATCGCCCGCCGGGTCCGCAGCGAGCACACCAGGCGGACGCGCAGCTCGACCGGTTCGCGCGCGCCGCTGCCGCGGCCCGGATGCTCCAGGGCCCACTGCTCCGCCAGGTGGTCGTAGAGGTCGGCGGTCGTCATTCCGCTGTCGGGCAGCGTGCGCAGGACGGTCCGCCCGGCGATCCGGGCACTCCGTGACGCCACGGCCCCGTCGACGAGCGATTCGACCCAGGCCAGTCCCTCCTCGTCCGCGTACAGGCCGAAGCGCAGGGTGCGGGCTCTCACGGCGCCGTCCCGGTGTGAAGGCGCAGGGTGTACTCCATGCCCGTCATCCTGCGCCGACGCGCCCGGTGGGGCCAGGGAGTTCGGGAGGTGCGGGCGGGGGTGGCGGGGATCACATCCGGTTGGCTCCGGGTCGGCGGAATGTCTTCTCGCACTTCCCCGTTGGCGTGGTGGGCGTGTCAATGCACACGCACATACCATTTGGTACCCCAGCGAGGAGCCCCCACGTGACCGTCACCGCCTCCGACGCAGCAGCTCGAGCCGCCGGGATTCTCTCCCGGCCGGCCACGATCAACGGCCTGACCGTTCCCAACCGCATCGCCATGGCGCCGATGACCCGCATGTTCTCGCCCGGCGGTGTTCCCGGCGAGGACGTCGTGTCGTACTACTCCCGCCGTGCCGCCGCCGGTGTCGGGCTGATCGTCACCGAGGGCACGTACGTGGGTCACGAGTCCGCCGGGCTCAGCGACCGGGTGCCGCGGTTCCACGGGGAGGAGCAGCTCGCGGGCTGGGCGAAGGTCGCCGAGGCGGTGCACGCGGCGGGCGGCACGATCGTGCCGCAGCTCTGGCACATCGGCATGGTCCGTGAGCAGGGGCAGGCGCCGTACCCGGAGGCCCCGGCGGTCGGTCCGTCCGGGGTGCGCACGGACGGCACCGAGGGTACGGGCAAGGCGATGACGCAGGCCGACATCGACGCCGTCGTCGCCGCGTTCGCGCAGGCCGCGGCCGACGCCGAGCGCATCGGCTTCGACGGTGTCGAACTGCACGGCGCCCACGGCTACCTCATCGACCAGTTCCTGTGGTCCGGCACCAACCGCCGCGCCGACGCGTACGGCGGTGACCCGGTGGCCCGTACGAAGTTCGCGGCGGAGATCGTCGAGGCCGTCCGTGCGGTCGTGTCGCCGGAGTTCCCGGTCATCTTCCGCTACTCGCAGTGGAAGCAGGACGCCTACGACGCCCGGCTCGCCGAGACGCCCCAGGAGCTGGAGGCGATCCTCGCCCCGCTCTCCGCGGCCGGTGTCGACGCCTTCCACGCGTCCACGCGCCGCTACTGGCACCCGGAGTTCGACGGGTCCGACCTCAACCTGGCCGGCTGGACGAAGAAGCTGACCGGCAAGCCCGCCATCACGGTCGGCTCGGTCGGTCTGAACGGCGAGTTCCTCAAGGCGTTCCAGGGGCAGGGTGCCGAGCTGGGCGACCTCGACGACCTGCTCGACCGCATGGAGCGGGACGAGTTCGACCTCGTCGCCGTGGGCCGCGCGCTGCTGCAGGACCCGGAGTGGGCGGCCAAGGTGCTCGCGGGCCGCTTCGACGAGCTGGCGCCGTACGACGCGGCGTCGATCCAGACCCTGAGCTGAGCGGCCGGGCCGGGCGCCTCCTGATCCAGACGGGAGGCGCCCGGCGCGGACGGTTCCGGCGGCCCCGGCGGCACGACGCCCTGGCCCTGGCGCTCACCGTGTCAGAAGCCCAGATAGGTGATCTGGACGATGTGGACCCGTTCATGGCGCACGACGATCTGGTACCGGAACATTCCGCCGCGGATGGGGATGTCACCGCCCCTCGGGTCGGCCCCGTCGTATGCGCGGCCGTGCACGTACCGTGCTTCGGCTGCTCGGACCAACTCCTCTGCCGTGCGTTCCACTTCGGCGAGGAAGTCGGGCGGGGCGGTTCGGGCGGCATCCTCCGCGCCGAAGACGTACTCCCAGGTCCAGCTCAAGCGTGAACTGCCTTCATGGCCTCGTCCAGGACGGTGCTCAGCTCCCGCAGGGCCTCGCGGGCGGTGGCCGGGTCCTCGTGTTCGAGGTTGCTCTTGGCGCGGGCGTGGCGGGCGGTGAGGTCGGGGCGGCGGGCGATCTCGATGTCCCGGGCCCAGGTCAGGACCCAGCTTCGCACGGGGCTGAGGGACTGCCACTCGACTGCCTTGGCGAAGGCCTCGTCCTTCGTCCGCTGCATCTCCGGCAGGCGTCCCGGGTCGACGACGGCGAGGGCGGCCCGCAGGGCGTCGGGGGTCTGCTCGGGGCGGGGGACCAGCTCGTGTCCGTGGTCGGCCTGCGTGCTCATGGAGTCCTCCCGGGAGTGCACTGGCCAGGGTAGTCGTCCGGGACGGCTGGGGTATCGGGGTGCGAACATCGCGATGCGTTTCTCCTGTTCAGGCGGTCTGCGAAGGGGTACGGACGGGTGTGTCCAACCGGGTCAGCCCGCTTGCGCCGTTCGGCAGTCGCGGCAGCGGTTCTCGGTTTCGGGGGCGCGGAAGCCCCGGTCGCAGCCGTCGCAGTTGCGCATCTCGTGGCGGGGTGGCGGCGGAGCAGACGGGGCGTGGTACGGGGGCGGGGGTGGCAGTTGGGCGGTGAGGCGGTGGGCGAGGAGGGCTGCGGGGCGGCGCAGGGGGGCGTCCGGGAGGTCGGTGGTGAGGGCGTGGCGTACGGCGGTGGGGGTGACCTCGCGTTCCAGCCAGGCGGCGACTCCGGGGACCAGGTGCTCGGTGTCGGTGGCGGAGAGCAGGAGGCGGGGGTCGTGTCGGCGCAGGCCGGTGAGGAGGTCGGTGGCCTGCCGGCGGAGCGCGGTGGCCGCGGGGCGGCTGGGCTGGGGGACGGCGGGGAGGGCCTTGCGGGTGCGCGGGCCGCGCGGGTGGGGCGGGGGAGTTCCCTCCACCGGAGGTCGGGGGTGCGGGGCAGGGCGGGGCCGCGGGTCGGGGCAGCCGGTGTCGGCTGCCTGTCGCCGGTGGCTCGGCTGGTTGCAGGAGATCGTTCGGGTGATGATGCGGCCGGTGGACGTGCGGACGCGTTCGCGGCGCAGGTAGCCGTGGGCCTCCAGCTCGCGCAGGGCGGCGGCGATGCGGGTGGCGCCCTCGGGGAAGCGTGCGGTCAGCGACTTGATGTCGGCGCCGGCGCCGGTGGGCAGCGACTGGATGTGGCAGCCGAGGCCGATCGCGAGGAGCGACAGCTCCTTGTGCTGGGTGAGGTGGTTGCCGATCACCACGAAGCGGGTGGTGTGGCGGGTGTTCTCGTGGATGACGCCGCCGGTGTGGTGACGCGATCGGGTCGGATCGCCGGCTGCGGCTGACTCGGCGCGCGGGGTCGCGCTAGGGTTTTGGGTATCCATCGGGAAGGTGCTGCTTCCTTGGTGGTCAGGCCCTCGCACTGGGATTGCAGTCCCGGCGGGGGCCGAAGCCTTTTCGGGGGTGTGTGCGCTGAGCGTAGGGGAGTCGGGGACCCGAAAATCCAGCTGAGCCGGTGATGTTCACCCGCCCGAGTGATCGCGTGCCTCGGGCGGGAGGGGTGGGGCTCGGTGGGGTTCCTTCTCCCCGGGTTCTTGCCTGGGAAGGCGCCGACGGCACCGGAGCTTCAGGACGTGGGTTTCGGTGGTGTGAGGCGTAGTTCGGCCCAGACGGTCTTGCGGGGGAAGCGGTCCTCGGTCACGCCCCACCGGTCGGCGAGCGACTCCACGATAAGCAGTTCGCGGCCCGACTCCGCGTCCGGGGCGGGCGGTTGGGGCTCGGGGAGGCGTTCGCCGCGCGTGTCGGTGACCTCGATGCGGAGCGTGCTGTCGATCAGGTACAGCGCGAGGCGGAAGTCCCGGAGCGGGGCTCGCCGTAAGTGAACCGTGCGACGGGCGTTGCCAGGTATTCACTTGCTTAAGTCAATCAATCTCCATATGGTTGCCTGAGTCAAGTAGACCTGAGTCACGACGGAGACCTCCTTCATGTCCGACGCACTCGACCGGTCCGCCGCCGCCGGGACCGCCCCGCCGCCCCACCCGACCGCCGTGGTGGCCGTGCTGGCCTTCGGCGGCATCGTGGTCTCGCTGATGCAGACCCTGGTGATCCCGATCGTGGGGCAGCTGCCGCAGCTCCTGAACGCCTCGGCGTCGGACACCGCCTGGGCCGTCACCGCCACCCTGCTCGCCGCGGCCGTAGCCACCCCGGTCATGGGCCGCCTCGGCGACATGTACGGCAAGCGCCGCATGCTGCTGCTCAGCCTGGCCATGCTGGTGACCGGCTCCATGGTCGCCGGACTCAGCGACTCCCTCGTCCCGATGATCGTCGGCCGCGCCCTGCAGGGCCTGTCGTCCGGTGTGATCCCGCTCGGCATCAGCATCCTGCGCGACGAACTGCCCGCGGAGCGGCTGGGCTCGGCGACCGCGATGATCAGTGCCTCGCTCGGGGTGGGCGGCGCCCTCGGCCTGCCCGCCGCCGCCCTCATCGCCGACAACTTCGACTGGCACACGCTGTTCTGGACCTCGGCCGTCCTGGGCGTCGTCGCGCTGGTCCTGGTGCTGCTCCTCGTGCCGGAGTCGAAGGTGCGCACGGGCGGCCGGTTCGACCTGACCGGCGCGGCCGGGATGGCGGCCGGTCTGATCTGTCTGCTGCTGGCGATCTCCAAGGGGGCCGACTGGGGCTGGTCCAGCGGCACCACCCTCGGCCTGTTCGCGGCGGCCGTGGTCATCCTGGCGGCCTGGGGATATTTCGAACTGCGCGTCGACCAGCCGCTGGTGGACCTGCGTACCACCGCCCGTCCCCAGGTGCTGTTCACCAACCTCGCCTCGGTGGCGATCGGCTTCGGCATGTTCTCCATGTCCCTGGTCATCCCGCAGCTGCTGCAACTGCCCGAGCGGACCGGCTACGGCCTCGGCCAGTCGCTGCTGGCCGCCGGACTGGTCATGGCCCCGTCCGGTCTGGTGATGATGGCGCTGGCCCCCGTGTCCGCGCTGGTCTCCCGCGCCAAGGGCCCGAAGGTCACGCTGATGATCGGCGCGCTGATCGTGGCCGCGGGCTACGGCCTCAACGTCGCGCTCATGGACCAGGTCTGGCACTTCGTGCTGGCGTCCTGCGTCATCGGCGCCGGCATCGGTTTCACCTACGGCGCGATGCCCGCGCTCATCATGGGCGCGGTGCCCGCCTCCGAGACGGGTGCAGCCAACAGCCTCAACACGCTGATGCGGTCCATCGGCACCTCCTTCGCCAGCGCCGTCGCCGGTGTCGTACTGGCCCAGATGACCACGCCGTTCGGCTCGTACGTGCTGCCCGGCGAGGACGGTTTCCGCACCGTCCTGGCGCTCGGGGCCGGGGCCGCGCTGGTCGGCTTCGCCATCGCCGCGTTCATCCCGCGGCAGCGTCCGGCCGGCGGCGCGAACGCCCCGGCCGCCGTCGACCCGGCCCGCGCTCACGAGGCCTCCGGGGCGCAGGCGTAGGGTCGTTGACCGATCGGCGGTCGCCGCCCGGTCCCGTACGGGGCGGCGACCGCGGGTCAGCGGCCCCCGCACGGTCCCGTACCGGGCGGCGGCCGCGGGGCAGACGCGCACCACCTGCCCGCACGACCCACCGGCCCGCAGTGAGGAGACCTCGATGACGACGTCCGAGCCCCACCCGCCGACGGCGGACCCGACCGGCCCCGTGGTGCGCACCGCCTCGGGTGCCGTACGCGGGCGGCACGAGAGCGGGCTGACGGTCTTCCGCGGCATCCCCTTCGCCGAACCGCCGGTCGGCGAGGCGCGGTTCGCCGCCCCGCGTCCGGCCCGCGCCTGGGACGGCGTGCGCGAGGCGTACGCGTTCGGCCCGCCGCCCCCGCAGGAACCCGGCTTCGTCGAGGGACGCACGGCCCCGGCCGCCGCGGCCGGCGACGACTGGCTCACCGTCAACGTCTGGACGCCCGACCCCGACCCGGCCGCCCACCGCCCCGTGATGGTGTGGCTGTACGGCGGCGCCTACCGGCTCGGCCACTCCGGCAGCCCCGGCTACGACGCCCGCCGCATCGCGAGCGACGGCGACCTCGTCGTCGTCACCCTCAACTACCGCGTCGGAATGGAGGGGTTCGCCCACATCGAGGGCGCGCCCGCCAACCGGGGACTGCTGGACCAGGTGGCCGCGCTGGAGTGGGTGCGGGACAACATCACGGCGTTCGGCGGCGACCCCGGGCAGGTCACCGTGTTCGGGGAGTCCGCGGGCGCCGGTTCCGTCGCCGCGCTGCTGGCGATGGACCGCGCGGCCGGGCTGTTCCACCGGGCCATCGCGCAGAGCGTGCCCGGCACGTACTTCTCCGACGCCCTCGCCCGCGACATCGGCACCGCGCTCGCCGCAGAGGCGGGAGTGCGGCCGACGGTGGCGGACCTGTCCGCCGTGGACCCGGGCAAGCTGACCGCCGTGGGACAGTCGCTGGGCGCGAGGATGATCCAGTACGCGGACCGCTGGGGGCAGGCCGCGCCCACGGCCACGCCGTACGCGCCGGTCGTCGACGGTGACGTCCTGCCGGTCACACCCTGGCAGGCGCTCGCGGCGGGAGCGGCCCGGGACGTCGACCTGCTCACCGGGCACAACCGCGACGAGTACCGCCTGTTCCTCGCCCTGGCCGGCCGCCTCGGACAGATCACCGAGCAGCAGGCGACGGCGGCCCTGCGGATGTACGCCCCCGGCCCGGACGGGGAACGGGCCTACCGCGCCGCCTTCCCCGAGGCGTCCGCGGGCGAGCTGTGCGAGCGGGTGCAGACCGACTGGCTGTTCGCCATGCCCACCCTGCGGCTGGCCGAGGCACAGCTCGCGGGCGGCGGCCGGGCCCACCTCTACGAGCTGACCTGGCCGGCCCCGGGCAACGGCGGCGCCCTGGGCGCCTGCCACGGCCTGGACATCCCCCTGCTCTTCGGCACCTTCGAGGCCGACCTCGGGATCCTGCTGTTCGCCGGGACCGAACCGACGGAACAGGCCAGGGCGCTGTCGTCGCGGTTCCGTGCCTCCTGGACGGCGTTCGCGCGGACCGGCGACCCCGGCTGGCCGGCGTACGACGCACAGCGGCGCCAGGTGCGGGTGATGGACGCGGAGCCGACGGTGGCGCCGTACCCGCAGGAGGTCTCGCGCCGCCTGTGGGAGGGTTACGACTTCGCGCCCCTGCCCCTGCTGTAAGAGGCCAGGGGGTGCCCGTCCGCACGGGCTACAGGTTGCCCATCGGCTCGATGTCGGCCTTCACCGGCGTCCCCCACACGCGCAGCACCTCGTAGTCGGTGAACTCGTGCACGAGCCGGTACGCCATGGCGGGCCGGGGCCCGCGCCGCTGCGCCGCGATGTACAGCTCCGCCTCGCGCCGGTCCCGGCGCGGGGTGCCGCACAGTTGCCATGCCTGGCCGTTCCACCGTTCCGGCAGCCAGCGCTGCTGCGGCTGCGGCCGGTCCTCGCGCATGCCGTACCGGGACGGGGTGGGCTCGGCGGGCCGGTGCTGCGGGGCCGGGCCGTTGAACTCGGCGCGGCGGGCGGTGCGGCGCCGGGTCTCGCACAGCAGGCACAGGTCCGGGGCGCTCTTGTCGACCGGGCCGGTGGGGTGCTCCGCGCAGCGCGTACGGGGCGCGGCCGTGGTGACGCTCTCCTCCAGCAGGTCGAGGGCCCGCCGCAGGTCGTCCTTCACTTCGTGCAGCCGGGCGTCCGGGGTGTCGGCGGACAGCGCCTCACCGTGCTCACCGAGAACACGCAGGGCGCGGCCCAGGGCGGTGAGCTGCGCGTGGTTCATGGTGGTGGTCTCCGGGTCGGGTGGTTCCAGTATCCCAGCCGTCCAGGGGCGGGTGCCCGCCGCGGTCAGGCGCCCGCCTGCGCCTTCGCCAGGGCCGCGCGCAGATGGCCGGCGGACTCGGCCAGGAGGCGGGCGGCCGTCGGGCCGTCCACGCCGGCCAGGATGACCAGGATGGCGGGCTTGACCTCGCCGTCCGTGGCGGCCAGGGCGCGTTCGATGACGTCGTCCTCCGCCCCCGTCACCTGGGCGACGATCCGGCGGGAGCGGGCGCGCAGCTTCTCGTTGGAGGCGCGGACGTCGACCATCAGATTCCCGTACGTCTTGCCCAGCCGGATCATCGTGATCGTCGACAGCATGTTGAGGACGAGTTTCTGCGCCGTACCGGCCTTGAGGCGGGTGGAGCCGGTGAGGAACTCCGGACCCACCACGACCTCGATGCCGTGCTCGGCCGCCGCCGCCAGCGCGCTGCCCGGGTTGCAGGCCAGGCCCACGGTGAGCGCGCCGCGCGCGCGGGCGTACTCGACGGCGCCGATCGCGTAGGGGGTGCGGCCGGAGGCGGAGACGCCGACCACCGTGTCGTCGGCGGTCAGGGCCAGCGCGGCCAGATCGGACTCGGCCAGCTCGCGGGAGTCCTCGGCGCCCTCCACCGAGGTGACCATGGCGTCGGGGCCGCCGGCGATGAGGCCGACCACCCGTGCCGGGTCGGTGCTGAAGGTCGGCGGGCACTCGGAGGCGTCCAGCACGCCCAGCCGGCCGGCGGTGCCCGCGCCCGCGTAGACCAGCCGGCCGCCCCGGGCCATCCGGTCGGCGAGGGCGTCGATCGCGGCGGCGATCCGGGGCAGCTGCTCGGTCACGGCACCGGCCACCGTGGCGTCCTCGCGGTTCATCAGCCGGGCGATGTCGAGGGTGGGCAGCCGGTCGACGTCCGCCAGCTCCGGGCGGAACGCCTCGGTGGTCAGCGTCTCCAACTGGGAGCGGAGATCGCGGGGGTGGGAGGGAGAGGCCATGGCGGTGTCTTTCCAGTCTGGGGTCGGGCGGCATACCTGGGGGCGCGGGGCTGTGCTGACATACGGCTCCGCCGCTGGGCGCGATCAGCCACGGACCGACTGCGTCTCCACGACGATGCGGCCCTACGGTCCCCTGCGAGCCGCTTGGTGCCGGTGCGCCAACGCCTCGTAGGAAGAGGCCAGCGCCGGCGCCGCCGACTCGTACGTCCGCTGGGCGACCCCCACGAACAGGCAGTCGACCACCAGCAGCTGACTGGTCCGGGACGACATCGCGGCCGGGCGCAGCTCGCTCTCGCGGGCCGTGGACGTGGTCAGGACGTGGTCGGCGTACTGCGTGACGGGGCTGTCCGGGCGGCCGGTGACCGCCACCGTGGTCGCCCCGTGCTCGAAGGCGACCCGGAGCGGTTCGATGACGTCCCCGGTCGATCCGGAGTGGGTGATGGCGATCGCCACGTCACCTGCGCGCAGCTGCACCGCGTTGGTGACGGCCAGGTGCGGGTCGCTGTGGGCGTGCGCCAACAGGCCTATGCGCAGCAGTTTCTGGGTGAGGTCCTGGGCGACCAGCCCCGACGCGCCGACCCCGTACACATCGGTGCGGCGGGCGCCGGCCAGGGCGGTCACGGCCGCGGCGAGCTGCACGGTGTCCAGGCCGGCCGCGGTGTCGGCGAGGGTCTGCTGCTCGTCGTAGGCGAGCTTGGCCACGACATCGGCGATGGGGTCGTCCACCGCGATGTCCGTGGTGATGGCGGGGGCGCGGCCGGACTGCTGCTGGGCGGCGAGACCGGCCAGGGCCAGGCGCAGATCGCGGTAGCCGGGGTAGCCGAGCAGGCGGGCGGTGCGGACGACGGTGGCCTCGCTGGTACCGGTGAGGCCGGCGAGTCCGGTGACCGTGAGGGCCGCGCAGCCGGCCGGGTCGTCGGCGACGGCTTCGGCGACCCGCTGCATGGAACGGGTCATCGACGGCGCCAGCGTGCGCACCTTGGCGGCGAGGGCGGCGGGCGCGGGCGGGGCGACGGGGGAGCCGCCCGGACTGCCCGGGTCACCCGAGCCCCGGCCGCCCCCGAAACTTTCCTTCACTTCATTGGTCACGGTATGAAAGATATTTTCGTCCCGGTCGTGTGGTCAAGAGTGCGCACAATAGGGGCATGGACCCCCACTGCCCCGGCGAACCCGGCGCCCACCCGGTCAGCCCCCTGGAACAAGCGTTGCACGCGGCCCGCGCCCTCGTGATCGCCGATCTGGTCGCGCGCGAGGTCGCCGAGGCGGACGTGGTGTCGCTGGTCGAGGAGTCCGTCACCCACCGGCGCTGGTGGGTCGAACAGTGGCCGGAAGGCGCCGGGTTCCTCGCCGGCCTGATCGCCCAGGACGTCCAGGACGCCCTGCTGGAGCGGTACGGGCGCTGGCCACTGTGTTCGGTGTGCGGCTCCGGCGACCCGCACGCGCTGGACGTGGAGCCGGAACTCGGCCCCGATCCGCACTGGGTGTGCCACAAGGCGGGCGTGAGGGTCGCGGCGGTGGGCGGACTGGGCCGGGCCACGGGCGGAGCGGTCTCCTCGTGACGGTGTACATCGACCCGCCGACCTGGCCCGGACACGGGCGGATGTGGTCCCACCTGGTCAGCGATCTCTCCTACGACGAACTGCACACCTTCGCCGACCGCCTGGGCGTGCCCCGCCGCGCCTTCGAACGCGACCACTACGACATCCCCGAGCACCGGTACGCCGAGGTGGTGCGTGCCGGTGCCGTCGAGGTCAGCAGCCGCGAGGTGGTGCGGCTGCTGCACGGGGCGGGACTGCGGCGCCGCAAGGGCGCCGGTACGGGTACGGCTACGGCTACGGGTACGGCTACGGGTCAGGGTCAGCCGCGCAGTTCGTAGGTGTACTGGCCGCCGTCCTGCGCGACGCGGGTGAACCCGGCGCGGGTGACGACGTTCTGCGAGGGCACGTTCTCCCGCTCGACGACGGCCGTCACGGTGCGCACGCCGTCCTGCGCGAGCGCCCACGCCGACAGGGTGCGCAGGGCCTCGGTGGCGTAACCGTGGCCGCGGGCGCCCTCGACGAGGTCGTAGCCGATCTCCACGCGGCCGTCGCCGTCGGGGACACCGTGGAAGCCCATCGCGCCCACCGCGCGGTCGTCCTCGCGCCGGACCAGCACGTACATGCCCCACTCCGGGTGGAACACGCCTTCCTCGTACTGCTTGACCATGATCCCGGCGCCCTCACGGGTGCCCTCGGCCGCAGCCCCGCCGACCCACTCGTAGCCGCCGTCACCGGCCAGGGACAGGTCGGCGGATGTCGCCGGGGCGACGCCCTCCAGGGTGAGCCGCTCGGACCGGAGCACCGGGTTGTTGCTCCAGCGCCACTGGGTGACGGGCTCCCGGCCCGGCAGCTCGCCACGCCCGGTGGCCCACAGCAGGGTCTGCCACGGGGTGGGGCCGGGGCGGACCCGCGGGAAGATCCGGGTGAGGACGAAGGAGGCCAGCTCGGCCGGCGGTTCGTAGGGGAGCCGCATCCCCTCGGCGATGTCGTGCGTGTGCAGCAGGACCTCGGCCACGCCCATCGCGGCGAAGCCCTCGCGGTTCGCGTGCCGGAAGGGGTACGGGTGGAAGGCGCGCACGGCGCGCGGGGTGGTGCGGACGGCGGCGGCGAGCAGGGCGCCGGTCGTGGCGATCACCTGGAGGGCGCCCGCGTTGTCGGCGGGGTCCAGGCCGTCCTCGCTGCCGTCGAGCGTGATCTCGAAGGGCACGTACGCGTCCTGCGCCCGTCCGGCGATCTGTCCCGCGTACGCGATGAGATCACTCGCGATGTGCGCCGCCGTCTCCCGGCAGCTCCACTCCAGCCGCCCGGCCCTCACCTTCTTCCAGTCCCGGTCGGTGACCGCCCCCAGTGCCGCCACGCAGTCCGCGACGGCTTCCTCCACCTGTTCCGCTCCCACAGCACCCATGCGGGGCAGGCTAGGAGGGCGGCGCCGCCGGCGTCGACAGCATTTCCAGCTCGCCGCGCACGTTGTAGCGGGCGGTGGCCTCCCAGTGCTGCTGCCCGTAGGGGGTGCGGAAGAGGCGGGGCAGGGCGAGAAGGTGGCGCAGCACGTCGGCGCGGCCCGCGCGGAAGGCGTCGTTCGGCACGAAGTGGTACTCCTCGCGGACGGCGGCGGTGTAGGCGGCGTACGACGACGGCGACGAGGCGAGGACCGCCAGGTCGGCGTCGCACAGCACCTGGCCGTCGCGGTCGTCGTCGGCGGGGTCGTGCGTGACCGTGAGCCGGACCAGCCGGGCCACCTCGGCGGTCTTCTCCGCCGGCACCCCGGCCTCGGGCAGCGCGCGCTCGGCGAGGCGGGCGGAGCGTTCCTCGTTCTCGGAGCGGTCGGGCAGGTACACGGCGTCGTGGAACCAGGCGGCGAGCCGTACGACGTCCGGGTCCACCGCGTGTTCCGCCAGCTCGTCGATGTGGTCGAGGACCGCCGTGAGATGGGCGGGCGTGTGGTAGTGCCGGTGCGGTTCCTGCCAGCGGGCGAGCAGGTCGTCGGCGTACGGCCCGGGGCCGGGACCGCCGTCGGGGCCGCGGGCCCCTTCCAGGGCGCGGACGAATCGGGCACGCAGGGCTTCGGTGTCGGCCATGGGGCCAGTGTCTCCGGTGGGTGCCCGGTCCGTGTCCCCGAAACGGCTCCCTCGGGCAGCGAGTCCCGCGTCCGTCGATCCGGTCGGCGGAGAGGTCGTGGCCGGCGACGGGGCCGCGGGAGGCATCCTGCGCCGCCTGTCGGTGTCTCACCGGCCGGGCCGTGCCCTCGGGCGGGAGCAGGACCAACTGCGCGGGCGCGGGCGGATGATGACGGGGTGGTACGGACGATCTTTCGCTGGATAGTGTGAGCCGGCGGAAGGTGAACAACCATGCGCATGTCGTCCACCGGGGCTCCACCCGGCGACATGCGGGCAGCCGACATCAGGGAGACCGGGGCATGACCAGCCAGGCGCAACCGACGTTCGTCCTCGTCCACGGAGCCTTCGCGAACTCCTTCTCCTTCGCGCCGCTCCAGGCCGAACTGGGCCTCCTCGGGCACCGTTCGGTCGCCGTCGACCTGCCCGGCCACGGATTCGGGGCGACCTACACCCGCGCCTACCAGGCACCGCAGGACCCCGAAGGGCTCGCCACCGCTCCCGGGTCGATCAAAGGCGTCACGCTCGCGGACAACGCCGCGCACCTGATCACGATCCTGGAGCGGGCCAAGCGGAACGGCCCCGTGATCCTCGTCGCCCACAGCCGCGGCGGCATCACGGCCACGGCCGCGGCCAACGCGCGGCCGGACCTGATCGACCGGATCGTCTATGTCGCGGCCTGGTGCCCGGTCGTCCTCGACGTGGGCGACTACTACTCCGAGCCGGAGATGGCCACGGTCGACGCCGCCTCCCTGGGCCTGGCGATGGCCGGGAACCCGGCCGAACTCGGCCTGCTCCGCGTCAACTTCCGCACCGCGGACCCCGACGCCCTCGCGGCGTTCAAGGCGGCCTTCCTCGCCGACGGCACCGACGAGGAGTTCCTGACCTTCCTCAACACCTTCCAGCCCGACGAGAACCTGGACGTCGGCACCTCCGCCGACCGGGCGCAGGCCGCGACCTGGGGCCGCGTCCCGAAGACCTTCGTCCGCCTGGCCGACGACGCGAGCATGCCGCTCGCCCTGCAGGACCGGCTGATCCGCGAGGGCGACGAGCTGACGCCGGACAACCCGTACGACGTCCGCACCCTCCAGGGAAGCCACCTGAAGTGGTTGGTCGACCCGGCGCCGGCGGCCCGGGTGCTGGGCGACCTCGCCGCGCGGCTCTGACGGCGGCGTCGGCTTCGAGCCACTCCGGGTCACGAAGAGGGCCTGTCGGGCGCCGAGGGGCGGCCGGCAGGCCCTTCGCCGCACTAGCGTGGCCTCCATGACGACTCCTGCGGATGTGTACGACGTACGGGACCCGGAGCTGCCCGGGCGGCTGCTGATCGTCGAGCGGGACGCGCTGGTCCCGCTGTTGCGGGGCAGGGCCGACGCGGACTTCGCGCTGCCGGTGGCCGCGTGTCCGGACTGGACGGTGCGGGACGTGCTGGCGCACTGCTCGGCCGCGCTGCGGCGCGTGGTGGAGAACCGGCTCGAGGAGGGGGTGTTCTCGCCCGAGTCCAACGAACGGGACATCGCCGAGCGGGCCGGCTGGACGAACGCGCGGGTCGTCGACGAACTGGAGCGCGGACTGGCCGAGGCCGGGGCGGTGATCGCCAAGGCGGGAGGGGCGCTGGACGGGCTCGCGCTGGGGGAGTGGGTGCACGCCGGGGACGTACGCGAGGCGCTCGGGGAGCCGGGCGCGTACGCGGGCGCGGGGCTGCCGTACGCGCTCGCCCTGCTGGCGCAGGTGACGAGCCGGCGGGGTCTTCTCCCCCTGCACGCCGACCTGGACGAAGCCGACGAGCCGCTGCGGCTGGGCGACGCCTCGGGGGAGCGGCCCCCGGCGCGCTACATCGGCGACGGGCCGACGCTCGTACGGCTGTACACGGGGCGTCCGGTGGACGGGGCCGCGTACGAGCTGGCCGGGGCGGAGGCGGCGGAGCTGAACATCTTCGGGGGCTGACCGGACGCCGGCCGGGGGTCGACCGACAGCCGACCGGACGCCGGCCGGGGGCCGAGCGGAGGGGCGGGGGCCCGCGCGGGTGGCCGGGCGTAGTCTAAATTGGACTAGACCTGTAGGAGCCGACCGAGCCCGACGAATGGGGTCCCATGAGCAAGCGTGCAGTCCTGGAGGTGATCGCCCTCGACGTCGAGGACGCGGTCGCCGCTCAGGCGGGAGGTGCGGACCGACTCGAGCTGGTCACCGACATGGCGGCGGACGGGCTCACTCCGTCGGCGGCGACGGTCGCGGGGATCCGTGCGGCCGTGGACATTCCGGCGCGGGTGATGGTGCGGCTGGCGGACGGGTTCGCGGCGGGCGACGTCGACCGGCTGGTGGGTGCGGCGTGCGCGATGCGTGAGGCCGGGGCGGAGGAGTTCGTGCTGGGGTTCCTGGACGCGGACGGGTGCGTGGATCTGGGGGCGGTGGAGCGGGTCGCCGGTGTGCTGGAGGGGTGCCGGTGGACGTTCCACCGCGCGATCGACCGGGCCGCCGATCGGGACGCCCTGCGCAAACAGCTGGACGGGCTGCCGGGGCTGGACACGTACCTGACGGCGGGGGCGGCCGAGGGTGTGGACGAGGGGTTGCCGACGCTGGTCGCCGAGGCGGGGCGGCGGGGGGAGCCGGGGTACGAGCAGCAGCTGCTGGTCGGGGGCGGGTTGCGGTTGGAGCACGTGCCGGTGCTGAGGGATGCCGGGATCGACGGGTTCCACATCGGTGGGGCGGCTCGGCCCCGGGGGTGGGGCGGGCCGGTGTCGGCGGAGGCGGTCGCGCGGTGGCGGCGGGTGCTGGGGGACTGAGCGGTTCGCTGGGTGGCGGGCGGGCGGTGCTTGGTGCGGGGCGGGGGGCGGTCGCGCGGCCCGGCGTTCGCGGGGTGCCTCCCCCACTGACGGCTTCGCTCGAGCGGGGGGACCCCCATCGCCCACCCGTGCCGCCCTGGGGGTACCTCCCAGGGCCGTTCAGGCACTGGGGGAGGCACGACCGCCCTCGGTTACGTCGGGCCGCCCGCGGTTACGTCAGCTCGGGTGGCAGGTCGGTGGTGTGGGTGATGACGAGGCCGGAGACCGCTCGGGTCAGGGTGACGTACAGGCGGCGCAGGCCGGTGCGTTCGTCGGGTTCGGCGTCGATCACGGCGCGGGGTTCGTCCAGGACCACGTAGTCGTACTCCAGGCCCTTCGCCAGGGAGGCCGGGACCAGGGTCAGGCGGGTCTCGTGCGTCGTCTCCTCGCCCGGCGGGATGTGGCCGATCCCCGCCGCCGTCAGCTCCGCGGCCAGCTCCGGGACGCGGGCGTCCGCGGCGATCAGGCCGATCGAGCCCTCGTGGCGCAGCAGTTCACGGCAGGCGGCCACCACGTCACCGGGCCCCTCGACCCGGCGGACCTCGAAAAAGCCCGGGTTCTCACGGATGGACGCCACCGGCGTCAGACCCGGCGCGATGTGCGGCAGCAGCCGGGAGGCGTAGGTGATGACGTCCGTCGGGACGCGGAAACCGGCCGTCAGCTCCTCGATCACCGCGTCCCGCTTGCCCAGGTGCCCCAGCGCCTCCTCCCAGCTCCGGGTCGACCACGGGGTGGTGCCCTGCGCCAGGTCCCCGAGGACGGTCGCCGAACCGGTCGTGCAGCGCCGGCCCACCGCCCGGTACTGCATGGGGGAGAGGTCCTGCGCCTCGTCGAGCACCACATGCCCGAGCGAGTGCGTGCGCTGGACGAGATCGGCCGCCTCGTCGATCAGCACCGCGTCCGCGGACGACCACTTCGCCGACTTCACCGAGCGGGCCGGCTTCGGCCACAGGATCGCCTCGCGCTCCTCCTCGTCGAGCAGCCCCTCCGCGTGCTCGGCCAGGAACTCCGGGTCGCTCAGCAGCCGCAGCACCAGCTTCGCCGGGTCGACGGCCGGCCAGACCGCCTTCACCGCCGCCTTCACCGCGCTGTTGCGGGCCACCGCGTCCTGCACCCTGTCGTCCGGCGCCTCCCCCGCCCGCTCCATCTGCACCAGCACGGCATGCGCGATGCGCTGCGGGAGCGCGTCGCGGGCGGCGCCGTAGCGGATGTCACGGTCGAGCAACTGGCGGACGATGTCCTCCAGTTCGTACGCCGGGACCCGCCAGCGGCGCGAGCCGCGCACCACCACGACCGGCTCGGTGGGCATCGTGACGTGCGAGTAGAGCGCCCTGCGCAGCACCTGCGCCATCCGGGCGTCGCCCTTGACGATCGCCGCCGGCGCGTCGTCCGTCCCGCGCACCTCCACGTGCGCCACCAGGTCGTCCACCGTGGCCTGGGCGACGGTCAGTTCGCCCAGTGCGGGCAGCACCTGCTCGATGTAGTGCAGGAAGGACCGGTTCGGCCCGACGACCAGCGTGCCGGTGCGGGCCAGCCGCTCGCGGTGGGCGTAGAGGAGGTAGGCGACCCGGTGCAGGCCGACGGCGGTCTTCCCGGTCCCGGGGCCTCCCTGCACGCAGACGCTGCCCGACAGGCCGGACCGTACGATCTCGTCCTGCTCCGGCTGGATCGTGGCGACGATGTCCCGCATCGGGCCCACGCGCGGACGCTCGATCTCCCGCTGGAGCAGTGTGCTGGTGGTGGCCGCCTCGGCCGGGTCGGAGAGGTGCTCGTCCTCGTACGCGGTCAGGTCGCCGCCGGTGTAGCCGAAGCGGCGGCGCAGCGCCACGTCCAGCGGGTCCTTCCTGGACGCCCGGTAGAAGGGCTGCGACACCGGCGCGCGCCAGTCGACGACCATCGGGTCGCCGTCCGCGTCGTGCACATGCCGGCGCCCGATGTAGAAGCGTTCCCCTTCGGCCCCCTCGGCCTGTTCGGCGCCAGGGGAGTGCAGATAGTCGAGCCGGCCGAAGAACAGCGGGGTGTCGCTGAGGTCGGCCAGCGCCTTGATGCGCTCCCCGATCTGGTGCTCCAGCACGGCCGCGTTGACCCAGTTCGCGGTGACGTCGCGGATGTCGAGGGACTCGACGTCCGCGCGCATGGCGCGCAGGGCGGAACGGGCCGCGGCGAGATGGGCGCGCTCGCGGGAAAGGGGGTCGTCTGCGGGGTCGTTCACGGACTCGCGCACGGGCGTGGACGCGGACAAGGGGGTGCCTCCGGTGGACCTGCTGCTGGCGTAGCGGTGACCTGCTGCTGAATACCGGCCGGTTTCCGTCCGGGCGGCGGCGCTCCGTGAGGGGAGGCGGGCAAGAGCGGAGATTCTAGGGCGCGGGGTGGGCGCGGTCCAAAACGTTTCATCCGTCCCCTGGGTCCCTTGCGCCCCCGGTGTCCCTCCGCCCGTGTTCCCTGGGGGACGGGGCCGTCCTGCCTGAGGGGTACGGGTCGCCCTGGAGATGTACGCGGGGGCCCGGCGGGTCGGTCCCTTCGACCGATGCCCGCCCCGGGGGCGAAGAGCAACCATGGAGACATGAGCGCAGCGACCGTCAACCCAGCACCGCCGCCGGTCCGGCCGACCGGCGCGACCTCGATCCAGGGCAGCCACCCGCACCGCCTCGGCGACGCCCTGCGTGCCGTGAAGGTGTTCCTCGGCGCCGCCTTCGACGTGATCGTCCTCGGCGAGTACGGCGCGGAGGCGGGCGTCCGCCGCACGTAGCGACGACGCCCGCCCGGGGACGCACACCCGTCGCGTCGCGTACGCGCGCGTTGAGTACGCGACCCGTATCGAGCTGAGTACCCGCGCCGGTGTGCCGGCCGCCGCCGGGCGGCTTCACTGGCCCCATGAGCCCCCACCACCTCGCCGCCCCCGCGCCGCCCGTGAGGCGGTACCCGGCCGAGCGGGACCGCCGCGCCTGGGTGGCACCCACCGTCGCGACCGTGCTCGGGTCGGTCCTGGCCCCGTCGGCGGGGCTGCTCGGAGCGATGTCGGTCATGGCGACCGACGGCTGCGGGCCCGACGACTGCTCGCAGGCGCTGACGACCGCCCTGATCCTGATCCACGGCACCCTGTTCGTCGGCGGCTTCCTCGCCACGGGCGCCTGGCTCACCTCCTGGCTGCTGCCGTGGACCCGCCGCTGGTCGGTCCTGCGCGCCTGGCTCGCCGGCCTCTCGCTGCTGCCGCCGGTGCTCGTCCTGGTGATGGTGTTCACGCTGCCGGCAGGGTGACGGGCGGCGCGCCCCCGCTCAGCTCTCGGTGAGCAGCTCGTCCGCGTCCATGATCCGGTACGCGTACCCCTGTTCCGCCAGGAACCGCTGGCGGTGTGCCGCGAAGTCCTGGTCGATGGTGTCCCGGGCGACCACGGAGTAGAAGTGGGCCTGGTGCCCGTCCGCCTTGGGCCGCAGGACCCGGCCGAGCCGCTGCGCCTCCTCCTGCCGCGACCCGAAGGTGCCCGACACCTGGATGGCGACCGTCGCCTCCGGCAGGTCGATCGAGAAGTTCGCGACCTTGGACACGACCAGGACGCTGATCTCCCCCTGCCGGAACGCGTCGAACAGCTTCTCCCGCTGGGCGTTCGACGTCTCGCCCTTGATCACCGGAGCGTCGAGGTGCTCGCCGAGCTCGTCGAGCTGGTCGATGTACTGCCCGATGACGAGGATCTGCTGCCCGGCGAACCGCCGGACGATCGCCTCCGTCACCTTCTGCTTGGTCGCCGTGGTCGAGCAGTACCGGTACTTCTCCTCCTGCTCCGAGGTCGCGTAGGCCAGCCGCTCGGACTCGGTGAGGCTGACCCGGACCTCCACGCAGTCGGCCGGGGCGATGTAGCCCTGCGCCTCGATCTCCTTCCACGGCGCGTCGAACCGCTTCGGTCCGATCAGCGAGAACACGTCCGACTCGCGGCCGTCCTCGCGCACCAGCGTCGCCGTCAGACCGAGCCGTCGCCGGGCCTGGAGATCGGCGGTGAACTTGAAGACGGGCGCGGGCAGCAGATGCACCTCGTCGTAGAGGATCAGGCCCCAGTCCCGGGAGTCGAACAGCTCCAGGTGGGGGTAGATGCCCTTCCGCTTGGTGGTCAGCACCTGGTAGGTGGCGATGGTGACGGGACGGATCTCCTTCCTCGTCCCGCTGTACTCGCCGATCTCTTCCTCGGTCAGCGAGGTCCGCCGCACCAGCTCGTGCTTCCACTGGCGGGCCGAGACGGTGTTGGTGACCAGGATCAGCGTGGTCGACTTCGCCTGCGCCATCGCCCCGGCGCCGACCAGCGTCTTGCCGGCGCCGCAGGGGAGCACGACCACACCGGAGCCGCCGTGCCAGAAGTTCTCCACGGCCTGCTTCTGGTACGGGCGCAGCGCCCACCCCTCCTCGCGCAGCTCGATGGAGTGCGCCTCGCCGTCCACGTACCCGGCGAGGTCCTCGGCCGGCCAGCCCAGCTTCAGCAGCGTCTGCTTGATCTGTCCGCGCTCGGAGGGGTGCACGACGACCGTGTCGGGATCGATGCGGGCGCCGACCAGCGGCGCGATCCGCTTCGAGCGCAGCACCTCCTCGAGGACGGGCCGGTCGGTGCTGGTGAGGACGAGGCCGTGCGCCGGGTGCTTGGCCAGGCTGAGCCGGCCGTAGCGGTCCATGGTGTCGGCGATGTCGACGAGCAGCGCGTGCGGCACGGGGTAGCGGCTGTACTGCACCAGCGCGTCCACGACCTGTTCGGCGTCGTGACCGGCCGCGCGCGCGTTCCACAGACCCAGCGGGGTCACCCGGTAGGTGTGGATGTGCTCGGGGGCCCGCTCCAGCTCGGCGAACGGCGCGATGACACGACGGCAGTCGTCGGCCTGCTCGTGATCGACCTCGAGGAGCAGGGTCTTGTCGGACTGGACGATGAGCGGACCATTCACGCGCGGCTGCCTTTCTGCGACGGGCTCGGCACGGGCACAACTCGGCCAAACGTCCAGTTTGCCTGATCGGTCACGTCCGGTGTCGGGAACGGACCCGGCTACTTCGGCGCGGGCAGCGTGAGGTTGTTCACCAGCGGCCCTCCGACGGTCACCCCCTCGGTGACGGGACCGGCCCGTGAGCAGGGGAGCCCGGACGCGTCAGCCCTCGTCGTCCGCCAGTTCCGCGACTCCCGTGATCCTGTGCAGCGGATACGTACGCACCTCGTCGGCGGTGTGGTCGTACGCCGTGACGAAGCCGCCCTCGACGCGGACCGGGGCGAGCACGCGCTGGCTCGCCGCGCCCTCGGCGTTGACGTAGCCGACCCACAGCGCCTCGCCGGTGAGGACGGCGGCCTGCAGCGTGGCGAGGGTCTCGGCGGCCGTCGTGCGCGGCAGCTCCCCGCTGCCCGCACCGTCCCCGGCGGCCGGTTTGCGCGGGGCGGTCGCGGCGAGGTCGCCGGCCCGGATGGCCCGGATCGCCGCCGTGAGCAGGGTGTCGTCGGGCACCGGCGGCCCCTCCGGGACCGGCTCGGGGGGTGTGCGCGGCGGGGTGCGGTGGGCGTCGGCACGGCTGATCAGGACATCGCCCTCGGCGGACTCGGCGGCCGGCGCGAACCCCATCGCGCGCAGCCCCTCCAGCAGGCCGGCCGGACCGGCCTGCGCGGCCAGTACGGTCGGCGCGAGCCGGCGCAGGCCCAGGCCGGCGGCGCGCTTGTCGGCGAGGATCTCGCTGAGCACCGCGTCGTCGTCGCAGCGGACGTACGCCGAGGCGGCGCCCACCCGGAGATGCCCGTGCCTGCGGGCCACGTCGTCGATCAGATACGCCAGGGGCTGCGGCACCGGCGTACGGGAGTGCGCGGCGAGAAAGGCGTGCAGGTCGGCGGCGGCCTGTCCGGCGTCGAGGGCGCGTCGCACCGAGCCCGGCGTGAACCGGTAGACGGTCGCGCCACCCTTCGATTCCACGTCCGCGAGAACCCCCAGCATGTCGGCGAGCGGCCGCTCCAGCGGGCCCGGCGCCACCGCCGTCAGGTCGGCCTGGAGCAGCACGTGGTCCAGGGGTTCGGGCAGCAGCGGCGCGAGCAGCCGGGCGGCGGCAGCGGTGGCCGTGGCCTGCTGGGCGGGGGAGAGGGCGGGCGGCGGCGGGGTGGGCCGGTGGTGGACGGGCAGCTTGTCGCCCGGCCCCTCGGGTTCCCCCGGTTCCGCCTCCGGTTGCCGGGGCGCGGGCGCGCCGATCAGCGCCCGCCCGTGCGCGCAGAGCGCGCCACGCCCGGTGACCCCCAGCATCTCCGCCTCGGTCAGCGTCCACCGGGCCAGCCTCGACCGCAGATCCTCCGTGTCCTGGGCACTCACGAGGCCCACCGGGCCGCGACCGCCCTCGGCCGGGTGTCCCCCCGCACCAGCGCGTCCGCCGTCCGCCGAGGAGTCGCTCCGTCCGCCTCGCGGCGGCCTCTCCCAGTGCAGGCGCGCCATCACCGACTCGGTGGACGGCGCGGCGCCCTCCGGCAGCCCGGCGAGCAGCGTCAGCACCCGGTGCCTTACCTCCGGTGCCGCCGAGCGGTCCAGCCCGGGCCCCAGCGCCGACAAGGTACGGTCCTTCGCGTCCCGCCCGCCGACCAGCCCGGCCGTCCGGGTCGCCACCAGCCAGGCCGTGGCCAGCCGCGCCCACCGCTGCGCGGGAGGCTGCTCGCGCCACTCGTCGTACGCCGGGGTCGCCGCGTACCGCTCGTCGGCCTCCCCGTCCGAGGCCAGCAGCCCGGCGGCGTAGGCCAGTTCGACCCAGAACGCGGCGACCGGCTCGGTCACGTCGAGGGCGACGGCGGTCCGCTTCAGGTCCCGCACGCTCAGCCCGCCGGCCCGCAGTACCGCCGGACCGCCCTCGTGCCAGTCCTTCAGCAGCTCCTCGACGGTCGCCAGCGCCGTGTAGGCCTGCCCGGCCCCCGTCGCGTCCACCACCTGTGGACGGTGCGTGGTGGCGGCCTCGACGGACGGCGGCACCGGCTCCGGCCTGCGGTGCGCCCGCCCGGCCCGCAGCCGCAGCGCCACCTCGCGCGGCAGGACGACCGTCCCGGGCGCCGTCGGCAGCAGCAGCCCCCGGTCGAGGAGCCAGCGCAGCCGGGGCGCGGGATCGGCGGTGACCTGCCCGTACGGCGGGCCCCACACCAGTCGCTCCAGCACCTCCACGGACTCGCTCGGTGCCTCGTCGAGCAGCGCGGACATCCGCACCGGGTCGGCGAACAGAGCGGTCAGGGCGGCCACGGCGGAGACCGAGTCGTGGGTGGACGGCAACCCCGCCGTCGCCACGATCTCCTGGATCCGCCCCGGCGACATCCCGGCGGTGGCCTCCCGCACCGTCGGGCCCAGTCCGGTCGGCGAGGGGTGCTGCGGCGACGGCGACAGCAGCTCACGGGCGGTGCGGACCAGCCGCAGCCGCGCGTCGTCGCCCCACACCAGCGCCTGCTCGCGCAGGCTGCCGAGCGCGTGCGGCAGCGCGGCCGAGACCGCCGGGTCGCCGTCGTCGCCCGCCAGCAGCCCCAGCAGTTCCTCGTACGTCGCCGGGTCCTCGGCCACCGCCAGCGCCTGCGCCGTCTGCAGCGCGAACCGGTCCAGCCGCTCCAGGGCCCGGACGACCGAGGCGCGGGTGCCGGCGCGGGTGGCGAGCTGGGTGAGGTCGGTGGGCACGGGCGTGATGAGATCCGGCCGGCGGCGCAGGAGCGCGGCCAGCGACGCGTCGTCCCGCCCCCGGAGTGCCTCAGCGAGGGATCGGGGGGCCGCCGCGGGCTTCTCCTCGGTGCTCATCCGCCTCACGGTAGCGGGTGGGTACGCCGGTGGCGTGCCGGGAGTTGGGTCGGCCGGCCGGTCTCGCGGTACCGTCGGGCGACGGTGTCCCAACGCATCCGCCCCGGAGGGGACTTCGTGGGTATCGAGAGTGACCAGGTCGTCTACGAGTATCTGAGCCGCGTCGGTGACGTGGCGCAGCAGCGGCAGCTGCCGTCGGCGGCCCGCATGCGGCTGGTCGCGGAACTGCGCGACGAGATCGACCGGCGCCGGGCGAAGGCCGTGGTCGACTCCCCGGCCGCCGTCCGCCGCATCGTTTCCCGCCTCGGCACGCCGACCGAGGTCGTCGTGGCGGCCGAGGACGCCTCCGGCGCCCCCGCGAGGGCCCCCGAGCCGCCCGCCGCCGTCCCGGTGCAGCGCGAGCCGGAGCGGGGCGCCGACGCCCGCGAGGACCGCCTGAAGGGCGTCCTGCGGCGGGCCGTCCCCCGGCCCCGCCCGGCAGCCGGGACACCGGACCCCGCCCCGTCCGGCGCACCGGCCCCGCCGCACCGGGCCGGCATGGACGAACTCGGGGACAGCGCCACCCAGCCCGACTGGTGGCGGGTGGACGACAGCCCCTTCGGCGTCGGCGAGGAGGTGCCGGGCTTCGTGGGCGGCGTCGAGATCCCGGAGCTGCTCAGGACGCCGCGGACGGAGGAGAAGGAGGAGGACGCGCCCCCGGCGCCGGCCGCCGATACCGCGGTCGCGGCCGAGGCCGAGCCCGCCGCTCGCCGCCGCCTCCCGCGCCTCCCGTCCGGCGGCCTGAGCAACCCCCTCCTGCTGTGCGCCGCGGCCCTGCTGGTCGCGGGCGCCGCGCTGGGCAACTGGTTCGCCCTGATCCTCGGCTGGCTCATCGCCTACGGCTCCCGCCGCCTCACCCAGGCGGAGACGAGAACCGCGGTCGTCATCCTCCCCGGCCTCGCGGTCACCGCCGGCATCGTCTGGCTCTGGGGCAGGACGGAGGGCCGCTGGGGCACCCCCATCGCCGACGGCCACATGAACGACGCGGTCTCCGAGACCTGGCCCTGGGTCATCCGGGCGGCGGCCCTCACCACGGCCCTGTTCCTGGTCTGGCGCTCCCGACGCCGGACCTGACCCGCGGGGCTGTTCACGCGGCGGGTGCGGTGTGGCAGCGGTGGTGCCTGCCTGTTCGTCGCGGGGGCTGGGCACAATGGCCCATATGGCCTTCACGACCCCGCTCCCGCCCACCGTCGGTTTCGATCTCGACATGACGCTCATCGACTCCCGGCCCGGTATCCGCGCCTGCTACCAGGCGCTGGCCGAGCGGACCGGGACGTACATCGACGCCGATCTCGCGGTCACCCGGCTCGGGCCGCCACTGGTGGACGAGCTGATCAACTGGTTCCCGGCCGAGCGGGTCGCGGAGACGGCGGATCTGTACCGGGCGATGTACCCGACGTACGCCATCGCCGCGACGCCGGCCCTGCCCGGCGCCCGTGAGGCGATAGCGGCCGTACGGGAGGCGGGCGGGCGCGCGATCGTCGTCACCGCCAAGTACGAGCCCAACGCCAAGCTGCACCTGGCCCACCTCGGCATCGAACCGGACGCCGTGATCGGTGACCTGTGGGCCGAGCGGAAGGCCCTCGCCCTGCGCGAACACGAGGCGGCCGTCTACGTCGGCGACCACGTGGGCGACGTGCGCGGCGCGCGGACCGCCGGCGCGCTGTCGGTCGCGGTCGCCACCGGCCCGTGCGACGAGGCGGAACTGCGCGAGGCCGGCGCCGATGTCGTCCTCGCGGGGCTGACGGAATTCCCGCGATGGTTTTCGGACTACTGCGCGGACTACCGGCCGGACAACCGCCCCGACAACCGGTAGGACCACGCCCCGACAACCGCTCCGACAACCGGGAGGACCACGCCCGACAACCGGGAGGACCACGCCCCGACAACCGGGACGACTACCGCTCCGACAACCGGCCGGCCCGAGCCTGACGGCGTCCCGCCGCGACGGAACGCAGTACGCCCGCCCCGGCCATCAGGAATCCGACAGCCATGAGCATGCTCAATCCGAACATGTACGTCGGAAAGGGCGTCGTGCCGAGGAACAACGGGGCCACAGTGACCAGTGTGGCCACCGCGCCTACGAAAAAGACGAGGGCACCGGCACGGACCAGACCGTCACCGGGCGCGGCGGAATTCGCTTGGGTTTTGTCACGCACCGGACCAGGGTAGTTCCCTGCGCGAGGGAACAACCCGGTGACGTCTTGTCACCGGCCTGAAGACCATTAGCCTTGGTACCGGCGGGTCGTCAGGCCCGCCCGAGTGCTATCAAGAGCCGTTTTCAGAAGCAGTTTTCCCGACGAGTACGAGGCGTGCCCACCGGCAAGGTCAAGCAAGACTGCTAGGCACAGAGGCCCGCTACAGTCGTCCCCATGGAACCCAACCTTCGGTATCTCGCATGCCTCCGTCTCTCTGCCGACTCGGACGGCTCTACGTCCATCGAGTGGCAGCGCCGAGTGACCAGCCACTACCTGACGGCCCCTCACATCTCCGGCCACCTCGTGGGGGAGGCAGAGGACACGGACGTCTCAGGCTCCCTGTCCCCCTTCAAGCGGCCGAAGCTGGGGAAGTGGCTCAATGACAGGGCGGACCAATTTGATGTCTTGATTGCAGCCAAGATGGACAGGCTTACCCGCCGGTCAATGCACTTCAACGAACTCTTGGAGTGGGCGCAGCGAAACGGCAAGTTCATCGTGTGCGTAGAAGAGGGGTTCGACCTCTCGACTCCCCAAGGCAAGATGATGGCTCGTATGACGGCCGTCTTTGCCGAAGCTGAGTGGGACACAATCCAGGCACGCATCCTGAACGGCGTACAGAGCCGCCTGGAGAACCGTTCTTGGCTCGTTGGCGCTCCGCCTACCGGCTACAGCATCAAGGCTGTAGAGGGAGGGAAGCGGAAGATCCTGGAGATTGACCAGGACTTCTACCCCTACGTAGAAGAGATCTTCCGGCGCGTTGGCGAGGGACAGTCCACGCACCGGATTGCCCGAGACTTCAACGGCCGTGGCGTACTCACGTGGGGGGATCATCTGCGAAAGCTGAAGGGGGAGGGAATCAAGGGGACGCAGTGGCAGTCCACCATTATCAACAAGTTCATCCGCTCCTCTTGGGTCCCCGGCATCTACACCTACAGGGGGGAAGCCGTCCTAGACGATAACGGAGACCCCGTAATCCTCCCTGAGACACCCCTAGCCACGATGGACGAGTGGACAGACCTAGTAGACAAGATCAAGCCCGCAGAGAAGCCAGAGGGAGCCTCTACGGGTACCCGGAACAGTGCTAAGAGTCTCCTGTCCGGTGTCGGCCACTGTGGGGAGTGCGGAGCTGCATTCACTTCCCTCATGGGCGCGGGCTACACCAGGAAAGACGGCACCAAGACACCAGGACACAGGTACTACCGGTGCTCCAACAAGTTCAAGGGTGGCGCTTGTCAGAGCGGCCCCTATATCCGGGCAGACGTTCTTGATTCCTGGGTTGACCGGGTGATCCGGGAAAGTATTGGTCAGTGGGACATGTACGAGAGGGCAGGAGTAGGCCCTTCTCAGGCAAGGGAACTCCAGGCGGCTAGGGCACGCCTGGAAAACCTGGAAGCTAAGTACATCGCAGGAGATTACGACGGAGAGGGACAGGAAGAGTCCTATCGGCGTATGCATAAGTCGCTCTCCGGAAAGGTTGCTCTTCTTGCAAAGCAGGAAGCGGAGAGGGCTAACCCGACTCTCAAGGCAACGGGTAAGAAGTACGGGGAAGTGTGGGAAGCAAAAGACCAGGAAGACCGTAGGAACTTTCTTCGGGCCTATGGCGTAAAGGTCTTTGTCTGGGGTGAGGGCGCCGATAAGAAGGATCGGGGGTACGTCATGAACCTAGGAGATATCAAGAGCATGGCCGAAGAACTCTTCCCCAATCGTGGTTGGGCCAGTTTCAACCCGGTGCACACTCACAACGCACCGCACACAGTGCCTGGTAGACGGTGAGCAGTGCGAAATCACCGGCATTGCAGGTCAAGGGCGCTTTCCGTGTTTCTGATCAACTCTTGGACAGCCCACCTCGTGAAAGCGCGAGGTTAGCTGCCACCTTCATCACGTTCATGCCGTCGTTGAGGTCTGCCAGCACTGCCACACGGTCAATCTCCCTGGCGCGGCCCCAGCTCTTCCCGCTGGACTCACGAGAGGCACGGGCAGACGCACGGCGCTCCCTCTGGAAGATCAGTTCCATCTCAGAGAACGTACCGAGCATCAGAAGAGCCATGTCCGTAGCCGGACCACCTACGCGAGTATCAATGGTTATCGCTCCGCCAATGACGACGGGAGGATGGCGCACAGGGAAGGGCTCGCCGCCCCGTCGGACGTTCGACGCAGCGCTTATACCAGGTGGCGGCATCACGTCAAGGCCCTGGCTTGGTGTCCGGCTACGGGTCATCTCCAGTGATCTATGGCCGACGGCTCGTCAGTTCCACCAGTGAGCCCCTGTGTCGCTATCGACACTCTCCGCTGTTTCCGCCGGTGCTTACGTGGGGAGAGGGCCGGTAGGCTGATTCGACGGCTGTAGGTAGCAGTACCAGGGCGTACCTGGGGTGACCGAGGGAGTGTGTGCTTTGCCGACTGGCAAGGTCAAGTGGTTCAACAGTGAGAAGGGCTTCGGCTTTCTCTCCCGTGACGACGGCGGCGACGTCTTCGTGCATTCCTCGGTCCTCCCCGCCGGAGTCGAGGCCCTGAAGCCGGGCCAGCGCGTGGAGTTCGGCGTGGTCGCCGGACAGCGCGGCGACCAGGCCCTCTCCCTGACCATCCTGGACCCGACCCCGTCCGTCGCGGCGGCCCAGCGCAAGAAGCCGGACGAGCTGGCCTCCATCGTCCAGGACCTGACGACCCTGCTGGAGAACATCACGCCGTCGCTGGAGCGGGGCCGCTACCCCGACCGCGCCGCGGGCAAGAAGATCGCCGGCCTGCTCCGAGCGGTCGCCGACCAGCTGGACGTATAGCTCACTCCCGCGACTCAGGGGAACCGCAGCGCGTCCGGGCCGAGGGGCGGCACCAGCCCCTCGGCCGCCGCGCGCGTCAGCAGCCCCCGCACGGCCGCGTAGCCGTCCTCGCCGAGATCGGCCGTGAACTCGTTGACGTACAACCCGATGTGCTGGTCGGCGACGGCCGGGTCCATCTCCTGGGCGTGCTCCATGACGTACGGCCGCGACACCTCGGGCTCGTCCCACGCGGCCCGCACGGACGCGCGGATCGAGGCGGCGAGCCGGGTCAGCGTCTCCTCGCCCAGCGACCGCCTGGCGATGATCGCGCCCAGCGGGATCGGCAGCCCGGTGGTCCGCTCCCAGTGCTCACCCATGTCGGCGAGCCGCCGCAGCCCGTAGTTCCGGTAGGTGAAGCGCGCCTCGTGGATGACGAGTCCCGCGTCGACCTTCCCGTCCCGCACGGCGGGCATGATCTCGTGGAACGGCATCACCACGATCCGGCCGACCCCGCCCGGCACCACATCCGCGGCCCACAGCCGGAACAGCAGATAGGCCGTCGACCGCTCGCTCGGCACGGCGACCGTACGCCCGGTGAGGTCCACGTCCTCCTCCCGGGTCAGCACCAGCGGCCCGCAGCCCCGCCCCAGCGCGCCCCCGCAGGGCAGCAGCGCGTACTCGTCGAGGACGTACGGCAGCACCGCGTACGACACCTTCAGCACATCGAGCTCGCCGCGCTCGGCCATGCCGTTGGTGATGTCGATGTCGGCGAAGGTCACGTCGAGGGCGGGCGCGCCGGGCACGCGGCCGTGGGCGAGGGCGTCGAAGACGAAGGTGTCGTTGGGGCAGGGGGAGTAGGCGATCCGCACCTGCTGCTCCTCACTGCTCATGGCGTTCATGGCGGTCATTGCGGTCATGCCGGTTCCAACTCTCCAGTACGGGCGCGAGCTTCCCGAAGCCCTCGGTGAGAGCGTTCAGGGCGTCGCCGACGCGCCAGGCGGCGCGGTCGCGCGGGCCCACGGGGTTCGACACCGCGCGCACCTCCAGCACGGGCACCCCGTGCGCGGCGGCGGCCTCGGCCACCCCGAAGCCCTCCATGGCCTCGGCGAGGGCGCGCGGGTGCCGGGCGCGCAGGGCGGCGGCACGGGCGGCGGTCCCGGTCACCGTCGACACGGTGAGCACGGTCCCGGTGAGCGCGCCGGCCGCCGCGGAGGCCTCGCGGACCAGGGCGGCGGGCGGACGGTGGGTGACGGTGCCGAAGCCCAGATCGGTGACCGGCAGGAACCCGTCGGCCGTCTCGGCGCCCAGGTCGGCGGCGGTGATCTCGTCGGCGACGACGAGGGAGCCGAGGGGCGCCCGCGGCGCGAAACCGCCGGCGATCCCGGCGGAGACGACCAGGTCGTAGGGCCGGCCGTCCAGCGCGGCGGCGGTGAGCGCGCCGGCCGTGGAGGCGGCGGCGAGCGCCGGACCGACCCCCGCGGCCAGGAGGCCGGGCCCGCCGGTGACCTCGTGCACGGTCACCCCGGGCAGGGCGACCTCCCGCACGGGCCCCGGGAACGCCCGGGCCACCGCGTCCCGCTCGACGGGGACCGCGGTGGCCACGAGAACACGGACGGGCGACGTGATCAGGCGTCCTTCTTCAGCCGGAAGGACCACAGACCGCTGGTCTCCTTCTCGCCCTCCTTGATCGACACCAGGGTCGAGTCGCCCTGGGCGCCGTACTGGGCGTTGAAGAACACGCTGCCCGGGATGGTGCGGTAGGTCTTGGTGCTGGAGTCGGTCAGCGGCTGGCCGTTCATCAGGATGGTCCAGCCCTTGTCGGCGACGTCCGGGTCGACACCGAAGCGCACGGTCTCGTCGGGGTCGACCGAGATCTCGTCGATGCCCTTGTCCTTCAGGCACGCGTTCAGGTCGGCGGACTTGAGGGCCTCGCCCTCGCCACCACAGGTGGCCTCGGAACTCACCGAGGAACTGCCCACGGTGATCGTGGCCATCGGCGTCGGCTTGTCACAGGCGGCCAGGACGAGCAGTCCGGCGGATACGGCGCCGGCGGCGGCGACGGCGCGGCGGCGTCGCACAGCGGATTGCAACGTGGTCATGGCCGAAGGCTATCGGGCACGTGTGTTCCGCTCCCCATGTGGGGGTACGGCGTGGCCGGAGCGTTACGCCACTCGCGCCCGCCCCGTGCTCCCCTGCCGGGCCGAACGGATCAGCCCGCGGACGGTCGTCAGCCACCCGGTGGCGATGATCGCCGCGCCCACCGCGAGCCCCAGGCCGCCGATCAGCGGCATCGCGATACCGATCGCGCCGCCCAGCACCCAGGACATCTGCAGCAGCGTCTCCGACCGCGCGAACGCCGACGTCCGGACCAGCTCGGGCACGTCCCGCTGAATCAGCGCGTCCAGCGACAGCTTGGCCAGCGCCTGCGCGAACCCGGCGATCGCGGCCAGACCCGCCACCAGCACCGCGCCGAAGAACACCGCGGCCGTGATCGCCGCGCCCAGCACACACGCCACCACCGTCACGATGATGATCTCCGGGGCCCTCGCTCTCAGCCACGCCCCGACCGCCGTACCGAGCGCGTTGCCCGTGCCGGCCGCCACGCCCACTATGCCCAGGGAGACCGCGGCGCTCTGACCGGTCATCGGGTGCTCGCGCAGCAGGAAGGCGAGGAAGAAGATCAGGAAGCCGGTCAGGCAGCGGATGGCGGCGTTGGCGCCGAGCGCGTGGGTGACGGCCGGTCCGACCGTGCGCAGTCCCGGACGCTTCTCGGTCTTCCGGTGCGGCCCGTGCAGATGCTGCTCGTCGGCGGCGAGCAGGGCCACGGCCTCACCCTTGGCGGAGTCCACCTTCGGCGGCAGCCGGAAGGACAGGAACATCCCGGTCACGAAGATCGCGAACGCGCCGAACAGCGGCCAGCGCGGCCCGATCTGCTGGAGCCCCGCACCGATCGGCGCCGCGATCCCGGTCGCCAGCAGCCCGCCCAGGGTGACCCGCGAATTCGCCTTCACCAGGGAGAAGGCGGGCGGCAGCAGCCGCGGCACGACCGCGCTGCGCACCACCCCGTACGCCTTCGACGAGACCAGTACGCCCAGCGCGGCCGGGTACAGCCCGATCCCGCCGGTGGCGACCGCGCCGGACAGGATCAGCGCGAGCAGCGCCCGGGCGAGCATCGCGCCCGCCATGGCGGCGCGGCGGCCGTGCGGGACGCGGTCCAGGAGCGGGCCGACCACCGGGGCCAGGAGGGTGAACGGCGCCATGGTGATGGCGAGGTAGAGGGCGACGCGCCCGCGGGCCTCGTCCGTGGGGACCGAGAAGAAGACGGTGGACGCCAGCGCGACCGTGATCATGACGTCGCCGGCGCCGTTCACGCCGTGCAGTTCGATCAGCTTGCCGAGCCCGGACTCCCCGGCGCCGTGCGCATGGGTCGCCCGGCGGATGCCCCGCGCGGTTCCGGTCACCGGGAAGTGCAGGGCGCGCCCGAACGCGCGAAGGCGGCCGCCCGCCCCGTTCGTTCCGACGCGTCGGCCGCTGCCCTTGGCCCCTTTCGGCCCACCGGTCCCGGTGGCGCCCTGGGGTGTCCTCGAGGTAGCCACGACGTCATAGTGCCCCGAGAAGGCGGTGCGTAGTGCCGTTACGCCATGGACGCCGCCCGGGGTGCGGCTGTACGGCGGAACGTCCGGGGCTGACGGCCGCCCCCGGAAACCGGCGCGCGGGACCCCAGAACAACCGTCGGTGTAGGCCCAGCGCACGCGAGACGGTAGCGTGCGTATCTCAGCCATCCCGCAGAATGGATGGAGGCGCGCCCGAGCACGTTGCGGCGCGGACGTCGACGCGGTCCCCCGGTCCGCTCCGTCCGCCCCCCGCGCTGGGAGTGGCGCACTCGTGAGACGGCGTAGGAGAGAAGCGATACCTGTGAGCGCAGCGACAACGCGAAGCCGCACCCCCGATCGTCTGTGCGCCGAGGCCGTCGACCTCGCCCGCGCGGCAGCCGAGGAGGCCGCCGCGCCCGGGGTCGTGGGCGAGCACGAGGGGCTGGTCTCCGAGGGGGACCGCGTCGTCACGCACTTCTTCGGATGCCGCGAGCCCGGCTACCGCGGCTGGCGCTGGGCCGTCACCGTCGCCCGCGCCTCCCGCGCCAAGATCGTCACGATCGACGAGGCGGTCCTGCTGCCCGGCCCCGACGCGGTGCTCGCGCCGGAGTGGGTGCCGTGGAGCGAGCGGCTGCGCCCCGGCGACATGGGCCCCGGCGACCTCCTCCCCACCGACGCCGAGGACCTGCGCCTGGAGCCGGGCTTCCTCGGGGAGGAGGAGCCGGCGCCGAACTCCGCGGTCTCCGAGGACATGGCCGAACTGGCCGAGGCCGAGGACGCCGAGGTCACCAAGGGCACCCCGGCCCATCTCACGGTGGCCCCGGCCCGCGGTTCGATCGCGGCGGTCGCCGAGGAACTCGGCATGCGCCGCGCCCGGGTCCTGTCCCGTTACGGCCTGCACATCGCCGCCGACCGCTGGGAGGAGTCGTTCGGCGCGAAGACCCCGATGGCGCAGGCCGCCCCCGCGTCGTGCGTCTCGTGCGGCTTCCTCGCCCGCATCGGCGGCTCCCTGGGACAGGCGTTCGGGGTGTGCGCCAACGAGTTCTCCCCGGCCGACGGCCACGTCGTCTCCCTGGCGTACGGCTGCGGCGGCCACTCCGAGGCCGCGGTCATGCCGAAGCCCCCGCAGCCGGCCCAGCCGGTGATCGACGAAACCCGCGTCGACCCCTTCCCCCTCCGCCCGGCCCCCGACTCCGGCTCGGTCCCGGTGACGGAGGACGAGTCGTCGGCGGAGCTGGGGCACTCGTAGCCCGCGCCGGGCACCGGCGGAGGTTGCGGGCGGTGCACCGGGCTTCCCAGGCCGCGGTGCTCCCTCCGCCGGTTGCCGCTCAGTGGTCCGCGGCTTCGTCCGGGACAGTGCCCGGCTCCCGTGGAGCCTCCCGGGCGGTCGCCGCGTACTCGGGCAGCGCGGCTGAGCGGCAGTCGCGGCAGCGGGCGCCCGGACGATGTGGAGCGCATGGTGGCGGCTCGTCTGGCCCGGCAGTCGGTCTTCGGACGCGATCCGGCCCCAGCTCTCAGCTTCGTCCTGGAAGAGGGGGTTCTGCGACGTCCCATCGGGGGCACAATGGCCTGGCGTCGGCAGCTTGAGCGCCTGTTGGAGGTGGGTAGGTTGCACAACGTCGTGCTTCAGGTGATGCCGACGAACTGTGACACCCACTCCGGGTTGGACGGCAGGATCGAGCTGCTGAAGTTCGCGGACGGTACGGCGATCGGTCGTTCCGACGGTGCGTGCAACAGTCGGCCCACCTCGGATCCCAAACAGCTGCGCATCCTTGAGCTGCGGTATGGCACGATCCGGGCTCAGGCACTCTCTCCACGCGAGTCACTGGCCTTCATCGAACAACTGCTGGGAGAAACATGATCCGCAAGACCATCGCCGGGGACGCCTCTGAGCTGGCATGGTTCAAGAGCAGCTACAGCGGTGGCAATGACGGCAACTCCTGCGTCGAGCTCGCCCTCACCCCCGGCACCGTCCACGTCCGCGACTCGAAGAACACTGAGGGCCCCCGCATCGCCTTCGCCCCGGACACGTGGGCGGCCTTCGTCCCGTACGCTTCCGAGGCCTGATCGCGCGAGCCGGTCCGCCTGCCTGCTCCGGCAACAGGCGGACCGGATCGTGCGGTTCCCCGGCCGTCATGAGTGGCGCAGCCGGTCGCGCGCGCCGGGATCGGCCGATGTCAGAGCCGTGCCGACGCCGTCGGGTCGGCACAGGCGCCGGAGGCCGACGCCAGGGCCGTGCGGTGGCGGCGGAGGACCGCGGAATCGCCCAGCAGCAGGGCGTGCGGGCGGTACGTGGGGCCGTGCAGGGAGCGCTCCAGTGCGGGAAGGTAGTTCCAGCGCACCGCCGGGTGCGCGGAATGCGCGAAGTGGTACAGGTCGCCGTACGGCAGCCAGGTGCCGCGGGCCAGCAGGGCGAGCAGTGCGTTGCGCGGGTACAGCCGCAGGCAGCGGCCCGCCTCCACGGCCACGGGGGGTCCGGTCACGTGTTCCGGGTCGAACCAGCGGTGCTCGACGAGCAGTGACATCCACGCGAGCTGTGGATACAGCAGCAGCCGGGGCAGCAGAAACGCGAACACGGCCGCCTCCCAGCCGAAGAGGACGGCGGATGCCGCCGTCACCACCAGAGGGCCGACGGCCCGCAGCTTCCCGCCGCCGGGTTCCCGCCAGAGGGCCGTCAGGCCGCGCAGGGTGCCGTACGCACCGGTCGGGGTCAGCGGGTACACCATGCCGAGCAGGTGATCCACCGACGAGGCCCCCGGCCGTAGCCCCGCCGCGTGCAGTTCGGCCAGGTTGGGGTCGACCCCGGCCAACGTGGCGTTCGGATGGTGCTCGCGGACGTGCCGGCGGCGGCGTACGGAAACGGGGACGAAGCCGAGCGGGACGTGCACGGCCGCCTCGGCGAGCAGCGTGTTCAGACGGCCGCTGCGTACCAGTACACCGTGCACCGCGAAGTGGCTGGTCTCCTGGAGGTGGCGAAATGTCACCGCACCCGCGAGGGCGGCGGCCGTGCAGCCCCAGGGGCCGCCGTGGACGGCCACCGCACACCATCCGGCGAGCTGCAGCCACTGCCCGAGGAGCAGGAATACGGGTGTGACGTCGTTCAGCCGCTCACGCTGGAGTGTCATCACCGCACGGAGCGAGTCCGGCGTGTGCCGGCCTCGCGCCGGACTGAACCACCACCGGTCCACCTGCCGCAGAGCGATGCCCACCGCGATGGCCGCCAGACCGACCGACAGCGCCCCCAATGTCGTCCCCTCCCCCTCGGCCCTTCACCGGTACGGGCACGGGGCGGAACGGACCGCCGGGACGGTGCCGTACCGGCGGTCAGACCTCGGTCGGGTGGATGCCCGCCTCGTGCAGCACCTTCATGTTTTCCCGGCTGAGCTCCGCGAACGCGCTGATTTCCGCCATGTGCGCGGCACCCGCGTACTCCACCGGACCGTCGCCGAGGAGCACCGCCGGGTCGAGTTCACCCTCGTACACGAGCGTCGCGTTGCCCTCCAGCACCGGCTGCCACACGTCACCGACCGTCTGGAGGAAGCTCCGGGCGACACCTCCGGGGTTGCGCACGGTCACCGGCAGCTCCGGATCGACCAGCCCGAGCCGGGACAGGGTGGCCCGGGAGGCCGCGATGCCCGAACCGCAGGACGGCGTGAGCCCTGCCCCCCGCTCGTAGGTGTGGATGAACACCTCGTCGTCCGACAGCGGCAGGACGAACGAGAGATTGGCGCCGATGGGGAACGCCGCCGGAGTATCCGCGACGCGCCGCCCGGTTTCGATCAGCTCCGCCTCGTCGTACGCGTCGATCACCGTGATGAGGTGCGAGTTCGGCACCGCGACCGCCGTCACGTGCCGCGACGGGTGGAACGCCGGCAGCAGTCGGTTCACGTATTCGCCGTGAGGTCCCGCCTCCGTCACGATCGGCTCACCCGGAGCGAAGTCGACGGCGGGCAGTTCCACCGAGACCTGCCGTACGCCGTGAGACGTACGGCCCCGGTCACGCACGGTGAAGGAGTACGGTCCCTGTTCCACGAGTGCTGTGGTTACGGACGGGCAAGTGTGCTGTGCAGCCAGTGATGCCTGTTCCTTCGTGGGGACTCCGTGATGGCTCCGGCGGCCCCGGGGCCGGGTGCCGAAAGTGATCGTGAGGAACGGCGCGGGGCGTGGACGGCGCGTCGGCAGGGCGTCGCGGAGCGGTACCTTCGGTCTCACGCCGACGAGGGCCGATGAGGAGAGTCAACGTGAGCAAGTTCGTGCGGCCCGCCGCCGAGGGTGCGGATCCGTTCGGTACGGCGCGTCTGCGGCGCGGTGTCCTGGACGCCTGGGCCACCAGCCCCGCCCGCTTCCGTGAGGACGCCAACGCCGAGGAGGACCTCGTCCTCGGCGGGTACCGGGACCGTCTCGTCGTAGAGCTCGCGCAGAACGCCGCCGATGCCGCGGCCCGTGCCGGCGTCCCGGGGCGGCTTCGGCTCACCCTGCGCGACGGTGTTCTCGTCGCCGCCAACACCGGGGCCCCGCTGGACGCGGCCGGGGTCGAGTCGCTGTCCACCCTGCGCGCCTCCGCCAAGCGGGACGCGCCGGACCGGGCGGTGGGGCGGTTCGGTGTCGGGTTCGCGGCCGTGCTCGCCGTCACCGACGAGCCCGCCGTCGTCGGACGGCACGGTGGAGTGCGGTGGTCGCTGACCGAGGCCAGGGAGCTCGCCGGTGACACCGCCCGGTACAGCCCGGGGCTGGGTGACGAGATCCGCCGCCGGGACGGGCACGTGCCGCTGCTGCGGCTCCCGTTCGCCGCCGAGGGCACCGCTCCCGGCCCGTACGACACCGCCGTCATCCTGCCGCTGCGCGACCCGGCAGCCGCCGACCTCACGGAACGGCTGCTGCACGCCGTCGACGACGCCCTGCTGCTCGCCCTCCCCGGCCTCACCGAGGTCGTCGTGGAGATCAACGGCGAGGACCCCCGTACGCTGACCCGCCGCACCGACGGCCCGTTCACCGTCGTCGACGACTCCGGCAACGGCATCACCCACTGGCGCACCGCCACGGCCCACGGCCCCCTCACCCCCGACCTGCTCGCCGACCGGCCGGTGGAGGAGCGGGCGCGGCCGCACTGGTCGGTGACGTGGGCCGTCCCCGTGGACTCCGACGGCAGCCCCGCCCGGCCCCGCACCAGTCCCGTCGTGCACGCCCCCACCCCGAGCGACGAGCCCCTCGGCGTCCCCGCCCTGCTCATCGCCTCCCTGCCGCTGGACTCCACCCGCCGGCACGCCGCCCCCGGCCCGCTCACCGACTTCCTGGTGCGCCGCGCGGCCGACGCGTACGCCGAACTGCTCGCCGGCTGGCGCCCGGTGACCGCCGGGATCATCGGCCTCGTGCCCGGCCCGCTCGGCAAGGGCGAGCTGGACGGGGCCCTGCGGCAGGCGATCCTCGAGCGGCTGCCCCGTACGTCCTTCCTGCCCCCGGCCGTCGAGCCGCGCGAGCACGACGGCGACTTTGATCTGCCCGAGTCCCTGCGGCCCCGGGACGCCGAGGTCGTCGAGGGCGCGGGCGTGGACACCGTGCGGGTGCTGGCGGAGGTGCTGCCGACGCTGCTGCCCGCCGGTCTCGAACGCCGCGTGGAACTGCGCACGCTGGGCGTCGCCAGGGTCCCGCTCACCGACGCCATCGACCGGCTGGCCGGGCTGGAGAAGTCCCCCGACTGGTGGCGGCGGCTGTACGACAGCCTCGCCGGGGTCGACCCGGACCGGCTGTCCGGGCTGCCCGTGCCGCTGGCCGACGGCCGCACCACCATCGGGCCCCGGCAGGTGCTGCTGCCCACCCCGGATTCGGCCTCCCTCGACGCCGAACTCCTCACCCGGCTCGGTCTCAAGGTCGCCCACCCGGACGCCGCCCACCCGCTGCTCGAAAAGCTCGGCGCGCTCCCCGCGACCCCGCGCGCCGTCCTCACCACCCCGCAGGTGAGGGCCGCCGTCGCCGCCTCCCTCGACGACGAGGGCGGGGTGAACTGGGAGGAGGACGCCCCGGACGCCGAGGAACTCGCCGACACCGTCCTCGCCCTGGTGCGCGACGCCGGACTCGATCCCGGCGACGAGCCCTGGCTGGGCGCCCTCGCCCTGCCCGACGAGGACGGCGAGCTGTCACCCGCCTGCGAGCTCGTCTTCCCCGGCGGTCCGTTCGCCCAGGTCATGCGCGAGGGCGAGCTCGCCGCGGTGGACGCCGAACTGGCCGACAAATGGGGCGAACAGCCGCTGGCCGCCTGCGGGGTGCTGGTGGACTTCGCGCTGATCCGCGCCACCGACGTCGTTCTCGACCCGGACGAACTGGAACCCCGGGAAGGCGACTTCGCCGAGCCGGACGACGCCGGGCTGCTGGACGCGGTGGACGTGTGGAGCGAGGACGTCCTCGACCGCTTCCCCGACAGCCCCGTCCCGCCGGTCGCCACCGAGATCGTCGCCGTACGGGACCTGGACCTCGTGGACGACGACCGCTGGCCGCAGGCCCTCGCCCTGCTGTCGCGGCCCCCGCTGCGGGACGCGCTCGTCGAACCCGTGCGGATCCTGCTGCACGACGGCACCCACGAGGTCGTACGGCCGTACACCGCGTGGTGGCTGCGCGGGCACCCGGTGCTCGGCGGGCGCCGCCCGGCCGGACTGCGCGCGGCCGGCGGCGACCCGCTGCTGCGCGGCCTGTACGACGAGGCCGACGCCACCGGGTTCGAGGACGAGCAGGTGCTGCGGGCGCTGGGCGTACGGACCTCGGTGGCCGCCCTGCTCGACGAGCCCGGCGGCGCGGCCGAACTCCTCGACCGACTCGCCGATCCCGACCGCCCGGTCACGGCCGCCCAACTGCACGCCCTGTACGGGGCGCTGGCCGAGCTGGACCCCGAGCAGGTGACCCTGCCGGACGAGGTGCGGGCCGTGGTCGACGGCAGGGTGGAGGTGGTGGACGCCGCCGACGCGGTCGTCGTCGACTCGCCCGACCTGCTGCCGTTCACCGAGGGCGTGGCGCTGCTGCCGGTGCGTCCGTCGCGCGCCGCCGAACTGGCCGAGCTGTTCCAGGTGCGGCGGCTGAGCGAGTCCGTCACCGGCGAGGTCGACTCCGAGGGCGCGGAACACGACGTACCGGAGCCGGTGCGGGTACTGCTCGGGCCGCGGACCCCGGCCTCGTACGTGGAGCACGAGGAACTCGTCGTCGACGGTGTGGAGATCGACTGGCGGCTGACCGGTGACGGTGTGCTGCACGCCGCGACGTTGGAGGGCGTGGCCGCGGGGCTCGCCTGGGCGGCCGGTCAGTGGCCGCGCCGTTTCGAGGTGGCGGCGCTGCTGGAGGATCCGTCACGGACGGAGGAACTGGCCCGGGACCGCTGGTTCGACTGAGATCGACACTATCCGCACATGTTTTCCACCTCCCGTACAACCATTGGTGCGCGTGGTGGATCTGATCATGCGAGTCAACAGACTCCACGATCACTCGGGACCCCGTGCCGACGACGAGCCGTTGGAAACGACCAGAGCCGGGGTCCCCTTTCTCCACTTGGGGAACGCATGCGCATCCGAGCCACCGTGGCCGCCGTCTCCGGCGCCCTGGCCCTCACCGCCCTCGCCGTTCCGGCCGCGCAGGCCGACGCCCGCGGCGACGCGGACCTGAGCAAGCCGAGCGCCGCCGAGCGCTTCGGCACCCCCTCCGCCAAGTCGGGCTTCGGCATCGCTGCCGCCGCCGAGGAACTGCCCGTCGTGTCCAAGGTGACCGTCAACGCGGGCAAGGCCGTCGTCGTGGGCACCACCTACGCCAAGACGTTCACGGTCTCCCTCACCGCCAGCCACCCGTCGGGCATCGAGGACGCGTACATCGACCTGTGGCACGGCACCGACGTCGAGGACGGCCTCGACGGCTACCTCTACCCGAACGAGGAGGCGGCCGACTGCAAGGCCTCCAGCGCCACCACCTCGACCTGCAAGCTCACCATCACCGCCGCGCCGGGCGTCGACCTGTACAAGAACGCGCTGGCCGGCACCTGGAAGGTGACCGCCGCGGCGCTCGCCGGTGACGGCAGCATGCACTGGGACGACTACCACGCCACCCACAGGGTCCAGCGCTACTCCAAGCTGACCGTCAACGCTTCCCCCGAGCCGGTGAAGAAGGGCAGGACCATCACCGTCACGGGCAAGCTGTCCCGCGCCAACTGGGAGACCTTCAAGTACGCGGGCTACACCAACCAGTCCGTCAAGCTGCAGTTCCGCAAGAAGGACTCCAGCACCTACACCACGCTCAAGACCATCAAGAGCAACAGCACGGGCAACCTGTCCACCACCGTCACGGCCTCGGCCGACGGCTACTACCGCTACTCCTTCGCGGGCACCTCGACCACCCCGGCCGTCAACGCCGCCGGTGACTTCGTCGACGTGCAGTAGTCCTCGCCCGCGCTAAGCGGGGACGCGGCGGTCCACCCACCTCCACAGGATCTCCAGGGTGGCCGCCGCCACCACCGCGACCCCCGTCGCGACCCACGGCATCGTCATGCCGACCAGCCTCAGCGCGAAGAAGTGCTGCAGCCACGGCACCACCAGCACCAGCACGAAGCCCGCGCCCATCGCCCCCACCAGCCCGACCCGCCACCAGGTGTAGGGGCGGGCGATGATCGCCAGCACCCAGATCGAGATCAGGAACAGCGTCAGCGTCGCCGCGCTCGTCTCCGCCGCCAGCGCGCCCTCGCCGCTGTAGTGACTCCGGGCGAGCAGATACGTGGTGAAGGTCGCCAGCGCCGCCAGCACCCCGCCCGGGATCGCGTACCGCATGACCCGGCGTACGAAGTGCGGGCGGGCGCGTTCCTTGTTGGGGGCGAGGGCCAGGAAGAACGCCGGGACGCCGATGGTCAGTGTGGACAGCAGGGTGAGGTGGCGGGGCAGGAACGGGTACTCCACCTGCGAGCACACCACCAGCACCGCCAGCAGCACCGAGTACACCGTCTTCACCAGGAACAGCGTCGCGACCCGGGTGATGTTGCCGATCACCCGCCGCCCCTCCGCGACCACCGACGGCAGCGTGGCGAAGCTGTTGTTCAGCAGCACGATCTGCGCGACCGCCCGGGTGGCCTCCGAACCGGAACCCATCGCCACGCCGATGTCCGCGTCCTTCAGCGCCAGCACGTCGTTCACGCCGTCACCGGTCATCGCGACCGTGCGGCCGTGCGACTGGAGCGCGCCCACCATGTTCCGTTTCTGCTGCGGGGTGACCCGCCCGAACACCGTGCCCCGGTCCAGCGCCTCGGCCATGGCGTCCCGGTCGGCGGGCAGCCGGCGCGCGTCCACCGTCGTACCGGACAGTCCCAGCTTGGACGCGACCGCCCCGACCGACACCGCGTTGTCCCCGGAGATGACCTTGGCGCGGACGTCCTGCTCGGAGAAGTAGCGCAGGGTGTCGGCCGCGTCCGGGCGCAGCCGCTGTTCCAGCACCACCAGCGCGGCCGGCCGTACGCCCTTGGCGGCGGCGGGGTCGTCGACGTCCACACCGGGGCGGGCGCGGGCGAGCAGCAGCACCCGCAGTCCCTGTTCGTTCATCCGGTCGGTCTCGTCCAGCGCCGGGTCGTCGGGGTCCAGCAGCACATCGGGCGCCCCCAGCAGCCAGGTGACGCTCTCCCCGGCTTCCCCGGCTTCCCCGGCGCCCCCGCCGCCCTCCGCGAAGGTGGCGCCGCTGTACTTGCGGGCGGAGGAGAAGGGGAGGGTGTCGAGGAGCTGCCAGTCCTCGGCGTCCGGGTAGGCGTCGATGATCGCCCTCAGGGAGGCGTTGGGGCGCGGATCGGACGCGCCGAGCGCGCCCAGCACCTTGCGCACGTACGTCCCGTCGCCGTCGCCGTCGCCGAGGACCCGCAGCCCGGTGACGTCCATGCCGCCTTCGGTGAGGGTGCCGGTCTTGTCCAGGCACACCGTGTCGACGCGGGCCAGCCCCTCGATCGCGGGCAGCTCCTGCACCAGGCACTGCTTGCGCCCCAGCCGGATCACCCCGACCGCGAAGGCGATCGAGGTGAGCAGCACCAGCCCCTCGGGGACCATCGGGACGATGCCGCCGACCGTGCGGGCGATGGAGCCCTTGAGCTCGTTGTCCTTGACGACCAGCTGGCTGATGATCAGGCCGATCGCGGTCGGGACCATCATCCACGTCACGTACTTGAGGATCGTGGAGATGCCGGAGCGCAGCTCGGAGTGGACCAGCGTGAACCGGGACGCCTCCTCGGCGAGCTGCGCCGCGTAGGCCTCGCGTCCCACCCTGGTCGCCTGGAAGGAGCCGCCGCCCGCGACCACGAAGCTGCCCGACATGACCTGGTCACCGGGCTGCTTCACCACGGGATCGGCCTCGCCGGTGAGCAGTGACTCGTCGATCTCCAGGCCGTCCGCCTCGACGCACACCCCGTCGACGACGACCTTGTCACCCGGCCCGATCTCGATCAGGTCGTCCAGCACGATCCCGGAGGTGCCGACCTGCGCGGCGGTCCCGTCCCGGCGCACCGTGGGCCGCACCTCGCCGATGAGCGCGAGGGAGTCGAGGGTCTTCTTCGCCCGCCACTCCTGGACGATGCCGATGCCGGTGTTGGCGAGGATCACGAAGCCGAACAGGCTGTCCTGGATGGGCGCGACCGCCAGCATGATCACCCAGAGCACGCCGATGATCGCGTTGAACCGGGTGAAGACGTTCGCCCGGACGATCTCGGCCAGGGACCGGCTGCTGCGCACCGGCACGTCGTTGACCTGCCCGCGCGCCACCCGTTCGGCCACTTCCGCGGAGGTCAGCCCGGTCACCGGAGAGGTGACCGTGGCGGGGTGCGCGGCATCGACCTGGGCGCCCGCCTCGAGATGCGTCATGCATTCGACGGTACGTGCGGATTCGGCGGTTCACCCACCCGATGGGCGGAAGATCCGACCCGGGGAGGACGGCCGTGGTGCCGCGGTCGTACAGCCGTAGTGCCGCGGTCGTACAGCCGTAGTGCCGCGGTCGTACAGCCGTAGTGCCGCGGTCGTACGGCGTCGAACCGCGGTCGTACGGCGAGGAGCCGCAGTCGTACGTCAGTGGCCGCCCCGGCCGTACGTCAGTGGCCGCCCCGGCCGTACGTCAGTGGCCGCCCCGGCCGTACGTCAGTGGCCGCCCCGGCCGTACG
>BMUD01000015.1 GCA_014650015.1 Streptomyces griseoloalbus
CGGTGCACGGCCACAACCCAGGTGGACGACGAGACCCGGGCGCTGGCAGAGACGATCACCTCTCCTCACGACTCCATCGAGTGGGCCTCGTACCCGGTGCTCCAGTGCCTCCTCGAGGACGTCGACCACGACTTCCACGCGGCCTTCTTCCGCACCGGGTCACGCACGGATCCCGACTCGGACGTCTTCGTGTGCTGGAGGGACGGGACGCCGGGTCACGCGCTGGCGGACCTCGACTGCTGCATGAACCGAAGCTCTCCCCTCGCTACCGGCTGCACGATCTTCCAGCACCACCCAGGCCGGTGCGAGTGGGACTACATCGACCCCCCGATGGTGGCCGCGCAGGCACAGGCCGACCAGATAGCCGCAGCCCTGGGCCTGTTCCGCGGCGGCTGCGGCCGATAGTTCACCAGACTCCCGCTCCCGGCCCGTAGTCCGCCGGCCGGACCGGTAGCGGGACCGAGCGGTCCGCCCCCGCCCCCGTCGGGGACGGGCCGCTCACCCATCGAGGCGGACGAGCTCGGCCATATCGAAGGCGGCGCGACCGTAGCCTGAGCGCGGAGGTGGCTATGTCCGAGTGGATTGACCCGCGGCATGCGGAACTGGTGGCGGCGTGGAAGCGCGCGCAGCAGCCGGAATCCCGTGACCCGCAGCCCAGACCCGTGCGGGGGTTCGTCATCCCGCCGAAGTCTGACGCGCAGTAGCCCTCCGCGAGGCGGCTACAGCACAAGGAACGGCCCCCGGGCGTACCGGGGGCCGTTGCCGTGGGCGGTCACGACGACTACACCGCAATCCGGTGCCCTATGCAGCTAACCCCTTCTGGTGCCCGGTAGGCGGCGGTAGATCAGCGGTAGAGGGGTCGGTAGACGGCGGTAGAGGGGCCGGTAGACGTGCAGGTCAGCAGCGGTAGACGGGCCCGGTAGACAGCCCGGAAGGGGACCGCTGGGGAGGGGCCCCGACCGACAGGTGTAGTTGCCCTGTAGTTGCCATGTAGTCGCCTGTAGCGGCACCCCGTCCCACCTGCGTAGTTCCCGTAGCTACAGGCGCAGTAGCAGCCGCTGAGCGCCCGCCGGGGGAGGGGCCGTGGGAGGCAACGAGAGCGGCCCCGGAGCGCGCTGTCACACGCACCCCGGGGCCGCCGTCCTAGCGGGCCGTCAGGACGGCCACGGCCCGGACCGGGCGAGGACCGCGACGGCGGCCTCAACACCGGGCCCGCCGGCCATCACGACGCGGGCCGCGGCCCGCACCTCCGGGGCCTCGTTCCGGTCGCTCGCGATGACCTCGGCGGCGGCCTGGTCGGCGGTCAGCCCGGTCGGCTCCACCTCGACCCGGATGCGGACGCGCATCGTGCCGCAGTCCAGCGTGCGTTCCCAGTCGAGCGCGGTCGGCTCAGCGCAGTGCAGCTGGTCGAGCAGGTAGTCCGCGCCCATGTCCATGCTGGCGTCCACGACGGCGTGCGCGGTGCTCTCGGTGCTGATGATGGTCACTGCTCCCCCTTGGTGATCTGTGCGAGGCGGTCGCGCATCTGCTGGAGTCGGTCGACGTACGTCCGCAGGTCGCCGAGGACGGCGTCCAGGGCGGCGACGTCCAGGCGGGCGCCGGTCGCCTCGCCCTGGGTGTCGAAGTAGACGTACGGACGGCCGCCCGTCGGGTCCGCGGAGATGGCCGCGAACAGCACCTCGTACGGCTCGCCGCCGTCGAAGTAGCCGGTGGAGTCTCCCGGGCCGGTGAAGGCGACGGCGGGCCCTTGGTGGTTCGCTTCCTCGGCGGCCTCGGTGGTGTGGGGCATGGTGCACCAGGGCGGGCAGGAGACGGTGACGGTGCCGCCGTTGCGGCTGGGCAGGTTGAAGGTGCGGTCAGCAGTCACTGGTGCCTCCGGGGGGCCTCGTCGCGGGCAGTGCGCAGCAGGCGCCGGCCGTAGCCGTCGGAGACGCCGAGCCTGGTTCCGATCTCGGTTCCGGTGAGTTCCGGTTCCGTCTCCAGCCAGTGCTGGACGGTGGCGACGCGGGCGGCGAACGTGGTGTTGCTGCTGTCCACGGTCTCGATGTCCTCGGCGCCGGTTCCGGCGGGCGGAACTACGGGCGGAACCGGTTCCGGTGCCGGTTCCGCCGAGCGCTCGAAGCCGGTGGGCAGCGTGGCGAACCAGTCGGAGAGCGGCATGTCAGAGCCGGTTCCGCCCTCGGTTCCGCCGGTTCCGCCCGCCAGTTCCGCCAGGGGCTGCCAGGGGCCGAGGACGGGCGCGATGGGGGCTGCGTCGGCGGGCTCGGGGGCGCGCTCGATGGTGACCGGTTCCGCCGGGAGTTCCGCCGGTTCCGCTGGGGCCGGAACTGGTTCCGCTGTCGGTTCCGCCTGCTGCTCGGAGAGCCGGTGTACGCGCCACAGGACGAGCGGCGCGATCGCCGAGACGCCGACCACGAGGGGCACGGAGACGGGCAGGAGGCCGACCTCCACGAGGTGGCTGGCGGCGTTCACGGCGATCAGGGTGCAGACGACCGCGAGGACGTCGCGGCGGGCCCGCAGGGCGGCGAGGGCGTACACGTCCAGGGCGGCCGGGACGCCGGCGGCCACGTACTGGCCGAAGCCGCATGCAACGGCCAGCTGGTACTCGGCGGAGGCGAGGACGACGAGGACCGCGGCGAGCGCGGCCCACAGGAGCGGGTCGCGCTTCACAGGTCCCCCTCGGTGGCGATGACGAGCAGGCTGTCGGCGAGGGTGCGGAGGCGGTCGGCGTACCCGTCCAGGGCGGCGGCCAGCTCGTACAGGCCGGCCGGGTCCAGGGTCCGGGCGATGACGCTGACGGACACGCCGGGCGTGCGGCTGCCCAGCTCCGGAACGTCGATGGTGGAGAACGGGGCCTGGACGAGGCAGGCGTCCGTGATGTGCTGCCCGCGGAACGTCAGGGAGACGTCGGGGCCGCGGTGGAGGATGTCGGCGCGGTGCTCGGGCAGGTCGCCGGCGTGGCCGATGCACCACGAGGGTTCGGGCAGTGTCACCGGCCCGTGGTCGATGGTGGGCAGCGTGATGCTGCGGGGCTCGCTCACTGGTCCTCCCCAGCGGGGAGGGTGACGGCGTCGGACCACGTCTTGCCCTCGGCGAGCGCCTCCCGGGCCTGGTCGCTGGTGACGTAGCCGGTGGGCGGCGTCTCGGCGAGCCGCTCGCGCAGGTACTGCGTCGTCCACTCGATGCCGAGCGGGTCGTCCTCAAGGACGTTCTCCAGCGCGATCTTCGCGTGCATGACGCGCGCGTTCAGAACGCGGTCGTGCGCCTCGGTCCCGCCGACGGTGGCCGGCGCGGGAATGTCGAGCGCTTCGAGGACGGCCGCGAGGAGTTCGCGGGCAGGGTCGGGTACGTTCTGCACGGGTCCGTGCTCCCTTGATCGAGGGGTGAGTTCGGATCAAGGCGCCGTTCGGTGGGTGAGATCACCGGGCGGCGCCGCCGTGTCTCCGATGTGGAGACCGACGGGAGCGCGGAGGACCGCGGGCATGTGAGGGCACAGTCAGGGCACAAGACCCCGAATAACACTGCGCAACAGTGGCAAGCACTGTCAGTAGTTTCTGCACGTCAACCCCCCTTTCAGGGTCAACATGCAGGTCAGACGATCAGGCGGGCGGTACGTGAACTACCGGTAGGACCGATCGGCCCGGCCGGGGCCCCGGTGCCGTTCACGCGCCGCACGGCGTGAGGAAGGGTGGTCACCCGCGGGGTGCCCACCCTTTTCGCCGCCGGCCGGCCCCGGTCACGGCCCGGTGTGCCTTCAGTCGCGTGAGTGGCCGAACAGGATGCGGTAGGCGACCAGGAGCACGAGCGAGCCACCGATCGCGGCGGCCCAGGTGGTGCCGTCGTAGAAGTCCTTGGTGATCGGGTGGTCGAGCCAACGGGCCGATATCCAGCCGCCGATGAACGCGCCGGCGACACCGATCAGCGTCGTGCCGATGAGGCCGCCCGGGTCGCGGCCCGGCAACAGGAACTTCGCTATCGCTCCGGCCAGCAGTCCCAGGATGATCCAGCTGATGATCGTCATGCGGTGTACCTGCCCTTTTCCCGTCGCCCTCGCACCATGAAGGACGTCACCCGGAGGCAGGGCGGTTGCACCGATCAGTTCTGCGATTCCCTGTTGATCAATGGGGTGCGGGTGACGCCTCGTGTTCCTGTTCCGCACCGCCGTGGGCGCTCGGCGCCGGCGTCCCCCGTCCGGGGAAACCGGTCCACAGGGCCAGGTCCACCCCCTCGTTCTCCTCCTCGTACCAGCCCGTGCCCTGCACCCAGGAGCGGAGCCAGTCCGTGAGACTTGGGGCGTCCAGGAACCAGGCGAGGTCGGGATCGCCCGGGTTGGGTTCGAACAGGAGGACCGTGGCCCGGGGTGAGCGGCAGTCCACACAGGCGTACATGCCGCAGCCCCAGTGGGATATCGGCAGCACGCCCTCGGGCCAGGGCCAGTCGGGTTCCTCGCGGCCGCTCTCGCGGTTGGCGAGGTACTGGACCACGGCGGCGGGTTCGCCGGAGGGCGGGCTGTCCAGGAGGGGCAGCAGACCGTACTCGGGGCCGAAGCCGCCGTCCGCTATGCGCAGATAGAGCTCGGCGAGCAGCGGGGGCAGGGAGAAGCCCAGGGTGGCTTCGGCGCGGGCCAGTGTGGCCGCGCCGACGGGCCGGGGAAGCGAAGGCCACCCCCACGGGCGGGTGTTGCGGGCCTTGTCCGCCACCTGTGTCAGCAACTGCTCGTGCTCGGTCATGGGTTCATCATGCGGGCCGCCACTGACATTCGTGCGGGCCTGTGGACAACCTCGGCGTTGTGGAAAACGCCCGGGTCACGACGTGACGGACGAGTGCGCCTTCTGCTGCGTCAGCGCTGCGCGAATGACCGGTCCGTTCGTACGATCTCGCGGCCCAGCGGGAACAGTGAAACCGGGATCAGCTTGAAGTTGGCGATGCCGAGCGGGATTCCGATGATCGTCACGCACAGGAGGATGCCGGTGACGATGTGACCGAGCGCCAGCCACCAGCCCGCGAGGAGCAGCCACAGCACGTTGACGACGAAGGACGGGGCACCCGCGCCCCGGCGTTCGACCGTCGTGTACCCGAAGGGCCACAGGGCGTAGACACCGATGCGGAACGCGGCGACCCCGAAGGGAATGCCGATGATCGTGATGCACAGCAACGCGCCCGCGACCATGTAGCCGAGGAAGAGCCAGAAGCCGCTGAAGACGAGCCATATGAGGTTGAGGATGGTCTTCACTACTGATGACCTGCCATCTTCTCGAGCCGGGCGATACGTTCCGCCATCGGCGGGTGGGTGGAAAACATTTTCGAGAGCCCCTGCCCCGGGCGGAACGGGTTCGCGATCATCATGTGGCTGGCCGTCTCGATGCGCGGCTCCGGAGGCAGCGGGAGCTGCTTGGTGCCGTGTTCCAGTTTGCGCAGGGCGCCGGCGAGGGCGAGTGGATCGCCGGTGAGCTGGGCGCCGGAGGCGTCGGCCTCGTACTCCCGGGAGCGGCTGATGGCCAGCTGGATGAGGGATGCGGCGAGCGGGCCGAGGATCATGATCAGCAGCATGCCGAGGAGGCCGGGGCCGTCGTCGTCGTTCGAGCGGCCGATCGGGATCAGCCAGGCGAAGTTGACCAGGAACATGATCACGGAGGCGAGGGCGCCGGCGACCGAGGAGATCAGGATGTCGCGGTTGTAGACGTGGCTGAGCTCGTGGCCGATGACGCCGCGCAGCTCGCGCTCGTCGAGCAGGCGCAGGATGCCTTCGGTGCAGCACACGGCGGCGTTGCGCGGGTTGCGGCCGGTGGCGAAGGCGTTGGGTGCCTCCGTCGGGGAGATGTACAGGCGGGGCATGGGCTGGCGGGCCTGGGTGGAGAGGTCGCGGACCATGCGGTACAGCCCCGGGGCCTCGAACTCGCTCACCGGGCGGGCGCGCATCGCGCGTAGCGCCAGCTTGTCGCTGTTCCAGTACGCGTACGCGTTGGTGCCCAGTGCGATCAGGACGGCGACGACGAGCCCCATGCGGCCGAAGAAGCTGCCGATGACGATGATGAGTGCGGACAGTCCCCCGAGGAGGACTGCGGTCCTGAGCCCGTTGTGCCGGCGGTGCACGGTACGCCCTCCAAGTCGTGCGGCAGGGGAACCCTTGCTTGCTGATCTTCCTTCTGACCCGCGCTGCCACTGATGTGCTGAGGTCACATCCAGTGGACCCTCCCGTATCGGTCAACGCGAGGCGAAGGGCACTAGTTCCCTTGTGCGCGCGGTGGCGCGTGTCAACCGTCCGGGTGACGGCCGCCCCGGACTGCCCTGGCGGCACGCGCGCGTGGCCGTCGAGCGGCGCTGCGCGCGCGTGGGACGCGGACTGTCTGTCCGCCGGTCCGTCCGCGGAGCTCGGCCCTGCGCCCGCGTGCGGGACGCGGCCCGGCGCTCAGAAGAGCCCGGTGTCGGTGAAGCGCAGGACCAGCTGGGGTGCGCCGGACAGGGCGATGCCGAGGACGCCGGTCAGGGCGATCGCGGCGGTGAGCGGTGCGGGGAGGCGGTGCCGGACGGGTTCGCCCTCGGGGGCGCGGAACAGCAGGGCGGTCCACTGGAGGTAGTAGACGAGGGCGATGACGACGTTGACGGCCATGACGACGGCGAGCCAGCCGAGTCCGGCGTCGACGGCCGCGGCGAACACGGTGACCTTGGCGAACAGGCCGATGATGCCCGGCGGGAGTCCGGCGAGGCAGAGCAGGAAGAAGCCCAGCAGGAGCGCGGTGAGCGGGCTGGAGGCGTACAGGCCGCGGTAGTCGGCGACGCGGTTGAGGCGGTGCGCGCGGCCGACGAGGGCGGCCACCGCGAAGGCTCCCAGGTTCACGGCGCCGTACATGAGGGCGTAGGCGAGGGTGGAGCCGATCGACTTCTCGGCGTCGTCGGAGTACGCGGCGGCGGCGATCGGGACGAGGAGGTAGCCGGCCTGTCCGACGGACGACCAGGCGAGCAGGCGGACCGCGCTGTACGCGCGCGTGGCCTGCTGCCGGAGGGCGCCGACGTTGCCGACGGTCATGGTGAGGGCGGCCAGCGCGGCGAGGGCGGGGCCCCAGACGTCGGCGTACGAGGGGAGCGCGACGACGGTGACGAGGATCAGGCCGGAGAAGCCCACGGCCTTGCCGATGACGGACAGGTAGGCGGCGATCGGCAAGGGGGCGCCGACGTAGGTGTCGGGCACCCAGAAGTGGAAGGGGACGGCGGCGGTTTTGAAGGCGAAGCCGACCAGGGTGAGGACGACACCGGTCTGGGCGAGGGTGTGGAGCTGTCCGTCGACGTCCTGGATGCGCTCGGCGACCAGGGTGAGGTGGAGGGTGCCGGTGGCGGCGTAGACGAAGCTGATGCCCATCAGGCTGACCGCGGTGGCGGTGACGGAGGACAGGAAGAACTTCAGGGCCGCCTCGGAGGACTTCCGGTCGCCGTGCCGGAGGCCGACCAGGGCGAAGGCTGGCAGGGAGGCGACTTCCAGGGCGACGACGAGGGTCGCGAGGTCGCGGGAGGCGGGCAGGAGGGCGGCGCCGGCCGCCGAGGAGAGGAACAGGAACCAGTACTCGCCCTCGGGCAGCCGTTTGCCGTCGTCCTTGAGGGTGGTGACCGACAGGAGGGCGGACAGGAGGGCGCCGCCGAGCACCAGGAACTGGATGACGAGGGTGAAGCGGTCCGCGGTGTAGCTGCACACGCCGGTGTCGCCGACCAGGCAGAAGGTGCTGCGGTCGGCATCGAGGAGGGGCAGCAGCATCAGCGTGGCGGCGGCGAGTCCGGCCACCGAGAGCCAGCCGAGGAGCGGCTTCCTGGCCTCCGCGACGAACAGGTCGGCGACGAGGACGACGAGTCCGACGACGGCCGCGATGGTGGGCGGCGCGATGGCCAGCCAGTCGACGGACTGGACGAGGGAGCTCATCGGGTGCCTCCTGAGAGGAGTTGCTGCACGGCCGGGTCGGTCAGCCCGAGCAGGGCCTTGGGCCACAGCCCGGCGACGACGGTGAGGACGACGAGCGGGGTCCAGGCCGCGAACTCGTACGGGCGGACGTCGGTGAGCTTCGGGGCGTCCTGTGGTGCGGCGCCCATGCAGACCCTGCGGACCACGATCAGCAGGTACGCGGCCGTCAGCAGGGTGCCGAAGGCGCCGATCGCCATGAAGGTGAGGAAGGCGGGGCGGCTGAGGCCGTCGGCGGGGTCGAAGGCGCCGAACAGCGCGAGCATCTCGCCCCAGAATCCGGCGAGTCCGGGCAGGCCGAGGGAGGCGACGGCGCCGAAGGCGAGCAGTCCGCCGAGGCGCGGGGCCTTGCCGTAGAGGGCGGCGCCGGTCTGCTCGGCGAGGGTGTCGAGGTCGGTGCTGCCGGTACGGTCCTTGAGGGCTCCGACCAGGAAGAAGAGCAGGCCGGTGATGAGGCCGTGGGCGATGTTGGCGAACAGGGCGCCGTTGACGCCGGTCGGTGTCATGGTCGCGATGCCGAGCAGGACGAAGCCCATGTGGCCGACGGACGAGTAGGCGATGAGGCGTTTGAGGTCGCCCTTCGCACCCCGCCTGGCGAGGGCCAGGCAGGCGAGGGAACCGTAGATGATGCCGACGACGGCGAAGGCGGCGAGGTAGGGCGCGAAGGTGCGGAAGCCGTCGGGCGCCGCGGGCAGCAGGATGCGGACGAAGCCGTACGTGCCCATCTTCAGCAGGACGCCGGCCAGCAGGACCGAGCCGACGGTCGGCGCGGCGGTGTGGGCGTCGGGCAGCCAGCTGTGCAGCGGCCACATCGGGGTCTTGACCGCGAGCCCGACACCGATCGCCAGAACGGCGATGACCTGCACGGATGTGGTCAGCGACCGGCCGTTGTCAGTGGCGAGTGCCACCATGTCGAATGTGCCCGCCGTGATTCCGATCAGGAGCAGGCCGAGCAGCATGACCACGGAGCCGAGCAGCGTGTAGAGGATGAACCTCCAGGCGGCCTCGGCCCTGCCCTCGCCGCCCCAGCGGGCGATGAGGAAGTACATCGGGATGAGGACCATCTCGAAGGCGAGGAAGAACAGGATCAGGTCGAGGACGGCGAAGGTCGCGAGGGTGCCGGACTCGAGGACGAGCAGCAGGGCGACGAAGGCCTTCGGGGAGGGTCCCGCGGGCGGCTTGAAGTAGGAGTGGAGCGCGCAGAGGAAGGTCAGCAGCGCGGTCAGGACCAGAAGGGGGAGGGAGATGCCGTCGGTGCCGAGGTGGATCCGCACGTCGAGTGCGGGGATCCAGCTGATGTCGGTCGTGGCCTGCATCGTCGACGGCTGGTCGTGGTCGAAGCCGAGTGCGAGGACGACCGCCGCGACGAGGATCGCGCCGGTGACGGTCACGCCGTGCCGGAGGACGGCCTGCTCGGGTGACTTCCCCTTCAGTCCGGGCGGGGCCGGCAGAAGAGCGGCGACGGCGCCGAGGAGCGGGCCGGCGACGAGGAATGCCAGAAGGAACTGCATCACGGACTCGTTGATATCGATCACGCCTGCTCACGCTCCCGTGGCGACGAGGACGGCGGCGACCGCGAGGACGACGGTGCCGGCGAGCAGCGCGCTCACATAGGTCTGCAGATTGCCGGTCTGGGCCCGTCGTACGGCGGCGCCGAGCCAGCGGGGCAGCGTGCCCGCGCCGCGTACGTAGGTCTCGACGACCTCGCGGTCCAGGAACCGTACGAGGCTCGCGCCGGCCCGGACCGGGCGGACGAAGAGGGCCGAGTACACGGCGTCCAGGTGGAAGCCGGCGGCCGCGTGGCGGTGCAGGGGGCCGAGCAGCAGCCGCCCGGGGTCCGACGGATCGGGTGCGTACGCGATGTCTCCGTAGGCCGGTTCGTGGCTGGCGATGGCCTCCGCCTCGACCTGTCCGGCGTCGCCCTCGGGATGGGCTGCGACGGCGCCGAGCGGGATGCGGGCGGCGTGTGCGGTGGTGTGCCGCCAGGCGCCGTAGGTAACGATGCCGCCGACCAGGGCCACGCCCGTGCCGAGCACGGAGGTGGTGAGGGTCGGGGTCAGGTCGTGGCCGTCGAACCAGCCGGGCAGAGCGCGGAACGCGAAACCGCCGAGCGCCAGGGACGGCACGGCGAGCACCCACAGCACCACGGTCATCGTCAGCGGCTGCCTGCCGTGGTCGGGTGCCTCGGTGCCGTGGCCGTGGAAGGCCAGCAGCCACAGGCGCATCGCGTACGCCGCGGTGAGCAGGGCGGTGAGCAGTCCGGCGAGGAGGACGATCCAGCCCGCCGCGGCGGGGGCGTGTGCGGTGTGGCCGGTGACGACGTGCTCGGCGACCCCGAGGACGGCCTCCTTGGAGAAGAAGCCGCTGAACGGCGGGATCGCGGCGAGCGCGAGGAGCGCCACGGTCATCGTCCAGTAGGCGTCGGGGACCCGGCCGCGCAGGTTGCTCATGCGGGACATGGCGGCGAGCGAGTTGGTGCCGGCGGCGTGGATGATCACGCCGGCCGCGAGGAACAGCAGCGCTTTGAAGGCGCCGTGGGACAGGAGGTGGAAGACGGCGGCTCCGCGGTCGGCGACGGCGAGGGCGCCGGTCATGTAGCCGAGCTGGCCGATCGTCGAGTAGGCGAGGACGCGTTTGATGTCGTCCTGGGCGAGGGCTGCGAGCGCCGAGCCGGTCATGGTCACGGCGGCCATGACGGCGAGGACGACCATCGCGGCCTGCGAGGCCTCGAAGAGCGGGAGGAGACGGGCGATGAAGTAGACACCGGCGGCGACCATGGTCGCGGCGTGGATCAGCGCGGAGACGGGGGTCGGGCCCGCCATCGCGTCGGGGAGCCAGGTGTGCAGCGGGAACTGCGCCGACTTGCCGGCCACGCCCGCCAGGAGCAGCAGGGCGATCAGTGTGGGGTGTTCGATGCCGCCGTTCGCCACGGCGCCGAGGATGCGGGTGATGCGGAAGGACCCGGCGTCGGTGGCCAGGGCGAACAGGCCGATGAGGAAGGGGACGTCGCCGAGTTTGGTGACGAGGAAGGCTTTGAGGGAGGCGGCGCGGGCCTCCGGGGTCTCCCAGTAGTGGCCGACGAGGAAGTAGGAGCAGATGCCCATGATCTCCCAGCCGACCAGCAGGACCATCAGGTCGCCGGAGTAGACGACCAGGAGCATCGCGGAGGTGAACAGGGAGACGAGGGCGGCGTAGGAGGGGTAGCGGGGGTCGTCGCGCAGGTAGCCCGTCGAGTAGATCTGCACGCAGGTGGCGACGGCGCCGACGAGTACGGCGGTGAGGGCGGCGAACCCGTCGATGTGCAGGGCGAGTTCGATCGGCACCGAGCCGGTGGGGGTGAGTTCGGTGGCGGCGTCGACGGCCGCGTCGCCGCCCTGGCGTGCGGCGACCACGGCGGCCAGCACGAGGGAGGCGAGCGTCGGCAGGACGGCCAGCGGGCGGACGAAGCCGGGCGCCGTGCGGCCCAGGAGCAGTCCGGTGAGCGCGCCGAGGAACGGAAGGAGAGGGACGAGGACGGCGAGGGTGGTCGTGGTCACGCGGTGGCCTCAGCCTTCTCGGCGGTCGCCCGGGTCGCGGAGGCGTCGCTGTCGGAGGCGTCACCGTCAGGTTCGTGGCCCTCGACGGTGTCGCGGAGCTTGTCGATGTCCGAGGTGCCGCGGTTGCGGTACACGGCGAGGACGATCGCCAGGCCGATACCGATCTCGGCGGCGGCGATGGCGATGGTGAACAGGGTCAGGGCCTGACCGGAGTGCAGGGTCTCCTCGGCGGTCCGGCTGAGCCAGACGTCGAAGGCGACCAGGTTCAGGTTGACGGCGTTGAGCATCAGCTCGACCGACATCAGGACCAGGATCGCGTTGCGGCGGGCGAGGACGCCGTACAGGCCGGTGCAGAAGAGGAGGGCGGACAGGACGGCGGGATAGGCGAGGTGCATCAGCGTGCCCCTTCCGTGTCGCGCCGGGTGTCCGTCCCGCCGGGGGCGCTCGGGGCGGCGGCCGAGGTGGCGGCCTTCGCCTTGCGGGACAGGACGATCGCGCCGACGAGAGCGGCGAGAAGGAGGACGGAGAGGGCTTCGAAGGGGAGGACCCAGTGCTGGAAGAGGCTCGCGCCGGTCACCTCGGTGGAGCCGGCGGGGGCGCCGTCCAGGTCGATCCAGGTGGTGCGGAAGGCGTCGACGACGACCCAGACCAGGGCGGCCGCGGCGGCGACGGCCACGGTGAGGGCGACCCAGCGGTTGCCGGAGTCGGCGTCCGGTGAACGGCCGATGGGGGCCCTGGTGAGCATGAGCCCGAACAGGAGGAGGACCACGACGGAGCCGACGTAGATGAGGACCTGCACCCAGGCGATGAACTCGGCGGTGAGCAGGAGGTATTCGACGGCCAGGCCGCCGAGGGCGACCACCAGCCACAGGGCGGCGTGCACCAGCTGGCGGGTGGTGACGGTGATGAGGGCGGCCCCGAAGGTGACCAGGCCGACGAGGAGGAAGGCGATCTCGACCCCGGTCGGGGAGAGAAAGCCCTGCGCCTCAGCGGCGGCGGTGGTCGTGGCGTGCGCGGCCGTTCCTGCGGCTGCGGCGGGGGTCACGACTCCTCCTGCGGTTCGGCCCGGGCGGCGGCGAGTTTGTCGGCGGTCTTGCGGGCGGCGGCGAGCTCCTTCGGCTCCTCGGCGCCGGGGTCGAGGGCGGGCGGGGCCGGGACGGTCCACATCCACTCGCGGAGCTTGTCGCGCTCGTGGGTGAGGTCGCGGATGTCGGTCTCGGCGTACTCGAACTCCGGGGACCAGAACAGGGCGTCGAAGGGACAGACCTCGATGCAGATACCGCAGTACATGCACAGGGAGAAGTCGATGGCGAAGCGGTCGAGGACGTTGCGGCTGCGCTCGCGGCCGCCGGGGGCCGCCGGGGGGACGGTCTCCTTGTGGGAGTCGATGTAGATGCACCAGTCGGGGCACTCACGGGCGCACAGCATGCAGACCGTGCAGTTCTCCTCGAACAGGCCGATCACACCGCGGGTGCGGGGCGGGAGGTCGGGCTGGGTGTCGGGGTACTGGTCGGTGACGTGCTTCTTCGTCATCGTCCGCAGGGTGACGGCCAGGCCCTTGGCCAGGCCGGAGCCGGGGATGCGGGGCCGGGTGGGCGGGAGACGCTCAGCCATGATTACTGGATCACCACTTTGACGACGCCGGTGAGGGCGATCTGGGCGAGGGAGAGGGGGACGAGGAGGGTCCAGGAGAGTTTCTGGAGCTGGTCCTCGCGCAGGCGGGGGTAGGTGACGCGGAGCCAGATGACGACGAAGGCGAGGATCGCGGTCTTCAGCAGGGTCCAGACCCAGCCGAGGCCGTCGGCTCCCCAGGGGCCGTGCCAGCCGCCCAGGAAGAGCACGGTGGTCAGCCCGCACAGGACGACGATTCCGGCGTACTCCGCGAGGAGGAAGAGCGCGAAGCGCAGACCGGTGTACTCGGTGTACGCGCCGAAGATGATCTCCGAGTCGGCGACCGGCATGTCGAAGGGCGGGCGCTGGAGTTCGGCGAGGCCGGCGATGAAGAAGACGAGCGCGCCGGTGATCTGCCAGGGCAGCCACCACCACTCGAAGGCGTCGAGGATGCCGACGAGGGAGACCGTGCCGGCAGCCATCGCCACCGAGGCGGCGGTGAGCAGCATCGGGAGTTCGTAGGCGAGGAGCTGGGCGGCGGTGCGCAGACCGCCGAGGAGGGAGAACTTGTTGGCGGACGCCCAGCCGGCCATGAGCGAGCCGAGGACGCCCACGCCCATGACCGCCAGTACGAAGAACACGCCGGCGTCCAGTACCTGGCCGACGGCACCCTCGCCCGGCCCGATCGGGATGGCGAGCAGGACGAGGAGGTACGGCAGGAGGGCGACGGCGGGGGCGAGCTGGAAGATACGGCGGTCCGCGCCGGCCGGGACCACGTCCTCCTTCTGCGCGAACTTCACACCGTCGGCGATGAGCTGGGCCCAGCCGTGGAAGCCGCCGGCGTACATGGGGCCCAGGCGGCCCTGCATGTGGGCCATCACCTTGTGCTCGGTCTGGCCCACGATCAGGGGGAAGGTGAGGAAGACGACGAACACGACCAGGAGTCGCAGGGCGACGTCGAGCACGTCGTTCACCGCGGGCCTCCTGAGGGGTCTTCGGGGGTGGGGGTCTCGTCGGGGGTTGGGGTCTCGGGGTCGTCGTCGTTGCCGGTTTCCGGCCGGGTGCGGGGAGCAGCGCCGGGGGCGGTGCCGGGCTCGGGCGCGATGTCGGGCTCGGGCGCGATGTCGGGCTCGGCCTCGGTGCCGGGCTCGGCCTCGGTGCCGGGCTCGGCCGCGGTGCCGGGTTCAGGCTCGTCGGCCGGTCCGGTGCCGGGCTCGGCCGCGGTGCCGGGTTCAGGCTCGTCGGCCGGTCCGGTGCCGGGCTCGGCGCCGCCCTCCGCTTCGGGCTGGGTGAAGGCCGGGCGGGCGTGGTGCCAGGGCGCGTCCGGGCTGCGTGGCGCGGCGGGAGGCCTTCGGTCCGGCCGGCCCTCAGTGGGCGCGGGGGCCGAGTCGTCACCCGCTGTCGCGGCTTCGTCCGACGACGCCGCCGTGTCCGACGCGGCACGTTGGCCGGCGGAACCCCCGGAAGCGGTGCGCGCCCGGCGAGGGCCGCCGGCGGCGGGGGTGCCGGGACGCTGCGACGCCGACCCTTCGCTCGCACTCCGCGCGCGTCGTGCGGGCGCAGCGGTCGGTTCCGAGGGCGCGGCCGACTCGGAACCCGACTCGGCCGCCTGACTCGCGGAGCCCCCCGCCGCCGTACGCGTGCGGCGCGGTGGGGCCGACGGCTGAGCGGGACCCTCGGTGGTGGCCGCCTGACTCGCGGAACCCTCCGCCGCCGTACGCGTGCGGCGCGGTGGGGCCGACGGCTGAGCGGGACCCTCGGTGGTGGCCGCCTGACTCGCGGAACCCTCCGCCGCCGAACGCGTGCGGCGCGGTGGGCGGTCGGCTGCCGTGCGGGTGGGTGCCGGGCGTTCTCCGGCCGCGGCCGCTCGACCGGCGCCCGCGGCCGCCCTGCCGGCGCCTCGGGCCGGGCGGGCCGGGGCCGGCGGGAGCTGGCCCTTCAGGGGGCCCCATTCGTTGGGGTCGGGGACTCCTGGGGGCAGCATCTGACGGCGCTTGGGGCCGCCGTGCTCGGATTCGCCGGGTTCCTTGGCGCCGGGCCAGGCCTTGGCGACCCGGGCCGCGAGGACGAAGTCCTTGCGCAGCGGGTGGCCCTCGAAGCCGTCCGGCAGGAGCAGGTGGTCCAGGCCCGGGTGGCCCGTGAAGTCGACGCCGAACATCTCGTGCGTCTCGCGTTCGTGCCAGGCGGCGCCCGCGTACACGCCCACGGCGGACGGCAGCGTCGGTGCTTCGTGCGGCACCGTGGTGCGCAGCAACAGGCGGCGTACCGGGGACAGGGCGGCGACGTGTGCCGTGACGCGGAATCCCGTGCCGGGTTCGTCGACCGCGCTCAGCCAGTCGAAGTACGTGCAGCCAACGCGGTCGCGCGCGGTCTCCAGGGCGGAGATCCAGGAGGCGGGCGGAACGTCGACGGTCAGGACGCCGTACGACTCCTCCGCCGTGGCCTGCGTACCGAACAGTTCCTCGGCGCCGGCGGGAAGCCAGCCGACCGCGGTCATCGGCCCTCCCCCTCGCCAGGCGTACCGCCACCGGAGTCACCGGTCGCGGGCGGCTCGACCAGCCCGCTCTGCAGGGCCGCCGCCGACGGGCGCCCCGCGCCGGGAACCGTGCCGGGGCCGGAGGCGTACCGCTCCCCCAGCGACTCGCGTGCGATCTTCTCCTGGAGTTTCAGGATTCCCTGGAGCAGTGCCTCGGGCCGGGGCGGGCAGCCGGGGACGTAGACGTCGACCGGGATGATCTGGTCCACGCCCTTGGTGACGGAGTAGGAGTCCCAGTACGGACCGCCGCAGTTGCTGCACGCGCCGAAGGAGATGACGTACTTCGGCTCGGGCATCTGCTCGTACAGGCGCTTCACCGCGGGCGCCATCTTGTCCGTGACCGTGCCGGAGACGACCATCAGGTCGGCCTGGCGCGGCCCCGGCGCGAAGGGGATGACGCCGAGGCGGATGAAGTCGTGCCGGGCCATGGACGCGGCGATGAACTCGATCGCGCAGCAGGCGAGGCCGAAGTTGAAGACCCAGAGCGAGTAGCGGCGGCCCCAGTTGAGGACGACCTTCATCGGCTCGGGAGCCAGCCGGGCCAGCGCGCCGAGCCTCTTCGGCTCCGGCAGCAGGACCGGCTCGGAGCCCGACGGAACGGAGGAGGTCGAGGGGGTCACGTCCATGTCAGGACGCCCTTCTTGTATGCGTACAGCAGGCCCACGGCGAGGAAGCCGAGGAAGATGAACATCTCCACGAGGGTGGTCGCGCCGTAGCCGTCGGCGGCGAAGACGGTCGCCCACGGGAAGAGGAAGATCGAGTCGACGGCGAAGATCACGTAGAGGAAGGCGTAGACGTAGTAGCGGACCTGGGTGTGGGCCCAGCCCTCGCCCACGGGGTCGACTCCGCATTCGTACGTCAGGAGCTTCTCGGGGGTGGGGACCACGGGCCGCAGCAGGCGTCCCGCCCCGAAGGCGACGGCGACGAACAGCAGGCCGACGACGCCCAGCAGTCCGACGACCGAGTAGGACTGGAAGTAGTCCGCCGCGACTCCCGTCGCGGAGTTCGTCGCGGAGTCCGCCGCGACGGCGACGGTCGAATCGACGACGGTCGGTTCCCGCACGTCCGCCCCTCACTCCCTGGCCGATGTCCCTGATCGTTGCTGTGATCCGTGCCGGTGAACGCCACTGTTCGACGATCTGTACGCACGGGAGTCTAGGCCCTGATAAAGGCACGGTAAGCAGCCCGTCACCGTACGGCATGCGTGGGGTGGGGTTTTCCTCAGTGCGTTCTGGCGGTCCGCCTCATGGCGCAGACCCCCGGCTCCGGGCACGCTGATGCACATGACCGAACCATTGTCGCCCCCGGGCACGCCCATGACGGCAGTCCCGGCCCCTTCCGGGCACGGTGACCGTCCGCCGCCGGCCCGTTTCGCGTACGACACGCACACCTGGAAGGAGATAGCCCACCTCCTGGCGAACCTCCCGGTGTCGCTGATCGGCTTCGTCTACGTGGTGACCATGCTGTCCACGGGGGTGGGGATGACCGTCACGATGGTCGGGTTACCGCTGCTCGGGGCAGGGCTGATGGGTGCGCGGCTGCTGGGCAGGATGGAGCGGGCGCGGGCCAGGAAGCTGCTCGGGGTGCGGGTGGAGGAGCCGAGCAGGCTGCCGCGCGGTTCCGGTGGGTTCTGGCCGCGGCTGTGGATGTCGCTCAAGGACCCGGTGGGCTGGCGGACGGTCCTGTACGGACTCATTCGTCTGCCCTGGGGCATCCTCACCTTCGTCGTCACGCTGACCGGTCTGTTCGTGCTGTGGCCGGTACTGCCGTTCGTCACGCGGGGCCTGGCCAACGCCGACCGGGCCATGGTGCGCGGTCTGCTGTCGCCCTCCGACGAACTGGAGCGGCGCATCGCCGAGCTGGAGTCCGACCGGGGCGTGGTGGTCGACACGGCGGCGGCGGATTTGCGGCGCATCGAGCGCGATCTGCACGACGGGGCGCAGGCCCGGCTGGTCAATCTGGCGATGGGCCTCGGGCTGGCCAAGGAGAAGCTCCTGGAGGATCCCGATGCCGCGGCGACGATGGTCGAGGAGGCGCACGGCGAGGTGAAACTGGCGTTGCGGGAGCTGAGGGATCTGGCGCGGGGCATCCATCCGGCGGTCCTGACCGACCGGGGTCTGGATGCCGCCCTGTCCTCGGTCGCCTCGCGCTGCACGGTGCCGGTGCGGGTGACGGTCGACCTGGACGAGCGGCCGGCCGCCGCCATCGAGGGCATCGCCTACTTCACCGTCTCGGAGCTGCTGCAGAACATCAGCAAGCACAGCGGGGCCCGGTCGGCGACCGTGGAGGTGTGGCGGTCGGAGGGCCGGCTGTTCCTCCAGGTGTGGGACGACGGGCGCGGGGGCGCCAGCCTGGACGGCGGGACGGGCATACGGGGACTCGCCGACCGGCTGGGCGCGGTGGACGGGCTGCTCGTCGTGAAGTCTCCGGAGGGCGGTCCGACGACGGTGACGGCGGAGCTGCCGTGGCGGGACCGCTCCGGCGCCCTGGCCGAGGGCGCCGGGACGGCCAAGGGGGCGGACGCCCGCGGCCGGAGGTAGGGAAAACCCCCCGTCCAAGACTGCGACGGACTCCATGGTCCGCCGACCTGCGGCGGAGGAGCCTGGAGGTACGACAGCACAGCCGCCGGACGAGGAGAAGGACGACGCCGATGGCCAGGGACTACGGACAGGATGACGGGCTCGACGCTATGCCCGGACATCCCGGGGCTGCCGAGGAGCGTGGGCACCGGTTGCCGGCCGCGCTGCGGGCGCCCGTCGAGGGGCGCACCTGGCGGGAGCTGGGATATGTACTGCTGAGCCTGCCGATCAGCATTCTGCTGTTCGTGTACGCGGTCACGATGGTGTCGCTGGGGGCAGGCCTGCTGGTGACGTTCCTCGGGGTCCCGGTGCTGGCGGCGGCGCTCGTCGGCTGCCGCGGGTTCGGGGCGGTGGAGCGGGCGCGGGCGCGCGGGCTGCTGCGCCTGGAGGTGGCCGAGCCGGAGCCCCTGCGCATGAAGCGGCAGGGGTTCATGGCGTGGACGGGTGCCGTGCTCAAGAGCGGCGCTTCCTGGCGGGCCCTGCTGTACGCGGTGCTGCAGCTGCCGTGGGCGGTGCTCTCCTTCGTCGTCACGGTGAATGTCTGGCTGCTGGGCTGGTCGCTGCTGACGTATCCGCTGTGGTTCTGGGTCTTCCCGATGTACGCCGGGCAGGGCGGCATACAGGTGTACGGCGACGAGCACCACCGTATCTATCTGGACAACCCGCTCGAGATCACCGTGACCGCGCTGGTGGGCCTGCTGTTCACCCTCGCCACGCCGTGGATCGTGCGGGCGCTGACGATGGTGGACCGGTTGATGGTGCACGGGCTGCTCGGACCGTCCCGGCTGGCCACGCGTGTGGTGGAGCTGGAGTCGGACCGCGGGGTCGTGGTGGACACGGCGGCGGCGGACCTGCGGCGCATCGAGCGCGATCTGCACGACGGGGCACAGGCCCGGCTGGTGGCGCTGGCGATGGATCTGGGGCTGGCGAAGGAGAAGCTGCGGGAGGACCCCCAGGTGGCGGCGCGGATGGTGGACGAGGCGCACGGCGAGGTGAAGACGGCGCTGCGGGAGTTGCGGGACCTGGCCCGCGGCATCCATCCGGCGGTGCTGACGGACCGGGGTCTGGACGCGGCACTGTCGGCGGTGGCCTCCCGGTGCACGGTCCCGGTGCAGGTGGAGGTGGACCTGACGGAGCGGCCCGCGCCGGCCATCGAGGGCATCGCCTACTTCACCGTCTCGGAGCTGCTGCAGAACGTCAGCAAGCACGCGCGGGCGACCTGGGCGGCGGTGGAGGTGTGGCGGACGGATAACCGGCTGATGCTCCAGGTCGTGGACAACGGGGTGGGCGGCGCCGATGTGTCCGGGGGGTCCGGCCTGTCGGGTCTGGCGGAGCGGCTGGACGCGGTGGACGGGATCCTGGTGGTGGACTCACCGGCAGGCGGCCCGACCCGGGTGACCGCCGAACTGCCGTGGCGTGCGGAGCGGACCCGATGACGACGGCGGAAGCGGACCCGGCCGGGGCGGGGCCGCTGACGACAGACTGAGACCGACTGGCTCGCATCGACTCGACCGGCTCGGACCGAAGGCCGAAGGCCGGAGACCGAAGGCCGGAGACCGAAGGCCGGAGACCGAAGGCCGAAGACCGAAGACCGCAGACCGCAGACCGAAGGCCGCAGACCGGCGGACAGAGACCACAGACCGAAGACCGCAGACCGGCGGACAGAGACCGGCGGACCGGCGGACAGAGACCGGCGGGCCGACGGACTGAGACCGGCGGACCGGCGGACTGAGACCGGCGGGCCGAATAGCCCCCGGGTGGCGGGTGCGAGGCGTTGGCTCGCACCCGCCACCCGTGCGTCACTCGCGTACGGAACACGGACGGGCAGCCGCGATGACACTCCCCGATCGCGCTGCTCCGCCACGTCCCCCACCGGATGCTGGAATGCTGGACCTGACGACCGGGCCCGCCATGAGGGCGGGCACGGCGACAGGGGCATGGGGGACGAAAGACGTGGAGGACAGGGTGCGGGTGGTCATCGCCGAGGATTCAGTGCTGCTGCGGGAGGGCCTGACCCGGCTGCTGACCGACCGGGGCCACGAGGTCGTGGCCGGGGTCGGTGACGGCGACGCGCTGATCAAAACCATCACCGAGCTGGACGGGCAGAACCTGCTGCCGGACGTCGTGGTCGCCGACGTACGGATGCCGCCGACGCACACCGACGAGGGCGTGCGGGCCGCGGTGCAGCTGCGCAAGGCGCATCCCGGAGTCGGGGTGCTGGTGCTGTCGCAGTACGTGGAGGAGCGCTACGCCACGGAACTGCTCGCCCATTCCAGCCGTGGCGTCGGCTATCTGCTGAAGGACCGGGTGGCCGAGGTACGTGAGTTCGTGGACGCGGTGGTGCGCGTGGCGCAGGGCGGCACGGCGCTGGACCCGGAGGTGGTCGCGCAGCTGCTGGGACGCAGCCGCAAGCAGGACGTGCTCGCGGGACTCACCCCGCGCGAGCGGGAGGTCCTGGGACTGATGGCCGAGGGGCGGACGAACTCGGCGATCGCCAGGCAGCTGGTGGTCAGCGACGGTGCCGTGGAGAAGCACGTCAGCAACATCTTCCTGAAGCTGGGGCTGTCCCCGAGCGACGGCGACCACCGGCGCGTGCTGGCCGTTCTCACCTACCTCAACTCCTGATCACCGACCGGGACGGGCGTGGTCCGGTCGTCTCGAAGTCGTGTCCAACATGCGAATGACCCCAGGAAGGCCACCCTTACCGACGTAGGGTTGATCCAGGGAAGGCCTGCGGGAGGGCCGTCCCGGACAGCCGTCTCAAGGAGGTCCAGTTCAGTGACCAGCCAGGTCAGCAGCCCAGCGGAGCAGGCCGACGGAGCAGTCCTAGGAGAGCAGCGCAAAGTGGCGGGTACGAAGGACGTCCGCCGGCTCGACCGGGTGATCATCAGGTTCGCGGGGGACTCGGGTGACGGTATGCAGCTCACCGGTGACCGCTTCACCTCGGAGACCGCGTCGTTCGGCAACGACCTGTCGACGCTGCCGAACTTCCCGGCCGAGATCCGGGCGCCCGCCGGCACCCTGCCCGGGGTGTCGTCCTTCCAGCTCCACTTCGCCGACCACGACATCCTCACCCCAGGTGACGCGCCGAACGTGCTGGTGGCGATGAACCCGGCCGCGCTGAAGGCGAACATCGGGGACCTGCCGCGCGGCGCGGAGATCATCGTCAACACGGACGAGTTCACCAAGCGCGCGATGCAGAAGGTCGGCTACGACAGCAGCCCGCTGGAGGACGGCTCGCTCGACGGCTACCACCTGCACCCGGTGCCGCTGACCACGCTGACCGTGGAGGCGCTGAAGGAGTTCGACCTCACCCGCAAGGAGGCCGAGCGAAGCAAGAACATGTTCGCGCTCGGCCTGCTGAGCTGGATGTACCACCGGCCCACGGAGGGCACCGAGAAGTTCCTGAAGACGAAGTTCGCCAAGAAGCCCGACATCGCCGCCGCCAACATCGCGGCCTTCCGGGCGGGCTGGAACTTCGGCGAGACGACCGAGGACTTCGCGGTCTCCTACGAGGTGGCCCCGGCGGCGAAGGCGTTCCCGCCAGGTGTCTACCGCAACATCTCCGGGAACCTGGCGCTCTCCTACGGCCTGGTCGCCGCGTCCCGCCAGGCGGACCTTCCGCTGTTCCTCGGCTCGTACCCGATCACCCCGGCCTCGGACATCCTGCACGAGCTGAGCCGGCACAAGAACTTCGGCGTACGGACCTTCCAGGCCGAGGACGAGATCGCCGGCATCGGCGCGGCACTCGGGGCCGCCTTCGGCGGATCGCTCGCGGTCACCACGACCTCCGGCCCCGGCGTGGCACTGAAGTCCGAGACCATCGGACTCGCCGTGTCGCTGGAACTGCCGCTGCTGATTGTCGACATCCAGCGTGGCGGCCCCTCCACGGGACTGCCCACCAAGACCGAGCAGGCGGACCTGCTCCAGGCGATGTACGGCCGCAACGGCGAGGCGCCCGTCCCGGTGGTCGCCCCGCGCACCCCGGCCGACTGCTTCGACGCCGCCCTGGAGGCGGCCCGGATCGCACTGACCTACCGCACCCCGGTCTTCCTCCTCTCCGACGGCTATCTCGCCAACGGCAGCGAACCCTGGCGCATCCCCGAGCTGGAGGAGCTGCCCGACCTGACCGTGCAGTTCGCGCAGGGCCCCAACCACACCCTGGACGACGGCACCGAGGTGTTCTGGCCGTACCAGCGCGACCCGCGGACCCTCGCCCGCCCCTGGGCCGTCCCCGGCACGCCGGGCCTGGAGCACCGCATCGGCGGCATCGAGAAGCAGGACGGCACCGGCAACATCTCGTACGACCCCGCCAACCACGACTTCATGGTCCGCACCCGGCAGGCCAAGATCGACGGGATCGACGTCCCGGACGTCGAGGTCGACGACCCGGACGGAGCGCGGACCCTCGTCCTGGGCTGGGGCTCGACCTACGGGCCGATCACGGCCGCGGTACGCCGGCTGCGGACGGCCGGGGAGTCGATCGCACAGGCGCACCTGCGTCACCTCAACCCCTTCCCGCAGAACCTCGGCACGGTCCTCAAGACGTACGACAAGGTGGTGGTCCCGGAGATGAACCTCGGGCAGCTCGCCACCCTCATCCGGGCGAAGTACCTGGTCGACGCCCGCTCGTACAACCAGGTCAACGGCATGCCGTTCAAGGCGGAGCAGCTCGCCACGGCGCTGAAGGAGGCCATCGATGACTGACCCGAACGCGCTTCTGCAGTTGGTGCCGAAGGCCGAGGGCCGGCAGTCCATGAAGGACTTCAAGTCCGATCAGGAGGTGCGCTGGTGCCCCGGCTGCGGCGACTACGCCGTCCTCGCCGCCGTACAGGGCTTCATGCCCGAGCTGGGCCTGGCGAAGGAGAACATCGTCTTCGTCTCCGGTATCGGCTGCTCCTCCCGCTTCCCGTACTACATGAACACCTACGGGATGCACTCCATCCACGGCCGCGCCCCCGCCATCGCCACCGGCCTGGCCACGTCCCGCCGTGACCTGTCCGTGTGGGTCGTCACCGGCGACGGCGACGCCCTGTCCATCGGCGGCAACCACCTGATCCACGCGCTGCGCCGCAACGTCAACCTCAAGATCCTGCTCTTCAACAACCGGATCTACGGCCTCACGAAGGGCCAGTACAGCCCGACCTCCGAGCTCGGCAAGATCACCAAGTCGACGCCGATGGGCTCCCTCGACGCGCCGTTCAACCCGGTGTCCCTGGCCATCGGCGCCGAGGCGTCGTTCGTGGCGCGCACCGTCGACTCCGACCGCAAACACCTCACCGAGGTCCTGCGCCAGGCCGCCGACCACCCCGGTACGGCGCTGGTGGAGATCTACCAGAACTGCAACATCTTCAACGACGGCGCCTTCGAGGTCCTCAAGGACCGGCAAAAGGCCGAAGAGGCCGTCATCCGCCTCGAACACGGCCGGCCGATCCGCTTCGGCGCCGACGGAGCCAAGGGCGTCGTACGTGACCGGGCGACCGGAGACCTGAAGATCGTCACCGTCACCCCGGACAACGAGGCCGAGATCCTGGTCCACGACGCCCACAGCGCATCGCCCACCACCGCGTTCGCGCTGTCCCGGCTCGCGGACCCGGACACCCTGCACAACACCCCGATCGGCGTCTTCCGCTCCGTCGACCGGCCGGTCTACGACTCGCTGATGGCCGGCCAGCTCGACACCGCCGTGGAACAGCGCGGGAAGGGCGACCTGGCCGCGCTGCTGGCCGGCGGCGACACCTGGACCGTCGTGGGCTGAACCCCGCCGCAGGTCATCCGGGGCCCGGGCGCGCTACTGCGCCCGGGCCCCGTCGTATGCCTGCCGGGCGGCGAGTACGTCGGCCATGCGCTTCTCGGTCCACAGCGCCAGGTCGCGTATCCGCTCGGCCGCCTCGCGGCCCAGGCCGGTAAGGGAGTAGTCGACGCGGGGCGGGATCACCGGCTTGGCGTCGCGGTGGACCAGGCCGTCGCGCTCGAGGGTCTGCAGGGTCTGGGTGAGCATCTTCTCGCTGACCCTGCCGATCGCCCGGCGCAGTTCGCTGAAGCGGTACGGCCGCTCCAGGAGCTGGATCAGCACCAGCACGCCCCAGCGGCTGGTCATGTGTTCCAGGACCAGACGGTGCGGGCACATGGCCTCGGCGTCGCTTCTCCGGCCCCCATCACTTACTGCCATGCCAGTACCTTACTTCAAAGTGGGTACTTTCCCAAAGTTAGCGCGGTCCGTAGGGTTAGTGGCCTACGCACCCCTCAAGGAGTCATGGATCATGAGCATCGTCGTCACCGGAGCCACCGGACATCTCGGCCGTCACGTCGTGGAGCAGCTGCTGGAGAAGGTTCCGGCCGAGCAGGTCACCGCCGTCGTCCGCAGCCCGCAGAAGGCGGCGGACCTCGCGGAGCGCGGCGTGCGGATCGCGGTCGCCGACTACAACACCCCCGAGACCTTCGACGGCCTGTTCGCGGCCGGCGACAAGGTGCTGCTCGTCTCCGGCAACGAGTTCGACAAGGGCCGGGTGCGGCAGCACCAGGTCGTCATCGACGCCGCGAAGACCGCCGGTGTCGCCCTGCTCGCCTACACCAGCGCCCCCGGCCCCCTGAGCGCCGCCCTCGCCGACGACCACCGCGGCACCGAGGAGGCGCTGCTGGGTTCGGGGGTGCCGTACGCGCTGCTGCGCAACGGCTGGTACCACGAGAACTACACCGAGAACCTCGCCCCGGTGCTCGCGCACGACGCGGTCGTCGCCGCCGCCGGTGAGGGCCGGGTCTCCTCCGCCGCGCGGGCCGACTACGCCGCCGCCGCCGTCGCCGTACTGACCGGCGAGGGGCACGAGAACACGACGTACGAGCTCGGCGGCGACGAGGCGTGGAGCTTCGCCGAGTACGCGGCCGAGCTGAGCCGGCAGACCGGCCGGGAGATCGTCTACAACCCGGTCACCGTCGAGGCGCTCACCGGCATCCTCACCGGCGCCGGCCTGCCCGAGCCGCTGGCCGCCGTCCTCGCGGGCGTGGACGCCTCCATCGAGAAGGGCGAACTGGTCGTCGACAGCGGCGACCTGTCCCGCCTGACCGGCCGCCCGACCACCCCGCTCGCCGAGGCCGTCGCCGCCGCGCTCAAGGGCTGACCCGAGGGCCGTCGCACCACCCACCCCGCCCGTCATGACCGTATGCCGGTACGGACATGACAGGCGGGGGTGTCCGGCGTTACCGTCGTCCGGCGAGCATCGCGCGCGCGTTCGGCGAGCGTCGCGGGAGACAGGGCACGCGTCAGGCACGAAGGAGGGGCCCGTGACCGGGAAGTCGGCCGCAGAGCGGCGCACAGGACTGCTGAACGGCTTCGCGGCGTACGGGATGTGGGGGCTCGTCCCGCTGTTCTGGCCCCTGCTCAAGCCGGCGGGAGCGGCGGAGATCCTTGCCCACCGGATGGTCTGGTCACTGCTCTTCGTCGCCGCCGCCCTGCTCGTCATACGCCGCTGGGCCTGGCTCGGCGAGCTGCTGCGGCAGCCGCGCAGGCTGGCGCTGATCACGGTCGCCGCGGCGGTCATCACCGTCAACTGGGGCGTCTACATCTGGTCCGTGAACTCGGGGCACGTGGTCGAGGCCTCCCTCGGCTACTTCATCAACCCGCTGGTCACCATCGCGATGGGCGTCCTGCTGCTGAAGGAGCGCCTGCGGCCCGTGCAGTGGGCGGCGGTCGCGGTCGGCGCCTGTGCGGTGCTCGTCCTGACCATCGGCTACGGCCGCCCGCCGTGGATCTCGCTCTGCCTCGCCTTCTCGTTCGCGATCTACGGGCTGGTGAAGAAGAAGGTCGACCTGGGCGGTGTCGAGTCGCTGGCGGCGGAGACCGCGATCCAGTTCCTGCCCGCGCTCGGCTACCTGCTGTGGCTGAGCGCCCGGGGCGACTCCACCTTCACCACCGAGGGCGCCGGGCACGCGGCCCTGCTCGCCGCGACCGGCATCGTCACCGCGCTCCCCCTGGTGTGCTTCGGCGCCGCCGCGATCCGCGTGCCCCTGTCCACGCTGGGGCTGCTGCAGTACCTGGCCCCGGTCTTCCAGTTCGTGCTCGGCATCGTCTACTTCAAGGAGGCCATGCCGCCGGAGCGCTGGGCCGGTTTCGCGCTGGTGTGGCTGGCGCTCGCCCTCCTCACCTGGGACGCGCTGCGCACCGCCCGCCGGGGCGCCCGTGCCCTCGCCACCGGAAGCCGCGCGTCCAGGAGCACCCGGGCCGCCGTGCCGGCCGGGACCACCGAGCCGGCCGGGACCACCGAGGTGACCGGGACCCCCGCGCCGGCCGGGACGGCGAGCGCGGCGCGCCCCACCGAAAACGTTCCGGGCGCACCCGAGGCCGATCCGCTGGAGGCCAGGCCGTAGACCCGCGGTCACCGCGGAGGTCGGAGCGCCGGGCCGCACGGTGTCAGAGCCGGGCCCTATAACTGGTCGCATGACGCAGACACCCACACCGTCCACGCCGGTGCACTGGAAGGTCGTCATCGACGCGGCCGACCCGCACGCCCAGGCCGACTTCTGGGCCTCCGCCCTCCACTACGTGGTGGAGGACAACAGCGTGCTCATCGGGAAGCTGCTCGGCGCCGGCGCCGTACCGGCCGAGCTCACCGTCGAGTCCCACGGCCGGCACGCCTGGCGCGACCTCGCGGCCGTACGGCACCCCGACGACCCCTACGAGGAGGAGAGCGGCACCGGCCACGGCCGACGGCTGCTGTTCCAGCGCGTGCCGGAGGCCAAGACGGTCAAGAACCGGCTCCATCTGGATCTGCATCCCGGTGAGGGGCGCCGCGAGGAGGAGCTCGGGCGGCTGGAGGGGCTCGGCGCGCGGGTGCTGCGGCGGGTGGAGGAGCCGTCAGGGGGGTGGCTGGTGATGACCGACCCGGAAGGCAACGAGTTCTGCCTCCATTAGGGGCGTCGCGGGACATGGCCCCGCGAGGGCCCTACTCGGCTCGGGCGCGTTCGGTCAGCCGCCCCATGCGGACGCGGGCGGACTCCAGCTCCTCGATCTCGTCGGCGGCCGGGCCGTCGTCGGCGGTGAGCGCGGTCCACAGCGCGATCAGCTCGTCCCCGAGTTCCAGTCCGGGCAGCGGGTCGCGCACCGCGCGCCAGGCGGTGGCCGCGCTGCGGACGTTGCCGTAGGCGGCCTCCGCGTCCCCGGCGCGGCGGCAGATCACGGCGAGGTCCATGGAGAGCCGGAAGGCCCGCAGCGGCTCACCCGCCAGATAGGCGATGTACGCGGTCAGCTCGCGCAGCCGGAGTACCTCCGGATGGTCCGGTCCCAGGGTCCCGGACGCCTCGGTCACGGTCTCCTCGGCCAGCCGGGCCGCCGCGTCGAGCCGGCCGGCCCGGACGGCGTCGTTGACCCGCGCCATGGGCTCGGCGAGGTGGCTCTCGCCGGAGCCGGCGAAGGGCTCGTCACCGAGCACGGCCTCCGCCACGGCGTCGAAACCGCGGGGCGGGGTCGGCTTGGGATCGGGGTCGAGCACCGGCTCGGGCTCGGGGGACCGTTCGGCGTCGTGCGCGTGGGTCCGGGGCCGGAAGGTCTCCGGGTCGGGAAGGGGCCTCGCGTCCATCGGCGGGGGCGGGCCGAACGCACCCGTCGGCGGTGCGACCGTGCCGGGTGGTGTGACCTCCGCCGACTCGGGCACGGCCCGCAGCCGGAACGTCGGTACGGCGTCCCGGGGAGCCCGCGCTTCGGGAAGGGGGCGCAGTCTGAACGTGGGGGTGGCGTCCCGCACGGAATCCGGCTCCGCCACCGGTTCCGGTGACGCCTGCGGTTCCGGTGACGCCTGCGGTTCCGGTGGCGTCTGCCATTTCGGTGGCGCCTGCGGTTCCGGTGGCGCCTGCCGTTGCGGTGGCGCCTGCCCTTCTGGTGGCGCCTGCCGTTCCGGCACGGGGCGCAGCAGGTGGGTCGGCCGGTCGGAGCCGGGCGTCGGCACGGGAGCGGGTCCGTCTCCCCGCCCCGGCTCCCGGTCCTGCGGGGCCGCCATCAGGACCGGCTGCGCCGTGAAGCGGCTGGAGCCGTCCGGGTCGACCTGGAGCGGGACGACGTAGCCGATGCGTTCGTCGTGCACGGTGGCGACGACGGCGTGACCGGAGGCGATGGCGATGCGGTGGAGACGGTTCAGCACCGCCTGCTGGATCTCCTCGCCGGGCCCCGCGATCACCCGCAGTCCGCCGACGAGGGCTCCGCCCACGCCCTCCCCGCCGACGGGGACATGGACGTCGATCGGCGCTGCCGCAGGGTTCGCCGCATGTGCGGCCTGCTGCTGTTCCCGCTTCTTCTCGCGGCTGAGTCGAGCCATCGTTCCCTCATTCGGGTCGTACACCTACCGTCGAGTCTGTCCGCTCGCCCGCGCTTCTCACGTCACCGCGATGTCACAGCCTCGTCCCAAGGACCGTCCACGGCGATTCCCCGACCGCACGGCGGCATGAAGATCGAGGCGGGCGAGCAGGAGAGGGGACATGCGGACGAGCATGCGACAGGGACCGGAGATCTGGCTCCGAGGGCCGGTGGCGGTACCGGAGACGGCCCCGCCGGAGCCCGCCCACCCACGCGCGGCGGCCCGGCCCTTCTCCTGGGTGGGACTGCACGGCGGCGCGGGCGTCTCCACGCTCGCCACGGTCTACGGCGGTCATGACAGCGGCCGCGCCTGGCCCGGCCCCGCCGATCCGCAGTCCGTGCTGCTCGTCGCGCGGACCCACGCGGCCGGACTGGACGCCGTGGTCCCGGCCGTCGAGGTGTTCCGGCGCGGCGAGGCACCCCGGGGACTCGACCTGGACGCCGTCGTCCTGGTGGCGGACGCGCCGGGCCGCCTGCCGCGTCCCCTCGCACAGCGGGTCCGGCTCATCGAGTCGGTGATCGACGTGTACCGCGTGCCGTGGGTGTCCGAGTGGCGCCTCGGTGACCGGAGCGGCCGTCCGCCCCGCGAGACGGAGTCGCTGGCCCGGCTGACGGGCGCGATGCGCTGACACGCGCCGAGGGGTCGTCCGAGGGGATCGATGCGCTGAACGGCCACCGGTCCGGCCACCGTGCCCCCGCCTCGGCCGAGGAGATCGCCTCGGCCGTACGCGGTCGGCGACTGCGGGCCGTGGACGTGGTCGCGGAGTCGCTGGAGCGGATCGGGCGAGCCGATCCGGTGCTGTGCGCGTTCACCGAGGTGTGGGGCGGGGAGGCGCTGCGGCGGGCGGCGGAGGTGGACGCGCGGGTCGCGGGCGGCTCCCCGGAGGAGGGCGAGCGGCTGCCGCTGGCCGGGGTGCCGATCGCCGTCAAGGGGCACAGCGGCCTGCGTGCGGCGGGCCCGCTGCTCGCGGCCGGTTGTGTCGCCGTGGGCGCCACCTCGGTACCCGGGCCGGGAACACCCTGGCAGACCTGGGGGCTCGGGGCGCACGGCCGGACCGTCAACCCGTGGCGGGCGGACCGCACGCCGGGCGGCTCCTCGGCCGGGTCGGCGGTGGCGGTGGCGGCCGGGCTGGTGCCGCTGGCGACGGGCAGTGACGGGGCGGGCTCGGTGCGGATCCCGGCGGCGTGGTGCGGGGTCGTCGGCCTGAAGGTCACGGCCGGGCGCCTCCCCTCGCCCGACCGTACGGGTCTGGCGGCGCCGGGAGTCCTCACCCGCACGGCCGCGGACGCGGCGGTCTGGTGGCGGGTGGTGTCGGAGCAGCCGGCCGCCGACGAGGCCCCGGTGTCCTTCCCCGTCACCGCCGTCTGGTCCCCCGACCTGGGCTTCGCGGCCCCCGATCCGGAACCCGTCGCGCTGGCCCGCGCCGCGGTCCACCGGCTCGTCGACGCCGGAGTCGTACGGCTCGTGCGCCCCTCGGCGCCGCCGCTGCTCCTCGACCCCGCCCCGGCCTGGCTCGCCCTGCGCACCCCCGGCGCGGACCTCGCCGACGCCCACCGCATCAGGGCGGAGAACGACCGGCGCCTGGATCTCCTCTTCTCCGCTGCCGGGCTGCTGCTCACGCCCACGGCACCCACCGCACCGCACGGCCACGACGGCCCCGGTGATGTCTACTCGACCGCGCTCACCTGGGCGTTCAACGTCAGCGGTCATCCCGCGCTGAGCCTGTCGGCCGGATTCGGCACGGACGGCTGCCCGGCGGGGCTCCAACTGGTGGCACCGCGCGCGCGGGAGGCGCTGCTGCTCACCGTGGTGCGGGAGGCGGAACGGCGCGGGGCCACGGTCTGAGCCCCCTGCCCCCTCGCGCCCCGGCACCTCCTTCCGCCCTCGGGCCCGTGCGCCTGCGCACACCTCCATGCCCCGGCCGCACCGCTTGGATTTTTGATTGCACGTGCATATGATGCAGATGCATAATGGCTTCACGCCGACTACCCGAGGATGACCATGACCCGCCGTTTCCTCTTCGTCCTGGGCAGCGCCCGCTCCGACGGCAACACCGAACTGCTGGCCCGTCTGGCCGCCGAACAACTGCCCCCGGACGTGGAGCAGCAATGGATCGACCTCGCCGCCCACCCCTTGCCCGACTTCGAGGACCTGCGCCATGACAGCGACCACGCCCGTCCCACCGAGGGCCCTGCGGCCCTCCTCCTGGACGCCACGCTCGCGGCGACGGACCTGGTGATCGCCTCGCCGCTGTACTGGTACTCGATGTCCGCGCAGACCAAGCGCTACCTGGACTACTGGTCGGGCTGGCTGCGCACCCCCGGCCTGGACTTCAAGGCGACCATGGCGGGACGCACCCTGTGGGGCGTCACCGCGCTCGCGCACGAGGAACGGGAGGTCGCCGACCCCCTGGTGGGCACGCTGAACAACTCGGCCGCGTACATGGGCATGCGCTTCGGCGGAGTGCTCCTCGGCAACGGCAGCAAGCCGGGTGACGTACGGAAGGACGACGCGGCGCTGGCCCGGGCGAAGACGTTCTTCGCGCTGGACACCGCGGCGCCCCTCGCCCGCTTCCTCCACGAGGCCCGCTGACGCCGCCGCGGCAGCGGCCCCACCAGCCCATCCGCGTATGCCGTCGCGTTACCCACGGGCGAGACCGTCACCCGCCCGTGCCCGCCGCCGCCACCGCGATTCCCCGGCACCTACGCGGTGATGTCCTTCGCCGTGAACCTCGCCCAGGCCGCCGAGCCGAACACGGCCGCGTACACGGCCTGGAGGCCGAGGTTCTTCGTCAGGTCGTCCCAGTGGACCGGCTCGCGCATCAGGTCGGCGAAGGACAGCCAGTAGTGGGAGAAGAGGTAGGGGTGGAGGGCGTGCAGTTGCGGGATCTGGTCGAGGATTGGGACGGTGATCAGCAGCCCGACCGTGGTGGCCATCGCCGCGATACCGCTGCTGGTCAGCGTCGAGACGAACAGGCCGAGCGCCGCCACCCCGATCAGTGACACGGCGACGACCAGAGCGATCAGCAGGGCTCTGGCCAGTCCCTCGGTGAAGCTGATCCGGGTTCCGGAGATGGTCGTGAGATCGCCCAGCGGGAACAGCACCGCGCCGACGGTCAGGGCCGAGAGGGCGACCACGAGCGTGGCGACCAGACAGAAGGCCATGACCGTCGCGTACTTGGTGAGCAGCAGGCGGCTCCGCCCGGCCGGCGCGACCAGGAGATAGCGCAGGGTGCCGGCGCTCGCCTCGCCGGCGAGGGCATCACCCGCGACGACCCCGACCGCCATGGGCAGGAAGAACGGCAGTGTGGCGGCGAGCGCGGTGAAGACCAGGAACAGGCCGTTGTTGGTGACCTGCGAGATGAACGCCGGCCCGCCCCCGCCACCGGCCGACGAGCCGTCACCGGTCTCGATCCGCACGGCGACGCCGACCAGGACCGGTACGGCGGCCAGCACCCCGAGCAGGGCCAGGGTGCGCCAGCGCCGGAAGGTGGTGAGCAGCTCGCTGCGGAACAGGCCGAAGGTCCACAGCGGGCTCACCTTCCGCACCGCTTCAGCCCGCGACATCGAATCCCTCCCCGGTCAGCGCCACGAAGGCGTCCTCCAGCGAGGCCCTCTCGACCCCGAAGCCGCGTACCCGGACCCCGGCCGTCACCAGGGCCGCGTTCACCTCGGCGAGGTCGCGCTCGGGGGCCTCGCCGGTCACCCGGTCGTCGGCCACGACGACATCGGCGACCCCCAGTTCCTTCAGCACCCGGGCCGCGTCCGCCGGGTCCGGGGTGGTCACCACCAGCCGTCCGCGGGCGCCCGCGGACAGGTCGGCGACCGGGCCCTGGGTGATCAGCCGGCCCCGGGTCATCACGGCGGCATGCGTGCACACCTGCTCGATCTCGTCGAGCAGGTGGGAGGAGAGGAAGACGGTGGTGCCGTCCGAGGCCAACTCGCGGATGAGCGTGCGGATCTCCCGCATGCCCTGCGGGTCGAGGCCGTTGGTCGGCTCGTCCAGGACGAGCAGCCGGCGCGGCTGGAGCAGGGCGGCAGCGAGGCCGAGGCGCTGCTTCATGCCGAGGGAGTACGCCTTCGCCTTCTTGCCGGCGGCGGCCGTGAGCCCCACCCGGTCCAGTGCGGCGGCGACGCGCGTGCGCCGGGTGCGCGGATCGGCGGTCGGGTCGGCGGCGTCGTAGCGCAGCAGGTTGTCCCGGCCGGAGAGGAAGCCGTACAGGGCCGGGCCCTCGATGAGGGCGCCGACGTGGGGCAGGACGGCGCGCGCGGAGCGCGGCATGGGGCGCCCGAGGACGTGCGCCGTGCCCGAGGTCGGCTCGATCAGCCCCATCAGCATGCGGATGGTGGTGGTCTTGCCGGACCCGTTGGGGCCGAGGAAGCCGAAGACGCTGCCCGCCGGGACGGTCAGACGCAGACCGTCCACGGCGAGCTGTCCGCCACGGTAGCGCTTGCTGAGCGCGCGGGTGACGATGACGCCGTCATCCGCGCCGTCCGGCTCCGTGGCGGACGCCTCGCCCATCGGCTCCCTCGTTCCCTCACTGCGTCACAGGCCCGCCGGGACTACTTCCCCGCGTCGGCCGCCTTCACGAGCGCGTCCTTGGTGACGGCGCCCACGTAGACCTTGCCGTCCTCGGTGATCAAGGCGTTGACCAGGCGGGTGCTGAACACCGTGCCGGTACCGAACTCGCCCTTGACCTGGTCGCCGAGTGAGCCGAGGAAGCCGCCGAGGTCACCGCCCGCCTCACCGGTGGGCAGGCCGCCCTCGCCGCCGGTGTCGAAGGTGGCGACGGAGTTCCAGCCCTCGCCGAGCATCTTCAGCCCGTCGAGGCCCTTGGCCAGGTCCTCCTGCGACTTCGGGGCGTTCTCCGGCTTCCCGGAGTGCTCCCGGCCGTGGTCGAGTTCGCCGTCCTCGGTCACCTCGGCGCCCTTGGGCGGGGTGAAGTCGAAGGTCGACGCGGCCGGCCGGTCGAAGCTCACCTTGGTGAAGCCGACGTCCACGACGGCGGCACCGCCGCTCGCCGGGGTGAGCGTGAACTTCAGCGGCATACCCGTCTTGTGGTCGACCGCGATGCTGATCGCGCCGACCGTGGAACCGGACTGCCTGGGCTTGACGACCAGCTTGTACGCGTCCCGGCCGGCCACCCGCGCGGTGCCGTCGACGGTCACAGACGTGGTGTCGTCGACCGCCTTCAGCGCCTCCTCGGCGAAGTCCTCCGGGGTGGCCGGGGGCTGCTGCTCCCGGTCAGCGGCGGACTCGTCGACCGTGCCGTGGTAGACCGCGTTGGACGCGCTGTCGTACCCCCAGACGTCCTTGCCGTTGTGGATCAGGCTGTACTCGGCGGCGTTCTCCAGGAGCGACAGCTTCTGCCGGTCCGGGCCGTCGGTCGCGACGCGCAGGGTGTGCGTGCCGGAGGCCAGTTCGGTGAGCTTGGCGGACGGGTCGGCCGAGGAGCCGCCCTCGCCCGGCTCCGTCGCGCCGGAGGCGAGACTGCTCTCCAGCCCGCCGAGGTCCGGCAGACCGAGGTCCGTGGTGATCTTCACGGTGCCGGACAGCCGCTCGACGTCCGACTGCGCGATCTTCTCTATCAGCTGTGCGGCGGTGATCTCCGGCAGGTCCGGGTCGCCGGAGTCTGCGATGGCGGGGACGAGCCCGATGGTCGCGGCCGCCACTCCCATCACCGTGACCGGGACGACGTACCGCGCGGCCCTGCGCCGCCTCGAGCGCGGCTCGTCGACCTCACTTGCGGTCGTCATGTCGTCGGATTCGTACGGTGCCATGTGTGCCCTACCTCCGTTGTCGGCGGCGGCTTCCGTCTCGTGTCCTCGCACCAGTCTCACCCCGAGCCGCCATTCTCACCCGAACCGGGGAGAAGTGGTGTTGTCCGTCGTGGTCCATCTGACCAAATCCGGCAGGCGGATACGTCAGACCCCGGACGCAACTCCATGTACTGCTGGGGTATGACACGGGGGGTGGTTTTCTCCCCCGACCAGTAGGGGTCGGGGAGGAGTTCGGGGGGGACGGCCTGGTCAGCCCGCGCGGTGCACGACCGCGTCGCACAGGTGCACGAGCGCCACCTTGGCGTCGCACTCCCGCAGCGGGGCCAGCACCGCCCGCGCCTCCTCGGCGTACCGCACGGTGTCCCGGCGGGCCTGCTCCAGCGCGGGGTGGGCGCGCAGCAGCCGCAGCGCCTCGGCGTGCCGGCCGTCGTCGCTGAGGTCGGAGTCCAGCAGCTCGCACAGGGCGATGTCGTCGGCCCGCCCCAGCCGCGCCGCCCGTTCCCGCAGCCGCAGCACGGGCAGCGTGGCGATGCCCTCGCGCAGGTCCGTGCCGGGGGTCTTGCCGGACTCGTGGGAGTCGGAGGCGATGTCCAGGACGTCGTCGGCGAGCTGGAAGGCGACGCCGAGCCGCTCGCCGTACTGGGTCAGCACGTCCACCACCGTGTCGTCGGCGCCGGACATCATCGCGCCGAAGCGGCAGGCGACCGCGACCAGCGAGCCGGTCTTCCCGCCGAGCACGTCCAGGTAGTGGTCGACCGGGTCCCGGCCGTCCTGCGGCCCCGCGGTCTCCAGGATCTGTCCGGTGACCAGCCGCTCGAACGCCTCGGCCTGCACCCGCACCGCCTCGGGACCGAGGTCGGCCAGGATGTGCGAGGCGCGGGCGAAGAGGAAGTCGCCGGTGAGGACCGCGACGGAGTTGCCCCAGCGGGCGTTCGCGCTGTCCACCCCGCGCCGCACCTCGGCCTCGTCCATCACGTCGTCGTGGTACAGCGTGGCCAGGTGGGTCAGCTCCACGACGACGGCGGAGGGCACGACCCCGGGCGCGTAGGGGTCGCCGAACTGGGCGGAGAGCATCACGAGCAGCGGGCGGAACCGCTTGCCGCCGGCCCGCGCCAGGTGCTGGGCCGCGCCCGTGATGAAAGGCACCTCGCTCTTGGTCGCCTCGATCAGCCCTTCCTCGACAGCCGTCATACCGGCCTGGACATCGGCTAGCAGAGCCTGGTCCCGCACGCTCAGCCCGAACGGCCCGACGACGGTCACGAGGGGTCTCCTGTCTGCTGGTGTCTTACTGGCGATTACACGGTTTGTCGATAGGTCGCTGCCATCACTCAAGTCAGCGTATCCGGTCACGTTTCGATCACCGCCAGCGCCCAGGGTCACGAGCCGGGCGATACGGGATCAGGAGCGGAGTGTTTTTGATCGGTTGATAACAACAGACATTCTTCGAATTTCCCGGACGTAGCAATCCACTCCTCGACCCGCTCATCGATCCGCCATCCGAGCCTCTCCTCGGCACGCGAACCATCCTGCCCGGCCCGCTGCCCGATTTGCCGCAATTACCAAGCGAAATCCGCTTGGTGAGAAATGCTCTCGCGGCCCGTGATCAGTGAAGTGAGTCACGCGCGTCCCGCCCCACCCGCGACTCACCGGCCCGCGCGTCTCCCCTTTGCCGGGCGCCGAGTTGACCCTTGGCGCCAGCAAAGGATCAAGCACCCCAAAACCCCCACTACAAGATCAAACGGCCTGATGTGTGACGCCCGCACTTGTTCCGGACATGTGCTCTCGCATACGTTCCCGGCCTGCCGGGTGGACGCCCAGTCCTGCCGCCACCCGCACCACATCCAACGACGAACTCACGCACGGCAGGAGCGGGGGACCCAGGCAAGTCGCCGGGCCGGACATCGCACCGGAACGGCTCGGGGTGAAGCCATGCCCGCAGGGGCACGGCCGGGCACTCTCCCGCCCGAACCCGACAGCTCACCTCGCAGGCGTAGGAGAGGAACCCAGACATGCCCGCACACGGTCAGCACCGCCGCTTCGGCAGCCGCCGCCTCGTCCGCTCCCTCGCCGTCGCCGGTACCGGCGTCGCCGTGGTCGCCCTTCCGCTGTTCGGCGCCACCAGCGCCTCCGCGGCGCCCGCGACGGCCACCACGACGGCCACCACGACGTACCCGGACAACCTCGACGGCTGGATCCGCGAGTCGCTCTCCGTCATGGCGCAGCACGGCATCCCGGGCAGCTACGAGAGCATCCACCGCAACATCATGCGCGAGTCCTCCGGCAACCCGGCCGCCATCAACCTGTGGGACTCCAACGCCGCCGCCGGCACCCCGTCGAAGGGCCTGCTGCAGGTCATCGACCCGACCTTCCAGGCGTACCACGTGCCCGGCACCCCCTTCGACCCGTACGACCCGGTCGCGAACATCACGGCGGCCTGCAACTACGCCGCCGACCGCTACGGCTCGATCGACAACGTCTTCGGCGCCTACTGAGGCGCGTACTCAGGCGCCCACTCAGCCATGGCCCGGGACGTGTCCTGAGGCGTGTCCCGCGGCGTGTACAGCCGCGTCCCGGGACACGCGCTGACGGCCGAGCCCGGCCGGCCCACCGAACAGTCGCTCGAGGACGACGGCCACGCCGTCGTCCTCGTTCGACGTGGTGACCTCGTCGGCCACCGCCTTCAGCTCGGGATGGGCGTTGGCCATGGCGACGCCACGGGCCGCCCAGTCGAACATGGGGATGTCGTTCGGCATGTCCCCGAAGGCGAGGGCGCGCTCCGGGCTCAGCCCCAGGTGTTCGGCGGCCAGCGCCAGCCCGGTCGCCTTGGTGACCCCGCACGGCTGGAGCTCCACCGTTCCCGGCCCCGACATGGTCACCGTGGCCAGCGAACCGACCACCGACCGCGCCGCGGCCGCCAACGCGTCGTCGCTCAGGTGCGCATGGCGCAGCAGCACCTTGCTGATCGGCCGGTCCCACAGGTCGGCGCGCCGTTCGACCCGTACGGCGGGCAGGGTCGGATGCGGCATCAGATAGCCGGGCTCGATCAGCGTCAGCCCGTCGACCCCGTCCTGGTCGACTGCGGCGTACACCTCCCCCACCTCGGCCTCGATCTTGCCGAGCGCGGTCTCCGCCAGTTCCCGGTCCAGCGTGACGGACCACAGCAGGCGGTCCGCGCCGGCGTCGTACACCTGCGCGCCCTGTCCGCACACCGCGAGCCCCGTGCTGCCGAGGTCGTCGAGGAGCGGCCGCACTCTGGGGGCCGGGCGCCCCGTCACCACGAGGTGCTCGGCACCGGCCTGCGCCACCCGCATGAGGGCGGCGAGGGACCGGTCGGAGAGGGTGTCGTCGCCGCGCAGCAGCGTCCCGTCCAGGTCGGTGGCGATGAGTGAATATGCGGTGGGTGCGGCCATGATCAGAGAATACGGACAACACGACGGTCCGCTTCACCTTGTCCGGAACCGCTTGCGCGACCGCGTTCGTCACGCTAGAGAAGCGTTCCGCCATCGCCGGGTACGGACCGGTTGAGGAGGTTGAGGTCCTCTTTCCCCGTTTGGCAAGAACATGCTCCGCTATCTACCGTCCACCTGCTCCCGGGCGGTACCTTCCAAGGGTCCAGGGGGGACTTGATCGGGGGGTCAGGTGAGCAGTGGACGCATGCGCGTGCTGAGGCCCGAGGAGCTCGGCGAGGGGGAACGGGAGCGCTGGCGGGAACTGCGCGCCGCGACGGACGCACCGCGCAGCCCCTTCATGGAACCGGAGTTCACCACCGCCGTGGGTCGGGTGCGGCCCCGGGCCCGGGTCGCGGTGCTGTACGAGGGAGCGGAACCGGCGGGCTTCCTGCCCTACGAGCGGGGCGTGCTGGGGCAGGGCCGGGCGATCGGATTCGGGGTGTCCGACTGCCAGGGCGCGGTCCTGGGCCCCGGCCACGCCCTGGAGACCGGTGAACTGCTGCGGGCCTGCTCGGTGTCGAGCTTCGCCTTCGACAACCTGGAGGCCGGCCAGGGGCTGTTCGTGCCGTACGCGGCCGAGGAACACGCCACCTATGTCATCGACGTGGAGAAGGGCTACGAGACCTACGAGTCCGTGCTGCGCACCCAGTCGCCGAAGTTCCTGAAGACCACGCTGGCCAAGGAGCGCAGGCTGGGCCGTCAGGCGGGGCCCGTGCGGTTCGTCTTCGACGAACGCGACCCGGCCGCGCTGCGCGCGCTCATGGAGTGGAAGTCGGCCCAGTACCGCAGGACCGGGCGCCGGGACCGGTTCGCGCAGGAGTGGATCACCCGGCTCGTGGGCCGGCTCGCCGAGACCCGGGCGCCTCAGTGCACGGGCACGCTGTCGGTGCTGTACGCCGGCGACCGTCCCGTCGCCGCGCACTTCGGCCTGCGTTCGGCCTCCGTCCTGGCCTGCTGGTTCCCGGCGTACGACCCGGAGTTCGCGAAGTTCTCGCCCGGTCTCGTGCTGCATCTGCGGATGGCCGAGGCGGCGGCGGCCGAGGGCATCGGCCTGCTCGACATGGGGCGTGGGCCCGCCGAGTACAAGGACTCGCTGAAGACCGGCGAACTCGCCGTCCACGAAGGGGCGGCGACCCGTCCGGGCGTGGGCGCCGCGCTGCACTGGCTGAGCCGCGAGCCCGCGCGCCGCGCGCACGGCTTCGTCCGCGCCCGTCCGCGCCTCGCGTCGCTGGCGTCGCGCACGTTGAAGGGCGCGGCTCGGCTGCGCCGGTCCTGAGGAGGGGGAGGAAGGACGTATGTCCGGCAGAACACGAGCGGGTGCGCGTGCGCGTGTGTCGCGTACGCAGGAGGAGATACGGCGGTTCCTGGCCATCGGCGCGGTGCAGGTGGCCGAACTCGACCTGGCCGGTGACGAGGCCGCGCCGAGACCCGGGCCGGGAAGCCCGCCGGTGACGCACGGCGAGGTGTTCCTACTGGTCAGGCGGGCAGGTCGACCGGTGGGCACGCTGCTGGCGCGGGTGCCGGAGGGAGCGGACCCGAGGTCCGCCCTCCTGCAGGCGGCACGGGAAGCGGGGGTGGCGGGGGCACAGGAGACGGACGCGACGAGGGCACAGGAGACGGACGCGACGAGGGCGCAGGAGACGGACGCCGGAACCGCACCGGAGACAGACACCGCGCGGGCGCGGGAAGCGGACGCCGGGATCGCGCGGGGCGCTGCCGGAGCGGGGCAGGGGGGCGTCACCGGGGGTGCGCGGGGAGTGTCCGGTGCGGTGGCCGCGGCGGGTGCCGGTGCGCCGCCGTTCACGTCGGTCGTCGTGGCCACCCGAGAGCGGGCCGGGCAGCTGGCCCGGGCGCTGGAGTCGCTTCTCGCGCAGGAGCACCCGCACTTCGAGGTGGTCGTCGTCGACAACGCGCCCGTGACCGGCGAGACGCGCGAGCTGGTGGAGCGGAAGTACGGCGAGCGGGTGCGGTACGTGTGCGAGCCGGTACCCGGACTCGCGATCGCGCACAACAGGGGGCTGGCCGAGGCCCGGGGCGAGGTGATCGCGTTCACCGACGACGACGTGGTCGCCGATCCCCGCTGGCTGGCCGAACTGACCACGCCCTTCGCCGCCGACCCCCGGCTCGGCTGCGCCACCGGCCTGATCCTGCCCGCCCGGCTGCGCACCCCGGCCCAGGTCCTGCTGGAGAGCCACGGCGGCTTCGCGAAGGGCTTCACGCCGACGACGTACGACCCCGGGGCCCCGCCCCGCGACGAACCGCTGTTCCCCTTCACCGCGGGCCGCTTCGGCTCCGGCGCGAACATGGCCTTCCGCACCGAGGTGCTGCGTGCCGTCGGCGGTTTCGACCCGGCCACCGGGGCCGGAACGCCCGCCCGGGGCGGTGACGACCTCTACGGCTTCGTGCGCGTCCTCGCCGACGGCCACCGGCTGCACTACACGCCGTACGCACTGGTGTGGCACCACCACCGGGAGACCTGGGCCGACCTGGAGACCCAGGCGTACGGCTACGGCGCCGGCCTCACCGCCTACCTCACCGCCATCCTGGTCAACCGCCCCGCGCTGCTGCCGGCGTTCCTCGCCCGGCTGCCGCGCGGCCTCGCCCGCGCCCGCGCGCTGACCGCCGTACGCGACACGGACGCCGGTGGCGGCGCACCGGGGGCGCACGACACCCGCACCCATCCCTGGCCGCGCCGGCTGTCGCGGCTGCAGCGCAGGGGGATGGTGTACGGGCCGGTCGGTTATCTGCGGGCGCGGCGGGCGTCGGCGGACCTCGCGGGGAGGGGGACGGGATGAACCCGGCCATACCCGTGTTCCTCTACCACGCCGTGATGGACGATCCGCCGGACTGGATCGCCGAGTTCACCGTCACGCCCCGGGACTTCGCGGCCCATCTCGACGCCGTCGTGGACAGCGGTCGCACGCCCGTCACCATCAGCACCCTCGCCGATCATCTGGCCGGGCGAGCGCCCCTGCCGCCCCGGGCGGTGCTGCTCACCTTCGACGACGGCTTCGCCGATCTGCCCGGCCCCACCGCCGACGCCCTGGCCGAGCGCGGGCTGCCCGCCACCGCGTACCTCACCACCGGCGCCATCGCCCCGGGCGGCCGCAGTCTGCTGCCGCCCGCCCCGATGATGCCCCTGGACCGGACGGCCGAGCTGGAACGTTTTGGCATGGAGATCGGCAGCCATACGGTCACCCACGCCCAGCTCGACACCCTGACCACCCGGCAGCTGCGCGCCGAACTGCTGGACTCCAAGGCGGCGCTGGAGGACACCCTCGGCCACCCCGTCCCCCATCTCGCCTATCCGCACGGCTACAACAGCCCCCGGGTGCGCGCCATGGCCGCCCGGGCCGGCTACGAGACGGCGACCGCCGTGCGGCACGCGCTCAGCTCGGACCGGGACGAGCGCTACCGCATCGCCCGTCTGATCGTCCGCCGCAGCCACACCGTCGCCGACGTCTCCGCCTGGCTGGCGGGCGACGGTGCGCGGATCGCCCCGTACCGGGACGGCCCGAAGACCGTCGCCTGGCGCTGGTACCGGCGCGGCCGGGCGACGCTGAACGGACCGGAGTTCGCGGGCTGAGGGGCGGCCGGGAGGGTCACTTCGACGGCTGGTTCAGATACGGGTCGGCCACCACCGTGCGCAGGCTCTCCCACGCCGCGTCGTTGGCCAGGGCGAGGTTGCAGTGGGGTCCGGGGTCCCGGTAGTTCCACTGGAGCGCGGCCTTGACCCCCTCCAGGTCCTTCAGCACCCGCGGCACCTGCGCGTACCACTCGGCCTGCCGCTGCGGGCGGGCCGAGTCGACCGCCGTCCCGAACTCGGAGAGCATCAGCGGCTTGTCGTCGGAGATGTTCTCGCGTATCCAGTCGTGGCTGGTCGTCTGGGTCTGCTCGAAGGTCAGCCAGTCGGTGGCGTGGCACCGGTAGTAGTTGTACTGGTTGTAGCCGATCCAGTCGACGTACTCGTCCCCCGGGTACATCCGCTCGAACAGGTCGGCGTGGTTCAGGTATCCGGTGATGATCCAGGTCCACACCACGTTGTCGGCGCCCAGCTCGCGGAACCGGTCGTGGATGTGCCGGTACGCCTCCACGTACTCGGCGGGTGTGCCGTTGTCCGGGGTGCGGGTGTCCATCTCCAGGTCGAAGGAGAGGAAGACCTTCTTCCCGGTGCGCTCGCCGTAGTCCTTGATCCGCTGGGCCTGGACGTCGATGACGGAGGCGTCCAGCTCACCGGCCGCGATCTCCTTCCAGGTCGGCTGCTGCTTCTTCGTGCCGCCCCACCACTTGCTCTCCCAGGACAGCAGCAGCATGCGGTCGTCGCCCACCCGCTGTTCCTCGGGGGTGAGCAGCTGTCCCTCCCGGCGGGTGCCCTCGGGCAGGGACATGTCGTGGTACGTGTAGACGATGTCGAGCTTGCGGCCCACGCGTTCCTCGTAGGCCTTCACCTTGTCCTCCAGGTCGGCGCGTTCGTGCGGCACGAACGCGCCGAACCAGGCACCGCAGGGCGGTTCGAGCAGGGCGGTGGGCTCGCATTCCTCACCCGCCGCGGAGGGCTCCGAGACGTTCCTGAGGGCGAGTAGGGCGACGAGCACCGCGCTGACGACCGTGGCGGACGTGAGCAGCAGCCGGCGGCGCCGCGACAGCGGTCCCGGCGCCCCCCGTGTCCGTGGCCTGCGGTGCCGGCCGTCGGTGGTGCGCGTGCCGCTGTCGCGGCGAAAGGGACGGTTGAACGTCACAGAGCGGAACCCTTCCGTGTCCTTGGCATCGGCGGGGAGGCGCGCAGCCGCGGGCAGAACGCGGCGAGTGTGGTCAGGAGGGTCAGCGCCAGCAGCACCCGCTGCGCGCTGAAGGTGTGGGTGGCGATCAGCACCGTCGCGACGACCATCACCGCTCCGACGCTGAGGAGGAAGGTCAGCATCAGCCGTTCCAGCTGGTCGGAGCGGCGCGCGAAGTCGGGCCGGCGCGTCTCGACGGGCCCTCGTGCGGCCCGTGCGCGCAGCGCCGGCCCGCAGAGGCCGACCAGCGCGGCGCCGGGGCCCGCCGCCAGGAACACGGCGACCGCCGCGCCGCGCAACGGCGACCCGCCGGGCAGCGCGAGCGCGGCGAGCGCCAGCCAGCCGCCGAAGGGCGGGAGCATCCGCGTCACGAGATCCTGCGGTGTCATCGTTCCGCTCCCCCTTCGCGGCGCAGTTCGTAGACCACTCCCGCGCCGTTCTCCGCCACCAGCCGGAATCGCGGCGAGGCGGCGACGGAATCCCGGATGCGGTCCAACTGGTCCCCGGTGAGCTGCCCGTTCATCTCGGAGTTGGCGAACTGGCCCTGCGTGAGGAGGAAGTAGGCCCGGCCGGGGCGCTCCACACCGGTCATGTCACGGGCGAGGGTGGCGGCCGGGTCCTTGAGGATCTCGTCGACGTGCCGCCGGTCGTCGTCGAGGAACCAGTAGTGGTCGATGGTCCCGTACGACTCGTAGGCGAGCGGATAGTTGCGGTTGGCGGCGACGACCGTCGAGCCTTCGGGAGCCTCGTCGAAGAGCCGCTGCACCAGGCCCACTTCCCCCGGCGGGAAGTAGTTGATCCGGTCCTTGCCCGAATAGCTCGGGACGAAGGCCAGTGTCCCGGCGACGAGCACGAGCAGCGGGCCCCAGACACCGATGCCGCTCCGCCCGGTGCCCGGTGCGACCACGCGCGCTTCCGGCCCGCGGGCGCCCGCCTCGGCCTCGGCGGCGAGGGTGCGCACCTTGGGCAGCAGTGCCGCGGCGGCGAAGAAGGCGGCGCCGGGCAGCAGGAACATCAGCACCCTGAAGATCATTTCGCTGCCGTAGCTGCTCGCCACGAACATCGGCAGCGGGGCGGCCGCGATCACCAGCAGGGGCGTCGCCCGGTGGCGCAGCACGCGCTGCCGCCACACCCCGGCCACCGCCAGCAGCAGGACGGTGCCCGACAGCAGCCGGGCCGCCCAGGAGGTCGCCACCGCTCCGGTTCCGGTCGGGGTGGCGCCGTATCCGGTGGCGACATTGCCGCCGACGTCCCCCACGGAACGGATCATGTCCGGCATCGCGGCGGACAGGAACGGCAGCGCGGCCGTCAGACACCAGGCCAGGAAGATCACGACCGTGGTGACCAGCGGGACCCAGTCCCGGGAACGGCGGATCAGGCACAGGGCGAGCAGCGAGACGGCCAGCATGGCGGGGGTGAGCTGGTGCGAGATGACGATCGCCACCACCAGCACACTGAGCACGACCGTCCAGACGGCCTGCCTCTGCCGTCCGCGTGTCCCGCCGGACCGGCCGTACCGGCGCAGGACGACGGCCAGCACACCGAGGTGCAGCGCGAAGGCCACGGACTGGGGGGAGAAGTAGTCCTGGCCCACCCAGTTGGCGACGTAGAACAGCCAGACCGCGGTCCAGATCAGCCGCCGGTCCTCGGTGAAGGTGCGGTAGATCAGCAGTAGCGGGAGCAGCAGCATCAGGCTGGAGACCAGCGGCCACCAGGCCATGTACATCGCCGTCGACTCCACGCCCAGCAGCCGCACCAGGGCCGCCTGGGCGGCGAAGAAGCCGGGCCACTGGTCGTACACGGCCATGTCGCCGATCCGGTCGGCGCCCTGGAGTCCGCCGGCCGTCAGCAGGTGGTCGACGACACCGTCGTGCTTCCACGCCCAGGCGTACAGCGGGGTCGGGTAGAGCACGGCCTGGGTGGCCCGCTCCATCACCAGCAGCCCGAGCACATACGCCGCCGGCCAGCCGCTCGGCCGTCGCGGATCGCGGACCGTGAACCAGAATCCGGCGGCCAGCACCACCAGGCCGGCCCAGAAGGCCGGGTGGAGCGCGGTGACGAGACCGAAGTCGTCGAGCCGCGACACGTCGGTGTGCCGCACCGCGTACACCCACAGGGCGAGCGCGGCGAGCAGCGGGACGCCGGGCCAGGCGGCGGCGAGGCCGCGGCGCCCGGGCCAGACGGGCGGAAGATCGGAAAGATCCGTCACGGGCTCATGGGCGGGACTCGACGACTCCGATGAGGAGGGGGCCTGCGACCCGGGTGTGCGCTCCGGTTCCGTTTCGTCAGGGGTGACCGGCGCCGACGTGCTCTCCGGCACGGGCTCGGGCGCGGATCTCTCGCGTGGAGTGGTTGGCGGACGCACGGTGGTTCCCCCCTGGCGGTTCGGCTCTGAAGCGTGATCAGTCCTCGGGCAGGCCGTTCGGTGGTCTACGGCGGAGCGGCGTCGGCACGGCGCGGCTCAGCAGCGGGAGCAGGACGCGTACGACGACGGTGTGCAGTACGACGAGCAGGACGAGCAGGAGCGGCGTGACCGGCGCGAGGGCGTCGCGCCCCACCCAGCCGCCCACCGCGACGAGATAGAGAACCCCCCAGCGCCCCGGCCACGACAGCCGTCCGCCCGTGTGCGCGAGCAGCAGCCACAGGGGGACGAGGCACAGCACATGGCAGATCAGGGGCGCCCAGCGGAGCAGCGGGCCGGGCCCGTCGAGGGCCACCGCCTCCGCGAGGAAGCCGGCCGTCTGCGTGTACAACGCGCCGCCCACGGCCTCCGGTTCCCGGCCGAGGGCGACGGGCGCGGCGTGCAGCGCGACCAGGGCGGAGCCCAGTGCCGTACCGGAGAGCCAGGGGTCGGCCCGCGTGTACAGCGTCACCGAGGCGACGAAGACGAGGAGCAGCGTGCCCCCGGCCGCGAGCGCCGTGAGGGGCAGTCCCTCCAGCAGCTGACGGCCGGTCAGCGCGGCACCCTGGGGCCCGCCCAGCCAGGGCAGGTCGCGCACCGACGCCCAGAAGACGAGGGTGGCGAGTCCGAGCACGGCCCAGAGGACGCCTCTCAGGCGCCGGTCGGAAACGTCAGCAAGAACGTCAGCGGAAACGTTGTCGGAAGAGCCGTCGGACGGGTGCGGCGTGGCGGGACGCTGCGCGTCGGCCTCCGCCGGCCCGCGCCGCTCCCCCGGGGCGGGCGGCGGCGGTGCGACGACGGCCCAGGTGGCCCGGCCGGGCTGCCCGGGCGGCCCGCTCCGCGGGGACGGATGGACGGACCGCCACGCGTCCGGCGCCTCCTGCCGTGGGGGGCGGTCCCCCGCCGCGCGTCCGTCGTCGTCCCGCTCGTCCGCCTCCCCGCGGGCCGTCTCCCCGCCGGACGTCTCGCCGCCGGCGCCCCGGTCGCCTTCCTCCTCCGGCTCTCCCGCCCCGGCCGTTCCGGCTCCCGGCCCCGAGGGGTGCGGCCGCACGATGAACGCCAGCGTGTCCGCCTGCAGGGCCTCGCGTTCGTACCCCGGGCGGCCGATGAACAACGTGACCGTGTCCTCGCCGGACTCCTCGGCGTCCTCGCCCCCGCGAGCGGCGCGGCGGGCCCAGCCCGTGCCGTACCCGGCGGTGGCGTTCAGCCGGGCCCAGCGCGTGCCGTAGTCGGGGGCGGCGGCGGAGGGACGGTCCACGGGAGAGCCGGTCCGGTCGCGCAGTGCCGCGCGCAGCCCGAACACCGAGACGACCGCGATCAGCGTCATGCTGATCAGCACCGCCCACCCGGCCCCCGCGATCCCCGCCGGGGTGAACAGCACGCCCGCACTGCCCAGGACCAGCGCGCACATCGCCCCCTGGAGCGCCGCGAGCACACCGGTGCGTCCCTGCACCCGCAGCACGCCGATGTACAGCTCCACGACCACCCGCGGCAGCGCGCCGAGGGCGAGCAGCCGCAGCACGGTCGAGCCGTGCTCGGCGTAGTCCGCGTTGAACGGCGTGAGGATCTGCGGCGCGAAGATCACCAGCACCGCGACCACCGGCACCAGCAGCAGCGTCATCCGGCGCAGCGCCCCCCGCACCCCGTCGGCCAGTTGGCGCGGGTCGTGCGAGGCATGGGCGGTCAGCGACGAGGCCATGTTGATGGCCATGAACTCCATCGTGCCGCCGACGGTGTACGCCACGTAGAAGTAGCCGTTCTCCGCGGCGCTGAAGCGGACCGCGACCATCACGGGCAGCAGATTGATCATCGCCAGGCTGAACAGCGCGCCGAGCGAGTCACCGGCCAGGAAGCGGCCCATGGTCCGCAGGGCGGGCGGTTCCGCGTCGCGGTCGGCGGCGGCCTGGCGCGGGATGAGCCGGCGGAAGATCAGCCAGCCGAGCGGGAGGGTGGAGAACGCGATGGCCACGGCCCAGGACACGAAGATGCCCAGCACGGGCAGCGCACTGGCGAAGACGGCCAGCAGGACCAGCTTCCCGATGGAGAACACCGCGTTGCCGGCCGGCACCCATTCGGCCTTGCGCAGTCCGGTGAGCACCCCGTCCTGGAGCGTGAGCAGCGCCCAGGCCACGCACGCCGCGACGAACAGCGCCCCGGCCAGGGGGGTGCCGAGGGGTTCGTAGGAGGAGCCCCACTGGTCGAGCGTGAGCAGGAAGACGCCCGCGGCCAGGGCGACGACCACTGAGCTCGCCCCGTACACGCCCCACACCAGGCGTCCGGTCTCGCGGCCGGCGCGCGGTACGAAACGGACCACGGCGCCGATCATCGTGGTCGCGGTGATGCTGGCGAGCAGCCGCATCGCGGCGATCGCCGCTGATCCCTGGCCTACCGCGTCCTCGGAGTAGTACCGGGCGGCCACGAGCCAGAACCCCAGGCCGAGGACGGCGGACACGCCCGTGCTGAGCATCAGGAAGTAGGCGTTCTTGAACAGGGAGTCGGAACCCGATCCGTGCTCGGCGGGCCGGGGCCCGCCGTCGGCACGCACCGCTGCGGGCTCCTGCACCTGGATGTCAGTCACGGGACGACCCCAGCCCGCCCGCCGGCGCCCCCGGCCACGTCGGGCCCTGTGGGGGTTCGGCCGGCCGTGCACCGGACCGCTCCAGCACCTCGACGGCCTCCCGCGCCCGCAGCGGGTCCACCGGCAGCGCGTGCCGCGCGAACCAGCGGGCCGCCTCGGGCGCGGGCGACGGATCCGTGAACGCCTCCCCCGCGTAGTCGTCCAGGGGCGGGTCGTAGAGGTAGCCGACGACGATCCCGCGCCGCGCCAGTGCCGCGATCGCCGCGTCCCGGTCCGCCACCAGCAGCGGTACCCGGAACAACGGCTGCGCGTCGCTGCCCTCCCGCGGCCGGGCCCACCGCGTGGACAGCAGCAGCTCGGTGCCCTCCCGGGTCGCCCGCAGTACCTCGTCCAGCCGTCCGAGCCTGCGCCGGATCCGCCCCAGCCGCAGCGGGCCGGACGCCTGGCGGTAGGTGTGCATGTCGACGCGGACCCAGGGGTCGTGCGCGGTCAGGTCCGGGGCCGCGCCGACCGCCCGGGCCAGTGCGTCCGGACGCAACGGCATCCTGATCCCGTCGCGCTCCGTGAGCCCCAGCAGCCCCATCGCGGCCCAGGCGGCCCGCCGCAGCCCCAGCCCCCGCACGGCAGCCTCGGCGTACGGCCGTACGGCATAGGCGAGTTCGGATGCCGTACGGCGCGGGGTGAGCAGCCCGTCGCAGGTGTTCCGCACCGCCTCGCGCAGGTCCGGGTCGGCGAGCGACAGGATGCCCCCCGCCTGGGCGCCGGCGTGCTTGGAAAGGCTGAAAACGGAGGCCTCACCCCATGCCCCGACCGGCCGCCCGCCGACCTCGCTGCCGATGGCGTGCGCCGCGTCTTCGAACAGCGGGATGCCCAACGCGTCGCAGCGCGTCCGCAGTTCGGGCGCCGGATCCGGGTTGCCGTACAGGTTCGTCGTCAGTACGGCGGAGAGCGATCCCCACACCTCGTCGGGCACGGCGTCGATGTCGATGGACGCGTCGAACGGGTTCAACGGCGCCTGCACCGGCCGCAGCCCCGCCGCCAGCACGACGAAGAAGATGACGTCGTCGTTGACCGGCGACATCAGCACCCGGCCGCCCGGCGGGCACCAGTGGCGCAACGCCACGAACAGCCCGAACCTGCATGACGGCACGTACACACATTCCCGGCCGAGCCGGCCACCCATGGTCTCTTCCAGCCGTTTCGACTGCGAGCCGTGGCGCACCGAACCCGGGCCGGCCTCCCCAATGGCCATCCGCCCCCCATGTGTGCCGTCGGAACGCCCCCTCCCCGAGGCCTTCCGGCACCCGCCCAGAGTCGCCCCGTTCGCACCGCTCCGTCAAGATTGCGTCGCGTCCTGTGGATAACTTCCGGTACGCAAGGGGAAGCGGCGCACGACGCCGTCGCGCCCGGGCGTCCGCGGCCCGGCGGCCCCGTCCGCCGCCGCACCACCATTCCGGCTCTGCACAAGACGCCCACGTCACCCGTAACGTGTGGCACGGCCACGGACACGTGGAGCACCTGCGCAGACGAAAGCGAGGCAGCACCCGATGCCCCCCTTCGATGTCCCCGAGGGCGATCCCTTCGGCCCGCACAACCTGCCGTACGGCGTGTTCTCGCCCCCCGGCTCGTCGGAGCGGACCGTGGGCGTCCGGCTCGGCGACCACGTCCTCGACGCCGGCGCGGCGGCCCACGCCCTGGGCTCCCCCTACGCCTCCCTGCTCGCCCGCCCGACCCTCGGCCCGCTGCTGGCGGCGGGCCGTACGGCCTGGTCGGACGTGCGGCGGGCGCTCACGGCGTGGGTGACCGTCCCGGCGCACCGGGAGACCGTCGAGCCGCTGTTCCACCCGCTGTCCGAGGTGACCCTGCACCTCCCCTTCGAGGTCGCGGACTACGTCGACTTCTACGCCTCGGAGAACCACGCCCGAAACGTCGGCCGGATGTTCCGCCCCGACGCGCCCGACTCCCTGACCCCCAACTGGAAACATCTGCCGATCGGCTACCACGGCCGCTCCGGCACGGTCGTGGTGTCGGGCACCGACGTCGTACGCCCCTCGGGCCAGCGCAAGGCGCCCACGGAGGACGCCCCGGTCTTCGGGCCGTCCGTCCGGCTGGACATCGAGGCCGAGGTCGGCTTCGTGGTCGGCGTGCCCTCCGAGCTGGGGCGGCCGGTGCCCCTGAGCGACTTCCGCGACCACGTCTTCGGCCTCTGCCTCCTCAACGACTGGTCCGCGCGCGACGTCCAGGCCTGGGAGTACGTCCCCCTCGGCCCGTTCCTCGGCAAGTCCTTCACCACCTCGGTGTCGGCCTGGATCACCCCGTTGGACGCCCTGGAGGAGGCCCGCGTGGCGCCGCCGGAGCGCACCCACGACCTGCTGCCCTACCTGGACGACGCGCACGAGGAACCCGGCGGGTACGACCTGCGGATCACCGTCTCCCTCAACGGCCATGTCGTCTCCGAACCCCCCTTCTCCACCATGTACTGGACGGCCGCCCAGCAGCTCGCCCACCTGACCGTCAACGGCGCCAGTCTGCGCACCGGCGACCTGTACGGTTCCGGCACCGTGAGCGGACCCACCGAGCGGGAACGCGGGTCGCTGCTGGAACTGACCTGGAACGGCCGCGATCCCCTCGAACTCCCCGACGGCAAGCGGACGTTCCTGGAGGACGGCGACGTGGTGACGCTGTCGGCCTGGGCGCCGGGCCCGGACGGTGTCCGCGTGGGCCTCGGCGAGGTCACGGGACGGGTGGTCCCGGCAGCCTGACCATCCCGGCCCCATCCGATCCACGACGACCCCTGACCCACACCGCCCTTCGCCGTCATACTGGGCGTCGGGCGGTGTGTGCGTCAGCACCGCGCGCCCTCAGCACTTCACGCACGCCCCCAGCACGACCCGAAGCCGCCCTCTTCCGAAGAGATCCGGAGCCCGTGGCATGACCGTCTGCCTGCTCCTGCTGAGCGTTGTCGCCGTGGCGGCCGCCGTGCCCGTCCCCCGCGCGCTGACCCGGGCGAAGTGGCCCGAGCGGGAACCCGTGGTCGGCCTGTGGGTGTGGCAGTGCCTGGTCGCCACCGTCCTGCTGTGCTGTCTGACTGCCCTCGCCCTCGGTGCCGCCGCCGTCTTCGGCACCGTCCGCGCCCAGCTCTTCGCCCCGGCCCCGCCCGCCGTGACCGCGGCGTACGACCTGTCCGCCGCACCGCCCTGGGCGACCGCCCTCACCATCCTGCTGGCCTGCGGGGCGGCCTGGACGACGGCCATGCTCGGGCGCGAGCTGGTCGAGGCCCGCCGGCGCCGCACCCATGCCCGGGCGCATCTGCGCGAACGCGCCCCGGAGCTGCCCGCGGGACTCCCCGCGGCCCGCGGCCCCCTGCTGGTGCTGGAGGACGAGTACCCCGACGCCTGGTGGATGCCGGGCAGCCCGCCCCAGCTGATCGTCACCACCGGCGCCCTTCAGCGCCTCACCGACCACCAGCTGGACGCCGTCCTCACGCACGAGCGCGGCCACGCCCGCGCCCGCCACGACTGGCTGCTCCACCTCTCCACCGCCCTGGCCACCGGGTTCCCACGCGTTCCGCTGTTCGCCCACTTCTGCGACCAGACCCACCGCCTGGTCGAGCTGGCAGCCGACGACACCGCCTCCCGCCGCTGCGGTCACCTGACCACGGCCCTGGCCCTGATCGAGCTCAACCAGCACCGCGGTGTGCTGTCCTGCGCGTCCAGCCACCGGCTGCTCGGCGAGCGCGTCGACCGCCTGCTGGAGCCGCCGCCCCGCCTCGACCGCCACCACCGCGCCCTGACGACGACGGTGGCGGCGCTGGTCCCGCTCGTCCCCCTGCTGATCGTCTTCGCCCCGGGGCTGACGGCACTGCCGTAGGCGAGGACGGACCGCCTACGACCAGTCCGGCTCGGGCTCCAGGTCCGGCTCGGGCCAGTCGTCGGGGCCGTCCGTGGGCGCGCCCTGCACACCGTCCGCCGGGTCCTGCGCCCCGCCGCCCGACGGCCCGCCCAGCCCCGCCAGCACCGCCACCACGCCTTCCCCGTAGGTCGCCAGCTTCTTCTCCCCCACCCCGCTGATCCCGCCGAGCTCGGCCACGGACGCGGGCCGGAGCGTGGCGATCTCCCGGAGCGTGGCGTCGTGGAAGATGACGTACGCCGGGACGCCCTGCTCGCGGGCCTGCTCGGCACGCCAGGCGCGCAGCGCCTCGAACGCCGGGACGAGTTCCGCGGGCAGCTCGGCCGCTGCCGCCTTGGCCTTGCGGTCCCCCCGGGCACTCGCGCCCCGGGCCGCCGCCGGCTTCTTCGGCTCCTTGCGCAGCGGCACCTCCCGCTCACGCCGCAGCACCGCCCCGCTGGCCTCGGTCAGCACCAGCGTGCCGTACTCGCCCTCGACGGCGAGCAGTCCCTGGGCCAGCAACTGGCGGATGACGCCCCGCCATTCGGCCTCGACCAGCTCCTCACCGATCCCGAACACGGAGAGCTGGTCGTGGTCGAACTGGATGACCTTGGCCGTGCGCCGCCCCAGCAGGATGTCGACGATCTGCACCGCGCCGAACTTCTGCCCGCGCTCCCGCTGCAGCCGCACCACCGTCGACAGCACCTTCTGCGCCGCGACGGTCCCGTCCCAGGTCTCCGGCGGGGTGAGGCAGGTGTCGCAGTTGCCGCAGGCCCCTGAGTCGGCGTCCTGGCCGAAGTAGGCGAGGAGCTGGCCACGGCGGCACCGGACCGTCTCGCACAGCGCGAGCATCGCGTCCAGATGCTGGCCCGCCCGCCGCCGGAACGCCTCGTCGCCCTCGCCGGACTGGATCAGCTTGCGCTGCTGTATGACGTCGTTGAGTCCGTACGCCATCCAGGCCGTGGACGGCAGCCCGTCGCGCCCCGCGCGGCCCGTCTCCTGGTAGTAGCCCTCGACCGACTTGGGCAGGTCGAGGTGGGCGACGAACCGGACGTCCGGCTTGTCGATGCCCATGCCGAAGGCGATGGTCGCCACCACGACCAGGCCCTCCTCCCGCAGGAAGCGTGCCTGGTGCGCGGCGCGTGTCCCCGCGTCCAGGCCCGCGTGGTACGGCACCGCCTCGATGCCGTTGCGCGAGAGGAACTCGGCGGTCTTGTCCACCGAGTTGCGCGAGAGGCAGTACACGATGCCCGCGTCCCCGGCGTGCTCCTCGCGCAGGAAGCTCAGCAGCTGCTTCTTCGGGTCGGCCTTCGGCACGATCCGGTACTGGATGTTGGGCCGGTCGAAGCTCGCCACGAAGTGCCGGGCCTCCGGCATGTTCAGCCGCTCGGTGATCTCCCGGTGCGTGGCGTGCGTGGCCGTCGCCGTGAGCGCGATCCGGGGCACGTCCGGCCACCGCTCGCCGAGCAGCGACAGGGTGAGGTAGTCCGGCCGGAAGTCGTGTCCCCACTGGGACACGCAGTGCGCCTCGTCGATCGCGAAGACGGAGATCTTCCCGCGCGAGAGCAGATCCAGGCTGCTGTCGAGCCGCAGCCGCTCCGGAGCGAGATACAGCAGGTCCAGCTCGCCGGCGAGGAACTCGGCCTCGACGACCCGCCGCTCGTCGAAGTCCTGCGTGGAGTTCATGAACCCGGCGCGCACACCCAGCGCCCGCAACGCGTCCACCTGGTCCTGCATCAGAGCGATGAGCGGCGAGACGACGACCCCCGTACCCGGTCTGACCAGGGCCGGGATCTGGTAGCACAGCGATTTGCCGCCGCCGGTCGGCATGAGGACGACGGCGTCGCCACCCGCGACCACGTGCTCGACGACGGCCTCCTGCTCACCGCGGAAGGCCTCGTACCCGAACACCCGGTGCAGGGCGGCCAGCGCCTCCCCATCCGTCACTGTCATCTCGGCGGTACCGCCCGTCCCCTGCATCGTCCCGTCCCCCGTACGTCGTCCCTCGACCACTGCGTCCACGATAGGCGCCCGCACCGACAGCCCCGGACTTATCCACAGGCCCGTGCGGAACGGCAGCGGCCCGGCACCCCACCCAGGGGGTACCGGGCCGCTCCCTCGTCCGGCGGCGCGGGGTCAGCGCACGAACACTCCCGCGTCCCCGGCCAGCTCCAGGAAGTACTGCGGTGCCACACCGAGCACCACCGTGACCGCCACGCCGACCCCGATCGCCGTCATCGTCAGCGGTGACGGCACCGCGACGGTCGGGCCCTCGGGGCGCGGCTCGCTGAAGAACATCAGGACGATGACGCGGATGTAGAAGAACGCCGCGATGGCCGACGAGATCACACCGACCACGACCAGGGGTGCCGCTCCGCCCTCCGCCGCCGCCTTGAACACGGCGAACTTCCCGGCGAACCCGGAGGTCAGCGGAATGCCCGCGAAGGCCAGCAGGAACACCGCGAACACGGCCGCCACCAGCGGGGACCGACGGCCGAGGCCCGCCCACTTGGACAGGTGCGTCGCCTCACCGCCGGCGTCGCGGACCAGGGTGACCACCGCGAACGCGCCGATCGTCACGAAGGAGTACGCCGCCAGGTAGAAGAGGACGGACGAGATTCCCGACGGCGTGGTCGCGATGACACCCGCGAGGATGAAGCCCGCGTGCGCGATCGACGAGTACGCCAGCAGCCGCTTGATGTCGGTCTGTGTGATCGCGACGATCGCACCGGCCAGCATGGTGACGATGGCGACGGCCCACATGACCGGCCGCCAGTCCCAGCGCAGGCCCGGCAGCACGACGTACAGGATCCGCAGCAGCGCGCCGAACGCCGCCACCTTGGTCGCCGCCGCCATGAAGCCCGTCACCGGCGTCGGAGCGCCCTGGTACACGTCGGGCGTCCACATGTGGAAGGGGACGGCGCCGACCTTGAACAGCAGGCCCATGACCAGCAGCGCGGCACCGACCAGCAGCAGCGCGTCGTTGCCCATGGTGTCGGCGAGCGCCGGGCTGACGTCCTGGACCGTGCCGTCGACGACCTGCGCGATCGTCGCGTACGACATCGAGCCCGAGTAGCCGTACAGCAGTGCGATGCCGAACAGCGTGAACGCGGAGGCGAACGCGCCGAGCAGGAAGTACTTGACCGCCGCTTCCTGCGACATCAGCCGCTTGCGGCGGGCCAGCGCGCACAGCAGGTACAGCGGGAGCGAGAGCACCTCGAGCGCCACGAACAGCGTCAGCAGGTCGTTGGCCGCCGGGAAGACCAGCATGCCGGAGACCGCGAAGAGCAGCAGCGGGAACACCTCGGTGGTGGTGAACCCGGCCTTGACCGCCTTCTTCTCGCTGTCGCTGCCCGGTACGGACGCGGCCTGCGCGGCGAAGGAGTCGACGCGGTTGCCGTGCGCCTCCGGGTCGAGCCGGCGCTCGGCGAAGGTGAACAGGCCGACCATGGCCGTGAGCAGGATCGTGCCCTGGAGGAACAGGGCCGGCCCGTCGACGGCGATGGCGCCCATCGCCACGATGCCCGCCTTGGTGGTGCCGTAGCCGTCGGCGGCGAGCGCCACGACCGCGGCGAAGGCGGCGGCGAGCGCGACCACGGCGACGAACATCTGCGCGTAGTAGCGGGTCCTGCGCGGTACGAACGCCTCGACCAGCACCCCGAGGACCGCCGCACCGACGACGATCAGGGTGGGCGCGAGCTGCCCGTACTCGATTTTCGGCGCGTCGATCCTGGAGATCGGGTCGGCCGCCGCCGCCGTTGTCCACAGGCTGTGGACGGCTGCTGTTGCGCTCACTTGGCCGCCTCCACCTCAGGCTGGGGGTCCTTCTTCTGTACGTCGGACATGGTGTGCTCCACCGCCGGGTTCACGACGTCCGTGACGGGCTTCGGGTAGACGCCCAGGAAGATCAGCAGCACGACCAGCGGCGCCACCACCGCGATCTCCCGCACCCGCAGATCCGGCATCTCGGCGACCTCGGGCTTCACCGGACCCGTCATCGTCCGCTGGTAGAGGACGAGGGTGTAGAGCGCGGCGAGGACGATGCCGAAGGTGGCGATGATGCCGATCACCGGGTAGCGCGTGAACGTGCCGACCAGGACCAGGAACTCACTGACGAAGGGCGCGAGCCCCGGCAGGGAGAGGGTGGCCAGACCGCCGATCAGGAACGTGCCGGCGAGCACCGGGGCGACCTTCTGCACACCGCCGTAGTCGGCGATGAGCCGGGAGCCGCGCCGCGAGATCAGGAAACCGGCCACCAGCATCAGCGCGGCGGTCGAGATCCCGTGGTTGACCATGTAGAGCGTCGCACCGGACTGGCCCTGGCTGGTCATCGCGAAGATGCCCATGATGATGAAGCCGAAGTGCGAGATCGACGCGTACGCGATCAGCCGCTTGATGTCGCGCTGGCCGACCGCGAGCAGCGCGCCGTAGATGATGCTGATGAGCGCCAGGACCAGGATCACCGGCGTCGCCCACTTGCTCGCCTCCGGGAACAGCTGGAGGCAGAAGCGGAGCATCGCGAAGGTGCCCACCTTGTCGACGACCGCCGTGATGAGCACGGCCACCGGCGCGGTGGATTCCTGCATGGCGTTGGGCAGCCAGGTGTGCAGCGGCCACAACGGCGCCTTCACCGCGAAGGCGAAGAAGAAGCCGAGGAACAGCCAGCGCTCGGTGCCGGTCGCCATGTCCAGCGAGCCGTTGGCCCGCGCCTCGGCGATCTCCGTGAGCGAGAAGTTCCCGGCGACCACGTAGAGCCCGATCACCGCGGCCAGCATGATCAGACCGCCGGCCAGGTTGTACAGCAGGAACTTCACGGCCGCGTACGACCGTTGCCTGGCCGCCGTCTCCTCCCCGTGCTCGTGGGCACGGTCCCCGAAGCCGCCGATGAGGAAGTACATCGGGATCAGCATGGCTTCGAAGAAGATGTAGAAGAGGAAGACGTCGGTGGCCTCGAAGGAGAGGATCACCATCGCCTCGACGGCCAGGATCAGGGCGAAGAAGCCCTGCGTCGGCCGCCACCGCTTGCTCCCCGTCTCCAGCGGGTCGGCGTCGTGCCAGCCGGCCAGGACGATGAACGGGATCAGCAGGGCGGTCAGCGCGATCAGCGCCACCGCGATGCCGTCCACGCCCAGTTCGTAGCGGACCCCGAAGTCCGCGATCCAGGCGTGGGACTCGGTGAGCTGGTAGCGGTCGCCGTCCGGGTCGAAACGCACCAGGACGACGATCGCCAGGACGAGCGTGGCGAGCGAGAACAGCAGGGCCAGCCATTTGGCGGCCGTGCGCTTCGCGGCCGGTACGGCGGCCGTGGCGATCGCCCCGATGGCCGGGAGCGCCGCCGTCGCGGTCAGCAGAGGAAAGGACATCGGTATCAGACCGCCCTCATCAGCAGGGTCGCGGCGACCAGGACGGCCGCGCCGCCGAACATCGAGACCGCGTAGGACCGCGCGAAGCCGTTCTGCAGCCTGCGCATCCGTCCGGACAGGCCGCCCATCGAGGCCGCCGTGCCGTTGACGACCCCGTCGACCAGGGTGTGGTCGACGTACACCAGCGAGCGCGTGAGGTGCTCACCGCCGCGCACCAGGACCACGTGGTTGAAGTCGTCCTGGAGCAGGTCGCGCCGGGCGGCCCGGGTGAGCAGCGACCCGCGCGGGGCGACGGCCGGCACCGGACGGCGCCCGTACTGGGCCCAGGCGACCGCCACGCCGATGACCATCACGGCCACCGTGGCGGCGGTCACCGTCATGGCGCTGATCGGCGCGTGACCGTGGTCGTGCCCGGTGACGGGCTCCAGCCAGTGCAGGAAGCGGTCGCCGACGCTGAAGAAGGCACCGCCCGCGACCGACCCGACGGCCAGCACGATCATCGGGATCGTCATGACCTTCGGCGACTCGTGCGGGTGCGGAGGCGTGTACGCGCCGCGCGTCCCGGCGGCGGGCTCCACGTCCGGCTCGGCCGGGGACGGCGTCGGGGCGTTGCCCCAGCGCTCCTCGCCGAAGAACGTCATCAGCATCACGCGCGTCATGTAGTACGCGGTGATGGCCGCGCCCAGCAGGGCGCAGGCGCCGAGGATCCAGCCCTCGGTGCCGCCCTTGGCGAACGCCGCCTCGATGATCTTGTCCTTGGAGAAGAAGCCGGACAGGCCCGGGAAGCCGATGATCGCGAGGTAGCCGAGGCCGAAGGTGACGAACGTGATCGGCATGTACCTGCGCAGTCCGCCGTAGCGGCGCATGTCGACCTCGTCGTTCATGCCGTGCATCACGGAACCGGCGCCGAGGAACAGCCCGGCCTTGAAGAAACCGTGCGTCACCAGGTGCATGATCGCGAAGACGTAGCCGATGGGGCCGAGCCCCGCGGCCAGCACCATGTACCCGATCTGCGACATGGTCGAGCCGGCCAGCGCCTTCTTGATGTCGTCCTTCGCGCAACCGACGATCGCACCGAACAGCAGCGTGACCGCCCCGACGATGGTGACGACCAGTTGGGCGTCCGGGGCGCCGTTGAAGATCGCTCCGGAGCGGACGATCAGATACACGCCCGCCGTCACCATGGTCGCCGCGTGGATCAGGGCGGAGACCGGGGTCGGGCCCTCCATCGCGTCCCCGAGCCAGGACTGCAGCGGCACCTGGGCGGACTTGCCGCACGCGGCGAGCAGCAGCATCAGCGCGATCGCGGTGAGCTTGTCCTCACCGGCGGCCCCGGCGAGCCCGGCCTCCCCGTGCGTGCCGAGCACCGGCTCGAAGGCGAAGGTGCCGAACCACAGGAACATCAGCATGATCGCGATCGACAGGCCCATGTCGCCGACGCGGTTGACCAGGAAGGCCTTCTTCGCCGCCGTGGCGGCGCTGGGCTTGTGCTGCCAGAAGCCGATCAGCAGGTAGGAGGCGAGACCGACGCCCTCCCAGCCGACGTACAGCAGCAGGTAGTTGTCGGCGAGGACGAGCAGCAGCATCGCCGCCAGGAACAGGTTCAGGTAGCCGAAGAAGCGGCGGCGCCGCTCGTCGTGCTCCATGTACCCGACGGAGTACAGGTGGATCAGCGAGCCGACGCCGGTGATCAGCAGGACGAAGGTCATCGACAGCTGGTCGAGCCGGAAGGCGACGTCGGCCTGGAAGCCCTCCACCGGGATCCAGCTGAACAGGTGCTGCGTGACGGTGCGTTCACCGGCGCCCTTGCCCAGCAGGTCGGTGAAGAGCACCAGGCCGAGCGCGAAGGAGACGGCCGCGAGCAGCGTGCCGATCCAGTGCCCGACGGCGTCCAGCCGGCGTCCGCCGCACAGCAGGACCGCCGCTCCGAGCAGGGGCGCCGCCACCAGCAGCGCAATCAGGTTCTCCACGATTCAGCCCCTTACAGCTTCATCAGGCTGGCGTCGTCGACCGAGGCCGAGTGGCGGGAACGGAACAGGGACACGATGATCGCCAGCCCGACCACGACCTCCGCGGCGGCGACGACCATCGTGAAGAAGGCGATGATCTGGCCGTCGAGGTTGCCGTGCATCCGGGAGAAGGCGACGAACGCGAGGTTGCAGGCGTTGAGCATGAGCTCGACGCACATGAACACGACGATCGCGTTGCGCCTGATCAGCACCCCCGTGGCGCCGATCGTGAACAACAGGGCGGCGAGGTACAGATAGTTGACCGGGTTCACTTCGACGCCTCCTCGGCCCGCTTGAACGTCGGCGCGTCGATGGCGTGGCGCTCCAGCCGCTCCTCCGCGCGCCGCTCCATCGCCCGCAGGTCGTTGATCGCCTCCTGCGACACGTCACGGACCTGACCGCGGTCCCGCAGCGTCTTGCTGACGGTGAGGTCCGACGGGGTGCCGTCGGGCAGCAGGCCCGCGATGTCCACGGCGTTGTGCCGGGCGTACACGCCGGGCGCCGGGAGCGGCGGCAGGTACCTGCCCTCGCGGACGCGCTGCTCGGCCATCTCCCGCTGCGTCTTGGCGCGCTCGGTGCGCTCCCGGTGGGTGAGCACCATGGCGCCGACGGCGGCCGTGATGAGCAGGGCACCGGTGATCTCGAAGGCGAAGACGTACTTGGTGAAGATGAGGGCCGCCAGGCCCTCCACGTTGCCGCCGGCGTTCGCCTCGCCGATGCCGTTGAACTCACTGAGCGAGGCGTGGCCGATCCCGGCGATCAGCAGGATGCCGAAGCCGAGACCGCACAGCAGGGCCAGCCAGCGCTGGCCCTTGATGGTCTCCTTCAGGGAGTCCGCCGCGGTGACACCGACCAGCATCACCACGAACAGGAACAGCATCATGATCGCGCCGGTGTAGACGACGATCTGGACGACGCCGAGGAAGTAGGCGCCGTTGGCCAGGTAGAACACGGCCAGGATGATCATGGTCCCGGCGAGGCAGAGCGCGCTGTGCACGGCCCGCTTCATGAAGACGGTGCACAGGGCGCCGATCACCGCGACGGTGCCGAGGACCCAGAACTGGAAGGCCTCTCCGGTGGAGGTGGAGTAGGCGGCGAGCTGCTCGGTCATCGCCCCGTCACCTTCTCCGACGCCGGTTCCTCCGCGCCGAAGGTCGAGGCGGCCTCCTGCACCACCTCGCCCTCGGAGTGGGCGACCTGCTGCTCCGTACCGGGTGCGGCCTCGGTGACCAGGCCCCGGTAGTAGTCCTGTTCGTCGGTGCCCGGGTACATGGCGTGCGGAGAGTCGACCATCCCCTCCTCCAGACCGGCGAGCAGCTGCTCCTTGGTGTAGATGAGGTTGGCGCGGCTGGAGTCCGCCAGCTCGAACTCGTTGGTCATCGTCAGCGCGCGCGTGGGGCACGCCTCGATGCACAGGCCGCACAGGATGCAGCGGGCGTAGTTGATCTGGTAGACGCGGCCGTACCGCTCGCCGGGCGAGTAGCGCTCCTCGTCGGTGTTGTCCGCGCCCTCGACGTAGATCGCGTCGGCGGGGCAGGCCCAGGCGCACAGCTCGCAGCCGACGCACTTCTCCAGGCCGTCCGGATGGCGGTTGAGCTGGTGCCGTCCGTGGAAGCGGGGAGCGGTGGTCTTCTGCTGCTCCGGGTACTGCTCGGTCAGCCGCTTCTTGAACATGGCCTTGAAGGTCACGCCGAAGCCGGCCACGGGGTTCAGGAAACCGGGCTTGGTCTCCTTGGGCTCCTCAGCCATCGTGCGCCTCCTTTCCATCCGTGGATCCGCCCAGAGGTCCGTCACTCCGAGTATCGGGCCCACCACTGACAATCAGCTCGCGCTCGCGGCGCGGCCTGCGTCGCGGCACCGGCGGCAACTCCTGCCCCGGCAGGGGCGGGACGGGGAATCCGCCCGCCATGGGGTCGAAGCCGGGCGTGCCCTCGGGGGGCTGCTCGGCTTCCTTCGCCTTCGCCCGGAAGATGTCGATGACGAAGGACAGCAGCAGGAGGGCGAGGACGGCACCGCCGATGTAGAGGGCGATGTCGGCGAAGTCGTAGTTCTCGTTCCGCAGGGCCCGCACGGTGGCGACCAGCATCAGCCACACCAGGGAGACCGGGATGAGGACCTTCCAGCCGAGCTTCATCAGCTGGTCGTAGCGCACGCGTGGGAGCGTGCCGCGCAGCCAGACGAAGAAGAACAGCAGCAGCTGGACCTTGACCGTGAACCACAGCAGCGGCCACCAGCCGTGGTTCGCGCCCTCCCAGAAGGTGCTGATGGGCCACGGGGCCCGCCAGCCGCCCAGGAAGAGCGTCACGGCGACGGCCGAGACGGTCACCATGTTGATGTACTCGGCGAGCATGAACATCGCGAACTTGATCGACGAGTACTCGGTGTTGAAGCCGCCGACCAGGTCACCCTCGGACTCGGGCATGTCGAAGGGGGCGCGGTTGGTCTCGCCGACCATGGTGACGATGTAGATGATGAAGGAGACCGGCAGCAGCAGGATGTACCAGCGGTCGGTCTGCTGCTCGACGATCGTCGACGTCGACATCGACCCCGAGTAGAGGAACACGGAGGCGAACGCGGCGCCCATGGCGATCTCGTAGGAGATCATCTGCGCGCAGGAGCGCAGGCCCCCCAGCAGCGGATAGGTGGATCCGGAGCTCCAGCCCGCCAGGACGATGCCGTAGATGCCGACCGAGGCGACCGCGAGGATGTAGAGCACCGCGATCGGCAGGTCGGTGAGCTGCATCGTGGTGCGGTGGCCGAAGATCGAGATCTCGTTGCCGGACGGCCCGAAGGGGATCACCGCGATCGCCATGAAGGCCGGGATGGCCGCGACGATCGGCGCGAGGACGTACACCGCCTTGTCCGCGCGCTTGACGATGACGTCTTCCTTGAGCATCAGCTTCACGCCGTCGGCGAGCGACTGGAGCATGCCCCAGGGGCCGTGCCGGTTGGGACCGATGCGCAGCTGCATCCAGGCGACGACCTTGCGCTCCATGACGATGGAGATCAGCACGGTCACCATCAGGAACGCGAAGCAGAACACCGCCTTGATGGCGACCAGCCACCAGGGATCGTGGCCGAACATCGAGAGGTCTTCAGCGGCGAGGTACGGGCTCATGCCTCCACCTCCTTGGGGGCCTCGCCGGCGAGCGTCGCCGGTCCGATGCGGACGAGGGAGCCGGGCTGTTCCCCGGTGTCGGAGGCGACGCCGCCACCGGCGGAGTTCAGCGGGAGCCACACCACCCGGTCGGGCATCTCGGTGATCTGCAGGGGCAGCTCGACCGTTCCCGCGGTCCCGGTCACCGCCAGCGGGTCGCCGTCCTTGACGCCGACCTCGGCGGCCGTGGCGGCCGACACGCGCGCGTGGGCGGCGTGCCGGGTACCGGCGAGCGCCTCGTCGCCCACCTGCAGCAGCCCCTGGTCGAGCAGCAGCCGGTGCCCGGCGAGCACCGCCTCCCCGACGGCCGGCCGGGGCAGGGCGCCCGCGGTCTCCAGCGGGTCGGTGGCCAGGGGGCCGTCCCAGGTGCCGAGCCGGTCGAGCTCCGCGCGGACCGTGCGCAGATCCGGCAGTCCCAGGTGGACGTCCATGGCGTCGGCCAGCATCTGCAGCACGCGCGCGTCGGTGGGCGCGAGACGCCGGGTCATCTGGTCGGGCTTGAGCGCCGCCTCGAAGAGACGGACCCTGCCCTCCCAGTTGAGGAAGGTGCCGGCCTTCTCGGCGACCGCGGCGACGGGCAGGACCACGTCGGCGAGCTCGGTGACCTCGCTGGGCCGCAGCTCCAGCGAGACCACGAACCCGGCCTCGGCGAGTGCCGCACGCGCGCGTGCCGGGTCGGGCAGGTCGGTGACCTCCACGCCCGCGACCAGCAGCGCCTGGAGCTCGCCGCGTGCCGCCGCCTCGACGATCTGTCCGGTGTCACGGCCGTAGCGGTGCGGCAGTTCGGCGACGCCCCAGACGGCGGCGACCTCCTCACGCGCGCGCGGGTCGGTCGCCGGGCGTCCGCCCGGCAGCAGCGACGGCAGCGCGCCCGCCTCGACGGCGCCCCGCTCCCCGGCCCGGCGCGGGATCCACACCAGCCGGGCACCGGTCGCGGCGGCGCTGCGTACGGCCGCGGTCAGGCCGCCCCGTACGGCCGCCAGCCGCTCGCCGACGACGATCACCGCGCCCTCGGCCCGCAGCGCCTCGGCGGCCCTGGCCCCGTCGCCCTCCAGGCCGACGCCGCTCGAGAGCGCGTCCAGCCATTCGGTCTCGGTGCCGGGAGCCGCCGGCAGCAGCGTGCCGCCGGCCTTCTGAAGACCGCGCGTGGCGTGCGTGGCCAGGGCGAAGGTCCGCTGTCCGTGCCCGCGCCGGGCCTTGCGCAGCCGCAGGAAGACGCCGGGCGCCTCCTCCTCGGACTCGAACCCGACCAGCAGGACGGCCGGCGCCTCCTCCAGCGCGGTGTACGTGACGCCCGTACCGTCGAGATCACGGCCGCGGCCCGCCACCCGCGCGGCGAGGAAGTCGGCCTCCTCACCGCTGTGCACGCGCGCGCGGAAGTCGATGTCGTTGGTATCGAGCGCCACGCGGGCGAACTTGCTGTAGGCGTAGGCGTCCTCGACGGTGAGCCGGCCGCCGGTCAGGACACCGGTGCGGCCGCGCGAGGCCAGCAGCCCCTGGGCGGCGATCTGCAACGCCTCCGGCCAGGACGCCGGTTCGAGGTCGCCCTCCGGGTTGCGCACCAGTGGCGTCTCGAGCCGGTCCCGCTGCTGGGCGTACCGGAACGCGAAGCGTCCCTTGTCGCAGATCCACTCCTCGTTGACCTCGGGGTCGTGCGCGGCGAGCCGTCGCATGACCTTGCCGCGCCGGTGGTCGGTGCGGGTGGCGCAGCCGCCGGAGCAGTGCTCGCACACCGACGGCGACGAGATCAGGTCGAAGGGGCGGGAACGGAACCGGTAGGCGGCCGAGGTGAGCGCGCCGACCGGGCAGATCTGGATGGTGTTGCCGGAGAAGTACGACTCGAAGGGATCGCCCTCGCCGGTGCCGACCTGCTGGAGGGCGCCCCGCTCGACCAGCTCGATCATCGGGTCGCCCGCGATCTGGTTGGAGAAGCGGGTGCAGCGGGCGCACAGCACGCACCGCTCGCGGTCGAGCAGCACCTGTGTGGAGATCGGGACGGGCTTTTCGTAGGTGCGCTTCTTGCCCTCGAAGCGCGATTCGGCGTGGCCGTGCGACATCGCCTGGTTCTGCAGCGGGCACTCGCCGCCCTTGTCGCAGACCGGGCAGTCCAGCGGGTGGTTGATGAGCAGCAGCTCCATCACACCCTTCTGGGCCTTCTCCGCGACCGGCGAGGTGAGGTGGGTCTTGACCACCATCCCGTCGGTGCAGGTGATGGTGCAGGAAGCCATGGGCTTGCGCTGGCCCTCGACCTCGACGATGCACTGGCGGCAGGCGCCGGCCGGGTCGAGGAGCGGGTGGTCGCAGAACCGGGGGATCTCGATGCCGAGCTGTTCGGCGGCCCGGATCACCAGGGTGCCCTTGGGCACGCTGATCTCGGCGCCGTCGATCGTCAGCGTGACGAGGTCCTCGGGCGGGACCGCCGCCTCTCCACCTCCGGAGGAGCGCTCGCCCGCGGCGGAGCCGCTTGTGGACTGCTGAACGGTCATGCGTTCACCTCCGTACGGTGGTCGGCCCAGGCCGTGGACCTGGCCGGGTCGAAGGGGCAGCCCCGGCCCGTGATGTGCTGCTCGTACTCCTCGCGGAAGTACTTGAGCGAGGAGAAGATCGGCGAGGCGGCGCCGTCGCCGAGGGCGCAGAAGGACTTGCCGTTGATGTTGTCGGCGATGTCGTTCAGCTTGTCGAGGTCGGACATCCGTCCCTTGCCGGCCTCGATGTCGCGCAGCAGCTGCACCAGCCAGTACGTGCCCTCGCGGCAGGGCGTGCACTTGCCGCAGGACTCGTGGGCGTAGAACTCGGTCCAGCGGGTGACGGCGCGCACGACGCAGGTCGTCTCGTCGAAGCACTGCAGGGCTTTGGTGCCGAGCATGGAACCCGCGGCGCCCACTCCTTCGTAATCAAGAGGGACGTCGAGGTGCTCGTCGGTGAACATCGGCGTCGAGGAGCCGCCCGGCGTCCAGAACTTCAGCCGGTGACCCGGGCGCATCCCGCCGCTCATCTCCAGCAGCTGGCGCAGCGTGATGCCGAGGGGCGCCTCGTACTGGCCGGGGCCGGCGACGTGGCCGCTGAGGGAGTAGAGCGTGAAGCCGGGGGACTTCTCGCTGCCCATCGAGCGGAACCATTCCTTGCCCCGGTTCATGATGGCGGGAACCGACGCGATCGACTCGACGTTGTTCACCACAGTCGGGCAGGCATAGAGGCCCGCGACAGCGGGGAAGGGGGGACGGAGCCGCGGTTGACCCCGGCGGCCTTCGAGCGAGTCGAGCAGTGCGGTCTCCTCACCGCAGATGTACGCGCCCGCGCCCGCGTGCACGGTGAGTTCGAGGTCGAGTCCGCTGCCCAGGATGTTCTCGCCGAGGAAGCCGGCCTCACGGGCCTCGCGCACGGCCTCGTGCAGCCGCCGCAGCACGGGGACGACTTCACCCCGCAGATAGATGAAGGCGTGGGACGACCTGATGGCATGACAGGCGATGACGATGCCCTCGATGAGGCTGTGCGGGTTCGCGAAGAGGAGCGGAATGTCCTTGCACGTTCCGGGTTCCGACTCGTCGGCGTTGACAACAAGATAGTGAGGCTTGCCGTCCCCCTGGGGGATGAACTGCCACTTCATCCCCGTCGGGAAGCCGGCGCCGCCGCGCCCGCGCAGACCGGACTCCTTGACGTACGCGATGACGTCGTCCGGTGGCATGGCGAGCGCCTTGCGCAGCCCCTCGTACCCCTCGTGCCTCCGGTAGACGTCCAGCGTCCAGGACTCGTCCTCGTCCCAGAAGGCCGACAGCACGGGTGCGAGCAGCTTCTGTGGGCTCATGTCCTTGAGTTCGGGTGCCAAGGTCATCACTCCCCCTCCTCGGCGACGGGTCCCGACGAGTGGGACGGGTCGGAGGCCGATGTGTCCTGCGGCGCGTCGTGCGAGCTGAGGTGTTCCGTCGGTGACGGCTCGTGCGGCGGGGCGTCCCGGGGTGCCTCACCACGCGGGTGCACCACACGCGCGGGTGCGGCCTCCCCCTTGGCCAGCTTCAGGCCGATCAGGGAGGCGGGTCCCGCGCTGCCGGTGGCCTCGACGGCGCCGTCCCGCTCGTCGGGGAAGCCGGCCAGGATGCGGGCGGTCTCCTTGAAGGTGCACAGGGGCGCACCGCGCGTGGGCGCGACCGGGCGGCCGGCGCGCAGGTCGTCGACCATGCGCTTGGCGCTGTCGGGGGTCTGGTTGTCGAAGAACTCCCAGTTGACCATCACCACGGGCGCGAAGTCGCAGGCCGCGTTGCACTCGATGTGCTCCAGGGTGACCTTGCCGTCGTCGGTGGTCTCGCCGTTGCCGACGCCCAGGTGCTCCTGGAGCTCCTCGAAGATCGCGTCGCCGCCCATGACGGCGCACAGGGTGTTGGTGCACACCCCGACCTGGTAGTCACCGCTCGGCCTGCGCCGGTACATGGTGTAGAAGGTGGCGACCGCGGTCACCTCGGCCGTGGTCAGGCCGAGCATGTCCGCGCAGAACCGCATGCCGGTGCGCGTGACATGGCCCTCCTCCGACTGCACGAGGTGCAGCAGGGGCAGAAGGGCGGACCGGGAGTCCGGGTAGCGGGCGATGACCTCGCGCGCGTCGGTCTCCAGCCGGGCCCGGACGTCGTCCGGGTAGGCGGGTGCGGGCAGTTCGGGCATGCCCAGGCTGACGCCCCGCTCGGAAGAAGAGGTGGTCACCGGTCGACGCCTCCCATCACGGGGTCGATGGACGCGACGGCGACGATGACGTCGGCGACCTGGCCGCCCTCGCACATCGCCGCCATGGCCTGCAGGTTGGTGAAGGACGGGTCGCGGAAGTGGACCCGGTAGGGGCGGGTGCCGCCGTCGGAGACGACATGCACCCCGAGCTCGCCCTTGGGTGACTCGACCGCCGCGTACGCCTGTCCCGGCGGGACGCGGAAGCCCTCGGTGACCAGTTTGAAGTGGTGGATCAGGGCCTCCATGGAGGTGCCCATGATCTTCTTGATGTGGTCGAGGGAGTTGCCCAGTCCGTCCGGTCCCAGGGCGAGCTGGGCGGGCCAGGCGATCTTCTTGTCGGCGACCATGACCGGCCCGGGCCGGAGCCGGTCCAGGCACTGCTCGACGATGTGCAGCGACTGCCGCATCTCCTCCAGCCGGATCAGGAACCGGCCGTAGGAGTCGCAGGTGTCGGCGGTCGGGACCTCGAAGTCGTACGTCTCGTATCCGCAGTACGGCTGCGCCTTGCGCAGGTCGTGCGGCAGACCGGTGGAGCGCAGGATCGGGCCGGTGGCGCCGAGGGCCATGCAGCCGGCCAGGTCGAGGTAGCCGACGTCCTGCATGCGGGCCTTGAAGATGGGGTTCCCGGTGGCGAGCTTGTCGTACTCCGGGAGGTTCTTCTTCATCTTCTTCACGAACTCGCGGATCTGGTCCACCGCGCCGGGCGGCAGGTCCTGCGCGAGTCCGCCGGGGCGGATGTACGCGTGGTTCATCCTCAGGCCCGTGATGAGCTCGTAGATGTCGAGAATGAGTTCACGATCACGGAATCCGTAGATCATGATCGTGGTGGCGCCCAGCTCCATGCCGCCGGTGGCGATGCACACCAGGTGGGAGGAGAGCCGGTTGAGCTCCATCAGGAGCACCCTGATGATCGAGGCCCGGTCGGGCACCTGGTCCTCGATGCCGAGGAGTTTCTCGACCGCGAGGCAGTACGCCGTCTCGTTGAAGAACGGCGTCAGGTAGTCCATGCGCGTCACGAACGTGGTGCCCTGGGTCCACGTCCGGTACTCGAGGTTCTTCTCGATGCCGGTGTGGAGGTAGCCGATGCCGCAGCGGGCCTCGGTGACCGTCTCGCCGTCGATCTCCAGGATCAGACGGAGCACGCCGTGGGTGGACGGGTGCTGCGGGCCCATGTTGACGACGATGCGCTCGTCGTCGGCCCGGGCCGCGGTCTGGACGACCTCGTCCCAGTCGCCACCGGTGACGGTGTAGACGGTGCCTTCCGTCGTCTCCCGGGGGGACGCCATCGAGGAGGTGGTCCCGGAGGGACTCGACGAGGTGTGGTGGCCGGGCGACGGGTGGGGAGTGCTCACGAGTACGACCTCCGCTGGTCCGGAGCCGGGATCTGGGCGCCCTTGTACTCGACGGGGATGCCGCCGAGGGGATAGTCCTTGCGCTGTGGAAAGCCCTGCCAGTCGTCCGGCATCATGATCCGCGTCAGGGCCGGGTGACCGTCGAAGACGATGCCGAAAAAGTCGTACGTCTCGCGCTCGTGCCAGTCGTTCGTCGGATAGACCGAGAACAGCGACGGGATGTGCGGGTCGCTGTCGGGCGCGCTGACTTCGAGGCGGATCAGCCGGTTGTGGGTGATCGAGCGCAGGTGGTACACGGCGTGCAGCTCGCGGCCCTTGTCGTTCGGGTAGTGCACGCCACTGACGCCGGTGCACAGCTCGAAACGCAGGGCCGGGTCGTCGCGCAGGGTGAGGGCGACCTGGACCAGGTGCTCGCGTTCGATGTGGAAGGTGAGTTCGCCTCGGTCGACGACCGTCTTCTCGATGGCGTTGCCGGGGAGCAGGTCCTGCTCCTCCAGTGCGCCCTCCAGTTCGTCGGCGACCTCGTCGAACCAGCCGCCGTAGGGGCGGCTCGCCGGTCCCGGGAGCCGGACCGAGCGGACCAGCCCGCCGTAGCCGGAGGTGTCGCCGCCGTTGTTGGCGCCGAACATGCCGCGCTGGACGCGGATCTCCTCGCCGCCCCGGCCGCGCTGGCCAGGGAGGTTCTCGGCGGAGAGCTCCTTCTCGGGGTTCACGCCGTCCGCGTCACCCGCGGTGTTGTTCGCGTCACCCGGCGTGTTGTTCGCGTCGCTCATCGCAGCAGCCCCTTCATCTCGATCGTGGGCAGGGCCTTGAGCGCCGCCTCCTCCGCCTCGCGGGCCGCCTCCTCGGCGTTCACGCCGAGTTTGGAGCTCTGGATCTTCTGGTGGAGCTTGAGGATGGCGTCCATCAGCATCTCGGGGCGGGGCGGGCAGCCGGGGAGATAGATGTCGACCGGGACGATGTGGTCGACGCCCTGGACGATCGCGTAGTTGTTGAACATGCCGCCCGAGGAGGCGCAGACCCCCATGGAGATCACCCACTTGGGGTTCGGCATCTGGTCGTAGACCTGCCGGAGCACGGGCGCCATCTTCTGGCTGACCCGCCCGGCGACGATCATGAGGTCCGCCTGCCGCGGCGAGCCCCGGAAGACCTCCATACCGAAGCGCGCCAGGTCGTAGCGGCCGGCGCCGGTGGTCATCATCTCGATGGCACAGCAGGCGAGGCCGAACGTGGCGGGGAAGACGGACGACTTGCGTACCCAGCCCGCGGCCTGCTCGACGGTGGTCAGCAGGAATCCGCTCGGCAGCTTTTCTTCGAGTCCCATGACTAAAGGCCCCTCAGTCCCATTCCAGGCCGCCGCGCCGCCATACGTACGCGTACGCGACGAAGACGGTGAGCACGAAGAGCAGCATCTCCACGAGCCCGAAAATCCCCAGGGCGTCGAAGGTGACGGCCCAGGGGTAGAGGAAGACGATCTCGATGTCGAAGACGATGAAGAGCATCGCCGTCAGGTAGTACTTGATGGGGAAGCGCCCGCCGCCGGCCGGCGTCGGGGTCGGTTCGATCCCGCACTCGTAGGCCTCGAGCTTGGCGCGGTTGTACCGCTTCGGACCGATCAGCGTGGCCATGACCACGGAGAAGATCGCAAAGCCTGCCCCGAGGGCTCCCAGTACGAGGATGGGCGCATACGCGTTCACCGCTCCTCGCTCCTCTCAGTCGGCACTGACTGCTGGCGGTTTCCGTTGGACTCACATCCGCCTCATCGGTCCCGCGAACCACGCCCGCCCCGGCGAAGATCGAGAACATGTGAAGCAGGTCACAAGCCCAACCGCTCCGCATCCTATGCCCGTGGGTCTGTGATCTGCGACACGGGGTATTGCACAAGCTTTGTGATCTCCACCACCTGACGAAGGATCATGAAGTCGGATGAGCGGCGATCTTCATACGCGAAGCGTTCGCGCGATCACCAAACGTGACAATTTACCTCGTCGATGCAGCTCAGAAGGCCCGTCTCCATATCAAGAGGGTTCCCTTGCATGCAAATTGGTGCTGGACCTGATCTCTTGATAAAGGCGCGTTCACACATCAGAGGGGATGCCGGGTGGGATGTGGACGTGTGCACGCGTTCACGAAGTCGCGGCGTCGCGATCCGGCCACCGACCCCCCTCGACCGACCGCCGATCCTCCATCGACCGACTGTCGATCCCTCACCGATCGAGAACCGGTCACCCCTCGACGGTCGCCGCTCGCCCCTCGACGGTCGCCGCTCGCCCCTCGACGGCTGCCACTCACCCCTCGACGGTTGCCGCTCGATGTCGACCGGGGTGCGATCGACCCGCCCGACGCGACGGGGCGGGTAATCGTTCCGTGACCTCCGCCACATTCATGAAGGGCGCGCGAGAGGAGGGATTGGCCAATCAACCCAACCGATGGTAAGTGAGGGGCAATTCGGGCGTAACGATGAAAGTACGTGATCACGGGCCGATCACGGGCGCCCGCAATGTCCGTTACGGCGTCAATAAAGAACGACACGCCCGGGATTCGCACCCTCGATTGAACAACTGTGGCGCAGCACACGTTTCTTGAAGATATGAAGCAGGCCCTGGTACCGGTTGTTCCCATGTCCCACACCGCTCACATACGCAGCCACCGGAAACCCCGCCGCACCGCGTCGTCCACGATCGCGATGCGGGCCGGAGTTGCCGGTGGCGTCCTCAGCACCCTGGCAGTGGCCGGGGCGTCGGGTTCGGCGAACGCTGCCGAGCCGGTGGCGCAGACGCTTGAACTGCCCACCTTGACGGCAGACCTGGCCGCCCAGGTCGCCCAGTCCGCGGACGCCACCCAGCAGGCCGCCGCGAACTACCAGCTGCAGGCCGAGCGTGACGCGGCCGCCGCCGAGGCCGCCAAGGAGGCCAAGGCGGACCTCGCCGAGGCCAAGAAGAAGGCCGAGGCGAAGAAGAAGGCCGCGGAGGAGGCCCGCAAGGCAGCCGCCGAGCGCGCCACCCTCTCCGCCGCCACCACCACCACCACGACCGCCTCCGTGCCGACCGGCGGCAGCGTCGCGACGGTCATCGCCTTCCTGCAGGCGCAGGTGGGCGACGCCTACGTCATGGGCGCCTCGGGCCCCAACGCCTGGGACTGCTCCAGCCTGGTCCAGGCCGCGTTCCGCCAGGTCGGCGTCGACCTGCCGCGCGTCTCGCAGGACCAGTCGATGGTCGGCACCGATGTCTCGCTGTCCAACCTCCAGGTCGGCGACATCCTGTACTGGGGCGGCAAGGGCTCCGCCTACCACGTGGGTGTCTACATCGGCGGCGGCCAGTACCTGGACGCCGCCAACCCCTCCAAGGGCGTCGTCATCCAGGACCTTTCGGGCTACCCCGCGTCGGGTGCCGTGCGCGTGCTCTGAGCCGCGCCCCCTACGGGCCGAAGGGCCGCTGCCCCTCGGAGGCGGCGGCCCTCCCTCATGCGCGCGGCCGGGCGACCCGGCAGGACCGCGCACAGCCGGTCAAGATCGCCCGATTGCCCGAATCGTCCCGCTCGTGGGACGGGTTGGCAGTGCCGGCATGCGCCGACGGGACGCCGTGCAGCCCCGTGACGGCACCTCACGGCTCCCCGCGCAGACGCCGACGGCCGGAGTCCGTCCCCCGGACTCCGGCCGTCCACAGCGCCGCTCACAGCGGCCGGCATCAGGCGATGGCGCCGCCGGACCGCCGCGCGCCGCGCCGCAGGAACAGGAACAGGCCCGCGCCGAGGCCCAGCGCCAGCAGCGCCGCCCCGCCGATCAGCGCCACCCCGCCGGCACCGGTGGACGCCAGGCCGCCCACGGTTCCGTCACCCGAGATGTCGCCGGACGTGCCGTTCGTGCCGTTCGTGCCGGAGCCGGAAGAGCCGCCGGAACCGCCGGAGCCGGAGTCGCCCTCCTGGCCGGGCCCGGGCGAGGCCGTGCCGCCCGAGGTGCCGCCGTCACTCTGGCCCGTGCCGCCGTCCGTCGACTCGTCGGAGCCGTTGAGCACGATCCAGGCGGAGTCGTTCGCGTGGTCGGAGTCGAAGGGGTTGTCCCACTCGGGCAGGGCCACCTCGGCCTTGGCGCCCTCGACGACCCGGTCGACGCGCAGCTCGAACGGGAAGCTCAGCTCGGCGTCCTCCAGCAGCGGGGTGCTCACCCAGCAGCGGTAGCCCTTCTCGCCCTCGGCGATGGTGCTCTCCCCGCACTCCTCCGGGGCCTTGGTGACCGCCGCCCCTTCGGGGACCGCCACCGTGAAGGTGATGGGCTCGCCGCCGGACCGCAGGGCGCTGATCCAGGCCGGGCCGTTGTTGCGGAAGCCGATCTCCGCCGTGACGGTGTCTCCGGCCGCGCCGTCCGCCGAGGCGCCGGTCAGCTCCAGGTCGTAGGTGTTGGTCGTGGGCAGGTCCAGTTCCGCGTACGGGGAGTAGTCCGCGGGGTCGGCGCCGGCGACCTTCCTCAGCTCCAGGTCCGCTCCGGTGCCCGGCCGGTAGTCCTTGGCCGCGCGCAGGCCGGCCGCCTCGCTCGGGCTGACGGCCGTGAAGGAGTACGTGAAGATGTCGTGCAGCGCGAAGTCCGCGGTCCGCACCTTCAGCGGTTTCGCCAGCGCGTACGCCGTCCCGGCGTCGATGGTGTCCGGGAAGGTGCAGATGGCGTCGGTGCCCTGGCGCAGCAGGGGGCCGGTGGTCACCTCGGCGTAGGAGCAGTTGCCGTAGGAGTCGGGGAAGGACACCCCTCGGGAGCCGTGGAAGCGCAGCACCGCTCCCTCGGAGGGCATGCTGCCGGCGTTGCGCAGGCCCACGGGCGCCCTGTAGGTGCCGCCCGCCCGGAGGTTCTCGGGCAGCGAGAGCTGCCGGTTGACGAACTCGGGGCCGCCGACGAGCACATCGACGGTGAGCGGCGTGAAGTCCAGCCCCTCGCCCTCACCGGTGACGGTGATGCTGCCGAAGTCCCCGGCCTCGCTGTCGTCGTCGACGTCGAGCCGGATGCCGCCGAGCCGGTTGTACTGCTCGCCCGCGTACAGCTCGCTGCCGGTGCAGACCGCGACGAGGCCGTCGGCGTCGCACGGGAGCTTCACCGAGGCGACGCCCGCCAGCTCGGTGGCGTCGATGCGGATCGTGTAGTCGCCGGTGAACACGGGCGGGATGACGCCGTCGCCCTCGAACTCCTCCCCCGGGGCCTTCAGCCGCAGCATGACCTGCGGTTCCGAGGGGTCTGGGTTGTCGGACCGCAGCGACAGGTCGACCCGGTCCTCGCCGGTGATCGTGACGGGCAGGGGCGCGTCGGCCGCCCGGGCGGTACCTGCGACACCGACGGCGATCAGACTCGTGGCGGCCACCAGCCCCAGGGCTCTGAGCGGCCCTGACCGCCGGTTTGCCTGCTGTGTCATGGAAGGCTCTTTCGTCGAACGGGACGTGCTCGAGTGAGTACGTCCCGTTCGACACCGGTGACGACCGATCAGTTGTTCACGAATGCGTCACATAACGGTCGCATTCGCGCATACGCCGATCGCGATCGCGATCGCGCAGACCTCCCCGGTCGGCGCCGCTACCGCGGCCGCCGGGGTCTCACGCCTTCGGCGCCACCTTGCTCAGACCGTTGATGATGCGGTCCATCGCGTCGCCGCCCGTCGGGTCCGTCAGGTTGGCGAGCAGCTTCAGCGTGAACTTCATCAGCAGCGGGTGCGTCAGTCCGCGCTGGGCGGCGATCTGCATGACCTTCGGGTTGCCGATGAGCTTCACGAAGGCGCGGCCGAGCGTGTAGTAGCCGCCGTAGGTGTCCTTCAGGACGCGCGGATAGCGCTGGAGGGCGATCTCCCGCTGGGCCGGCGTGGCCCGCGCGTGTGCCTGCACGATGACGTCGGCGGCGAGCTGCCCGGACTCCATGGCGTAGGCGATGCCCTCGCCGTTGAACGGGTTCACCAGGCCGCCCGCGTCACCGACGAGCAGCAGCCCGCGCGTGTAGTGCGGCTGGCGGTTGAAGGCCATGGGCAGCGCGGCGCCGCGGATCGGGCCGGTCATGTTGTCCGGGGTGTAGCCCCAGTCCTCCGGCATCGAGGCGCACCAGGCCTTGAGGACCTCGCGCCAGTCCAGTTCCTTGAAGGAGTCGGAGGTGTTGAGCACGCCGAGGCCGACGTTGCTCGTCCCGTCGCCCATGCCGAAGACCCAGCCGTAGCCGGGCAGCAGGCGGTCCTGCGGACCGCGGCGGTCCCACAGCTCCAGCCAGGACTCCAGGTAGTCGTCGTCGTGGCGGGGCGAGGTGAAGTACGTACGGACCGCGACGCCCATCGGGCGGTCCTCGCGGCGGTGCAGCCCCATCGCGAGGGACAGCCGGGTGGAGTTGCCGTCGGCGGCCACGACCAGCGGGGCGTGGAAGGTGACTTCCCGCTTCTCCTCGCCGAGCTTGGCCTTCACTCCCGTGATGCGCCCGGTGCGGTCGTCGACGATGGGCGCGCCCACGTTGCAGCGCTCGTACAGCCGGGCGCCCGCCTTCTGGGCCTGCCGGGCGAGCTGCTCGTCGAAGTCGTCGCGCTTGCGGACCAGACCGTAGTCGGGGAAGGAGGCGAGATCCGGCCAGTCCAGCTGGAGGCGGACACCGCCGCCGATGATGCGCAGGCCCTTGTTGCGCAGCCAGCCGGCCTCCTCGGAGATGTCGATGCCCATCGACACCAGCTGCTTCACGGCGCGCGGGGTGAGGCCGTCGCCGCAGACCTTTTCCCGCGGGAACTCGGTCTTCTCCAGCAGGAGCACATCGAGTCCGGACCGGGCCAGGTGGTAGGCGGTGGTGGAGCCGGCTGGCCCCGCGCCCACGACGATCACATCGGCGGTGTTGTCGGCAGGGGGCTCGGTCACGGCGGGATCTCCCCAAGTTCGAAATATGCGTGCCGACCGGCACTGGACACGGGCAGTCTATTCAGCAGAATTGATCACCCGGCTGAAGGGTTGCCTCGTGAACCGAGCTCTCCCCGCTGTACTGCTGCGCGTCCCCACCCATGAGGACGCCGTCGCCTGGCACCGGATCTTCGACGACCCCGATGTCATGGAGTTCCACGGAGGCGCGTCGGCGGAGCTGTCGGTCTACGAGGAGCTCACCGCCCGCCAGCGCCGGCACGACGCCGAGCGCGGCTTCTGCCTGTGGAGCATGCTCGACGAGTCCGGCCGGGTCATCGGCTTCACCGGCGCCCAGCCGTGGGAGCGCGACTGGGGTCCCACGGGCGAGATCGAGATCGGCTGGCGGCTGGCACGCGAGCACTGGGGCAAGGGGTACGTCACCGCGGCGGCGCTGCAGACGCTTGAGCGGGTGCGCGAGGCGGGCCTGAAGGGCGTGGTGGCGATGGTCGACGCCCGCAACTCCCGCTCCATAGCGGTCACCCAGCGGCTGGGCATGCGCCTCGGCGAGACGCTCACGACGCCGGCCTCGCGCCGGGAGGCCCACTGCTACCGGCTGGACCTCTGACCCCGGCAGCCCTCCGCGCCCCGGCCACCGCACCAATTCGTCACTCTGAGTAGTCGCTTGTCACGGAACGCCACATGAGGCTTCCTGTGGACGCCGCACCGGGTCTACTCTGCCGGTACCGCTGGGGGGTGACGTCCGTGCGTGTGACACCCGAGACACCCGAAGTGCGCGTGCCGCGCCTGGTCGGTCTGATGGCCGTGGACGCGCGCGAGTCGGCCCGGGCGCGGGGCCTGTTCGTCAACGCGCCGGACCGGCCGGACTTCCCCCTCGTCGTCGTCGACTACGTCGTACGCCAGTACCCGGGGCCCGGCACCGAGGTGCCCCGGGACTCCGTGGTCCATGTGTGGTTCGACGTCGGTGAGGGCGACGGCGGCGGCGGGGTGCGCGAGCCGCGCGGGCCCGAGCCGCCCACGGGCGGGCCCCGGCGGGAGCTGGAGGAACCCGGCACCGCCCACGCGGCGCTCCTCAGCTCTCCTTGAAGCCCCGGTGCAGCGCCACCACACCGCCGGTCAGATTGCGCCAGGCGACCTTCGACCAGCCGGCGCCCTGCAGCCGTTCGGCCAGGGCGGGCTGGTCGGGCCAGGCGCGGATCGACTCGGCGAGGTAGACGTAGGCGTCCGGGCTGGACGACACCGACCGGGCGACCGGCGGCAGCGCGCGCATCAGGTACTCGGTGTACACGGTGCGGAACGGCGCCCACGTCGGATGCGAGAACTCGCAGATGACGATCCGCCCGCCGGGCCGGGTCACCCGGCGCATCTCGCGCAGCGCCGCGTCGGTGTCCTGCACGTTGCGCAGCCCGAAGGAGATGGTGACGGCGTCGAACACGTCGTCCTTGAAGGGCAGCCGGGTCGCGTCGCCGGCGGTGTACGGCAGCCAGGCGCGGTTGCGCTTGCCGACCTGGAGCATGCCGAGGGAGAAGTCGCAGGGCACGACGTAGGCGCCGGTGCGGGCGAAGGGCATCGACGACGTGCCCGTGCCGGCCGCCAGGTCGAGGACCTTCTGCGCGGGCCGCGCGTCGACCGCCTTCGCGACCTCCTTGCGCCATCGCCGGTCCTGGCCGAGGGACAGCACGTCGTTGGTCAGGTCGTACCGTTCCGCGACGTCGTCGAACATCGAGGCGACTTCGTGCGGCTGCTTGTCCAGGGATGCGCGGGTCACCCGCCCATTCTTGCAGCCCGCTCTCCCGGCGGAGGCGCCGGCTTCCCGCGCGCGCGAGATCCGCGCAGGCGTTCACGGCGTGATCAGCGCCGCCGGTGCACCAGACGCCCGGCGCACACGGTCGCCACGCACGCCCCCGTGTCGTCGAAGACCGCCAGGTCGGCGCGGCCGGTGCGGCGGATGCAGGGCTCCCCCACAGGTGACGGCGCGCTGGGCCACACCACGACACCGTTGCGCTCGGCGGCCGCGCGGAGTTCGGGTGTGCCGGCGTGCTCCTCCAGAACCACCACGGCACCCAGCTTCAGCACCTCGTGGATGCGCTCGCGAGGCGTCGGCGCGGCCGGCAGCGGGCCCTCGTGGACGCGCGCGGGGCCGAGGACGCCCGGCCAGCTGCGTACGCGGGCCCCCGGGAACCGCTCGCGCAGGTCCTCGAACGTCCCGACGTCCCCGATCCGATCCCGTCCCACCACCACGGCACCGTCCCTGATGGGCTCGGAGCTCCAGCTGACCCGGACCTCGCGCGCGGTGTGAATGGTCTCCAACTCGATCCGCCCGGCAGGTCAGTTGGAGGTGAGGAGCTTCAGCTCCGGGTGGGCGGTGCCGCCCTCGATGGCCGTGGAGGAGATGTGGGAGACCACGCGGTCGTCGACGGGGTCGTTCGCCGGGTCGTCGTGCACGACGAGGTGCTCGTACGTCGTCGCCCGCTGGGCCGGGACCCGCCCGGCCTTCCTGATCAGGTCGATGATCTCCAGCCGGTTGGAGCGGTGCTTGGCACCGGCGGAGGAGACCACGTTCTCCTCGAGCATGATCGAGCCGAGGTCGTCCGCGCCGTAGTGCAGGGAGAGCTGGCCGACCTCCTTGCCGGTGGTGAGCCAGGAACCCTGGATGTGGGCCACGTTGTCGAGGAAGAGGCGGGCAATGGCGATCATCCGCAGGTACTCGAAGAGGGTGGCCTGGGTGCGGCCCTTCAGGTGGTTGTTCTCCGGCTGGTAGGTGTACGGGATGAAGGCGCGGAAGCCGCCCGTGCGGTCCTGTACGTCGCGGATCATCCGCAGGTGCTCGATGCGCTCGGCGTTGGTCTCGCCGGTGCCCATCAGCATGGTGGAGGTGGATTCGACACCGAGGTTGTGCGCGATCTCCATGATCTCCAGCCAGCGCTCGCCGGACTCCTTCAGCGGCGCGATGGCCTTGCGCGGCCGGGCGGGCAGGAGCTCGGCGCCGGCGCCGGCGAAGGAGTCGAGGCCGGCGGCGTGGATGCGCCGGATCGCCTCGTCGACGCTCACCTCGCTGATCCGCGCCATGTGCTCGACCTCGCTCGCCCCCAGGCTGTGGATGACGAGCTGCGGGAACTCCTTCTTGATGGCGGCGAAGTGCTTCTCGTAGTACTCGACGCCGTAGTCCGGGTGGTGACCGCCCTGGAACATGATCTGCGTACCGCCGAGCTCGACCGTCTCGGCGCAGCGCCGCAGGATGTCGTCGAGGTCGCGGGTCCAGCCCTTCGCCGTGTCCTTGGGGGCCGCGTAGAAGGCGCAGAACTTGCACGCCGTGACGCAGACGTTGGTGTAGTTGATGTTGCGCTCGATGATGTACGTCGCGATGTGCTCGGTACCGGCGTACCGCCGCCTGCGGACGGCGTCGGCGGCGGCGCCCAGCGCGTGCAGCGGCGCGTCGCGGTAGAGGTCGAGGGCCTCTTCGGGGGTGATCCGCCCACCGGCGGCGGCACGGTCGAGGAGGGGCTGAAGGTCGGCCTTCTCGGTCACCGGCGTCCCTTTCGTAAGGTTCGTAAGGGTTGTGGACGGACCGATCCAGCCTACGCCAGGGGGTGTCAGCGGTTGTCGTCAGGCCGCGTACGCGCCGATCAGCAGCCCGGCGAAGGCGCCGCTGATCAGGAACGGCCCGAACGGGATCGAGGTCTTGCGCCCCGCCCGGCGGGCGACGACGAGGGCACCCCCGTACAGCGCCCCGAACACGAAACCGGCGAGGGTGCCGAGCATCACGGTCGGCCAGCCGTACCAGCCGAGGACGGCGCCCGCGCCGAGCGCGAGCTTGACGTCGCCGAAGCCCATGCCGCCCGGGTTGATGAGGAACAGCACGAAGTAGCCGGCGCCCAGCGCGAGCGCGCCGAGCAGGGCGGTGGTCCACTCCCCCGCGTGCTCGGGGGTGAGGGCGGCGAGGCCGAGCAGGGCGAGGGCGGTTCCGGCGAACGGAAGGGTGAGCGGGTCGGGCAGCCGCTGCACCCGGAAGTCGACGACCGCCAGCAGCACGCCGACGGGCGCGAGCAGCAGCCACACGGCCAGCTCGGGCCGGGTCCCGGTGGCGGCGGCGAGGGCGGCGCAGACCAGCGCGGTCACGACGACGGGTGCGGCACCCGGTCCGTACGACGTCCCCGCGCACTGCCCGCATCGGGCCCTTCCCAGCCAGCCGCTCACCGGATGCCCCTCGGGGCAGGCGCCGCGCCACTCCTCCCCCGACGGTGCGGAGAACCGGTAGGCCGCGCGGGGCAGCACCGCGCCGGCCGCCGCGCCCCACAGCGCGGCGGCGACGATCAGCGCGACGTACAGGCTGTCGCTCATCCCGTCTGGGCCGCTCACCCGGCCGCCGCGACCGCGTCGCGCCAGGCCGGCAGCAGTTCGTCGAGCAGCGCCTCGGTGCGCGGCGGCAGCCCGCGGGCGCCGCTGCGGCCGATGAGGTCGGCGGCGAGGGCGGTGAGCCGCGCCGGGTCGTCGAGGGCGTGGGTGGCGCGCAGCAGCTCGTTCCACAGCCGCTCGTCGGCGGGGGCCGTGCGCAGCGCGGCGTCGATCGCCTCGATGGCCTTCTCCGCGCGGTTCTTCTCCATGTGGAACGCGGAGAGCGCGAGCCCGGTGTCCGCGACCAGCAGCGGGAGCTGGGCGTCGATGATCTCGTGGGTGAGCCAGCGGTAGCGGCCCTCGGGCCGGTCGGCGAGCAGCGGCCCGCGCACCAGCACCAGCGCGTCGGTGAGCAGCCGGCCGCGCACGGCCCGGCTGTCGACGCCCCGGCCCTGGGTGGCCTCGTGGTACAGCGACCGCAGCACGTCGAGGTCGGAGACCACGGACTTGGCGAGGGTGAGCCGCCCGGTGGCGTCCGTGCCGAGGCGGGCGGTGCCGTCGGGGTCGGTGCCGAGCCAGGCGCGCAGCCGCTCGACGAGGGCCTCGCGCACGTCGTCGGTGACGCCGCGCGGCCACAGCGCGGAGGACAGCACGCGCGGGTGCACGCCCTCGCGGTGCAGGAGCAGCAGCGCGAGCGCCTCGTGGAGCAGGGCGCTGCGCTCACCGTCCGGGGTGTCGAGCCCGATGATCTCGTACGGGCCGACGAGGCGCGCGTACACGGCGGGACGCCCCTGCTCGCTGATGTCGACGAGGAACGGCGGGGTGTTGGCGGGTCCGTCGGGGCCGCGATCGGGGTCGGCGCCGACGAACAGCTCGACGACGGCGCGCTGTTGGGCGGCGGGCAGGAGCTGGGCGTCGAGTTCGAGGCCGAGGAGCGGGGCGAGGAGCTTGCCCTCACCGGTGATCTCCATCTCCCAGGCGGCGCCCGGCAGATCGCCGCTGTCGGTGCCGACGAGATAGCCGATGCCGAGGCGGCCGGCGTCGGCGGCGAGTTCGGCGAGCGTGACGGCGTCCTCGGCGGACGGCGCGGCGGCGAGCAGCACGAGGTGCGGGGCCCAACGGGTGTGCTGGGCGGGGCCGGTGCGTCCGGTGAGCACGGAGTCGTGCCCGGCGGCGCCAAGCGCTCCGCGCCGCTGCCGGGTCTCGGCCTCCATCGTCTCGATGAGCGCCTCGATGTCGTCGAGGTGCCGCAGCCGGTTGGGGGCGAGGGGGGTCAGGTCCTCGCCGAATCCGACGAGGGTGATGGTCATCCGGTCCGACCACCCGTTGGTGGCCAACTCGGCGGCGACGGAGGCGAACACGGCGGCCCGGTCGGCCTCGCTGCCGCTCAGCGAGACGATGCCGGGCACGGACTCCAGGTTGAGCAGCAGCCGGGAGTCGTCCATGGTGCCGAGGCTGACGAGGCCCGGGTAGGGAGCGGCGGTGTCGACGTCCTCGTACCGCCCGGCGTCGTCCTTGGCGAGCGTCCAGGACGTCTGGTCCTGCCCGAGCTGCCAGGGCGTCGGCGGCTTCCCGGACGGCTGGGCGAGCTGGAGGTGCAGATCGCCGCTGCTGAGCCAGGCCGCGTAGACCGTGGGCAGCGGACGGGACTCGGCGGCGAGGGACGCGGCGAGCCCGCGCAGCGACCGGTCGAGCAGTCGTACGCCCTCGGGGTCGGCGCCGACCAGCAGGGCGTCCTGCACGTCCTGGGCGTCCCCGGCCGGCGTGGGCGGCTCCATCCCACGCCCGCCGATGCCGGCGAACGCCGACTGCCACAGCGCCTGCCGGCGGCGGTGCCCGAGGGCGCCGAGGAGACCGGCGGCGAGGAGCGGGGCGGCCAGGAGGGCTTCGGGGAGGCCGAAGGAGGAGGAGTCGTGCGCGGGGGTGGCGTGCTGCTGGGCTGGCTGCCGGTGACCGGCGTCGCCGGTGGCGGGTGCGGGCCGCTGCTCGGGCACGGACACCTGGGCGGATCCCCCGCCGCTGCCCTGGGCGTGGTCGCCGGTCCCGGCGTAGTCGTGGATCTGCTGCCGCACCTCGGGCGAGACCTCGGGGGCCTCGTCGGGCATCTCGACGAGGTCGCCGCCGCGCGCGTCGCCGGGCATCTCCATGATCCAGCCGGGCCTGATGAGGCTGGCCTCGGACAGCTTGGAACCGTCGGGCTGGGTCCGGTCCTTGTTGAGCTCGAAGATCTCCTTGTACCGGCGCCCGTCCCCGAGATGCCGCTCGGCGATCTCCCAGAGCGAGTCGTGGTGACGCCCCTCCGGCGGCTGGATCCGGTAGAACTTCGTGTCGCCCTGCTGCCGGGCGCCGCTGCTCCCCGCTTCGGCGTGCGACGCCTGCTCGGCGAGGGCGGCCGCGGCACCGGCCGCCTGCTCCTGCTGCTGGGCGAAGAAGCCGGGGGTCTGCTGGGCGGCGGCCACGGTGGGCCGCTGGTCGCCCTCGACGCTCTGCCCCAGCTGGCTCAGCCCCGGCGTGAAACTGGCCGCGGTGGCGCCGACGAGCAGCAGCGCGGCGACGAGCTGCCGGGCGAGCAGCTGACTGGGCCCGGCACCCGGTACGCGGCCCGGCACACCCACGCCGGACAGCGCGGCCTTCATCTCCACGAGCACACACGCGGTGAACTGGGCCCAGGCGAGCCAGACGACGAAGGTCAGAATGCCCAGGAAGGTCGAGACGGAGATGTCCTGCTTGAGCCATTCCATCGGCTCGAACGTGCTCGGGAACGGCCACCCGGCCGTCATCGCCAGCGCGAGCGGCACTCCGACGAGCAGCGCGAGCAGCGCCACGAATGCGAAGAACGCCTTGACGATGTCCCCGAACGTCCGCCGCCGCACCCGCACCGGCTGCGGCGTGCGGTTCCTGGGAGCCGTCGAGCTTGACGAGCTTGAACTGCGGCGTCGCGGCATGGCGGGAGTCCTGGGGTGTGTGGATGGAGGGTCACTTGAGCCTACAGAGATCTTATGGACTCGAACGGGCGCAGGCGAAGCCCCGCGTCGGCCCCTGCCCGGCACGACGGCACCCGCGGCGACTGCGCCGTTCGCGACAGCCACGGCACACTCCTCACCTCCCCCACACGATCCGCCGCCAGCTCACACGGGCCGACTACCTGCCCCCGGTAGCTTCGTTCTCTGTTGCACACAGCCGACACCAGGGGGAACGTCCGTGGCCCGCCGAGCCTTGACCACCACCGCGGCCGCGCTCACCGCGACGGCGGCCCTGCTGCTCTGCGCCTGCGGCGGCGGCGATGACGCACCGTCGGACGACATCAAGGGCGCGGACACGGCATCGGACACCCCGTCGGCCTCCGCCCCGGCCTCGGCGGCGTCCGGCGTGAAGCGCCCGGCGATCACCCTGCCGAGCGGCTCCCGGCTCACCTTCGAGAACTGGACGAGCAGCGATCCGGACGAGCAGGCCGTCCTCGACGACGGCAAGGAGGAACTCCGCTCGGGGTACGCGGCGATCATCGCGAACTACCCCGACAGCGAGGCGCTCGCCTTCTACCACACCGAGGGGCGCCTGTCGCAGGCCCAGCAGTGGATCAGGAGCCCCGTCGGCCGTGAAGGGCTACAAGGACTACGACCTCGGCAAGGACGGCTGCTTCAGGCGCGGTGTCGCCCCGGACCTGACCGGCCTCGACACCTCGCTGTGCGACCGGCTCATGTTCTGGCAGGAGGCGGGCGAGATCCCGACGTACCGGAAGCCCCCACGCCGGAGATCCTCGCCGCGTACGCCTACGACAAGGTCAAGGTCCCCGAGACCGAGATCGAGCTGAGGCCCGAGGCCAGGTCCACGGTGAACCTGCCGACCTGGGTCTGGCTCGACGAGGGCACCTTCAAGGACGTCACGGTCCGCGCCGAGCTCCCGCACACGGGTCTGTGGGCGGAGACGACCGCCAAACCGGTCGCCCTCCACCTGGAACCCGGCACGGACGACGCGGAGACCTACCCCGCCTCCGGCGACTGCGAGATCACCGACGACGGCTCGATCGGCAGCCCGTACACCAAGGGCGACGCCGACAGGACCCCGCCGTGCGGCATCCGCCACCTCCGCGCCACGGCCGGCGACCCGTACCGGCTGACGGCGTCGATCACCTGGCAGGTCCCCTGGGAAGGCAGCGGCGGCACGGGCGGCGACCTCCCCGACGGCACCTTCGAAACCACCCGGGACATGACCGTCCAGGAAATCCAGTCGAGCAACCGCTGACCGCGCCCCCCCTGGCCACTGAGCGACGAGCCCGTGAATTCAAGAAGCCCGACGATGAACTCACCCGGCTCGCCGAGGAGAAAATGAAGGTCGAGGACGAGCAGGGGAACGAAGGGGAAATGGGTGGGAAGCGACCCGGCGCCCCCTGAATAACGGCAGTGGGCCCCGGTCGGGGAATGCCCGGGGCCCACCGTTCACGCGCCGACAGTGAATGTCAGCGGCAGTGCTCAGACCGACGTGGTGTGCACGTGGCCGTCGCCCGCGATGCCGCCCGGGGTCACCGAGCCGCCCACACCGGCGCAGACGGCGAGCGGGCCGACCTCGGCGTACACACCCACGCCGGCGGATCCGCCGGCGGTGGTGACGGCCACACCGGCGTCGATGCCGGCGGAGACCGCCTGGCCACCGGACACGTTGTCCAGGTCCGCGTCGGAGATTTCGGCCGTTTCGACCTGCGAGGCGAAGTTCATGGCTGGCCTTTCCATTCGTAGCAAGGAATGCAGCGGCGGGGAGTTCGCCGGAAGCCCGGAACCCGGGCTCATCGGCGAGCCGTGCGTACTGATCAAAGCACGCCGGAGAACAGCCCACCAGTGGCGCGCAGTTGACGGACGCTTTCTCAGCGTCACCGAATTCATCAGTGTGGCAATACGGTCACGGAAAGGGCCTGCGCCTTCACGCTACCCACCGGTTCACGGAGCCACCGGCCGCTGTCAGCCGCCTTTCCGGCCGGTGTCACGCCCCGCGTCCCGGCGTCCGCCCGATTTCCCTCCGTTTCCGCCCGACCACCCGGTGAACGGTGTGGAGGTCCGAGGGATTTTTCGGGGCGCGGCAACCGCGGGGCGACGGTGGGCGTCAGCCCACCTCGTTCTCCGCCACGGCCTGCCCGTGAACCGCCACGTCCCCGCCGTAGAACATGCCCGTGAAGACCGGGGCGTAGGTCAACTGCACCTCGACCTCGACGGCTTGGGCGTTCGCCGCCACGCAGTGGGTCGCCGCGATGTCCGGGCCGGACATGTCCATCTCGCGGGCGAAGGCCTTCACCCGGGCGTCACAGTTCTCGTAGTTGATCGGCGCGGGGCCGCCCTCGTTGTCGTAGAGGGCTTCGCGGTCGATGTCCTGGGCGGCGTAACGGGCCGCCTGTTCCGCGATGTCGGCCGCGCGCTCCCGCTGGGAGATGGACATGCCTCCGTCGATGACGAAGGCCGACAGGGAGAGGAAGACGAGCGCGAAGATGATGACCGCGCCCGCGCCCGAACCGCGGTCGTCCAGGCGCGCGCGACGGTCCGACAGCCGGCTGTGGGTACGCGCGCTCACGCCGTCCTCCGGTACGGGTCCAGCGGGGAGCTGAAGCTCGCGGACAGGGTCGTCGGGATGTCCAGGCCCAGCATGGCGAGGCCCCGCACCTCGCAGCTCACCTCGACGGTGAAGAGGGTGTCCGGCTCGAAGCCCTGGCTGGTCTGGACGACGGTCACCGGACCCGAGCAGACGTCCGTCAGGTTCGCCTCCGCCGCCGCCCGCGCCTCGGCCATCGCCGTGGCGTGGTCCTTCTGGATGGAGCCGGCACGGGCCGCGTCCCGGGCGGCGCCGTCCAACGCGCCCCGCCCCTCCACCAGTTGCCCGAAGCCCACCAGCACCAGGATGAAGAGGATCATCACCGGCGCGAGGATGACGACCTCGACGGTGGACAGACCCCGATCCCGGTCGCGGTCCCGATCGCGGTCCCGGTCGTCGTCCCGATCGCGGTCCCGGTCGCGGTCCCAACCGCGGTCCCGGTCGTCGTCCGCCGGTGTCCGTCCGCCGTAGACGGAGAGGTCCATCTAGTTCTCCCCCTCCTGCACGAACCGTTCCACCGGCCCCATCGACTGCGCGTGCACCGTCAGGTCCAGGCCCGGGAACACCGTCGGGATACGTGCCGTGATCTCCACGCCCACGGTGTTCTGCTCGGGCTGGAGCATCTTCACGTCGGGGCCCAGCACCAGCTGCGGTCCCAGTTGCCGGATGTAGCTGTCCACCACGTCCCGCGCCTCGCCGCGCCAGCCGCCCGGCTGGTCGTGCGCCGTCGCCCGCGCCTTGCGCGCACCCGCCTGCGCCGCCGCCTGGGCGACGTGATCGGCGAAGAAGTACAGCGCGAACTGCACCGTCGCGAAGATCATGAAGAACAGGACGGGTGTGAGCAGCACGAACTCGATCGCGGTCATGCCCCAGTCGCCGCGGGCGGAGGCGGCCTCCACCCGTCGGCGTACCCAGCGACGTACGCGCACCGGCATCCCCGTGGACGTTGAGAAGGTACGTGCGGTCAGCAGGTCTTGCCCGCGTCCGCGCCCTTGATGCAGTCGCCGACCTTGTTGGCGCCCTCGCTCAGCGCTGCGTTGATGATGGCGGCCACGACGCCGACGATCGCCACGACGACCGCCGAGATGATGACCCACTCCACCGCGGAGGCACCGCGGTCCAGTTCGCCGGAGCGGGCGCGCTCCACGCGGGCCCGCATGAAGGTGACCAGGAAGTCGACGGCGGGAATGCCGGTGTGGAAGGTACGTCCGTTCATGACGCGTTGTCCTCTCGAATTCGGTTCACGGAAGTGGTGACGTACGGCTCACGGTTCGCGGTTCGCGATCCAACAGGTCATGGTTCTCACACCCTCACACCTGGAACACCCGCATCGCCGCCGGGAAGATCAGGAACACCAGGAACCCCGCGCACAGCAGCAGCTGCGCCACGAGCATCGACTGGGACTTCTCGCCGGCGCTGCCCTCGATCTCGGCCAGTTCGCGGTGCCGCATGGTCTCGGCCCGGGAGGCGAGGGACTCGCGCACCTTGGCACCGTCGTCGGCGACCAGGGCCAGCGAGGCGGAGAGGTCCTTCAGCTCCTCCACGCCCAGTTCCTCACCCAGCTGCCCCAGCGCCTGCCACTGGCTGATGCCGGTGATCCGGGCGTCGGCGAGGGCGTTGCGGATGCGGTGGGTCGCCCAGCCGTCGGACACCTCGGCCGCCGCCATCAGCGCCTCGGGCAGACCCCGGCCACCGGCCAGGCTCATCGACACCAGGTCCAGGTACGCGCCGATCACCCGGCGCAGATCGCGCCGCTTCTCGGCGGCGTCCCGGCGTACCTCCAGGTCGGGCAGGAAGAAGAACAGCGCCGCGCACAGCAGGGCCATCCACACCGGAATGACCGGGCTGTCGGCGAGGGCGAGCGTCCAGACGATGGCGAAGAGGAACGGGCCGAAGAACAGCCCCGCCACCGCCAGCAGCACCTTCGTCGCCAGGAACTTCTCCCAGCTGCGCTCCAGCACCGCCAGGTCGGCGCGCAGCGAGCGCTGCTCCCAGCCCTGCTGCAGATAGAACTCGGCGACCCGCGCGCCCACTTCGGCGCGCAGACCGCCGAGGCGGCCGGTGTCCCGCTCCGTACGCGCCGACTGGTACGCCGCACCTCGGGCCCGCATCGCGTCGATCCGGGCGACCTGGGCGATCGCACTGCGCTTGGTCGGCATCAGCGCGCGGACGAGGACGTAGATCCCCAGTCCGATGACCGCGCCGACGGCCACCGGCATGGTCAGGTCGTCGCTCACCGGCGTACCCCCTCTTCCTGCTGGAGCGGCGCCTGCTGCTGACCGGGCCCGGCGCCGGGTGTGCGCGGCCGGACGAACCGCACCGCCGGATCGTCGCGCACCAGGAAGCGTTCGGGCGTCTCGATGGTGGACAGCTTGCGCAGCCACCAGAAGCCGAGCGCGAACAGGCCGCAGACACAGGCGAGTACGAGCTGCCCGACCGGCGTGCCGTACGGCTCGACGAAGTCACGGTTGAAGATGGACAGGCCGAGGACGAACGCGATCGAGACGGCGACCACGATCTGCACCGAGCGCCGGGTGGAGGCGCGCTGCGCCATCACGCGCTGCCGCATGTCCACTTCCTCTCGCGCCGACTTGGCGAGCGCGCCGAGGACCTGCCGCAGACCCGGTCCGCGCAGCCGGGCGTTGAGGATCAAGGCCGCGACGATGATGTCGGCGGACGCGTCGTCGATCTCGTCGGCGAGCTGCTGGAGCGCCTCGGGCAGCGGCGTGCGGGAGCGCAGCCGGTCGACGAGCGCGTCGAGGTGCGGACGCAGCACGGGCGCGGCGGCACGGGCGGACGCCGGGATGGCCTGCTCCAGGCCCACCGCACCGGCGATGGTGTCGCGCAGCGACTCGGTCCAGGAGGCCAGCGCCTCCACGCGCCGCATCGCGGCCCGTTCCTCGGCGGCTCCGCCGAAGAGGCGGTCCCAGAAGAAGACGAGGACGGCGGCGGCGATGCCGGCGACCATCCAGCGGGTCAGCAGCAGCACGACGAGGCCGACGATCGCGGCGAGCGAGCCGCGCCGGCCGGCGAACCGGATCAGCTCGTTCGCGCGCTCGCTCGCCTTCTGCTTCTCGTGCTCGGGCTTGGCGGGCAGTCCGCGTACGGCGACGGCGAACAGGGCGAGTCCGCCGCCGACGGCGACACCGGACGCGAGCGCGTACAGGACGGTCGTGGAGAACAGCCCGCTCATGGAGCCGAGGGAGCCGAGCGCGGCGAGGTCGGTGGTCGTGGTCGCAGGGGTCACCGGCTCACCCCCACGTTCCGCTGGGCCGGTAGCCGTACGCCATCAGTTCCTCCAGGCAGGCTATGGGGGCGTGGGCGACGACCCGGCCGTCGGGCGCCTCCGCGAACACCTCGCTGGACAGCACGCGTCCGTCGACGCCGTTGACCTCGCGGACGGAGGTGACCATGCGCTGCAGCCGGCCGCCGCTCTGGTAGTCGTTGCGCCGCTGGATGAAGACGACGAAGTTCACCGCGCCCGCGATGAGCATCTGGCTGGCCTCGATGGGCAGCCGCTCCGTCGCCTGCAGGGCGTAGGTGGAGATGCGGTTGAAGACCTCGCTGGAGCTGTTGGCGTGGATCGTGGACAGCGAGCCGTCGTTGCCCTGGGACATCGCGTTCAGCATGGTCACGATCTCGTCGCCGAGCACCTCACCCACGATGACGCGGGAGGGGTTCATGCGCAGCGACCGGCGCACCAGCTCCGCCATGGAAATGCTGCCCTGTCCCTCGGAGTTGGGCAGCCGCTCCTCGAACGCCACGACGTTGGGGTGCAGGTCGGGAAAGGTGTCGAGGCCGAGCTCGAGTGCCCGCTCGACGGTGATGAGGCGCTCGTGCGGCGGGATCTCGTTGGCGAGGGCACGCAGCAGGGTGGTCTTACCGGCGTTGGTCGCGCCCGCGATCATGATGTTCTTGCGGGCCCGGACCGCGCAGGCGAGGAAGTGCCCGAGCTCGGGGGTCAGTGTCCCGTTCCCGACGAGGTCGGAGATGAACACCTTGCCCATGCGCGCACGGCGGATGGACAGCGCGGGCCGCCGCGCCACGTCCATGACGGCCGACAGACGCGAACCGTCCGGCAGCCGCAGGTCGAGCTGCGGATTGGCGGAGTCGAAGGGACGCGACGACAGACCCGAGTAGGCACCCAGCACCTGGATCAGCTCGATGAGCTCCTCGTCGGTCTCGGCGACGGGCTCGCCGCGCGCCTCGCGGCCGTCCGAGTAGCCGACGAACACCTGGTCGCAGCCGTTGATGTCGATGTTCTCGACCTCGGGGTCGTCGAGCAGCGGCTGGAGCCGGCCGACACCGAACAGCGCGGCGTGCACGGCTGCCGCGTACTGCTCCTCGGTCTCGGCGTCCAGCGGCGTACGGCCCGCGTTGATCTCGGCGCGGGCGTACTCCTCCAGTATCTGGGCTATGACGGCACGGGCGTACTGCCGCTCGTCCTCGGTGGACATCGGCGTGACACCGTTGACCTGGTCGAGGCGGCGCTGTTCGGCGATCCGGTCGCCGGCGTCCTGACGGAACCGCTTGACCAGTTGATGGTCGACAGCGGTCATCGGCCGGCTCCGTGACCCTGGTGCGCCTGCTGGGCCCGGGCCTGCGTCTGCTGGGCCTGCGCGGACGCGGCCCAGGCGGCGCCGTACTGCTGGTACAGGTCGGCCGTCACCTTGCGGGCGGAACGGATCAGCAGCGACTTGTCGAGCCGCCCGCGCCTGCGCCCGGCCAACTGCTCGGCGCCGGCCGGGTCGTCGGCGAGGGTGCCGACCACGCGGGCGCCGGTCTGGGCGTGCACGAGCATGTCGTTCACCTGGGACGCGAGCTTCGCGGCGTTGCCGGTGTCGGCGATGAGGACGACACCGATCACCGGGTTGGCGAGGCTCGCGGCACCGCGCGGACCGCCGTGCAGCTTGCCGGCGAGCGCGGCGGCACGGTCCCGCACGCGCGCGAGCGCCTCCGGCTCGGTGCGCGAGACGAGCAGGACGAGGGAGGCGTGCGCGAACAGTTCGACGGCCGGGGTGTCCCCGCTGATCCGCCCGCAGTCGGCGATGACGTCGGCGGGCGCGTGCGGGGAGTCGCCGAGCGAGGCGAAGGCGTGCCCGAGCGTCGGCCACAGCCCGGCGAGCCCGGCGGCCTGCTCGGCGATCCCGAGCCCGACGAGCACTTCGAGTCCGCCGCTCAACGGCTGGACGTGGTCCCAGAGCTGGTCGGGCACGAGTCCGCGGCGCGCGGTCGCGGCGATGGACAGCATGCCGGTGTTGGGGTTGAGCGGCCCGCCGTGCGCGGCGGCACTGCGGTAGACGAGGTCACCGCCCGCCGGGTCGGTCTCGGCGAGCAGCACCCGCCGCGGCCAGACCGCCGCGAGGGCGACGGCCGCGGTGGTGACGCCGGGGGAACCCTTGTCGGCGGCGAGGGCGATGAGGGCCATGGGTGGGGTGCCGCCTTCTCAGTTGCCGGGGACGTGCACGATGGCGACCTCGCCCGCGGCCGCCGCCGAGGCGAGCGCTGCCGCGTCGGCCTGGTCGACGAGAACGGTGAGCGTCTTGCTGCCCGTGCTCACGGTGGAGTCACTGTCGTCCGCGACGGCGTTCACCCGTGCGTCGTCGACGAGGGAGTTGGAGGACGAGCCGCTCGCCCCGGCGCCGGCGTCGTCGGAGTCGTTCGAGCGCGAGCCGGTACCGCCGACGTGATAGGCCGCCACGACGTCACCGGGCTTGATGTCCGACGGGTACTGGCCCTCCTTGAGGGCGAGACCGACGGAGGCCTTGCCGGCGGGCAGGCTGCTCTTCGCGGCGAACATCTGGCCCTGCACGACCGTGTCCGCGTAGATCGTGGTCTTCGCCTTCATGGTCTTGAGCGTGTCCAGCTGCTCCCACAGGACGTAGTTGATGCCCGCGTCCTCGGCGACCATGACGGAGGTGACGTCCTTGTCGGTGACGGACTCCCCGGCCTGGATCTCGTTTTCGACCTTGACGACCTCGATGCGGTCCCCGGCCTGCAGCACGAGCATCGTCGCACCGAGCGCGCCGACGAGGATCAGCAGCACGGCGAGCGCGGCCAGCGCCGGTTTGCGCTCGCGGGGCGGAGTGGGAAGCCGGTCACCGACCGCCGGCCCGGCCGGAACCGCGGAACGACCCGCGCCCGCCCCCGTACGCTCTTGGATCTTCACGCAACCGCTCCCCGTACACCCAAGACGATGTCTGCCAAGTTCCCTGGAAATCTGGACACTTCACCCAGGTCCGCTCGCGCACAGACATGCGCGACGGTTCGCACTTACCCGCCCGACCTGCGCGGATAGCCAACGCCGGGGGTGAGTGTCAAGCCATGGCACCGTATCAGCCACACATAAGCCCCTCAAGGCGGAATCCGCCTCACCTTCCTCACCCCACACACCGTTACCCATCTGCAATTTCATGGCTGAACAACCCAGTTGGGACCGGCGAACCACCTGTGCGGCAGCGAACCGCCACCGCACCCGACCGACCACGGACGACGTACGGTCCATCACCCACCGCACATGAGCCCTGCACGATTCACTCACGAGGGCGCCGAGCGGCCGTGCCACGATCTTCGCCCGGACCGGTGACGGGACGCACGGGGACAGGGGGACGGACGAGCCCGCAGGCGCTTCGCGCGCTCGTTCCCGCCGGCCTCAGGACTCGACCGACCACCAAGGAGCTTCCATGAAGCGCGCCGCCATGCTCGCTGCCTCAGCCTTCTCCGCCCTCTCCCTCGCCGCGCTCGCCGCGCTCACCGCGTGCGGCACGGGCGCGGAGTCGGACGGCACGACCGGCGAGCCCCGCTCCTCCCGCCCACGCCGACGTGGATCTCGGCAGTGGTAACGAAGGAGCCAAGGTCGAACAGGAGGGCACCAGCAGCGGAGGAGCACTGGAGTCCCGGATCACCTTCACTGGTTCCACGGCCGGCGGAGACGGTGGCCCGTCGGGCAGCCTCGAACCGGTGGGCGACTGGACACCGCCTGCATGCTGGTACGAGCCGAGGTCCGCGGAGGAGTTCGCGAAGTACATCGAGGACATGTACGAGAGCACCGTCAACACCCCGGGACAGCACAGCTACGCCAAGGCAAGCGCCGGCCAGACCCGGGAGAAGTACAAGGACGGCGAGTACGAGAACTACAACCTGGAGAAGAAGGACGAGGGCAACTGGTGGGTCGCCGTCCGGGACGAGGACCGCTGGATGGAGCCGGCCGCGCAGGTCTGTGACAAGCAGCCCTTCTGGGTGGAGAACGGTGACGCGCCGGACGTCGAGAACGCGGTCACTCCCCAGGTCCTGGCCGAACTGGCTTACAACCGCGTGCAGCTTCCCACCACCGAGGTCACTCTCGCCCCCGCGCAGACCACCAAGGTCAACCTTCCCACCTGGGCATGGCTGGACAGGGCCAAATTCAAAGAGGTCTCCGTGACCGCCTCGCTGGAAGCCGGCGGAGTGAACGTCCAAGCCACCACCACGGCCAGGCCCGTCTCCCTCAAGCTGGAACCGGGCACTGCCGACGCCGAGACCTACCCGGCCTCCGGGGAGTGCGCCATCAACGACGACGGCTCCATCGGCGAGCCGTACGCCAAGGGCAAGGCCGACCGGACCCCGCCCTGCGGGCTGAAGTACCTCCGCTCGTCGGGCGACGGCACCTTCGAGCTGCAGGCCACGGTCACCTGGGACATCACGTGGACCGGCACGGGCGGCGCGGGCGGCGACCTGCCGGACGGGACGTTCGGCAACGATCAGGCCGTGACAGTCCAGGAGATCCAGGCCATCAACCGCTGAGAAGCCGAGCGAGCCGCCGCCCGGCACGAGCACATGCAGTGCACCGATCGCGCGGCACTGCGCCGTCTGCGGAGGCCGCTGGGACCTGTCCGGGCGGCCTCTGCTTCCCGCGCCACGGGCAACGCGGCGGAGGGACTTGATGAGCGCTGTGGAAATGAGTCGCGCAGATGCCGTCGCCCTCGTCCAGCGGATCCTGGACGCGGACTACGCCTCGGACGACGAGGTGGACGGCTGGCTGGACAGCCTCGACAGAGCCCTGGCATGCCCGTCCGTCACCTAACCGCTCCCCGAAAGCCACGTCTGGGCCGACCACCAGCTCGACGCTGAGCAGACCACGCCACTCAGCACGAGCTGACGCCAAGCGGCAACAGGGCGACCGTTGCTCGATAAGGCATCAGTCGCCGGCTCTCGCCAGCAGCCGGCCCGGTGCTGAGATCAGCGCTCCGGACAACGACAGGTTGCGCGTGTACACACCCTCGAACAGCACGGCGAGGCTGATGTCCACGGAGTCGGCGGCTCCGTGAGCCGCACCGGAGATGACGTCCGGGTTCTTCCACGAGGAACGCGTCATCGCCACCTGGGCTTCCGGGCGTTCCAGCACGTGATGCCGACGGTTCTCCGTCTCGCGGTACTTGTACTCGCGCCCCACGGCCCACACCCGAAGGGCGCGACCCTTCCTGCTCGCGCGCCAGGCACGACGGGAGATGGCCGCGTGCTGCCCTGCCACGCTCAGTCGTCCCTCCGCGAGACGGGGGCGCGCGCCGTACCACAGACCGCTGTAGGAGGACATCGGGATGTTCTCACCGGTCACCATGACGCCGCCACGGCTACCGCGGTCATGCAGGTGCACGACTTCCAGCGCGGGCAGGACGAGCTCCACCTCACCCAGCCCGCCCACAGGTCCACGCCAGAAGGTCACGCGGGTCTGTTCCCGTGACGTGACTGTGTTCATTGAGCGTCGGAGATCAAATCCGAACCCGTTCATTCGCCTCTCAGTTCCTCGGTCTCTGCCTGCGGACTGGCTGTCGAAGAAGCCACTAGCCGAAAAGGCCGCCGATGACCTTCCCCACGCTTTTCGCCCCGTCCGCAAGCTTTCCGGCACCTTCGCCGATCTTCTTTCCTGCCCAGCGGCCCGCGTCGGCGACCTTTCCGGGGAATTCCTTGAACTTCTCCTTGTTGTCGATGATCGTCGCCACACCGTAGACCGCACCGGTGACCACAGCTGCGCCGATCGTGACCGGAGTGGGTGCGACCATGGCCACCGTGAGGGACGCGTTGAAGGCGGTTCCGGAAACCTTCGACACATAGCCGGCCTTGTCCCGTTTAAAGGCCTCGACCGGGTTGCCCTCCTGTACCACGTCCACGGCACCGATGACCGTGGATACGGCGCTGCCGCCGATGCCGGCCGCACGCCACCAGCCGGCCGTACGGAACGCCGATCCCGCTCCCGAGGCGAAGGCGCTCAGCCGACTCGCTCCGGCCGCCCTGCTCATATTCGAGGCGTTCCTACCCACCTTGAGCAGGTTCGCCTGCCAGGCCCACCTTCTCCCGGAGTAGGCAGCCAAACTGTCTTTCCCGGCCAGCGCATCAAGGATGGGGGCAGGGGTACGCGCCCCGATGCTTGCGGCCAGTGCGCGGACACGGGCGGGGATCATCGATGATCCCTGCCCCCTCAGGAGCTGCGCGAGTGTGGTGCCGGGCGCCTTCAAAAACTTGACTTGGCCGGGATTCTTGAGGCTCTTGAAATACGAAATCAGATGTGTGGTCCCAATGGCTGCCATCTCAAAGGCACCTGGAATGGTCGAGACCATTGCGGTCAGCTCAATGTAGTCGCCCACCACCTCGCCGAGGTTTTCATCGCCCGTTACCTTCGTTACAGCATCCCCCTTGATGCGCTGAATCCAGTCCTGGAGCGTCTCACCCTTCTGTCGCTCCAGCCACTTGGTGTCGAACGCTTCTGGGTTCGCCACGGACGCGTTCGCTATAAGCATGACGTCCGGCGGTAGGTTCGCTCCCTTGAGCTCCTCGGGTTTGAACCCGGCGAACAGGGCCGCCGCCAGAGGATCGCCCTTCTCAGCGCGGAGAATGGCCGAGCGGCGCCGGAGATCAGTGGCCGTCTCACTGGTCCACGCCGTCATCGGCTTCAGCGGGCTCAGTCTGTCCTGCACCCCGAGACGGGTCGCGCGGGTGAAGGCCTCGTCCAGGCGGTCCCTGAGATTGCCTTTCCCGTCCAGAAGCTTCGCCAGGTGCTCAAGGTCTTCCGGATTCGCCATGCGCTTGGAGCTGTCGCCCATTGTTCCCCGTAACAATCTGATCGAGCTGCGTGCAAGGATTCGATACCGAAGGGCTCAGGTCACCGCCCTCGGGGCGGCCGGGATCACGAGGAGGCAAGCTGGGACCCGTCGGGCAGCAAGTCGGTGATCAGCTGCCAAAGTTCCTTCGCTGAGACATGCCGCACTCGCAGCTCAGTGCCCGCGCCCACCTGCCCTTCGGTAACCGGTTCAGCAGGCAGCTCGCGCAGCCAATACCCCTCGAGCCCGCAGTCCCACACCGCCAGCGCGGACACCGCCACCCCGGACTCGGCGCGCGTGGGCCCTTCGCCCTGCCACACCACCGTCATCCGCCACATGCAGTTCAACTGGGCCAGCACGTCGGCGAGTCGCACCGGGGCGCCCGTCGCCTCAGCAAGGGCTGCCGGCGCGTCGAACGGTCCGGCTTCCATGCGTTCGAGCACCGCGTCCAGCAGTCCCATGGTCGACACGATCGTCTCGCCCGTGTCGCTGCCAGTGGTGAAGTCCCGGTGCAGGTCCACAGCCCTGGCCAGCGCCCAGACGAGCGTCTCGGGCTCGGCTGGGACGTATTCCGACTCGTCCGAGCCGGGCCAGCTCTCGTGGGTGAAGATGAACTCGTTGCCCACGATGGCCCCGCTGTTGATGGTTCCCTGCGGACTCGTCACCTCGATCTGGGCAATGATCCGCGGTTCCATCAGTGTGGAAACGAGCGGATACAGGTCGGTAACTATCTTGTCGTCCGCGTCGAACATCTCGGCCTGTCTGAGTTCGGCGTGCGCCTGCGCCAGGTCGTCGGGGACGCTTCCCTCCTCCACTAGAAGCCCCAGCACGCTGATATGGGCATCGGACAGCCGCAGCCGACGCCGCGCCGCATCCAAAGAAGGCATTCTGTCGTGTCCCCCAGAAATCAGAGAAAATTGCACCGGTTGAGAAAGCGCCCCGGTATCGACACCAGGGCGCCGGGCGCCGTGAGATTCCGCGTGTACACGGCCTCCATGACGACGGCGAGTCCGATGTCGAGTGCGTCGGCCTCGCCCGAGCAGGTCCCGGACAGCGTCTGCGGGTTGTTCCAACCGGAACGCCTCATGAGGACACCTGCGCCCGGACGGGCCAATTCATGGCTGCGCTTGCCACCGGCCTGGGCATAGGTGTACGAGCGTCCCTTGACCTGGAGCCGAAGCGCTCGCCCCTGCCGTCCGAGCCGGTAGACGTTCCGGGAGAGGTCCGCCGGGTCCCAGTCCACCCTCAGTTCCCCTCGGGCCAGAAGGGGGCGCCGCAGGTACCGCAGTCCGAGATAGGTGACGAGTGGGAAACGGTCACCGCTCACCGCCACCTCGCAGTACTCGGACGGGTAGTCACTGTGCTCGGTGGGAAAGGTCAGCTCGATGCGGCCGAGGCCGTCCACCTGGCCGAGCCACGAGAAGATCTCGCCCCTGCGTCCTCGAGTGGAAGCCGCGCGCTGGAGCTCGAAGGAAACCCCGCTCATGCACTTCCCCCCATGCTTGTCTCCGGTCGGTCCGACCACAGCCGTGCCCCAGAACCGCGAACGGTCGATCCATATGCCGCGAAATGCGACATCCAGGAAACATCGAACTGTCGGTCCGTAAGGCGCGCCCCCAAGGCGGTCAGCGTGCCATGGGACAGTAAAGCAAAGTCGATTCAAGCGCTGCGGACCACCTCAAAAGGCCGATGTCGTGGGCCTGCGTCCATCTTGCGTGAATGGGGGGGATTTCGTTCCGCAACTGTGGGACGGAACCGGCTCTCGTGTGCTGTACCACGAAGCTGCAGCAGCCGCAGCGCACCCTCAACGGCATGGGTGGTGCCCTGCTGGCCGATGCCACACGGTGGGAGAACCAGGCCGACGAACTGGAGCGGCAGGCCAAGGAGAAGGACAAGGCCAGGGCCGGAACGGGCGGCAACTGATGTCCTTCAAGGACTTCGACGCCGGCAAGCTCACCGCGCTCGCCAACGACCTGGACACCTTCACCGGCAACGCGGGCAAGGTGCACAGCCAATTGGCCGCCCTGCTGATCCGTTCCCTGGCTGCAAGCATCGGGTCACGAACTCCTGCGCCGATCCTTGATGCACTGACCGGAAAGGACATCCTCGCCGCCCATTCGGGAAGGCAGTGGGCGTGGGAGGCGAACCTGCTCACGGTCGGCAAGAACCCCGGCGCTCTGAACAGGGCAACCGGAGCGAGTCGACTGAGCGCCTTCGCCTCGGGAGCCGGGACGGCGCTGCGTACGGGCGGCTTCTGGCGTACAGCCGGCATCGGCGGCAGCGCGGTGTCCACGGTGATCGGCGCCGTCGACCTCGTGCAAGAAGGGAACTTTGTCGAGGCCTTCAAACGAGACAAGGCCGGGTACGTGGCGAAGGCTCCTGCGTAGCCTTCAACGCCTCCATGACAGCGGCCATGGTCGCGCCCACCCCGATCACGATGGGCGCGGCGGTGGTCACGGGTGCCGTCTACGGTGTCGCGACCATCGTCGACAACCGGAAGGCACTGAAGGAGTTTCCTGGCAAGGTCGCCGACACCGGAGCCTGGGCAAGTGAGAGGATCAGCGGGGGGTTTGGAAAAGTCGCCGATGGTGCGAAAGCGCTGGGCAGTGCGCTCAACCCCTTTGATCAATGCGTGACAGCGGAAGAGGCCACGGTCGGAGAATGTCCCAACTTACGTTCGATCTTCAACGGCACACGAACACCGTCACTTCGCGGGAGCAGACCCGTGTGACTTTTTGGCGTGGCACCGTAGGGCAGCTGGGTCTCGTTGAGCTGATCGTGCCTGCCCTGGAAGTCGTACGCACGCCTAACTCCAGGGGGCTCATCGGTGCCATGGTGACCGGCGAGAGCATACCGATGTCTTCTTTCAAAGGCCCTCGATACGCCGGGCGACCCCGGCTGGCCGACGGGAAGTTGAGCGTGGCGGGGCAGCATGCTTCCTTCACTCGGAAGACTTTACGGATGAACAGAAACGCCCGGGCTCTGACGATCTGGGCGGTGGGGCGAGAGTACCGGTACCGGGAGGAAGGTAACCGACGACATCACGTGTTGGTACGCCCGGAGTCCCGAATTTCCATGACTCGTTCCAGCGGAGCGAATCCGAAGAGTATTTTCGGAACCGCTCATGGGGCTGTGGACTCCGTCGACATCAGTGTCGCCATCCTTTTCGAAGGTGTGTACACGCGCAATCTGTCGTTTCGCGGTGCAGTGATATCAGCTCCGGGGAGATTCATGGATGAGCTGTCCAAGCTTTAGGGCGTGGTCGTGCCATTCGAGCTGCCACCCGACGATCAGTGAGCCTTTTTCGGTGTGGCCACCGGTCGGGTGACGGGGCTGCTGGCGGGCGCGGGGCCGAAACGCACGAGGCCCCCGTGCCGTTGAGGGAGACGTTCGAAGTCTCAACCCATCGGCACAGGAGCTTCGTTGGTTCCCTATCCTGCCGCCCTCGATCTGCCTCACGCCCTGGTCGAGTGGGTCACGATGCTCATCGTCACCCGCGAAGGTGACCGCCGTTGCAAGCTCCCGCCGCACCAGCGTGCGCTCGTCGCACTCGTGTACCTGCATCGTCACGACACCCTCGCCCACATTGCCGCCGGCTTCGGGATATCCGTCGGCACCGCCCATGCCTACGTCACCTCGGTCGCAGGCATGCTCGCCGCCCGCGCGCCTGGCCTACTGACGACACTGCGCGAGGAAGACCCCGAATTCGTACTCCTGGACGGGACCCTCGCCGAATGCGACCGCGTCGGTGACAGTCGCGCCGACTACTCGTCCAAGCACCGCCGCCACGGGGTGAACGTCCAAGTCGTCACCGCCCCCAATGGCAGGGTCCTGTGGATCTCACCCGCCCTGCCGGGACGGACCCACGACCTGACCGCGGCCCGCACCCACCGCATCATCCGAATCGGCGAGCGACAAGGTGTCCCTGTCCTGGCCGACCGCGCCTACCAAGGCGCGGCCCCTGGGTCACCACCGGGATCAGGCGACCGCCCGGCGGGGAACTCACCCCCACCCAGCGCACCGTCAACCGCGCCCTCGCCCAAGCCCGAGCTCCAGTTGAACGCGGCATGGCACGCCTGAAGACCTGGCGGATCCTCCGAAGATCCCGCATCAGCCCAACCGCATGACCGTCATCACCAAGGCCGTACTCACGCTGGAGGGCAACGCTGAAAGGCTCACCTGGCGGGCGCAGTGCCGTACAGCTGTGCCGGGTCGCCGGCCAGGGCCGCCTTGACGAAGCGGCTGGGGTCGTCGACCAGCACTTCGAGGGAGTCGCTCTGCACACCGTCAAGGCTGGCGCGCGCGACGGCGACGGGATCGATCTTGGGGGCGTCGGTGCCCGCCATCATGTCGGTGTCCGCTGCCCCCAGGTGGACACCCTGGACAAGGGTCTTCTGTCCGGCGAGCTCGACGCGTACGCCGTTGGTCATGTTCCACTCGGCGGCTTTGGCGACGGAGTAGGAGCCCGAACCCTGGGGGGTGGCGATCCATGACAGTACGGAGAGGACGTTCACGATCGCTCCGCCGCCGTGGGTGGCTAGGACCGGAGCGAAGGCGCGGATGACGCGGAGCGTGCCGAAAAGATGCGTCCGAATTGCTGGCCCGCGGGGCCGAGAGGGTCTACGCGGCGGCCCGCAGCCCGGAGACGATCACCGCATCCGACCCCCGCGTCAGCCCGCTGTACCTGGACCTCCTCGACGAGAAGTCGACCACGGATGCGGCCGCCATCGCACAGGATGTGACACTGCTGGTCAACAACGCTGGCATCGCCACGGGAGCCAACCTGCTGACCGACGACCTGGACGACGTCCGGCGGGAACTGGAGGGGCCGAGGACAAGGCCGCGCTCGCCGCGGCACCCACGTCCATGGAGTCGGCGGGCGGGGCCGAGGACGACGGGCTGTGCTTCACCACCAACCGGGACGTCCTGGCCGCCGTCGCGGACGATGCCCCGGCCGAGGGCCAGGCGCTGTCCCTCGTCGGCAACGGCGGAGTTTCCCCACGGGCCTGTCGCTCACCGTCTCGTACCTCGACACGGATGCCGGCAAGGCCGGCATCGCGGCGACTGCGCGGCGGTCCCGGTCGTGGCGTACGAGGACGTGCGCGTGGGCGATCCGGTGGAGTTCGCGGGCGTGCCGTTCAAGGTCTCGCAGATCACCGAGCGGGCCGTACGGCTCACGCGGACCAGTGCGTAACGGACCGACGGACGCTGCTCCTTCTACTTCTTCTTGTCCTGGAGGTCCTTCGCGTCCTGCGTGCACTGCTGTGCCTCGTCCCGCAGGGCCTTGGCGACCGTGCCGCACTTCGTCTGCCAGCCCTTCAGCTTGCCCCGGACGTCGTCCGCGTTGGGGCCCGACCAGGTCTTCATTCCGGTCGTGCTGTGGTTCTTGGCACTGTCGACGAGCGAGTCGATGTGGTCGGCCAGCGAACGCAACTGACTGGCTCGCTGGTTGAGTTCCTGAATGTCAGGATGTGCCATGGCAGCCTCCCCCGCTGTCTCGACGGCCAGGATACGGTCGCATCCTCCGGGGCGTCGCCTGGACCCCCTACCGCCAGTCCGGCGCGGATGAACACGAGTTGTTCACCGGACGGTCTCAACCTCCCTGGTGGCAGGCAGGAACTGGGCGTGGTGCGATAGCGTCCCCTGTTGCAAACGGACAGTCCGCTTGTTCCTGATGACACGGGGAGGACCGCCATGGATCGCGGTGCAGATCTCACACGGCTCCGGGAGTTGTCGAAGCTCTACGCCCGCAAGGCGCACGACCTTCAGGTTCTGATCAAGGACCTGCAGTCGGCCACGGCAGACAGCTCCAGCTACTGGAAGGGCCCGAAGGCCGACCGGTTCCGGGACGACTGGCGCGATGTGAAGCCGACCTTCGAGAAGTGGGTCGACACGCTGAACGAGGCCAGCAAGTCCGCGAACACGAGCGCCGAGAACATCGAGCGCGCCACCTGATCCCAGGGCGAGCCGCGCAGTGCACGATCGGCCGGGGCGCCGGGACCACTCCCCTCCCTCGGGGCAGGTCCCGGCGCCCCGGCGGCATTCGCAGCGTCAGACGCCGTTGTGGTACGAGCGTGCCTCCGCCGCCGACACCTTCTCGGGCTCGCCGCGGAGGGCCGCGTCGATGATCGGCAGCAGACTGCCCACCTGTTCGCCCAGCTTTCGGTGCCGCCCGTCCAATTCCCGGTGCCAGGTGCGGGCGTTCCTGCCCACCCAGACCGTGTCGCCCCCGATGTCCTCGGCCGGCCCCTTGAGGGCCTGCCTGAGGTTCTCCACCTCCTTGGCGAGGTCGCTGCGCAGCTTGTGCAGGTCTGCCTTTCTGGGATTGGGCACCTTCGATTCAATGTCCGCCATTAGTATTACCTTCCGACTTTCATGTCGCGCTCGGAATTGCCTCCCGCTCTCAGCGCCTCATAATCTAAGCCAATGGCCTCCAGCGGTACGCCTGAGAGCAAACCCGAATACCTCGTCCTGCCCACCCTGAGTGAGGTTGGGCAGTCGTCCGACGGCTCGCCTCTTGACGGCGGCACCATCGAGGCGACGCTCGTCCCCGTAGCCGCGCCCGACGGCGGGGAGCAACTCGTCGCACTCGCGTTCACCTCGGTTTCCCTGCTGGTCGGTGCGATGGGCGAGGAGCAGCCCTGGGTCGTCGTCCCCTTCGGCGAAGTCGAGGGTGCCTTGCAGGGATCGGGCGCCCGGGCCCTCCTGGTCGATCCCCGGCTCGCCGTCGGCCCGGAATAGGAATCCACCCGTGGTCGACCCGAATTTCTCCGGAATCAACCCGGACAACCTGCTGAGGACCATCAAGAGGCTGGAATCCGGCAGCAAGGCTCTGCACCGTGCGAAAGCCGCTTATCTCCCGAGGTTTCAGAGGTTCGGCCTGGACACGGGAAACCTGACGGAGATCGGGAGGATCGCCGGATGGGTGGATGACGCACTCCCCATGCTGCGCCGCAGGCAGACTCTGGCAGCGGCCATGGAGACGGACGACGGCCGTCTCCAGCGGAAAGCCATGGTCCATCTGCGCGAACCGATCCCTACCATTGGCGAGGCGCGGGCCAACGGAAGAGAACTCGCAGCGGAGATCAACGAGGCGGCAGCCCTCGACCCGGGCAAGGCCGGAGCGGCATTCCACCGGATCGCCGAAGAGCTGGCCCGGCACAGCTCGGACCCCGACTTCACGTCGGCGTTCTTCGCCAAGATGGAACCCGGTCTGCTCAAGGTCCTGCCGGTGACCGTCGCCGCCGCCAGTGCGCCGACCGCCGCGGACGACATCAGGGTCTTCGGCTCCGCGTTCACCACCGCGGTCAACGCCACCTCCCCCACGCCCGGCTTCGACAGGGCAGCGGCGCTGTTCCACGGTGACATCGGCAAGGACGAGCCCACGGCCGTGTTCAACCGGGCACTCATGCAGGGCGACGACACCGACCTGTGGGCCATCGCCTGGAAGCACACGCAGATCGCCGTGAAGAAGCTCGGCGACCCCGCGGACACGTGGTCGGACACCGCGGGTTTGCTGGCCTCCGTCATCGGTATGCAGGCGAAGTACGCCGGTCACTTCTGGGAGCGGTCGCAGAAGTTCTCCGACGAGGCGGGTCGGCTGTACCAGCGGCGCATCAACAGCATGAGCCCGGAGGACCGGAGACAGCTCAAGAAGGAAACCAGGCGAGCGGCCCGAGCGTCCCGCCAGTCCGCTCGCGAGGCGGAACGCATTCTCGGCAAGTTCGGGATGGGCTCGTTCTCCCGGTTGATGGAGGCTTCCGTCGCGGAGGGCGGCAGCTGGCTGATCGGCAAGGTACCCGGGCTCGGACCACCCAGCTCGGCAACGCTCTTCGGCCGTTCCCTCCACGCCGGCGGCAAGCTGCCGTTGGTCGGTACGGTCCTGACCATCGGGGCCGTCGGGTGGGACGTCGCGCACGATGAGGAACTGGATGTTGCCATCGCTGCCAACGTGGGTGGGACGGCTGTCGGATCCGCTATGACTGCAAGCACGATGGCCGCGGTAGCAACGGCGGGAGGTCCCGTTGGATGGGGAATTGCAGCCGGCGTCGTGGTCGGTTTCGGCGTTGGTTATGGGGTCTCGTACGCGCTGAAAACCCCGACAGGCAAGAACGCCGTCAATGCGGTCACAGGCACGGTAAAAGATGCAGGCAACGCGGTCAGTGATACGGCATCCAGTGTAAAGAACACCGTGAGCGGGTGGCTCTCGTGAAACGGAGAAGTGGTGGCTAAGAAGAAGAGACGGCCTGCCGGTCGATATCAACTGCCGCCTCATATCAGCGAAGCGCGGCGGCGCTCTGCCATGTGGTCCTCAAGAAGAGCTCATCCGGTGCCTCCGACACACCGCATGATCCTCGGTGTCCTCGGCGGGTTCCTGCTCTCGCTCGGGCTGGCTCTGTTCTTCTGGCTCCCGTCGCAAGCCCTGATCCACGACCTGCGTGCAGAGGGCATCACTGTGGCCGCCACGGTCACTGGAGTCGACAGCAAGCCCAGGTACGTGAAAGTCAGACTCGTGCAGGGCCCTCGATCAGGAACTGAGACCGATCTCTGGGACTACGCGGGAATGCTCCCCGCCGCCCACTCGGGCGACTCGATGATTGTCACGTATGACCCCGAAGATCCCTCCCGGGTACTCATGCACAGCTGGGTCATCGATCCACCTACGAACCTCCCCGCGTATGGCGCCTCAGCTGTTGCCGTTTTTTTCTTGACGGCAGCGCTCGTGGGAACTGTCCGGCGTCGCCGGATCCTCCGCACATCGCCCGCTGAAGGCCCTGTCTGCGCCAGCACCCGCCTCACCAAACCGTAGCCCGCGAGGCAAACACCGCGGGCCCCGGCCGCACCGGCAAGGGCCCGCAGTCACGTCATACGGCCCGACCGTCAGCCGTTCATCACCGCCTGGATCGGCATGAACGAGCCGCCCGCGACGTACAGGCCGCTGCCCGCCGGGCCGCCGCCGCTGTTGGAGGGCAGCCTGATGCCGAACAGCTCGCCCTCGGACGGGCTTTGCGGGGTCAGCAGCATGCCGTTGCGGGACTTGCGGGCCTCGACGGCGAAGCCCCGGTACTGGCCCGAGAGGCTGTCGGTGGAGCCGGCCGCGATGAGGCCGATGCCGCCGTCGGCGCCCTTGCGGACGACGGTTTCCAGGGCCTCGTCGAGGCTGGTGTCGTAGAGGAGCTCGGCGTCGTCGACGATCACGACGTACGAGCCGCCGGACGCCCTGTTCACCAGTTCCTCCAGGTCGTCCTCCCTGCTGTCGGCGTTCAGCAGACCCAGCACGCCGTCGCGCCCCTCCAGCTCGCGCAGGGGCGAACGGCGCGGGGCGACCAGGACCACCGGTGTGCCGGAGCGCAGCAGCGTCTCCGTGGCGGCGACCAGGAGGGTGGAGCGGCCCGACTTGGGCGGGCCGGCGATGACGAAGCCGGGGCCGTTGTCCTCCAGGTCGATGCCGATCGGCTGGAGTTCGTCGCCGCCGACGCCGATGAGCGCCCAGAGCGGGGACGGCGGAGTGAAGTCGGGGTCGAGGGCGAGGGCCTCGGACGCCGTGATGCGCGACGGCAGCGCGTCCACCCGCATGGGGCGTCGCCCGGCCGGCACCCTGCCGTGACGGGCTGCCGCCTCTTCGGCGATCTCGCGCAGCGCCCTCACCTGTGCCTGGCCGGCGGGGTCGGCCGTGAGCAGGCCGATCTGGGTTTCGTCGACGCCGGTGTCCGTGATGCGCAGGGCTCGTCCCGGAGGCATGTTCTTCGGGACCTCGCGGGGCTGGAGCCCGGCCGTGGAGTAGTCGTTCGGGTCGGCGAAGCGCAGCACCAGGCGGTCGGCGAAGGCGGACGAGACGTGGCCGCTCAGGCCGCTGCGGTCGGCGGTCATGACGACCTTGAGGCCCACTGCGGAACCCTCACGGAAGATGCGCTGGGCCGACTCGAGGAGCTGACCGTAGTTGTAGCTCTCGAAGGTGGAGGCGAAGCCCTCCCAGCTGTCCAGCAGGAGCACCATCCAGGGGAGGCGGTCGTCCGGGGTGGCCGCCGCGCGCTGTTCGGCGGCGCTCGACGCACCCTCCATGGCGAGCAGTTGCTGCCGCCGCGCGATCTCCGCCAGCAGGCGCTCGATGAGACGCCGGACCCGGTCCGGTTCGTCGCGGGTCACCACGGCGCCGACGTGCGGCAGCCGCATCAGCGGCAGCAGCGCGTTGGAGCCGCAGTCGATGGCGTAGACGTGGACGTCGTGGGGGGAGGTGCTGTGGGCCAGTGAGCCCGCCAGCGTCCGCAGGGCGGTCGAGCGGCCGGAGCGGGCGCCGCCGAGCAGCATGGTGTGCTCGCCGTGCACCAGGTCCAGGGACAGCGGCGTACGGGACTGCTTCGCCGGCAGGTCGATCAGGCCGTACGGGATGGGGGCCACGTCGGACGGCCGGGCAGCGGCCGAGTCGGCGGCATACGCGGCGAGTTCGTCCAGTGTGACCTGCTCGGACAGGGGCGGGAGCCAGGGGCTGCGCTGTTCGCCGAAGCCCATGCGCCGGGCACCGTCCCGCACCGCGTCGACGAGGACGGCGAGGTCGGTGACCATCGTGCCGTCGTCCTCGGCCTCGGCCCGCTTGGGCAGCGGGCGGCCGTAGGCGTTCCAGGGCAGCGGCAGCAGCGTCGCCTTCGGGCCGGTCCGCCCGGTGGCGGGCCGGCGGCCACCGATGCGGGCCGACTGCACGCCGACCAGGGACTGTGCGCCGGAGCGGACGTACATCCGGCCCGGCGTGGACTTGGCGATGGCGCCCGAGTCGGGGGCCTCGATGACGTCGATGGACTCCGAGGCGTCCGTCACGCGCAGCGCGATCCGCAGGTTGGTGTTGGCGCGGATGTCCGCGCTGACCACGCCGGCGGGCCGCTGGGTGGCCAGGATCAGGTGCACGCCGAGGGAGCGTCCGCGGCGGGCGATGTCGACCAGGCCCGCGATGAAGTCGGGGAGTTCGGCGACCAGTGAGGCGAACTCGTCGATCACCAGGACGAGTCGGGGCATCGGCTCCAGCTCGGGGCGGAGCTTGCGCGTGTCGTTGTAGTCCTCGATGTCCTTGGCGGCGGCGTCGAAGAGGATCCGCTCCCGGCGGTGCAGTTCGGCCGCGAGGGAGGCGAGAGCGCGCTCGGTCAGATGGGCGTCGAGGTCGCTGACCATGCCGACCGTGTGCGGCAGGCGGGCGCAGTCCATGAAGGCGCTGCCGCCCTTGTAGTCGATCAGTACGTAGTTCAGGGCGTCGGGCCGGTTGGCGACGGCCAGCGAGGCGATGATCGTCTGCAGCAGCTCGGACTTACCGGCGCCCGTGGTGCCCGCGACCAGCGCGTGCGGGCCGTCCCGTCGGATGTCCAGCGCGAAGGGGCCGTCGGCGGCGATGCCGACGGGTGCCGCGGTCGTGGAACCACCGGCCTGCCAGATCCGCTCCACGTCGACCCCGGTCGGGTCGGGCATGCCCAGCAGGGTCAGCAGCCGGGCGGAGGTGGGCAGGGCGCTGCCCGCGTCGTCCCGGCTGACGTCCCGGACGGGTGCCAGGGAGCGGGCGAGCAGCTCGCACCACTCCGGCGTGACCTGGTCGGCGAGGACCTCCCCCGCGGCCTCCAGGCCGTAGCCGCGGATCCGGACGTGGTGCGCGGCGTCGGGGGACCAGGCGACGACGGCCCGGCACTCCTCCGGCAGCAGCCGCTCGTCCTCGTCGATGCACAGGGCGAGGATGCCGTACTGCGGGCCCTCGGCGAGGAGTTGCGGCACTCCGGGGATGCGGCGCAGCAGGCGGGCCCCGTCCAGGATGAGCAGGACGTTGGGGTCCGGGTACAGCTGGCCCGTCATGTTGTTCTGCTCGCGGGCCGCCTTGCGCCGGGCCAGCTCGTTGAGCAGCTCGTTGACGCGGCGGGTGATGCCCTCGGAGTCGAAGCCGACCAGTGCGACGCAGTCCTGCCCCTGGTCGGGGCTGGTGTGGGGCAGCCAGTGCACCCAGTGCCAGTCGGCGCCGGCGCCGGGGGCGGACACGAGCGACACGAGGGACAGGTCCCGCGGGCTGTGCAGTACCGCGGCCTGGACGCCGAGCCACCGTGCGGTGGCCAGCGCACGGGCCCGGTCCCCGGCGACACCGACCACCCCGAGCTCGGTGAAGGGGAGGGTGACGGGCACGTTCGGCAGGACGGGGGGCTCCGGACGCTCCTCCTCGTACAGGGATCCGCCGCGGCCCAGGACGAGTTCCACGTCGGACGGAAGGCTGCCGGAGCCGACCCTCAGCTGCAGGGCGTCCGGGTCGGTGAGCCGGCGCTCCCACAGGCGGCGGCGCGGTCCCGTGGCGAACAGCAGGATCTCGGCCGGGTCGGGGCTGTCCGCGCGGCGGGCGAGCTGTTCCTCCTTGCCGAGGGCGGCGAGTTCCGCCTCGTGCGCGGCGAGATCCTTCTTGTACTGCTTGACGGACGTCTTGTGCTTCTTCTTGCCCTCACGGTTGTCGCTGATCCACTGGCCGGCCATCATCAGCGGGCTCATCAGGCAGAAGAGCAGCATGTAGATCTGCTGGGTGAGGAAGTACATGCCGACGCCGAAGAGCATGGGCATGAAGGCCATGATGAACTGGAAGCGGGCCCGGTCCCCCTTGGTGGGCGCCACCGGCACCACGAGCCGCCGCCGGGGCCGCAGCGGGGACAGGCGGGGCGGGCGGTTGTAGGCGAGGCCGCCCTCGCTCATCGCGGACAGATGGGCGTCCGGTTCGGCCACCCGGTCGAGTACGAGCAGCGAGTCCCCGACCCGGACGACACCGCCCAGCGGCCATGGCGTGCCGGAGGTCACCGGCTCGTCGTCGAGCAGTACCTCGGCGCCGCCCTCGGGGACGAGCGTGGTGGCGCCCTTCATGTCGATGGCGATCCGCAGGGCGACCGGGGGCAGCGAGGTGTCCGTCAGGGGGAAGGAGCAGGTGGGCGCCGAACCGACGGTGGCCGTGCCGATGCCCAGCCGGATCACCCGGCCGGAGGCGGGACCGCCCGCCGCTCTCAGCTCGTACGGTCCGACCGGCTCGCCCTTGCGCAGCAGCGGGCCCACCGAGTCGTCCACGGACAGCCGCATGCCGTCCTGCAGGACGGCCGTCGCCGGCGCGGACGCGTCGCAGAGCACGCCGTCGGCCCACAGGGGCGGTCCCGCGGTGGCCGGCGCCGTGTGCCCGTGCGGCAGGACCGGCGACGTGCCGGGCATGGCGACCACGTTCGCGGGCAGGCCCGCGGAGCGGCCGGCCTGCCGCAGGGCGGTCGTCAGTGCCTCCGCGACATCGCCCGCCGTGGCCGTGTCCTCGGTGGTGATGACGACGTCATGCGGCTCACCGCCTTCCAGTACGACCGTGACCCGGGTCTGCATGGCGGTTCTTCCTCCCCGTCGGCCCCAGTGGCCGCGTTCGTCGCTTCAGCTGACGGAGACTGCTGACAGTCCCCGGTGCGGTCGATGCCTTGTCCTGGCGCCGGGGCGTCAGACGGCCGGCAGCGCGTAGATCTCGGGTCCGTGGGTGACCATCAGCCGGTTGCCGGCGAGGGCCATCTGCCACGGTTCGCCGTTGCCCTTGGTGTCGTCGTAGACCCAGCGGACCTTGCCGGTTCCGGCCTCCAGCGCGACGATGCCGCCGTCCAGGCTGCCGGTCGCCCCGTAGAGCGAGGTACCGGCCCGCAGGAACGTCTCCGGTCCTTGGACGTCCAGGTCGTCGCTGAGCCAGGTCCGCTTGCCGGTCTTGACGTTCACCGCCCAGACGCCGTCGTCGTCGTCGCTGACGTACAGCACGCCGTCGATCACCGACGGGTTGCCGAAGCCCCCGCGGCCGTTGGGGGACAGGGTCCAGCGGGTGTCGCCGGTGTCGGCGTCCACGGCGGTCAGCTCGTCGCCCGGCAGGAAGACGAGGCCGTTCGCGATCGTGGGCTGCCAGCTCCAGTCGTCACCGATCTTCTTCGACCACAGCTGCGCTCCGGTGGCGGTGTCCCGCACCGTGAGGTTCTCGTTGCTGTCGGCGTAGACCAGGTACCTGCCGGAGACGTTGCCCTGGACGTCGTAGTCCTTGGTGCCCCAGTCCCGCTTCTGCAGCCACACCTTCGTGCCTGTGGTGTGGCTGATGGCGGCCACGGCGGTGCGGTACTGCGTGGCGCTCCTGGATTCGCCGAAGTCGTTCGCCGTGACGTAGACGTGCTTGTCGTCGATCGCGATGGCGGACTCGACCGTGACGGACTTGCCCAGCCGGCTCCGCCAGACCTCCTCGCCGCTCGTCACGTCGAGGGCGACGAGGACGCCGTCGTAGTCGCCGTCGGCCAGGAACACCTTGCCGCCGTGGAAGAGCAGGGGCTCTCCCGGGCGGCAGGCGTCCTTCTTCGACCAGCGTGCCTTGCCCGTCCTCACGTCGTAGGCGACGAGCGGGTCGCCGCTGATCAGCAGGAGGCCGTCGTGCGTGAGCAGGGGTACGCCCGTGCTGGTGCTGTCCTCCACCGTCGCCTTGTGCCACAGCGGCTGGGGCGCGACACCGGGGGGCGGCGTGGTGAACGTCTCCGCCGCCGGTTCGGCCGAGCCGCCCCGGCCCGCCGCGTCCGTCGGGGAGGCGGAGTCGTCTCCGTCCCGTCCGAGCCACCAGGCCGCTCCGCCGCCGACCGCGGCGACACCCGCGGCGGCGCCGAGCGCCAGGCCGAGTACGCGACGACGGGACGGGCCCGTGTCGCCGGTGTCCGGCTCGCCGAGCCGCACCGTGCCGGGCAGGGGGGTGCCCGGCCCTCCGTGAGCGGGGCCGGCCGGGGCGGCCGGGCCGCCGGGCTGGTGTCCGTACCCCGGCGTCGGCGCGCTGCCGTACGCCTGGGCCGACCCACCGCCGGGGTGACTGCCGTACGCCGGGGCCGACCCGCCGCCGGGGTGACTGCCGTACGCCGGGGCCGGGTTGGCCGTCGCGGCGGACCCCGACGTCATGGTCGGCGCCGGGCCGAAGGACGCTCCGGCCGGGGCAGGGTCGGGGGCTTCCAGGTCGAGGATCCCCGCGGCGTGTGTCGCGATCGTCGAGGCGACCGCCGACGGCAGCCAGTCGGTCAGCACATGCTCGACGCCCCCCGGGGCCAGGGCGCTGACGATCTGCGCGGGCGCGGGGCGCTGTGCCGGGTCCTTCGTCAGACAGGCGCGGACGAGGCCCAGCAGCGACTGCGGTACGCCCGTGAGGTCGGGCTCGCCGTGCACGATCTGATAGAGCAGCGCGGCGTGCGAGGAGGCCCCGTCCCCGAAGGCCCCCCGGCCGGTCGCCGCGAACGCGAGCACCGCCCCGAGGGAGAAGACGTCGCCCGCCGTGCCGACGTCCTTGCCCTGCGCCTGCTCCGGGGACATGTAACCGGGCGACCCGACCACGACTCCGGTCTGGGTCATACGACTTCCGTCGACCGCCCGCGCTATGCCGAAGTCGATGACGCGGGGGCCGTCGGCGGCCAGCAGGACGTTGGACGGTTTGAGGTCGCGGTGCACCAGGCCCGCCGCGTGGACCTCCTGGAGTGCCGCGGCGAGACCGGCGGCCAGGGCGTGGACCGTGCGCTCCGGCAGCGCGCCGTGCGCGGCGACGACGTCCGTCAGGTCGGGGCCGAGCACGTACGACGTCGCCAGCCACGGCAGTGACGCCTCCGGGTCGGCGTCCACGACCGGCGCGGTGAAGCGGCCGGACACCGCCTTGGCGATCTCCGCCTCGTGCCGGAAACGGGCCCGGAAGTCGGCGTCCGCCGCGAGATCGGGGCGCACCACCTTCACCGCGACGGTGCGACCGCCCGGCGAACGGGCCAGGTAGACGCGGCCCATGCCGCCGGCGCCGAGTCTTCGCAGCAGGCGATAACTGCCCAGCTCGCGAGGGTCGTCCGGCTGCAGTGTCTCCATGGTCGCCTTCCCCGTCATGTTGCTCGTGCGGCCTGTGCTGCGCCTGGTGTCGTTTGCCAACGCGGACACATTAGTGAGTACCGGGAGACGGACAGCGACCGGGAGGAGCGCGGAAGCACTTACTCGATCTTCGACAACCGGGCTTTCGGCCGCCCCGAGTCCTTGCTGTCCGACCCGTACACGAGGTCGTCGCCGACCGGGGTGAGGGTGACGGTGTGCGGGGCCTGGTTGCAGACGTCGCGGTTGGACCTCGCGGCGACCGAGGTCGTGACGAGCTGTTTCTCCGTGGCCCGCTTCAGGGTGAGTACGTCGTCGCAGACGGCGCCGAAAGTGTCCGTGTGCCGAGGTAGGAGGCGGGGACGGTGGTGGGCGGTGCCGCAGGATGGTCCGCGTCGTCGGAACTCGCGTTGCCGCCGGGGGACTTGCAGCGGGCCGGCGAGGGTGAGGAGGACGTTGGACGGTTCACGTCCCGGTGCAGCAGGCCCAGTTCGTGCACGGCCGCGAGCGCCTCGGCCAGACCCGCGCCCAGGGTCCGTACGGTGGGGGCGGGCAGCGGACCGCCGCAGCGAGGGACGGGCCGGCCGAGCAGCCGGTAGGGCCCCGCGACCGTGGGGTTCCTCCGCTTCGAGCGGCCGCATGGTGTCCATGTCCACCCCTGCACCCTCACACCCGTACGCCGGAACCTTCCAGCAGCGTGGTGCGCGGTCCCCCGCGGCCTCAGGGTCGCAGCAGCTCCACCGAGACGTCCGCCGGGAACCCCGTCGTCGGTCCCACCCGGCGGGCGAACTCCGCGACGGCCTCCAGCTGCGCGGCGCCGAAGCTGAAATCGAGGGTGGTGAAGTACTGGGCCAGGGTCTGCTCGTCGAAGGCCTCCCAGCGGGCCGCCTGCTCGGCGACCTTGCCGACCTCTTCCAGGGAGAGGTTGCGGGAGGCGAGGAAGGCCTCGTGGACCTTCCGCGTGATGACCGGCTCGCGCTCCAGGTAGTCGCGCCGGGCGGCCCACACCGCGAAGACGAACGGCAGGCCCGTCCACTGCTTCCACAGCGCGCCCAGGTCGTGCACGTCGAGGCCGAAGCGGGGCCCGTCGAGCATGTTCGCGCGCAGGGCCGCGTCCCCGATCAGGACCGCCGCCTCGGCCTCCTGCATCATCAGGCTCAGGTCGGGCGGGCAGGTGTAGTAGTCGGGCTGTACGCCGTACCGCTCGGCGAGGAGGAGCTGGGCGAGGCGCACGGAGGTGCGGGAGGTCGACCCGAGGGCGACCCTGGCCCCGTCCAGCCGGTCCAGCGGGACCTGCGAGACGATCACGCAGGACATCACCGGGCCGTCGCAGCCGACGGCGATGTCGGGGAAGGCGACCAGCCGGTCGGCGTGCTTGAGGAACTCGACGAGGGTGATGGGCCCGATGTCGAGGTCGCCCCGCACCAGCTGCTCGCTGAGCTTCTCGGGGGTGTCCTTCGTCAGCTCGAAGTCGAGGAGCGTGCCCGTTCTCGCGAGCCCCCAGTACAGAGGCAGGCAGTTCAGGAACTGGATGTGGCCGACGCGCGGCCGGGTGCGAGGATTGTCCACATCGTGAGGCTAGCCCTCGCCCGGAACGGGAGGGCCTCCGCCCCCGGGACAGGGCCCGCGCAGCCGACGGGCGGGACGTTCAAACATTCGGGTGAAGTGATCTTGACCTCTCTTGCATTCGGGCTTCCGCGTGCTAGGCTTCTTCGCAAGTTGCAGTTTGGTTTCCCTTGCAGTACAGAGCCTGCGGAGCATGTGACCGCGGGCTCTCGTCGTTCTCAGACGGATGCACTTGTGCAGAATTACTCTTCACACTTGCTGGTTCTGGAGCAGGGCAACCCTTTGGGCCCAAGGAGGGCTTATGGCTACCGGAACCGTGAAGTGGTTCAACGCCGAAAAGGGCTTTGGTTTCATCGCCCAGGAAGGCGGCGGCCCCGACGTCTTCGTCCACTACTCCGCGATCAACGCGAGCGGTTTCCGCTCCCTTGAGGAGAACCAGCAGGTGTCCTTCGACGTCACCCAGGGTCCGAAGGGCCCGCAGGCGGAGAACGTCACCCCGGTCTGATCCTCCGATCCGGGAACGACCAGCAGTACCCAAGGAGCCCCGCGCCGTCAGGCGACGGGGCTCCTGCCTTTCCCGGTCGGGGCCGGGTTTGAATTTCCGGCGAATTTCTCTCGTACGTGCCGCATGATCAGCACGAATTCAGTGCCGGCCTCCAGTGACTCGCACAAGTGCGGCACATCCCCGCGATACGCCATGTAATCCCCCGGCCCGAGTTCCACGCTCTCGCCGTCGGGCCCCGCCTTCACGCGTCCGGCACTGACCACGATGTGCTCCACCGTTCCCGGAATGCGCGCCGCTGGCCACCGGAAGCGCTCACCGAGGGCGGGGGTTTCGCGGGGTGGGCGCGTCCGGCCGAGGTGCCGGCGGGCGGGGTGCCGGCGTGGCGGCGGGCACCGTCCGCGGTGGTCGTCGGGGGCGGCGGCCACGACGGCGGCGCTGCGGGCGCCCGGGCCGCCTGCGACACCCCCATCGTCCCCGGCAGCCGCCCGACCGGGGTCGCCTGAGACACCCCCGCCGTCCCCGGCAGCCGCCCGACCGGGGCCGCCTGAGACACCCCCGCCATCCCCGGCCGCCGCGCGCCCGGGGTGTCAGTGGGCGCGAGTAGAGTCCCCGCCCATGACTGCTACCCACTCCGCCACCGCCCCCGACCCCGGCCACGACTCGAACCTTGGTCCCGCCCATGTACGGGCCACCCGCACCTTCTACGACACCATCGCCGAGGACTACGCCGACCACTTCCGCGACATCCTCGACACCCTCCCGCTGGACCGGGCGCTGCTGGCCGGGTACGCCGAACTGGTCGGGCCTGGCGGCCGGGTGGCCGATGTGGGGTGCGGTCCGGGGCGGGTGACCGCGCACCTCGCCTCGCTCGGCCTCTCCGTCTTGGGCCTCGACCTGTCCGAGGGGATGCTCACGATCGCCCGACGCGAGAATCCCGGACTGCGCTTCGAGCAGGGCTCGATGCTGAACCTCGACCTCCCCGACGGCTCACTCGCCGGCGTCGTCTCCTACTACTCGACGATCCATCTCCCGGAGGACGAACTGCCGGCCGCCTTCGCGGAGTTCCTCCGGGTCCTGGCGCCCGGCGGCCATCTGCTGGTCGCCTTCCAGGTCGGCGACGAGCCCCGCCGCCACCAGGAGCCCTTCGGCCACCGGGTCACCCTCGACTTCCAGCGCCGCCGGCCCGAGCTGATCGCCGGGCTGCTGGAGGCAGCGGGTTTCACGCTGGTCCTGCGCACCGTGCGCGCGGCCGACACCGAGCTGGGCGAGTCGACCCCGCAGGCCCTCCTGATCGCCCGCGCACCGCGCGACACCCGCCAGTGACCTGAGTCAGAGATCCGTCGGCAGTGGGCGCACCTCTGACTCAGGTCACTGGTTCCCGGCCGTCCACCCCCGGTCGGCGTACAGCCCCTCCACCTCCTGCGCGAAGTCCCGCAGGATCTGGTCGCGCCGCAGCTTCATCGACGGGGTCAGGTGGCCGGCCTCCTCCGTGAAGTCCACGGGGAGGATGGTGAAGCGGCGGATCGACTCCGGGCGGGAGAGCATCCGGTTGGCCTCGTCGATGGCGCGCTGGAGGATGGCGCGCAGCTCCTCGTCGTCGGCGATGAGCCTCGGGGGCACCGGGTGCCTGCGGTTCATGCGGCGCCAGTGGGTGATGCCGGCCGGGTCGAGCGTGATGAGGGCGGTGATGTAGGGGCGGTTGTCGCCGAGCACCATGACCTGGGAGATCAGCGGGTGGGCCCGGAGCCAGTTCTCCAGCGGGGCCGGGGCGACGCTCTTGCCGCCCGCGGTGATGATCAGCTCCTTCTTGCGGCCCGTGATGGTCAGATACCCCCCGTCGTCCAGCTCGCCGAGGTCGCCCGTGGGGAGCCAGCCGTCGGGGGCGGCGGGGACGACCCCGCCCGCCTGGGGGTCCCAGTAGCCGCGCAGCACGTGTTCTCCCCCGACCAGGATCTCGCCGTCCGCCGCGATGCGGATGCGGGTGCCGGGCAGCGGCCAGCCCACCGTGCCCAGCCGGGGTTTGAGCGGGGGCGTCACCGTCGAGGCCCCGGTGGTCTCGGTCAGGCCGTAGCCCTCGAAGATCTCGATGCCGGCACCGGCGTAGAAGGAGGCGAGGCGGCGGCCGAGCGGGGAGCCGCCGCAGATGGCGTAACGGACCCTGCCGCCCATGGCGTTGCGGATCCGGCGGTAGACCAGCGGGTCGTAGAAGGCGCGGGCCGTCTTCAGGGGGCGGGACGGGCCGGGTCCGGTGCCGGTCTGGCGGGCCTCGACGGCCTCGCCGTAGCGGCGGGCGACCGACGCCGCGCGGTCGAAGGTCGCCAGCCGTCCGCCCGCCTCGGCCTTGGCGCGGGCGGTGTTGAAGACCTTCTCCAGCATGTACGGAATGGCCAGCAGGCAGGTGGGCCGGAAGCTCGCCAGGTCGGGCAGCAGCTCCTCGGCGCTCAGACTCGGCGCGTGACCGAGGCGTACCCGGGCGCGTACGCAGGCGACGGCGACCATGCGGCCGAAGACGTGGGACATGGGCAGGAAGAGGAGGACGGAGGCCTCTTCGCTGGTGCGTGCCTTGAACACCGGGTAGAGCAGCTCGATCGCGTTGTCGACCTCGGCGAAGAAGTTGCCGTGGGTGAGGGCACAGCCCTTGGGGCGGCCCGTGGTGCCCGAGGTGTAGACCAGGGTGGCGAGGGTGTCGGGGACCAGCATGCCCCGCCGCACCTCGACCTCGTGGTCCGGTATGTGGGCGCCGGCCTGCGCGAGTGCCTCGACGTGGCCCTTCTCGGCGGTCCACACATGCCGCAGGTCGGGCAGGTGCGGGAGTTCGGGGCCGAGGGCGGCGGCCTGGCCGGCGGTCTCCGTGACCAGGGCGACCGCGCCCGAGTCGTGCAGGATCCAGCGGGCCTGGAAGACGGAGGAGGTGGGGTAGACGGGGACCGTGACCAGTCCGGCCGCCCAGGCGGCGAAGTCGAGGAGCGTCCACTCGTAGATGGTGCGGGCCATGACCGCGATCCGGTCGCCGGGCACCAGCCCCTCGGCGATCAGCCCTTTCGCCACCGCCGTGACCTGGGCGGCGAACTGACCCGCCGTGACGTCCCGCCACCTGCCGTCCGCCGTCTTCCGGCTCAACACCACCGCGTCCGGCGCCGCGCTCGCGTTGTCGAACGGCAGGTCGGCGAGCGATCCTCGCCGCACCGGCTTCGCCAACGGCGGTACGGACGCTTCCCTGACGACTCCGTCCAGGCGCCTGATCTCGGGCTCGACCGGGACGGGTGCTCCGTGGACGTCGTCGTCGAGAGCGGAGGAATACGCGGTGGACACGGGCGGCTCCTGAGGCGTGCAGGCGAACTGCTTGATGCCACGACGTACGTGCCTCGCACGCCGAGGCGCTCACCGGTGGCCCTCGGGACAAGGAGTTACCACCGGTCGGTGCCGGGATTGTACGGCTTTCACGTGAGGGGGCTGTGCGGGTACGGGGATGGTCCGGAGCCGGGGATGTGCAACGTCGGAGGTTACGTGAGGGTTACTCAGGTACGTTCCAGGATCGCCGTCACGCCCTGTCCGCCCGCCGCGCAGATGGAGATCAACCCCCTTGCGGGGGCGTCCCGTTCGGCCAGGAGCTTGGCCAGGGTCGCCACGATGCGGGCGCCGGTGGCGGCGAAGGGGTGGCCGGTCGCCAGGGACGAACCCGCCACGTTGAGCCGGGCGCGGTCCACCGGCGCCAGCCCCCGCTTCTCCCAGGCGGCCAGGGTGGCCAGCACCTGGGAGGCGAACGCCTCGTGGACCTCGACCAGGTCGAAGTCCGCCATGCCCAGCCCGGCCCGCTCCAGCATGCGCGGGACCGCGTACGCCGGTGCCATCAGCAGGCCGTCCTCGCCGCCGGCGACGTCGCCGTGCACGAAGTCCACGGCCGCCGTCTCGTACGCGGTCAGGTAGGCCAGCGGCTCCAGGCCCCGCTGCCGCGCCCACTCCTCGCTCGCCAGCAGCACCAGTGCCGCGCCGTCCGTGAGCGGGGTCGAATTGCCCGCCGTCATGGTGGGGTCGGGGTGGTCGAGCCCGAACACCGGCTTCAGCGCGGCGAGTTTGTCCACGGTCGAACCCGGGCGCAGGTTCTGGTCGCGGGCCAGGCCGCGGAAGGGCACCACCAGGTCCTGGAAGAGGCCGCGTTCGTACGCCGCCGCCAGCCGCTGGTGACTGGTCGCCGCCAGTTCGTCCTGGGCCTCGCGGGTGATGCCCCAGGCGCGGGCGGTCACCGCGGCGTGCTCGCCCATGGAGAGGTGGGTGCGCGGTTCGGCGTTGCGCGGGATGTCGGGGACCAGGTGGCCCGGGCGCACCTTCGCCAGGGCCTTGAGGCGGGCGCCGAGCGACTTGGCGCGCCGTGCCTCCAGGAGCGCCTTGCGCAGGTCGTCGTTGACGCCGAGGGGCGCGTCGCTCGCGGTGTCGGCGCCGCCGGCGATCGCGGCCTCCGTCTGGCCGAGGGCGATCTTGTTGGCGGCGGCGACGACGGCCTGGAGGCCGGTGCCACAGGCCTGCTGGATGTCGTACGCGGGGGTGCGGGCGTCGAGCCGTGAGCCGAGGACCGTCTCGCGGGCGAGGTTGAAGTCACGGCTGTGCTTGAGCACCGCCCCGGCGACGAACTCGCCCACCGCGCCCGGCGTGTCCAGGCCGTACCGCTCGACCAGGCCGTCCAGCGCGGCGGTGAGCATCTCCTGGTTGGAGGCGGTGGCGTAGGGGCCGTCGGAGCGGGCGAAGGGGACGCGGGTGCCGCCGATGACCGCGACGCGCCGGACGGCGGCCGGCTTCAGGGTGCTCATCTCGACCTGCTCCTCACCGTGACATAGTCTTACTTCCGGTAACCTTACTCCAGAGTCAGTACCGGAGTGAGTGCCGCGCGCGAGAACACCGTGAGCCCTTCTCACCCCGCTGGGAGTCCCCCATGGCCGACCGCTATCTCAGCTTCACCGGCACCGCGCCCGGCCGCTTCCTGACGCGCCGCCTGGGCCTTCCCCAGCCCACGGCGCTGCGGCGCTGGTCGCCGGAGCGGCCGGGCCTGGACGGCGGCCTGCTGCACCTCACCGCGGGCAAGACCGACCTCGACCTGCCGCCCGTCCTCGCCCGTGCCGGACTGGGCGAGGACGACACCGGCCGGCCCGCCGCCGTCGTCCTGGACGCCAGCGGCATCCGGGACGTGGAAGGGCTCGCCGAGGTGCACGCGGCCCTGCATCCCGTCGTACGGTCGGTCGCCGCGAGCGGCCGGATCGTGGTGCTCGGCGCCCCGCTCGATGCCGCCGACCACCACCAGGCCGCCGCGCAGCAGGCGTTGGAGGGGTTCACCCGCTCCCTCGGCAAGGAGATCGGCCGGGGCAGGACCGTGAACCTGGTCCGTCTCACCACCGCCCCCGCCGCCGAGTCCACCCTGTGCTTCCTGCTCTCCCCCAGGTCGGCCTACGTCAGCGGCCAGGTGATCGAGGTGGGCGAGCACGGGTCCGCCGCCCCGCACGACCCGGGCCGCCCCCTCGCCGGGCGCACCGCGCTGGTGACCGGCGCCGCGCGCGGCATCGGCGAGGCGGTCGCCGAGACGCTGGCCCGGGACGGCGCCAAGGTGGCCGTCCTCGACGTGCCGCAGGCCGAACAGGACGCACGGCGCGTCGCCGGACGGCTCGGCGGTATCGCCCTCCCCCTGGACATCACCGCCCCCGACGCGGGCGCCCGGATCGCCGAGGCCCTCCCCGACGGCATCGACGTACTCGTCCACAACGCCGGCATCACCCGGGACCGGCGGCTGGTCAACATGTCCGCCGAGCGCTGGATCCAGGTGCTGGAGGTCAACCTGGCGAGCGTGCTGCGCACGACCGACGCGCTGCTCTCGCGCGGTGCCCTGAAGCGGGGCGGACGCATCGTGGCGACCGCCTCCATCGCGGGCATCGCCGGGAACACCGGCCAGACCAACTACGGGGCCGCCAAAGCCGGCGTCACCGGGCTGGTCCGCTCCCTCGCGCCGCGCGCGCTCGCCGAGCACGGGGTGACGGTGAACGCCGTGGCGCCCGGGTTCATCGAGACGAAGATGACGGCCGCCGTTCCGCTGTTCATCCGCGAGGCGGGTCGCCGTATGAACTCCCTGGGGCAGGGCGGGCTGCCCGTCGATGTCGCCGAGACCACCGCCTGGCTCGCCCACCCGGCCTCGGGCGCGGTGAACGGTCAGGTCGTACGGGTCTGCGGCCAGAGCCTGCTGGGGGCCTGAGCGCCATGGCCTCCGTACCGCCGCCCTCGGTCGAGCTGACCCGTTCTCCCGCCCTCGCCCCGCTCCTCGCGCGCGGTGCCCTGCTGTCCCCCTTCAAACGGCCCCGCCCCGACGCCGCTCACCCCCGCACCCGGCTGGTGCTGCCCGGTCTGCGGATCGACCCCGCCCGGCTCGCCGGGTACGAGCGGGTGTGCGGCTTCCCGACCGGGGAGGAGGCGCTGCCGGTGACGTACCCGCACGTGCTGGGCTTCCCGGTGGCGATGCGGCTGATGAGCGGGCGGGACTTCCCGCTGCCGCTGCTGGGCCTGGTGCACACGTCGATCCGGATCACCCGGCACCGGGCGATGGCGTCCACCGGCGCGTACGAACTGACCGTCTACGTCGACGGGCTGGCCCCGCACCGGCGCGGCACGGAGGCCGCCGTGGTCACCGAGCTGCGGGCCGGCGGGGACGTGGTGTGGGAGTCACGCAGCACGTATCTGGCCCGGCACCGGACCTCCGGGCACCAGCCCGCCGAATCCCACGGGCCGGCAATGCGGGGGCCCCTGCCCGTCATCGAGGACTGGCGCCTGGCCGGGGACGTGGGACGGCGCTACGGTGCCGCGTCCGGCGACCGCAACCCGATCCATCTGCACCGGCTCACCGCCCGCCTCTTCGGCTTCCCCCGCGCCATCGCGCACGGCATGTGGACCGTGGCCCGCTGCCTCGCCGCGCACGGCACCCCGGACGCGGTCGAGGTCCGGGCCGACTTCAGGGCACCGGTGCTGCTGCCGGGGACGGTGACGTACGCGGCGAAGGGCGAACGCTTCGAGCTGCGCGGCGCCGACGACCGGGTGCACCTGACCGGGGAGGTCCGCCCGGCGTGAGCCGGCGGGCGGACCTCAACCGACCTGGCCGGTCCCGCCGTCGGCCCCGCCGTGGATGCCGTGGATCCCGCCGTCGGTGTCGTCGTCGGTGTCGTCGTCGGGCGGCGTCCAGTGGCGGCCGGCCATCAGGTCGCCCAGCCCCGCCCAGGCGAAGTTCATCAGCGTGGCCGCCGACTGCCGGGCCGTGACGCCGGGCGTGGCGTTGGCCCAGTCGGCGAGTGCCTCGGCGGCGCCGACCAGTGCCTCCGCGAGCCCGGAGACCTCGCGTTCGGGCAGGTCGGGGTCACGGTGCGCTTCGCGGGCGGCGGCGAGGATGAGCTGCGTCACGAACGCCACGATCTCCGCGCGTACCGCGGCGATCTCGGCGGCGAACACCTCGCCGTGCGTCCGGGCCTGGAGGTGCAGCACGGCCCAGCCGTCGGGGTGTCGCGCGGTGTGCGTGAAGAACGCCGTCAGCCCCGACCAGAGCTGGCGGTCCGCGGGCAGCCCCGGGCGGGCGCCCGCCCGCACCGCCTCGGTGAGGGCCTTCGCCTCACGCCGGATGCACGCGGTGAACAGGTCCTCCTTGGAGTTCAGGTACAGGTACACCAACGGCTTGGACACGCCCGCCAGTTCGGCGATCTCGTCCATCGACGCGGCCATGTACCCCCGTTGCCCGAAGGTTCGTACGGCGGCGTCCAGCATCTGCTGTTCACGGACCGCACGCGGCATCCGCTTCGTCTTCACGGCACCCATATGGGTTAGCGTACGGGCCCGCCCCCGCCGCACCCTCCGCCCGCCGCACCGTCCCGCCCCGCGCGCCCCCGCCGCACCGTCCGCCCGCGGACATGCCACCGCCCGCGCCGCCCCGTCCGCCCGCGGACATGCCACCGCCCCCGCCGCCCCGTCCGCCCGCGGACATGCCACCGCCCGCGACGGCCCGGGTGGGGCCGGCGCGGGCGGGAAGGCCGGTTGCCGGAACGGGCGGCCGCGGATCAGGCGGCCACCGGAACCCGCTGGGGTTCGTCGACCGGCGAGGCGTGGACCGAGTCGTAGGCGTCACGGTCGAGCAGTCCCTCGCGGGCGGAGACGACGACCGGGACCAGAGCCTGCCCGGCGACGTTCGTCGCCGTGCGGATCATGTCCAGGATCGGGTCGATGGCGAGGAGCAGACCCACGCCCTCCATCGGCAGGCCGAGGGTGGACAGGGTGAGGGTCAGCATGACCGTCGCGCCGGTGAGACCGGCCGTGGCGGCGGAGCCCACCACCGAGACGAACGCGATGAGCAGGTAGTCGCCGACGCCGAGCTGGATGTCGAAGATCTGGGCGACGAAGATCGCGGCGATGGCCGGGTAGATCGCGGCGCAGCCGTCCATCTTCGTGGTCGCCCCGAACGGGACGGCGAACGACGCGTACTCCTTGGGCACACCCAGCCGCTCGGTGACCTTCTGGGTCAGCGGCATGGTGCCCACCGAGGAGCGGGAGACGAAGGCCAGCTGGATCGCGGGCCAGGCGCCCTTGAAGAACTGCACCGGGTTGACCTTGGCGACGGTCGCGAGCAGCGCCGGGTAGACGCCGAAGAGGACGATCGCGCAGCCGACGTAGATGTCGGCGGTGAAGGTGGCGTACTTGCCGATCAGGTCCCAGCCGTAGGTGGCGATGGCGTTGCCGATGAGGCCGACCGTGCCGAGCGGGGCCAGGCGGATGACCCACCACAGGGCCTTCTGGAGGAGTTCGAGGACGGACTCGCTCAGGGTGAGGATCGGCTGGGCCTTCTCGCCGAGCTGGAGGGCGGCGATACCGGCGACGGCGGCCATGAAGACGATCTGCAGCACGTTCAGCTCGGTGAACGGGGTGATCACGTCGGTCGGCACGATGCCGGTCAGGAAGTCGATCCAGGAGCCGGTGTTCTCGGGCTCGGCGCCGTCGGCGGGTGTGAGGCCGGTGCCCGCGCCCGGGTTGGTGACCAGGCCGATGACCAGGCCGATCGCCACCGCGATCAGCGAGGTGATCATGAACCAGAGGAGGGTCCGCGAGGCCAGCCGGGCCGCGTTGTTGACCTTCCGCAGGTTGGTGATGGAGACCAGGATGGCGAAGAAGACGAGCGGGGCCACGGCGAGCTTCAGCAGGCCGATGAAGGTGCCGCCGACCTTCTCCAGGGTGGTGACGAGCCAGGAGACGTCCTGGCTGCGGGCGAGCCAGCCGAGCAGGACGCCCAGGACGAGGCCGGCGAGTATCTGGGCCCAGAAGGGCGCGCGTAGGCGCAGGGGTGAGGACTTCGTGTTCGTGGACACGGACATGCTCCGTTGAATCCGTAAAGGGGGACGCGTGAGGGAAGGTGACGTGGGACTCGGGTGCGGAACGTCAGTGACGACAGTTCGCGGAAGTGACCCGGCAGAGGTCCACGTGCAGGCGCGCCACGAGCGGAACACTCCGGGGCGTGGGGAACACGGCTGCTGACTTCACCAGGAGACCGTAACACCTGAACTTTGAGATCCTCAAAGCCTTACTTTGAGAGGTGTGAGGCCAAAAGCGTCCATATAACGCAAAGCGCCCCGGCATCCCAGGGAATCAGGGAACCGGGGCGCCCGACGCGGTGCGCGGAGGTGACGGAGGTTACGAGGTCTGGCCCTGCGTCTGCCCCTGCGCGCGGGCGGTGTCGTCGGCCTCGTCCTCCTGGTTGCGGTTGGCCTCCAGGTTGGACTTCACCCGGTCCACCCGCCGCACGATCCGCTCGGAGGCGCGGTCCCGCTCCTCGCGGAGCACGACGAAGCTGATGGGGGCCGAGATCAGCAGCGCGAGCAGGACGATCCACAGGCCGTTGGAGTCGCCGAGGCCGCGCGGGGCGAGGCCGGAGTGGACGAGGCCCCAGACGACCACGAGGCAGCCCACGAAGATCCCGAGGCGCATCAGTGTGTAGCGGAGCATCTCATCCACTCTTCCTACGTACGGCCAGAACATCCCACCAGAACATCCCAAAGGGACACCCTCCAGTGAAGCACGCCCCGGCGATCGGTCCGGCAGGGGGGTGCGGGCCTCGGGCACAGCGGGCCTCGGGCGGTGCGGGCGTCAGGTGGTACGCCCTCAGGTCAGGGGCAGCACCATGGTGATGTCGTCGCGCTCGTCGCCCGGGGCGACCCGGATCGCGCCGGGGACCCGGCCGACCTCCTTGTAGCCGCAGGCGGCGTAGAAACGCTCCAGCCCCAGGCCGCCGCGGCAGCCGAGCCGTATCGCCTCGATCCCGTCGAAGCCGCGGGCGGCGCGCTCGGCGGCGGCCATCAGGTCACGGCCGTAGCCCTTGCCCTGGTGAGAGGGATGGACCATCACCGTGTAGAGCCAGATCCAGTGGGTCATCAGACGGTGGGTGTTGAACGTGAGGAAGGCCGTCGCGGCCACCCGCCCGTCCTCGTCGTGCCCGACGAGCAGGCGGGAGCGCCTCTCCTCCATGGCCACGAGCTGCCGCAGCAGTTCGGGACGGATCTGCTCGCGCGTCACGGGCGGCACGAAGCCGACGGCTCCGCCCGCGTTGGTGACTTCGGCCCACAGATCGATGATCCCGTCGCGGAGTTCGGGGGTGACGGCGGGATCCAGCGTGAACGTAAGGGGCATGTGACCATCGTAGCCATTACCCCGTGGTGGGTCGTCGGACCCGCTTGTCACCCGCCGGATCGGGTGGCGGGTGGGCGACAGCGGAACCCCCTGGCGGGGGCGAAGGGGCGGAGCCCTTTCGCCTCACACACGCATCGGCTGCGGCGACTCCCGACGCGCCGGGTCGGGACCGTCGTACTCCCGGATGATCTCGTACCGCGTGTTGCGCTCCACCGGCCGGAACCCGGCGTCACGGATCAGGTCCAGCAGGTCCTCGCGGGTCAGCTTGTTCGGCGTGCCGAAGTTGTCCGCGTCATGCGTGATCTTGTACTCGACGACCGAACCGTCCATGTCGTCCGCGCCGTGCTGGAGCGCCAGCTGCGCCGTCTGCACGCCGTGCATGACCCAGAACACCTTGACGTGCGGCACGTTGTCGAAGAGCAGCCGCGACACGGCGAAGGTCTTCAGCGCCTCCGCGCCGGTCGCCATCTGCGTGCGCGCCTGGAGCCGGTTGCGTACCTTGCCGTCCTTCATGTCCACGAAGTCGTGCTGGTAGCGCAGCGGGATGAAGACCTGGAAGCCGCCGGTCTCGTCCTGCAGCTCACGCAGCCGCAGCACGTGGTCCACGCGGTGGCGGGGCTCCTCGATGTGGCCGTACAGCATGGTGCACGGGGTCTTCAGCCCCTTCTCGTGCGCCAGGCGGTGGATGCGCGACCAGTCCTCCCAGTGGGTGCGGTGGTCGACGATGTGCTGCCGCACCTCCCAGTCGAAGATCTCCGCGCCGCCGCCGGTCAGCGACTCCAGACCGGCGTCGATCAGCTCGTCCAGGATCTCGCTCGCACTCAGGCCGGAGATGGTCTCGAAGTGGTGGATCTCGGTGGCGGTGAACGCCTTCAGCGAGACGTCCGGCAGGGCGGCCTTCAACTCCCGCAGGGAGCGCGGGTAGTAACGCCACGGCAGGTTGGGGTGGAGCCCGTTGACGATGTGCAGCTCGGTCAGGTTCTCCGACTCCATCGACTTGGCGAGCTTCACCGCCTCCTCGATGCGCATCGTGTAGGCGTCCTTCTCCCCCGGCTTGCGCTGGAAGGAGCAGTAGGCGCAGGAGGCGGTGCACACGTTCGTCATGTTGAGGTGGCGGTTGACGTTGAAGTGCACGACGTCGCCGTTCAGCCGCGTGCGCACCTCGTGGGCCAGCCCGCCCAGCCAGGCCAGGTCGTCCGACTCGTACAGCGCGATGCCGTCCTCACGGGTCAGGCGCACACCCGCCCTGACCTTCTCCTCCAGCTCGCGCTTGAGCCCGACGTCCATGCCGATCCCTCTTTTCCTCGACCTCTTCAGGCAGACCCCGTCAACCGTACGCCCCGGTCACTCCACCTCTTCGGGCAGCTCACCGACGCGGTTCTCCCACTTCGTGGAGAGCACGATCGTCGTACGGGTCCGGGAGACGCCCTTGGTGCCGGACAGCCGGCGGATGGTCTTCTCCAGGCCGTCCACGTCGGTCACCCGCACCTTGAGCATGAAGGAGTCGTCGCCGGCGATGAACCAGCAGTCCTCGATCTCCTTCAGGTCCCGCAGCCGCTGCGCCACGTCCTCGTGGTCGGCGGCGTCGGAGAGCGAGATGCCGATCAGGGCGGTGACGCCGAGGCCGAGCGAGGCGGCGTCCACAGTGGCGCGGTAGCCGGTGATGACACCGGCCGCCTCCAGCCGGTTGATGCGGTCGGTGACGCTGGGTCCCGACAGACCGACGAGGCGTCCCAGCTCCGCGTAGGAGGCCCGGCCGTTCTCCCTCAGGGCCTGGATGAGCTGCCTGTCCACCGCGTCCATCGAATCGAAGCCTTCCACTGAAGAGGTACGAGAGTTGCTGCAAAGGGTGGTGCGTCGCCGCGGCGTCGCGGCGCGTGCTCAGTCGGTGCGGGATCCACCGGACCCACCGCCGAGTTCGCCTTCCCAGCGGCGGTAGAGGCGGTGCTCGACGCCCGCCGCGTCGAGTACGCGCCCCGCGACGAAGTCCACCAGGTCCTGGATGTGCGTCGCGCCCGCGTAGAAGGCCGGTGAGGCGGGCACCACGGTCGCGCCGGCGTCGTCGAGGGCGACCAGATGCCGCAGGGTCTGACCGTTCAGCGGGGTCTCCCGTACGGCCACCACCAGCGTGCGCCCCTCCTTCAGGGTCACGCTCGCCGCCCGCTGCAGCAGGTCCTTGGACAGCCCGAGCGCCACCCCGGCCACGCAGGCCGTGGAGGCGGGCACGATCAGCATGCCCTTGCTCGGATACGACCCCGAGGACGGCCCGGCCGCGAGGTCGCCGGCGGCCCAGTGCCGTACGCCGTCGAGGTCGACGGTGAAGGTGCCCGGCTTGCCGTCCGCGCCCCGGGACAGCCATTCCCGCAGGTCGTCCCGCCAGTGGGCGTCACGGAAGGAAATGCCGGTCTCGTCCAGCAGGGTGAGCCGCGAGGCCCGGCTGACGACGAGATCGACACTCTCGCCGGCGGCGAGCAGCGCACGCAGCACCGAGGCGGCATACGGGGTGCCGGAGGCGCCGGAGACCCCTACGATCCAAGGCGTACGCCGCGTCTCTCCTGGCTTGACTGGGTTCACGACACCGAGCCTATCCGGAGTCACAGGGTGGGAACCGGCCGAGGGGGCCGGGCGTTCCTCAGACAGAACGAGCCGATGCCGGGGGTGAGCGATGTCGGGTGCGCGTCCCGAATGGTCGCGACGTGACCGGGTCAAGGTCGCGGCCCGGCTGATGGTGGGCTGGGTGGCGCTGCTGTGGCTGCTCGAAGTGGTCGACGTGGTCAGCGGTCACGCCCTGGACGACTTCGGCATCGTGCCGCGCGTACCGTCCGAGCTGGCCGACATCCTCCCGGCGGCCTTCCTCCACTTCGGCTTCGCCCATGTGGCCGCCAACAGCGTGCCGTTGCTGGTGCTCGGCTTCCTCGCGGCGCTCGGGGGCATACGCCGGTTCGCCGCCGTCTGCGCGCTGATCGTCGTGGCCGACGGTCTGGGAGTGTGGCTCATATCCCCGGCGCACACCAACACCGCGGGCGCCTCCGGCCTGATCTTCGGCCTCTTCGGCTTCCTGCTGGTCAGCGGCTTCGTCGAGCGCCGTCCGCTCGGCGTCCTGGCCGGTGTGCTGGTGGCCGCGGTCTGGGGCGGCTCGATCCTCGCGGGGCTCGCCCCGACGCAGTCCGGCGTCAGCTGGCAGGGCCACCTGATCGGTCTGGCGGCGGGTCTGGCGGCGGCGTTCCTCTTCCGCCGTCGGCCCGCTGGACCGTCGGGCCGCTGAACCGTCAGGCCGCTATACCGTCAGGCCGCGCACCAGCAGATCCAGCAGCGCGCACACGAACAGGGCAATGCCGATGAAGCCGTTGACGCTGAAGAACGCCCTGTTCAGGCGGGTCAGGTCGTGCGGGCGGACGATGGTGTGCTCGTAGACGAAGGCACCGGCGACGATCAGCAGGCCCAGCCAGAGGAAGGCCCCGGCGTCGGTGAGGACGGCGTACCAGGCGAACAGGGCCGTCGTCACGGCGTGGCAGACGCGGGCGCCCCAGATGGCGGCCGGGATGCCGAACCGGGCGGGGACGGACTTCACGCCGATCTCGCGGTCGGTGTCGACGTCCTGGCAGGCGTAGATCAGGTCGAAGCCGCCGATCCAGATGCCGACGGCGAGACCGAGGACGACCGCCTCCCAGGACCAGGAGCCGGTGATGGCCAGCCAGCCGCCGACCGGGCCCATCGCCTGGGCGAGGCCGAGGATGGCCTGCGGGAAGTTGGTGAACCGCTTGCCGTACGGATACACCACCATCGGGATGACGGCGACCGGGGCGAGGGCCAGGCAGAGCGGGTTGAGCAGGGCCGCCGCGCCCAGGAAGACGACCAGGGCGACGAGCGCGCCGGTCCACGCGTGCTTCACCGACATCGCGCCGGTGACCAGCTCGCGGTGCGCGGTGCGCGGGTTACGGGCGTCGATCTCGCGGTCGATGATCCGGTTGGCGGCCATCGCGAAGGTGCGCAGGCCCACCATGGCGAGGGTGACCAGCAGCAGCCGGCCCCAGTGGATGTTCTCGTCCCACTCGTACATCGCGGTGAGGGCGGCGATGTAGGCGAAGGGCAGCGCGAACACCGAGTGCTCGATCATGACCAGGCGCAGGAAGGCCTTCACCTTCCGGGTCGGCCGCGGTGCCGGGCCCGGACCCACGATCCCGTCGGCGGTGGTCATCATGCGAGGCTCCCGAGGAACGCGTCGAGGTCGGCCAGCAGTCCGGCGACGGGCAGCGGACCCGTCTCCACGGTCAGTGGTGTCCCGGCGTCGTCGGGCGGGGTGACGTACGCCGTGAAGGCGTACGCGTCCGCGCCGGACGGACGGGCGTCCAGCCGCAGCACCGCGCCGCCGTCGACCGTGAACGGCCCGCTCGCCGCGGTGAGCTCGTCGCGCAGCAGCCGGGCGAAGCCGACGGGTTCCGCGTCGCGCACGCCGGGCAGCTCGAAGCCGTCGCCCTCGCCGCGGTGCTCGAACAGCACCGCCCAGGTGTCGCCGGAGCCCGCGAGCTCCTCCGGCGCGACGCCCGCCTGCTCGGCGGCCCGCCGGACCCCCGGGTCCTGCGGGTCCAGCTCGGGGCGCACCAGGGCCACGTAGTCGGTGTCGGTGCCGATGAAGAGCGCCGGGCCGCCCATGGCGAGGGGGCTCACAGTCCGTACTCCTTCCAGCGGCGGTCGACCAGGGCGGCCGTGTCCGGGTCGGACTCGACCATGTCGGGCCAGCCGCCGTCGCGCGTGTACCCCTCCTCGGGCCACTTCTTCGTCGCGTCGATGCCCGCCTTGCCGCCCCAGAACTGCTGGTAGGAGGCGTGGTCGAGATGGTCGACGGGGCCCTCGACGACGGTGAGGTCACGCGCGTAGTCGGTGTTGCCGAGGGCCCGCCAGGAGACCTCGTGCAGGTCGTGCACGTCGCAGTCGGAGTCGACGACCACGATCAGCTTGGTCAGCGACATCATGTGGGCGCCCCAGATGGCGTGCATGACCTTCTGCGCGTGCTTGGGGTACTTCTTGTCGATCGAGACGATCGCGCAGTTGTGGAAGCCACCGGACTCGGGGAGGTGGTAGTCCACGATGTCCGGGACGATGATCTTGAGGAGGGGGAGGAAGAAGCGTTCCGTCGCCCGCCCCAGCGGTCCGTCCTCCGTCGGGGGCCGGCCGACCACGATCGACTGGAGCAGCGGACGCTTCCGCATCGTCACGCAGTCGATCGTCAGCGCGGGGAACGGCTCCTGGGGGGTGTAGAAGCCGGTGTGGTCGCCGAACGGGCCCTCGGGCAGCATCTCGCCCGGCTCCAGCCAGCCCTCGAGCACGACCTCCGCCTGCGCCGGGACCTGGAGCGGCACCGTCTTGCAGTCGACCATCTCGATCCGCTTGCCCTGCACGAACCCGGCGAACAGGTACTCGTCGATGTCGCCGGGCAGCGGCGCGGTGGACGCGTACGTCACGGCCGGCGGGCACCCGAAGGCGATGGCGACCGGGAGCCGCTCACCGCGCCGGGCGGCGACCTGGTAGTGGTTGCGGCTGTCCTTGTGGATCTGCCAGTGCATGCCGATGGTGCGCTTGTCGTGGCGCTGGAGGCGGTACAGGCCGAGGTTGCGGATGCCCGTCTCCGGGTCCTTGGTGTGCGTCAGGCCCAGGTTGAAGAAGGAGCCGCCGTCCTTGGGCCAGGTGAACAGCGCGGGCAACCGGTCGAGGTCCACGTCGTCGCCGGTGAGCACGACCTCCTGCACGGGCGCGTCCCCGGATTTCACCTTCTTCGGCGGCACGTGCGTCATCGCGCCGAGCTTCCCGAACGCCTCGCGCACCCCGACGAAGCCCTGCGGCAGCTCGGGCTTCAGCAGCCCGCCGATCTTGTCGGAGATGTCCGCATACGACGTGAGGCCCAGCGCCTTCAGCAGGCGGCGGTCGGTGCCGTACACGTTCATCGCGAGGGGCATGCCGGAGCCGCGCACGTTCTCGAAGAGCAGCGCCGGACCGCCGGCCTTCTGCACCCGGTCGACGATCTCACCGACCTCCAGATACGGGTCGACCTCGGCCTTGATGCGCTTGAGGTCGCCCTCGCGCTCCAGCGCTCTGAGCAGGGAGCGAAGATCGTCGTAAGCCATGCGGTCAAGTATCCCCGAGCGGTTACCCTGGCCCTGTACCACCCACCGCTTTCGCTGGAGAGGCCCATGCTGCGGGTGCTGATGTTCCTGGTACCACTGGCCCTGAGCGTGTACGCGTTCATCGACTGCATCAGCACGAAGGACGAGGACATCCGGCACATGCCCAAGCCGTTGTGGGCGATCCTCGTGCTGCTGTTCCCGCTCGTCGGCTCGATCTCGTGGCTGATCGCCGGCAAGAAGCGGCACCCCGCGGGCGCGGGCGGCACCATCGGTTCCGCCTGGAGCCGGGGCGGCGGCCGGCACCAGTGGGTGGCGCCGGACGACAACCCGGACTTCCTCAAATCGCTGGACGAGGAGAAGGACAAGGACGACAAGCCGGGTGACGACGGGCGCGGCGGCTCCGCCTGACCGGCCCGCGCGTCAGCTCCTGATCCAGCGCTGGCCCGCCGAACCGTCGCACGTCCGCGTCATCACCATGCCGCTCGGCCGGGCGTGATCCAGGCACTGGCCGGTGTTCGTGAGAATCAGGGTGCCGCCCGAACCGAATCGCCACTCCTGACCGCTCTGCGCACCACAGGACGCGCTGTGGAGCGCCCCGTATCGGGTGAGGCAGCTGCCGGACGCCGTGTGGACGACCCGGTAGGTGCCGGAGGAGACGCCCCGCAGGTTCCATCCGGCCGTCGCGGCGGTGCAGCTGCCCATGGAGATGTTGCCGTACGCGCTGCTGTCGGAGGCGGTGAGGCACTGTCCGCTCGACGCGTTGCGCAGGGTGAATCCGCCCGTCGACGGGGCCTCGGTCGCCGTGCCCGTGCCCGAGGAGGAGTCGTCCCCTCCGCTGCCGCCCGAGTCCCCGCTCGTGCCCGCGTCGCCATCGCCCTTCGCGCCCGCGTCGTCGGTGTCCGCGCCGGCGCCCTCCGCCCCGGGCGCGGTCGCCGGCTCCCGGGATTCTGATCCCGGTTCCTTCGAGGAGGACCCGCTGGGGGACGGCGACGGCTTCCCGGACGCACCGGCCGTGCCCGACGGCGGCACGGTGGCGGGGGCCGTGACCGACACGGAGGGGGTGGGTCTCGCCTCGTTGCCGGTGTCGAAGGTGTACGGCAGGAGCGTGAAGGCGAGGGTGGTGCCCGTCGCGACGACAACGACGGGGATGATCACGGGGATCACCCGTGTCCGGCGGCCACGCTTCTCCCGCGCCGGCCCGGACGCCTCGGGCGCCTGCGGTTCCCCGGGCTTCGCCGGTTCTCCCGGTTCCTCCGGCACGTCCGGAACGGTCGGCGTCCGCCCCGTGAACGCGGCCCGCTCGGTCAGCACCCCGGTGATGGCCTTCGGCCAGAGCGGCGGGGTGAACGGACCGTGCCGTTCGGCGAGTTCGACCAGTTCGGCGGCGGTGGGCCGGCCCTCGTAGTCCTTGTCCAGGCAGGCCGCGACCACGTCGGCGAGCTCGGGGTCCAGGGCGCGTACGGCATCGAGGTCGGGTTCCTCGTGCACGATCCGGTACAGCACCCCGTGCCCGGACTCGTCGCCGAAGGGGGGCCGGCCGCTCGCCGCGTACGCGAGGACCGAACCGAGCGCGAAGATGTCGACGGCCCCGGTCGACTTGCGTGCCCCCGAGGCCTGTTCGGGTGACATGTAGGCGGGGGTGCCCACCACCATGCCGGTCCGGGTGAGCTGGCTCTGCTCGGCCGCCCGGGCCACCCCGAAGTCGATGAGGGTGACGCCGTCGAGGGTGAGCATGACGTTGGACGGCTTGATGTCCCGGTGCACCATGTCCAGCGCGTGCACGGCGGCGAGCCCGGAGGCGGCCTCGCGCAGCAGCAGCCACAGGGCGGCGGCGGGCAGGGGCCCCTCGTGGGCTTCGAGGGCCTCGCGCAGGGTGAGGCCGGGGACGTAGGCGGTGGCGAACCACGGGGGCCGGGCGGTGCGGTCGCCCGCGAGCAGCGGGGCGGTCGCCTCCTCGGGCAGACGCGCGAGGTTGTCCAGCTCGTGCCCGAAGCGGCGCAGGAAGTCCTTGTCCTCGGCGACGACCGACGGCAGCAACTGCTTGACGGCGGCGTACCGCCCCTCGTGCACACCGAGGTAGACGCGGCCCATGCCGCCGGCTCCGAGCCGTCCGACCAGCGGAATCGGTCCGATCCGCCGCGGGTCCTCGTCCTCCAGCGGCTCGGCGCCGCTTCCACCCAGCTCGATCACGCCTGCCCCGTTGTTGTGTTCTGTCCGCACCGGACCGGCGGCGGCCCGCCCGTTCCCCCCTGCGCCGGGCGGACACGCACGTCGGCAGAGCCAGTCTGGACCAGTACGAGCTAGAATTGGAAGCGAATTCTAGAAATTCACTCCAGAAACACTTCCGGAAGGGGCGACGATCCTGCGATGAGCCCCAAGCAGCACCGCGGCGAGGTCACCGCCGAACAGCTTCTGGACGCGGCACTGCGCGTCTACGCGGAGTCGGGCGAGCAGGGTCTCACGGTCAACGCGGTCACCAGGGCCAGCGGTGTCAGCATGGGCAGCCTCTACCACCACTTCGGCAGCCTGGACGGCCTGGTGAACGCCCTGCTGATGCGCTGGCTGGAGCGGCTGCTGGGCGAGATGGTCGCGGCCGTGGAGCACGCGGACTCCGCCCGGGCCGGCGTCGGCGCGCTCGTACGGATGTATCTCGCCTTCGTCCAGGAACACCGGGAAGTGGGCCTCCTCCTGCACTCCTCCCGTGCCGACCAGCTCGGGATGCGGCAGGCGAGGATGCTCCGGGACGCCCAGGAGGCCCGGCTGACACCGCTGACCGCGTGGGTGAGCGGGCACGTCGAGACGGGCGAGGTCGCGCCCCTGCCCCTGTCCGTCCTCGAGTCCCTCATCCTCGGCCCGGTCATCGGCGTCAGCCGCCGCTGGCTGACCCTCGGCGACGTCGACCTCGACGAGGCGGCCCGTGTCCTGCCCGACCGGATCTGGCGGTCGATCCGCGCGGACCCGGGGTGAACGCGGGCGGTGCCGGGGCGGGTCAGCCGAGCTTCTTGATCCGGGCGGGGGCGAGGGCCCGGTCGAAGATCCGTACGTCCCGGACGGCGCCGGGGAAGAAGTCGACGGCCCGGCCGCCGTACGACGCCCGGCCGATGATGAAGGGGCCGGTGCCGGACAGCGGGTTGGTGTCCTCGACGGCCACTTCGAGCTCGCCGTTGACGTACAGCCGCAGTCTGCGCGCCGGGCCGTCGCAGACGCCGGCCAGGTGGGTCCAGACGTTCACGGCGGGCTCGCTGCGGCCCGTGGCGCGCAGGCCGGGGCGGGAGAAGGCCCAGCGGTTCTCCGTGACGGCGTACTGGAGGTAGAAGCTGCTGGCGTCCCCGGCGTCCTGGCTGACGGCGGTGGCCCAGTTACCCGGTGCGGCGGAGAGCCGGACCCAGGCGGCGACCGTGAAGCTGCGGCCCTCCCCGGTCCGCAGCACCGGGCCCGCGGTCATGATCTGGCTGCTCCGCCCGTCGAAGACGGCGCCGCCTCCGCCGGGCAGCCAGGTCACGCCGGTCGCGGTGCCGTCGTGGCCGCCCGCCTGGTCCCGTGCCAGCGTGCCCGAGGTCTCGGCGAGGCGCCAGTGCCCGATGGGCGGGGCGGGCTGCGGGGCGGCGGAGGGCGTGGACGAGGGGCCGGCCGAGGAGGGCGGTGTGGCACGGTCCCGGTCCGCGGCGGACGACCGGTTGAGCCAGAACCCCGCGCCGACGCCGGCCGCGGCGACCGCGCCCGCGCCGGCACCGAGGAGCAGGAACGCCCGTCGGCTGCCGCCCCGTTCGCGGGCCGCGTCCCGGGCCGCCCGGCGGCCACCGGGTCCACCCGGGCCTGCGGGTCCGCCCGGTCCAGCGGGTCCGCCCGGTCCGGCGGGTTCCGTCGTGCCGGGGGTGGGCTCCAGGGCGGCGCCCACCCGGGTGGCCTGGTCGTGGAACCTGGGCGCCACCATGGTCGCCTGCTGGGGGAAGGCACCGGGCCCGCCGTCGCGCGGGAGGACGCTGGTGGCGGCCCCCAGGTCGGTGGGACGGCCGACCGGGAGGGGCGTCGCGGACGCGGCCGGGGACGCGGGGCCGTTGCCCGGCGGCCAGGGGCCGGGGTGCCGCAGGGCCATCGTCGACTCGTTGCCGAGTGCGCCGACCCGGGCGAGGATCTCGTGCGGAGTGGGACGGCCGGCCGGGTCCTTGGCGAGACAGTCGCCGATGAGGGCGCGCAGGGCCGGGTCGGTGACGGCCTGCACGTCCGGAGGGTTGTGCACGACGCGGTAGAGCAGTGCGGGGGTCGGTCCGCCGCCGAAGGGGTTGGCGCCGGTCGCCGCGAACGCGAGCACCGCGCCCAGGCAGAAGACGTCGCTCGCCGGGGTGACGTCTTCCCCGTTGACCTGCTCGGGGGACATGAACCCCGGGGAGCCCGCCACCTGCCCCGTCCTGGTGACCGAGTCGGAGTCCACGCTGCGCACGATGCCGAAGTCGATGACCCGGGGCCCGTCTTCGGCGAGCAGCACGTTGGAGGGTTTGAGGTCGCGGTGGACGAGGTGCGCGGCGTGGATCGACACCAGTGCCTCGGCCAGCCCGGCCGCCAGCGCCAGCACCGCCCCCGCCTCGAACGGCCCCCGCTCGGCGACCGCCTGCTCCAGCGACGGCCCGGCGATGTAGCTGGTCACCAGCCAGGGCAGGGGCGCGTCCGGGTCCGCGTCGACGACCGGGGCGGTGAAGGCGCCGCTGACTTTGCGGGCCGCCTCGACCTCGCGGCGGAACCGGTCACGGAACTCGGGCCTGCGCACCAGCTCGGAGTGCACCACCTTGACCGCGACGAGCCGCCCGCCCGGGGAGCGGCCGAGGTAGACCCGGCCCATGCCGCCCGCGCCCAGCCGGCTCAGCAACCGGTACGTCCCTACGGAGTGCGGGTCGTCCGGCTCCAGCGCTGACACAAATGCCTCCACGGCGTGCGATCTCGGCCCTTGGGGGCAGGCCAAGCATAAAGCCAATCGCACCCGTGTTCGCCGAAGTGCCGCACGCCGTACGGCACTTCGGTCGACGGCCCGCCCGGTCACTCGCCTTCGAAGATCTCCTCGGCCTTCGGGACGGTGACGGCGCGGGCGAGCCAGCAGCGAAGGAGGTCGGAGTCGATGCAGCCCGTGATACGGCTGCGGACGTCGTCCGAGACGTCGAGGCCACGCTGCTCCAGGACGAGCAGGATGTCCTCGACACGGCTCTCGGCGCGGGCTTCGGCGCGGGCTTCGGCGCGGGCTTCGTCCCGGATCTCTTCGACGAGGTAGGACTTGCAGAAGGAGAGGTCCACGGCCACCAGGTTCCCCCGGAGGTGCTTGGCCGGGTGCTCGCCCAGCCCTGTGCGGTGAATTCGGCGATGGGGTCCGCGATGTCAGGTAGCTGGTGCAGTACGCCCAGCTCGCCGGCTTGTCCGGGTCCTGTTTTCCTGGACCTCGACGGCGAGGAGGAAGTCGCCCTGTTCCGCGGCCTCGAACCTCAGGACCGTGTCGACCCGGCGTTCGACGGAGCTGGTCTCGGTGAGGTCGGTCGGCAACGGTGTGGCCCCGCCGGGCCTGGGGATGTCGACCCCGAGGAAGCGCGAGACGCGACTGAAGAGTCCGGGGTCGTGCCCGAAGATGCGGTGCATCGCCTCACGAGACGGCTTGACCATGGGTTTCCTTCATGCCGGCCCCGATGAGGGCTGACATATGTCGGTGGCATGTGCCTCCACGTAAGGGAATATGACACGTTAAAAGCAGGCAAACCGGTGATGCTCACCCAGGTGAGTGAACCGATGCCGCGCGAGGGTCAGCCGCGGATGCGGGTTCGCGGAGGGGTGCGGGGGCGACGGTCTGGGGAGGGGGAAGGCGGAATGTGCGTGAGCATGTGGGGCGGTCGTGTTGGAGGTGCGCTCAGATGTGAGGGGTGTGGACAAGGCCGCGGTTGGTGCTCACAGACTTCAGGCGGGGGTGGCTCTGTGGGCGGGGGGTCGGGGCAACCCTTCGCGGACGCGGCCCGGTCGGCGGGTCAGCGCAGGCGGGACGAGGACAGGATCGACAGGAGGTGGGCGGGGACCATCACCCAGGTGATGGCGGCGAGCGCGCCCAGTGCCCAGCGGGTCGGTTCGATGCCGCCGGTCACCTGGTCGGCGACCGCCGCGACGAGGAGGACGAGGGAGGCCTCGATGCCGTTGGTCACGCGGTGGATCCTGAAGGCGGCGGCGATGCGGCGGACCGTGGCGACGCCCTGAGAGCGGGGGCGGGTGGACTCGTCGTCGGCGACGGTCAATCCGCGGCGGGCGCGGGCGACGTCCACCAGGTCGGTGGAGGCCTTCAGGAGGACGACACCGAGGGCCGTCGCGATGCCGACCGACAGCCAGCCGCCGACGCCGGACTCGGCGGCCCGGTAGCCGGCGCCCGCCATCAGCGCCGCGTCCGCGAGGTACGCGCCGAGCCGGTCGACGTAGATGCCGGCCGCGCTGTTCTGTCCCTTCCAGCGGGCGACCTCGCCGTCCACGCAGTCGAAGAGCAGGAACAGCTGCATGAGGATCACGGCGAGGATCGCGCCGGTCAGCCCCGGGATCATCAGCGCGGCGCCGGCGGCGACTCCACAGACGACCATGGTCCAGGTCAGCTGGTCGGGGGTGACCGGGGTGCGCACGAGGTGGCGGGTGGTGCGCAGGGAGATCTTCCGCATGTAGAGCCGGCCGGCCCAGTGCTCGCCGTTGCGGCTCGCCAGCTTGGCCTGCGGCTGGCAGACCTCCCGCAGCTCCTCAAGTGCCGGAGCACCCATGACGTTCCTCCCAGCCCAACTGCCGCCCGTACGGCGATGATCGGGCCAGGCTACCGAGCCGGTGCGGCGTCCCTGACACGGGCCACCGGCAGGGGGAGACTGGCCGCATGGAACCGATCGATCCGGTGACCGCCCGCGCCTGGCTCGCCACCGCCCTCGCGGAGGCCCGCACCGGGCTGGAGGAGGGCGGCGTCCCCATCGGTGCCGCGCTGTACGGCGCCGACGGCAACCTGCTCGGCCGCGGCCACAACCGCCGCGTCCAGGACGGCGATCCGTCGGCGCACGCGGAGACCGCCGCCTTCCGCGCGGCGGGACGCCAGCGGTCGTACCGCGGTACGACGATGGTGACGACCCTGTCCCCGTGCTGGTACTGCTCGGGGCTGGTCCGGCAGTTCGGCATCTCCCGGGTGGTGATCGGCGAGGCGGCCACCTTCCGCGGCGGGCACGACTGGCTGGCCGACCACGGCGTGGAGATCGTGCTGCTGGACGATCCGGAGTGCGCCGCGACGATGCGGGAGTTCGTCGCCCGTCATCCACGGCTGTGGAGCGAGGACATCGGAGACTGAAGAGCCCGGTCACGGCCGCTGCCCCCGCGGCGGCGTGCCGGCGGGCCGCGCGGCGGGTGTTGCGGACGACGTTGGTGGTGATGCCCAGCAGCCAGGGGCGCACGGAACCGCCCTCCGCGTCGAGGCGGTCGCGCAGTCATCAGGCGTCCAGGAAGGTCAGGGAGACGGCCTCCTCGGCGGCCGTCCCGTCGCCGGTCAGCCGGAAGGCATGGTTGTGGACGGAGCGCGCGTACGCGTCGAAGAGGTCGCCGAAGGCGTCGTGGTCCCCCGCATGGATGCGTCTCCGCGGATTCGTGTCCACGCCCTCTTGCCTGTCCGGACGACGAAGGCCGGTTCCCGTGACTCAGGTCACGGGAACCGGCCTCGGCGGTACGCGGCTCAGAACCCCACGGACCGCAGCGCGCCCAGGCCGACGTCGGCGTACGAGTGCTTGCCGGAGACGAAGATGTTGACGCCGTAGTAGTTGAACAGCCAGCAGCCGAAGGCGAGCAGGGCCAGGTAGGCGGCCTTGCGGCCCTTCCAGCCGGCGGTGGCGCGGGCGTGCAGGTAGCCGGCGTAGGCGACCCAGGTGATGAAGGACCAGACCTCCTTGGGGTCCCAGCCCCAGTAGCGGCCCCAGGCGTCGCCGGCCCAGATGGCGCCCGCGATGATCGTGAACGTCCACAGCGGGAACACGGCCGCGTTGACCCGGTAGGCGAACTTGTCCAGCGAGGCGGAGGCGGGCAGCCGCTCCAGGACGGAGGTGGCGAAGCTGCCGGGCTTGCCGCCGCTCGCGAGCTTGTTCTCGTACGCGTCCTTGAACAGGTAGAGGATCACGGCGACCGCGCCGACGTAGAAGACCGCGCCGCACAGGATCGCCGTGGAGACGTGGATGTACAGCCAGTACGAGTGGAGGGCGGGGACCAGCTGGTCGCTCTCGGTGTAGAGCCAGGTGACGGCCACACCGAGGTCGAGGAGGACGGTGGTGGTCAGGAACAGGCCGAGCCAGCGCACGTTCTTCTTCAGCGCCAGCAGCAGGAGGTACACGCCGACCGCGGTGGTGGAGAAGGTGATGTTGAACTCGTACATGTTGCCCCACGGCGCCCGTTCCACGGACAGCGCGCGGGTGAGCACGCCGCCGAAGGAGAGGCAGAACGCGAGCACGGTGAGGGAGATGGCGATGCGCCCGTAGAGGTCGCCCTTCTCGTCCCCGCCGTGCGCCCCGGGCCCGTCGGGCACGTCCCGCGATCCGGCCGCGGCGCGTACGACGACCTTCGGCCGCTCCAGTACGGCGGTGCCGCCGGCCTGGTTGACGGTGACGGCCGGTGCCTTCTTCGCCTCCGCCTCCGGGGTGAGGGCGGCGGCGGTGCGGGCGACCTTGCTGCGGCTGCCGAAGGTCCACTCCGCGATGTACGCGAAGAAGGCAAGGGTGTAGACCGTCATCGCGGAGTAGATCAGCACGTTGCTGATCTCCGCGAGGTTCTCGTTGGCCGCGGCGGCCAGATCTGTTGCGGCGGCGAGAGTCATTTCTCAGCCCCTTCGGCAGGTACGGCTACAGGATCGGTGTCGGTGGGATCGGATGGGTCCGGGGAGGGATCGGGCGCGCCCGGTGCCCGGTCGTAGAGGATTCCGGCGAGGTCGCCGAGTTCCTCGGGCACCTTCGCGGACTCGCTGCGGCCGAGGCCGGCCATCTCGACGACGGTGACGCCGTCGGGGCCCTCGACCGCGCGCACCCACACGCGGCGGCGTTGGATGAACAGGGAGGCGGCGAGACCGCCGATCGCGGCGACGGCACCTCCGAGCGCCCAGCCGCCGCCCTGTTCCTGGACGACCTGGAAGCCGGCCCACTCCTTGACGTCCTTCTCGAAGGTGACCGAGCCGGCGCCGTTCGGGAGCCTCATGGTCTCGCCGGGCATGAGCAGCTTCTTGAACAGCTCGCCCTTGGCGTCCTTGAACTCCTTCATCTTGGTCTTGTCCATCTGGTACACGCTCTGCGGAATGCCGGAGTCGGCCTTCAGGTCGCCGTGGTAGGCGGACAGCGCGAGCACCGGATAGTCGAGCGCCGGGAACTGGGAGAGCATCGTGCCGCTCGCCGAGCCGCCGAAGGTGGGCACGAAGAAGGCGTTGAAGCCGAGCTGCTCCTTCTCGCCCTGGGGGTTGCGGTAGCCGTCGAGGACCTTGACCACGCCGGAGGAGGTGACGTTGGCGTCGAGCGGCAGCAGCGGCACGGCGTCCTGGAAGACGATCTTTCCCTTGCCGTCGCGGACGGTGACGACGGGTGCGTAGCCGTGGCTGACGAGGTAGACCTTGGCGTCGCCGATCTTCAGTGGCTTGTTCACCTTGACGAGGGCCGTCTTCTCCTCGCCGTCGGCGCCCTCGGTGTAGGTGAGCTCGGTCTCGTACGTGCGCGGGGTGCCCTTGTTGGGGCCGGTGCGCTCGTAGGTACCGGTGAACTCCTTCACGTGGAAGCTGAACGGCACCAGGTCGTCGTTGGTGAAGAGGCTGCCGGACTTGAAGTCGTCGTACTGGGTGAGCGTGTTGGAGAAGCCGTCGCCCTCGACGATCAGCTTGTTGCCCTCGGACTTGAACAGCTGGCCCCAGCCGAAGGCGATCAGCATCACGATCAGCGCGATGTGGAAGAGCAGGTTGCCGACCTCGCGCAGATAGCCCTTCTCGGCGGCGACGGCGTCACCGGCGAGGTGGGCGCGGAAGCGGCGCCTCTTCAGCAGGGCGAGCGCGGCCTCGCGGACCTGATCGGGCTCGGCCCCGGTGCGCCAGGTGGTGTGGGCGGGCAGCCGGGTCAGCCGGCGGGGCGCGCCCGGCGGACGACCGCGCAGCTGGCCCACGAACTGCCAGGTGCGGGGCACGATGCAGCCGATGAGGGAGATGAACAGCAGGATGTAGATCGCCGAGAACCACACCGAGCTGTAGACGTTGAAGAGCCCGAGCTTGTCGTAGACCGGCGCGAGGACGTCGTGGCGCTCGCGGAAGTCGGCGACCGCGGTCTCGTCGATGCCGGTCTGCGGGATGAGCGAGCCGGGGATGGCGCCCAGCGACAGCAGCAGGAGCAGCAGCAGCGCGACCCGCATGGAGGTGAGCTGCCGCCAGAACCAGCGGGCCCAGCCGATGACGCCCAGGGAGGGCAGGTTGGGCGGCTCCTCGGTGGGGGCGGTGGACAGCTGGGAGCCGGCGGCGCCGAGGTCCTGGTCGTCGGCGGCCTGGGGGGTGTCGTCGGTTGTCGTCTTGCTCATCGGGTCAGATCCCCACAGTGAAGCCGTTGGACCAGGTCTGCATCTCCGCCACGAGGCTGTCCCACGCGCCGGTCAGCAGCAGCACACCGGTCACGATCATCATCGTGCCGCCGATGCGCATGACCCAGACGTAGTGCCGCTTGACCCAGCCGAAGGCACCGAGCGCCTTGCGGAAGGCCACGGCGGCGAGCACGAAGGGCAGGCCCAGCCCCAGACAGTACGCGACGGTCAATATGGCGCCGCGTCCGGCGCTCTCCTGCTGCGCGGACAGGGTCAGTACGGAGGCGAGGGTGGGGCCGATGCAGGGGGTCCAGCCGATGCCGAACAGGGCGCCGAGGACGGGGGCGCCGACCAGCCCGGTCGCCGGGCGCTTGTGGAAGCGGAACTCGCGCTGGGTGAGCCAGGGCATCAGGCCCATGAAGAACACACCCATGAGGATCATCAGGACGCCGAGCACCTTGGACAGCACGCTCGACTGCTCCTGCAGCGTCTGCCCGAAGTAGCCGAAGAAGGCGCCGCCGGAGACGAACACGGCGGTGAAGCCGAGGACGAACAGGGAGGCGCCGGCGACCATCCGGCCGCGCCGGGCCTCGGCGAGGTCGGTGCCGGAGACGCCGGTGACGTAGGAGAGGTAGCCGGGGACCAGCGGCAGCACGCAGGGCGAGAAGAAGGAGACGAGCCCGCCCAGCAGGGCGATGGGCAGGGCGACGAGGAGGGCGCCGTTGAGCACCGTGCCGTTGTAGCCCGTCTCTGCGGCGAGCGTGTGCAGGGCGGTCACGTCACTTCTCCGCGACGACCGGCTCGAGCATCTTCAGCAGGCGTTCCTCGCTGAGCGGGGACAGTGTGCGGGCGGCGATCTTCCCGTCGCGGTCCAGGACCAGGGTGGAGGGGATCGCCTGCGGGTTGAGGGTGCCCTTCTCGAAGCGGAGCATCAGCTTGCCCGTGGGGTCGTACAGGCTCGGGTAGGTGATGCCGAAGTCCTTCTCGAAGGCGAGCGCGGCCCCGGTGCTGGTGTCCCGGGTGTTGATGCCGACGAACTGCACGCCCTGGTCGGCGTACTCCTCGGACACCTTGGCGAAGTACTTGGCCTCCGCGCGGCACGGGTTGCACCAGGAGCCCCAGACGTTGAGGACGACGACCTTGCCCTTGTAGTCGGCGACGTCGAGCTGCTTGCCCTCCAGCGTCTTGCCGGACAGGTCGGGCGCGGCGTCGCGCTCGCCCTTGGCGACCGTGGAGATGCCGTCGCTGCCGGCGACGAAGTTGGTGTCGCCGCCCCCGCCGGACGTGCCGCCGGAACTGCACGCGGAGACGAGCAGTGCGGCCGCGGCGGCACCGGCGGCCAGAGTGGCGCGACGGCGGACGCGGGGCGCGCGGATGGCACGGGTGGCACGGTTCGAGCGCTGAAGGGCTCGGTTCGAGCGCTGGGGGGCGCGACTGGCGGCACTCATGTGAAAAGTTTCGCATGCCCGTTCTGGGGATCTTGCGCACCCCCCTTGCGGGTGGAAACCCGCATTTCAGGCGGCGTTGCCGGTCCCTGATCCGGTGCCCGTTCCGGCGGTGGCGCCCGATACGGCGGCGCCGTCCGTCTCCTTCAGGAAGTTCTTCCAGCCGCCGGCCGGTTCCTGTCCGACGTCCAGGGTGCGCAGCCGGTCCAGCACCTCCGGCTTCTGCGCGTCCAGCCAGTCGGTGAACTGCCGGAAGGAGACGAGCCTCACGTCGCCGCCCTTCTCCTTCTCGCGCGCGATGTGCCGGAGCGCTTCCTCCACGGCGTCCATGTAGATGCCGCCGTTCCACTGCTCGAAGTGGTTGCCGATGAAGAAGGGCGCCCGATTCGTCTCGTAGGCCCGCCTGAAACCCGATATGTACGCCTGCGCCGACTGCCGTCGCCAGCCCGGGTGGTTGTGGGCGGGTGCGTTGGTCGAGTTGAGCGACTGGTTGGCGAGCATGTTGTAGTCCATCGACAGGACCTCGAAGGAACGTCCGGGGAAAGGTATCTGCTGCAGGGGAAGGTCCCATATGCCCTGCTTCTTCGCCGGCCAGACCTGGCGTCCGCCCGGCGAGGAGGCGTCGTAGCGCCAGCCGAGCTCGCGGGCGGTGGGCAGCAGGTTGTCCTGGCCGAGCAGGCAGGGCGTACGGCCGCCGACGAGCTCCTTGTCGTAGTCGAAGGGCAGGGACTCCAGGTCGGTCCAGCCGGAGTTGGTCCGCCACTCCTTCACGAACGACGTGGCCTGCTCTATCTCGCTGCGCCACTGCCGCGGCGTCCAGTTGCCGACGCTGCCGGAGCCGGCGCAGAAGTGACCGTTGAAGTGGGTGCCGATCTCGTGGCCCTCGAGCCAGGCCCGGCGCACGTTCTTCAGCGTGTCCTTGATGTGGCCGTCGGTGAGGTAGCCGATGTCGGAGGCGCCGCGCGGGTTGTTCGGCGGGTCGTAGAGGCGCTTCTTCGACTCGGGGAGCAGATACAGGCCCGAGAGGAAGAAGGTCATGTGCGCGCCGTGCTCCTTGGCGAGGTCCAGGAAGCGCGGGAAGAGCCCGTTGCCGACCTCCCCGGCCCCGTCCCAGGAGAAGACGACGAACTGCGGCGGCGTCCGGCCCGGCTCCAGCGGCACCGGCCGGTCGGGCTGGTGGGGCTGCTTGCCGGTGAAGGAGGTGGAGCCGTCACCGATCGGACGGGCGGTCTTCGACGGCTCCGGTTCCGGCGCCCCGGGACGGTCGTCGCCCCCGGGGCGGGAACCGCCGGCACGGTCCGCACCGTCCGAGCCCGTGAGGCCGCCGCAGCCGGCCAGTGAAACGGCGGCGGCACCCGCGCCGAGCCCGATCATTCCCCTGCGAGTGAGAGCGCGCATGACATCCCCGATCGTCACGTCCCCTGGTGGTCACTCACTCAGAGGACGCGACGAAGGCGGAGGTTCCCGTCAAGTGCGGAGGTTTCGCAACGAAGCCCTAGAAGGCCCTGCGGAGCCCTGCGGAAGCCCCACGGCGATGGCGCTTGCCGCCCTTGCCGGGGTTGCCGGGGTTGCCGCCCTTGCCGTGGTTCCCGGGGTTACCGGCATTACCGCGCGTCACGCCCCGAAGGCCTTGCCCTTCCCCTTCACCGGCTTGGCGCCGGCGAGCAGATGGGCGGGGACGAGATCGCGGGCCGGCTCGCTGTAGCCGACGGAGACGATCCGGTCGCCCTGGTAGGTGAAGGTGGTCAGCGAGGCGAGCGTGCACTGCCGCTTGCGCGGGTCGTGCCACAGGCGCCGCCGCTCGGCGTAGGAGCGCACGATCCAGATCGGCAGCTGATGACTGACCAGCACCGCCTCGTGCCCGCGCGCCGCGTCCTTGGCCGCGTTCAGCGCGCCCATCATGCGGATGACCTGGTCGACGTACGGCTCGCCCCAGGACGGCTTGAACGGGTTGACGACGTGCCTCCAGTTGGCCGGGCGGCGCAGCGCGCCGTCACCGATGCCGAAGGTCTTGCCCTGGAAGACGTTGTCGGCCTCGATCAGCCGCTCGTCGGTGGCGATGTCCAGGCCGTGCGCCTTGGCGATCGGCTGGGCCGTCTCCTGCGCCCGCTCCAGCGGGGAGGCGCCGACATGGACGATGTCGCGGGGGGCGAGGTGCTCGGCGACCCGGTCGGCCATGCGCCGGCCCAGCTCGGAGAGGTGGTAACCGGCGAGACGGCCGTACAGGATCCCGTCCGGGTTCGCGACCTCGCCGTGCCGCATCAGGTGGACGACGGTGACGTCGTCGCTCTTCTTCACGGCGCTCACTCGGTCGCCTCCGCTGCCGCTCGGGCCGCCGCCGGGAGGGCGTCGGCGATCCGCTGGACGGCCCGCTCGTCGTGCGCGGTGGACACGAACCAGGACTCGAAGGACGACGGCGGCAGGTAGACGCCGTTCGCGAGGAGGGAGTGGAAGAACGCGGTGAAGCGGAACGACTCCTGTGCCTTGGCGTCCTCGTAGTCGCGCACCGGGGCGTCGGTGAAGAAGACCGAGAACATGTTGGAGGCGTTCTGCAGCGTGTGCGCCACGCCCTCCTTGGTCAGCGCCTCGGAGACGAGCGCCTGGATCCGCGCCGACACGGCGTCGACCGTCTCGTACGCGGCGTCGTCGAGCAGCCGCAGCTGGGCGAGCCCTGCGGCGGTGGCGACGGGGTTACCGGAGAGGGTGCCGGCCTGGTAGACGGGCCCGGCCGGGGCGAGGTGCGCCATGACGTCGGCGCGCCCGCCGAAGGCCGCCGCCGGGAAGCCGCCGCCCATCACCTTGCCGAAGGTCATCAGGTCGGGCCGCACGCCGTCGACGCCGTACCACCCGGCGCGGCTGGTCCGGAACCCGGTCATGACCTCGTCGGAGATGTACAGCGCGCCGTTCGCCGCGCACGCGTCCTTCAGCCCCTGGTTGAAGCCGGGCAGCGGCGGTACGACGCCCATGTTGCCGGGCGATGCCTCGGTGATCAGGCAGGCGATCTCACCGGGGTGCGCGGCGAACGCGGCGTGCACGGCGTCGAGGTCGTTGTACGGCAGCACGATGGTGTCGCCGGCCTGGGCGCCGGTGACACCGGGCGTGTCCGGCAGCGCGAACGTGGCGACACCCGAGCCGGCGGAGGCGAGCAGGGAGTCGACGTGCCCGTGATAGCACCCGGCGAACTTGATCACCTTGGTGCGCTGCGTGAACCCGCGGGCGAGCCGGATCGCCGACATGGTGGCTTCCGTCCCGCTGGAGACGAGCCGCACCTGCTCCAGCGGCTCGATCCGGGCGACCATCTCCTCGGCGAGCGCGACCTCGCCCTCACCGGGCGTGCCGAAGGACGTACCGCGCGCGACGGCCTCCTGCACGGCGGCGATCACCTCGGGGTGCGCGTGTCCGAGAATCATCGGACCCCACGAGCAGACGAGGTCGACGTACTCCCGCCCGTCGGCGTCGGTCAGATACGGACCGCTGCCGGACACCATGAACCGGGGCGTACCGCCGACGGCGCGGAAGGCGCGCACCGGCGAGTTCACGCCACCGGGAGTGACGGCCGCGGCACGATCGAACAGCGCCTGCGAGGCTTGGGCTTCGTATGAATATGGCAGTTCGCTCATGACCTGCGACTTCTCCGACCTTCTCCGACGTCCCGGGTACTCCGGGCTGCGGGTGCGTGTGACTTGTTCAGGGTAGGCCAGGGGCGGCCTCGGGCATCCGGCCCCCGATCCGCCACGATCTGCGAAACTGGCGTCTGATACACACAGCTCACACGGCCGGGCGGCCGGAGGCTGCGAAGATCCCGCGGGCGGATGTTTCACCGTACGTTTCGGCGGGCGGCCGTGGGGGAGGTCACTGACACGATGATCGGGTTGCGCGGCGGGGGCACGCGTCCTAGAAAAGCAGTCGGGTGGAGATATGCATCGCGGTGGCGGACTGGGCGAGGGGACCGATGACCTGGGTCCTCGACGCGCCCGGCGGGGAAGGCACCGGCGAGAAGCGGAGAACGCGGAAAACGCGGACGAGGCACGTCGGGTACGCGGGGTACCGGGCGAGTCCGAGCGGATCGACCGGCGGATCGGCCCTCTGCGAGGGGCAGGGAGCGGAAATGGTGGCCGGGTGGGGGTGACGTACAAGTACTTCGGCGCGCCGGACGGCGCCACCGCGGCCCGCGTCCCGATCTCGATGCGCCCCGAGGAACTCGGCGGCGACGAGCTCGGCATGAACGGCATGTTCACCAAGATCAAGCCGGAAACCATGGCCGCGATGGTCCTCACGGGCATCGAAGGCGTCCCCCTGCACAAGGTCCCGCCCCTGGAACTGGTCGTCCTCCACCCCGACTACGCGGTCGTGAAACTCCCCATGACGGTCGTCGACCCCCTGCGCGGCATAGGCGAGGAGGCGGTCGGCGCGGCCGCCTTCATCTGGTCGACGGTCCCGGACCGGGGCGGCCCGCGGGACGCGTTCAACGTGTACCAACTGCTGCACGAGTGGCAGGACTTCAGCCACCGACTGCACGAGGCGGGGCATCAGGCGTACTGCCTGGTGTGGCCCTGAGCTGTCCTGACCTGGGGTTTCGCGGGATTCGGGCGGGGCTTTCGGGCTCCGCCCTCATCGTGTGCCGGAGGCGCCTTCGGGGGGTCAGGGCACTTTAAGGGCACATTGGTTCGGCCGGGGACTCAGGTGTGCCCTGCCGGGCGGACGTGCCGCCGTACGTCCACGCCGTAACGGTGAGCGGTCTGCCGGGGATGGACGGCACCCTCATGTGCCGTCCATCCCCGGTTCCCGCACTGCACGCGTCCCGCCAGGACCACTGTGCGGTGGGGTCCAGGCAGCGAGCGACGCGTGGTGCAGGGGTCTGGCTCAGGCCGTGGTCAGTGGGCGAGCTGGGCAGCCGCGTTGATGGCCTCGCGCATCCTCTGCTCGGTCTGCTCCTGGGCCAGGGTCCGTTCGACGACGGCGGTGAGATCACGTCGAGGGATGACGACGATGCCATCGCTGTCGCCGAGGATGGCATCGCCGGGATTGCAGACGACGTTGCCGCAGGCGACGGGGTAGCCGATGCGGCCGGGGCCGTTCTTCCAAGGGCCGGCGGGGGAGATACCGCGGGCGTAGACGGCGAGTCCCTGGCCGGCGAGTTCTTCGACGTCGCGGACGGCTCCGTCGATGACGATGCCGGTGACGCCCTTGGCGAGACAGATTTCGCCGAGGAGGTCACCGAACACGGCGCGGTTGATCTCGGCGTTGGCGTTGACGACGAGGACGTCGCCCGGGCGGGCGTCGTCCAGGGCCCGGTGGATGGCGAGGTTGTCGCCCTCGCGGGCGAGGACGGGCAGGATGGTGCCGGCCAGTCGCGGTGCCGGGGTCACAGGACGGATGGCCGCGGCCATGATGCCCATTCGGGCCTGCACGTCGCCGACGAGCGCGACCGGGTACTGGGCGAGCCTTTTCACCTCGTCCAGGTCGGCGCGTTCCCAGGCGGGGGCGATGTCGATGTTGTCGGTCGAGGCGTTGATGAACAAGGCGTTCTCGTCTCCGGGAAGGTGAGGGCGGGGTTCAGGCTGCGGCGCTGATGGCGTTGACGGCGTGCTCCGGGTCCTGGCCTGCGAGGGCCTGTTGGATGCAGGCGAGGGCCTGGGTGCCCGCGGCCAGCAGCGACTGGCTGGTCTGCCCGGCGATGTGCGGCGTGACGATCAGGTTGTCCAGGCTGCCGAGCCGGGCCGCGAGTTCCGGACTGTGCGGGAGGGGGTCCTGCATGTCGGTCGACTCACCGTCCAGGACGTCGAGGGCCGCGCCGCCCAGGTGACCGGACTCCAGTCCCGCCAGAACGGCGGCCTCATCGACGAGTCCGCCGCGCGCGGTGTTGATCAGTACGGTTCCCGGGCGCATCCGGGCGATGGCCTCGGCATCGACGACGTGCTTGGTCGCCGCGGTGAGGGGGGCGTGCAGGCTCAGCACGTCGCTCTGGACGATGAGGTCGTCGAAGGGGACGAGCCGGGCGCCTTGCTGCTCCACGGTGTCCGGAGCGACGTAGGGGTCGGAGACCAGCACGGGCATGCCGAAGCCGCGGGCGATGCCGGCGGTCAGGGCGGCGATGCGTCCGAAGCCGAGCAGGCCCAGTGTGCGGCCCTGCAGTTCGAATCCGGTAAGCGCGGGCTTGATGGCGGTCCACTGGCCGGCGGCGGTACCCGCCGTGGCGGCCGGGATGCGACGGGCGAGAGCCAGGGTGAGCGCGAAGACGTGCTCGGCGACGGAGCGGGCGTTGCTGCCGGGCGTGACGGTGACCCACACGCCGGCGGCGGTGGCCGCCTGGATGTCGACGTTGTCGGTGCCCACCCCGTGTCGGGCAATGATCTTCAGACGGCTGGACGCCTGGATCTTGTCGGCGGTGAACCGCTCGGCGCGCAGCATGACCGCCTCGACGCTCTCCTGGACCGCTGTGTAGGGAGTGGCGGTGGGGCCGTAGCCGAGGTGGACCTGGCCCATCCTGTGCAGTTCGTCCAGGACGCGGGGGTGGATGGGGTCGGAGACGTAGAGGGACGACATGGGTGTCCGGTCCGTTCGATCATGGGGGGTCGGTCAGGCGTAGAGGTGGTCGGCCGAGGTGCTGCGGCGTACCGCGCCGAGGGCGAGGGCGAGGCCGAACAGGCCGAAGGCGACGAGGATGTAGGCGGGCACGAGGGTGCTGCCGGTGGCGTCGATGAGCCAGGTGCTGACGTAGGGGCCAGCTCCGCCGCCGATGACGGCACCGATGCTGTGGCCGAAGGCGACGCCGGTGTTGCGTACCTGGACGGGGAAGAACTCCGGCATCACCGTGTAGGTGCCTGCCTGGCACAGGGCGTACGGAACCATGCCGAGGACCAGACCGGCGATGGCCAGGCCCACCGATCCCCTGCCCATGAGCAGGAACGACGGGATGGTGAGGGCGATGTAGGCGATGTAGGAGACGATCAGGACGCGCTTGCCGCCCAGTCGTGAGCCGAGCTGTCCACACAGGGGGATGAACACGGCGGCCGTGAGCACGGCGAGCAGCACGATGGTCGCGGCCTGGCCCTTGCTGAAGTCCAGGACGGTACTCAGGTAGGACGCCACGAAGACGGTGCCGACGTAGGTGCCGACATTCTGCACGGTGGAGATCGCCATGACCTTGGTCAGCGGCCCGCGGTGGTCGGCCATGAGTTCCTTGAGCGGCTTGCGGTTGGTGCGCTCGGTGACGTCGGTGTCGCGGAACTCGGGGGTGTCCTCGATCTTGAGGCGCAGGTACAGACAGAGCAGGCCCAGTGGCACCGCGAGGAGGAACGGCAGGCGCCAGCCCCACGCCTCCATGGAGTCTTCCGGTACGAGGGAGGCGGCCAGCGCGGCCATGCCCGCCGCGCACGCCTTGCCGAACACTCCCACGCCGGGGATGAACGAGATGTACAGCGAGCGCCGTTCCTTGGGCGCCCACTCCCGGATGTAGCTGGCGGCGCCGCCGATCTCGCCTCCGGTGGAGAAGCCCTGGAGCATGCGGAGGATGACCAGCAGGATGGGGGCGGCCACGCCGATGGTGGCGTAGCCGGGCAGCAGTCCGGTCAGGGCCGCGGCCAGGCTCATGAGGCCGATGCTCGCCACCAGGCTGACCCGGCGGCCGGCGCGGTCGCCGAGGCGGCCGAAGAACAGGGCGCCCAGCGGGCGAACGACGAAGGCCGAGCCGAACACCAGGAAGGTGTTGAGCAGGCTGACGGTCGGATTGTCGCTGGGGAAGAAGACGATCGACAGGGTCGCGGCGACATAGCCGTAGACGCTGAAGTCGTAGTACTCGATGAACGTGCCGAAGGCGGCCACGGTGGTGGCCTTCTTCGCTTTACGGCGGCGTTCGTCGGTGACGGGGGTCACCTCTGCAGTGTCCGTGGGGACTGACATCTCGCACCTCGCTGTGCAAAAAATGGGACAGCGTCCTGTAAACTGTTCGGTGAGTGTCTGGCCGGTCTTCGCCTGCTGTCAACCCTCGGACGCGTCCCGCTCGAAACGCGGACGGCCCGACCGCGACCGCGAGCGACCGGCGACAGCAGCGGGGCGCCCGCGCCGAAAGACGCCACGTACAGTGGCCGACCAGGTGAGAAACGGCAGGGGGAAGGCGGAGGATGGAGCGTCCGCGCATGCTCGCGTCGCTGTGGAGCGAGTCGATGAGTCACGCCTGGCGGTGGTCGCTGTGAGCAGCGGATCGGCCGTCAACGACCGGATCGTCGCCACCCTCGACGCCCTCACCCGTCGGCCACCGGAGCTGCCCTGGGGCGTGCGCGAGCTTGCCGAAAACCTCGGCCTCAGCCGCAGCACGGTCCACCGGACCCTCCACGCGCTCACCGAGCGCGACCTGGCGACGCAGACAGTGAACGCCACCTACGTCTGCGGACCCCGGCTACGCGTCCTCGCGGACCGGCTCCACCGCTCGCACCCGCTGCTCGGCCAGGCCCGTCCACTGGCCGAGGAACTCGCCCGGGCCTGCGACGCCACCATCCTGCTGTCCCTGTACGACCCCGTTCGCACGGAGGGCTTCGTCGCCCTGTCCGCGATTCCGGACGGTCCCGTCCGCTACCGGCTCGACCCCGGCGCCGTGATCCCCCTGCACGCCGGCGCGGCCGGCCGTGCCATGCTCGCCGAGCTGGGCCCCGACGTCCTCGCCCGCCTCGACCTGGTCGCGCACACGCCGGACACCGTAACCGACGTCGCGGAACTGCAGCGTCTCCTGCACCAGGGACGCGAGGACGGTGTGACGATCAGTATCGGACAGCACGTCGCCCTGGCCGCCGGAGTCGCCGCCCCGTTCCAAGCGGCGGGTCTGCTGGGGGCGGTTTCCGCCACCCGCCCCCGGCACGAGACCCGTCACGCCGACCTTGCACGTTTCGCCCCCCTCGTCCGCGAGACCGCCCTCAAGGTCGGCAGCCTGACCGCACCAGCGCCCCGGTCAACGCCGGAACACGGCCGAGCGACCCCCACCAGCCCGAGTCCCACCGAAGACGGCGGTTCGGCCACTGCTCGGATTGAACGCTTGATCTCCGCGCTCACCGCTTCGGCGCCTCTGCCGTTGGGAGGGCGGGCGCTGGCTCGCGTACTGCGAGGCAACCCTGCGACCGCCGCCCGGCTCCTCGACACCGCACTCGCCACAGGGCTCGCCACCACCCACGGGGAGCACGCCGTGGCCGGGCCGCTGCTACTGCGCTGGGCAGCCGCACTCGGGCCGCTCCACTCCATCACCCCGATCGTCTTCCCAACACTGCGGGACCTGGCACAGCAGACCGGGGAAACCATCGGTCTGGCCGAGTACGACCCGGCCACCCGGACGGCACGCATGACCGCCGTCGTACCAGGCAGCAAACCGATCCACTACGACCTGCCTACCGGATCGGATGTCCCTCTCGCCGCGGGCGCCGCGGGCAAAGCCATCCTCGCCTTCCTGCCCGACGACACCCTCTCCGACCTTCCGCTGGTCACATACACCGAGCGCACGCCACTGCATCGCACCACGATCCAGAAGGACTTGGCCCAGGTACGCGACCGCGGCTGGGCCGTCGGAGACGGTGAACGCATCCCGGACGGCTACGGCATCGCCGTGCCGTACTTCGCCCAGCACACCGTGGTCGGCTCCATCACGGCCACCATCCCGCGCCACCGGGCCGATGAGATCGACGTCGACGCCGTAAGAACCCGACTCTCCGCCGCGGCCCTGTCGATCACACAGCTGCTGTCGGTGTAACCGAGGTTCTGCCCGCCACAGGGAGGTGCGAGAAGCTTTCAGCCCACCCTGGTCATGTGTCGGGCCGTCAGGCAACCAAGGCGCATTGAGGACACAATGGTTCGGCCGAGGCCACTGATGTGCCCTCGGTGGCGGGCGGGTCGCCCCTGCCACCCGCGTCTGCGAAGGCATCGTCGATCGCCCTGCGGGTCCGGCTCTCGCTGGACGGCAGCAGGTGCGTGTACGTCCGGAGCGTGAAGCCGGGATCCGAGTGGCCGAGGTACTCGGAGATCGCCTTGATGCTCTCCCCCGCGTCCAGGAGCACTGAGGCGTACGCGTGCCGGAGGGCGTGCATGCCGTCCTCCGGCGCCGCCTGGAGGTACCTTGCTCCGCGCTCGCGGGGAGGGATCACGCCGGCGGCGACCAGGGCTCGCTTCCAAGCGCCCATGTTGAAAACGCTGCGGTTGTAGGCCCGGCCCTTCTCGTCGGCAAAGAGGAGTGGGAAGGACTTGGGCTCGCCGTCCGGCTTTGCCCAAGGGAGCGTGACCGTCGTCGGTGGGAACCGCCTCATACGGGCCTTGAGGGCAGTGGCCAGCTGAGCCGGCAGCGGCACTGATCGGATCCGGTTGCCCTTGGGCAGAGCGAAGACCGGCTTCGTGCCGACGAGCCGCACCTGCCGGTTGACGTGGATCCAGCCGCCCTTGAAGTCGATGTCCTCGACGGCGAAGCCGAAGACCTCCCCTTGGCGCAGGCCGCAGCCGAAGGCGAGCTTGCCGCCGGCCTGGAAGCGCTCGGGCAACCCGGCGATGACGGCACGCACACGCTCCACGGACCAAGGGACGATCTTCTTCTTGGTCGCGGTCGGCAGCTTGACCGACTTCGACTTGCACGGGTTCTTCGGCAGCAGCCCGTCCTCCACGGCCATGCCCAGGATGCTGGAGAGGATGTCGAAGATACCCTCGATCGTCGACACCTCGAAGCCGCCGTCCTGCAGTGTGCGAATCCAGCCCTGAATGACCGAGGGCTTGTTCAAGGACCGCAGCTCACACAGGCCGAGGTGGGCGACGATGTGGTTGCGGACGGTGGCCTCGTAGCGGAGGGCCGTGGTCGGGCCGACCGAGTTCGCGTCGAGCCACTTCCCTGGATCTCGTCATACGCCGCCACCCCACCGGACGGCACTCGACTGAACCGGTCAGTGCTCAGCGCCACACTCACGTCGAGAACGTGCTGCGGCCCGCTCTGAACAGCGACACGGCCGATGCCTCGAAGGGCGCGGCACAAGCACGGCCTGAAGTTGTGGCGGAGGACATCGCGGACGTGGCGAACCCTCCGGCCGAAGTGGCGGAGGCGCGTCAGCCCCACAGCCCGATCAAGGGTCGGCAGCCCAGCGCTTCCACGCCAACGCTCCTGGTTCTCGGCCGCGCCGCTCCCCTGGGCCGCCAAGGACGTATCTCCCGCCGCCACGTCGAAGCGGCGATCCGAGCCCAGGGCCACCCCGTCGGCAAAGACCGCCTCACCGAGATCACACGCCGCCTGCAGGCCGAACTCGACCGTACGCCCGAGCGCGTCTCCTAGCTGTTCTGTCCCGGGAGGTTGTGGACGGTGACAGGGCTCACGGCTGATCGATCTTGAAATGGGTGAGGGCCTTCTGGCCTGGTGTGGATTGCGACATCTGCACCGGCGGCAGAAAGGCCCTCGTGCCCCACCGTAATGCACCCCTGACCGAGACCGGACGGCTGCGTCTGGCCCGCTGTGTGGTCGAGGACGGCTGGCCCCTGCGCCGGGTCGCGGAACGCTTCCAGGTCTCGCCGACCACGGCCCAGCGCTGGGCCGAACGCTACCGGCAGTTCGACGAGGCCGGCACGTCCGACCGTTCCTGCCGTCCGCACACCAGCCCGCGCCGCACCCCGACCCGCACCGAGCGCCGGATCATCAAGGTCCGCCTCCTGCGCCGCTGGGGCCCGGCCCGCATCGCCCACCTGCTGCACCTGGTGCCCTCGACCGTGCACCGGGTGCTGACCCGCTTCGGCCTGGCCCGCCTCACCCACCTGGACCGGGCCACCGGCCACGCCGTCCGCCGCTACGAACGCGAGCGGCCCGGCGAGCTGGTGCACATCGACGTCAAAAAACTCGGCAACATCCCCGACGACGGCGGCCACAAGGCCCTGGGCCGGCAAGCGGGCCGCAGGAACCGCAAGAACGCCGGTTACAGCTACCTGCACACCGCCGTCGACGACCACTCCCGCCTCACCTACAGCGAGATCCTCTCCGACGAGAAGAAGGAGACCGCCACCGCCTTCTGGACCCGAGCCCAGGCGTTCTTCACCCAGGCCGGGATCACCGTCGAACGCGTCCTGACCGACAACGGCTCCTGCTACCGCTCACGCGACTGGCGCGACCTGCTCACCACGGCCGGGATCGCCCACAAACGCACCCGGCCCTACCGCCCGCAGACCAACGGCAAGGTCGAACGCTTCAACCGCACCCTGCTCGACGAATGGGCCTACGCCCGCCCCTACCGGTCAGAAGCCGAGCGCCGCGAAGCGTTCCCGCAGTGGCCGCACACCTTCAATCACCACCGCGGACACACCGCGCTCGCAGGCAAACCACCCGCCAGCCGCGTCCCCAACCTCACAGGGCAATACACCTAGCGCGCCAACGCACACAGCGCGCCACTGACGCCGGCGGCGCAGGCCAGTACGCCCGACGCCCAGGCGGCATGGCGTCTGAGCAGGGTGCCCCGCAACTGCTGGTACCGGGCCTCGTACTCCCGGCGCAGCTCGTCGGCGCGGTGCACTGTCGCGCTGAGCATCTGGCGGGACACGGCGATGCGGTGGCTGATGTAGTGACGCGTCAGTTCTTCCGCCTGCGCGGTGGTCAGCCAAGGGAGTGCGTCGCACAGGGTCTGCGCCTCCCGGCGCGCCGCGGCCCGGTGCGACCGTGCCAGCAGGAAGCCCTCCGCCTCGGCCGCGAGGGCCGAGGCGACGTCGGGGGAAGGGCGACGGGCGTGATGGCTCGTCATGTCCGGTCGCTCCGCTGACCGCTGGGGTCCAAGACGTCGCGCTGCCCCATGTTCTCCGCCTGGTCGAGGCCGGCGATCGTGGGGTGATGCAGGTCGAAGGCGGGAGACTCCGACCGGACCCGGGGCAGGGTGACGAAGTTGTGGCGGGGCGGCGGGCAGGAGGTCGCCCATTCCAGCGAGCGTCCGTACCCCCAGGGGTCGTTGACCTCGATCCGCTCGCCGACCTTGGCGGTCTTCCAGACGTTGTAGAGGAAGGGCAGGGTGGACAGACCGAGGAGGAAGGCGCCGATGGAGGAGATGGCGTTGAGGGCGGTGAAGCCGTCGGCGGCGAGGTAGTCGGCGTAGCGGCGGGGCATGCCCTCGGCGCCGAGCCAGTGCTGGACCAGGAAGGTCGTGTGGAAGCCGACGAACAGTGTCCAGAAGTGAATCTTCTCCAGCCGGTGGTCGAGCATGGTGCCGGTCATCTTCGGCCACCAGAAGCTGAATCCGCCGAACATCGCGAACACGATCGTGCCGAAGAGCACGTAGTGGAAGTGCGCGACCACGAAGTAGCTGTCCGTGACGTGGAAGTCCACGGGCGGCGAGGCCAGGAGGACACCGGTCAGGCCGCCGAAGAGGAAGGTGACCAGGAAGCCGACCGCCCACAGCATCGGGGGCTCGAAGGAGATCGAACCCTTCCACATCGTGCCGATCCAGTTGAAGAACTTCACTCCGGTGGGGACGGCGATGAGGAAGCTCATGAAGGAGAAGAACGGCAGCAGCACGGCGCCGGTGGCGAACATGTGGTGCGCCCAGACGGTCGCGGACAGGCCGGTGATGGCGATGGTGGCGCCGACCAGGCCCATGTAGCCGAAGATCGGTTTGCGGGAGAAGACGGGGAGGATTTCGCTGATCACGCCGAAGAAGGGCAGGGCGAGGATGTAGACCTCGGGGTGGCCGAAGAACCAGAACAGGTGCTGCCACAGGATGGCTCCGCCGTTTTCCGGGTCGAAGACGTGCGCACCGAATTTCCGGTCCGCCTCCAGTGCGAACAGGGCGGCAGCCAGCACGGGGAAGGCGAGCAGCACGAGGACCGAGGTGAGCAGCACGTTCCAGGTGAAGATCGGCATCCGGAACATGGTCATGCCGGGAGCGCGCATGCAGATGATGGTGGTGATGAAGTTGACCGCGCCGAGGATGGTGCCGAATCCTGCCAGCGCGAGGCCCATGATCCACAGATCGCCGCCGACGTGGGTGGTGCGCTCGCCGCCGCTGAGCGGGGGATAAGCGGTCCAGCCGAAGTCGGCGGCGCCGTCCGGGGTGAGGAAGCTGGACATCACGATGAGGCCCCCGAGGGCGAACAGCCAGTACGACAGCATGTTCAGCCGGGGGAAGGCGACGTCCGGGGAGCCGATCTGCAACGGCATGATCGCGTTGGCGAATCCGGCGAACGTCGGCGTCGCGAACAGCAGCAGCATGATCGTGCCGTGCATCGTGAACGACTGGTTGTACTGCTCGCTCGACAGCAGCTGGAGCCCCGGTCGCGCCAGCTCCGCCCGGACCGCCATCGCGAGCAGGCCGCCGATCAGGAAGAACCCGAACGACGTGATGAGGTACAGGTGGCCGATCTTCTTGTGATCGGTCGTGGTCAGCCAGGTGACCACCACGTGGCCCCGCCCCCGGCGCTCGGCCACAGGGACGGGAGCCACCGGCTCGGTGTGGGTCGCCATCACGTTCCTCATTCGGCAGCGGCACACGAACGGCCGCGGACGCGGGTGGGCCCGCCCCTCCGGCCCCGTGTCGGGCAGTACGTAATCCAGCCCCGTGGAAAGTAGTCCCGCCGAGCGGCACCGCCCCCGCCCGAAGCGGTCTTCCCGGCCGAATGGCCGAAGGGGTTTCAGCCCTCCGAGTGATGTGCGAGGAGCTCCGCCCTTCTGGCCGGCCTCGACCTTCCGCCCGGGAGAGGACGTCGTGGTGCCGCAGTGCCCTGACGGCCCTCGGGGGACGGTTGGCCCTCACAGGCCGTGGGCAAGACGCGGAACCGAGCGGGCGCGGCAGCGGCCGCAGTCCGTCGACACGTCTACTGACGGTCGCCGTGCCGTTCCGACAGCTTCAGCATCAGCAGCGAGATGCCGGCGAGCACCACCAGAACGACGCCCACGGCCACATCCATCACCTGCGTACCGTCGAACACCGCGGTTTTCTGCGTACTGAGCGCCCAGGGGGCGGCGATCATCCATGCGCCGGCCAACAACACGACCAGATCCGGCCACTTCCCGGGGTACCAGATGAACCGCGCTGCCGCGATCAGCAGCACGATCACTCCGACTCCCAGCTCATTCCGGTGGGCGTCCTTGGCCGTGTCGGGATATCCCGCGATCCATGGGGCGACGATGAGCAGCAGTGCGCTGACGATCATCAGCAGCCCGATGATCTGTTGCCTTTGTGCCCCCATCAACGACTGCTGCGAACGGACGCGCCTTGACTGGGCGGATTTCGCATCGTGCGCGGTTGTCATGTCGACGACCTCCGTCTGGCAGGGACGCTGCGCCCGCCCGGGTACCCAATCCCCGGGCCCGGCACCGCGGGGCCGCCGGCTCCCGTCCGCTGGAGTGGGGGTGGGGCGCCGGTGGTACCCCACCCCGTGCCGGACTGGGCCGACTCCGACTTCCGGAATACCCCCTGGGGGTATATGGTTCCCGTCGTGGGACCGCCGCGGGTCCTCGCGGGACGTCGAATGGGGATGAAGGCCATGGACCACCACGCGCACCACTCCGGTACCGCACACGGCCGCTCGGCCCCGGCGGGCGGTCGCGACCACAGCGACCACAGCGGTCACGGTGGGCACGGAGGGCGCCACGACAGTGACGCGCACGGCGCGTCCTGGGCGACGGCGATGAAGGCGACGCTGCACTGCCTCACCGGGTGCGCCATCGGCGAGATCCTCGGCATGGCCATCGGCACCGCCCTGCTGTGGGGCAACGTGCCGACGATGATCCTCGCGATCGCCCTGGCCTTCGTCTTCGGCTACTCGTTCACCCTCTTCGCGGTGGTGCGCGCCGGGGTTCCCCTGAAGGCCGCGGTCAAGGTCGCGCTGGCCGCCGACACCGTCTCCATCGCGGTGATGGAACTGGTCGACAACGCCATCATCGCGCTGACGCCGGGAGCGATGGACGCGCACCTGTCGGACGGGCTGTTCTGGTCGGCACTGCTCGGAGGCTTCGCCGTGGCGTTCGCGATCACCACGCCGGTCAACAAGTGGATGATCGGGCGGGGCAAGGGCCACGCCGTGGTCCACGCCTTTCACTGACCTCCACGGCAGGACACGGCGGGGTGGGCCCTTCGGCGGCCAAGCCCCCTCGCCGTACGCACCCCGACAAACCTTGAATGATACCCCTAGGGGGTATAAAGGGGACGCCGGACGGCCTGCGGGCGCCGACCCTTCCCCCTCCCTCCCCCCTCCCCCCTCCCCCCTCCCTCTTCCCTTTCTCCTGACCAGCCCGAGGAGCAGTGATGGCTACCACGGTCCCCGACACCGCCGAGGTCGAACTCGTCATCGGCGGCATGACCTGCGCCTCGTGCGCCGCCCGGATCGAGAGGAAGCTCAACCGGCTGGGCGGGGTCACCGCCACCGTCAACTACGCGACGGAGAAGGCCAAGGTCAGCTACACCGGTGACGTGTCCGTCCCGGAGCTGATCGCCACGGTCGAGGCGACCGGTTACACGGCCCGCGAGCCCGAGCCGCCGCGCGCCGAACCCGAGTCCGGGCCGGAGAGCGCCCAGGCCGCCGACGAGCTCCGGCCGCTGCGGGAGCGGCTGGTCACCGCCGTGGTGCTGGCCGTCCCGGTCATCGCGATGGCGATGGTGCCGGCGCTGCAGTTCGAGTACTGGCAGTGGCTGTCGTTGACCCTCGCGGCGCCTGTGGTGACGTACGCCGCCTGGCCCTTCCACAAGGCCGCCCTCACCAACGCCCGGCACGGCGCCGCCACCATGGACACGCTGATCTCGGTCGGCACCTCGGCGGCGTTCCTGTGGTCGCTGTGGGCGCTGTTCCTCGGCACCGCGGGCACACCCGGCATGACCCACCCCTTCGAGCTGACCATCGCCCGCAGTGACGGCGCCGGGAACATCTACCTGGAGGCCGCCGCCGGAGTCACCGCCTTCATCCTCGCCGGCCGCTACTTCGAGGCCCGCTCCAAGCGCAGGGCCGGCGCCGCGCTGAGGGCCCTGCTGGAACTGGGCGCCAAGGACGTCACCGTGCTCCGGGGCGGCCGTGAGGAGCGGATCCCGGTCGGTGAGCTGAAGGTCGGTGACCGTTTCCTCGTCCGTCCCGGCGAGAAGATCGCCACCGACGGCACCGTCGTCGAGGGCACCTCGGCCGTCGACGCGTCGATGCTCACCGGCGAGTCCGTCCCCGCCGAGGTCGGCATCGCGGACGCGGTCACCGGGGCGACCGTGAACGCGGGCGGCCGGCTGGTGGTCGAGGCCACCCGGGTCGGCGCCGACACGCAGCTGGCCCGCATGGCCGAGCTGGTCGAGGACGCGCAGAACGGGAAGGCGCGGGCGCAGCGGCTCGCCGACCGCATCTCAGGGGTCTTCGTCCCGGTCGTCATCGCCCTGGCCCTGGGAACCCTCGGCTTCTGGCTCGGCAACGGCGCGGAACTGTCCGCCGCGTTCACCGCCGCCGTGGCCGTCCTGATCATCGCCTGCCCCTGCGCCCTGGGGCTGGCCACCCCGACCGCGCTGATGGTCGGCACCGGGCGCGGCGCGCAGCTCGGCATCCTCATCAAGGGGCCCGAGGTCCTGGAGTCCACCCACCGAGTGGACACCATCGTTCTCGACAAGACCGGCACCGTCACCACCGGACGCATGACCCTGCTCACCGCGCACACCGCCGACGGGACCGACGAGGACCAGGTGCTGCGGCTGGCCGGCGCCCTGGAGCATGCCTCCGAGCACCCGATCGCCCAGGCGGTGGCCGCGGGCGCCGCCGGCCGCGTGGGCACCCTGCCCGTACCGGAGGACTTCGCCAACGTCCCCGGCCTGGGAGTGCGGGGCGTCGTCGACGGGCACGCCGTCCTGGTCGGCCGCGAGCGGCTCCTGCGGGAACGGGCCGTGGAACTGCCCGTGGAGCTGGCGCGCGCCAAGGCCGGCGCCGAGGCCGCGGGCCGCACCGCGGTCGCGGTCGCCTGGGACGGGAAGGCCCGGGCGGTCCTCGAGGTCGCCGACGCGGTCAAGGACACCAGCGCCGAAGCCGTCACCCGGCTGCGGGCCCTGGGGCTCACCCCGATCCTCCTCACCGGGGACCACAGGGCCGTCGCCGAGGCGGTGGCCGCGGAGGTCGGTATCGACGAGGTCATCGCGGAGGTCATGCCCAAGGACAAGGTCGACGTCGTCAAGCGCCTCCAGGGCGAGGGCCGATCGGTGGCGATGGTCGGCGACGGAGTCAACGACGCCGCCGCGCTCGCCCAGGCCGACCTCGGACTGGCCATGGGCACCGGCACCGACGCCGCCATCGAGGCCGGCGACCTCACCCTGGTCCGCGGCGACCTGCGCGCCGCCGCCGACGCCATCCGGCTGGCCCGCAGGACGCTGGGCACCATCAAGTCCAACCTGTTCTGGGCCTTCGCCTACAACGTGGCCGCGCTTCCGCTCGCCGCGGCCGGACTGCTCAACCCGATGATCGCGGGAGCCGCGATGGCGTTCTCCTCGGTCTTCGTCGTCGGCAACAGCCTGCGGCTGCGAGGCTTCGAGGCCGCGAGCTGAGTCGCCGCCGGAGGGAGGGGAGGGCCGGCCGGCTCGCCCTCCCCTGCTTCCGGGGCCGGGCCGCGGCCCGCACCGGTCAGTTTCCGAGAAGCGGAAGTGCCCCGGGCGCCCCTACCGTCGAAGGCATGGAATCCATCGACTCCGTCACCCTGGAGGTGGCCGACCCCACGGCCGCCGCCCGTTTCTACTCCGACGCCTTCGGGCTGGACCCGGCGCAGGTGGGCGTGCGTGCGTCCGAGGCCCCCACGAGCGGCTTCCGCGGTTTCACACTGTCGCTCCTGGTGTCCCAGCCGGGCGACGTCGACGCGCTCTTCCGCGCCGCTCTCGACGCCGGTGCCACCGGCCTCAAGCCCGCCGCGAAGTCGCTGTGGGGCTACGGCGGCGTCGTCCGGGCGCCGGACGGCACCATCTGGCAGATCGCGACGTCGGCGAAGAAGGACACCGGCCCGGTCACCCGCGAGATCGACGAGGTCGTGCTCCTGCTGGGCGTCGAGGACGTGAAGGCCGGCAAGCAGTTCTACGTCGAGCAGGGCCTCACCGTGGGCAAGAGCTTCGGCGGCAAGTACGTCGAGTTCGCCACCGGGCCGGGCACCGTCAAGCTCTCCCTCTACAAGCGCCGCGCCCTGGCCAAGGTCGCCGGTGTCCCCGCCGACGGGACCGGATCGCACCGGATCGTGATCTCCGGCGCCACCAGGCCGTTCAGCGACCCGGACGGGTTCGTCTGGGAGGCCACCGCCGCGACGGGCTGACCTCGCGGGGCGGACAGGTGCCGGCCGAAGGCGTGGGGTCAGTCCAGCACGTGCCGCAGATAGGCCGCCGGGTCGGCGAGGTAACGGCGCCAGTGGTCGACCAGGGCGAGGTCCTGCCAGGAGGTGCGGCGGATGCCGTGGTCGCCGACCTCGATGATGTCCGCGCCGGGGAGCGCGGTCAGCAGCGGGGAGTGCGTGGCGCAGATGATCTGTGCGCCGGCGGCGGACAACTGGTCGAGGTGGCCGATCAGTTCGAGGCAGGAGGAGAAGGACAGGGCCGCTTCCGGCTCGTCCAGGACGTACAGGCCGGGGCGCAGGAACTTGTCCCGGAACGCCGCGAGGAAACCCTCGCCGTGGCTGCGCGAGTCGGGGGCGAGCCCTTCCCGGCCGAGGGCGTCCAGTGCCGTTTCGGCGCGCAGGAAGAAGCCCTGGCGGGCGGACCAGGAGGAGAGCATCCGGCGGCCGCGGGGGGCCGCGTCGAAGCGGATGCGCTCGCCCAGCACGGACTTCGTGCGGTGGCTCGCGTAGCGCCATTCGTGCGAGCCGCCCCAGGGGTCCAGGCCGAAGCCCTCGGCGAGGGCCTCGACCAGGGTGGACTTGCCCGAGCCGTTCTCACCGACGACGAAGGTCACCGGAGCGCTGAAACGCAGCCCGTCGCTCAGGAGTTCGCGTACGCAGGGGACGGACCAGGGCCACTCCCCCACGTCGTACGAGCCCATGTGTGCGTACGCGCGTTCGATGATCACGGGTCGAGTCTCCCATGCCGCTCGGCTCGGGGCAGGCCCTCGTGCGGGAGTGCGGGCGGGCCGGGCGGGACCCGCGGGACAGGCGGGACGGGCGGGACAGGCGGGCCGGGCGGGCCCGTACGCCACGGCCGGAACACCGCCCCCGCCCCCACACCTCGACCGGAACACCCGCCCCCACCCCCACACCTCGACCGGAACACCCGCCCCCACCCCCACACCTCGACCGGAACACCGCCCCCGCCCCTACGCCTCGACCGGAGCACCCGCCCCCGTCGTCCCCACCGTCCCGCCGCCCACCGTGAACCCGGTCACCGTCCCGCCTCCCTCGCGGCGGAAGGCGTACGGGGCCCCGCCGTGGGCGAGGGCGACCTCACGGACGATGGAGAGGCCGAGGCCCGAGCCGGGCAGGGAGCGGGCGTCGGCGGCGCGGTAGAAGCGGTCGAAGACGCGGATCAGGTCGTCGTCGGCGATGCCGGGCCCCCGGTCGCGCACCTCCACCCGTACCGTGCCGGGCCGGGCCGGGCCCGCGACGCGGATCTCGATGGGTGACCGGCCGTCCCGGTCGAACTTGACGGCGTTCTCGACCAGGTTGGACAGCGCCCGCGTGAGCATCCCGGGCCGCCCGTCGGTCGTGGTGTCGCCGCTCGCGCCCACCACGATCTCCCGCCCGGTGCGGCGCCGGGCCAGTCCCGCCACGTCCTCGGCGATGTCCGCGAGGTCGACCCGCTGCGGTGGCTCGGTGTCGGACTGCCCGGCCGCGAGGTCGACGAGCTCGTTGACGAGGTCGGTCAGTTCGCGGGCCTCCTGGGTGAGGTCGGCGACGAGTTCCTCACGGGTGCCGGGCGGAAGCTCGTCGATGCGGCGCAGCAGCGAGATGTTGGTGCGCAAGGAGGTGAGCGGCGTACGCAGCTCGTGCCCGGCGTCCTGGACCAGCCGGCGCTGGTCCTCCTCGGACTGGGCGAGCCGGCCCAGCATCCGGTCGAAGGCGCGGCCGAGGCGCCCCACCTCGTCGTAGCCGGCGACGGGCACCTGGATGCCGAGCCGGCGGGTGCGGGCGACGTCCTCGGCGGCGTTGGTGAGGACGACCAGACGGCGCGTGATGCGGCGGGCCAGCCACCAGCCGAACAGCCCGGCTCCGACCACCACGGCCGCCATCAGGATCAGCGTGCGCCGCTGGAGCGCCCGCAGCAGGTCCTCGGTGTTGCTGAACTCCTGCGCGACCTGCACCGCGCCCCGGCCGTCGCCCAGCGCGACGGTCGCCACGCGGTAGACGTCGTCGCCGACGTCGACGTCCGCGTGCTCGACCACCCGTCCGGCCGTGGCGGCACCCGCGACCCGGCGGTCGGCGGCGACCACCGGCAGCCCGGGGTCGCCCGGGTCGAAGACGCTGCCGTCCGCCCCCAGTACCTGCACGTCGGTCCGCGCGGGCCGCACCAGGTCGTGGCCGGGCGCGGCGGAGGAGAAGTCGAGGGGCGACATCCGGTTCTCCCGCACCTCGTCCCGCAGGTCCTGCACGACCTCGTGGAACACGGAGAGCTGGTCGACCCGCACCAGCCGGGCCGCCGCGCTGTACGACAGGATGCCGACCAGGACGGTGACGGTGGCGGTCACGGCCGCGAACGCCACCGCGAACGTGGTGCCCAGCGACAGCAGCCGCAGCCGCCGACGCGGGACCGGCCGCCCGTGCGCACGCCCCGAGCCGCCCGGGACGGCGCCCTGGGACACTCAGCCCTCCCGCAGCACGTAACCCACGCCGCGCACCGTGTGGATCAGCTGCGGCGCACCGGGCTCGTCCAGCTTGCGGCGCAGATAGCCGACGTAGACGGCGAGGTTCTTGGAGCCGGGGCCGAAGTCGTAGCCCCAGATGCGGTCGTAGATGGTGGAGTGTTCCAGGACGACGCCCGCGTTGCGGATCAGCAGCTCCAGCAGTTCGAACTCGGTACGGGTCAGTTCCAGTTCCCGCCCGCCCCGCCAGGCCCGGCGCGCCTGCGGGTCCATGCGCAGCCCGGCCGCCTCGACGAACCGCCCGGGCGTCCCCGGCCTCGCCTCCTCCGTGGGCGCGGGCGCCGGGGCCGGCTCGGGCGGGGCCGCCCTGCGCAGCAGGGCCCGCAGCCGGGCGAAGACCTCCTCGACGTCGAACGGCTTGACGACATAGTCGTCGGCGCCCGCGTCCAGTCCGGCGATCCGGTCGGCGGTCTCCACCAGCGCGGTCAGCATCAGCACGGGGGTGCGGTCGCCCTCGGCGCGCAGTACCCGGCACACCTGGAGCCCGTCGATGCCGGGCATCATCACGTCCAGCACCAGCACGTCCGGCCGGCTGCGATGGGCCTGCGCGAGGGCCTCGACGCCGTCGGCGACGGCCGTCACCCGGTAGCCCTCCAGGGTGAGGGCGCGCTCCAGCGCGTTGCGGATGGCGCGGTCGTCTTCGGCGAGCAGAACGGTGTGCGGCACGCCCCCAGTCTGCCAACCGCCCCCGTCCCCCGGCCCCGGCGCCCGGCACCGGGGCCCGCTTCTTACTCTGCTCTCACCCGGTGGGCCGCAGTGCGGCGAGCCGCTCCTCGAACGGCACGACCTCCTCGAAGGAGTCCCGCCTGGGCAGCGGGCGGGACGTGGACAGCCCGGCCATGAGCGCCGCCAGTTCCCCGGCCGCGCGCTCGATGCGCCCGTTGAGTCCCTCGGCGCCCCAGTCCTCGGAGGCGGCGTAGACGCCGGTGGGGACGACGACGGCCTTGAGGTACGAGAAGAGGGGACGCAGCGCGTGGTCCAGGACGAGGGAGTGCCGGGCGGTGCCGCCGGTCGCGGCGGTCAGCACCGGCTTGCCCGCGAGGGCGTCGGGGTCGGTGACGCTCAGCGCGTCGAAGAACGACTTGAACAGCCCGCTGTACGACGCCGAGAACACCGGCGTGACCACGATCAGCCCGTCGGCGCCGGCCACCGCGTCGAACGCGTCGGCCAGCGCCCGCCCCGGGAAGCCGTTGGTGAAGGTGTGCGCGATCTCCACGGCGAGGTCGCGCAGTTCGATCACCTGGACGTCGGCCGGGGCGGGTTCCGGAGCGGTCGCGGCCGGGGCGGCTGCGGCGGCCAGCCGGTCACCGAGCAGCCGGGTGGAGGACGGCACGCTCAGTCCGGCGGACACGAGGACGATCTTCATGCCCGCGCCCCTTCCTTCTCCTTGGCGGTGGCCAGCAGCGAGCTGTGGCTCGGCGCGTCCGGCACGCCGGCCGGCCGCCCCTTGGCGAACTCCTCGCGCAGCACCGGCACGACCTCCTCGCCGAGCAGGTCGAGCTGCTCCAGCACGGTCTTCAGGGGCAGGCCGGCGTGGTCCATCAGGAACAGCTGGCGCTGGTAGTCACCGGCGTACTCGCGGAAGGCCAGCGTCTTCTCGATGACCTGCTGCGGGGAGCCCACGGTCAGCGGGGTCTGCTCGGTGAACTCCTCCAGCGACGGCCCGTGCCCGTAGACCGGCGCGACGTCGAAGTACGGCCGGAACTCGCGCACCGCGTCCTGCGAGTTCTTCCGCATGAACACCTGCCCGCCGAGTCCGACGATCGCCTGCTCGGGGGTGCCGTGCCCGTAGTGGGCGTAGCGGGCCCGGTACAGCTCGACCATGCGCTTGGTGTGGTCGGCCGGCCAGAAGATGTTGTTGTGGAAGAAGCCGTCGCCGTAGTACGCGGCCTGCTCGGCGATCTCCGGCGAGCGGATCGACCCGTGCCAGACGAACGGCGGTACGCCGTCCAGCGGGCGGGGCGTGGAGGTGAAGCCCTGCAGCGGGGTGCGGAACTTCCCCTCCCAGTCGACGACGTCCTCGCGCCACAGCCGGTGCAGGAGCGCGTAGTTCTCCACCGCCAGGTTGATGCCCTGACGGACGTCCTGCCCGAACCAGGGATAGACCGGACCGGTGTTCCCGCGCCCCATCATCAGGTCCACCCGGCCGTCGGCCAGGTGCTGGAGCATCGCGAAGTCCTCGGCGATCTTCACCGGGTCGTTGGTGGTGATCAGGGTGGTGGAGGTCGACAGGACCAGCCGCTCGGTGCGCGCCGCTATGTAGCCGAGCATGGTGGTCGGCGACGACGGCACGAACGGCGGGTTGTGGTGCTCCCCGGTCGCGAAGACGTCCAGGCCGACCTCCTCGGCCTTCAGCGCGATGGCGACCATGGCCTTGATCCGCTCACGCTCGGTCGGCGTACGCCCCGTGGTCGGGTCGGGCGTGACATCCCCGACGCTGAAGATCCCGAACTGCATGGTCGCTCACCCTCCAGGTTGTTGACGGTTCAACCATACCCCTGGAACGACTCCCCGCTCCCCCCTATTCCCCACCCCGGGGCACCCCCGGTCCCCCACCCCGAGACCATGACGGCGGCCCGGCGGCGCGAACAGACGCACTTCGCGTACGACGCGTTCTTCCGGAGCCGCCCCAGCCACCAGCCCCCGGACCGCATCAGCGACAAGAGGGGCGGCCTGCCGTCAGCGCCCTTTCCGCGGGGGCCCGCGAGCGCTACGACGCCGAGACTGCCCGGACAGGCCCTAGACAGCACCCGCCCGCAGACGGGCGGTCTGCTGCGCGCCGAACTCCGTCGTACGCCGCATGTGGTCGATGAACAGGGCGAGTTGAGAGTCGTCCAGGTCGTCGAAGAGCGCGACCCAGCCGCCGCCGGCCCGGTCCCACACCCGCCCAAACTCGGCGGCCTTCTCCGGCACCGTCGCCACCAGCACCAGCCGCCGGTCGTCCGCGTCCTGCTCCCGGACCACATAGCCCGCCCGCTCCAGCCGGTCCACCAGCCGCGTCGCCGACCCGGTCGTCAGCCCCGTCAGCTCCGCGATCCGCCCGGTGGTCACCGGGCCGCCCTCCAGCGTCAGCAGGTTCAGACACTGCAGATCGGTGGGGTGCAGGCCCAGATGGTCGGCGAGGGCCTGGTTGAACAGGGCGTACGAGGCCATGTACCGCCGGGACACCACGGCCAGCTCCGCCATCAGCCGCTCCCGCGTGCTCGCCGACATCCCCGCTCCTCCTCGTCCGTCCGCCACGGGTGGACGCATCCCCGGCCCGGGCGGGCCACGGGTGGATGTATCCCCGGCCCCGCCCGGCGCAGGCGCCGTCCATCAGGTGACGTGCCGGGGGGCGGCGGACGCGTGCGAGGCTGCACGCATGCTGATCCTCCGCTCCGCCGCCCTGTTCGTCCTCGCCGCCGTGCTGGAGATCGGCGGCGCCTGGCTGGTCTGGCAGGGCATACGCGAACACCGCGGCTGGATGTGGGCGGCCGGCGGCGTCCTCGCCCTCGGCGCCTACGGATTCGTCGCCACCTTCCAGCCCGACGCCCACTTCGGCCGCGTCCTCGCCGCGTACGGCGGCATCTTCGTCGCCGGTTCGATCCTGTGGGGCGTGGTCGCCGACGGCTACCGCCCGGACCGGTACGACATCACCGGCGCGCTGGTCTGCCTCGCCGGCATGGCCGTGATCATGTGGGCCCCGCGCAACGGCTGACGGCCTCAGGGGCCTCAGGGGCCTCAGGCCACGGTCTCGGAGAGCAGCCCCAGTTGCTCGAGGAAGGCCAACTGGTCGAAGTAGAGCCGATAGCTGACGATCCTGCCGTCCTCGACCGTGGCGAGATCCACCCCGCGGATCCTGATCTCCTTCCCCGTCGCCGGTACGGACCGACCGTCCGGCGACTGCGACGGACCGGTGTTCCTGCCACTGAAGTACCCCTCGTCGATCGCGGTGCTGCCGACCTCGAACGTGTGCAGCGACTCGTACCGGGCGTCGGGCACGGCCGTCTTGATCTGCCGCCAGTACTCGACGATCTCGTCCCGCCCGTGCAGCTCCCCGGCCTCGGGCGTGTAGGCGACGGCGTTCTGCGCGTACAACTCCGCCACGACCCTCAGATCCGGGGTCGTGGTGACCGCCTCGGTGAGCCGGTCCATGACCTCGCGCGCCTCTCCCATGATCCACCTCCTGCCCCGCAGGACCCCCCGTCCCATTCTCCCACCGGGGCACCGCCCCCGCCGCCGCCCGGCCGGGCCCGCCTATGCTGGCCGGGCAGTCCCGGCCACGAGCGAACGGGCCGGACCGCCCGCACCGCCCGCCCGCACCGCCCGTCCGTAGCGCATGTCCGTAGCGCATGTCCGCACCGTCGCCCGAGGAGCAGTCCATGGCCACCGCCGCACCGTCCGCCGCGTCCCGTATCGCCGTCGTCACGGGTGCGAGCAGCGGGATCGGCGCCGCCACGGCCCGCCGGCTCGCCGAGGCCGGGTACCGCGTCGTCCTCACCGCCCGCCGCAAGGACCGCATCGAGGCGCTCGCCGAGGAGCTCACCGCGGCCGGCCACTCGGCCGCCGCGTACCCGCTCGACGTCACCGACCGCGCGGCCGTCGACGAGTTCGCCACCGCCTTCAAGACCGTCGGCGTCCTCGTCAACAACGCCGGTGGCGCACTCGGCGCCGACCCGGTCGCCACCGGCGACCCGGACGACTGGCGCACGATGTACGAGACGAACGTCCTCGGCACCCTCAACATCACCCAGGCCCTGCTGCCCAAGCTCGACGCGAGCGGTGACGGCACGGTCGTGGTCGTCTCCTCCACCGCCGGCCACGCCACCTACGAGGGCGGCGCGGGCTATGTCGCCGCCAAGCACGCCGAGCACGTCCTCGCCGAGACCCTGCGCCTGGAGATCGTCGGCCGCCCGGTGCGCGTCATCGAGATCGCGCCCGGCATGGTCAGGACGGAGGAGTTCGCCCTCACCCGCTTCGGCGGCGACACGGAGAAGGCCGCCAAGGTGTACCAGGGCGTGGCCGAACCCCTCACCGCGGACGACGTGGCCGACACCATCGCCTGGGCGGTGACCCGCCCGCCCCACGTCAACATCGACCTGCTGGTCGTCCGCCCGCGCGCACAGGCGTCCAACAGCAAGATCCACAGGGAGGCGTGATGCCCGACCCGGACGCCGAGGCGGCCGACCGGCGCCGCCTGGCCCTGGAGAAGAAACGCGAACGCTACGTCTGGTACTACCTCGCCTACTTCCTCTTCGGCATCCACATCGTGGCGTTCGTGATGATCTACGCGGTGACCCACGCGAAGTAGCGGTCACCCGGGCGGCCACGAAGCCGTCCATGCCCCGACGTCGAGCCGCAGGAGCCGCAGGGCTGACCCCACGGCTGCGTGCGGGCGCGGGACCTCGTACGGCCCAGGGGCCCCGGTATCCCGGGGCCCCGTTGAGTCAGCCCTTCACACAGACGACCTGCTTCAGCTTCGCGACGACCTCCACGAGGTCCCGCTGCTGGTCGATGACCTGCTCGATCGGCTTGTAAGCGCCCGGTATCTCGTCCACGACGCCGGAGTCCTTACGGCACTCCACGCCCCGCGTCTGCTCCTCCAGGTCCTTCGTCGAGAAGCGCCGCTTCGCCGCGTTGCGGCTCATCCGCCGACCGGCGCCGTGTGACGCCGAGTTGAAGGACTTGGCGTTTCCGAGGCCCTTGACGATGTACGAACCCGTGCCCATGGACCCGGGGATGATCCCGTACTCGCCGGAACCCGCCCGGATCGCGCCCTTCCGGGTCACCAGCAGGTCCATGCCCTCGTAGCGCTCCTCGGCCACGTAGTTGTGGTGGGCGCTGATCTCCGGCTCGAAGGTCGGCCCGGCCTTCTTGAACTCCTTGCGGATCACGTCCTTCAGGAGCGCCATCATGATCGAGCGGTTGTACTTCGCGTACTCCTGCGCCCAGAACAGGTCGTTGCGGTACGCCGCCATCTGCGGGGTGTCCGCGACGAAGACGGCGAGGTCGCGGTCGACCAGGCCCTGGTTGTGCGGGAGCTTCTGGGCCACGCCGATGTGGTGCTCGGCGAGTTCCTTGCCGATGTTGCGGGAACCGGAGTGCAGCATGAGCCACACGGAACCGGATGTATCCGTACATACTTCTACGAAATGGTTTCCGCCGCCCAGCGTCCCCATCTGCTTGGTGGCGCGCTCCGCGCGGAACTTGACCGCGTCCGCCACCCCGCCGAACCGCGCCCAGAAGTCGTCCCAGCCGCCGGTCGGGAAGGCGTGCAGCCGGCCCGGGTCGACGGGGTCGCCGTGCATGCCCCGCCCGACCGGAATCGCCTGCTCGATCTTGGACCGCAGCCGCGAGAGATCACCGGGGAGGTCGTTCGCCGTCAGGGACGTCCTCACCGCCGACATCCCGCAGCCGATGTCGACCCCCACCGCCGCCGGGCACACCGCACCGCGCATCGCGATGACCGACCCGACCGTCGCGCCCTTGCCGTAGTGCACGTCCGGCATCACGGCCAGGCCCTTGATCCACGGCAGGGTGGCGACGTTCCGCAGCTGCTGGAGGGCGCCCTCCTCCACCGTCGCCGGGTCCGTCCACAGACGGATCGGCACCTTCGCACCCGGCAGCTCCACGTACGACATAACGTCTCCATTCCCCCGAAAGCCAGCAGAAGTCCTGAATCGCAAAACCGGCGCCAAGGTCGACGAAAAGGGATGACGGACCGGCGTCCACGGCAGTGCGTGCGATACACATTGTCTGCGGGGGGCGCCCCCCTGCGGCAAGCGATTAACCAGCGGGGACACTGGGGAGACCCGGCGGGCACCGGCCCGCACCCACCGTCGAGAGGAGCCCGACCGTGCAGCGGAAGGCGTACGTATCCGGCGTCGCCGCGCTCCTGGCGGCCGTGCTGACCGGCTGCACCGGCAGCTCGGACGACGGCGGCCCGTCGGACAACTCCAACCCGGGAAGTGCCGGTACGGCGACCCAGGCCGCCCAGCCCGGCAAGTACGCCACCCTCCCCGAGCCCTGCGGCGCGGTCGACGACCGGACGCTCGGCGAACTCCTGCCCGGCGTCCAGGAGATGGCCGACGAGACGCAGCGCGAGGACGCGTACGCGGGCGAGGCGACCCTCACCTACGACACCGACCGCAAGGTGGGCTGCCGCTGGAAGGTGGAGTCGGCGGAGGCGACCGACCATCTGCTGGTCGACTTCGAACGGATCGTCTCCTACGACAACGCCGTCAGCGACGACGCCCAGGCCGAACAGCTCTTCGCGACGAAGCAGGCGGCGGCGCAACTCCCGGAGCCGACGGTCACGGAGTCCGGCTCTCCCTCCACCGGCCCTTCCGCGAACGCGAGTTCGTCGCCCTCCGCCTCGGCCTCCTCCTCGCCCTCGACCTCCTCCTCGGCCTCCGACTCGCCCTCGTCCGGGGCCTCCTCACCCCCCGCCGGTGCGTCCGACCTCCAGCCCCGCATCCTGGAGGACCTCGGTGACGAGGCGTTCCTCGACGACGAGCTGAACAGCTCCGGTTCGACCGCGAAGCAGCGCACGGTGACTGTGGCGTTCCGCACGTCCAACGTGATCGTGACGATCGAGTACGCGGAGCAGCCGGTGACCGTCGGCGCCGTCCCGGACAGCAAGGAATTGCAGGACAGGGCCCGGAAGCTGGCCTCGGAGCTGGCCGATGCGCTGGGCGGCTGAGCACCGTTCACAGCCCCTTCACCGCCCTGCGCACCGTGCGCGAAGGAAGACCACACGCGCGGCTCAACGCGTACCGTGACCCCTCGGACCCGTTCCGACCACAGGGAACACGAGCGTCATGAGTGAAGGAACCATGCAGCGACGAGCACAGCGAGACCCGCGAGATCCGCGAGACCAGCGAGCGAAGCGCCTCCACCGCGTCCTTGTCTGCGCGGCCGCCGTCCCCGTGATGCTGATCGCCTCCGGCTGCTCCTCGGACTCCGGCTCCGACGACGGCAAGGACAAGGGCGCCGACGCCTCCGCGTCGCAGTCCGCGAGCCCGTCCCCGACCGTGCGGGCGGCGGCGTACAAGAAGCTCCCGGAGCCGTGCGCGGTGCTGTCCAAGAAGACCCTGGAGGACTTGGCGCCGAAGGCGAAGGCGGGCAAGGAGGGCAACTCGGACGACATCTCCACCCGCGCCAACTGCTCCTGGAACAGCCTGGACAACAACGGTGTGAAGGGCTCCCAGTTCCGCTGGCTGAACGTGTCGCTGCTGCGCTTCGACTCGGACACCACCCGTGGCCCGGGCGACGAGCTGGCCAAGGAGTACTACGACAAGCAGGTGCGGGACGCACAGTCGGCCGAGGGCGCGAAGGGCACCAGGACGGAGCCGCTGACCGGCACCGGTGACGAGGCCATGGTGGTGCGGTACGACCTGAAGAAGAAGGAAGGCACCTTCAAGCAGCAGACGGTCGTCGCACGCGTCGAGAACGTGGTCGTCACCCTCGACTACAACGGCGCCGGCCTCGCCGGTGACAAGACGCCGGACGCCGACGACCTGGTGAAGGACGCGCAGAAGGCGGCCAAGGAGGCCGTCGCGTCGGTGACGGAGGCCAACGGCGCGGCGGCGGCGAGCGGTTCCCCGTCCACGTCGCCCTCCACGTCGGCTTCCCAGTCGGCCTCGGCGTCGGCTTCGAAGCCCGCCTCCGGCAAGGCCTGACCCCCGCAGGACCGGACCGGCCACCCGTCCCCCGCACACATGTGCCACTCTGTGGTGCGCAACAACACGCACTGGGAGGGGAGTACGGGTGGCCGCGCCACTGCAGCTGACACGTATGCACCGGGTTCTCATCGGCGTTGTCGTCACCGGTGCCGTCATCATCGCCGGGATCGGCTTCGCCGGTTCGTACGCGGCTGTCCGTGAACTGGCCCTGCAGAAGGGCTTCGGGAACTTCAGCTACGTCTTCCCGATCGGCATCGACGCCGGTATCTGCGTACTGCTGGCCCTGGATCTGCTGCTGACCTGGATCCGTATCCCGTTCCCGCTGCTGCGGCAGACGGCGTGGCTGCTGACGGCGGCGACGATCGCCTTCAACGGCGCGGCGGCGTGGCCCGACCCGCTCGGGGTGGGCATGCACGGTGTGATCCCGGTGCTGTTCGTGGTCTCGGTGGAGGCGGCCCGGCACGCGATCGGGCGGATCGCCGACATCACCGCCGACAAGCACATGGAGGGCGTCCGCCTCACCCGCTGGATGCTGTCGCCGGTCCCGACCTTCCTGCTGTGGCGCCGGATGAAGCTGTGGGAGCTGCGCTCCTACGAGCAGGTGATCAAGCTGGAGCAGGAGCGCCTGGTCTACCAGGCCCGCCTCCGCTCCCGCTTCGGCCGTTCCTGGCGCCGCAAGGCCCCGGTGGAGGCCCTCATGCCGCTGCGCCTGGCCAAGTACGGCGTCCCCCTCGCCGAAACGGCCCCCGCGGGCCTGGCAGCGGCCGGCATAGAACCGGCCCTCCTCCCCCCGTCCCCCACCGACCTGACCAAAGGCACCCCCACCGCGGCCCTGGCAACGGGCAGCCACACGGCGATAGCCCCGGCCGGCCCCGCCGACGCGGCCGCGGGCGGCCCCGCCGACCTGGCCGCGGACAGTCGTGCCGCCGGGACGGCACGGGTGGGCACGGCAGCTCACCCCGGCGAGCAGCAGCGGGAACTCGAGGGCCACCCCCACCCCGGTCACCAGGACGACCCGGCCGCCAATCCCTGGCTGCACGCCCGCGACCCGCAGTCGGTCGAGTACCACGGCGGCTACGACCCGACCTATGACCCGGACGAGGAGTACGCCCGCTGGTACGCGGAGCAGCAGCAGGCCGAGCAGTACCAGGACCAGTTCGAGGAAGAACCCCCCGTCCCGGAACCCTCTCCGGAGGAGACCGGCAGCTTCCCCATCCCGGTGACCCCCGGCCGCACCCGCGAGCTCGGCGAAGGCGGCGGCACCCCGGTCGCCGACCCGGACGAGGAGGCGTACTACCAGGTCTTCAAGAAGTCGATCAACGGCAGCTACCCGACGCCCCGGGAGTTCGGCGACAACGTCGAGGCGGAGTTCAGCCTCACGCTCCCGCCGGAGGAGACCAAGCGCCTGGTCACCCGCTTCACGAACCGCTTCAACGCGGAACTGGAAGAGGACCACATCGCGTAGAGCCGGAGCCACGACGACGAGAGGGGGCGCCCGGCACACACCGGACGCCCCCTCTTCTCGTGGAACCGCGGTCTACTCCCCGAGCAGCGCCCGCACCCGCTCCTGTCCCACCGCGAGCAGCAGTGTGGGCAGACGCGGACCCGTGTCCCGCCCGACCAGCAGGTGGTACAGCAGCGCGAAGAAGGACCGCTGGGCGGTCTTGATCTCCGGCGGCAGCTCCTTGGGCGTGGCGTCGGCGGAGAAGCCGGCCTGGACCTTGGGCACGCCGTAGACGAGGTGGGTGAGCCCGTCCAGCGACCAGTTGTCGGCGAGGCCGTCGAGCAGCAGCCGCAGGGACTGCCGCGCCTGCTCGTCGAGCGACTTCAGCAGCTCGGCGTCGGGCTCCGCGCGGACGATGGTGCGCTGGTCGGCGGGGACGTGGGTGTTGATCCACGCCTCGGCCTTGTCGTAGCGAGGCCGGGCCTCGTCCAGCGTCGCCGGCGGGTTCGCCGGGTCGAGGTCGCTGAGGATGCGCAGCGCCTGGTCCTCGTGACCGGCGGTGATGTCCGCCACCGAGGCCAGCGTGCGGTACGGCAGCGGCCTGGGTGTCCTCGGCAGCTCACCGCCGGCGGTGCCCACCGCGCGGGAGTGCGCGGCCGCGTCGGCGGGCAGCGCGGAGCCGTCGGCGACCTTGGCGTCGAGGCGGTCCCACTCGTCGTAGAGGCGCTGGATCTCCTGGTCGAAGGCGATCTTGAAGGACTGGTTGGGCCGGCGCCGGGCGTAGAGCCAGCGCAGCAGCTGCGGCTCCATGATCTTCAGGGCGTCGGCCGGGGTCGGTACCCCACCGCGCGAGGACGACATCTTGGCCATGCCGCTGATGCCGACGAAGGCGTACATGGGCCCGATGGGCTGCTTGCCGCCGAAGATCCCGACGATCTGCCCGCCCACCTGGAACGACGACCCCGGCGAGGAGTGGTCGACCCCGCTGGGCTCGAAGATCACGCCCTCGTACGCCCAGCGCATGGGCCAGTCGACCTTCCAGACCAGCTTGCCGCGGTTGAACTCGTTCAGCCGGACGGTCTCGGAGAAGCCGCACACCGAGCAGGCGTAGGTCAGCTCGGTGGAGTCGTCGTCGTAGGACGTGACGGTGGTGAAGTCCTTCTCGCAGTTGCCGCAGTACGGCTTGTACGGGAAGTACCCGGCGGCACCGGCGCTGCCGTCGTCCTCGGCCGCGGCGCCGGAGCCCTCGGCGGCCTCCAGCTCGGCCTCGTCGACGGGCTTCTGCTGCTGCTTCTTCGCCGGGGTCTTCTTGGTGCGGTACTGCGCGAGGATCGCGTCGATGTCGCCGCGGTGCCGCATGGCGTGCAGGATCTGCTCGCGGTAGACGCCGCTGGTGTACTGCTCGGTCTGGCTGATCCCGTCGAACTCGACGCCCATCTCGGCCAGCGAGGTGATCATCGCGGCCTTGAAGTGCTCGGCCCAGTTCGGGTGCGCCGAGCCCTTGGGCGCCGGGACGGAGGTGAGCGGCTTGCCGATGTGCTCGGACCACGTCTCGTCGACGCCGGTGACGCCGGCCGGGACCTTGCGGTACCGGTCGTAGTCGTCCCAGGAGATCAGGTGCCGCACCTGGTGGCCGCGGCGGCGGATCTCGTCGGCGACGAGGTGCGGGGTCATGACCTCGCGGAGGTTGCCCAGGTGGATCGGGCCGGAGGGCGACAGCCCGGACGCGACGACGACCGGTTTGCCCGGGGCCCGACGCTCCGACTCCTCGATGACCTCATCCGCGAAACGGGAGACCCAGTCGGTGGTCTCGGTGCTCTGAGCCACGATCGGCACGTCCTTCTTTCTGCTCGAACAGCCGGTACGGTCGCACGGCTGACCGCTCCATTCTCCCAGTCCGGCCCGCATCCGCGAAAACCGCTTTTCACCGCGTGGGATACTCGGCTTCGTCAGTAGTCCACGAACCCGAGCAGAACGGCAGCCTCCATGGCCTCGGTCACGTCCCTCACCGACTCCGTCCAGCAGCATCTCGCGTCCGCCCTTTCGGCCACCCGGCCGGAGGCCGCCGGCGCGGACCCGCTGCTGCGACGAAGCGACCGGGCGGACTTCCAGGCCAACGGCATCCTCGCGCTGGCCAAGAAGGCGAAGGCGAACCCGCGCGAGCTGGCCGGCGAGGTCGTCGCGCGGATCACCACCGGTGACCTGATCAAGGACGTCGAGGTCTCCGGTCCGGGCTTCCTCAACCTCACGATCGCGGACAGGGCGATCACCGGGAACCTGGCCGCGCGGTACGCGGACGACACGGGCCGCCTCGGCGTGCCGTCGACCGGGAACCCCGGCACGACGGTGATCGACTACGCCCAGCCGAACGTGGCGAAGGAGATGCACGTCGGCCACCTCCGTTCCGCCGTGATCGGTGACTCGGTGGTCCAGCTGCTGGAGTTCACCGGCGAGAACGTCGTGCGCCGGCACCACATCGGCGACTGGGGCACCCAGTTCGGCATGCTCATCCAGTACCTGGACGAGCACCCGCACGAGCTGGACCACAAGGCCGACGAGAACCTCCAGGCGTCCGGCGAGGAGGCGATGTCCAACCTCGACCGCCTCTACAAGACGGCGCGGAAGCTGTTCGACTCCGACGAGGAGTTCAAGGCGCGCGCCCGGCGCCGGGTGGTCGACCTCCAGGCGGGCGACCCGGCGACGCTGGCCACGTGGCAGAAGTTCGTCGACGAGTCGAAGATCTACTTCTTCTCCGTCTTCGAGAAGCTGGACATGGAGGTCCGCGACGCGGACATCGTCGGCGAGTCCGGCTACAACGACATGCTCGCGGAGACCTGCCGGCTGCTGGAGGAGTCGGGCGTCGCGGTCCGCTCCGAGGGCGCGCTGTGCGTGTTCTTCGACGACGTCAAGGGCCCGGACGGCAACCCGGTCCCGCTGATCGTGCAGAAGTCGGACGGCGGCTACGGCTACGCGGCGACCGACCTCTCCGCGATCCGGGACCGCGTGTTCCACCTGAAGGCGAACACCCTGCTGTACGTGGTGGACGCCCGGCAGGCGCTGCACTTCAAGATGGTCTTCGAGACCGCGCGCAGGGCCGGCTGGCTCAACGACGACGTGCACGCGGTCCAGCTGGCGTTCGGCACGGTCCTCGGCAAGGACGGCAAGCCGTTCAAGACCCGTGAGGGCGAGACGGTGCGTCTGGTCGACCTCCTCGACGAGGCGATCGACCGCGCGTCGGCGGTCGTGCGGGAGAAGGCGCAGGACCTGTCCGAGGAGGAGATCGCCGAGCGGGGCACCCAGGTGGGCATCGGCGCGGTGAAGTACGCGGACCTGTCGACGTCGGCGAACCGGGACTACAAGTTCGACCTGGACCAGATGGTCTCGCTGAACGGCGACACGTCCGTCTACCTCCAGTACGCCTACGCCCGTATCCGCTCGATCCTGCGCAAGGCCCCCGAGGGCGTCCGCCCGTCGGCGCACCCGGAGCTGGAACTGGCCCCGGCCGAGCGGGCGCTGGGCCTGCACCTGGACGCGTTCGCGGAGACGGTGGCGGAGGCGGCCCGCGAGTACGCCCCGCACAAGCTGGCGGCGTACCTGTACCAGCTGGCGTCCCACTACACGTCGTTCTACGACAAGTGCCCGGTCCTGAAGGCCGAGTCCCCGGCCCAGGTGGAGAACCGCCTGTTCCTGTGCGACATCACGGCCCGCACGCTGCACCGGGGCATGGCCCTGCTGGGCATCCGGACGCCCGAGCGGCTCTGACCTTCGCCGGCATGCGGCGTGCGGCCCGTCCTCCCCCAGGGGGAGGACGGGCCGCACGGATGTGGGGGACGGATCGGAGGCCGGGTGGACGTCACGGCGGGCGGTCCGACCCGCGCGGTACGCGCCGTGGACCGAGTGGACGTGGCGACCTACGTCCGCACCGGGATGACCGCGGCCCGCCCCGGCGGCGTCGTCCGCTCCTGCTTCCGGCACGCGGCGGCCGGCGGCGAGCGGGAGTGTTTCGACGGGCGGGTGGGTGGGCCGGGACGAGCCGCCGCCCTTGGCGTCGGGCGCGCGGCGCCTGGCCCTTCAGCGTCGGGCGCGCAGCGCCTCCCCCAGCCTCCGCAGGCCCTCCGCGATCTCCTCCGGCGTCTGCGTGACGAAGCAGAGCCGCAGTGTGGCCCGGTCCGGCTCACCGGCGTAGAAGGGGGCGCCGGGGACGTACGCCACGTCGTGCCGGACGACCTCGGGGAGCAGGGCTGTGGTGTCGTACCCCTCCGGCAGGCGTGCCCACAGGAACATGCCGCCCTCGGGGCGGGTCCAGGTCGACCCGGCCGGGAGCGCGTCCGTGAGGCCCGCGAGCATCGCGTCCCGGCGTACACCGTAGGCCCCGGCGACCCGGGCGACGTGCGCGTCCAGGTCCCGGTCGGCCAGATAGCGGGCGGCGGCGAGCTGGTTGAGGGTCGGCGTGTGCAGGTCGGCGGCCTGCTTGGCGACGACGCAGGCGCGGCGCAGTTCCCCGGGCGCCCGCAGCCAGCCGAGGCGCAGGCCGGGTGCCATGATCTTGGAGAAGCTGCCGAGGAGCACGGTCCGGTCCTCGGCGCCGGGCTGGGCGGCGATCCACGGCACCCGCTCGCCCTCGAAGCGCAGCTCCCCGTACGGGTCGTCCTCGACGATCCACAGCCCGCACCGCGCGGCGACCTCGGCCACGGCGGCGCGGCGCGCGGCGGGCAGGGTGCGGCCGGTGGGGTTCTGGAAGGTGGGGACGGTGTAGAGCAGCTTGGGGCGCTCGCGCAGCACGAGCTCCTCCAGCGCCTCCGGGTCGAGACCGTGCTCGTCACCGGGCACGGCCACCACCCGGGCCCCGGCCAGCCCGAAGGCCTGGAGGGCGGCCAGGTAGCAGGGGCTTTCGACCAGCACCGTGTCGCCGGGTTCGAGCAGCGCGGTGGACAGCAGGGACAGCGCCTGCTGCGAGCCGGTGGTGACCATGAGGTCGTCCGGCGCGGTGGCCAGTCCGCGCGCCGAGGTGCGCTCGGCGAGCGCGGCCCGCAGGGCGGGTTCGCCCTCGGTGGTGGAGTACTGCAGTGCCCGCGCGGGCGCCTCGGCGAGGACGGCCCGGTACGCGGCGGCGATGCCGTCGGCGTCGAACAGCTCCGGGGCCGGCAGCCCGCCCGCGAAGTTGATCACCTCGGGGCGGGCGGTGACGGCGAGGATGTCCCGTACGGGCGAACCCCCGATCGACCGGGCCCGCGCGGCGAGCGGCGGCGGGGAGGCCGGGGCGGGGGCGGGGGAGGGGGCGGGCTGGGTCACGGTCATGTCCGCAGCCTAGAGAAGTACTTGTCGCGTACAAGCACCTTTCCGTGATGCGGACAGCCGGGGCACCGGCACCGCGTGCGCCTCCGGCAGCCGCGCGTTCGGCGCCCGGTGCGGCGGGCGCCTCGCGGTCACCCGGGCGTTGTGAGCGCGACGCGGCGCTTCGGGGAGCATGCTCGCGGCGACCGTGAGTGGTCCTTCGGCCGGTACCGCCGCCGGGACATGAGGCAGAGGAGACGTTTCGTCATGCTCAGTGGTCACGGCCGCCGGGACGGTACGGCGTCGTCCGGTGACCTTCGAGGCCGGAAGACGTCCTGGCCTTGGACGTGCCGGTCGTCCGCCGCCACCCGGTCCTAGCCGACCTCGGTCGTGCCCTCCGGAACCCACTCCTCGCCGCCCAGCGGGAACTCGTAGGCCGCACGCCCGTTGTTGCCGCTGGTACGGAAGGGGCGGCCGTTGTCGTCCAGGGTGAGCGTGCCGCTGCGGGAGCCGCTGGACCACTTCAGCTCCAGGTACCACTTGACGTCGTAGGCGGAGGCGTCGGCGTTGATGTAGTAGACCTCGGGGTCGGACTCGCTCACCTTGAACGGGAAGTCGCGGTGCCCGGAGACGGGCGTCACGAGCGGCCGCGCGGCGTCGAGGGCGACCGTGAAGGACCGCGCCGGCACGTCGCCGCCGCAGCCGACGCCGGGGTAGCCCATGGCGAAGTCGTTCCACGCGAGCGGCGACCGCTTGCCCGCCACCCGCACGGTGAGCCCCTCCACGACCACCGTCTCCGCGCCGGTCCCCTGCACGGTGAGCCGCACGTTCTGCTCCCCCGACGCCACGGCCCCGAACCTACCGACCCATCCCGGCGCGTCCTGTTCCGGCGGCGGCGGATGCACCTCGCTCGGCGGCCGGTCGATCAGATACCGCTGCGAACAGGGATCCACCCAGAAGTACGGATCGGTGCGCACGGTGAGCGGCACGACACCGCTTCCCTCGGCCGGGGCGCTCGGCGAGGACGCACCGGAGGTCGGCGTGCCGCTCCGGCCCTTGCCCTCGCCGCCCTCGGGGGACGCGGAGGCCGAGGCGGAGGCCGAGGCGGACGCGGACGCGGACGGCGTGGTGGAGCGCGAGGGTGACGAGGTGACGTCCTTGTCGTCGACGCCCGCGCCACCGGCCGGCCCCCGTCGGCCGGCCCCGTCCGTCCCGCCCTCCGGCTGACTCACGGCGAGCGCGACCCCACCGAGCACGGCGGCCACGGCGATCCCGGCGAGGACGGCGGTGCGGGTACGGCGGCGGGGGCGGGTGCGGGGTCCGGCGTCCGGGCCCCCGATCTGCGCGACCTCGTCCGCCCCGGCCGGCTCGACCTCGGCCTCGACCTCGGCCGCCCGGACCTCGACCGGCGGGACCTCGGCCGCCTGGACCTCGACCGGCCGGACCTCGCTCGGCTCGACGGAACCGGTGGGCCCCACCGGTTCCGCATCCGCGACCGCCGCACCCTCGTCGGTTCCGGCCGCCCCCGGCATCGCGGGCTTGCGCCCCCGCACCGCGTCCGCCAGCACCCACCGCCGGTGCAGCTCGACCAGCTCCTCGGGGCGCGCCTTGCACAGCCGGGCCAGCCGTTCCACCGGCGCGTAGTCCGTCGGCACCGCGTCCCCGTTGCAGTACCGGTGCAGGGTCGACGTACTCATGTGGAGCCGCTTGGCGAGCACCCCGTAGCTCAGCCCGGACCGCTTCTTCAACTCCCCCAGCAGCGCGGCGAACTCCGCCGCGGCCGTGTCCTCCGACACCGTTCCTGCCACCCCCCGCGTTTCCGCGTTCCATTCCACCGTTCCAGGGAACGGTCGTTTCCCCAGGTCACAGCGGTGTGAGCGTTCCAGCGTCCCAGATCCTCCGTCGAAGGTGGCGGCCGGGACGGATCACACCACAAGCTCTGGTCATCCAAGCACGCCGCTCCCGGCAACCGGTCGAGCGGTCACGCCAAACCCTCACTCGTGACAAGGAATTCGCCATGCGCAAGTCCCGCATCCGTCTGTTCGCCGCCACCGGAGTCGCCCTCGCCGCCCTCGCCCTCACGGCGTGCCAGGACGGGACGGGCACGACGGACGAGGGAGCGTCCGAGTCGACCGCGACGGCGACCACGGACACCTCCTCGGGCACCTCCTCGGGCACCTCCAAGGGCGACGCCACCTCCAACGAGCACGCCCAGGCCGGCGGGGCCGACAGCACCGGCGGCGGTGGAAGCACGGACGCCGAGAAGACCGGGAACACCGGAAGCACCGGCAAGGGCAGTGACAAGTCGGCCGCAACCGGCACCGGCTCCGACGACGGCCCCGAGACCCGCGTCGCCTGCAACGGCTCCAACACCACCGTCACCGCCCAGCCCGTCTCCCGCCCCGTCAACCACATGCTGATCACGGTCAAGAACACCGGTTCGCAGCCCTGCGACCTCACCTACTACCCGGTGCTGCGCTTCGACGAGATGCAGTGGGTGCCGCAGCCGGTCGAGGCGTCGCAGCCGCAGTCCGTGGTCGGCATCGACCCGGGCCAGTCCGCCTACGCGGGCGTGCTGCTGGCCTCCGCCGACGGCAGCGGCGACGGCGGGACCACGGGCCACAAGCTGACCGTCGGCTTCCAGGGCCGCACCCCGAACAGCGACGGTGGCCCGTCCGCGACCCCTTCCCTGCCCGCCAAGGGCGTGTACTACGACAGCACCCTGGCGGTGACGTACTGGCAGCAGTCGATGGAGGACGCCCTGACCTACTGAGGGCTACCGTCCGAGCCGCTGGGCCACCTCGGTGGCCCAGTAGGTGAGGATGATGCGCGCGCCGGCCCGCTTGATGCCGGTCAGCGTCTCGAGGATCGCCCGGTCCCGGTCGATCCAGCCCTTCTCGGCGGCGGCCTCGATCATCGCGTACTCGCCGGAGATCTGGTACGCCGCCACCGGCACGTCCACCGCGTCCGCGACCCGCGCCAGAATGTCCAGATACGGACCCGCCGGCTTCACCATCACCATGTCGGCGCCCTCCTCCAGGTCCAGCGCCAGCTCCCGCATCGACTCGCGGACGTTCGCCGGGTCCTGCTGGTACGTCTTCCGGTCGCCCTGGAGCGAGGAGGCGACGGCCTCCCGGAAGGGGCCGTAGAAGGCGGAGGCGTACTTGACGGTGTAGGCGAGGACGGCCACGTCCTCCCGCCCGATCTGGTCGAGGGCGTCGCGGACGACCCCGATCTGGCCGTCCATCATCCCGCTCGGCCCCACCACATGGGCGCCCGCGTCGGCCTGCACCTGCGCCATCTCGGCGTACCGCTCGAGCGTCGCGTCGTTGTCGACCCGCCCCTGCTCGTCCAGCACCCCGCAGTGCCCGTGATCCGTGGTCTCGTCGAGGCACAGGTCGGACATGACGAGCAGATCGTCCCCGACCTCGGCCCGCACATCGCGCAGGGCGACCTGGAGGATCCCGTCCGGGTCGGTCCCCGGCGTCCCCAGGGCGTCCTTCTTCGACTCCTCCGGCACCCCGAACAGCATGATCCCGGAGACCCCGGCCGCCACGGCGTCCGCCGCCGCCTTCTTCAGGCTGTCGCGCGTGTGCTGCACGACGCCCGGCATCGTCGCGATCGGCACCGGTTCGCTCACGCCCTCGCGCACGAAGGCGGGCAGGACCAGATCGGCGGGGTGCAACCTGGTCTCGGCGACCATGCGCCGCATGGCGGGGGTGGTCCGCAGACGCCGCGGACGCGTGCCGGGGAAGGATCCGTACGTCGTCATATCACCTACGCTACGCCCGGCCCACCCGTGCCTTTGCCGACGCCGAGTCGGCGCCCCGGGCCCGCGTGCGCGCCACCGGCCGGGGGTCCATGCTGGTGGAGAAGGGCCCCGCACCGACCCCACGGCCGACCCACGCCCCAGGACGGACCCCGACGGCAGCTCGCCCCCGCCGCCCATCCGGACGCCTGACAGCAGTCCGCCGCCGTCCCTCCGTACGCGCGCCACGGAGGACGCGATGACCACCACGCACCACATCCCCGACCTGTTCGCCCTCTCGGAGATCCGCGGCCCGGTCCTGCGCCCCGGCGACGACGGCTACGCCGAGGAGGTCACCGGTTTCAACCTGGCCGCACTGCACACCCCGGACGTGGTCGTCGTCGCGGCCGGCACCGCCGACGTCGTGACCGCGCTGCGCTGGGCGTCGGCCACCGGCACCCCGGTCGCCGTCCAGGCCACCGGCCACGGCGCCAACTTCCCCATCGACCACGGCCTGCTGATCAGCACCGCCCGCATGACCGACGTACGGGTCGACCCGGAGCGACGCACCGCGACGATCGCCGCCGGCGCGAAATGGCGGGACGTCCTCGCCGCGACCGCACCGCACGGTCTGGCCCCGCTGACCGGCACCTCCACGGACGCCGGCGCGGTCGGCTACACGGTGGGCGGCGGCCTGCCGGTGCTCGGCCGGACCTACGGCTACGCCACGGACCTGGTCCGCTCCTTCCAGGTCGTCACCCCCGACGGCACCCTCCGGGAGACGGACCCGGACCACGAACCGGAACTGTTCTGGGCGCTGCGCGGCGGCAAGGGCAATGTGGGCGTGGTGACCTCCCTGGTCACCGAACTGATCCCGCTGCGCACGGTGCTCGGCGGCGGGATCTACTACCCGGGCGAACACGCCGAGGCCGTCCTGACCGCCTGGGCGGAATGGACACGGACGGTCCCGGAGCAGATGTGCAGCGCGTTCGGCGTCCTCCGGCTGCCGCCGATCCCCCAGCTCCCCGAACCACTGCGCGGCCGCTTCTGGGCCCGTGTCGCGGTCACCTGGACCGGTGAGCTCGCCGAGGGCGAGGACCTGCTGACACCGGTCCGGTCGGCCGCGCCGGTGTCGGTCGACTGGGCGCGGGAGATGCCGTACACGGACGTCGACAGCATCTACATGGAGCCGCAGGACCCGCTCCCCGGCCGCGAGTCGTGCTCCCTGCTGCGCGAACTGACGCCGGACGCGATCCGCGCCTTCCTGGGCCAGGTGGGCCCCGCCGTCCCCGACTGCCCGCTGCTGGTTGCCCAGCTCCGCCACATGGGCGGCGCCCTGTCCCGCCCCGCGAGGACGGAGGACGCGATCTGCTCGCGCGACGCGGCCCACTTCCTGGAGGCCGTCGCGGTCATCGCCGCCCCGCCCGACGCCGAGGCGGTCGAACGCGCCACGGCGTCACTGCACACGGCGATGGCCCCGTACGGCACGGGCCGCACGATGGTCAACATCCACGGCACCCCGGGCGACGCGACGGACCGCGCACGGGCCTGGACCCCGGAGGTCCACGACCGCCTGCGCCGCGCCAAGCAGACCTACGACCCGGCCCACCTCCTCCGCTTCGGCCACACGGTGTGAGTACCGTTCCCTCTGCTGCGGTCACGCCACCGAGAGGAACGCCATGCGGCTTCGCTGCGCCGTGCTCGACGACTTCCAGGACATCGCCACCACCATCGCCGACTGGAGCCCCGTCCAGGACCGCGTGGAGGTCACCGGCTTCACCGGGCACTTCGCCACGGAGGACGAACTGGCCGCGGCGCTCGCGGACTTCGACATCGCGGTGACGCTGCGGGAACGCGTCCCGTTCCGCGCCTCCCTGCTCGACCGGCTGCCCCGGCTCAAGCTGCTCATCGCGTCCGGCATGCGCAACTCGGTCATCGACTACGCGGCAGCCGAGCGCAACGGCGTCACGGTCTGCGGCACCCAGAGTTCCTCCATCCCGCCGGTGGAGCTGACCTGGGCGCTCCTGCTCGGGCTGGCCCGCGGCATCGTCACGGAGCACAACGCCCTGCGCACGGGCGGACCTTGGCAGTCGACGGTCGGCGCCGACCTGCACGGTCGTCGCCTCGGTCTGCTCGGCCTGGGAAAGATCGGCAGCCGGGTGGCGCGGGTGGGGCTCGCCTTCGGCATGGAGGTCACGGCGTGGAGCCCGCACCTCACCAAGGAGCGCGCGGACGAGGTGGGCGTGGAACTGGCCGCCTCGAAGGAGGAGTTGCTGCGCGGCGGTGACTTCGTCTCGCTGCACCTGGTGCTGGCCGAGAGCACGCGGGGCCTGCTGGGCGCCGCCGACCTCGCCCTCCTGAAGCCGACCGCGTACCTGATCAACACGTCCCGCGCGGCGCTGGTCGACCAGGACGCGCTGCTCGCGGCGCTGCGCGAGGGCCGGATCGCGGGCGCCGGAGTCGACGTCTTCGACATCGAGCCGCTGCCCGCGGACCATCCGATGCGCACCGCGCCCCGGTTGCTGGCCACCCCGCACCTCGGCTATGTCTCGCAGGCCAACTACCGCACGTATTACGGCCAGGCGGTCGAGAACATCGAGGCCTACCTGGCCGGTGCCCCGGTCCGCCGCCTCGGCTGACGCCACCGGAGCCGGCGTCGCCGAGACGGCCGCTCAGCGGCGTGGCTCCGGGTCAGAACTCACTGGCGTGGAACACCCGCCACACCTGGGACAGGTGCACCCCGCCGCCCCACATCCGGGTCAGGCCGAGCAGCTTGTCGTTCAGCTGGTGGTGTTCGGCGAGGGCGAGCGCGAACCGTGGGTGCACGACGGAGATGATGACGTAGCTGTCGGAACTGACGTCCTGGCGGACGAACCTCCAGTTCTGGTGGAGGCTGTCGGTGAGCGTTTTCAGAGTGGCCACTGGTCGGGTGACGGGGTGAGCCGAAGCGCGGTAGCTGTCACATAGGCAAGCTTGTTGTCACCGGCGAGGCCGGAGGTGCGTACAGGCAAGACTTCGGCAACGACGACTTCGCCGCACTCACGGCATGAACGACCGGCCTGCGGGCCAGAGATGAGCCCCGGCCGTGTGGAACCGGGCGCTCGGAGCCGCACGTCCCCCCGTACATGCTGATCGTCCTGGGGATACTCTTCGCCGTCGCGCCCGCCGTCGTCTGGATGACGATCGCCCGCACCCGCGCCGTCGGCTTCGCGATCGGCGGCACGCTGCTCGTCGGAGCCGATCTGCTGATCAGTGTCCAGCAGGGCTGGATCGACGCCCCCAGACCCGACGCCCATCTCGTGTTCACGGCTCTCGCGCCCTTGCTCATCGCCTGCGGCGCGGGACTGGAAGGACGGCACGAGAACTCTCCTCCCCCGGAATGGATCTCCCGCCGCAACGGAGCGATCGGCTTCCTGGGGACGCAGTTCGCCCTCACCCTCGTGGTCGGCCTCCTGTACGCGCTGATGATCAGCGAAGGCTCAGACGCCCCGCCGTCCAAGGCCCTCCCCTCGTTGCCGCCAGGCATCAGCATGGTCAACGAAGGCACCAGTTGCGGTTCCGGCGGCTGCTGGCGCGCTGCGACGGTCACCAGCGAGGACGGCCTGTCCCGCCCGGAGATCATCCGCGAGCTGGGCCTCCAGCAGGAGAGCTGCCGCCCCAGCGGCTGGCTGCTCGACTGGCGTGACGTGTGCGTCGGAGCCAGGGACAATGGTCAGAACGTCACCATCTACGCCAGCTGGGGACACTGAAACGTCGTTTCCCAGTCGGCCACGGTGGTCCTGAACGAGGATCTGTGACAAGCCGCGTGCCTCACTGATGACAATCAGACTGCTTCGACCGGTCTCACACACCAGCTCAATCAGCTCTGCCGGTGACAACCGCTGTGCTTTGGCTCACGGGGTGGTCTCCGCAACGCACGAGGCTCCTGTGCCGTTGGGAGAGGTGTTCGATGTCTCAACTCATCAGCGCAGGAGCCTCGTTGGTCCCCTATCCTGCCGCACTCGACCTCCCGCACGACCTGGTCGAGTGGGTAACCATGCTCATCGTCACCCGTGAGGGTGACCGCCGCTGCAAGCTCCCGCCACACCAGCGTGCTCTCGTCGGCTTGGTCTACCTTCGCCGGCACGACACGCTCGCGCAGATCGCCGCCGGTTTCGGCATATCCGTCGGCACTGCCCACGCCTACGTCACCGCCGTCGTCGCCCATCTGTCCCGCCGGGCGCCCGGGCTGCTGCGGGTCCTGCGGGAGACGGATCCCGATCACGTCCTGCTCGACGGAACGCTCGCCGAATGCGACCGGGTCGGTGACAGCCGGGCCGACTTCTCCCAGAAGCACCGCCGCCACGGCGTGAACGTGCAGGTCGTGGCTGACCCTGCGGGCCAGCTGCTGTGGATCTCGCCCGCACTGCCCGGCCGCACCCATGACCTGACCGCGGCCCGCATCCACCGCATCATCCGGATCTGCGAACGCCAAGGCGTACCCGTCCTCGCCGACCGCGCCTACATCGGGGCCGGCTCATGGGTGACCACGCCGATCAGACGCCTTCCGCACCAGGACCTCACCGCGACCCAGCGGACGATCAACCGTGCCCTGTCAGCGGCACGAGCACCGGTCGAACGAAGCGTCGCGAGACTGAAGTCCTGGCGCGTCTTCCGCAGAGCCCGCTGCAGCCCCAACCGCATGACGGTCATGGCCGCTGCCGTCCTCACCCTGGAGCGTCAACGCTGAAAACGCTCGGTGCGCTCCTGGAAGGTGACGATGTCCGACGGCTTGGCGCCGACGGTCAGGCAGCGGCGGTTGGCGAACGATTCGATCCGTGCGGTCCCGTCCCCGTTCTCCACCAGGTACCACTTGTGGCCCGTGGTGTTCGTCCGGAACGGGAACTCGGCCCAGTTCTGCACGTGGTTGTTGACGCCGTCGTGCCAGTCGTTGCACATGAAGTACGTCCCGGTGACGTGATGGGACATCCCCACCGGGCCGATGGGCAGCGCCGTGATCATGTCGGGCACGAGTGACTCCTCGTCTCTCGGTTCGGGCCGGACGGCCCTGTACGCGAGAAGCCTTCACACCCGCCCACCACCCCAACCAACGGGCGGAGTCGCACCACGGCACTCCGCGCCCACCTGCGCACTCCGCGCCCACCTGCGCACTCGGCGCACTCCGCGCACACACCGGCACACGACGCAACGCCGTACGCCTCACGGCCCGGCCAGCACCTGCCGCACGAACTCCGCCAAATGTGCCCGCAGTTCGTCCCGGCCCATCCCGCGCGCCCCTGCGAGGTACTCGACCAGGTCCGCCCGTACGGCGGCCAGCAGGGCGTGCGCGGCGAAGTCGCCGTCGGCGAGACCGGGGACGCCGGCCAGCGCGGACCGCAGCAGACCGTGCCATCGCTCGTAGTGCTCCGCCTGGTAGGGACTGTCGGCCCCGGCCCCTTCCAGCGCCAGCGCGAGATGGCGGTGGTCGAGCTTGAAGCACAGGACGGCGTCGAGCAGCGCGGGCACGCGCTCCGGCGCGGGCGTGCCGGGACCCAGCGGAGGCGGTCCCTCCGCCACGGCCCGCTCCAGGGGCTCCAGCCGCGCCGCGTACAGCGCGCGGATCAGCGCCGTGCGGTCGCCGAAGGCACGGAACAGCGTTCCCTTGCCGACGCCGGCCGCCGCCGCGACATCCGACATCGTGACGTCGTCGGGGCTCTCGCAGCGGGCGAAGAGGTCGTCCGCGGCGGCGAGCAGCGCCGCCCGGTTGCGGGCCGCGTCCTTGCGCGGCTTGCGCTCGGTCATGCGATCCCCGCTCCTTCCTCCGTGATCGTCCTCCCGCGATTGCAAAGCGGACCACCGGTCCGTATCGTTCGGGAGAACGGAAAGCGGACCGACGGTCCGCATTTTACGGGACGGAGACACCCATGCCCGCGCTCACCCCCGACGCCTCCCCGGAAGCGATCTACCGCCAAGGCCTGCGCCTGCTGCTCGACAAGGACGTGCCCGCGTGGGTCGACCTGTGGGCCGAGGACGGGGTCATGGAGTTCCCCTTCGCCCCCGAGGGCTGGCCCCGGCGGCTGGAGGGCAAGGAAGCGGTCGCCGCGTACATGCGCGACTACCCCGATCACATCGACCTCCAGGACATCCCCGACCTGCGCATCCACCGCACCACCGACCCCGGGACCCTCGTCGTCGAAATGCGCGCCGTGGGCCGCGTCGTGGGCACCGGCCGCCCCTACGACATGACCTACATCGCCGTCGTGACCTTCCGGGACGGTCTCATCACGGGCTACCGCGACTACTGGAACCCGCTCGCCGTGCAGGAGCCCGGCGTCGACTTCACCGGGAGCACCCGATGACCTCCATCGGCCCCGTCCTCGTCATCGGCGCCACCGGCACCACCGGCAGCCGTACCGCCGCACAGCTCCTCGCCGCCGGCCACCGCGTCCGCGCGGCCGGCCGCCGGGGCGTCGCACTCCCCGGCGCGGAAGCGGCCCGCTTCGACTGGTACGACCCCACCACCCACGACGACGCCCTCACCGGCACCGACCGCGTCTACCTCGTCCCACCCATCGGCGACCCGGACCCGGCGGCGGTCATGCTGCCCTTCCTCGAACGCGCCCGCACCCTCGGCCTGCGCCGCGCGGTCCTGCTCAGCTCCTCGGCCGTCCCCGAGGGCGGCCCGGCGGTGGGCACGGTGCACCAGGCCCTCCCGTCCCTCTTCGACGAGTGGGCGGTCCTGCGCCCCTCCTGGTTCATGCAGAACTTCACCGGCACCCACCTCCACGCCACCACGATCCGCGCGACCGGCACCTTCGCGACCGCCGCCGGCGACGGCCGCGTCGCCTACGTCGACGCCGACGACATCGCCGCGGTCACCCTCCACGCCCTGACCGACACCGACGCCCCGAACACCGACCTCGTCCTGACCGGCCCCGAGGCCCTCACCCACGACGACATCGCCACGACCCTCACCGAGGTCACCGGCCGCCCCGTCACCCACCACCGCCTGACCGTGGCCCAGCTCCGCGACCGCCTCACCGAACTGGCGGGCATACCCGCGGAGTTCGCCTCCCTGCTGGCCGACATGGACCGCGCCATCGCGAACGGCGCCGAGGACCGCACCACCGACACCGTCCACCACCTCACGGGCCGCCCACCCCACGACTTCCGCATGGTCGCCGAACGGGAGACCGCACGCGTCCCCTAGACGAATGAGTCCGATGTGTTCAGTGATCGAATGCCACGGCCATCGCGAGGACTCGCTGAGCGACGCGGACGGCGACGCCCTCAAAGGTGCGTCCGCCGTGCTGTTCGAGGTCCAGCTGCCCTTTGAGGGTGTCGTTCACAGACTCGATCATCTGCCGCACCGACTTTGAGGAGAGGCTCGCCCTTGCGCTTCTTCTCCCGCTTGAACGACGGCCGCAGCAGTTCGATCCCGTGCATGGCCAGGTCGTTCTCTCCTTGGCAGCGAAGCCCTTGTCGGCGATCAGCAGCAGGCCGGGCCGACAGGCGATCAGGTCCTCCTCGACATCGAGCATGGCCTGGAGTACCTCGCGCTCGTCCAGCTTCGGATTCGCCAGCGCCCACAGGATCGGCATCCCGGTCGGCGTGCAGGCCACTCTTCTCGCTCCTGGACGTCAGCCGAGGTTGGATTCTCGGGCAGGGAAGAAGTCGGCGCTCTGGACGTACTCCATGGCCTTGGTGAACTCCGGGTCGGCGAGGCGGTGTTCCATTTCCTGCGGGCTCAGATCCTCCACACGGGCCTGGATCCAGTACAGGTTGCCCAGCGGATCGCGTACCCGCCCGACCCGGTCTCCGAAGAACAGGTGGGTGACCTCGGTGACCGAGGTGCCGCCGGCCGCAACGGCCTGACGGTGCACCGCGTCGGCGTCCTCGACGTAAAGGCGGAGGAAGCCAGGGGTCGGCGGCCACTCCGGCCGCGCGTCGAACATCATCACCACTGAGTCGCCGATCCGTACCTCCGCATGCTCGATGGCCCCGTCCTTGCCCGCAAGGCAGGCGAGCTCCTCCGCGCCGAAGGCCCTCTTCATGTAGTCGATGAGCTGCACCGTGTCGCGCGAGATGATCCACGGCGTCACGGTGTGGTAGCCCTGGGGAACCGACTTGACGGCCATCTGACTGCCTCCTGGGGTGCGAGTGCCTCAACGCGGGGATGACGCTAACCCTCATCTAGGTCAGCCCCGGTCCTAGCACCACTCCGTGCCGCAAGCCGTCCCGCCTGGCCACGCCCACGCCTGTGCGGGCAGGCACGGGCTCAGGCCGCGCACGGGGTCCCGTTGACTGCCGGCGCGGCAGGGCGGCAGTCGCGGCAGCGGCCGGGGGACGGGGCGCGGAAGACGCGGTCGCAGCCGTCGCAGTCCTGGAAGGGGTGTCTGCCGTGGGGGACGATGCCGGTGTCCGCCACCGGTACGGGGGCGGGCGGGAGGTGCGGGGGCAGGAGCTCGCGGAGGCGGTAGGCGATCACTCCGGCCGGGTGTTTCATCAGCACCGGCAGGTCGGCGGTCAGGGTGTGGTGGACGGCGGCGGGGGTGGCGCCTCGTTTGAGCCAGTCGACGACACCTGGGGCCATTCTGTTCACGTCGCGGAGGGAGAGGGTGAGTCGCGGGTCAGTGCGACGCAGGCCGGCGAGCAGCGTGACCGCCTTCTCGTGCAACTCGTCACGAGGAGCGTCGTCACGGGGCTGGGCTACCGGTTCGGGCTGGTCAGGAGTGGGCGGTTGGTGGCCGGCTTGGTCGTCCTCCTGTGGCGGTTCCCCGGCCTCCGCAGCGACCGCCGCCTCGTGCGCCCCCGCGTGGACCTCGACCGGCCCGACAGGGACAGGCCTTCCCGTCAGGCGCACGGACGACGGCGTGTGGTGGGCGTACGTACGCGTCACCAGGCGGCCCGCCTCCGTGTGCTCACGGACCCTCTCCAGATAGCCGTGCGCCTCCAGCTCCCTCAGCGCGAACGCGATCCGGTCCCGCCCCTCGGGGAAGCGCTCCGCGAGGCTGCGGATGTCGACCGGGGCGCCCTCGGGCACCGACAGGATGTGCGCCGCCAGCCCGATCGCCGTCAGCGACAACTCACGGTGCTGGGCCAGGTGGTGGCCGATCACCACGTACTGCCCGGACTGGTACGTGCGTACGTGTGTGACACCGGAGGGGGTGGTGCTGCGTCGAACACCCTGAATCGGGCGCGGGACGGGGCTAGTCTTCTTCTCAGCCATAGGGAAGGTTCTGCTTCCTCGTTGGTCAGGCCCTCGCACTGGGATGCCAGTCCCGGCGAGGGCCGATGCATGTAGGGGCTTGTGAGAGCACCGAGTTGCCGTGCTCTCGGGCTGAGCCTGCACGCCCGAACCACCGACACGCCAGCCACATCCGCCGGTTTCACCCGCTCGAGTGACCTACGCGAGGTTTGGTTTGGTTGGTTGGTTTTTTCCCGGGGTTCTTTGGTCTTTTACCGCCCGCAGCCCCTGAGCCCAAACCGCCGCATCCCGCACTTCCCGGCGCCGGTGGGCCGTCCGGTTGGTGCGCGCACGAAGGATCCCCCGCACCCCTGCCGTAACCCGAGCGATGAGGGAGGGAGTACCGCTCGATTCGCCTCACGCCCCCTTCCCGCACGTCGCGTACACGATGTTGGATACGTCCTCGTCCTCACGACCCGCCGAATCTCAGGACAGGTACTCTCCGCGACTCGGACAGACTCGTAGACAGCTCAATCACGTGCGACGAGGACACCGCGACCACTGACACACGGGACGAGGGGGCGTATGCAGCAGGCACCGAGGGACCGTTGGGCCATCCCCTCGAAGATCGGCTATGTCACTGCCGCACAGAACGCACACTTCGTGGCAGCCCCGCTGCTGGCCGCCGCGGCCATCGGCATCGCCGGCGTGATGGCCGCCGACGGTGACAAGTTCCGCTGGCCCGGACCAGCCATGATGCTGATGACCGTGTGCGCGGTCCTGTTCATCTCCTGTATCCAGAGCAGCTTCAACGCGGCCACGCACCTCTTCAACTCGGCGGACCTCGACGCCTGGTACGGGACGTCCGATAAACCGCCCGAGACCGTGCTGATGCAGGTACAGCAACGTGACTTCCAGATCTGGAAAAGCTCGTCCCGCAGGGCGGTCAGGCTCTACAACTGGGGTGTGGTGACCCTCGGCATGGGTACGGCCGCCGCGCTGGCCCCGCACGAGAGTGCCTCGTTCGAGCATGCGGCATGTCGCTGGACCGCCTGCGCGGTCGTGGTCATCGCTACAGTGCGCGTGGCCGTCACCACAGCGCTGGAGGCCCGGCGAGTCCGACGCAGGCAACACGGCCGAAGGGACGAGCAGTGAGTTACGGCATCGACTGGGATGACGACTTCGACGACCGCGTGACCACGTACTGCCCACTCTGCCACGGCGCGTACATGCCCAAGTGGGGCACGGACGGGACGTACTTCGGTCACGTGCCCGACTGTGAGGCGCGGATCCTCTCCACGGAGACCCTGCTCCGGCTGTACAGGAGCGAAGCCGACGTCCGCGCCGAGATCGACCGCCGACGGTCGACGGGTTCGCCCTGAAGGAGGGGCCAGGACGCGGGTTCTCGTGCGGCTCACGCGGCACCGGCGCCGATCACCGGCCGAGATCCAGCTCCGCCCACACGGTCTTGGACGGGACCGGGCCGCTCCGTACACCCCAACGGTCGGCCAGCTCCCGGACCAGCAACAGGCCGTGGCCGGACTCGGCGGGCTCCGAGGGGGCGTCCCGGCACACGGGCAGGGCCTCGCCCCGGGTGTCGGTCACCTCGATACGCAGCACCCCGTGCGCGGTGACGATGAGGGTAAGCCGGAAGCTCCGGCCGGGGACACGGCCGTGCAGCGCGGCGTTCGCGGCGAGTTCGGCGACGACCAACCGGGCAGGGTCCAACGGCACCTCCCAGGCGCCCAGTTGCTCGGCGGCGAGCAGCCGGGCGAGACGGGCACCCCGACGGGTGGCGGACAGCGGCACGGAGAACTGGTGCAGCGGGGTGCGAGGCGCGGTGATTTCCTGGTTCACATCACCGAGAGTGTCCATTCACATGCTCTTCGTGAAGGTGGGCGGCCCGTGCGGCCGACGGCTGTCCGTGGCGCGTCCGGTCCCGTCCGGGCTGCCCGGGGAGAGGCGCGGGGGCCGGTGACGACCTCGAACCCTCAGGGCGACGGCAGGGGCAGACAGGGCAACTGCGCATGGCGTAGATGCTGCCCGCCTTCGTGGACGCACAGGGTGAAGGTTTCCGGTCCGGGCCGTCCGGCCGAGTCGTAGGCGTCGAGAACCCGCTCGACGTTCTGCCACAGCGGTACCGGCCCTCCCTCCCGCACCTGCCAATCACCGTCGCCGTCCGGGGTCAGCGTGGCGGCCGACCCGCTGACCACGTCGACCAGGTGCAGGACGTCACCGACCGTGGTCAGTTGCGCGTCGGGGACGGCGGTCTGCACGAGGAAGCGCAGCTGGAAGGCCTCCTCGGTCGCGTCGGTGATCCGCTCGGGACCGTGCCGAGCGACCCGCGACCTTCCCGGCAGCCCGGCCGTCCAGTGGCCGGGGTTGCCGATGGCCGGCGCCGCGTGCGCACGGGCCGACATGAAGGAGACCGTGCCGCCCAGCAGGTGCCCCTCGGCGGTGCCGTCCTCGGCGACCGTGAGCAGGACACGGGCGTACCCGTAGAGCCAGCCCGAGAGCGTCAGCAGGATCTTTCCTCCTGGCCGGGTCTGGCCGACCAGGGCCGGGGGAACGGCCCGGAAGGAGCAGGCCGCGACGATCCGGTCGAACGGTGCCTCGGGCCAGTACCCGTACAGTCCGTCCGCGACCGCGAGGGTGGGTGTGTAACCGCAGCCGTGCAGCCCGCTCGCGGCCCGCTCCAGCCGGTGCGGGTCCACCTCGATGCTGGTGACGCAGGCGGAACCGAGGCGTGCGCAGGCGAGCGCGGTCGAGTACCCCGTCCCCGTGCCGATCTCCAGTACCGTGTGCCCTTCCCGGACATCGGCGTCGGCCCACATCCGCACCACGAGCGACGGCAGGGTGGAGGATGAGGTCGGGGCTCCTCCATGACGCTCGGCCGGGTTCTTCCAGTCGGGTTCGTCACCGTCGAACTGCGTGATGAGTGTGGTGTCGGAGTACGCGGCGGCCAGCCAGCGTCCGTGGTCGAGTGCGGCGGTGACGGGCTGCCACACGGTGAGCCCTCGCCCGTCGCGCTGGTCGGCGGGCAGGTAGTAGCCGGGCACGAACCGGTGCCTGGGCACCGTCTCCACGGCCGCACGCCAGGCCGGATCGTCGAGGAACCCGCGTGCGGCGAGCTCTTCCGCCATCGCCCCGCGCAGCCGCGCGGCATCGGTTTCGAGGTCGACGGGCATCGTCATGAACGGCCCTCTCTTTCTACGGTAAGAAGGTCGGCGAACGCCTCGGTGATGGCCGGCGCGTCGGGAAGCCAGCCCCAATGTCCGTTCGGGTTGCACTCGATCGCCGTCCAGTGTTCCGGGTCGTCCCCGTCACCGGTGAGCGCGAAGTCGAAGCAGCCGAAGACCAGACCGAACGAGGCCAGGTAGGCGTGCAGCGCGGCCTCGACGAGAGGCGGCACAGTGATGGGCGCGTGGCGCAGGGCACCCCAGTCGCCCCGGCGCCAGTCCAACGCACCGTCCGGTGCGGCGATCTGCTGGGCGAAGACACGACGGCCGACCACGGTGACGCGTACGTCACCGGTCTTGGGGATCTCGGCCTGGAACAGGTGGGCGGTCACGGTGAGCGTGTCGTCGAAGGTCTCCGGGTCGACCCGCTGGGTCCAGATCGCCCCGGCGCGCCCGTCGTCGCCGGCGGGCAGGCCGCGGAACGTCTTGCAGACGACGGGACCGTGGACGGCGGCGAACTCCTCGGCGGCCTCACGGTCGTTGGTGATCAGCGTCGGAGGAATCCTCAGCCCGAGCCGGGCGAGCCGGCGGAGCTGGGCGGGCTTGGACTCCGCGCGGGCCACCGCGGCCGGATGGTTGACGTACCGGGCGCCGGACAGGGCGTTCAGGACCCCGCCGAGCCCGTGCCGCGCCTCGGCGGCGGCGAAGTCCCGCTGCTGCCGGGGCAGCTGCGCGGACCGGGTGCCGTACGGAGTGGGGCGGCGGTAGTACACCGCCGCCACCTCCCCCGGCTCCACCTCCCGGCTCGCCGTACGCAGCCGTCCACTCCACGCCGGACGGTCCCCGTCGATGCGGAAGCCGAACGTCAGGGCGGGCCCGATGTCGGCGGGGTCGACACGGACGACCGACGCCTCGCGCTCGTTCAACGCGGCGACGACCAGGTCCGCGGTGACGTCCTCCAGCGCAGTGACGACCAGGACGGTGGAGGCCATCGGTCAGTCCGACTCGTAATCGGTGGTGCTGTCGTCCTGCGTCTGGGGCTGCGGACCGTTCCCGTCACCGCCCCCGGACACGGAAGCGGTACCGATCGTCCTCGACGTCCCGTGCTTGCCCATCTCGACCGGCCGCCCGGCGGTGTCGGCGTAGCGGGCGGTCTGTGTGACGGGGTCGAGCGTCACCGCCACATACGGCGGCGGCCCGACCGGCAGCCGGTCGGTGACCAGCCGCAGCGCCCAGGGGGTCTCGGGGGCGAGTGTCGTCATGGGGGTCCCTTCTCTGTCCGCGATGCGGAGTTCCAGATTCTCACCACTCAGTGTGCTCACGCGTGTGCAGACTGTGAATACGGGCAGCTCGTACGGCCGCTGGCTGTACGCCGGCTGCCCGGTTTCTGTCCGCCCTGCCCGGGGTGACCGGGCGCGGGCGGCCGGAGTTGGTCCGGGGAAGGGCGCACGACGGGAGGCGGCGAACATGGGTGAGTGGGAAGCGGGGCTGGACGACGAAGAGGCCGGGGCCGTGATGCGTACGGTCACCCGGCAGTTGAAGCTGTGGCGGGAGGCGGCCGGCCTCACCCAGGCGGAGTTCGGGGCGGCGATCAAGTACGGGGAGGAGACGGTCTCCTGCGTGGAGCGGGGGCGGCGGATCCCCCGGCCGGAGTACTTGGACGCGGCGGACGAGGTGTTGGGTGCGGGCGGAAAGATCGCCGCGATGAAGAAGGACGTGGCGGAGGTCCGGTACCCGAAGAAGGTACGAGATGTGAAGCGCCTGGAAGCGGAAGCCGTCGAGATCTGCTCCTACAACAACTCGGTCATCGACGGGTTGTTGCAGACCGAGGAATACGCGCGGGCGGTGTTCGGCTCACGACGTCCGCCGTTCACGAAGGAAGAACTGGAGCAGCAGGTCACTGCGCGGGCGGCACGCCAAGAGATCATGGACTGCACCGCCACGTTGCCGGTCTTCAGCTTCGTCCAGTGCGAGTCGACCTTGCGGCGCCCGTACGGGGGCACAATGGTGATGCGCAAGCAACTCGAACAGCTGTTGCGGTTGGGTGGGTTGCTGAACGTTGACCTTCAGGTCATGCCTCTTGGGCGCGAGGCAAACGCCGGGGTCGATGGCCCGTTCCGGGTACTCAGGCTCAAGGAAGGCATCACCGTGGGCTACAACGAGGTTCAGCTCACCAGTCGTTCGATCGTCGACCCCAAGCTCGTTCAGATCCTTGAGATCCGTTACGGGGCCATCCGCTCCCAAGCCCTCACTCCCGAAGAGTCCCTGGCCTTCATCGAGAAAATGCTGGGAGAGCCATGAGCTTCAAGCCCGCCTCCAGGGACGAGACAGTGCTCAAGTGGATAAAGAGCAGCCACAGCGGTGCAGACACCCCCTCCTGCGTCGAGGTCGCCACCGCTCCCGAGACCATCCGTATCCGCGATTCCAAGAACCCCGACGGCCCCCGCCTCACCCTCACCCCCACAACCTGGACGGCCTTCTTGCCGTACGTTTCCGGGCACTGAGGGAGTAGACACACGTGGCCCGTATCCGAGCCCACGGGTCCGGGCCACGTCTACGTGTCAGTCGGCGACCGGAGTCGCTTCCGTCGCCGCTCCTTCCCCCCGAGCCTGCTGCAAGGTCTCCGCGATCGCGGCGAACTCCTCCAGCGCGGCCTGAAGGTCTTCGACGATCTCAGCGGCCAGTACCTCGGGCGCGGGCAGGTTGTCCGCGTCGTCGAGGCTCGGGTCGCGCAGCCAGGTGATGTCGAGGTTGGCCTTGTCGCGGGCGGTCAGTTCGGACCGGCCGGCGATCCGCAACAGGCGCTGCAAGACGCAGTGTCCGCTTGACGGATGCCCGGGGACCGTCGCCCATCTCCCGAACCCGATGCAGCGCCTCGGTGTAACGCGGTGAACGGGGTGCCGCAGTGGTGACGTCGGAGGCCGGACGAAGAAGGGCGCCCCCGAAAGGGCGCCCCTCCTCACCTCAGGTCGTCGACCGACGCCTCCGCGCCCCCGGCCGCCGCTCGCTGGGCCGCGTCACCGGGTCGCCGGCCTCCAGCGCGGCCAGCCGCCGGCGCATGCCGAAGTCGGCCAGGGCCTCCGCCAGCTTGTGGACCGACGGCTCGGGAGCCATGACGTCGACCCGCAGGCCGTGCTCCTCGGCCGTCTTCGCCGTCGCCGGGCCGATACACGCGATCACCGTCACGTTGTGCGGCTTGCCCGCGATGCCCACCAGGTTCCGCACCGTCGACGACGACGTGAACAGCACCGCGTCGAAGCCACCGCCCTTGATCGCCTCACGGGTCTCCGCCGGCGGCGGCGACGCGCGCACGGTCCGGTACGCCGTGACGTCGTCGACCTCCCAGCCCAGCTCGATGAGCCCGGCGACCAGGGTCTCCGTGGCGATGTCGGCGCGCGGGAGGAACACCCGGTCGATCGGGTCGAAGACCGGGTCGTACGGAGGCCAGTCCTCCAGCAGGCCCGCGGCCGACTGCTCACCGCTCGGCACCAGGTCCGGCTTCACGCCGAAGGCGATCAGCGCCTTCGCCGTCTGCTCGCCCACCGCGGCGACCTTGATACCGGCGAAGGCACGGGCGTCGAGGCCGTACTCCTCGAACTTCTCGCGGACCGCCTTGACCGCGTTGACCGACGTGAACGCGATCCACTCGTAGCGGCCCGTCACCAGGCCCTTGACCGCCCGCTCCATCTGCTGGGGCGTGCGCGGCGGCTCGACGGCGATCGTCGGCACCTCGTGCGGCACGGCCCCGTACGACCGCAGCTGGTCGGAGAGCGACACCGCCTGCTCCTTCGTACGCGGAACGAGCACCTTCCAGCCGAACAGCGGCTTGGACTCGAACCACGCCAGCCGGTCGCGCTGGGCGGCGGAGGAACGCTCACCGACCACGGCTATCACCGGCCGGCCGCCCTCCGGGGACGGCAGCACCTTCGCCTGCTTCAGCGTCTGCGCGATCGTGCCGAGCGTCGCCGTCCAGGTGCGCTGCCGGGTCGTCGTACCGCCGACGGTCACCGTCATCGGGGTGTCGGGCTTGCGTCCGGCGGACACCAGTTCGCCCGCCGCGGCGGCCACGGAGTCGAGCGTGGTGGAGACCACCACCGTGCCGTCCGACGCCCCGACCTCGGTCCAGCACCGGTCGGACGCCGAACGCGCGTCGACGAACCGCACGTCCGCACCCTCCGCGTCACGCAGCGGCACACCGGCGTACGCCGGCACACCGACCGCGGCCGCGATACCGGGGACGACCTCGAACGGCACCCCGGCCGAGGCGCACGCCAGCATCTCCTCGGCGGCGTACGTGTCGAGCCCGGGATCACCGGACACCGCGCGCACGACCCGCCTGCCGCCCCGCGCGGCCTCCATGACAAGATGTGCGGCATCCCTCACCAGGGGGACACCGGCGGTTGTCGACGCGCCGTCAACAACCGTCAGCTGAGGCGTGCCTGTGCCCACAACCGACGGATCGGCGTCCGTGTGCACTTCGGCGACGCCCTGCCTCGCGTGCGTGCGTACGACGTCGAGCACCTCGTGCTCGGCGACGAGGACGTCCGCGTTCGCCAGCGCCTCCACGGCGCGCAGGGTCAGCAGTCCCGGATCCCCGGGTCCGGCACCGAGGAAGGTGACGTGCCCGTGTTCCGGAGGGGCGGGAAGGGTGGTGGGGCTCACTGTGCTCGCTCCCCCATCAGACCGGCCGCGCCCTGCGCGAGCATCTCGGTGGCGAGTTCGCGACCGAGTGCCATCGCCGCGTCGTGCGTCTCGGGCACGGGACCGGTGGTGGACAGCTGCACCAGCGTCGAGCCGTCGGTGGTGCCGACGACGCCGCGCAGGCGCATTTCCTTGACAGTCTGCCCGTCGGCCAGAAGGTCGGCCAGCGCGCCCACAGGGGCGCTGCAGCCGGCCTCCAGGGCGGCGAGCAGTGACCGCTCGGCCGTCACGGCGACCCGCGTGAACGGGTCGTCGAGCTCGGCGAGCGCGGCGATCAGGTCCGCGTTGTCCGCGGCGCACTCGATCGCCAGTGCCCCCTGGCCGGGGGCGGGCAGCACCGTGTCGACCGACAGGAAGTCGGTCACCTCGTCACTGCGTCCGATCCGGTTCAGTCCGGCGGCGGCCAGCACCACGGCATCCAGTTCGCCGTTCATGACGTACCCGATGCGGGTGTCGACGTTGCCCCGGATCGGGACCGTCTCGATGTCCATGCCGTGGCCGCGCGCGTACGCGTTCAGCTGCGCCATCCGGCGCGGCGAACCCGTACCGACGCGGGCGCCGCGCGGCAGGTCGGTGAGTTTGCGCGCGTCCCGCGCGACGATCACGTCCCGCGGGTCCTCGCGCACCGGTACGGCGGCCAGGACCAACTCGTCGGGCTGCGCCGTCGGCAGGTCCTTCAGCGAGTGCACCGCGAAGTCCACCTCGCCCCGCGCCAGTGCCTCCCGCAGCGCGGCCACGAACACGCCCGTGCCGCCTATCTGCGCGAGGTGCTCGCGCGAGACATCGCCGTATGTGGTGATCTCGACGAGCTCGACGGGCCGTCCGGTCACCTGGCTCACGGCATCCGCCACCTGCCCGGACTGGGCCAGGGCGAGTTTGCTTCGCCTGGTCCCCAGCCTCAGTGCCTTCTCAGTCATGCCGGCCCTCGGTTCTGTGCGTTCTTCTCGGTGCTTTCCTCGGCTCGGGAGACGGAGGCCACCGTCTCGGGGTCGAGGTCGAACAGGGTGCGCAGCGCGTCGGCGTACCCGGCGCCGCCGGGCTCGGCCGCGAGCTGCTTGACCCGTACCGTCGGGGCGTGCAGCAGCTTGTCGACCACCCGCCGCACGGTCTGGGTGATCTCCGCGCGGTGTTTGTCGTCCAGGCCGGGCAGCCGCCCCTCCAGACGGGCGATCTCACCGGCCACCACATCGGCCGCCATGGTGCGCAGGGCGACCACGGTCGGCGTGATGTGCGCCGCCCGCTGCGCCGCCCCGAACGCGGCGACCTCGTCGGAGACGATACGCCGGACCTGGTCCACATCGGCAGCCATCGGAGCGTCCGCGGAGGCCTCCGCGAGCGATTCGATGTCCACCAGCCGCACGCCGGCGAGGCGGTGCGCGGCCGCGTCGATGTCGCGCGGCATCGCGAGGTCCAGCAGGAAGAGCACGGGCTCGGGACGCGGCGGCTCGGCCACCGGCTCCGGGCGGCGCCGCTCGGGAATCCGTCCGACGGCGGCCGCGGTCGCGGCCAGCGCGCCGATCAGCTCGGCGTCGGCCTCGGGTCCACTGCGCGTGGTCTCCCGGCGGTCGACGGTGCCGCTCGCGGCCCACGCGGCGTGCTGCTCCAGCGTCGCCGCGTCCATGCCGGCGACGGCGGCCTCCCCCATCACGGAGAAGCCGGGCTGTACGGCGGACAGGTCGAGCGGGCAGTTCTCGTCGGCGCCGGTGGTGGTGCCGGTGACGCTGGTGGTGGGAAGCGGGGCCTCCGCCTCCGTGGTGGGCTCGGCGGCCCGGGCGGGCTGCCGCTCCCCGACGCGGCTCTCGACGCCCCCGGCGATCGCGTCGGCCGTGAGGACCAGTCCCGTCGCGCCGGTGCAGGAGACGACGACATCTGCACGTGTCAGCTCGAACGGCACCGACCCCATCGGTACCGCGCGGGCCGACACGTCGGCTTCGTCGCTCTCCATGAGGCTCCGCGCCAGACGCTCGGCGCGCTCGGGCGTGCGGTTCGCGATCACGACCTCGGCGACACCGGCCCTCGCGAGCGTGACCGCCGCCAGCGAGGACATCGAACCGGCGCCGATGACCAGGGCCTTCTTGTCCCGGGCCCACACCCCGACGGGCGTACCGAGGGCCAGCTGCTCCAGCCCGAACGTGACCAGGGACTGCCCGGCGCGGTCGATCCCGGTCTCGGAGTGGGCGCGCTTGCCGACCCTGAGCGCCTGCTGGAACAGGTCGTTCAGCAGTCGTCCGGCGGTGTGCAGCTCCTGCGCCCGGGCCAGGGAGTCCTTGATCTGGCCGAGGATCTGCCCCTCGCCCACGACCATCGAGTCCAGCCCGCAGGCCACCGAGAACAGGTGGTGGACGGCCCGGTCCTCGTAATGCACATAGAGATAAGGAGTGAGCTCGTCCAGGCCGACCCCGCTGTGCAGGGCGAGCAGCGTGGACAGCTCGGCCACACCCGCGTGGAACTTGTCCACGTCGGCGTACAGCTCGATGCGGTTGCAGGTGGCGAGGACCGCGCCCTCGGTGGCCGGTTCGGTGGTGACCGTGTCCTGCAGCAGCTTGACCTGCGCGTCCACGCTCAGCGAGGCCCGCTCCAGCACGCTGACCGGCGCGCTGCGGTGACTGAGTCCGACGACGAGGAGACTCATGCCGGCATCACGGCGGGTACGTCCCCGTCGGGCCCCTGATCGGTGGCGGACTCGGTGCGGGTGGCGGTCGGGACGGCGGGGGACTCGGCCGTGGCCGTGGCCTCCTCGCCGGCCTTGCGCTGCTCGTGGAAGGCGAGGATCTGCAGCTCGATGGAGAGGTCGACCTTGCGCACGTCGACGCCGTCCGGCACGGACAGCACGGTCGGCGCGAAGTTCAGGATGGAGGTGACACCGGCGGCCACGAGCCGGTCGCAGACCTGCTGGGCGGCACCGGCGGGGGTCGCGATCACGCCGATCGAGACGCCGTTGTCCTGGATGATCGATTCCAGCTCGTCGGTGTGCTGCACCGGGATCCCTGCGACGGGCTTTCCGGCCATCGCGGGGTCGGCGTCGATCAGCGCGGCGACCCGGAAGCCACGGGAGGCGAAGCCGCCGTAGTTGGCGAGGGCGGCGCCGAGGTTACCGATTCCTACGATCACAACCGGCCAGTCCTGCGGCAGGCCGAGTTCGCGGGAGATCTGGTACACGAGATACTCGACGTCGTAGCCGACGCCCCTGGTCCCGTAGGAACCCAGGTAGGAGAAGTCCTTGCGCAGCTTCGCGGAATTGACCCCCGCCGCGGCCGCCAGCTCCTCCGAGGAGACCGTGGGCACCGAGCGCTCCGAGAGCGCGGTGAGGGCGCGGAGGTACAGCGGAAGCCGGGCGACGGTGGCCTCGGGAATCCCTCGGCTACGGGTCGCCGGTCGGTGAGTTCGGCCAGTTGCCACGGTGCTCCTGCGGGTAGAGCGGGGCTTCAGGCGGTCATACGTCCCCGGACCGCCCCGTCGAATGCAGGCTATGTCTTTGTGAACGCGTGCACAAAGATTGTGTCCGATTTGCCCGGCCAACGTGACCGGGGTCACGCGCCCCCGGCGCACTTGTGAGGAACCGGCGCACACGCGCCGCCGTTCCTTGTCTTCCGGGGGCAAAACCGCACACTCTCCTCTGTGAATCCCGCCCCCGAGACCAAGCCGCCATCGATCCTAAGCGACTTTCCAGCCACATTGGACTGGCCGGTCAGTCGCTGAGCGCCTTGCGGAGACGGTCCTCGTTCACGCGCCAGAAGGTGTGCTGACGGCCGTCGACGAGGACCACGGGGATCTGCTCCCAGTACTGCTCGTACAGCTCCCGGTCCTCGGTGATGTCCTTGGGCTCCCACCGGACGCCGAGGTCCGCGCACACCTTCTCCACCACCACCTGCGCGTCGTCGCACAGATGACAGCCGGGCTTGCGCACGAGGGTGACGAGCCGGTCCCGCGGGGCGGCCGGGGTGTTGCGGCGGAAGAGAGGGCTCATGGCCGCCATTGTCGCGCGCCTCAACGACACGGACCCGCGGAGTTCACGGCGTTCGAACCTCTCGGATCCGGAACCGCCGGGCGGACTGGCTATGCTCACGCCATGGCCGCTCTCGGATGGCTCACTCCCCGTAGGCGCTCCGCCACGGCGCGGAGCGTGTTGGCAGGCGAGGCCTCGGCGGAGGCAGCACGCAAGTCCACCCAGGAAGTTCCCGAACGCGAACCGGAATTCCCGGTACCCGGCGACGAACGCGCCGCCGCGTTCTTCGACCTGGACAACACGGTGATGCAGGGCGCCGCCCTGTTCCACTTCGGGCGGGGCCTGTACAAGCGGAAGTTCTTCGACACCCGCGACCTCGCCCGGTTCGCCTGGCAGCAGGCCTGGTTCCGGCTGGCCGGGGTCGAGGACCCCGAGCACATGCAGGACGCCCGCGACTCGGCGCTCTCCATCGTCCAGGGCCACCGCGTCTCCGAGCTGCAGTCCATCGGCGAGGAGATCTACGACGAGTACATGGCCGAGCGGATCTGGCCGGGGACCCGGGCGCTGGCACAGGCGCACCTGGACGCGGGGCAGCGGGTGTGGCTCGTCACCGCGGCACCGGTGGAGATCGCCCAGGTGATCGCCCGCCGACTGGGGCTGACCGGGGCGCTGGGGACGGTCGCGGAGTCGGTCGACGGCGTGTACACGGGCAAACTGGTGGGCGAACCGCTGCACGGGCCGGCGAAGGCGGAGGCGGTACGCGCCCTGGCGCTGGCGGAGGAACTGGACCTGAGCCGCTGCGCGGCCTACAGCGACTCGCACAACGACATCCCGATGCTGTCGCTGGTGGGCCACCCGTACGCGATCAACCCGGACGCCAAGCTCCGCAAGCACGCCCGCCGCATGGACTGGCGCCTGCGCGACTACCGCACCGGCCGCAAGGCGGCGAAGGTCGGCATCCCGGCGGCAGCAGGCGTGGGCGCGGTGGCCGGCGGCACGGCAGCAGCCATCGCCCTCCACCGCAAACGCCGCTGACCGCGACCCCAGACACCCGGCCCACCCCTCACCACACCCGCGGACAGTCCCGCCACCCCTCACCACACCCGCGGACAGTCCCGCCACCCCTCACCACACCCGCAGAGAGTCTGCCGCCCGGCACGCGTCCGCACCCGCCGGCCATCGCGCCACCCCTCACCGCCCCGAGGGCAGTCGTGCCACCCCTCACCACACACGCGAACAGCCCTGCCACCCACGCCCACACCCGCGGACAGTCGCGCCGCCCCTCACACACACGCGGCCAGTCCTGCCACCCACGCCCACATCCGCGGAGAGTCTGCCGCCCAAGCCCGCGTCCGCACCCGCACCCGCACCCGCACCCGCACCCGCCGGCCATCGCGCCACCCCTCACCGCACCCGCGGGCAGTCGTGCCGCAGGGCGGCACGGGTGGGCGCGACGGCACCCCGCGAGCGCCGGGCCGCGCAACCACCCCCGGCCCACACCCACACCGGGCACGAGTCAACACCCGCACCCCCACCCCCGTACAACCCCACCCCTGACCGACCCGGACCACACCCCCCACCCCGCCCGTGAACACGGCAATCCAACTGCCGTACCCCGCAACCCCCCTGTCCAGTCCTGTTGGCTGCACACGGCCACAACTCGCCCCAGACCCACCCCGAACACGCAACATTCCGATCAACATCCGGTCATCACCCGGCACTTGATCCCACGTCAACCGGTTACAGAAGCGACGTAATCGGTGATTTGAGCAACTCGGTGTAGCAGAGCCTGCACGAAGCGTTATTCTCCTCAGACGCAATCCGGTACCCACCCGTCGCTACGACGGGTGAAAGGTCCCGCACTGCACGTGATGAAAGCTCTGCCTCTGGGAGTCCCGTGTACCCACACGTCGGGGTTGACGCCTCGGGCCTGGCTACGCTGCGCGCGACAGTCGCGACAGCCCGAGACATGTTGCGCGACATCGTCCCCACCGCGCACACCGTCCCCGCATTCGCCACCGCCCCCGTCGGCCCGTGCTACGCCCTTGCCGACGGCACCGCCGCGGTCGGCAGACGAGGGCGCCCCTCCGGTGCCGCCACCACCGCCCGCCGTCCGGCCGCCGACAGCGACAGCGCCCGGATGATGGACCTCGTGGAGCGGGCCCAGGCCGGCGAGGCCGACGCCTTCGGACGGCTCTACGACCAGTACAGCGACACCGTGTACCGGTACATCTACTACCGGGTCGGCGGAAAGGCGACCGCCGAGGACCTCACCAGCGAGACCTTTCTTCGGGCACTGCGCCGCATCGGCACCTTCACCTGGCAGGGGCGCGACTTCGGCGCCTGGCTGGTGACCATCGCCCGCAACCTCGTCGCCGACCACTTCAAGTCCAGCCGCTTCCGGCTCGAGGTCACCACCGGAGAGATGCTCGACGCCAACGAGGTCGAGCGCTCCCCCGAGGATTCCGTTCTCGAGTCCCTGTCCAATGCCGCCCTCCTCGATGCCGTACGACGACTCAACCCCCAACAGCAGGAGTGCGTCACGCTCCGATTTCTCCAGGGTCTGTCCGTCGCCGAGACCGCCCGCGTGATGGGCAAGAACGAGGGCGCCATCAAGACCCTGCAGTACCGGGCCGTCCGCACCCTCGCCCGCCTCCTCCCCGAAGACGCCCGCTGACCCAAAGACGGCCGCTGACCCAAAGACGGCCGCTGACCCAAAGACGGCCGCTGACCCGAACGCACCCGCCGACCCGACACCCAGCCACCCACCGGCCGACCGACACACACTCCGCGACACCCAACTCACGGTACGTGAAAGTCGGTTGGCTTCCTCATTCCGTCATCCGGCGTCCGTAACCCAAGTGCCGCGCCACTCGTTGTGCGGGATACAGGCTCCCTGTGGTCACCCCCTGACCGACTTCGATCACCTGATCGTGTGCCCTTGGTCAGGTCGGGGAACCCTCAGGACCCCCTGGGGAGTCGACCGTCATGACGAGAGGAGGTGCCGCCAGTGATCGCGAACGTATCGGCGCACCGGCGGGCGAACGCCTTCGCCCAGGCCCTGGAGGAACAGTCCGACCGGGGCGCGGCGGCCGAGCAGTCCGAAGGATCGGCACCGGCCCCGGCCGCCGCGCAGAGCGAGCAGGCGCGGTTGCTCGCGCTGGCCTCCGGCCTCGGCGCGCTGCCCAAGCCGGAGCTGGACCCCGAGGTCAAGGTCGTCCAGCGGGCCCAACTGGTGGCCGCGTTCGAGGCCATGCTCCAGGAGGGCACCGCGGCGGGCGAGGCGACGGATCGGGCCGTTCCCGAACAACACTCGCGCCGGGCCCGCGGCGCACACCGCGCAGCCCCCCTGGGCAAGCTGCGACCGCGCTCCCGGCTGGCCAAAGGACTCACCGCGGGCGGACTCACCGTCGGGGTCGCCGCCGGCGCCCTCGGCGGAGTCGCCGCCGCCAGCTCCGACGCCCTGCCCGGCGACTCCCTCTACGGCCTCAAGCGAGGCATCGAGGACGTCAGACTCGGCCTCGCCGACGGCAACGACGAGCGGGGGCGGGTCTACCTCAACCACGCCTCCACCCGCCTCGGCGAAGCCCGCCGGCTGATGGAGCGCGGACGCAGCGGCCCCCTGGACCACGAGTCCCTCGGCGAGATCCGCCGCGCCCTGTCCGGGATGCGGCACGACGCGTCCGAGGGCCACCGGCTGCTGCGCCAGGCCTACCAGCGCGACCCGGACTCCCTGAGTCCCCTCCAGACGCTCTCCTCCTTCTCCCACGCACACCGCGAGAGCTGGGGCACCCTGCGCGACCGACTGCCCGTGCAGTTGGGCGACGTCAGTGAGCAGGTCTCGTCGGTGTTCGACGCCATAGACCAGGACGTCGCCCCGTTGCAGTCCCTGCTCCCCTCGTCTCCGACCCAGGACGACGGCGGCGGGACACCTCGGCGCGGCTCCGCATCGTCGCCCGGCGCCCCGTCCGACACGGGCCCCTCGCAGTCCCCCGGCACCGGCACCTCCGCCGAGAGCGGCACCAGCAGTGACGGACCGTCCGATTCCGCCGACACCGGCGGCGAGAGCGACGGCCTGCTCGGCGGCAACACCGGCGGCCTGCTCGACCCGCCCGAGGCCGGCGGCGCCGGCACGTCGCCGCCGGCCTCGGCCGACCCCACACCACCCCCCGCCCCCGACGTCACCCTCCCGCCGCTCCTCCCCGGGCTGCTCCCCGGGCTGGGCATCGACGGAGAGAACGGGGAGTAGGACCTGAGGGCGCCCCTCTCGCCGAGGGGCGCCCCCGGAGTCGTACGCGAGCGCGACCGACCCCCGTATCCGCACGCGACGCTCCGGAAGACCACCGACCGCCGCCGCACCAGCAGCGTGCCCCCTCCTGCCCGCTGCCCTCGCACCGCTCCGCAGGCGTCGAACAGCCGCACCGGACTCCGACCGTCGGCTCACCGCCCCCGGCCCGCAGAGGCCGCCTCAGAAAAACACCGACCGCCGCTGCACCAGCAGCTTGTACAACGTGTGCTGGATCTGTTCCCTGACCTGGTCGGTCAGGTTGAACATCAGCATCGGGTCCTCCGCCGCCTCCGGCGGATAACCGTCCGTCGGAATCGGCTCCCCGAACTGGATCGTCCACTTCGTCGGCAGCGGAATCGCCCCCAGCGGCCCCAGCCACGGGAACGTCGGCGTCAACGGGAAGTACGGAAAGCCCAGCAGCCGGGCCAGCGTCTTCGCGTTGCCGATCATCGGATAGATCTCCTCCGCCCCGACGATCGAGCACGGGATGATCGGAGCCCGCTGCCGCAGCGCGGTGGAGACGAACCCGCCCCGCCCGAAGCGCTGCAGCTTGTAACGCTCACCGAAGGGCTTCCCGATGCCCTTGAACCCCTCCGGCATCACCCCCACCAGCTCACCCTGCCCGAGGAGGCGTTCGGCGTCCTCCGCGCAGGCCAGGGTGTGCCCGAGCTTGCGGGCGAGCTCGTTGACCACCGGCAGCATGAACACCAGGTCCGCAGCGAGCAGCCGCAGATGGCGCCCGGCCGGATGGTGGTCGTGGACGGCGACCTGCATCATCAGGCCGTCCACCGGCACCGTCCCGGAGTGGTTGGCGACGATCAGGGCACCACCCTCCGAGGGGATGTTCTCGATGCCCTTCACCTCGACCCGGAAGTACTTCTCGTACACCGGACGCAGCAGGGACATCAGGACCTGGTCGGTGAGTTCCTCGTCGTAGCCGAAGTCGTCGACCTCGTAATCCCCGGTGAGCCGGCGGCGCAGGAAGGCCAGACCGCTCGCGACCCGCCGCTCCAGACCGTCCGTGCCGTCACCGGTGCCGCCGACGGTCTCGTCACCGGCCGGCTCCTGGGGCTGCTGTTCCTCACGGGTCACGGGCTCATCATCCCGCGCCGACGCCACGCCCGGCAGCGGCTGGACCTCCCCCACCTCCGCCGGCCGCGCGGTGCCCTGGCGCCGGCTTCCCGCACCTCGGCGGCGCGACGGGCGCTGCGCGGCACCCGCACGGGAGCGGTGGTCGTCGTCGAACGGAATGACCTTGGCGTCCGCCATCGTTGCTGCGCTCCTCAGTTGGCGCTCTGCGTCGGAGGGTGACCACTGCCCGGCATGGGCAGCGCGGCGATCCGGTCGACGGCCCTCTCGAGGGCCTCCGGCGGAAGCAGCCCGGGACCACGACTGCGCACGAACTCCGCAAACGTTTCGGCAGTCGTGTACTTCGGGGTGAAGCCCAGCGTCTCCCGCATCTGGTCCGTCGCCACCACCCGACCGTGCGTGAGCAGCCGGATCTGCTCGGGCGAGAAGTCCGTCATCCCCAGCGTACGCACCAGCGAACCCGCCCAGGTGACCGCGGGAAGCAGCAGCGGCACGGTGGGCCGGCCGAGCCGCCTCGAACACTGCGAGAGCAGCAGGACACCGTCGCCGGCGATGTTGAAGGTGCCGCTGTTCAGCGTGGAACGCCGCGGTTCGTGCGAACCGATCCGCAGCACCTCGATGACGTCGTCCTCGTGCACGAACTGCAGCCGGGGGTCGTAGCCCAACACGGTCGGCAGCACCGGCAGCGAGAAGTACGAGGCGAGCGGACTGTCCGCGGCCGGGCCCAGGATGTTGGCGAACCTGAGCACACACACGGCGACGTCCGGGCGGCGGCGCGCGAAGCCGCGCACATAACCCTCGACCTCGACCGTGTCCTTCGCGAAGCCACCGCTCGGCAGCGACTTGGGCGGAGTCGTCTCGGTGAAGACCGCCGGGTCGCGGGGCGCCGAACCGTAGACGTTCGTACTGGACTTCACGACCAGCCGTCTGATGCCGGGGGACTTCTGACAGGCACCCAGCAGCTGCATGGTGCCGATGACGTTGGTCTCCTTGAGCGCGGCCCGGCTGCCGCTGCCGAGCGGCGTACCCGTGACGTCGAGGTGGACGACGGTGTCGGCGCCCGACTCGGCGAGCACCCGCGCGATGGTGGGCTGGCGGATGTCCGCCTGGACGAAGTCGGCGCCGCCCAAGTGATGCTCGGGCGGAACCGCGTCCACGGCGACGACCCGGTCCACCTCGGGATCACGCTGGATCCGCCGGACGAAACGGCCTCCCAGCTGACGGGCCACTCCGGTCACGAGCACGACCTTTCCCAAGATCAGCGCCTTCCTTTTCGCCCTCGTCCTGATGGCCGACCTGACGGCCAACCTATCGGTTCGCCGTCGCTCTGTGGCATCCACCCGATGCGTGACGTGACGATCACCCCGGACGTACGAACCGCCCCGGCCCCGAGGACCGCACCACCAGCCGCCCGCACCCGCCCGGCACACGGCAGTGGCCCCCCACCGAAGTGCGGTGGGGGGCCACTGGACACGCTCTCGCGCTGTCGCTTACTTCTTGTTGCGACGCTGAACGCGCGTGCGCTTGAGCAGCTTGCGGTGCTTCTTCTTGGCCATCCGCTTGCGCCGCTTCTTGATAACAGAGCCCACGACTACCCTCGCTCACTTCTCATCACTCGGTGTTTGGGCGCCATGGGCCCACACGACCTACGAGGGGCTAGCCTACCCGTCCGAGCGCTGAGGTCGTAATCGAGGTGACCGGGGAGGCCCATGAGTGCCCTGTACGGGTCTCCCCGGGTCGCCGTCAGGCGGTTTCCACCCCCACGTAGCTCTCGCGGAGGTACTCGTGAACCGCTTGCTCCGGGACGCGGAAGGACCGCCCCACCCGGATCGCGGGCAGATGACCACTGTGCACCAACCGGTACACGGTCATCTTCGACACTCGCATCACCGAGGCGACTTCCGCCACGGTAAGGAACTGAACCTCGTTCAGAGGCCTCTCGCCAGCTGCAGCCATGACACACCTGAACCTTCCGCACTCGACGGCCACCGGCTTCCCCTTCCGGTGACTCTTCGTCGCTGCGTGCTCACTCCCCAATGTAGGGGCGGGTGATGCGAGTGGGGAAGAGGTGCACCCATCGGCGGCCTACTGTGACAGACACGCTCGATTGAGTACGTAGCGGGCCAGCGGCAGGTAGTAATCGGACCGCACACCGTCATCAAGTGGAACGACGACGGACACGCGCCCCTCGGCCTCCCCGACGAAGGGGGCGGGGTCGTTCACATCGGCCGGCCCGACCGCCTCGAACCCCAGCTGACCTGCACCGCAGACCCAACCGTGGTCTCCGATCACCAGCCCGGGAAGCGGCCCGCCGGCGTCGGCCACCGCGGCGAGCGCGGTCCGAACCGGGAGCGGCGAGTGCGTGTGTGCGCCCGGCTCACAACCGGGGCGTTCCGGGGCCGCGCTCCGGACGAACCCGACTCCTCGTACGTAGTCGAGGTTGTACGTGCGTAGACCGAACCGGGTCGTTATGTCGACACGGCGACCCTGCGCCGGGGTGAGAACCGTACATCCCGCCGCCGACAAGCCGTCTGCCAGCGCGGCGTAGAAGCCGATCAGCCGGTGCGGATGGCCCGTGCCGACGAGCACCGGCACACGACGCCGGGCGGCGTCCGCCAGCCGCTCCGCGCAGGCGTCCAGGGCGGCCAGGGTCCGCTCGGGGTCGATCACATCATGGCCGAAGGTGTGCCCCGGGTCGGCCGAAACCCCGCACCTGTCCGCCATCAACGCGATCACATCCCGCTCGCCCCACACCCATTCGGGATCCAACCCGATCAAAACGCGCGGGTCCCGGGCGGCGAACAGCCGATAGCTGCGCAGGCTCTCCTCCCGCGGGGTGCCCACGACCCCGGCGAGCCGGGCAGCCAGAAGATGCGCGCGAAGATCGACGGTGGTCAGCACGGAAGAGATGGTGCGGGACGGCGGGGCGGGACACCCCCATAACGGGCGAACACCGCACAGTCGGCGTAACGACCCCCGGGGACGACGGCCCTCAGGGCAGCAGCCCGCGCAGCGGGAACACCGCACGCCGGACCGCGAGGATCGCCTGGTCCAGACGGTCCGCCGGATCGTAACCCTCGTCCCACGCGGCCCAGGAGACCGGCCACCGCCCGTCGGTCATCCGCCGCGGCGCCGACTGGCGGGTCCGGGCGTAGACCTCCTGCCGCCAGCCCTCGGGAATCGGTGTCGTCGGATCCACCGGCCGCTCGGCCGCGATCCCCACCAGATGCGTCCAGGACCGCGGGACGACCTCCACCACCGCGTATCCACCGCCGCCGAGCGCCACCCACCGCCCGTCGGCGTACGCGTGCGCGAGCTCGTGGCACGCCACCTGCACCGCCCGCTGCGCGTCCAGCGACACCGCCAGATGCGCCAGCGGATCCTCGAAGTGCGTATCGGCCCCGTGCTGCGTCACCAGCACCTGCGGCCGGAAGTCCGCGATCAGCTCCGGTACGACCGAGTGGAACGCCCGCAGCCACCCGGCATCCCCGGTCCCGGCCGGCAGGGCGACGTTGACCGCGCCGCCCTCCGCGCCGGCCGCCCCCGTCTCCTCCGGCCACCCGGTCTGCGGGAACAGGGTCCGCGGGTGCTCGTGCAGCGAGATCGTCAGCACGCGCGGGTCCTCCCAGAACGCCGCCTGCACACCGTCCCCGTGATGCACGTCGACATCGACGTACGCGATCCGCTCGGCCCCCAGCTCCAGCAGGCGCGCGATCGCCAGCGAGGCGTCGTTGTACACGCAGAACCCGGAGGCCGCACCTGGCATCGCATGGTGCAGCCCGCCCGCGAAGTTCACCGCGTGCGCCGCCTCCCCGCGCCACACGGCCTCCGCCGCGCCCACCGACTGCCCCGCGATCAGTGCCGACACCTCGTGCATCCCCGCGAACGCGGGATCGTCCATCGTCCCGAGCCCGTACGACGGATCCGCCGCCGCCGGGTTCGCGGACGCGGCCCGCACCGCCTCGATGTAGTCCTCCCGGTGGACGAGCCGCAGCGTCGACTCCCCGGCCGCCTTCGCGGCGACCACCTCCACCTCACGGTCGAGCCCGAGGGCACCGACCAGACTCCGGGTCAGCGCGAGCCGGACCGGGTCCATCGGATGGTCCCGGCCGAAGTCATAGCCCGTCACTGCCTCGTCCCACATCAGCTGCGCGCGACCGCTCATGCCCGCCACCGTATCGGTCCGGTCGAGCGGCGAACGAGCGGGCGGGCACCAGAGTCACCAGCACCAACACCATCGGCACCAGCATCGCCCCGCGGTAGCTCCAGGCATCACCGAGCGCCCCGACCAACGGCGAACCGATCAGAAACCCCACATAATTGAAGACGTTGAGCCGCGCCACGGCCGCGTCCGAAGCCCCCGGACTGCCGCTCTCGAAGGCCCGTCGTCCCGCCGCCGCGAAGGTCTGCGGCACCAGCACGCACAGGCCCAGCCCCAGCAGCGTGAACCCCAGCATCCCCACCCACGCCCCCGGCGCCCCGGCCACCACGGCGAACCCCACCGCCGCCACCAGCGCCCCGGCCCGCACCACCACCACGGCCCCGAACCGCCGCACCCCGACGTCCCCGACCGCCCGCCCCAGCAGCGTGGTGACCATGTAGAGGTTGTACGGAACGGTCGCCAACTGCTCCGAACTCCCCAGCACGTCCTGGAGGTACTTGGCGCTCCAGTTGGAGACCGTCGAGTCCCCGATGTACGCCACCGTCATCACCAGACACAACGGCAACAGCCATGTGGACGCGCCGGCACCGCCGCCCTCCCCCTCGGCTCCCTCCGCCCCTGGTGAGCCGCCCCGGTCGACATACCACCGGCTCCCGACCAGCGCGGACGGCAACAGCACCACCACCACCGGCAGATACGACACCCACAGCGCCGGCTCCCCGCGCGCCCCCACCCACGCGAGCGACGCCCCGACGATCCCGCCCAGGCTGTACGCGGCATGGAAACCGAGCATGATGCTGCGCCCGTACGCCCGCTGCAGACTCACCCCGAGCATGTTCATCGACGCGTCCAGCCCGCCCACGGCCAGCCCGAACGCGGCCAGCGCCACGCCCAGGACGGCCATGTGGTCCCCCGCCCCGACGCCCAGCAGCGCCAGCAGCACCACGGGTTGCGACCACCGCAGCACCCGGCTCGGCGGCACCCGCTTCACCAGCCGCTCCGTCGTCACACTGCCGATGCCGGCCAGGACGGGCACGGCGGCGAGGAAGACGGGCAGCAGCGCGTCGGAGACCCCGTACCGGTCCTGGATGGCCGGAATCCGCGTCACGAGCAGAGCGAAGGCGACGCCCTGGACGAGAAAGCTGAACGCCAGTGAGCCCCTGCCGCGCCGCAGCACATCGGTCATGGCGGCGAGCGTAGGGCTCGGGCGTACCGGTGGGTAGATCCGGTCAAAGGTGAAGTGTGTTCAGTTTCCCGGGAGCAGTGCGGCCAACTCGCGCATGTCGTCGAAGAGCCGCGTGGCCCCGGCGAGTTTCCCGGCAGGGGTCATCGCGGTGTATCCGTACACATCCATCCCGGCCGCGACCGCGGCCCGCACGCCCAGCGGACTGTCCTCCACCACCACGCACCGCTCGGGCGTCACTCCCATCCGTTCGGCCGCGTACAGGAACAGATCCGGCGCCGGCTTCCCCCGGCCCACATCCTGCGAACTGAAGATCCGCTCGTCGTCGAACCATCGGTCGAGCCCCGTCGCGCGATGCCCCACCCGGATCCGCTCATGGCTCCCGGACGAGGCCACGCAGTACGGCACCCCGTCCGCGGTCAGTTTCTCGAGTACGTCCGTGGCGCCGACGACCGGTTTCAGCTCCCGCTCGAACGCGGCGAAGACGCGGGCGTGGAACACGTCGTCGAAGTCCGCCGGCAAGCGCTGCCCGGTCCGCTCCGCCACGAGGTCGTGCACGCGGTGCATGGCGGAACCCATGTAGTCGCGGAGGGAGTCCTCGTACGACGTCGGGTGGCCCAGCTCGGTGAGATAGGCGGCCAGGAGCATATTGGAGATCGGCTCGCTGTCGACGAGAACACCGTCGTTGTCAAAGATGACGAGGTCATGGCCCATGTCCCGACCTTAAACGCAGAAAGCCCCCGTGCCGAATGGCACGGGGGCTTTCTATAAGAATTGTTCGGCGGCGTCCTACTCTCCCACAGGGTCCCCCCTGCAGTACCATCGGCGCTGTAAGGCTTAGCTTCCGGGTTCGAAATGTAACCGGGCGTT
>BMUD01000016.1 GCA_014650015.1 Streptomyces griseoloalbus
CAGCGCAACGCAGCGCCCTTGACGCGGTCCGCGCAAGCACGACACTGACAAAGAAGCGAGCGGCCCAACGGCCACCTCACTCACGAGCGTCCACGGCGACACACTCGAACCACACGGTCTTCCCGCCACACGGCTCAGGATCGACCCCCCACTTGTCGCTCACCGCAGCGAGCAGCGCGAGTCCTCTCCCGTGCTCCGCATCAGGCGCCAACCCGACCGGCACACGCGGGAGTTGATTACACCCGTCGGTCACTTCCACCCTCACTCCGGCCGGCTGCCGCAGCAACAGCAGGGCACACCGCCGGCCCGGAACATGGCGTACGACGTTGGCGAGCAACTCGGTCACGCCCAGTTCCACGGCGTCGGACAGCCCGGCCATCTCCCACTCGCGCAGAAACGACCGCACGATGCGCCGGACATGCCGTGCCGAGTGCTCACCGACGGTGAGACGCATCGTGTACTGGGCGCCGCGCGGGGCGAGAAGAATCGGGGGAATGTATTCGTTCACGGCACAAGGCTGACCTCCACTGACTACGCTCGGCTACGGCACGAATACAACCGGTCCCGCCGTGGACCGAGTTGCGCGAAAGGGGCTGCGCGTGACCCACATCAACGTCCTCGACCCGGGCGCGTCACCGCTGGATTACTACGGCTTCGAGCTTCGCCGCCACCGGGAGGCCGCCGGCCTGACCCAGCGGCAACTCGGGGACATCGTCAACTACACGGGCTCACTGGTCGGCCAGATCGAGACGGCGAGGAAGCTGCCGACGGCCGAGTTCAGCGAACGGGTGGACGCGGCGCTGGGAACGGGAGGACTGCTGTCCCGCCTCGTCACACTGGTGATGCGCAGTCAACTTCCGGGTTGGTTCCAGCAAGTGGCTGAGCTTCAGGCGAGGGCCACCGGCATGTACTGCTTCGAGATGGGCATGGTGCCCGGTCTGCTGCAGACCAGGGCATACGCGCGTGCTGTCCTGGGTGCGCTGGACGTGACCGACCTGGACGACCGAACCGCCGTACGCCTGGACCGGCAGCGTATTTTCGAGCGGGACGAGTCCCCGCTCTACTGGGTGATCCTCTTCGAGGCGGCCCTGTATCTGGAGATTGACGGTCCTGGGACCATGCGCGGGCAACTGGACCACTTGTTGTCCTTCGAGCACAACCCGTTGATCAACATTCAGGTGCTGCCGTTCAAGTCCGGAGCGCACGCCGGAATGACGGGCTCGTTCGACATCTATCGGTTCGCGCACGATCCGGCCATCGTCTATACCGAGGGCTACGGCAGCGGGCACCCGACTGCGAATCCGGACACTGTAAGGGACTGCTCGCTCCGTTACGATCATCTTCAAGCCGCCGCCCTCCCTCTCAGGGAATCGGCGGAAATGATCCGGCGAGTGATGGAGGAACGCTATGGAGATCAATTGGCGTAAGTCCAGCTACAGCAGTGACCAGGGTGGCAACTGCGTAGAGTTCGCCGAAATCCCCACCTCCGCCATCGCCGTCCGGGACTCCAAGAACCCGGCGGGCCCGATCCTCACCCTCGGCCCGGCCGCCTTCGCCACCTTCCTGGACTGGACGGCGACCGCAACCGCCGAACTGCCGTAACGCGGCCCTTCTCGCAGGACCCGGAAGTAACCGGCAGGAGCGCATGGCGAAGGCGGCGGCCCCGGGGATCAGGGGGCCGCCGCCTTCGGTATGGGTGGGCTGTCAGTACCAGCCGTTGGACTGCCAGAAGCTCCAGGCGTCGCAGGCGCTGCCGTAACGGTCCTTCATGTAGTCCAGGCCCCACTCGATCTGGGTGGCGGGGTTGGTCAGGGCGGGTCGCGGTGTGCGTGCCGGACGCGGCGGGGCATGCGGCGGCGCCGTGACCCGTGGGGGCACATCGGCGCCTGGCGACCGCTCCACGGAAACAAATCCCGCGACTGCCCGCAAAGGTCCCTTTTACTAACCGCGGTCGCAGGGCGGGTGCCGTGCACGTGCAGGGACGGCCGGTGGCGGGTGCTGTGACGCCGTGCGGCACGTGGCTCGGCTACGGCCGTGGTTCGTAGGTGACGCGGGTCATGTGGGGTGCTTCACCCACGTGGTCACGGCGTGCGTGCGGGGCCTCACCGAGGGGCGTCCGCGAAGGTGACCGGCGCCTCGAAAGCCGCCCTGCGGGTGGCTCGGCGCAGGGCCTTGAGGAGCGGGGTGCCGAGGGTGAGGGTCAGGGCGACGGTGACCAGCGCGCGGCCCAGGTCCCAGCCGAGGGAGGTCGCCAGGCAGTAGGCGAGGAAGCGGGCCAGGTTGTCGGGGAGCGCGGCGTCGGGGGAGAAGGAGATGTTCGAGGCGAGGGCGGACATGAAGGGCCAGCCCGCCATGTTCATCACCGTGCCGTAGGCGAAGGCGGCCAGGAAGCCGTACACGGTGAGCAGCCACAGTTCCGCGCGGCCACGCAGGCGATCGGCGCCCGGCAGCAGCCCCGCGCCCATCGTGAACCAGCCCATCGCCAGCATCTGGAACGGGAGCCACGGCCCGACACCGCCGGTGAGCAGGGCGGACGCGAACATCGTCACCGAGCCGAGGACGAAGCCGAAGCCCGGGCCGAGGACCCGGCCGCTGAGGACCATGAGGAAGAACATGGGCTCAAGGCCGGCCGTGCCCGCGCCGATCGGGCGCAGCGCCGCGCCCGTGGCGGCGAGGACGCCGAGCATCGCCACCGCCTTGGGGCCCAGGCCGGACTCCGAGATCGTGGCCGCCACGACCGCGACCAGGAGGACGAGCAGGCCCGCGAAGAGCCACGGCGCGTCCTGGGCGTGGGCGTTCAGGGTGGAGGTGGGCGGGGCCAGGAAGGGCCAGCCGAAGCCGGCCACGCCCACCGCGCTCACCAGGGCGAGGGCCAGCAGCGAGCGCGGGCCCAGGCGGATGGCCCGGGCCTGGCGTTCCGTGTTCACCGTGGTGGTCATCGCAGCGCCTCGCGGACCTGGGAGACCGTGAGCCAGTGCTGCGGGGCCAGGATCTTCGCCACCTGCGGGGCGAAGGACGGGGACGCCACGACCACGTCCGTCGCCGGGCCGTCCGCGATCACCTCGCCCTCGGCGAGCAGGACCACCCGGTGGGCGAGCTCCGCCGCCAGTTCCACGTCGTGCGTGGCCATGATGATCGCGTGGCCCTCGGCGGCCAGCCCGCGCAGGATCGTCACCAGGCGGGCCTTCGCCGCGTAGTCCAGGCCTCGGGTCGGCTCGTCGAGGAGCAGCAGGGGCGGGCGGGCGGTGAGGACGACCGCCAGGGCGAGGGTGAGGCGCTGGCCTTCGGAGAGATCGCGGGGGTGGGTGTCGTCGGCCACTGCGGGGAGGAGGTCTGAGAGCAGGGCTCGGCAGGTGCCGGGTGTCGCGCCCGCGTCGTCGTCGGCGGCCACGCACTCGGCCGCGACCGTGTCGGCGTAGAGGAGGTCGCGGGGTTCCTGCGGGACGAGGCCGACGCGGCGGACCAGGTCGCGGGGGCGGGTGCGGTGGGGGATCGCGTCGCCGGTGCGGACCGACCCGGAGGACGGTTCGACCAGGCCCACGAGCGCGCCGAGCAGCGTCGACTTCCCGGCGCCGTTGCGGCCCATGAGGGCGATCGTCTCACCCGGGGTGACGGTCAGGTCGACGTGGCGCAGGGCCTGGACGCGGTCGCGGCGGACGGCGAGGGAACGGACTTCGGCCACGGGAGAGGCAGCGGTGGTGTCCGGCTTCGTGCGCTTGAACAGGCGTCTGCCGGGGGTGGGCGGGGCCGGCTGGAGTGGGCGTGCGGTGTGGTCCAGCCGTGGCTGCCGGTCCGTGAGGCGGTCGCGCAGGGGGGCCGCCCTGCGGCGGGCGTCGCGGACCGTCAGGGGCAGGGGCGACCAGCCCGCCAGGCGGCCCAGGTCCACCACCGGGGGGACGACGGGGGAGACCGCCATCACCTCCGCCGGGGTGCCGAGGAGCGGGCGCTCGCCGGGGCCCGGCAGCAGCACCACCTGGTCGGCGAACTGGATGACGCGTTCCAGACGGTGTTCGGCCATGAGGACCGTGGTGCCCAGATCGTGCACGAGGCGCTGGAGGACCGCCAGGACCTCCTCGGCCGCCGCCGGGTCGAGTGCGGACGTCGGTTCGTCGAGGACCAGGACCTGGGGGTGCGGGGTGAGGACCGAGCCGATGGCGACGCGCTGCTGCTGGCCGCCGGAGAGGGTGGAGAGCGGGCGGTCCCGGAGACCGGCGAGGCCGAGGAGGTCCAGCGTCTCCTCGACTCTGCGGCGCATCACGGCCGGGGCGAGGCCCAAGGACTCCATGCCGTAGGCGAGTTCGTCCTCCACCGTGTCCGTCACGAAGTGGGAGAGCGGGTCCTGGCCCACCGTTCCCACGACGTCGGCGAGTTCACGCGGCTTGTGGGTGCGGGTGTCACGGCCCGCGACGGTGACCCGGCCGTGCAGCGTACCGCCGGTGAAGTGCGGGACCAGGCCGCTCACCGCGCCCAGCACCGTGGACTTGCCGACACCGGACGGGCCGACGAGGAGCACCAGTTCGCCCTCGGGGACCTCGAAGTCGACGCCACGCACGGACGGTCGTGCCGAGCCGTCGTACGTCACCGACACGTTCTCGAAGCGGATCACGTCGGCTCCTTGCGGGTGTTCGCGGCCTCGGGGCCGGGGGTGAGGAAAGCGGGGAGCAGGCCGATCAGGACGGCCGCCGCCGGCCACAGGGGGAGGGTCGGTGCGACGAGCGGGACCACACCCGGATGCAGGGCCGCCGGGTCGCGGGAGGCGGCGAGGGCCAGCAGAGCGGCGACGGCGGCTCCGGAAGCGGCGACCAGCCAGGCCCGCATGTCCCACCGGTCGGGGCGGTAACGGGTGCGCAGGGTGCGACGGCCGCCCAGCCACAGGCCCGCGAGAGCGGCGGCGACGCCGGCGAGGAGGACGGGGAGTCCGTAGGCGCCCCCCTCGGCGGTGAGCAGTCCGTACGTTCCGGCGCAGACGCCGAGCAGGCCGCCGAGGGTGAGGGCGGCGGTGGTGCGGCGGACGGCGGGCGGGACCTCGGCGGTACGGCCGTATCCGCGCGCGTCCATCGCGGCGGCGAGGGCGACCGAACGCTCCAACGCGCCCTCCAGGACCGGCAGTCCGACGTGCAGCAGGCCGCGTACGCCCTTGTCGGGGCGCCCGCGCAGACGGCGGGCGGCGCGCAGGCGTTGGACGTCGGCGATCAGGTGGGGCGCGAAGGTCAGCGCCACGACGACGGCCACGCCGAGTTCGTACAGGGCGCCGGGGAGGGACTTGAGGAGGCGGGAAGGGCTGGCGAGGGCGTTCGCCGCGCCGACGCAGAGGAGGAGCGTGGCGAGTCTCAGGCCGTCGTAGAGGGCGAAGGTGAGGGCTTCGGCGGTGACCTCGCCGCCGAGGCGGATGCCCTGGGCCCAGTGGGGGAGGGGGACTTCGGGGAGGGCGAGGAGGACGTGGGTGCCGGGAATGGGAGAGCCGAGGGTGAGGGCGAAGGCCAGGCGGATGAGGAGGACGGCGAGGGCGAGTCTGACGAAGGCGCCGTAGGAGCGGGACCAGGGGGTGTGGGGGCGGCGGGTCGCCACGACGTAGGCGGAGACGGTGATGAGGAGGGCGAGCAGGAGGGGGTTGGTGGTGCGGGTGGCGGCGGTGCCCAGGGCCAGGGACCAGAGCCACCAGGCGCCGGGGTGCAGGGGGGTGCGGTCGTGCTGGTGGGCGGGGGTGCGGTGCTCCTCCGGCGGTTGCCAGGAGCCTCCCCCGCTCTCGGCCTCGCTCGAGCGGGGGGACGCCCATCGCCCACCCGTGCCGCCCCAGCGGTACGACTGCCCGCGGCTGGGGCGGCGCGGCTGCCCGTCGTCGGGCGAACTAGCCACGGCGGCGGACCTGCCAGGTGGCTGCCGCTGCCAGGAGTGCCACCGCCGCGATTCCGGCTGCGAGGCCCAGGGACGGGCCCGTGTCGGTTTCCCCCTGCTCGGGGGCCGGGTCCTTCTGTGCCGATATCTGCTCGCCGCAGCCCTTTTCCGGGTAGCCCGTGATGGCGCACAGCAGGGCGTTGGTGTCGTAGCGCAGGGGTTCGGCCACGGCGGCCAGGGCGTCGGCCGTGGTGGCGTCCTCGGGGACCCGCGCGCAGGCCGTGCGGGCCGCGGGCGGGGTTTCGCCGGGCGGGGCGTCGGCGGGAGTACCGAAGTCGATGACCAGGGCCACCCGCTTCTCGCCCTCCCGCGCCGGGGTCTCGGCGCACAGGGTGGCGAAGTCGGCGGTGCCGCGGGGCTTCGCCGCGTCGGCGGAGTCCTCGCTGACGGAGAAGCGGAAGCCCTGTACGTCGCCGTCGGCCGGGCGGACCAGGGACGGGCCCTGGGTGGCGTACGTCCAGGCCGTGCCGTCCCGCTCCCAGAAGGACCAGTAGCGGTAGCCGGCGGCCTGTGCCTGGCCCGCGCCCGCCGGCAGGGACACGAGCGCGGCCAGGAACAGCACGGTGGCCCGGCGGATCACGGCTGCCGCCTCTTCCTGCGGCCGCTGATCAGGATGCCGATGCCGATACCGGCGACCAGACAGACGCCGACGAACCACCAGACGCCGAAGCCGGAGTCCGGCTCGTCCTTGTCGTCCTTGGCCTTCGCCGTCGCCTCGAGGGCTCCGCCGGAGGCGGACGGGCCGGTCGCCGTGAGCTGCTTCACCAGGTCGGTGCCGCCGAAGTCGCGCGGGTCGGCGCCGGCGGCGTGGGCGGCGAAGACCAACTGGGCGTAGGCGGCGGGACCGCTCTGGGCCGCCCAGTCGGCGGCGTTCTCCTCCAGCCAGGCCAGGGACTTCCCGGCCTGCTCGGTGGCGCCCTGCGCGGCGAGCGCGACGACGGCGTCGGCGGTGTTGCCGTAGTCGGGCTGGTCCTCGGCGCCGGGAAGGGCGGAGGTGAGGTGGGCGTCCTCGGCGAGGGCGTCCGTGAGATGGGCGGCACCGTTGGCGGCGGCCTGCGCGGGGCCGTCGGCCTTCTCGCAACCGGCGTCCGCGTTCCGGGCCTTGCCGGGCCCGGTCACCAGGCCCTTGCCCAGCGAGCCGAGCACGCCCGCCGCCGTCGCGTCCGCGTTGGCGACCAGTTCGCCCTTCTTGTCCGGCTGGAAGGCGAAGGCGCCCGCGCCGTCGCCCTCGCAGGGGAGCGCCAGCTTCAGCAGGGCGTCGTAGGGGGACCTGCCGTCCTTCTTCACCTCGGCGGGATTCCCACCGGAGGCGGAGAGCGCGCCGATGACGACGGACGTGGAGTTCGTGTCGCTGGCGCCGCCCGCGGTGTAGCCCCAGCCGCCGTCCTTGTTCTGCGCGGACTTCAGCCAGTCGACGGCCTTGTCCGTCACGTCGTCGTGGCCGCCGAGCGCGGCGAGGGCCTGGACGGCGGCGGCCGTCTGGTTGGTGTCGACCATCGTCTTCGCGTCGCACGCCTTCGCGGGGTCCGCGCGGTACGGGGCGAAGGAGCCGTCGGCGCACTGCTGACCGGTCAGCCAGTCCACGGCCGCCTTCGGCGGCTCGACGCCCGCCGTGTGCTGCGCGAGCAGGGCGAGCGACTGGCGCCAGACGCCGTCGTACCGCGGGTCGCCGTCGCCGTACAGGGCGGAGGGGAGTGCCGGGGACGGCGAAGGGGACGAGTCGGCGGCCGCCGGTGCGGCGGCGCCGATCACGGCGACGGCGGCGAGGACCGCGGCGCTGCGGAGGACGTTCATGATCGGCGGGTGCCTTCCCTGCGGGAGGGCCGGGCAGCACGGGACATCCCGGCGGCTCGGCTCCGTATGTCTCGACGGTGCCGTGCACCGGCGGAGCGCCGGGCACGCGAGCCGGTCACGAACCGTGCGGGGCAGTCCGGCTCACCGTCTCGGCGGACGGTTCACGACAGGGGCCTCCCCGGTCCGAGCGAAGTCGGGAACTGAGGAAGGGTCAGCGCCGGAATTGCACCGGCTTCCCCCCGTACGGGCGTGATGACGACGCCCGCCACTCTACCCGCCCGCAGGAAAGGGGCCGGGGGTGCCTTCGCCTTCCCGGCGGGCGTGGGAGCCCTGGGGGAGACGGTGACCGGCCCGCACCCTCGGTGGGGTGCGGGCCGGCTGGAAGGGGCGGTGGGTCAGGAGGCCGTGCAGGCGCCGACCTGCGGCGGGGGCGCGGTGCCGCCGTTCACGGTGAAGCCGAAGCTGGTCGAGGCTCCGGCCGCCAGGGTGCCGTTCCAGCTGGGCTTCACCGTCATGACGTTGCCGCTGCTGTCCCAGGTGGGTGAGCCGTTCCAGACGGCGACGACCTTCTGCGGGGGCGTCATGGTGACGTTCACGCTCCAGCCGGAGATCGGCGAACTGCCCGCCGTGATCGTCACCTTGCCGTTGTAGCCGCCGCCCCACTGCTCCGCCGTGGTGTAGGTGGCGGTGCAGGCCGCGTCGGGGTCGCCCGGGTTGCCGGGGCCGCCCGGGGTGCCGCCCAGGGTGCTGAGCACGGCGTCGTAGGCGGGCTTCTTGTTGTAGTTGTCGTCGAACAGCAGGGGCGTGCCGCTCGCCCGCCACGAGTACTTGTCCGGGATGCCCCACACCGTGATGCCGGTGCAGCGCGTCACCGCCAGGCAGGCCCGTACGACATTGGCGTAGTTGGTGGCCTGGGCCGACCCCGAGCCCTCGATGTCCAGCTCGGTGATCTGTACGTCGACCCCGAGGTCGGCGAAGCGCTGGAGGTTGGCCCGGTAGTCGGAGGGGACGGGGGAGTTGCTGTTGAAGTGGGACTGGAAGCCGACGCAGTCGATCGGCACGCCACGGGACTTGAAGTCCTTGACCATGGCGTAGACGGCATTGCTCTTCGCGTTGACGCCGTCGGTGTTGTAGTCGTTGTAGCAGAGCTTGGCGTTCGGGTCCGTCGCGCGGGCGGTGCGGAAGGCCTCCTCGATGAAGCCGTTGCCGAGTTTGTCCTGGAAGGGCGAGCTGCGCCGGGCGCCGCTGTTGCCGTCCTGGAACGCCTCGTTGACCACGTCCCAGGAGTGGATCTCGCCCTTGTAGTGGGTCATGACCTGGGTGATGTGGTTGTTCATCGCCGACCGGAGGTCGGTGGCGCCGAGTCCGGAGACCCAGCTCGGCAGCTGGGAGTGCCAGACCAGGGTGTGCCCGCGGACGTCCATGCCCCGGCTCTGGGCGTGGTTCACGATCTGGTCGGCGCGGCTGAAGCTGAAGGAGCCGCGGCTGGGCTCCACGGCGTCCCACTTCATCTCGTTCTCCGGCGTCACCGAGGTGAACTCGGTGTTCAGCGTGGAGACGTACTGCGCCTCGCCCAGGTGGTTCGCGGCGACCGCGGCACCGAAGTAGCGGCCCTTCTCGGCCGCCGCCGCGCCCAGGGTGTCGGCGGCGTGGGCGGCGGTCTGGGGGAGTGCGGCCAGGGCGGTGACGGTGAGCAGGGCGGTCGTCGTGGCGCTCAGGCCGGCGCGCAGGCGGCCGCGCGTGCGGGGGCTGCCGCCTCCGTCTCCCGTTCTCGTTCGCTTTCTGATCATGCGCATGTCATCCCTTCTCCGGTGGGGGTCCGTGGTGCGGATCGGCGGGGATTGCCGGCTGTGCGGTCGAACGAAAGTTTCGGACTCGGCTCCGAATTTCTGCGGAGACGATACGGAGCAATGGGAGGGTGGTCAACCGTTTGCGCACGGTGAGCTTCGGTGCTGGTGGGTAGAGGAAGGCGGATACAGGAGCCTGTCGTCACCCACGGAAAGCTGTCGAAAGTTTCGTCAGCTGTGCTCGGACGACGTCGGGGCGGTCAGGTCCATCAGGCGGCACACCGTCTCGATGTCGACCTTGACCTGAGCGATGGAGGCGCGGCCCGAGAGCCAGGTGATCAGGGCCGAGTGCCAGGTGTGCTCGATGACGCGGACCGCCGAGAGCTGGTCCGGTGTGGGATGGGTGAGCTCCATGGCGTCCAGGATGATCTTCGTGGTCTGGCGGGAGACCTGGTCGACCTCCGGGCTCACACTGCGGTCCGCGAAGGTCAGCGCGCGCACCATCGCGTCGGCCAGCTGCGGCTCGCGCTGGAGTGCGCGGAAGGCCCGCATCAGGGTCTCCGCCACCCGCTCGGCCGCGGTCTCACCGGCCGGCGGCTTCTTCCGCAGCGTTGCGTGCAGGTGCTCCAGCTGGTCCTGCATCGTGGCGACCAGCAGATGGATCTTGGACGGGAAGTAGCGGTACAGCGTGCCGAGCGCCACCTGGGAGGACTCCGCCACCTCGCGCATCTGCACCGCGTCGAAGCCGCCCCGGCAGGCCAGCTGGGCGCACGCGTGCAGGATGCGGCGCCGACGCGCCTCCTGCCGCTCGGTGAGCGGCGAGGCAGGGGAGGTGCGCGTGGTGCCGGCGCCGGCCGCCTTGGTCGCCTTGTCTCTGCTGGCTTCCGCGGGCATGGGTCCCGTCCGTGACAGTCGGTGAGGGTGGATGATCGGACAGCATGGCACGCCGTCCGTCGTGGCGTGAATCACCTGATCCACTGCTCACAGTGCAGCTACCTGCCGGTAGATTCGGATCCTCCGAACGATCAACTCTGAAACTTGTTCTAGATTAGCGTCCCGTCGTAATCTCGCGGGACAGTGCAGGGAGAAGGGGGCCCAGAGTGACTGCTGAGGCCAGTCAGGCCGGGCCCTTGGAAGGTCCCGCATCCGACGGCTTGCGACCGCTCCGCATCGCACTCCTCACCTATAAGGGAAACCCGTTCTGCGGCGGCCAGGGCGTCTACGTACGCCACCTCTCGCGCGAACTGGCCCGCCTCGGGCACCGCGTCGAGGTCATCGGCGCCCAGCCCTACCCGGTCCTCGACGAGGGGCACGACGGGCTGCGCCTCACCGAACTGCCCAGCCTCGACCTCTACCGCCAGCCCGACCCCTTCCGCACCCCGAAGCGTGACGAGTACCGCGACTGGGTCGACGCGCTGGAGGTCGGCACCATGTGGACGGGCGGTTTCCCCGAGCCGCTGACCTTCTCCCTGCGCGCCCGCCGCCATCTGCGCGCCCGCCGCGGCGACTTCGACGTCGTCCACGACAACCAGACGCTCGGCTACGGCCTCCTCGGCGACCTCGGCGCCCCCCTGGTGACCACCATCCACCACCCCATCACCGTCGACCGGCGCCTGGAACTGGACGCCGCCGAAAGCTGGCAGCGGCGCTACTCGGTGCGCCGCTGGTACGCCTTCACCCGCATGCAGAAGCGGGTGGCGCGCCGCCTGCCGTCCGTGCTCACCGTCTCCGGCAGCTCCCGCCAGGAGATCGTCGACGACCTCGGCGTACGGCCCGACCGTATCCACGTCGTCCACATCGGCGCCGACACCGACCTGTTCGCCCCCGACCCGTCGGTGCCGGTCGTACCGGGCCGGATCGTGACCACGTCCAGCGCGGACGTGCCGCTGAAGGGGCTGGTCTTCCTCGTCGAGGCGCTGGCGAAGGTGCGGGCCGAGCGGCCCGGGGCGCATCTCGTGGTCGTCGGCAAGCGGCCCACGGAGGGGCCCGTCGCGCAGGCCATGGAGCGCTACGGCCTCGAGGGCGCCGTCGAGTTCGTCAAGGGCATCTCGGACGCCGAACTGGTCGACCTCGTGCGGTCGGCCCAGGTCGCGTGCGTGCCGTCGCTGTACGAGGGCTTCTCCCTCCCGGCCGCCGAGGCCATGGCCACCGGTACCCCGCTGGTCGCCACGACCGGCGGTGCCATCCCCGAGGTCGCCGGCCGCGACGGGGAGACGTGTCTCGCCGTACCGCCCGGCGACGCGGGGGCGCTGGCCGCCGGGCTGAGCAGGCTGCTGGGCGACCCGGAGTTGCGCGCACGGCTCGGCGCGGCCGGACGGGAGCGGGTGCTGCGGCACTTCACCTGGGCGCGCGCCGCGCAGGGCACGGTGGCCCGCTACCGCGAGGCGATGGCCCTCGCGGGTCACGCGGGTCGGGTGGGTCGTGCGGGCCAGGACGCCGCGGACCCCCGCTCCGCGGGCGCGATCCCCCGCCGCTCCGCGGCAGGCCCCGACCGCTCCGCGGCAGGCCCCGACCGCTCCGCGGCACCGGCCGCCGACCGGACGGCGATCACACCCGCGGGCCCCACCGCGGCCACGCCTCCCGGCCGTTCCGCGCCCCCCGCCGACCGGGACACCGCCCCCGACGCCCCCGCGGGCGCGGGCGCCGTGTCCGTGCCCGCAGCCGAAACCTCCGACCGCGAAAGCAGGGCCACGTGCTGACCGTCGACTTCTCCCGGTTCCCGCTCGCCCCGGGCGACCGCGTGCTGGACCTCGGCTGCGGGGCCGGCCGGCACGCCTTCGAGTGCTACCGGCGCGGCGCGCGGGTCGTGGCACTCGATCAGAACGGCGAGGAGATCCGCGAGGTCGCCAAGTGGTTCGCCGCGATGAAGGAGGCCGGGGAGGCGCCGGCCGGTGCCACCGCCACCGCCATGGAGGGCGACGCCCTCGCCCTGCCCTTCCCCGACGAGTCCTTCGACGTCGTGATCATCTCCGAGGTGATGGAGCACATCCCCGACGACAAGGGCGTACTCGCCGAGATGGTGCGCGTGCTCAAACCCGGCGGCCGGATCGCGATCACCGTGCCGCGCTACGGACCGGAGAAGGTGTGCTGGACGCTGTCCGACGCCTACCACGAGGTCGAGGGCGGTCACATCCGCATCTACAAGGCGGACGAACTGCTGGCGAAGATCCGCGAGGCCGGTCTGCGCCCCTACGGCACCCACCACGCGCACGCGCTGCACTCCCCGTACTGGTGGCTGAAGTGCGCGTTCGGCGTGGACAACGACAAGGCGCTGCCGGTGCGCGCGTACCACAAGCTCCTGGTCTGGGACATCATGAAGAAGCCGCTGGCCACCCGGGTCGCGGAGCAGGCGCTGAACCCGCTGATCGGCAAGAGCTTCGTGGCGTACGCGACCAAGCCCCACCTGCCGCGCGCCGGGACGGAGGCGGACGCCACGTGACGACCCCCCGGACCCCTCGGACGGAACACCTCGTCCTGCCCGGGGTCCTCACCGCCGGGCAGGCCGCCGCGACCGTCGCCGGTGTCCTCGCCGTGCAGCGGGAGGACGGGGCGATCCCTTGGTTCAGGGGGCACCACCTCGACCCGTGGGACCACGTCGAGGCCGCGATGGCGCTGGACACGGCGGGCGAGCACGAGGCCGCCGAGCGGGCCTATCTCTGGCTGGCCCGGCACCAGTTGGAGGACGGCTCCTGGTACGCGGCCTACGCCGACGGCGACCCGCTCGACATCACCGACCGGGGACGGGAGACCAACTTCGTCGCCTACGTCGCGGTCGGGGTGTGGCACCACTACCTCTCCACCGGTGACGACACCTTCCTGGACCGCATGTGGCCCTGCGTGTACGCGGCCGTGGAGTTCGTGCTGCGGTTGCAGCAGCCCGGCGGGCAGATCGGCTGGCGGCGCGACGACGACGGCACGGCCACCGCGGACGCGCTGCTCACCGGCTCCTCGTCCGTCCACCACGCGCTGCGCTGCGCGCTGGCCGTCGCCGAGCAGCGCGAAGAGCCCCAACCCGACTGGGAGTTGGCGGTGGGCGCGCTGCGGCACGCGATACGGCACCATCCCGAACGGTTCCTGGACAAGGACCGCTACTCGATGGACTGGTACTACCCGGTGCTCGGCGGCGCGCTGACCGGCGCCGAGGCCAAGGCCCGCATCGAGGAGGGCTGGGACCGGTTCGTCGTCCCCGGACTCGGGGTGCGCTGCGTGGTGCCCAACCCGTGGGTGACCGGCGGCGAGTCGGCCGAACTCGCCCTAACCCTCTGGGCGGTGGGTGAGTCCGACCGCGCGCTGGACGTGCTCCAGTCGATCCAGCACCTGCGCGATCCGGAGACCGGCCTGTACTGGACGGGCTACGTCTTCGACGACGACGCGATCTGGCCCCGCGAGCTGACCACCTGGACGGCCGGCTCCCTGCTGCTGGCGGTCGCCGCCCTCGGCGGCCACGACGCCACCTGCGCGGTCTTCGGCGGCGAGCACCTGCCCAGGGGGTTGGACCCGGACTGCTGCGCACTCGCCTGACCCGAGCCGACCCGCCGACCCGACCCGAGCCGACCCGAGCCGACCCGACCCGGCCCGGCCCGACCGGGTCGGCTCGGCTCAGTGCCGGCGCAGGCGGCCCGCGATGGCGTGGCCGATGAACAGGTAGACGATCGCCGCGAGTCCGTAGCCGGCGACCACCCGGGCCCACGCCTCGTCGAAGGTGAACAGGTCACGCGACCAACCGGCCAGCCAGTTGGCGGCGTCATGGACGAACCGCACCAGGTCATTGGCCCGGTTGGCGTCCAACAGGTACATCAGAATCCACAGTCCGAGGATGACGGCCATGATGTCCGCGATCACCGCGACGACCGTCCCCGCGGAGTTGGAACCAGTGCGATATCGAGGGGACATGCTTTCCGAATGGCCCCGAAAGTCCGCCTGAAACCCGGACGGTGCGACAACGGCCCCCCGCCCGGAAGGGCGAGGGGCCGCGACGAGGAAGGGCCGGGGGGTTCAGCCGCGCTGGATGCCGGAGGTGTCCTGGAGGACACCGCGACGGCCGTCCTGCGTCTGGGCGACGAGCGCCGGGCCGCGCTGCTCGACCGCCAGGTACCAGGTACCCGGGGCCAGTTCGGCGATCGGCGTGGGCGAGCCGTCCTCCGGGAACAGCGGCCGGGGCACCGGCACCGCGAACCAGAACGGCGAGAAGTCACCGGCCGGTGCCGGGACGGGCTGCGGCTGCTGCGGCTGGCCCGGGAAGGGCTGCTGACCGGGCTGCCCCGGCTGCGGCTGACCGCCGAAGGAGGCCTGCTGCGCACCCGGGTAGCCGTAACCACCGGGCGGCTGGGCGCCGTAGGGCTGCGGAGCGGCGGGACGGGCGGCCGGAAGGAGGGCACCCTTGAGGGCGGGCACCAGGGGGGTGGCGACAGCGGCGGCGGCCATGACGAGCGTGGCGACGAGGGCCAGGATCAGACCGGTACCGGCGTCCGGGCCGTCCGAGGAACCGCCGCCGATGTTGTCGACGCCGCCGGCCACGTCGAAGATGTTGCCGAGCGCGCTCCAGGCGGCGAACACGGTGAACGCGACACCGAACTGGCCGAGGTCGAGCCCCGCGACCTTCGGCGACTGCGGCAGGCCACGGGCGACGACGACGAGCGCGGCGCCGATGATGCCCGCCAGCACGACTCCGAGCACGACCGGACCGCTGCCCCACAGGCTGGGCAGGTCGTAGCCGTCGGGTGCGCCGTCGACGGAGTAGAGGTCGAGGAACGACGCGATGAACAGCAACACCGCTGCTCCGATCACCACGCCGTCGCCTCGAGTGAGGGAGCGGATATTCACTTCAGGTCCTTCGTAGGTCGTCTCGTCGTCGGAAGAGGCGTCGCTGTCACCGTGTCGCCCGAAGGCCCGGGTGTGAAGCGCGGGGGTGGCCCCTCATCGTGCGGACGACACTATCGTCCGTACGATCGGGCTGTCCGCCTGGATCAGCGCGCCGATCCCTACCCGCGCAGGAAACTCACGATTCCGTCGGAAATCCCTTGCGCCGCCTTCTGCCGCCAGGCACCGCTGGTCAGCAGTGCCGCGTCCTTGCTATCGCGCATGTTGCCGCACTCGATGAACACCTTGGGAACCGTTGACAGATTGAGACCGCCCAGGTCCTTACGTGTGACGAGACCGGTACCGCCGCCGACGTAGTTGGACGGCGCGCTGCCCGTGACGCGTACGAAGTTGCCCGCGATGCGCTCGCCGAGTGCGCGGGACGGCTCGACGATGGGCCGGGTGTTGGCGGCACCGGCCCGCACGGCGCCGGGGAGGATCACATGGAAGCCGCGGTTGCCGGTGCCCGAGCCGTCCGCGTGGATCGACACGACGGCGTCGGCCCCCGCCTTGTTGCCGATCCGGGCCCGCTCGTCCACGCACGGCCCGAACGGCCGGTCGGCGTCCTGGGTCAACCGCACGGTGGCGCCCTGCTCCTGGAGGAGCGTGCGCATCCGGTGGGCGACGTCGAGGGTGAACTTCGCCTCGGCGTACCCGTCGTTGGTGGACGTCCCGGTGGTGTCGCACTCCTTGCGGTTCGTTCCGATGTCGACCTGGCGGTTGATCTCGGTGGTGTGCTGGAAGTTGCCCGGGTTGTGTCCCGGGTCGATGACGACGACCTTGCCCTTGAGCGGCCCGGACGCGGCGGGCGCGGAGGCGGAGGGGGACGTGTCCGTGGGGGAGGCGCCGGGCTTCCCGCCGTCGGGGCCGGCGGTCGGTGACGCGCCGGCGGAGGACGGCGCGCGCGACGTGGCCGAGACGGATGCCGACGCGGACGGCGAGGTGGACGCCGGGGTGGACGCGCTTCCCGCCGCCCCCTTGTCGTCCCCCGGGCCACCCACGGACGCATACACCGCCCATCCGAGCAGCGCCCCCGGTACGAGCGCCGCGAGCGCCACGGTCAGGGGCCCACGCCGGGGCCGTCGGGGCTGGGGCGGTTCGAAGCCGGGACCTGTGTACGACACGTCAGCCACCCTAGGGCCTGTCTGGCGATTCCCGCCTGGCGGTGGCTCAGATGCCCGCGCCCGTCCGGCGCAGTACGCGCAGCGAGCCGGTGGCCGATACCTCGGTGAACGCGCCGGATGCGAGAGCCCGGACGTAGACGCGGTAGGGAGCCTGACCGGTCAACTCGTCCACCGGGTCGGGGAAGACGTCGTGGATGACCAGGAGGCCGCCGTCCGTGACGTGCGGGGCCCAGCCCTCGTAGTCGGCCGTGGCGTGTTCGTCGGTGTGGCCGCCGTCGACGAAGACGAGGGACAGCGGGGAGTTCCACAGAGCCGCGATCTGCGGGGAGCGGCCGACCAGGGCCACCACGTGGTCCTCCAGGCCCGCCCGGTGCAGGGTGCGGCGGAAGGTGGGGAGGGTGTCCATCAGGCCCAGCTCGGCGTCGACCGTCTCCGGGTCGTGGTAGTCCCAGCCGGGCTGCTGCTCCTCGCTGCCGCGGTGGTGGTCCACGGTGAGCGCGGTGACACCGGCCGCGCGGGCCGCGTCGGCCAGCAGGATCGTGGAGCGGCCGCAGTAGGTGCCGACCTCCAGGAGCGGCAGCCCCAGGCGGGCGGCCCCGGCCGCCGCCGCGTACAGGGCCAGGCCCTCGTCCACGGGCATGAAGCCCTTCGCCGCCTCGAACGCGGCCAGGATCCCGGGCCCGGGTGCCATCGACATGGGGCTTTCCTCTCCCGAGGTCGTACGTGGGTGCACCGCCCCCATGCTGCCTTACCCCCTGCCGGTGCGACCGACAGGGGGTACCGCCGGGTAACAAGGTCGGGCGGGAGACCAGGAGGCCGGGCGACAAGTGGTACGCCGGGCGGAGACCTGACGGGTCAGGTGAGAACGAGAGGCGATACGCCGGGCGGAGACCCGACAGGTCGGGCGAGAAGCGGTACGCCGGGGCGGAGACCCGACGGGTCAGGCGGAGACCGTCTCGCTCGGCAGGGACAGGTCCAGGTCGACCGGGCGCTCGTCGCCCGCGTGGGTCGCCGGGGCTGCGAGCGGGGCGTGGCCGGTGGCGCGGGCGGCCAGGACGTACGGGCCCTGTGCGGGGACGGCGAGGACGTAGCTGCCGTCGTCGGCGGAGACGGTGGCGCCCGCCTGACGGCCGCGGCGGTCGATCAGCGTGACCTTGGCGCGGGCGACCGGGGTGCCGGTCGAGTCCAGGACCCGCCCGCGGAAGCCGCGCAGGGCCGCCTCGGCGCGCTCCAGGTTCGCGTCCTCCTCACTGCTCGCCCGCAGCAGCGTCCGCTCCGACGGCCGCCCGCCGGGCAGGAACAGGGCCAGGATCAGGCCGACGGCCACCGCCGCCGTCGCGATCAGGAAGGAGACGCGGAAGCCGTGCAGGGTCGGGACCGCGACGCCGCCCGCGGTGTTCGCGGTGTTGGCCAGCACCATGCCGATGACGGCGCTCGACACCGACGTGCCGATGGAACGCATCAGGGTGTTCAGGCCGTTCGCCGCACCCGTCTCGGAGGCCGGGACGGCGCCGATGATCAGCGCGGGCAGGGAGGAGTAGGCGAGGCCGATGCCCGCGCCGAGGACCACCGAGGTGACGACCGTCTGCCAGGCGGCGTCCATCAGGCCGAGGCCGCCGCCGTAGCCGGCCGCGATGATCAGCAGGCCGAGGATCAGGGTGGTCTTCGGGCCGTACCGGGCGGAGAGGCGGGCGTAGACGGGGGCCGTGAACATCATGGTCAGGCCCAGCGGGGCCACGCACAGGCCCGCGACGACCATCGACTGGCCGAGCCCGTAGCCGGTGGCGGCGGGCAGCTGGAGCAGCTGGGGCAGGACCAGGGAGACGACGAAGAAGGAGACCCCGACCATGATCGACGCGAGGTTGGTGAGCAGCACCTCGCGGCGGGCGGTGGTGCGCAGATCCACCAGCGGCGAGGACAGGCGCAGTTCCATCAGGCCCCACAGGAGCAGGACCACGGCCGCCGCGCCGAACAGCGTCAGCGTGGTGCCGGAGGTCCAGCCCCAGTCGCTGCCCTTGGAGACGGGGAGCAGGAACAGGACGAGCCCGGCGGACAGGCCCAGCGCGCCCGGCAGGTCGAAGCCGCCCTTCGCGCGGGCCGGGGACTCCGGCACGACGAGCAGGGTGAGCGCGATCGCGAGGACACCGAGGCCGGCGGCGCCGAAGTAGAGGGCGTGCCAGTCGGAGTGCTGGGCGACCAGCGCGGCGGCGGGCAGCGCGAGACCGCCGCCGACGCCTATGGAGGAGCTCATCAGGGCCATCGCGGAGCCGAGCCGCTCGCGGGGCAGCATGTCGCGCATCAGGCCGAGGCCCAGCGGGATCGCGCCCATCGCGAAGCCCTGGAGCGTACGGCCGGCGATCATCACCAGCAGGTCGCTGGTGAACGCGCTGACCAGCGCGCCGACCACCATCACCGCGAGGCTGGTGACCAGCATGCGCCGCTTGCCGTACAGGTCGCCGAGGCGGCCCATGATCGGGGTGGCCACCGCGCCGGACAGCAGGGTCGAGGTCAGCACCCAGGTGGCGTCGGCGGGCGCCGTGTCCAGCAGTTGTGGCAGATCCTTGATGACCGGGACCAGCAGGGTCTGCATCACCGCGACAACGATGCCCGCGAAGGCGAGCACCGGGACCACGGCCCCGCCCGCTCTGCCGGAAGGACGGTCGGTCGTCGTCTGCGTCATGAAGGGTGCCTCCAGGTGCCGGCCGGTTCGAGGGAATACGTGCAGATCGAACCCCGTACACCGAGGCAACTATTCCGATGCTTCGGCACACTAACGAATTCTTGACCGTTCCTTGAGCATGTGACGACACGACGGCACGCCACGGTCCGGTCGCCTCGAAATCGCGATGCGTGGAACGGGGACCGGCTGAGAGCATGGCGCGCATGCTCGAAGCCACCGACACCGCCCGCGTGTCCGGCCGTGCCTCGCCCCCCACGTGGCTGGTGGTGGCGCTCGCCTGTGCCGGGCAGTTCCTCGTCGTACTCGACATCTCCGTGGTGAATGTCGCACTGCCGTCCCTGCGCACCGGTCTGGGACTCGACGAGCAGGGCCTGCAGTGGGTGGTGAACGCCTACGCCATCGCCTTCGCCGGCTTCATGCTGCTCGGCGGACGCGCGGGTGACCTCTACGGGCGCAAACGCATGTTCCTCGTCGGCCTCGGCCTGTTCACGCTGGCCTCGCTGGCCGGCGGGCTCGCCCAGGAGGGCTGGCAGCTGCTGCTGGCGCGGGCGGTGCAGGGACTCGGGGCGGCCGTGCTGGCCCCCTCCACGCTCACCATCGTCACCTCCGCGGTGCCGGAGGGCGCGGCCCGTGCCCGGGCCATCGCGACCTGGACGGCCGTCGGGGCGGGCGGCGGCGCGGCCGGCGGATTCGTCGGCGGGGTACTGGTGGACGTGCTGTCGTGGCGGTGGGTGCTGCTGATCAACGTACCGATCGGAGCGGTCGTGCTGGCCGGGGCCGCCCGGTGGCCGGCGGAGAGCCGGGCCGGGGACGGGCGGCGGCTCGACCTGCCGGGCGCGGTGCTGGTGACCGCCGGCCTCGCCACCCTGGCGTACGGCATATCCCGGACCGAGGCCGAGGGCTGGACGGCGACCGCCACCCTGGTGCCGCTGTGCGCCGGGCTCGCCCTCATCGCCCTGTTCCTCCTCGTCGAGGCGCGGGCCAAGGCCCCGCTGATGCCGCTCGGGCTGCTGCGGCTGCGCTCGGTGGCGTCGGCGAACGCGGCGATGTTCCTGAGCGGCTCCGCGATGTTCTGCATGTGGTTCTTCATGACCCTGTACGCGCAGAACGTGCTCGGCTACACCCCGCTGGAGGCGGGGCTGGCCCTGGTGCCGAGTTCGCTCGCCGTGATCATCGGCTCCAAGCTCGCGCCCCGGCTGATGCGTACGGCCGGCCCGCGCACCGTGGCGGTGCTCGGCACGCTGATCGCGACGACCGGCTTCGGCTGGCAGTCGACGATGACCGCGGACGGCGCGTATCTGACCGCGATCATGTTCCCGGGCATCCTGATGATGCTGGGCGCGGGCCTCGCCGGGACCCCGCTCGCCGCACTGGCCACGTCCGGCGCGGCACCGCAGGAGGCCGGTCTGGTCTCCGGGCTGGTCAACACCTCCCGCACGATGGGCGGTTCGCTGGGACTCGCGGTCATGTCGACCGTCGCGGCGGCCCATACGACGGGTTCCGCCCCGACCCCCGAGACGCTCACGGCAGGCTACGCGGTGGTGTTCGGCACGGGCGCGGTCGTGCTGGCCGCCGGGGCGGTGCTGATGTGGGTGTGGCTGCCGCGGCGGGTGGCGGCGGTGCACTGAGCGCCCCGGCCGGCGTGGAGCGCCCTGGCCGGCATCCGCCGGGGGGCTGGGCTGGACAGGTTGGTTCCTGTCGGTTCTTCTTGGTTCTTCCCGCGGCCCTCCGGCGATCAGGAGCCCCATGCCCATCGACGCAGCCAGGGCGCTCGCCGCCCCGCCCCGGACCGGCGAGATCTCCTGGACCGCCAAGGACGTCCTGCTCTACCACCTCGGCATCGGCGCGGGCCTGCCCGCCACCGACCCCGACGAACTGCGCTACACCCTGGAGTCCCGGCTGCACGTGCTGCCGAGCTTCGCCACCGTCGCGGGCGCCGGATCGCCCGGGGTGATCGACGGACTGTCCATGCCCGGCGTCGACGTCGACCTGGCGCGCGTCCTGCACGGCGGGCAGTCGCTCACCGTGCACCGCCCCCTGCCGGCCGAGGGCACCGCCACCACCACGGGACGTATCACCGCCGTGTACGACAAGGGCGAGGCGGCCGTGCTCGTCATGCGCACCGAGGCCGCCGACGCCGACGGTCCGCTGTGGACCGGCGACGCCCGGATCCACGTACGCGGCGAAGGCGGCTGGGGTGGTGAACGGGGCCCGTCCCTACGGCGCGAGGCGCCCACCGGGAAACCGGACCGGACCCTCGAACGAGCCGTCCGGGAGGACCAGGCCCTGCTCTACCGCCTCTCCGGCGACTGGAACCCCCTGCACGCCGACCCCGCGTTCGCCGAGCGCGCCGGTTTCGAACGGCCCATCCTGCACGGGCTGTGCACCTACGGCATGACGCTCAAGGCGGTCGTCGACACCCTGCTCGGCGGTGACGTCACCCGCGTGCGCTCCTACACCACCCGGTTCGCCGGGGTCGTCCATCCGGGCGAGACGCTGCGGATCCGGATGTGGCGGGGGGACGGCGAGGTGCGTGTGGTGGTGAGCGTTATGGAACGGGGCGAGGCTCCCGTCCTCGCCGACACCGCTGTCGAACACTCCTGAAGGGGCGGACGGCCGAAGCGGCGGGGGACTCCGCCGGTGGCGGACGGCCGAGCCGTGAACGACGAACGGCCCCGCTCGTCGTGCGACGGGCGGGGCCGGGTGCGCAGTGGCTGACGGTGTGTCAGGCAGCCGACTCCGCGTGTTCTTTCTCCTGTGCCGGCCTGCGGTGCCGGCCGCGCGGGGACGCCTCGGCGTCCTGCGTGGAGACCGGCCCCCGGTGCTTGCCGTGACCTGCGGCGGTCTGCCCGTCCTGGGCGGACCGCGACTCGTTCGTCCTGATGTCGTTCATCGGAAGGAATTCACCCCGTAAACACGATCTTTCCTACAGCCGGGCGAGTCTAACCGGCACCCCACGGCCCGAATCCAGACGGCCACGCCGACCGCCACTACTTCGTTACAAGCCGTCCCAGAGGCGCCTGCTGCAAGGGCACCGGGCGGGGGGCGGGAGGCGTCTCGGGCCCGCCGTGCGTCTCGGACCGCGGGACGACGGCGGGCGGTCGGCCGTCGGCCACGGGGTCCGCCAGGGGCGGAAGCGCACCGGGGCGCGGGAGCCCGCCGGCGGGCGCGGGTCCGCCTCGCACCCCCGGTGGTTCTCCGGAGCCCGGGGCGTCCGGGAGATCCACCGGCGGACGCGGACGCACCTCCAGCCCTTCCGGCTGCCGCTCCTGCCCCGGCGCCCGCAGCCCGGCCACGCCGCACGGCACCGCCCGGGTGGCGTACGGCAGCCGCAGCACCCCGTCCACCGTCCACAGTCCGGAACCGGTCAGCCATCCCTCCGGGGCCGGGAAGTGGTGCACCTGCCGTTCCGCCGGCCGCCACACCCCGACCCAGCTGCCGAGCGCGCCGTCGATGCGCAGCGCCACCGCGCAGCCCTCCGGCGCCAGCATCTGCCCCGGCTGGATCGCGAACGGCGTGACCGCGCAGTCCGCCAGCCGCAGGCACTCCGGGAAGCGCACCGGCAGCGTGCTGCCCAGCACCCCCCAGCCCAGCCGGCCCCGCCCGGGTGAGGGCGCGTCCGAGCGGATCAGCAGCAGCCCGCTGTCCGGGTCGGCGAGCAGCACCCGGTCGTCGCTCTCGGCGGCGATCTGCAGCAGCGGGGACATCTCACCGCCGCGCTCCAGGTCCACCACGACCGCCTTGGTGCGCCCGCCGGTCTCCCGGTCCAGGGCCAGCATCCGGCCCGCGCGGTCCAGCCACACCCCGCCCGAGCAGCGGCCCGGCACCTCCGCGAGATGCTCGGGCCCGAACGCGCCGCCGGCCACCAGCCACACCGCCGTCGACCGCCGGCCCACGGCGAGGGCGTACGCGCGCTCCCCGCCAGGGGCGGGCGGCAGCAGTCGCAGCCGGGTGTCCTCGTCCGGACACTCGACCGTGCCCAGCGGCAGCTCGCCGGTGCCGGGGCCGGTCGGGTACAGCAGGCAGAAGGCGTGCCGTCCGTCCACCAGCCGGTGGATGAGGACGCGCCCGTCGCTCAGGGGCTGCACCTCGGTGCCGGGTTCCTCGGGCTGGTTGCCCGGCAGCGGCACCGCGTAGGGCTCGGGGCCGTCCAGCGTCCAGCGCTCCGGGAAGAAGGAGTCGCCGGCGAGGGCGAGGCGAGCGGCGTAGCAACCGTCCGCGGTGATGGTGCAGCCCGCCCGTCCGGCTCCGTCCTGGTGTTCCGCCGCAGGTTCGATGGCACAGACCGTCATCGTTCGGTCACCTCCAGTGACGAACGTAGTTTTCGTCTGCGCGGGCGGCGGAGTGGTGGGCCCGCACTTCACACGTAAGGGTGCTCCAGGAACGATTCTCCTGAGGAAGAGGAAGGGTGTGTGCTCCAGGGAGCCGGTACTCCGGCACGGAACGGCCAGGTAGCCTTGCAGGCGTGCCCCGTCTGTCTGAAGTCATCGCCGCGCTGGACAATCTGTGGCCCGCCGAGCGGGCCGAGTCCTGGGACGCGGTCGGCACCGTCGTGGGCGAGCCCGACCAGGAGGTCACCCGGGTCCTGTTCGCCGTCGACCCGGTCCAGGAGACCGTCGACGAGGCGGTGCAGCTGGGCGCCGACCTGCTTGTCACCCACCACCCGCTCTATCTGCGCGGGACGACCACTGTCGCGGCGTCCACCTTCAAGGGCCGTGTGGTCCACACGCTCATCAAGAACGACGTCGCGCTGCACGTCGCCCACACCAACGCCGACACCGCCGACCCGGGTGTCTCCGACGCCCTCGCCGGCGCCCTGGACCTCAGGGTCGTACGGCCCCTCGTCCCGGACCCCGCCGATCCCGAGGGCCGCCGGGGCCTCGGCCGCGTCTGCGAGCTCGACCACCCGCTGACCGTCCGCGACCTCGCCGCCCGCGCCGCCGAACGCCTCCCCGCCACCGCGCAGGGCATCCGCGTGGCCGGCGACCCGGACGCGCTCGTGCGCACGGTCGCCGTCAGCGGCGGCTCCGGCGACAGCCTCTTCGACCACGTCCGCGCCGCCGGCGTGGACGCCTTCCTCACCGCGGACCTGCGCCACCACCCGGCGGCGGAATTCATGGCGGCCCGCGCCCACAGCCCCCTCGCGCTGCTCGACGCGGCGCACTGGGCCACCGAGTGGCCCTGGTGCGAGCTGGCCGCAGCCCAGCTCGACGAGATCTCCGACCGCCACGGATGGGGACTTCGGGTCCACGTCTCGAAAACGGTCACCGACCCCTGGACCGCCCACGCGGCGTCCGCCCGCCCGTCGCCCACCACCACCCTTCCAGGGAGCGCTTCGCGCGCCCCTTCGGACGCCGATACATCTGGAGCCCCCAACTGAACGCCGCGCCCGCCGACCAGATCCGACTCCTCGACGTCCAGGACCTCGACGTCCGCCTCCAGCAGCTCGCGCACAGGCGCCGGTCGCTGCCCGAGCACGACGAGATCGAGTCGCTGAACCGGGACCTCACCCAGCTGCGGGACCTGCTCGTCGCCGCGCAGACCGAGGAGAGCGACTGCGCCCGCGAGCAGACCAAGGCCGAGCAGGACGTGGACCAGGTGCGTCAGCGCGCCGCCCGCGACCAGAAGCGCCTCGACTCCGGTGCCGTCTCCTCGCCCAAGGACCTGGAGAACCTCCAGCGCGAGATCGCCTCCCTCGCCAAGCGGCAGGGCGACCTCGAGGACGTCGTCCTGGAGGTCATGGAGCGCCGCGAGTCCGCGCAGGAGCGGGTCGCCGAGCTGACCGAGCGGGTCGGGTCCGTGCAGGGGAAGATCGACGACGCCACCGCGCGCCGGGACGCGGCCGTCGAGGAGATCGACGGCGAGGTGGCGTCGGTGACGAAGGAGCGCGAGGTCATCGCGGGCTCCGTCCCCGATGCGCTGCTGGGGCTGTACGACAAGCTGCGCGCGCAGCAGGGCGGCATCGGTGCCGCGAAGCTGTACGCCCGTAGCTGCCAGGGCTGCCGCCAGGAGCTCGCCATCACCGAGCTGAACGAGATCCGGTCCGCCGCCCCCGACACGGTGGTGCGCTGCGAGAACTGCCGCCGCATCCTGGTGCGTACGTCCGAGTCGGGACTGTAGGGGCGTTCGCCCGTGCGGGAGTTCATCGTCGAGGCGGACGGCGGGTCGCGGGGCAACCCGGGGCCCGCGGGGTACGGGGCCGTGGTGAGTGACGCGGCGACGGGGGAGACCCTCGCGGAGGCGGCCGAGTACCTCGGCGTCGCCACGAACAACGTCGCCGAGTACCGGGGCCTGCTGGCCGGCCTGCGCGCCGCGCACGAGCTGGACCCGGAGGCCACGGTCCACGTCCGGATGGACTCCAAGCTGGTCGTCGAGCAGATGACGGGCCGCTGGAAGATCAAGCACCCGGGTATGAAGCCGCTCGCGGCGGAGGCGGCACGGGTGTTCCCGCCGGAGCGGGTGACGTACGAGTGGATCCCGCGCGAGCGCAACAAGCACGCCGACCGCCTGGCCAACGAGGCGATGGACGCGGGCAAGCGGGGGGAGGCGTGGTCGGCCTCGGCCTCCCGGGCCGCCCTGGACACCCCGGCCGCGCGCCCCGTGACGCCGGAACCGACGGGCCCGCCCGGAGACGCGGTGGCGGGCGCGGCCCGCGTCCGCGCCGCACTGGCGCCGACGTCGGAGCCTGTTGGCGCGGGTGCCGCTTCCGCTTCCGAGTCCGCCGGTGCCGGTGCCGAGCCCGCCGGTGCCGGTGCCGGTGCCGAGTCCGCCGGTGCCGCTTCCGCTTCCGGGCCCGCCAGTGCCGGTTCCGAGTCCGCCGGTGCCGGTACCGATTCAGCGTCCGCCGGTGCCGGTGCCGGTTCCAAGCCCGCCGGTGCCAGTGCCAGTTCGGAGCCCGCCGGTGCCAGTGCCAGTTCGGAGCCCGCCGGTGCCGGTGCCGGTTCCAAGCCCGCCGGTGTCAGTGCCAGTTCGGAGCCCGCCGGTGCCGGTGCCGGTTCCAAGCCCGCCGGTGTCAGTGCCGGTGCCGGTTCCGAGTCCGCCGGTGCCGCTTCCGCTTCCGAGCCCGCCGGTGCCGGTGCCGAGTCCGCCGGTACCGGTACCGATTCAGCGTCCGCCGGTGCCGCCGCCGGTGCCGGTGCCGAGTCCGTCGCTGCCGGTGCCGAGACGGCCAGGGCCGACGCCGATGTGCGGGCCGCGCGGGCCGTGGCCACGCCCGGTGCCGGGTGGGCGCCGGCCGATCTGGGCCCGCCGGCCACCTTCGTCCTGCTGCGGCACGGTGAGACCCCGCTGACGCCGCAGAAGCGTTTCTCGGGCAGTGGAGGCAGCGACCCCTCCCTCTCCGACATCGGCCGGGAACAGGCCGCGAAGGTCGCCGCCGCCCTCGCCCGGCGCGGTACCGTCCAGGCGATCGTCGCCTCCCCCCTCGCCCGTACCCGCGAGACCGCCGGCATCGTCGCCGCCCGCCTCGGGCTCGACGTGAGCGTGGAGGACGGGCTGCGCGAGACCGACTTCGGCGCCTGGGAGGGCCTCACCTTCGGCGAGGTCCGCGACCGCCACCCCGACGACCTGAACGCCTGGCTCGCCTCCCCGGACGCCGCACCCACCGGCGGCGGCGAGAGCTTCGCGGCCACCGCGACCCGGGTCGCGGTGGCCCGGGACAAGCTGATCGCCGCGTACGCCGGCCGCACGGTCCTGCTCGTCACGCACGTGACGCCGATCAAGACCCTCGTCCGGCTCGCCCTGGGCGCCCCGGCCGAGGCCCTGTTCCGCATGGAACTCTCGGCGGCCTCGCTGTCCGCGGTGGCGTACTACGCCGACGGCAACGCCAGCGTCCGCCTGTTCAACGACACCTCGCACCTGCGCTGAGCCCCGCCGCCTCGCGGGCCAGCCGCTCGATCCGGTCCCAGTCCCGGTCGGCCACCGCGTCCGCCGGGAGCATCCAGCTCCCGCCCACACAGCCCACGTTGGGCAGCGCGAGATAGTCCGGAGCGGAGTCGGGTCCGATGCCTCCGGTCGGGCAGAAACGGGCCTGCGGGAGCGGGCCGGCCAGTGACTTCAGATAGGCGGTCCCGCCCGCGGCCTGCGCCGGGAAGAACTTCATCTCCCGCACCCCGCGCTCCAGCAGCGCCACCACCTCCGAGGTGGTCGACACCCCCGGCAGGAACGGCACCCCGGACCCCCGCATGGCGTCCAGCAGAACGTCCGTCCACCCCGGGCTGACCAGGAACCGAGCCCCGGCGTCCACCGCCTCGCCCACCTGCTCGGGCGTGATCACCGTCCCGGCCCCGACCACGGCCTTCGGCACCTCGCCGGCGACCGCACGGATCGCGTCGAGCGCGGCGGGCGTCCGCAGGGTCACCTCGATCGCGGGCAGCCCCCCGGCCACCAGCGCACGCGTCAGCGGTACGGCGTCGGCGGCGTCCTCGATGACGACGACGGGCACGACAGGGGCGAGATCGAGAACCGAGGGGGAGGAGGGCAGGGGAGAGCTCATGGCGCCATCCTGCCCGCACTGGCGCAGAGTGCGCAAAGGTCGTTGCGCATCGCGCAATGGAGGGCTCGGGCCGGGCAGGGCAGGGTCAGTGCACCTCGTCCACCAGCACGTCCAGCGCCCACGCCGTCCCCGCCCTGGCAGGCGCCGCCGCCTCCACCTCGTACCCGAGGCCCCGCAGCGCCTCCACCAGCTCCGCCGGGTTCTTCGGCGCCGCCCCGGTCGTCAGCAGGCTCCGTACGATCCGCCCCTTGGTCGCCTTGTTGAAGTGGCTGACCACCTTCCGGGTCGGCGCGTGCAGCACGCGGACGGTCGCCGTCCGCTCGGCCACCTCGCCCTTCGGCCGCCAGGCCGCCGCGTACGCCGCCGACCGCAGGTCCAGGACCAGCCCGTTCCCCGCCGCCTTCGGCAGCACCTCGGCCATCGGCGCCCGCCAGTGTCCGCTCAGTGCTCCCAGCCCGGGCAGTCTCACGCCCATCGAGCAGCGGTAGGAGGGGATCCGGTCGGTGACCCGGACCGCGCCCCACAGCCCGGAGAAGACCAGCAGGGACGTGGCGGCCCGCCGCTTCGCCGCCGTGTCGAGGGACGCCAGGTCCAGGGCGTCGTACAGGACGCCGGTGTAGATCTCCCCGGCGGGCCGCGCCCCGGCGGTCCGCAGCTCCGCGTTCTTCGCGACCTCGCCCCGCAGCCCCTCGCTCAGCCCGAGCACCTCGCGCGCCTTGTCCTCGTCGCCGGTGCACAGGTCCACCAGCTCGGCGAGGGCGGCCTCCCGTGCGGCGGCCAGCCCCGGAAGCGACAGCGACTCGGGCTTCAGCGGGGCACCGCGGCCGGAAGCGGCCTTGCCTTCGGACGGCGGCAGCAGGACAAGCACACGTACTCCTTCGGGTAGAGCTCCGAGTCAGGGTACGGCGTGCGTCAGCCGGTCCAGTTCGGCGCCGTAGAGCACGGCGGGGTCGAAGCCCATGCCGGTGAAGTGGCCCGCCAGCTCCAGGGACAGCACGCCGTGCAGGCGGGTCCAGAAGGACAGCGCGCGGCGCAGGGCGGCCGGGTCGGCGGGGTGGTCGCCCGCCCACTGGCGGTGCTGCGCGAGATGGGCTTCGAGGCCGGGGCTGTCCGCGTGGTCCTCGGTGAGCCGGGCGGCGTCGAGGAGGGTCGCCATGATCTCGCGCGCGATCGTGGTGACGTCGTCGGGGGCGTGGTAGCCGGGGACGGGGGTGCCGTAGACGAGGAAGTAGCGCTGGGGGTCGTCGAGTGCCCACGCGCGCAGCGCGCGTCCCAGTCCGGCCAGGTCCGCGCCGGGCGCGGCGGCGGCGCGGACGGCGTCGGCGAGACTGCGGTAGGCGTCCCGGATCAGCTCGGTGATCAGATCGTCGCGGCCGGCGAAGTACCGGTAGAGCGCGGGTCCGCTCATGCCCATCTGCTTGGCGATGGCGTTCAGCGACAGCCCCGGCGCCCCCGACGCGGCGATCTGCTCCCGGGCGCGCTCCTTGATCTCCGCCCGCACCTGACTCCGGTACCGCTCGCGAGGCGTCCGCCCCTCCTTGCCCGCCACCACCGTGCCCCTTCCGCCGTCGCCGCCCGGGTCGCCCGGTCCGGTTAGACGGTATCACCGAAGGGAAGGGCTACAGCGGGACCGGCCTGGCCAGGGCGCGTACGAGTCCGTCCGCGTCGTCCGCGTGGAAGCGGACCACACGGACCTCATGACACCGTCCGAAGGAGGTGACGTGGGCGACCGGCTCGGTGAGTTCCACCGTGACGGTCGTCTGTGAGCCGACGGCGACGTCGAGCTCGCCCTCGGCCTTCTCGTGCGTCATCCGCAGCTCCCGCCGGACCGAGGCGATCCGCTCCAGCGGTATCCGCAGATCGACGTGGAGGGCCTGGCGCACCCGCAGCACGCCCGGGCCGAGGACATGGGGACGCACGACGGACGCGGCGTGCAGCGCGACGACGAAGACCACGGTGTACACGTCCAGGAAGAGCACCACCGCGTGGAGGACCGGCCAGTCGGCGAGCAGCACGGACATCGCGACCGTCTCCACCACGCACACGAACGCCAACCCGGACATCATGGCCGCCTGCCCGCCCGCGTACCCGAACGCCCGCCCGTCGCCGGTGCCGTGCGTGCGCCGCACCAGCCACAGTCCGAGGCTCGCCATCAGCCGCAGCTCGTGCCGTGCCAGCGCCCGGGCCACCCGCACGCCCCTCACGACCGGCCCTCCGCGACGATCCGCAGCGTCCGGCGGATCGCCTCCGCCTGGGCGGGCGCGAAGTCGGCGTAGACAGCCCGCAGGAAGCTGTCGCTCGCGTCGATGCCCTCCCCCTCGGTCACCAGCTCGGCCGGCACGCACGCGGCGAGGGCCTGGGCGGCCTCCTCCACCCGCGGGTCGTCCGGACCGACGTCGGCGAGCGCGTCGAGCAGCCCGTACACGGTCAGTGCCCGCTCCACCCCGCCCGGCGCCCCCACCACCTCGCTGAGCAGCCCCATCATCCGCTCCCGTTCCTCCGGTGGCGCCGCGGTCTCGATGAGGGCCAGCAGTTCCCGGTCCTTGGCGGCCGTGGGGGAGTCGGTGACGTCCCCCACCTCGCGGAACAGCGCGGCCAGTTCGGTCGACACCGGCCCCTCGGCCACCAGCCCGCCCTCCGACTCCAGCAACGTCCGCAGCCGCGCCCGCCGCTCCCGGATCGCCTCCTCCTGCCGCGCCAGATCCTCGTCCAGCTCCGTCAGCACCTCGACGAGGTCCTTCCCGGCGTCGTCCGCGAGGACGTCCCGCACCTCGGCGAGCCCCAGCCCCAGCTCGGTCAGCCGCCTGACCCGGGCGAGGACGACGGCGTGCCGCAGGGTGTAGTCCCGGTAGCCGTTGGCCCGCCGCTCCGGCTCCGGCAACAGTCCCAGATGGTGGTAGTGCCGCACCGCCCGCGTGGTGACGCCGACGGCGGCGGCGAGTTCTCCGATCCGCATGGGACCAGTAGAAACGTTGACGTTGCGACAGGGTCAAGCCACGCTGACCGCGACGGTGCCGGCCGCCTTCGCCCTGATCCTCACCGGCCCGGTCCTGGCGACGGCCACCGCGCCGCGGCCCGGCTCGGGCCCGGTAGCATGGTCGGCACGGCAGACGAGCCGGGCGGGCGGCCGCGTGGAGTCCCTCACGGGGCTCCCCGAGGAACGTCCGGGCTCCATAGGGCAGGGTGATGGCTAACGGCCACCCGGGGTGACCCGCGGGACAGTGCCACAGAAAGCAAACCGCCCGGTGCTTCGGCACCGGGTAAGGGTGAAACGGTGGTGTAAGAGACCACCAGTGCCCAGGGTGACCTGGGCAGCTAGGTAAACCCCACCCGGAGCAAGGTCAAGAGGAGCGCCGTGAAAAGCGCTCTGCGCGGACGTTCGAGGGCTGCCCGCCCGAGTCCGCGGGTAGACCGCACGAGGCCGGCGGCAACGCCGGCCCTAGATGGATGGCCGTCGCCGGCGGGACCGCGAGGACCCGCCGGAACAGAACCCGGCGTACAGCCCGACTCGTCTCTCGCCGGGGGTCTGATCAGGGCTTACGTCCTGGTCAGACCCCCGGGCCGTGTCTCTTTCGGAGCCACGTTTTCCCTGGGATTCCCGGGGCTTCCCGCGCGAATGTGCACCCGTTGTGCACCGCGCCCGCCTGCTTACGTGATCAGCCGCGCCCCGCCGTGATCTTTCCGGCGGGGTGTTCCGGCGTGCCCGGAAACGAATGAAGCCCCCAGACCGTGGACCAGGCCGAGGCGTACGTGGCCGAGCACGGGTACGCCACCGCCTTCTGCAAGACCTCCACGGTGCCCGCCGAGGCCACGCCCACCGCCGTGGCGGAGACCGCCGCACCGGCCGAGGAGCCGGACGAGGCCGTGGACTTTTCCGTGGAGGTGGACAACCGGGACCAGTTCGGCAAGCAGCGCCGGGAAGCGGTCATCGGGATCATCCAGGCCCTGGGCGGCGAGTACATGTACACGTCGGTGAAGAACCGCCACAAGACCGGGAACGACGCCTTCACCATCACCACCACCGGCCCGGCCGCCTGGGAGCGCGCCGTGGGCCAGTGGCTGGCCGCCACGGAGGCCGAGCTGGTGACCGTGACGGAGAACGCCAAGGTCGAGGCCAAGGCCATGGAGGGCGTGACCGCGAACGACAGGCAGAAGGCAGGGAAGCGCGCAGCCCGGGAGTTCATCACCGCCGCCGGGCAGTGCGCGGCCGAGGAACTGACCGGCCGCTGAGAACGTCACGGCCCACCCCTCCCGGTGGTGGGGATGGGCCATGGTTCCGCTCCGTTAGGCCGACGGCTACGCACAGGAGCCGCCGCGGCGGGCTCGTGGGCGGCGCTGCTCCTCCTTCACGGCGTCGAACAGGTCCGGTTCACGTGGGGGAGTCGGCCGTGCCGACAGCCGGTCGAACACCGCGCACTCCTTCTCCACCACCGCACCCGGCGGCGTCCAGCGCAGCACCCCGACCGCAGGCCCCGGAGTCAGTCCCAGCTCCTCCACCTGCTTCCGAGTCAGGTAGCGCTCCGGGAGCGTCGCCGGGGTGAACACCGGCAGGCTCGGGCGGGGCGGTTCGGCCCCGGGCTCGCTGTAGTACGGCTCCCCCAACAGGTCCCAACCCCGGGGTGTGCGCGTGCGGCGGGTTCTCGGCGGCATGGGGCCATCCTGCCCGGCGCGGGGGCAGCAGCGCCCGGGAATCGCATGGCACGGTCCGCGGGGTGCCGGACGCACCACGGCCCCCGCCGCAGCGGAGGCTGTGGGGGCAAGCTGTACGAGCTGGGGCTACGCGGCGGCGACCTTCACCAGGAAGTCCGCGTTCGCGGCCAGGTCGTGGCCCAGGACCACCGAGTGGTGGGGCAGTTCGGCCAGGCGCTCGGCCACCGCCTGGCGCGCGTCGGTGGTGCCGCCGCCATCGACGCGGGCCAGCTCGAACACGTCCGGGTACCGGTCCTCGGTCTTCCCGCTCATGAAGTCCGCTTCACTGAGCTGCCGCCCGCCCTCGGCCACGGCCGGGGTCGCGCCTGGCTCGATACGGGGGAACACCAGCGCGGCAGCCTGCCCGCCGGTCGCCAGGTCCAGGCCGAACCAGGCGGGGAACTGGTCGGGGAACACCTGCGCCTTCAACTCCCCCCCTCCGTCCCACAGCGGTTCCCGCTGCCCGGCCAGCAGCGCGTCCGTCACCCGCTGGTGCTGGGTGGGGTGCAGTGACTCCCCGGCCTCCAGCCGCTCCCGGGCCACGTCGAACCAGCCCAGCGCGTCCAGCAGTCCCAGGCCGAGCGCGGCGGCCGAGGGCCACGGCAGCACGTCCACGCCCCCGGCGGCGTTGACGCGGACGAACACTCGGTCGTTGGCCAGCAGCTCCCACCCGTGGCGGGCGGCCATCGCCACGGCGCTGGTGGTCTTGCCTGCGCCCTTGGACCCGAACGCCAGGATCACCCGGCCGTCCAGGGCGACGGCGGAGGCGTGCAGCACGGACCAGCCGGAGCGCAGCAGCACGCCGCGCATGGCCTCCCGCGCCAGGCGGGCGGCGGCGGTGGCCACCGGCTCGGTATCGCACCCCACGATGGTCAGCCGCCCGGTGGCGGTCTCCGACCGGTAGGCCAGGCCCTCCTCCGGGGAGACAGCCGTGATGACGCCCTCCGCGTCGTCCCGGGCCACCAGGGTGTGGGCCTTGGCGTAGGTGGTGCTCGTGTGCGGGGCCTGGGTTACGGCCAGGGCGGCGTCCGCGTACTGCGGGGCGTCCACGTCGGCCACGACCAGCGGGGCCGCACAGACGCTCTCCGGGGCTGCGTCGGTGGCGTTCCACCACGGCCCGAAGTAGCGGCGGGACCAGTCGGTGACGGCCTGGGTGGAGGAGAGCACGGACACGGCCGCGTCGGCGGCGTCCAGGCGGGTGGCGTAGGTGGTCACGGGGTCCTCACTGTCGGAAGTGGACTGGATGGGGTGCCGCGCAACGCCCGGTAGGCGGCGCGGAGTTTGGTGTGGGCGGCGTCGAGCTGGCGGGCCTCTGCCTCGTCCAGGGCAGGCAGGCACGGTAGGGGACGCCCGGCCGTGAACCGCAACGGAATTCCCAGCCACCCGTCCCGGTACGGCGCGGACAGCTCCACCAGCCCGTCCTCCACACCGAGCGCCAGGCGCAGCGCGGTGACGACCGCACCGGCCGGTCCGGAGCGGGTGCGGCCTATCCCGGCGTTGATCCGTCCGGGTCGGGTGGTCAGCTCGTCGCGTACCTGCTGGAGGGGGACGGGCAGGGGATGGCCGTTGACGCGGGTGGCCGAGGCACACACCACGGCGGCGTCCCCGTGCTCCCCGATCACGTGGCCGTCCACGGCGCCCATCGGCACGTCCAGCAGGCGTGCCAGGGTGAGGCGGTAGCGGGCGCTGTCCAGGTTGGAGCCGACGCCGAACACCCGAGCGCAGCCCGAGGCGTCGGCAAACAGGCGGGCCATCACGTCCACCGGGTTGGTGACCATCAGCACCCTGCCGGTGTAGCCGCGCAACACCGCGCCAAGGGCCTGGATCACGGGCGCGTTGGCGTGCGCGCCGCCCATACGCACGTCCGTGGTGTGGGAGTTGGTGAAGCGGGCGCGCACGGCCACCACCACGGCCCGGCAGTCCACCAGCTCGGCCACGGACACGGCGGCCGGGCGCACTGGGGAGCCGACCGCCGCGCGCATGTCGTCCAGGTCGGCCACCAGGGCGGCCGTCTGCTTGGGCGTCCGGGAGGTGATCAGCAGCCGGGCGCACAGCCCGGAGGCCACCAGCGCCCCGGCCACGGCCTGCCCGACCGTTCCCGCCCCGATGACGCCGACCGCCGACACCGGGGGCGCGGGCGGGGTCATGAGGCCACCGCCAGGGCATGGTCCAGGGCATGGTCCAGGGCGCGGTACCATACGCCGCATACGTCCGCGCCGGTCGCCAGGTCGGCGCTCACCGCGTCCACCAGCGTGCACACCGCCACGGCGCGCTCCACCAGGGCCAGGCCGTGGCCGGGCAGCGGCAGCGCGGAGGGCGCGGACAGGTACGTGGTCAGGATGTTGGTGGTGTCCATCAGCCACAGTGTCAGCAGCTCCCGCAGCCACACCCGCCACGCCTGGCGGGACAGCCGCAGCGCCCGCGCCTGCCCGAACACGCCCAGCCCCTCCACGACCTGGCGTGCGGTGGCCGCACCGGGCTGGCGGGCGGCCATGAACAGCACGGTCCGGCTGAGCAGCCTGGACACGTCCACGCTCGGACCGGCCCGTAACAGCCCGGGGTCCAGCAGCACCGGCCGCCCCTCGGGTCCGTTCGGAAACACGTGCTCCGGCTTGAGGTCCCCGTACGCCAGCGTGGTGTGCGTGGCCGGGGCCAGGCCCATACGCAGCCGGTGCAGCCGCGCCACGGCACGGCGCAGCAGCTCCACCACCTCCTGGCGCTGCCCGGGGGCGCACCGCTCGGCGCCCAGGCGGTCCACGTACACCGACCCGGACAGGCCGTTGAACTTGCGCAGGAACGTGCCCGTCATGCTGCGTTCCCCGATCACCCCGCCCGGCTCCAAGCGGCGCACGACGTCCGGCCGGTGCAGCGGGCGCAGCTCCGCGAGCGGCACCGCCAGCAGCTCGGCCGTGTCCCCGGGGCGCGCCAGCAGCAGCTCTCCCAGGGTCGGGCCGGTCACCCGCTCGGTGAACATCACACCCCGGCTCGTCCCGGCGAGCGCGCACACCCGGGGCTGCTCCATGCCGGCCAGGAGCAGGAGCTGGGCGGCCTCCCGCTCCAGCAGGCCGTCCGCGCGCTGCACGTACTGCCGTTGTGCCTCCACGACGTTGGGCCAGTTGCCGCACGCGCCGCGCAGCAGGGACACCAGGGAGACGCCCAGGACGGACACCTTCGCGTACAGGATGCGGTCTCCCACCCGGGCGCGGTGCACGTAGCTGGTGACGCTGGGCACGTGCTGCTCCAGGCAGACCGGTACGCCGGGCCACAGGTCGGCGGCGGCCCGGTGGATCTGGGCAGCGGCGTGCACGAAGACCTCCCCGACGCCGGGCCGGGTCAACACCTCACGCAGAGGTGGAGCGGTGGGAACGTCGATGGTCACGAACGCCTCCTTCGTTGGCTTGCTGTCCGTGCACGGCAGGTACTCCGGGCCGGAAAGGTCGGGCCTCCCTCCCCGACGGGGGACGCAGGGAGGGAGGTGGTCGAGGCCGCCCCGGCTCCGGGCTGTCCGGCCTTCCGGAGACGGGGCGGCGGCTTATCTCTCGCCCTCGACGGGCGGCAGGCACTCCGGCGCGCAGACCCACAGCCGGAACAGCAGCCCGAGGTGGCGCACCTCGCCCCACACACGGCCGCCGCTCCCCAGGGGACGGGCGCACCGGGCGCAATCCATGGCCATCTGCTGCCGGGGTCGGAGCCGGGCCACGTCCGGCAGGCTCCCCACCGGCTGCCCGCTCATGGCTTCGTGTCCGTGCGCAGCTCAGCCCCCATCCGTTTCCCGCCGTGCACCAACTCGCTGCCCCAGTCGTTGGCGAGCGCTTCGACGAGGAGGAGGCCACGCCCGTGCTCGGCGTCGGCGGGCGGAACGACCGGGGTGGGTCTCGTGCGGGAGGTGTCCGTGACGACGATCCGCGCGGACCCCTCACCGGTGCGGGTGATGGAAGCGCCGACCGTGGCGGCGTCGGTGTGCTCCACGGCGTTGGCGACCAACTCAGTGACGATCTGCTCAGCAGCGAAGGACAGGTGCGGAAGGCCCCAGGTTTCCAGGGCCAGCGCTATGTCCCGGCGCGCCTGGGTCGCGGCCTCCGGCCGTGCCGGGTAACGCTCCTGGTAGCGCTGTGGTCCTACGGATGCAGCCGTCATGGTCATCGTCGCGTCCCTCGGAGGTGCTCGCGTTCCGTGTGCACCAACTAACCGGCCACCAGGGGGCCGCGTGCATGACGAACACCGCCCGCGTGCTCGCACTGACCCTGACGAATTGGCCACCCCTTTACTTTCTGGGGTGTGCGCGCCACCCCTACCGTGATCCCATGGCGCGGAGCAAAAACCAGGACCTCGCGGACTGGATGGACCATCACCAGGTGACGGCCGTTGAACTGGCCGAGCTGGTCAACGACGCCATGGACCAGCTCACGGGGAGACGAGGGAATGTCTCCGAACGCACCGTGTTCCGCTGGTTATCAGGTGAGAACCGATGGCCCCAGGACCGTCAGCGCCTGGCCCTGGAGAACGTCACTGGGCTGCCTGCCACCCGACTGGGATTCGTCCCCCGAGGACGTCAACCGGCGCCCACCCCAGCACCACCGGAGGACCCTGTGCGCCGCCGCGCCTTCATAACCGCCACCACCGGTACCGCCCTGGCGCTCACTGCACCCAACGCCGCCGCCACGCCGCGAACCACCGCGCGCCCTACCGTGGGCCTCGCCGACGTGCAGCGCCTGCGAGACAGGCTCGCCGGGCTGTACGAGCAGGACGACCAGAACGGCGGTGGCCCCGACCTGGAGGAGCAGGCCAACGAGGAGGTACGGCGCACGCTGGGACTCCAGCAGAACGGGAGCGCCACAGGTCGTGTGAGAGGCCGCCTGTACGCCCTGGCCGCCACCTTCACCGCCACCGCCATGTGGGCCGCCGTCGACTCCGGCCGCCTCGATGACGCCCAGCGCTACATGGAGCAGGCCGTCACCCTCGCCGGGCTCTCCGGAGACGGCCAAGTCCAGCACCAGACATGGCGGTATGCGGCCATGCTCGCCGACCAGCGCGGCCGTCACGCGGACGCCATCGCCGCAGCCGAGGCCGCCATGGTCACAGCCGCACACCGCAGAGACCCCCTGTACGCGTCGCTCAGCAGCGCCCGCCTGGCACTGGCGACCGCCAGCGCGGGCGACCGTACGAGAGCCCTGCGAGCCCTGGACCGAGCCGCCTCCACCTTCGGCCGCGCCGACCTCGCCCAGCTCCGGCCCGCCTCGATGGGCTTCTACACCCTCGGGGAACTCCACGGACTGACCGGCATCACCCACTACCGGCTGGGCCGCGCCGCCGATGCCGAGTACTACGCCCACCAGTGCCTGGCCGCCCTCCGCGACGACCAGCACCGAAACCGGGCCTACTACACCGCCCAGGCCGCCCTAGCGCAGCTAAAGCAGGGCGATTTGGAGCAGGCGACCATCACCGCCGCCGCTGTGATGCCGCCGTCCGGCACTGTGCCCACCGGTCGCGTCCCCCGCCTCCTGGGCACCTTCACCTCCGCCTTGAACATGAAGGCGCCAGGCGCCGCGATCACCCGCGAGTGGAACGAACGCGCCCGAGCCCGCTTGACCCAACCATCCGAAGGAGACACCCAGTGACCGCGCCAGCCGACACCGTGGAACTCATCCGGTACAGCCATGACCAGTTCCCCGACATCAGGCCCACCCTGGTCTCGCTTTACGCCGAGGTGTACGCCGACCAGCTCTCTGACCCGTTCTTCTCCGTGGAACGGTTTGACCAACGGCTGGAGGGATACGCCTCCCGGTCCGGGTGGGAAGCCGTTGTGGCGTACGACGGGGGCGAGGCCGCCGGGTACGCCTTCGCCTCCACGCTTCCCAAGGGCTCGGCCTGGTGGGCGGGCATGCTTCAGCCGCTGCCGGAGGAGGAGGCGGTGGAGGACGGGAACCGCACCCTGGCCTTGTTCGAGCTGATGGTGCGCAAGCCCTGGCGCGGCACCGGCTTGTCCCGGCGCATCCATGAGGAGCTGCTGGCCGGGCGCTCCGAGGAGCGGGTGACGCTCCTGGTGGAGCCGACCCACCCAAAGGTCAAGGCGCTGTATGAGAGCTGGGGTTACCGCAACGTCGGGGATCAGCAGCCGTTCCCCGACGCCCCGGTCTACGCCACGATGGTGCGCACCCTGACCTAAGCAACCGCGGCGGCTCCGTTCGGTAACGGCCGGCGGAACGGAGCGGAGTTGCTGCGCGGGTCAGCCGTCCCCGAACAAGCCGAGCTGTGCGACGACGGGCGCGGCCTGGTCCTCGGGCCTGTCCCGCTACTGGAGCCCGGTCCAGGAGAACGGCCTGTGCCGGGCGTTCAACCTGGCGAAGGACAAGGCGCGGACCAAGGGCGTCATGGTCCCGGAGGCTGCCACCTTCGGGGACCTGCGCGACTTCATGAACGCGGTGCTGATCGCTACCGGTGTGCCGCCGCGCAGCGTACAAGGCCGGATGCGGCACGGCACCCTGGCCGAGACGCTGGACACGTACGGCTTCGCTCTCGAAGTGGACTGGGAGAACGCGCCCGCCTTGTTCGAGGAGCTGTACGGCTTCCCGGCGCCGTCCGGTCTTCCGGAGGCCGCCCTGGTGCCCCAGGCGGAGCGGGAGCTGGCCCGTGCTGGCCTCCTGCTCCGGGCTCCGGCGGGGGGCGTTGTGCTCACCGCCGCGCAGCGATGACCATGTGACCCACCCACCACACGGCTTAAGGTATCCGCGATGACCACGGTTGATCAGCGCCCCGCCCGCCTCGGCGCGCGGGTACACACGGCTCCGGCCGCTGTGCACCCGTTGTGCACCGGGCAGGGTGGCGCGGCGCTGCTTCCCAGGCCAGCGGCTGCAAAGACTTACCGGGAGACGATCCCCGGCGTACAGCCCGACTCGTCTGCCGCTACCTGCAGCTGTGCTGCGGAAAGGGCCTCAGACCTGCGTCTCAGGCCCTTTCCGATCTTTCGAGGGCTTGCCGCGTCAGGCGGCGGGAAATCCCTCGGAGGTCCCTCGGACGGCGCTGGAAGTCCCTGAAAGTCCCAGGAGCAGAGGGACGGGCGACGCTGCTCCCCATCCCCGCACCCCGCCGCGACCTGGAACATGTCCTGCTCCGGTCCGCATGGCGCCGCCACCACCCGTACGAAGCCGCGGACTGCCACCGCCGCTGGAGCAACGTCACGGCGGAAGCGACCAGCTGACCGGACACGGAAGATCAACCCGTACAGCCGCCGTGTCGGAGCCGCGAGGGAAGACCGCTCGTTCGTACCACTTCTGTTCGCCGAGTGCTCCTCGGCGTCGATATTTATCTTCCCTAAAAAAGAAGTGATCATTATTATCTTACGGTCGCAGGACGCGAATCATAGAGGGGGCGCTATGGATCTGAAGGTGCTGGGCTTGCTCACCGTCCACGAGAGCGGGACGCCCATCGTTCCCACCGAGGCATCGGCCCGTCAGCTGCTCGCACTGCTCGCGGCCCATGCCGACCACATCGTGCCGACGGCCGTCCTGACACAGGAACTCTGGCCGGAAGGCCCACCGCATCATGCGGGGGAGATGATAGAGAGCCACGTCCGGCGGCTGCGCGAGCTGATCGACGCCGCGCTGGGCCTCCGCCGCGAAGAGGCGGCGGGCGCACCCACCGCGTCCGGACGCCGGACGGCGTGCGACGTCCTCGTCACGCTGTCCGGCGGCTACCGGCTCGACACCGGAGGCGGTACCTCCGACCTCCGCGTGTTCCAGCGCGCGGCCGGCGCGGGCTACCGGGCCATGGAGCTGGAGGACTACGAGACGGCGGCCGAACGGCTGGGCGAGGCCCTGGCGTTGTGGACGGCCGACGCGTACACCGGAGTGGTGACCGGCCCCCATCTGCGGGCCCACATCGCCCGCCTCGAACAGGCGCGGCTGCGGGCCCTCGACCAGTGGGTCGAGGCGCAGCGCAGGCTCGGCCGCCGGCACGACCTCTACACCGGTCTGTCCGTCTTCCTCTCCCGATTCCGCAACTCGCCGGCCCGGTACGAGGTGATGGTGACGGAGCTCGGAACGCGGCGCGGATCACGGGCGTGTGGTGCGGCCGTACCCGCAGGCGGCCCGCGGCGGTCCGCGTCGGGACCGTTCGGCACGCGGCGCGCCGCGTGCTTCCCGTCCGTCACCCTTCCCCGTCTCCAGTTGACCGGAGGATCACCGGCGAACTGATTTCGGGCCGATAACGGGCGAAAACGCGCACGACGGGCTGGGAGGGCTCCCACATCATGACGGTTTCGCGTACCCATGACACCGGCCTGATGGCCGTCCTCGAACTCCTCGCCGAACAGGCTCCGTCAGGCCGGTTCGACGAGGTGTTGCAACGAGCCCGGCGCGACGGCACCACGGAACAGGAACTGGCCCGTCTGGAGCGTGCCGTGCACCTGGCCCGTGGCGTACAGGCCTGGCAGGGACAGCATCGTCAGCGCGAGGACGGCCTGGCCGACCTGGTCGACACGGCACGGGACCTGACGTCCCGCCATGACGTCGAGTCCCTGCTCCAGGTGGTCACCCGGAAGGTCAAGCGGCTCCTCAACTTCGACATGACGTCGATCGCCCTCCTGGAGCCGGACGGCGCCCTGCGGGTGCACGTCTGCGACGGCTCGACCACCGCGCTCACCACCGGCCACACGATCCCGGCCTCCTACGGCCTGGGCCACCCGACCCTGGCGGCCAGAGCGCCGCTGTGGACGGCCGACTACCTCGACGACGACACGCTCACGCACGACGAGCGCACCGACGAGGTCGTACGGGCCGAGGGTCTGCACGCCATGATGGCCGTGCCGATGTGCAACGGCGAGCGGACCGCCGGTGTGCTCTACGGCGCCGCCCGCTCCGTGCGCCACTTCAGCCCGGACGAGATAGTGCTGGTCTGCTCGCTGGCGGCGCTCGCCGCCGTCGCCATCGAGCGGGCCGGCAGTTTCGAACAGGCCCAGGGCGAGCTCGCCCGCCTGGAACTGGACGGTTTCCGCACCCGTACGAGCCTGGTCAGGCTGCGACAGCTCAACGAGGCGCACAGCCACACCCTCGGCCTGCTGCTTGCCGGTGCCGACCTCACCACCGTGGCGAAGGCGGCCGGCGACGCGCTGGACTCGGCGCTGCAACTGCGCGACCCGGCCGGGCGGCCGCTCGCCACCAGCGGTGACCTCGGCGATCTGGACGAGTCGGCCGTGGCCGAGGCGGCCCTGGACGCGCACGCCCATCTGCGGCCCGTCGTCACCGCCCAGGGCACCTGGGTCGCCCCGGTGACCGCGGGCGCGGAGGACCTGGGCGTGCTGGTGCTGCGCCCGACCACGGCGCTGGTGGGGGAGGACGAGGGGCTGCTCCGACTGACCGCGCAGACCTTCGCGATCCAGCTCCTCCTGCGGCGCAGTACCGCCGTCGCCGAAGGGCCCGTACGAGACGACCTGTTCGACGAACTCCTCGCGGCCGCCACCCGCAGCGGGCACCAGACGCACTACCTCGTGCAGCGTGCGCGCCGCCTCGGGATCGACCTGGAGGCGCCCCACGTCCTGCTCGTCGCCCATCCCGAGGGCGGCGAGCAGGGACGAGCCGTGGTGTGGGCCTCCTCCTACGCGCACCGGATGACCGGGCTCAAGACGGTCCACAGCGGCAACATCGTGCTGCTCCTGCCGGGGACGGACGCCTCGGCCGCGGCCCGCGCCGTGGCCGACCAGTTGTCACCGCTGCTCGGCCACCCGGTGTCGGTGGGCGCGGCGGGGCCGGGCCGGTGCGCCGCCGACATCGGCCGGATGCACAAGGAGGCACTGCGCTGCCTGGACGCGCTGACCGCGCTCGACGGCGCGGGCAGCACGGCCTCGGCGAAGGACCTCGGCTTCCTCGGCCTGCTGCTCTCCGACGACCACGACGTGGACGGCTACATCCAGTGCGCGATCGGCCCGGTTCTCGACTACGACCGCGACCGGCTCACCGACCTGACCGGCACCCTGGAGTCGTACTTCGCCTCGGGCGGCAGCCAGGCCGGCGCGGCCGACCTGCTGAACGTCCACCCCAACACGGTGTCCCGACGACTCGACCGGGTCACCGACCTGCTCGGCGACGCGTGGCAACAGCCGGGCAAGACGCTGGAGGTGCAGCTGGCGCTGCGGCTGCACCGCTCCCGCGAGGTTCTGCGCCGGCAGCGCCGGGCGGCCACGGACGCCTAGGCGGAGGCGAGTTCGGCCGTACGGCCACTCTCGGAGTCGCCGTCGTAACCGCGGGCGTAACCGTCCCCTGAGTCGCCGGCGTAACCGTCCCCGGAGCCGCCGTGGTAGTCGGCGCCGGACAGCACGACGGCCGCGTGGGCGGCGGAGGCGAGCGTCATGTGCCGGTGCCAGCCGCGGAAGGAACGGCCCACGTAGTCCCGCAGCCCGGTCTCCTCGCCGACGCGCGCGAAGTCCGCGTCCACGCGGCGGGTGAGCTTGGTGAGGCGCAACAGGGGACCGGGGCCCTGCTGCGTCATGCCCGTCAGCCACAGCGCGGACGGCGGACGGGACGGGTCGGTCCACTCACCGAGCAGGGACAGTCCGCGCGTCGCACCGGAAGGATCCGACAGCGTCACCGGGATGGTCGCGGCGAGCGACGTGCGCGGGGCGAGTCCGGCGGCCGTGTCCTGCCACGGCACCGGCCGGCGGACCCCCTTGACGAGCTGGAGGATCCGCTGGGCCGGCAGCGGACCGCCCCGGAAGCCGGGCATGGCGCGGTCCGCGACGGACAGCCGCTGGGTGCCGCTGATCCGGAGGAGGAAGGGGACACCCGCCTCAGAGAGCGGGGCCACCGCCGCCGATAAGTCGCCGTCCCGCAGATCGATCAGAACCGGTCTGCGCGGCCCCCAGCGGCGCGCGGCCTCCAGGGCGACCGCGACGGCGCACTCCTGCGGGCTCTCCGCCCCCGCCTCCTCCGGAACGCCCGCCCGGTCGCGCAGCCTGTGGTCGTGGACCCACTGATCCGGCAGGACCAGACGCCAGTCGACGGGCGCGCTCAGTTCCTGGGAGGCGAGCCACACGCCGAAGGCCTGCTGACCGCGGAACGTCTGGCGCAGGTGCGGGGCGAGCACGCGGTCGACACCGACCGAGTGCTCACCGGTCTTCGGTATCGACATCCGGCGCACCACCCAGGCCTGGACGGCCGTCTTCCGCTCCAGATGGGCGGCCAGCGCGGCGCGCAGCGGCCGCCAGTTCCAGGTGGAGTCGGCGATGAAGTGATGCAGCGTCTGCTCCGTGGCGGGCGGACCCAGATGGGCCGCGATGTTGCGCGCGGTCTTGCGTCCCTGGGTGGTGAGCAGCCCGCGCAGATACTGCTCTCCGCGCTGCCGCTGGTCCTTCCTGGGAAAGGAGGAGAACAACGTGGCGCAGAGTTCGCCGACGGCGTCGTCGGACAAGGCCGGGCCGGCGGGGCGCCGGTTCCGGCGAGGCACCGTCAGCGGTCTTACCGAGTCTCTTCGCCTGATGACAGCTGTGTTCACGACACTCCAACCGTGGGGGGTGGGCCCGCTCTGTTGCCCTCCCACGATCGCTCCGCGAAGGTGCCGCGGACGAGGTGTCCACGGCACCCACCTCCCGTCGCTCATGCGTGCCGGACCACTGCTGAATCGGCCGTCCGGTGAGCCCGGGGACGCGACGGCCGACAGGGCTCCGGCGGGGTGTGGCCGGAACACCACGCGGGCCCGACGGGTGCGCGGTCACACACCGGTGGACGCCCGAACGGTCTCGTCCGAAGCGGACACCTCGCCGTAGGCGGCGACGAGGACGGCGGGGTCGGGGCCTTCGAGGACGGTGGGCTTGCCCAGGCCGTCGAGGACGATGAACCGGAGCAGGTCGCCCCGGGACTTCTTGTCGACCTTCATCGCCTCCAGGAGCTCGGGCCACTGGTCACCGCGGTAGGTCAGCGGCAGGCCGACGGACTCCAGGACCGTGCGATGCCGGTCGGCGGTGGCGTCGTCCAGGCGCCGGGTCAGCCGGCCGAGCTCCGCGGCGAACACCATGCCGACCGACACGGCCGCGCCGTGACGCCACGTGTAGCGCTCGTTCCTCTCGATGGCGTGAGCCAGCGTGTGCCCGTAGTTGAGGATCTCCCGGCGGCCCGACTCCTTCAGGTCACCGGAGACCACCTCGGCCTTGACCCTGATCGAGCGGACGATCAGCTCGGTCGTGTGCGGCCCGCCCGGCGTGCGGGCTCCCTGCGGGTCGGCCTCGACGAGGTCGAGGATCACCGGGTCGGCGATGAAACCGGCCTTGATGATCTCCGCCATGCCGCTGACGTAGTCGTGGACCGGCAGCGAGTCCAGCGTCGCCGGATCACACAGCACACCCGCCGGCGGATGAAAGGCGCCGACGAGGTTCTTGCCCTCGGCGGTGTTGATGCCGGTCTTGCCGCCGACGGCCGCGTCCACCATCGCGAGCAGCGTGGTCGGCACGGCGATCCAGCGGACCCCGCGCAGCCAGGTCGCGGCAACGAAACCGGCCAGATCGGTCGTCGCCCCGCCGCCCACACCCACGATCACGTCGGTGCGGGTGAACCCGGTCCGACCGAGCGCCTTCCAGCAGTACGCGGCGACCTCGGCGGTCTTGGCCTCCTCCGCGTTCGGCACCTGGACGGCCACCGCCTCGAAGCCGTGTCCGGCAAGGTCAGCCCGCAGCGCCTCACCCGCCCCGACCAGCGCCTCGGGGTGGATCACCGCGACACGCCTGGCCTCGGGACCGATCAGAGTGGGCAGCTCGCCCAGCAGCTGCCGCCCGATCAGCACCTCGTACGGATCCGTACCCGCCGAACCGCCGACCTGGATCCGGGTCACTTCCTGGTCCGTCATACGTCCTTCTTCAGCTCCGCAGCGTCGAGGACCGCGTCCGCGACCTCTTCGGGTGTGCGACCGTCGGTGGCCACGACCACCCGGGCGACTTCGGCGTACAGAGGGGTGCGGGCCTCCGCCAACTCCTGCCAGCGCTCCCGTGGATCGCCCGCGAGCAGCGGACGCGCGGTGGCCAACCCCGCACGGCCGACCGCCTCCTCGACGCCCATCGACAGGTGGACCACCGCTGGGTGGGCGGCCAGCAGGCGCCGGGTCCCGGCGTCCAGGACCGCGCCGCCGCCGAGGGCCAGCACACCGTCGTGCTCGGCGAGCGCGGTGGCGACAGCGTCCTTCTCCAACGCCCGGAAGCGCTCCTCACCCTCCTCGGTGAAGATGTCCGCGACAGACCGCCCCTCGGCGGCGACGATGACGTCGTCCGTGTCCCAAAACGCGCAGCGCAGCCGCTGCGCGAGGAGCGCGCCCACGGTCGACTTGCCGACCCCCATCGGTCCGACCAGGACGATCAGGGGTGCGGTCACCGGATCTGGAGGTTGTCGAGGTACGACCGCACGTTGCGCCGCGTCTCCGGCACGCTGTCGCCACCGAACTTCTCCACCACCGCGTCCGCGAGAACCAGCGCCACCATCGCCTCGGCCACGATCCCCGCAGCCGGCACCGCACACACGTCGGAGCGCTGGTGGTGCGCCTGCGTGGCCTCACCCGTCACCACGTCCACCGTCGCCAGCGCACGCGGAACCGTCGCGATCGGCTTCATCGCCGCCCGCACACGCAACAGCTCACCGGTGGTCAGGCCGCCCTCGGTGCCACCGGAGCGGCCCGAGGTGCGCCTGATGCCGTCCTCGGTCTTCACGATCTCGTCGTGCGCCCGCGAACCCGGCACCCGCGCCAGCTCGAAACCGTCACCCACCTCGACACCCTTGATCGCCTGGATCCCCATCAACGCAGCAGCCAGCCGCGCGTCCAGACGCCGGTCCCACTGCACATGCGAGCCCAGCCCGACCGGCACCCCATAGGCCAGCACCTCGACCACACCACCCAGGGTGTCGCCGTCCTTGTGGGCCTGGTCGATCTCCGCGACCATCGCCTTCGACGCATCCGCGTCCAGGCACCGCACCGGATCGGCATCGAGCCTTCCCACATCGGACGGCTGAGGGTAGACACCGTACGGAGCCTTCGCCGCCGCCAGCGCCACCACGTGGGACACGATCTCGATCCCGGTCGCCTCCTTCAGGAACGACCGGGCCACCGCACCGAGCGCGACACGCGCGGCCGTCTCCCGCGCCGAAGCTCGCTCCAGGATCGGCCGGGCCTCGTCGAACCCGTACTTCTGCATACCCGCCAGATCGGCATGACCGGGACGCGGCCGGGTCAACGGCGCGTTACGCCCCGTCTCCTTCAGCTCCGATGGATCGACCGGATCGGCCGACATCACCTTCTCCCACTTCGGCCACTCCGTGTTCCCCACCATCACCGCGACCGGCGAACCCAGCGAGAGACCGTGCCGGACGCCACCCAGGAACGTGACCTCGTCCTGCTCGAACGTCATCCGCGCGCCCCGCCCGTGGCCGAGGCGCCGCCGCGCGAGGTGGTCCGCCACCAGCTCCGTGGTGACCGGGACACCGGCGGGAAGACCCTCCAGTGTCGCGACGAGTGCGGGTCCATGCGACTCTCCGGCTGTCAGCCAGCGCAACCTGCTCAACCGAGTGCCCCTTCCGTGCCGTTGGGCGACAGCGCGGTGGCGTGCCCCCCGTTGCGGTCACCGGCGATCCTTACGTGAGTCATGTCTTTCCTCGGATCCCTTCTACGGCCGGGATGAGCCGGCCGTCGGTACGGAGTGGCGGGGGAAGAGCCGGTGCAGCTCCTCGTGGAAGCCCGGGAAGGTCTTGGCGACGCAGCCGGGGTCGTCGAGCGTGATCCCCTCGGCGCGCAGACCGAGGACGGAGAACGCCATCGCGATGCGGTGGTCGCGGTGGCAGGCGACCCGCGCCGGTGCGGGGGTGCCGGGGTGGACCGTGATCCAGTCGCGGCCGGTCTCGGTCCGGATGCCCAGCGCGCGCAGGTTGCCCTCGACGGCGGCGATCCGGTCCGACTCCTTCAGGCGCGCGTGCCCGATGCCGTTGACGGTGATCGGGGCGTCGGCCAGCGGCGCGATCGCGGCGAGCGTCATGAAGGTGTCCGAGATCTCGCCCATGTCGACCGTGAACCCGCCCCGGAACGCGCCGGTGCCGGTGACGGTGGTCGCCTCGTCGGTGGTCTCCACCCGGGCGCCGGTGCGGGCGAGGACCTCGGTGAAGCGCAGGTCGCCCTGGAGGCTGCCGCGGCCGAGACCGGGCACGCGCACGCTCGTTCCGGTGATCGCCGCGGCGGCGAAGACGTACGAGGCCGTGGAGGCGTCGGGTTCGATCGGCATATCGGCCCCCCGGTAGCCCGTCGGCCGGACGGTGAACTCGCCGGGGGTGGCCTCGTCGACCTCGGCGCCGAAGCGCCGCATCAGGGCGATCGTCATGTCGATGTAGGGCCGGCTGACGAGCTCCGGCACGGTCAGCGCCAGCGGCCGGCGCATCAGCGGGCCCGCCATCAGCAGCCCGGTCAGGAACTGGCTGCTGAGCGTGGAGTCCACGGTCAGCGCGCCGCCGTCGAGCCCCCGCGAGCGCACCCGCAGCGGCAGGCGCCCGCCGGGTCCGGTGGTGACCTCGGCCCCCAGCCGCCGCAGGGCGTCGGCGAGGGGAGCCACCGGGCGGGCGGTGAGCTGGTCGGAGCCCTCGAAGCCGAAGTCGCCGTGGCCCGTGGCGGCGAAGGGCGGCAGGAAGCGGGCCGCCGTGCCGGCGTCGGCGCACCAGGCGGTCCCCGTGCCGACCGGGCCTCGGCCCAGGCCGGTCACGTTCCAGACGCTGTCGTCGTCGGAGGGGTCGATGCGGACGCCGAGCCCGCTGAGGGCCTCACGGAAGGCCGTGGTGTCGTCGCTCACCAGCGGAGCGCCGAGGGCGCTCGTCGAGTCGGCGGCTGCCGCGAGCAGCAGCGCCCTGTTGGTGAGCGACTTCGACCCCGGTATCCGGGCGTGCAGGGCGGGGGTCGCCGGTACGGCGATGGTCATGGCTGTCCTTTGCGAGTACGGCCGCCGCGTGCGGCGGTCCGGGAGAGAGCGCCGCACACCCCGAGCGTCCTGACGGCCGTCTCGCCCTGTGCGGCCGAGGAACGAAAGGCCGCCCGGTCAGCCGCCGGCCACCTCCGCGAGGAGCGTGCCGATGATCCGGGGCCCGTCGACGGTCAGTACGGACTCGGCGTGGAACTGCATGGACACGAAGCCGGCCGCCCGCAAGCCGTGCACCTCACCCGTCAGCGGGTCGCGGCTGACCTCAACGCGTCCGTGCACGGGGTGCTCGAAGGAGTCCCTCTCGGAGTGCGCGGCGAAGGTGTTGTAGAAGCCCACCCGCTCCCGCCTGCCGAAGAGGTCGATCTCGTGCTGGGCGCCCTGGTTGGGCGTCGGCCGGCGCACCAGGTCGAGTCCGAGCAGGGTGCTGAGCACCTGGTGACTCAGGCAGACCGCCATGAACGGCCGGCGCTCCTGCAGGAGTTGGGTCACCGCCGACCGCAGGTGCGCGATCTTCCGGTCGCTTGTCTCGCGCGGGTCGCCGGGGCCCGGCCCCATCACGACCAGGTCGTGCTCGTCGAAGGAGTAGCGCTCGTCGAAACGCCGTACGCTCACCTCTCCGCCGAGCGAGCGGATCTGATGGGCGATCATCTCCGTGAACGTGTCCTCGGCGTCGATCACCAGCACCCGGCGGCCGGACAGCGGCCCGCCCGTGCCGTCACGCGTCCCCCGGTCCTTCAGCCAGAAGTCGGCGATGCGCTCGTTGCGTTCGTCAAGGGCCTCGCGGACCGCGGGGTGCGCCCCGAACCGGATGGGCTCGGCGTCGCCGAGCGCGGCGAGCAGGCCGGCCGCCTTGGCCCGGGTCTCGTGCACCTCGGACTCCGGGTCGGAGTGGCGCACCAGGGTCGCGCCCACCCCGATCCGCATCATGCCCTCGTCGTCGATGTCGGCGGTCCGGATCAGGATCGACGAGTCCAGGGTGCGGCCGCCCGCGGCGTCGCGGCCGATCAGGGCGGCCACACCGCTGTAGTAGCCGCGGCCCTGGGGCTCGTACCGGCTGATGACCCGCGCGGCGCTCTCCAGCGGAGAACCGGTCACGGTCGGTGCGAACAGCGTCTCGCGCAGGATGTCCCGCACATCGCGGTCGGTCCGGCCCTCGATGAAGTACTCGGTGTGCGCCAGCCGCGCCATCTCCTTGAGATAGGGACCCACCACCCGGCCGCCCTCCGGGCAGATCCGGGCCATCATCTTGAGTTCCTCGTCGACGACCATGTACAGCTCGTCGGCCTCCTTGGGGTCGGCGAGGAATTCCATGACACCGTCGAGGTCCGGGCCGCCCGCCGGGTAGCGGTAGGTGCCGCTGATCGGGTTCATCACGGCCGTGCCGTCGTGGACGCTGATGTGCCGCTCCGGAGTGGCGCCCACGAACGTCCGCTCGCCGGTGTGCACGAGGAACGTCCAGTACGCCCCCGCCTCCCGCTGCACCAGGCGGCGGAAGAACGACAGCGCCGCGGGCAGACCGAACCCGGGCAGCCGGGCCGTGAACGAGCGCCGCATCACGAAGTTGGCGCCCTCACCGGTGCCGATCTCGTCCGCGACGACCCGCCGCACGATCTCCGCGTAGGCCTCGTCGTCCACGTCGAAGTGGCCGTCGGTCACCTTCACCGGCTCGTCCGGCAGCAGCGGTAACGTCGCGCGCAGCGGCACCGCCGCCTGCTCGCGGACCGTCATCGCCAGCAGCGGCGCTCCGTCGTCGGGAGCGGCGAAGCCCCGCTCGGCGAGCTGGCGGTAGGGGATGAGGGTGAGCAGTTCCGTGCGGGCGCCTGTGCCGTTGTGCGGGGGCAGGTCGAGGTCGGCGAGCGACGCGATCTCCGTCACGTCGCCGGCCAGCAGTTCCAGGGTGTCCGGGTCCACGGTCTCGGGGCGGTGCATCAGTGCGAACGCGCCGGCCGAGCCGTCGAGGATGCGTGCCAGGAGGTCGTGCGCGCTGTCCTGCCTTGCCATGGGGATTCCTTTCGGCGGTGGGGCGCGATCAGAGCGCCGTGCCGCCCGCGTCGAGTTCGCTCAGCACGGTCTTGGCGGACACGACGCGGGCCGCGCGCTGTGCCGCGTAGTCGAGGGCGAGCCGGTGGTACTCGGCCGAGAAGTCGGCCACGGCGTCGGCCACCAGGAAGGGCTGGATGTCGTGGGTGAAGGCCTCGACCGCCGTCATCAGGACGCCCACGTGCGCGTACACGCCGCAGATGATCAGCTGGTCGCGCTGGTCGGACCGCATCCGCTCCAGCAGGTCCGACTTGAAGAAGGCGCTGTAGCGCCACTTCGTGAACGTCCAGTCGCCGGGGCCCGGTTCGAGGGGCTCGACCACCTTGCGGTGCTCGGGAGTGGGCTTCATCCCCGGTCCCCAGAAGTCCGCCAGGAGTCCGCGCTGTTCGGGCGTCATGCCGCCGGGCTGTGCCGTGTACGCGATGGGGATGCCGAGCTCGACGCACCGCTCGCGCAGCAGCGCGGTGTTGCCGACCAGGGCGTCGCCGGGCGCCTCCGAGCGCGGGAACGGCTTGAGGAAGTACTCCTGCATGTCGTGCAGCAGCAGGACGGCCCGCCGGGGGTTCACGGGCCAGCTGACGGTGTTCTCCGGCAGCTCGCCCTCCTGGGGCATCGGATAGGGCTCGATCGGGGGAATACCGGGCATGGGCCGGTCGGTCCTCTCTTCGTTGGACGCCGAACGTGGCAAGGCCGTCCACGGTCGGTTCGTGCGGGGGTGGTGTGGCTCGCCCGGTCGGACGGAAGGACATCCACGGGTACTGATGCGTGCGCGCCGTCGTACGGCGCCGGGTTCATCCCCGCCAGGCCGAGACGACTTCGATGGCCTGCTGAGGATTGAGGCGGGGATCGCAGAAGCTGAGGTACTTGTCGCCCAGGCGGTCGAGGCCGGCCTCGTCCATGACGCACTCGGTGACGGTGTCCGGGGTCGTCTCCAGGTGCAGGCCCGCCGCGACGCCGCCGTTCTGGCTCACCGCGGTCTGGAAGTTCTCGACCTCGCGAACGACCGTCCGCACCAGGCGGGTCTTGAGCCCGTCGGGACCGGAGACCGTGTTCCCGTGCATCGGGTCCGACAGCCACAGCACCGGGTGGCCGGCCTGGGCGACCGCCTCGACCAGTGCGGGCAGCCGCTCGCCGGCGTTGTCGGCACCCATGCGCGCGATCAGCGTCAGCCGTCCGGGACGCCGCTGGGCGTCCAGGCGCTCGCACAGGGCGAGCAGCTCATCGGGTGTCATGGTCGGGCCCACCTTGACCGCGACCGGATTGGAGACCGCGGCCAGGAGCCCGATGTGAGCGCCGTCCAGCTGCCGAGTCCGCTCACCCACCCACGGCCAGTGCGTGGACGTCAGCAGCAGCGAGCCGTCCGGTTCACGACGCAGCAGCGGCAACTCGTAGTCCAGCAGCAGCGCCTCGTGGCTGGTCCACACCGGCACCTCGAGCTCGGACCGGACGGCGGTGCCGCGCCAGCCGAGGTAGTGCATGGTGTCGCTCGCGGCCCGGTAGCCGCTCAGCAGGTGACGGGGGTCGGGCCGGCGCAGCACCGCATCCGGCTCCGGTCTGTTGACCATGTGCCCGCGGTAGACGGGCAGTTGTGTGCCGTTGACGGTCTCGGTCGGGGAGGAGCGGGGCTTGCCGTACTGCCCGGCGATCCTTCCCACCCTGATGATGGGTTTGCCCGAGGCGAGCTTCATCGTTCCGGCCAGCACGTCGAGCAGCGCGGCCTTGCGCGTGACGTCCTCGGGTGTGGCCTCGGCGGGGTTCTCGGCGCAATCGCCGGTCTGGATCACTTGCAGATGCCCTGCGGCTGCTTCCATCAGCAGCGCTCGCAGACGGCGCACGGCTTCGGAGTCCACGAGAGCCGGCATCCGCCCGAGATTCGTACGGACCTCCTCCAGGGAGGTGTGGCCTTCCCAGTCGGGCTGCTGCAGCGCGGGTATGGACCGGAGGTAGGACTGAATGTCGATCATCGATTCCCTCAGCGAGCATGCCGGAGCGATTCCGGGCAGGTGCGGACGTGGTCAATTCGCAGTGGGGCACGGAAAGGTGTGCGCCGGCCGGACCGTCTGGCCAACGCGGTATTCAGCGGTTCACGGACGGTCCAGCGGGCCATGAACAATTCCGGGGAGTGCCGTGCGCCGTCGACGTGCTTTTCTCGGTGGTCGAGCACGTCGGTGCTTCGTCGCAGCGCTTGCACCGACCCGTCGGGCTTTACTATCGGCCGACGGAATGTGACGCGCAACGACCGCCCCACGAATACGTCAAGTGTGCTTGGGGGCGGCTGTCGAGGCGGCGGATGATGCTCGGCGTCGCGCGATGCCCGCCTTGGCGAACACCTGACGCGCGGAAGGAAAGAAGGTGCCACCCGAGATGTCTCCGCATTGCTCTGCGGAAACCATCGGGGCGGGCGGGAAGGTCTCGATCAATCCTGTGCAGAGAAAGCGCGCCACCCCGGCAGGAACGTGGCCATTCCTGCCGAAGCGGCGTGCGTGCCTGTTGTCGAACCGTGCGCAGTCGATTCACGCAGACATGAGCGACGTCAGGTCCCTGGCGTATTTCTCGATGAGCGAGGGGGAGATGTGCGGGATGTCCTCGTCGGCTCCGATCTTCGCGGCCCGGACGGCCGCACGGAATCGCTCGGAGGGTATGTCGGATCCACGCACAGCGGTTTCCGGGTCCTTGAATCCATGCATCAGTGGCAACGACGAGTGCTGCCGCTGCTCTTCGGGAAGTGCCCGCATGGCCGTCTCGAACCGATCGAGCCAGTCCGCGTAGTCGTCGATCCGCTCGATGCGATGACCTGCGTCACTCAGCCAGTCGATGAAGGTGTCGAGCGAGATCCCGTCGTCGTGCGGGTTCACCAGACTGAACGTCCGGTATTCGCCGGTGATCTGTCCGCCCAGCGACACGACAGCCGCGGCGGTGAAGTCCACGGGAAGCCCGTCGTAGTGAGCCCTTGGCCGCTTCCCCTCACCGTCGTTGCGGTAGAAGGACGCGGGCGCGATGCCGGTCGCGAGCACGCTGAAGAGAAGTCGGGAGAACATGTCGGGGACATTGAGCTGTCCGCCGTAGCTGCTGTGGGCGAGAATCATGTTCGACCGGAACACGGTGACCGGGAGACCACACAGGTCGTGAGCCTCACGCAGCAGGACTTCTCCCGCCCACTTGCTCGTCGCATAGCCGCTGGCGTAGCCCGCGTCGACCGGCTGAACCGGGAGCGCCTGCCTCACGTCGGGGTCTTCGCCCAGAGCGGGGTTCCGGGACGTGGCGACGGCCACGCTGGATATGTAGGTGAACGGCTTCATCCGCCCGGTGAGCGCCAGGCGGACCAGCTCGGCGGTTCCCACCACGTTGGCTTCGAACAGATGGTTGTACGGCAGCACGTGGTTGACGAGAGCACCGGCGTGGACAATCACGTCCACCTCCTCGGACAGCCTCTCCCAGGTGCGGTCGCTCAACCCCAGCTGCGGTTCCGCCATGTCCCCCGCCACGACCTCCAGATGGTCGGCGGCCAAGGTCTGGAACCGATGCGTCAGCTGCCCGTCGCCGCCGGCGAACGACTCCTCGAGGCGCTTCCTGGCAGTCGCCACGTCCTTCCCGCGCACGAGGCAGACCAGCCGGCCGTCGGTCTTCTCCAGCTGTTCCAGCCACTCCATGCACAGGAAGCGCCCGAGATACCCACTCGCCCCGGTCAACAGGACGGTCCGGGGCGATGCGGCGGGAAGAGGCAGCCGCTTGGCCTCGGCGAGCGTCTGTGGATCGATGAACTTCTCCAGCGTGAGGTCCGCGGCCTGGACCTCGACGCTTCCCTGTCCGTGCACCGACGCGAAGCTGGGCTGGTTCAGTCCGGTCTCGCGCTTGGCCTCGATGTGGTCGGCCATCTGCTGGAGGTCGGTGGCCGCACTGATGATCACGTCCACCGGGACTCGGACCGCGAAGATGTCATCGAGCAGGTCGGAGAACGCCACCGCGGTGAGCGAGTCGCCACCCAGATCCCTGAAGTGCGCTGTGGGGCTCACCTCGACCCCCGAGCCCGCAAGCAGTGCCTGGGCCGCACGCTGGAGCGTCTCCAGCACGGAGCGGTCCGCGGCACCGCGACGAACGTCCAGCAGCTCCTCGTTCTCGCGCGCGGCGATGTCCACGTACAGCGCTTCCAGACGCTCCCGGTACCGCTCCAGCAGGCGGGGGCGCAGAAGCTTCCGGTGATCCGAGAGCAGGCCGTTGTCCTGGCTGAACGGCTCGGTCTCGATCAGGAACTCGCGTGGGATCTCGTAGGAGTTCAGCCCTTCCTCCTTCGCGACCTGGACGAAGGACTCGCTGAGCTGCTGCTGCAGTTCTTCCGTCCGGCCCTCGAAGCGGGTGAGGGCATCCGCGGAAGGGACGACGACAGCGAGCAGATAGGACCGTTCACTGTTCCCGTACACGAATACCTGACGGACCAGCGGGCTGTAGGCGAAGATGGCCTCCAGGCGCGCGGTCGCCACGAACTCACCCTGAGACAGTTTCAGCACACTCATGCGCCGGTCGATGATGGCGTGCCGTCCCGGCGCGACCTCGGCGACGATGTCGCCTGTCTTGTAGTAGCCGTCCTCGTCGAGGAGTTCGGCCGTCAGCTCCGGGTGCTTGAAATAGCCGGGAATGAGGGCGTCGGTCTTGAGCAGCAGTTCCCCGCGGGGATGCGGCGAATCGGTGAGGTAGTAGCCGAGTTCGGGAACATCGACGAGCTTGTAGTCGATGACCGGTGGGCTCAGCACCTCTCCGTCGACCGATACGGCCGCGGCCTCGGTGGAGCCGTAGATGTTGTGCAGTTTGAGGCCGAGGAGAGACTCCATGAAGGCCGTCAGCTCGGCGGACAGGGGAGCGGACGCACAGCCGGCCCAGGCGACCTGGCCGCCGAGCAGTCTCACCCGCATGTCTTCCTTGACCTGGTCCTCGAGGGCGGCACGGTCGGCGCCTGCCGTGGTCAGGCGGTCGAGTTCGCTCTGGTACTTCTGGAAGATCAACTCGCAGATGCGCGGTATCAGTGAAAGTTCCGTCGGGCGCGCCAGCGCGATGTCCTCGAAGAAGGTCGACAGATCGCTCTTGGCCGTGAAGTACGTGATGCCGCCCCGCGCCAGGGTGTTCTTCAGCGAGGAGTGGCCGGCGACATGGCTCATCGGCATGTAGCTGAAGGTGACCGTCTCGCCCTCGGAGAAGAGCTTCGACCACGCCCCGCCCCACATCGCACTGGTGAGGCGGTCGGTGTACATGGCGCCCTTGGGCGTTCCCGTGCTCCCCGAGGTGTAGATGAGCATGGCCAGCGGGTCGTCGTCGCCCGGGACGAACAACGGCGCTTCGGGAAGGCCGGCACCGCGGCGGAGTACCTCGGGAAGGGAATCGACACTCACGAAACGGCCGGCACTCTTGACGCGGCTGCGCGCTTCGTCCAGCGCGTCGACGTGGTCACTGACTTCCTCATGGAAATCGAATACCAGGATGCGCTCGACCGACGGGCTTTCGAGAGCGAGCTCGACCGCCCTGTCCAGGCGTTCGACACTCGCGGCGACAAGGCGGGACTCCGTCTCGTCGATGATCGTCCTCTGCTGTGACGCAGGCGAACTGGTCTGCAGCGGAACGCTGACGAACCCGAGGTAGGTGCAGGCCAGATCGAGGATGGTGTAATCGCCGCTGGCGAAACCGAGCATGGCGACGCGGTCGCCCGGCTTCAGCTGATGGCGCGCGTCACCGTGCCATTCATTCGCCACCGCGCGTACGCGCGCCCACAGCTCGCCGAAACTGGTCTTTTCGTACCGTGGGAGAAGACGGTACGAAACACGGCCGGTCGCGGGGTCCCGCACGAACTCCTTGGCCCGTTCACCGATAGCTGGCCGATCGGCATAGCGCACCATTACGTTTTCCATCACTTGCGCAAGTCGCATTTTTGGTCTCCGCGTCGTGTACGGACCTGATCTCGGCCGGCAGACAGAGGGATGGGTGGCCGGTGGCCTTCCGGCGGCGCCGTCCCGCTTTACGGGAAGGGGTGCATCGACATCGGACGCGATGTGCTGGCCCACAGGGGTGAAAACCCCGCGCGCCACCCCGACTCGCGACATGACGCTACCGAGTTGAGCACCCCATGGCTAAGCCGACGGCGATCTATGTCATGTCCATCGCACGAAGGCCGTTGTTCGGCAGATCCGGTGCCCTGCCGGTGAGGGATCGCGGGCAGGCGTGAACGCGCCGACGCCGTACGGGACGGGCCCGTACGGCGTCAGCGCGTTCGCCGGGCACGGCACGTCAGGGCCCCGCGGCAGCAGGCCCGGGCGCGCGCGTCGGCGGGTGAGTGTGTCGGTCAGTCGTCTCGCAGGGAGTCGGCGCAGCGGTGGCTCTGGTGGGTCAGGACCTGCAAGGCATCGGCGGAGCCCGCGTCATTCGGGGTGTAGATCTCAAGGCGGTGGTCCGGGCTGTCCGGCTGCAACCAGACCTGGTAGTCGACACTCAGCGCGCCCACGGTCGTGTGCTGTATGTGCATGGTTCCCGTGGTGCAGTCCGCGACATCCCGATTCGCCCACAGGGCGGAGAAGTCGTCGCTGCGCATGGTGAGTTCGCCGATCAGCCCCGCCAGGCGCGCATCGGTGGGATAGCGGCCGGCCGTCAGCCGGAGGTACGCGACGTGAGCGCGGGCGAGCGTGTGCCAGTTGCCGTACAGGTCACGCGTGACCGGGTCGAGGAAGAACATGCGAGGAATCGAAGGGCGACGTTCCGGATCGGTCGGTGTCTCGAAGGCGATGTGCTCGGCGAGGAGCGCGTGCCCGCTGCGGTTCCACGCGAGCACGTCTCCGCGGCGGCCCAGGGCGATCGCCGGTGTGGCCTCGCCGAGGGATTCCAGGAGCGCGAGGACGTGCTTGTGGGGTTTTTCCGCCGGGGGTTCGGCGAGTCGTGGCGTCGCCGAGTGCCGAGCGAGGTTGTGCAGGTGCACGGTCTCGGTCGCGTTGAGCTGCAGCGCCCGGGCGAGCGCGTCGAGTACCTGCTCCGAGGCCGTCTCGGCCTGCCCTTGTTCCAGCCGCGTGTAGTAGCCGGCGCTCACTCCCGCGAGTTGGGCGAGCTCTTCCCGTCGCAGCCCGGGAACGCGGCGCCCTGTGCCATGTGTGCGCAGTCCGATCTCGTCCGGGGTGACCCGGTCGCGGCGGCTCTTCAGAAACGTCCCGAGGCTCTCCACGACGGCAAGCGTAAGCCGGACGTGCGCACCGCTGGGTATACCTGTCAGGTGTACCCCCAGCAGGGGGGTGGTTGTCGACATGACGATGCCCGACGGTCGAGGCATGTCGGAAGAGCACTCACACAACAAACCCGGCCTGCGCGCGTGGCTGGGGCTGCTGGTCGTACTCGGGCCCGTCCTGCTGGTCTCCATGGACGGGTCGATCCTGTACCTGGCGATGCCCCGGGTCAGTCAGGACCTCACCCCCACGGCCGATCAGGCCCTGTGGACCCTGGACATCTACGGATTCGCGGTCGGCTCGCTGCTGATCGCGTTCGGTAACATCGGGGACCGGTACGGTCGGCTGAAGTTGCTGATGATCGGAGCGACCGTCTTCGGGCTCGCGTCCGCGGCATCCGCCTTCGCGCCCAACGCGGAGCTCCTCATCGCGTCCCGCGCTCTGATGGGTGTGGCCGGCGCGACTCTTCTGCCGTCGGCACTGGCTGTGCTGAGCGAGCTGTTCAGCGACCCGCGACGGCGGGCGCAGGCCATCGGCATCTTCGCCGCGGCCTTCGCGGCGGGGTTCGCCATCGGCCCCGTCGCAGGTGGCATCCTGCTGGAACGCTTCTGGTGGGGCTCGGTCTTCCTGATCAACCTGCCCGTCATCGCCCTGTTCCTCATCTTCGCGCCCATCCTGCTGCGTGAAGTGAGTACGACCCGTCCCGGCCGCATCGACGCCTTCAGCGTCGTGGCCTCCGCGGCCGGCCTCCTGGGCGCCGTGTACGCCCTCAAGCACGCGGCCGCCGAAGGGTTCTCGGTGCTCTCCGTTCTCGTGGGACTGGGCGGCGTCGTGCTGCTGGCCTTGTTCGTGCGTCGGCAGCGGCACCTCGAGTACCCGTTGATGGACTTCTCCCTCTTCCGCGACCGGGTCTTCACCGTCGCGATCATCACCGGCCTGCTGCCGCTGGCGGCCTGGTCGGCAGCCGCCTACCTGTCAGGTGTCTACCTCCAGTCCGTTCTGGACCTTCCCGTCCTGAAGGCAGCACTCCTGGCACTTCCCGGCGCGGTGGTCCTCACCGTCACCTGTGTCGTCACGCCCATGGTGGTCGACCGCATCGGCAAGCGGACGATTCTCATCATCTGCCACTTCTCCATCGCGGCAGGACTGCTGTTCCTGCTCCCCACCACCATCAGCGGCGGGGTCGGCTGGTACATCGCGTCCACGTCCGTCGCGGGCCTTGGCTACGGCATCTCCTTCAGCGTCGTCGCCGACACCGCGGTCGGCGCGGTGCCCGCCGAACGAGCGGGTTCGGCCGGCGCGATCGCCGAGACCAGCAACGAGATCGGCAACGCCCTCGGCATCGCGCTCATCGGCTCCCTCGCCGCGCTGCTCTTCCGGCTCCAAGGGCCTGACCTCGCGCCCACGCTCGACGAGACCCTGCAGCTGCCCGGTCTGACGTCCGCGGTGGTCACGGACGCGAAGTCGGCCTACGTCACCGGCCTGCACGCGGCGGTAGCGGTGGCCAGCGTCCTGCACTTCGCGCTCGGCATCCTGGCACTTCGCTGGCTGCCCAAGGCCGAGACCGCGCAGCAGGCCTCGGACTCCCTGGTCGAGGAGAAGGCCGATCCGGTGGAGAGCACGCCTCGTTGACGGCACCGGTCCCGGTGGCGAGGGGTTCCTTCGCCCTCCGGCTTCCTGATCACCAGGACATGAACGGCCGTGCCCCGGTCCGCAGCCTCCCCCCCTGCGGACCGGGGCACGGTTGCCTCCAGCCGTGAAGCCGCCGTCGACATGCACGACCTGGCCGAGCGGGTCCGTCTCGGCCAGGCGTCGGTGACGCGCATCGTCGCCCGGCTCGACGTGGCCGGATTCGCCGACACGGACCTGTGCCCGTCCGACGTGCGGGGTCTGCGCGGTGATCACGGACGAGGTGCGCGCACGGTGCGAGGCCGCCCGCTCGACGTACGCGGACGTCCTTCCCCCGGCACTCGACCGAATGGGGAACCCAGGTCTCGGGTCGGGCATACCTGGTTGCCTGGTGAAGCGATCGTGACCACGTCCGGGTTGCCTGCCGGCGGCGGCGAGGAGGAGGTGTCCTACGACAGCGAAGTTAGTCGTGCGCAGCGCGCTGACCTGCGTCGACTGGATTGGATGTCAACACGGCGGGCGATAGCGTGGAACATCGTGTCGGAGGGGGACGCTGGATGCGGATTGTGCGCGACATCTGCCGTGTGCACATTCTGTGCGCTGCCCACGCGTCCGCGTCAGCCGCTGCGTCGGCGAGCGCGGAGGGCGGCCCAGTGGCGTAGCCGTTCGCTGATCTGGGCTTCGTAGCCGTTGCGTGTGGGCTGGTAATAGGTCTCGCGGTCCATGTCGTCGGGGAAGTAGCCGGCGCCGGAGAAGCCGCCGGTGGTGTCGGGGTCGTACTGGTAATCCTTGCCGTAGCCGAGGTCCTTCATCAGCCGGGTCGGGGCGTTGAGGATGTGGGCGGGCGGCATGAGTGAGCCGGTGCGGCTGGCGGATCGGTGGGCCGCGTTGAAGCCGCGGTAGACGGCGATGGACTTGGGGGCCGTGGCGAGGTATAGAACGGCCTGGGCGATCGCCAACTCGCCCTCAGGGGAGCCGAGTCGCTCGTACACGTCCCAAGCGGCGAGGGCCTGCTGGATGGCGTGCGGGTCGGCGATGCCAATGTCTTCGTTCGCGAAGCGGACCAGGCGGCGGGCCACGAACAGGGGGTCCTCGCCGCCGTCGAGCATGCGGGCGAGCCAGTACAGGGCCGCGTCCGGGTCGGAGCCACGCATCGACTTGTGGAGCGCGGAGATCAGGTTGTAGTGGCTCTCCTGCGCCTTGTCGTATAGCGGGGCGCGCTGCTGGATGTGGTGGGCGAGGGCGGCGGTGTCCAGGGGGGTGCCGGGGTTCGGGAGGGCTTGGAGCTGTTCGGCCATGTTGAGGAGGTAGCGGCCGTCGCCGTCGGCCATGGCGATCAGGGCGCGGCGGGCGTCGTCGTCCAGGGGCAGCCGGTGGCCGGTGAGGCCCTCGGCACGGTCGAGGAGTGTGGACAGGGCGGCTTCGTCGAGGCGTTTGAGGACGAGGACCTGGGTGCGGGAGAGGAGGGCGCCGTTGAGTTCGAAGCTCGGGTTCTCCGTGGTGGCGCCGATCAGGGTGATCGTGCCGTCCTCGACGTAGGGCAGGAAGCTGTCCTGCTGGGCGCGGTTGAAGCGGTGGATCTCGTCGACGAACAGCAGGGTGCCCTGGCCGATGGTGCGCCGGCTGCGGGCGGCGGCGAAGACCTTGCGCAGGTCGGCCACGCCGGAGAAGGTGGCCGACACCGGTTCGAAGGCCAGGTTGCTGCCGTCCGCGAGCAGGCGGGCGATGGTCGTCTTCCCGACGCCGGGCGGACCCCACAGGATGGCGGAGCCGAGGCGTTGCTGAGCGACCATGCGACCTAGCGGGGCGTCCGGGGCCAGGAGGTGGTCCTGCCCGACGACCTCATCCAGCTGGGTGGGGCGCAGGCGGTCGGCGAGGGGCCGGGCGGACTCCTCGTCGAAGAGCGGCAGGGTCGCTTCGTTCGGTTCCATTGGTCTCTCGGATCGCAGGCAAAGGTGTGCGGGCGTGGCGAGCCTTGCACGGGGCACTGACAGACGTGGGCTCAGCGGCTCGTGGGCGCGCTGGCGGTGCTCATCGGCTACGGGGGCGGTCGCGCCTGGGCAGCCGCTCGACGGCCAGGTCGTAGGAATCCTCGACCGCGTCGGCGATCAGCCGCTCGGTGATGCCGGGGCCCGGCCCGAGCGAGATCCAGTGGTATTTGTCGAGGTAGCGGCCCGGTGTGATCGAGGCATAACCGTGCACGCGCGCGCGGGCGTGTTCGGGTTCGCACTTGACCGTGATGATCTGGTCGACCGGGTCGTCGGTGACGATCAGGAACACCTTGCTCGCGACCTTGTACACGTCGAGTCCCGGGGTGAAGGGGTAGCCGTGGCTGACGCCCGGGAGGGCCAGGGCCGCCCGGCGGGCGGTGCCCTGAAGCCGGTCACCGGCCGCGCTCACCGGTCCCCCCGCGTGCCGGTGCCGTAGGTGTGCGGGTCGACAGGCCGCTCGGCCTTGGGCAGCTGGGCGACGACGAGCCGGTAGGAGTCGGTGACGAGCTCCCTGACGAGCTCCTTGTCGACGCCTTCTCCGCCCTCCACGGTGATCCAGTGCTTCTTGTTCATGTGATAGCCGGGGGTGATGTGGCTGTACTGCTCCCGCAGGGCGTGGGCCTCGTCGGGGTCCGCCTTGAGGATCACGACGGGCCGCCCCGGGACTTCCGTCATCAGCATGAAGACCTTGCCGCGCACCTTATAGACCTCCCAGTCGGGGCCGAAGGGGTGCTCCAGGTGGGCTCCGGGGAGTTCCTCCGCGCAGTCGGCGGCGGTCTGGTGCAGGGCAGATCCGTTCATGGGGCGTTGCCTTCCTCAGGTGGTGACGGACTGTGGCATCGAGGAATGTGGAGGGCGCGCCGCGCGGGCGCGGTGGCTCGTCCCATCCTTCCGCCGCAGCCGCCCGGAAGGGCGGTAGGCTGCGGACACGTGATGGTCGACATGCGACACCCCGATCCGAGTGGACGCGCGGCCGGTCCGGCTGCGGTTCCGCTGTTCGGTTTCCAGCCCCCGGTCGGTACCCCGTACGGCCTTGAGGTGAGTACCGTCGAGGACTTCTTCGCCCACCACGACGACTGGCCGTGGAACCCGCCCCGTCCGGGCCGCGCCACCTTCCACTACCTCATCGCGGTCACCGAGGGTGAGCTGCGGCACGACGTCGACCACGTCACGCGGACCGTCACCCCCGGCCAGTGGCTGTGGGTGCGTCCCGGACACGCACAGTGCTGGCATCCGCCCGGCGCGGCCCGCGGCCCGTTCATCCTGTTCGAACCGGACGTGCTGCGGCCCGACCTCGCCCGTCTCCTGGCCCCGCTCACCGCGCACGACGCCCCTGCCGTGCTCAGCCCGCCCCCCGACGACACCGCCTGGCTCCAGCAGACCGCACTCCAGCTCCTGGACGAACACCGCGCACTGGGACGCCGCCCCCTCGACATCCACCACGCCCTGCGGCGCAGCCTGCTCGAATCACTGCTGCTGCGCCTGGCCAACTCCCCGGGCATCGCCCCCACCGGGACGGCCGCGGCCGGCGCGGGCCGCGCCGACAGATACCGACGCTTCCTGGACGCCTTGGAGCTGCACTTTCGCGAGCTGCACCAAGCCGCGGACTACGCCGAACTGCTCGGCTGCTCGGTCCGCACCCTCAGCCGCGCCGCCCAGGATGCCGCCGGCAAGGGAGTACGTGAACTCATCGACGAGCGGCGCCTCCTGGAAGCCCGGCGCCTGCTGGGAGCAGCCCGGTGGGACGCCCGTGCCGTGGCCGTCCACCTCGGCTTCACCGACCCCGCGAACTTCGGCCGCTTCTTCCGCGACCGCACCGGCCTCACCCCGGCCGCCTTCGCGGCCCGCGCAGCCGGGACCGACGCATGACGGAAACACGGCGCAGGCCCCTTGCCCGTCAGAAGGAGATGGCTCCCGGCGCGGTCACTCTGTGGTGAAGCTGGACAGTACCGCGGCCGGGAGGCGGCTGCCTGCCGAGCCGTGGGGAAGGATCTCGGCGATGCGGGCCAGATCGGCGGCCGAGAGCTGGACGTCGACGGCGCCGGCGTTCTCCTCGATGCGCTTGGTGCTGCGGGTGCCGGGAATGGGCGCGATGTCCTCACCCTGGGCGAGCAGCCAGGCCAGCGCGAGCTGGGCGGTGGTGATGCCCTTGGTGTCGGCCAGGTTCTTGAGCTGTTCGATGGCGTGCAGGTTGTACGTGTAGTTCTCGCCCTGCCAGCGCTCGTCCCAGCTGCGCATGTCGTCCGCGGGGTACTCGCTGGCGGGCTTGACCTGGCCGGTGAGGAAGCCGCGGCCGAGCGGGGAGTAGGGCACCAGGCCGATGCCGAGTTCCCGCAGGACGGGAAGGATCTTCTCCTCGACCTCCCGCTCGAAGAGCGAGTACTCGTACTGGAGCACGGAGACCGGGGTGACGGCGTGGGCGCGGCGGACGTACTGGGGGCCGACGTTGCTCAGGCCGAAGTACTTCACCTTGCCTTCGGTGATCAGTTCGCCGACCACGCCGGCGACCTCCTCGACCGGAATGTCGGGGTCGGAGATGTGCTGGTAGAAGAGGTCGATGTGGTCGCTCTGCAGGTAGCGCAGGCTGTTCTCGGCGACCTTGCGGATGTTTTCCGGGCGGCTGTCGAAGGCGGGGCTGGTCGCCGGGGCGGTCATGTCGAAGCCGAACTTGGTGGCGAGGGCCACCTCGTCGCGGAAGTTCTTGACTGCCTTGCCGAGGAGGATCTCGTTGCTGCCGGTACCGGCGCCGTACAGCTCGGCGGTGTCGAAGAAGTCGATCCCGAGTTCGTGGGCGCGGCGGATGGTCGCGATGCCCTCGTCGTCGTTCGAGGCGCCGTAGGCCATGGACATGCCCATGGTCCCCAGGCCGAGCGCCGAGACGCGCAGACCCTGAGAGCCCAGATTGCGGTGCTGCATGAGTTCACTCCCTCAGTGTTTCGCCGGCTTCACCCACGAAGGCCAAACCGAACTGTTCTGTTTGACTCTACGCACCGATCACCCGTGGCGCCAAACCGAACGGTTCGGTGTCTTATCCTCGGGTTATGTCCCAGTCCCGCGACTCAGGCCAGACCGCAGCGCCCGCCTCCGGCGGCGACACCACGCGCGAGCGCATTCTTGCCGCTGCCATGGAGGAGTTCGCCCGCCACGGCATCGCCGGCGCCCGCGTGGACCGCATCGCCAAGCTCGCCAGGACCAGCAAAGAACGCGTCTACGCCTACTTCCGCGGCAAAGATGCGCTCTATGCCGCTGTCGCTGCACGGGAGTATGTCGTCATCGCCGAGGCCACCCGGATGGACCCGTCCGACCTGCCTGGCTACGCGGGCCGCCTGTTCGACTACTTCGTCGCCCGTCCGGACCACCACCGCCTGATCACCTGGGGCCGCCTCGAACTGCCGGGCACCAGAGCCGTTGCCGACGATCCCGACCAGGCAGTGATCGCCCGCAAAATCGACCAGCTCCGCCGGGTGCAGCAGACTGGACAGCTCGACCCCGTCTGGGACCCGGCCGACGTCCTTGCCCTGGTCAACCAGATCGCCATGACCTGGGCGTCGCAACCCGAACTCAGCGAGGCCGCCGCGGCCCACGCCGTGGACCCCACCACCGCCGCCCGCCGCGCCGCGGTGGTGACCGCTGTCGAGCGGCTTTTCCCTCGAGCGCGCTGAGTCCCCGGACTGGCGGCCGCCCTGCGCGAACAATCCGTGACGGCCCCGATCGCTCTTGCCGCTCAAGTCGAGGGATCCGGGCTCAGTCGTCCAGGACGACGACGTGCTTGCCCGGCGTGGTACCGGACTCGAGGTCGGCCTGGGCGTCACGGACCTGTTCCAGGCCGTGGTAGACCTTCGCGACCGGGACCTTGAGGCGCCCATCGGCGATGGCGTGGAGCTGGTGGGCGAAGACGTCGGCCGGCAGGTCGGCGGCCTCGCCCGCATAGCTGGTCAGCCGCACCCCGTTGGGGATCATGAACGGGGTGAAGTCGGGGATCGTCCATTGCCCCGCCAGGGCTCCGGTGAAGCAGACGGTGCCGTGGCGGCGGACGGTGCGGAGGGTGTCGGCGAGGGCCGAGCAGCCCACCAGTTCCAGTGCGGCGTCCACGCCGTCCGACAGCAGCGCGCGCACCTGGTCGGCGAGGGTGCCGTCGTCGACAAGGGGATGGTCAACGCCCGCCGCCCGCAGTTCCCCGGCCCGGCCGGGGCTGCGGGTGGTGGACAGGACGGTGGCTCCGAGGTCCTTCGCGATGGTGGCCGCGCTCAGCCCGACCGTGGGCCGCGCTCAGCCCGACCGTGGAGGTGCCGCCGCGGATCAGCAGCGTCTGCCCGGCCTTGAGGTCCAGGCCGGTGGTCAGCGATCCGTAGGCGGTCTGGAACATCTCCGGCAGCGCACCGACGACCTCCCACGGCAGACTGGTCTCGAACGGGATGACCTGCGCCGCAGGGACGGTCACGTACTGGGCGTACGAGCCGTCGTACGAGCGGCCCATGTTGCCCGTCATGGTCGCCACCTGCTGTCCCGGCCGCAGTCCGCTGGCCTCGTCGGCCTCGTCGACCACGCCGACGCCCTCGATGCCGGGAACGCGCGGGTAGGTGACCTCCGCGTCCGACTCGCCCTTGCGGGTGGTGATCTCGGACTCGTTGACGCCGAACGCCTTCATCTGGATCCGCACCCAGCCGGGCTTGCGTATGGGCACCGGCACGTCCTTGATCTCCAGTGCTTCGAGGCCGCCGGGCCGGGTGACGACGACGGCCCGCATCGTCGCCGGTGCGGCGTCGCCGGCTGCTGTCCCTTGGCTCATACCCAGCTCCTTTACCGTGTTCGTCCCCGGGTGGCTCTGTGCTGTTCCGCATGTCCGTATTGCCTGATGGCCGTTAGGGGCGGTCGATGCCCTCCCACAGGTCGAGGGCCGCCTGGTAGTGGGCGCTCGCCTCGAAGGGAGGGTTGCCGACGCTTTCCGAGGTCGGACGGTCCGTGACGGCGGGCCACAGACGGGACTGCTCGCCGGTGACGAAGTCGAGCAGGATGTCGCGGATACGCGTGTCACGCTCGTCCTGCTCGGCACTGCGGCCTGGCTTTTCCTGGCCGACCAGGGCGTACATCTCGGTGCCGTGCACGGCGGGCGCGCCCTCGGCGGGTCCGATCACCAGGAGATGGGCGTTGCCGCCCGCGGCGGCGTGGGCCAGGGCACCGCGGGCGGCGGGGAGCGCGAAGAGGTAGTCCGCCATGAGCGCGGCGCGAACCTCGGCCGGGGTACGGCCGCCCTGGTCGTAGGCATGGACGATCTTCTTGGCGCGGGAGCGGGAGATGCGCCAGCCCGTGACCTCGTCGGTGACGCGGTCGAGCGTGTGCGGGTCGAACCGGTCGAGGTCGTTCGCCACCCACCAGCCCATGTCGTCGCTGGCCATGCTCAGCAGCACGTCGACACCGCGGTGCGCGCCCGAGGCCAGGACGTCCATGGGGTGGGCGTGCACCACCGCGCCGGGCTGTCCGATGTCCAGGACGACGCCGGTGGCCTGGTTGTCCACCCCGCCACGGACTCCGAGATCCGTCGGGGCGACCTTGTTCAGGGCGGCCACCAGGGAGGCCGTGTCGAGGTCGATCAGCTTGTCGGGGTTGTCTGCGACACCGAGTTCCGTGACGAACTGGTGCGCGAGCTCCTCGGCCCACCAGGCCGGGATGGAGCGGGCGGGCCCGCCGGAGAACCCGGCCAGGCGCCGGTACAGGCCGTTGGCGGAGGAGGCACTGAGCAGCCCGAAGGTGGTATAGGCGCCGCCGCTGTGGCCGTAGACGGTGACGTTGTCGGGATCGCCGCCGAAGTGGGCGATGTTCCGCTGGATCCAGGTGAGCGCGGCGATGGCGTCCTGCAGGAAGAGGTTGCTGGCCTCGGCGAGCCGCCCGCCGTACTGCGAGAGTGAGAGCGCGCCCAGGGCGCCGAGCCGGTAGTTGATCGACACACCCACCACGCGCCCCGTCGCGGCGAGGCCGGCGGCGTTCGAGGTGATCTGCGTGTTCGCGCCGTACTCGAATCCGCCGCCGTGGATGTACACGGCCACCGGCAGCGCCTCCCTGGCCGGCTGCTCGGGAGCCCACACGTTCAGGTTCAGGCAGTCCTCGCCCATCCCGCTGTCCGCTTCGAGCCAGTCACCGCTGTCGGGCTGGACGGAGACGACGCCCTTGCGGTCATAGGGGGGGTCCGGATCGAACTCCGCGACCACGGGGCGGCGGTACCGCTCGGCGGTGGCATACGGGATCCCCCACCAGGACCGTACCCCTGGTGCAGTCGGAGCCTTGGGTGTGGTGGCGGCCATGACATGTCCTTCCGGCGCGGTTCGGGTGATGTGGGAGGGTGCGTCGGCGGCTGATTGCTCGCCGTGGCGCCCTCCCATCCTTCCCCGGGATCCGACAAATCGCCCGGCGGAGAGCGGTCACTCGATGGTCGCCAGGTGACACTTTGCCGCTCCTCTTCTTCGTCATCCACGGCCCCTGCGTCCCTGCCGCCCCGGGCGTCACTCCGCTGCCCCTCCGCCGGTGGCCCTTCCGAGTCGCCGGACCACGCCTGCGCGCTTGCCTCCCCGGAGCGTCGCCGCCCCGTGCAAGCTCGGTGGCGTCGCTGTCTACGACGGCCGTGACCTATGCATGCGGCTCTGGCATGGGGCCTCGTACTTCACCGCTGTCAGGGAGAGGCAGCTGGGGCCGCTGTATGCGCCTCTGGGTTCCCTACGCGTGCTGACGCTGTTCGGGATCGTGTGTATCGGATGTAGTGGCGGATGCTGTCGTATGTGACCAAGTGGTCGTGGTGGTCCATGAGTTCGGTCCAGATCTGCCTTCCGTTGAGCTTCCTGCCGATCATGCCCTCGACCAAGTCGGCGAGTTCCCCTGTGATGGGTTCGGTCAGCGGACTCATCTCTGCGGTGGTCAGGCGTGGGACCTCCAGGGCGAAGCGGATGTCCGAGCAGCGGAGGTTGTGGCGCTTTGCGAGCGTGCGGATCTGGGTCCCCTTGAGGGCCTCTTGGGCGATGCGGTGGGCCAGGTCCTGGCGTCCGGCGAAGGGATTTCTGCTGGGGAGACGTCGGCGTGGTCTGTTTGTGCCGCCCAGGGAGTTGGCGTCGGCGAGAGCCCGTTCGAGTGCTTCGGGCGAGTGGCCGGCGGTGGTGGCGAGGTGTTCGAGGAGGGGCCTGCCGAACCACTGCGGTGGGCCGCAGAGATAGCAGTGCAGGAAGCTGGGCTGGAGATGGTTGGCGCGCGCCAGGCGTCGGATGTAGGAGTTGGTGGATTCTCCGAGGCAGGGGCGGAGTCGGACCGGCAGCGGCGCGAACCGGGGCGGAAGTTCGCTGTTCATCGGGACGCAGCGGATTTCGTGGCCATGGACGCCGTGGTGTGGGCGGTGTGGTCGAGCGGAATGGCCTGGAGGCTCTTCTTGGTGATTTTCTCGGTGCCGGTGAGGATGGCGTCGAGGGCGGCTCCGCGGATGGCGTGGGAGAGAGATCCGATCATGCCGCCGGTGTGGTTGTGCAGGAAGCGGTCCAGCTCGGTGAGTGTGCCAGGGCGGGGTTCGTGCAGTCGCAGGGTGTCTTCCATGGTGGCGACCAGGCCCTTCCATTCGCTGTTGTAGGGGAAGGGGCGGGAGGGGATCAGGGTGAAGCGGCCGGCGATCTGGGCGCCGCGTGTCCCGGACAGCAGCCCGGATTCGTCGATGTCGATGCCGGCATAGACGAAGGTGGCGGGCAGGCGTTCGGAGAAGTACTTGAGGGTGTCGGCGACTTCGGCGCCGTGGCGGCTGGTGAGTGAGATGTTGTGGAGTTCATCGACCAGCACCAGAGCGGTGCGGGTGTCGGTGCAGACACCGACGGCAGCCTCGATGATGTCCGTCATGTTCGAGCGGGCCCGTACCGGTAGGCCGAGGAAGCGTGCGAACTCGGTCGCGATCATGCGGGCGGTCGCGGCGGGCGGGACGGTGACATAGACGACCGGAATCCGGTGTGTGGCATGAGGGTGCCGGGCCCGGTCCAGTAGTTCATGGGAGAGCCCCAACTGAGTGATGGCGATATTCTTTCCGGTTCCCGCCGGGCCGGAAACGATCAGCCCGCGGCGGGCGCTGATCGCGTGCCGGTTCAGCAGCACCAGACGACGGCCGCAGATCGCCGTCCGCTCGACGAACGAGGTGGCGACGGTGAGCATCCGAGCGTGATGGTCAAGGCGGGACTCGTCATAGAGATCCCGCTTGGCTGGGTTCATCTGCTGCCAGGCACTGCGCGACGCCAAGACCAGGGGGGTGGGTGGGCCGTCGATGAACCTGCGCCATCCAGTCAACGTGTTCAGCTGCCGGTCGGCCTCGCCGTCGGTCTCCTGCAGCACGGTGCGTCGGGCCGCCGGTTTGGAGATGGTCACGTGCGCCTCCAAGGATCGGCCAGCGGGTCAAACAGGCCCAGCGGGATGACCTCTGCCAGCGCGGAGTCCGCCGTGTCCTTGTCCATGGGCTCGCTCTCGGCCGGTGGGTCAGGGATCTCCCGGCTCGGGGCGGTCGCTCGGGTGCGGGCTGCGACCCGGCGATCCCTCCTTGATCGTTTGACCGGAGGGCTCTTCTCGCCTGCAGGACCGTCGTGGGCGCGCTTGAGTAGGGCGGCTGCCGCTTCCGCGATCTGGGTTTCGCTGCCGTTCGGATTCTGCTGGAGGGCGTGGTCCCAGGCCATCTCGCCGAACGGGACGCCGACGCGGTGCAGATGCCGCCAGAACACAGTGATCCACCGGTCCCTTTCGCCGCGGCGGTCGCGTACCCAGATCCGGGAGATGTCGTAGGGGTCGTAGCGGACCTCCCACAAGCCCTTCTTCTCTGCGACTCCGGAGTGCTGACGGCGTAGCGGGTTCAACTCTGAGCTGTCGTAGGTGCGGCGCTTGATCCGGATGCCGTAGGCGTTGATCGCGTGCCACCGCTCCGGCAGAAGCTCGACGTAGTCCTCACCGCTCAACGGGGCCGGAACGTAGCCGCACGACTCCAGCAGCATCGCGTACTTCTCGTTCGGCGAGAACGCCCGCTTCGGCGCGCTGGGATCGCGCAGCGCGTCGTGCGGCCGGTTCTGCCAGACCGTGACGATCCACTCATCCAGCAGGTCCTGCAGCTCGGGCAACGACCACAGCGGTCCGTCTTCCACATGCCGACCACGGCGGTCGACCGAGCGGCCGGTGTACCCCGCGACGAACTGCGCGAAGAGCGTCGCCACCGATCCCAGCGTCTTCTCGATCACGCCCTTCTCGAAGGGCGACGCCTTGTGCGTCGGCTGCAGCGAGACGCCCAAGAAGCGGCAGGAGGCACGAAAGTTCTGCGAGATGAACACCTTGCCGTGATCGCAGACGATTGTCTCTGGAACGATCACCGGTCGCGCCGCCGCCTGCTCCAGCCGCTCGTCCAAGGCCAGCAGCCGCCGGTGCGGCAGGACCGACCGGGACATCCGCAGCGCCTGTGGCCAGCCCGGCCGCATCGTCTCCGGTGTGATGCTGCGGGCCAGGAGGGCGGAGGCGTCGGCCGCCTTCGTCGTCGGACGCAGCACTGCCGCCGTGATCGACCTGGACGCGATGTCGACCAGCACGGTCAACTCGACCTTCTCCGCGATGCCGTCATCCAGCCGTACCAAAACGTCCAACGGAGTGGAGTCGATCTGCATCAGCTCGCCCGGCGCGATAGCCGGGATTTCCCCGAACGGGCCGGCCGGACGCGCCTGCAACGAGCGGCGTGTCCTCGCCGAACCGGTCGCGTGCGTGCCGACCGCCAACTTGTCGAACAGGCGATAAAGCGTGCGCTCCGTAGGCAATTCGATGCCGTCAGTGTCCTCGCGGGACGCCAGGATCTCCTTCGTCCGCCAGATGATGAACCGGACCGTCCTTGAGGAGGCATCGGCCGTCTCGGCGATCGCCTGCCTCATTGCCTCGACCACCACTGGGGAGATCTGGCCGAAGTCGGGCAGCTTCTTGGCTGACCGGCCGTCCGCCAGCCCGACCAGCCCGTCGCGCTGATAACGCTGGCGCCGCTGCTTGATTCCACTGGCCGTCATCCGATGGCCCGCCGCGGTCAGCTCGGCGGCCTTGGCCCGCTCTCGCTCGGCCAGGCAACGTTGCCGAGGGTCGAACTCCGGTCGCGGCACTGTCCCGTGGGGAGCATCCGGGGGCAATCCGTGCAGCACCTCCAGGATGTGTCCTTCCCACCAACGGGCCTGTTCACAGCCTTCTTGGGGAACTCCGCGATCCGCGCCGTCGGCGGGACCCGACACTCCTTGCTCGTCATCCGGCACTCCCGCCAGCCCGGTGCGCGACCGTGCGCGGCCCGAGCAGTTCGATGTCCATCTGCTCGGCCGACAACTCGTGCTTCCACATGAGGTGGAACAACACAGGCAGCGTCGCGAGCCGGTCGCCAGCCGCATCGGCCCCGGCCATCAGCGGCCCCGGCTGCGAGAAGACCTCCAACAGCCGAGCTGCTACCGGCTCCCGTCGGCAGCGGGGGTGCCGGTAGCGCGACAGCCACCGGACATTCGCCAGTAGGACTGCCTCCGGCGTCCCCACCCGCTCGAACCTCCACCCAACTTCCGCGCAGGCCCTGCGCGTCAATTCGAACGCTTCGGCGTCCCGCGGCGCGATCCAGCCGTCGGCACGGACATCGACGACCACCGCCGAGCCATCGACCCGGCGTACGAAGAAGTCCGGGGCATGCCGACGCTCACGTTCCCCGTCGTGCCAGTGCAGCCAGAATGGCTGGGACGCTATCCCCACCACAGCAGGATCGAAGTCCATGAGCACCAGCCGGTCCCGCTCCAACCAGGACTCGAAACCGACGTGCTGCCCTGTAGTCGCCGCCCAGTACCACCCGGGGAAATTGCGGCCACCCCACGACCACCGAAACGGCCGGACCGGCACCGAGTCTTCGAACCTGGCCGTCGCGCAGTCCAGTAACGGACGACGCCGCTTACTCCCGCGCTTGTCGTCCACAGGACACGACACCTCGACGTACGGGGCAGTGCTCTCCACCCCTGTCGATACCGGCATTCGACACCCCCAGCGTGATCGCCCCTTCGACTAGATTCACTGTCAGAAAAGTCGAAACGACTGAGTTCGCTGTCAAACGCCTCGATTGGATGACAAAGGACAGGAGGCCGACGCGTTCGGCCCGTGGCCCGTGGGAGGACTGGGGCCCGCACAGACAGATGCCGTCCGGGCCCACCGGGTGCGGGTGACCGGCGCCGTCAGCGGTCCGCCGGAACCTCGTGCAGTGCGACGACCGACGTGAAGATCTCCGCGTCGTTCTGCTCCGCCGTGATCAGCATGCGAGGCCGCCCGTCCAGGTCGCGGGGCAGGGCCTTGGCCGTGACCCAGCACGGCGCGTCGAGCTCGGCGTACCGGCTGAAGTCGCACTGCATGCCGACGACCAGCGTCTGCCGCGGGTGCGCCGCCGCCTGCGCGGCCTGGCGCGCGGCTTCGAGGAGCAGCATGCCCGGGGCGTGGTCGACGGGGTGGTCGAAGAGGACGGGGTGCGAGATGTCCGTCCGCAGCTGCCAGCGGAGGGGGATGTCGGTGTACGAGAGCACGACGTCCTGGAAGCGGTCGCGGCCCGTCTGCTGCGTGGGCGAGGGCGGCGGCAGCGGCAGGGCCCGCGCGTTCGCGCTCTCGACGTCGGCGTACCGTCCGCGCAGCCGCTCGTAGACGGCCCGGTCCTGGATGGTGAAACTGGTCCTGGCGGTGGCCAGTCGGCGGCCCGCGCGTTCGGCCTCGACGAAGAGCGTGACGGCGGTCGCCCGTTCCTTGCGGTACTTCACGTCCGAGGAGGTGATGTGGAGCTCGATCTCGGCGTCGGCGCCGGCCTCGACCCACAGCGCGTCCGGGTCGACGTCCCAGCCGAAGTCCTTCCAGACTAAGTGGTGCCCCAAAGGAACGTCGTACGCGGCATGGGACAGCAGCGGCAGCGTCTGGCGTACCGTCTCCGTCAGGAGGAGGGGGTCGTGCCTTCCGAACCGGGCCAGGTAGAACGCGTGGTCACGTGGCCATCGGGCGGTGACGGTGAAGGTGTCGTCCCCCGTCCGATGCCAGCTCGTGAGGAGTATTTCGGCGGGATTCGTCTTATGGGTGTACGACATGGGCACAGGCGCGGGACCGGTGGTCGCCCGGTCTCTCGCAAGGTCTATCGAAGGCACAACAGTTCTCCCCTGACTGTTCCACGACATTCGCGGGGTTTCGAGCACTGGTGTCTCGACTGTCCGCGCACATAAGATAGTGGTCACTCTTTTTCTTTGTCGAGGTAATACGAGGTACCGGGCCAGTGGCGGGACAAATGCAGGAACGGGCAATCCGCACAAGGGAGTTGGTGCTCCGGGCCGCAGCGGAAGTGTTCGACGAATCCGGGTACCTCGGCGCGAGCATCACCAAGATTCTGGAGCGGGCGGGCGTCACGGCGGGTGCCGTGTACTTCCATTTCCGGTCGAAGGAGGGACTGGCCCGCGCGGTCATCCTCGAACAGGCCGCGGATCTGCAGTTCCCCGAGGGGGAGGGCGGCCTCCAGCAGCTCCTGGACATGACCGGGTATCTCGCGGTCGAGATGCAGCGCAACACCCTGCTGCGGGCCGGTGTCCGACTGGCGGTCGAGCAGGGGGTGGTGGGCAAGCAGGAGTACTCGATCTACGAGTGGTGGGCCGACCGCTTCCACCAGGAGCTCGTCGTGGCCCGCCAGAAGGACCAGCTGCTCGACGGCGTGGACGAGGCCGCGTTCGCGCAGCTCCTGGTCGCCGCGTACACCGGTACGCAAGTCATGTCCCAGCTCTCCACCGGCCGTGCCGACCTGCCCCGTCGGATCGCCGACATGTGGCGCTGTCTGCTGCCGGCCCTGGCGCCGGCCTCTGTCATCTCCGGCCTGCGGATCCCCGAGGGTGACACGGTGGGCGCCACGTGAGCCGTCCCCTTCGGATCGTGCTGACCGGGGCGACGGGCTTCGTGGGCTCACGGGTGCTGTACGGACTGGCCGCGTCCGCGCGCGAGAGCGGCCGCGAGATCACGATCCAGACGCTCGGCCGCGCCGCTCCCGCGCCCTCCTCGGCCGCGCCCGGCGTGACGTGGACGCCCGTGGACCTGACGGACCGGGGGTCGCTGCGGAACGCCGCGAGCGGCGCGGACGTCCTGGTCCACCTCGCCTCACGGATCTCCGGCGACGAGGCCCAGTGCGCGAAGGTCAACGTCGAGGGCACGGCGGCACTCGTCGACGAAGCGGCGCGATGGGGCGTGGGCCGCATCGTGCACTTGTCGACCGCCGCGGTCTACGGACCGGGCCCGCACCACGGGATCACGGTCGACGAGATCGCCCCCGCGCCGGTGTCCGCGGCCAGCCGCACCCGGCTGGCCGGCGAGAAACCGGTGCTGGCGGCGGGCGGGATCGTCCTGCGACCCGGGCTCGTACTCGGCGCCGGCGATCGCTGGGTCGTGCCCGCCCTCGCGGAGCTGATGGACCGCGTACCGGCCCGGTGGGACGGTGGCCGCGGCCTGCTGTCCCTGGTGGACGTGGACGACCTGGCCCGCCTGATCACCACACTGGCGACCGCTCCGGACGCCCCCGCGTCCGGTGTGTACCACGCCGGCCACCCCGAACCCGTGTCCAACGGCGACCTGATGGCGGAGCTGGCCGCGCTGGACGTGCTGCCGGCCGCCGAGGAGAACTGGACGTGGGAGGCGTGTCTCGACCGGCTGGGCCGTGTCCCGGGCCGCGTGAGTGAGCGTCAGTTCTCGCTGCTCGCCCAGGACCACTGGTACCGCAGCGACGAGATCTGGCGCCTGACGGCCTGCCCCCCGGGCCCGGGAGCCGTGGCCCGCCTCGCTGCCGCGGCCCCCTGGTACCGGTCGTTCCTCGCGGAAGGCTGAGGGCGGGGACGCACGCGTACCGGCGCCGTGGGGTGGGCGCCGGTGACGCGGTCGGCCGGACAAGGAGCCGCCGGCCGACCGCTACCGGATCGCGCTCGACCTCGGCGTCGGATGCAGTATCCGGCAGGGTGAGGCGTTCGGCTTCGGGCCAGGTGATATCCGCGGCGACTCCGTGCGCGGGGAACGGGGGCGAGGGTTTCCGGGGCACGCGTCGCGGGCGGGTGGCGTGGGGGCGGCCTCGCGCGCGGGGCCGGAGCGGTCACCGTCGGCGGTGCTCCGCACGTCGAGGAGCGGCCACCTCGGGCACGTTCGACGAGCGGGCCACCTCGGACAAACGGAGCGCGAGAAGGGCTTCGTGGTCGATGGTTGGCCGAAATTGAACAGCTGGTGGTGGGATTCGGGCCATGAACGCTCTGGGCGGGAACGTTTTTGACGCTCCGTCAGTGACAGTGAGTGGAAGTAATCCCTCGTCTTCTCCCCCGATGTCCGGTTCGTTCGGCCTCACCCGCGCTACCACGACGGGCCGTACGGGCGATCGATTCACGACGAACTCGGATTGCTTACTGACTATGCGGTCAGCTGCGTTCCCTCGCTCAATGGGGTGGCTAGCATGGGCCGTACCCGGTCGGAAGATCGCCCTCCTCTTGGCTGACCCCCTTCCCGGCCCGCGGCCGCCCTGTTCCGGTCGCCCCCACCCCCTGCTCTCACGGACCGAGGGACCGCACCATGTCAGTGCCTGCTCCGCCCCGCCAGCATCCATCGGCGAGGGCGCCGCGCACCTCACCCGCCCCGTCGCTGGCCGTGCTGGTGACGAGCGCCGCCGCCGGCGGCGCGGCGGTCGCCCTGGCACCGTCCGACGCCCACACCTGGGCCCTGATCGTGGTGGTGACCGCCTGGGTGTGCGTGGCCGTCACCGTCCTCGTCGGCCACCGGCTCGTCCACCGGGCCCGGAGCGCGGCCACCGAGCAGGAGTCGGCGAACAGCCGTCTCAGGGCGGAGGCGGCCCGGCAGTCGGCCGAGATCTCGCACCTGGCCGGTGTGACGCTGCCCGCCGTGGCCAAGCGGCTGCGGGAGGGCACGAGCGCGGCCGAGGTGCTGGGCAGCGTGCCCCCGCCGTCCGACCCGCAGCTGCAGCGGCTCTCGCACGCCTTCGCCACCGCCGTCGAGGAGGACGTGCGGCGGGCGGCCGCTCTGGACGGCGAGTACCGGAAGGCGCGGCACGAACTGGACCAGGCGGTGGCCGAGTTGGACCGGCTCGCACGGGAGACGCTGCCCACCGCGGTCGCCCGGCTGCGCGACGGCCGGTCCGCCGACACCGTGCTCGCCGAGGTCGACCTGCCCCGGCTGCCCGCGGTGCGCACCCCGGCCGAATCGTTTGTCCGCGAGCTCGCGCACAGCGAGCGGCGCGCCGCCGCGGCACAGGCCGCCTCCGCCAAGGCGCTCAGCCGCGTCCAGGCCAAGGCCGTGAGGATGCTCGCCGACCTGCGGGACATGCAGGAGCGGCACGGCGAGGAGGTCTTCGGAGACCTGCTGAAGCTGGACCACAGCACTTCCCAGCTCGGTCTGATGACCGACCGGCTGGCACTGCTCATGGGCGGCAGGTCCAGCCGCGCCTGGAACAAGCCGATCGTGATGGAGAGCATCCTGCGCGGTGCGGTCGGCCGCATCGCCGCCTACCAGCGGGTGCGCCTGCACTGCTCCACCCGCGCCGCGGTCTCCGGCTTCGCCGCCGAGGGCGTCATGCACCTGCTCGCCGAGCTGATGGACAACGCCGCGAACTTCTCCCCGCCCATCGACGAGGTGCACGTCTACGTCGAGGACCGCAGCGCCGGCATCGTCGTCACCATCGAGGACAGCGGCCTGAAGATGGCCGACGCGGCGATGCGCCGCGCCGAGGAGGCCGTGACCGGCCGCGTCACCGACCTCGCCTCGCTGCAGGGCACCCGGCTCGGCCTGGCCGTGGTGGGACGGCTCGCGCTGAAGTACGGCATCAGCGTCAACTACCGCCCCTCCTCCCGCGGCGGCACCGGCGTCGTCGTCCTGCTGCCCCTGAATCTGCTCGCCCAGCAGCGCGAGATGGTCCCGCAGGAGACGGCCCCCAGGCCCGCCGCGGTGGCCGCGTCCACGCCTGCCGCGCTCCCGCCCGCCGCGCCCGCGCCCGCCCCGGAGCTGCCCGCCGCGCCCGCGCGCGCCCCGGAGCTGCCCGCCGTCACCGACCGTCCCGCAGCCGCGGAGCGGTTCGCGGTCACGGAGCGGCCCGCCGCGCGGCCGGAGCTGCCCGAACAGGGACGGCACCGGCGGTCCGACGCCAGCACGCCGAACGGCCTGCCGGTCCGCGCCCCCGGCCGCACCATGGCCGAGGCGGAGCGCGAACGCGAGCAGCGGCTGTCGGCGGCGTCCGAGCAGACCGGTGACGTACCGGCGACGCAGCGCCCGGCGCGCGACGCGGGCTCGCGGTTCGGCGCCTTCGCCCGCGCACGCCAGTCCGGAAACGGCACCGCCGCACCGGGCGCCCGGCCCGAGGCCGAGCCGCCGACGGCTCCGTAGTCCCACCCCTTCCCGTACGGCGCCCGGGGCGACGGCGCCCTTCCCGCTCGAGTTCGTGAGATAGGAGGAACGGGCCGGTGACCGGTCAGCCGGGCACCACCGTCCCAACACCCATCATGCAGACCACCGACAACAGCCTTAGCTGGCTCCTCCACGGTCTCCTGGAGCAGACCCCCGGCACGCGGCACGCCCTGGTTCTGTCCCGGGACGGCCTGAAGCTCTGCTGGAGCGAACACCTGACGCTCGACCGGGCCGACCAGCTCGCGGCGATCTGCTCCGGCATCCAGGCCCTCGCCCAAGGTGCCTCCGTGGAGTTCGGCGACGGCACCGGCGGCGTCCGGCAGTCGATGACCGAGTTCCACGGCGGCCTGCTGTTCATCGTGGAGGCCGGCGAGGGGGCGCACCTCGCCGTCGTCGCCGGGGAGGACGCCGATCCCGGGGTGGTGGGCCACCAGATGACGGAGCTGGTCGAGCAGATCGGCGAGCACCTGCGGGCCGAACCGCGGGACCAGGCCCGGGAGAGCGGCACCTCGTGATGCGCAAACCCGTCGACACGGGTGACCCCGACCGGCTCTACACGGTCACCGGCGGACGGAGCCGCGCCGACGACTCCTTCGACCTGGTCACCCTCATCGTCAGCGAGTCCGGGCCCGTGCCGGGGATGCAGTCGGAGCACGCCCGGATCCTGGAGCTGTGCCGGCATCCCACCGCCGTCGTCGAGGTCGCCGCGGAGATCGGTCTGCCGATCACGGTGGTGCGGATCCTGCTGGGCGACCTGCTGGACACCGGCCGCATCACCGCCCGCCATCCGCCCGCGCCACGGTCCGTCGCCTCGCTGCCCGATTCCGCCCTACTCCAGGAGGTGCTCCATGGGCTCCGCAACCTCTGAGCTGCCCTCCCACCGCACACCGCTGAACGACACAGCGGAGACCGGTCTGAAGATCGTCGTCGTGGGCGGGTTCGGTGTCGGCAAGACGACCCTGGTCCGCTCGGTGAGCGAGATACGGCCGCTCAACACCGAGGAGGTGATGACCCAGGCGGGTGTGGGCGTCGACGAGACCAGCGCGGTGGCGTCCAAGACCACCACGACGGTCGCCTTCGACTTCGGCCGGATCAGCCTCAACGACCGCATGGTGCTGTACTTGTTCGGAGCGCCCGGCCAGGAGCGCTTCTGGTTCCTGTGGGACAGACTGTTCTCGGGAACGCTGGGTGCCGTGGTCCTCGTGGACACGCGCCGGATGGACGACTCCTGGTACGCGATAGACCGGCTGGAGCACCACCGCACGCCCTTCGTGGTGGCCGTGAACCGGTTCGACGACGACACCGCCCGGTACTCCCTGGACGAGATCCGCCAGGCACTCGCCCTCCCGGCGCACGTGCCGATGGTCGACTGCGACGCGCGGGTCCGGCAGTCCGGCAAGGACGTGCTGATCACCCTCGTCAACCACCTCCATGCCATGGCCATCGCCGAGGAGACGACACTGTGACCGACTCCGGTTACCCCTCCGAGCACCAGGCGCCCCCACCGGGCTGCCCCGCCCACGCCGGCGCGGTGCGCCTGGGCGGGCTCCAGTACCAGCAGACGCCGTCGCAGCTCTACCGCGCGATGCGCCGGGAGCACGGCCCGGTCGCGCCGGTGCTGCTCGACGGCGACATCCCTGCCTGGCTGGTGCTCGGCTACTCCGAGGTCACGTACGTGACCAGCCACGACGAGCTGTTCGCGCGCGACTCGCGGCGCTGGAACCAGTGGGAGCACATCCCGCAGGACTGGCCGCTGCTGCCCTTCGTCGGATACCAGCCGTCGGTGCTGTTCACCGAGGGCGACGAGCACCGGCGGCGGGCCGGGGTGATCACCGAGGCGCTGGAGGGCGTCGACCAGTTCGAACTCGCCCGCGACTGCGAGCTGATCTCCGACGACCTCATCGCCCGCTTCGCCGGCAGCGGCCAGGCGGAGCTGATGGCCGACTACGCGCACGCCCTGCCGATGCGGGCCGTGGTGCAGATGTGCGGCATGCCGACCTCGGGCGAGGACACCAGCCGGCTCGTCGACGACCTGCGGATCTCGCTGGACGCGGGGGAGGGCGACGACCCGGTGGCCGCGTACGGGCGTGTCGCCGAGCGGTTGCGGCAACTGGTGAAGGACAAGCGGGCCGACCCGGGGCCGGACGTCACCTCGCGCATGCTGACCCACCCGGCGGGCCTGACCGACGAGGAGATCGTCCAGGACCTGATCTCCGTGATCGCCGCGGCGCAGCAGCCGACGGCGAACTGGATCTGCAACACGCTGCGGCTGCTGCTGACGGACGAACGGTTCGCCGTGAATGTGTCGGGCGGCCGGCTCAGCGTGGGCGAGGCGCTCAACGAGGTGCTGTGGCTGGACACGCCGACACAGAACTTCATCGGGCGGTGGGCCGTGCGGGACGTCCAGCTGGGCGGCCGGCAGATCCGGGCCGGCGACTGCCTGGTGCTGGGGCTGGCCGCGGCCAACACCGACCCGCAGATCTGGCCGGAGGCGCACGTGGGCGCGGAGAACGCCGCGCACCTGTCGTTCAGCAACGGCGAGCACCGCTGCCCGTATCCGGCCCCCCTGCTGGCGGACGTGATGGCGCGGACGGCGGTCGAGACGCTGCTGGAGCGGCTGCCCGACCTGGTGCTGGCGGCCGATCCGGAGGAGCTGACCTGGCGTCCGTCCATCTGGATGCGGGGGCTGTCGGCGCTTCCGGTGCGGTTCACCCCGGTGGTGCAGTAGCGCGGTGCCCGGCCCCGTGGCCGGGGCGCGGATCGTCACCACGGCGCGTGCCCCGGGCCCCGTGGCAGGGGCCCGGACCGCGGCGCGGACCGGCGGGCGGGACCGGCCCGGTACGGGTCAGCCGCTCGCGGGGGTGAACCGCACCGGCAGGCGCTCCGGTCCACGGGTGAACACGCCCTGCTCGGCCGGTTCGAAGCCGTCGGCGAGGCGCAGGTCGGGCATGGCGTCGAGGAGCTGGGCGACGCCGATCTCCACCTCCGCCTTGGCCAGCAGCGCGCCGACGCAGAAGTGCCGGCCGAGCGCGAAGGCGAGGTGGTCGGCGGCGGCTGAGAAGGCGGTCGTGGTGGTGAGGTCGTCGCGGAAGATGTCGAAGCGGTCGGGGTCGCGGTAGCGGTCCCCGTCGCGGTTGGCGGCGCCGATCAGACAGGTGACGGTGGCGCCCGCGGGTATCGTGCCGCCGCTGAGCTCCACCTCCGTGGCGGACTGCCGCATGATCATGTGGACGGGCGGGGTGAACCGCAGGGTCTCGGCGAAGGCGCGCGGGATCAGCGAGCGGTCCTCGCGGACGGCGGCGAGCTGGTCGGGGTGGAGCAGCAGGTTCGCGAAGATGCCGGCGATGGCCTTGTCGGTGGTCTCGCCGCCGGCGGCGAGCAGCAGGCTGCAGAACGCCTTGACGTCCTCGTCGCTCATCCGCACCCCGTCGACCTCGGCGGCGCACAGGGCGGACAGCAGGTCGTCGCCCGGGTTCTCGCGGCGCTCCCGGATGATCGGCAGCATGTACTCGGCGAACTCCACCCGGGTCCGCTCGCCCGCCGCCGCCACCTCGGTGTCGCCCGAGAGGTTGCCGAGGAACGCGATGACGGCCGTGTACCAGCGGTGGAAGCGCGTGTGGTCGGCCTTGTCCAGGCCCAGCATGTCGGCGATGACGTTGACCGGGAAGCGGGTGGCGTAGTCGGTGACCAGGTCGGCGGAGCCGGTGTGCCGGAAGGCGTCGATCAGTTCGCGCGAGTTGCGCTCGATGACGGGCAGGAACTTCTCCTGCAGGTCGCTGCCGCGGAAGGCGGGGGCGACGAGCGCCCGGCGCACGGCGTGCTCCCGGCCGCTGAGCTGGAGGATCGTTTTGCCGTGTACGGGTTCGAGCTGCCAGGCGTAGTTGTCGGTGGTGAACTCGCCGGCCTTGTCCTTGAAGACGCGCTCGACGTCCTCGTAACGCGAGATGATGTAACTCTTCGTCGCCTCGTGCCAGATGAGGGGCGCGGTGTCCCGCATCACCCGGTAGGCGGGGTAGGGGTCGGCCGCGAACTCGGGCGAGAGGATGTCGGGCACCTGCTGCGCGGTGGACATGGGGCTCCCTGGGATCGTGGATCACTTACCGACAAGGTTATTGATCAACCATCAGATGTGACAGGGCTGCCGGCCACCGGTGGGCCCGGAACCCACGTCCGGCCGAAAACCGCCTCTTGCGGGCACCGCCCGGACGTGATGGGCGGCAGCCGTACACAAAGGCGGTCCGTCCCCGTCGGCTCGCGCAGCGGTCGCCACGGTCGTGTGCCGGGTGGGTACGGTACCCACCGTCGCCCGCGTTCCGGCTCGGCCGAGGGGCCGGTCGGGGCAGCGAGATCCAGGAGGAAGCACACGGCATGACGCAGACGCGGTACGACCAGCGGGTCCGGGTCTTCGTCGAGATCCACGGCGGCGCCCACGACTGGCAGGAGGCCGAGACGTGCTTCGACCGGCACGGCTGGCCCGTGCGTGACGCCCACCCCTCGGGCCAGGGGCCGTTGGGCCCGGCACTGGAACACGACCCCGACCGCCGCGTGTACGAGATAGAGGTCCGCCTCTTCGGCGCGGCGAAGGGAAGCGACCGCGGCGCGGCCGACCGGGTGCGCAAGGTGCTGCGGAGCGCCCGCCTGGAAGGCTACGTCCGCCGTGCCGAGGCACTGGCGCGGGACCGTGAGTTGTACCCGCACTGGCGGATCGTCGGCACGGCCCACCGGCGTCCGGGCGGACAACCGGCCTGGCGCAGGCGGTTCGTCCGGGTCGCCATGCTGCTGGGCAGGCACGACGTCGGCGGGTTCGTCTCCGGCGGGCCGCGCCAGGCACTGCGGCTGGCGCGTGCGGCGGCGGCCCCGACGGACGCCGCCCGCCCTGCCCCGGCCGTCCGGCCACTGGACGGACGCTGGCGCGAATCGGCGCCCTACAAGCGGGAGGAGCAACTGCAGCGACGGGTGGTCCGGGTGGTCCTGTGGGCCCTGCTCTCCGCCGGCGCGCTCAGCATGGCCTCCGCCGCCCCGGCCGTCACCTGGTGGTTGTGGATACCGGTGGCGTTGCTCGGCGCGTGCGGGGCGGTGCGGTGGGGACGGGAACTGAGCGGGGAGGGCAGGAGGTCCGAGGGTGTCGTCATCGCTCTGCTGTGTGTGCTGGTCTTCGCCGCCTTCGGCACGGGCCTCCTGGACGTGGACGGCGGGGCATGGACTCCCCGCCGGACCGTCATGACCGCTGTGGTGGTCGCGGTGATTTCCGGACTGTGGCTCCTCGTTCGGCAGTGGACCTGGGGCGAGTGGGTCGCCTGGGCGGTCCCGCTGGTGGTGACCCTGGCGGTCTCCGCGTTCGTCGCCGCGGGTTCCGTCCTCCACGCCCTGTACGCCGAAGGTCTCTCCCTCACCCCGGACGACCTCGACATCCCTCCCGCCTGGCAGGCTCTGGCCGCGGTGAAGCTGCTGGTGATGCTGAGCCTCGTCATGATCGTCCCGGCCTGGTGGGGGTTCGCCAAGCACCGGCACCACTCGTATGCCACTCCGGGGGACGGCACGAACATCATCCTGAACGTCGGCCTCCTCCTGGCGATGTTCGCCGGGGCGGGCATCCAGGCCGTCGAATCCGCGGACGCCGCCGTGGACCGGACGACCGCGGCGGCGGAACGAGGTGACGACCCGCCGTCGTACTTCGGCGTCGCACCGGAGTGGACCTGCGTACGCCCCGTCGTCCCGGCCGCGGACCTGCCCGGAGAGGGCCCGCGCCTGCGACCGGACGCCCCCTACCTCTCGTTCGGTGTCTCGGGGGAGACGGCGGTCCTGTGGGACCCGGAGACCCGGGAACCCGTCAAACTGCCGGCGAACCAGGTGTGGCTGCGCCCGGCGGAGTCGGGGAAGGCGCCCTGCGCTGCGGACCGCGACTAAAGCCGGTGCGTGCGTTCGACCGGGTGAGGTATGTTCCTGCCTGTTCGAAGGGGGACCCACGTGGCGAAGCTGAACCAGATCATCGCTGTCGAGAAGGGTGTCAAGAGCAAGTCGCTCCAGGACATCACCGCCGCGCACCACAAGGTGCAGAAGCCCGCGCTGATGGCCGGCATCTCGCGTACGTACCAGCCGAAGGACGAGGAGGGCGAGCAGCTGCCGCCCGAGTCCACGCGCGTACAGGTGCAGGGCGAGGACGTGCTGCGGGAGATGGCGGCGTCCCTGACCCGGCTGTTCGATGTGACCGCCACGAAGGACTGGGCGAACTGCGCGGCCCGCGCGGACGTCACCGTCGACGGACGCACCGTCGTCGCGGACGTCCCGGTCAGTTACCTCCTCTTCCTGGAGAAGCAGCTCACCGACCTGCACACCTTCGTCAAGAAGCTCCCCACGCTCGACGCCGCCGAGTCCTGGTCCCACGACCCGTCCACCGACTGGTGGAAGACGGACCCGGTCCGCACCATCCGTACGAAGAAGGTCCCGCGCAACCACGTCAAGGCGGAGGCGACCGACAAGCACCCGGCACAGGTCGAGGTGTACTACGAGGACGTGCCGATCGGTTACTGGACGACGGTGAAGTTCTCCGGCGCCCTCCCGGCTCGGCGGGTGAACGAGCTGGTGGAGCGCGTCGAGAAGCTCCAGCAGGCGGTCAAGTTCGCCCGCGAGGAGGCCAACGGCACCGAGGTCACCGACCAGAGGGTCGGCGACGCGGTGTTCGGCTACCTGTTCGGCTGACGCCGGCCACGGGTAGCATCCACGATCGCCCCCGCGTGCGAGCGCGGGGGTGCGCGACAGCGCGGGCCGGAATGGAGATCCGGTGCGCGCGATGAGCGCAAGCTGACACTGAAGTTCAGCCTGAAGAAGCGGTCACAGTGAAGGTTCGAGTCCTTCCCCCGGCACCACAGCAGTCGCGGGCCGGGGTAGCCCAACATGGCAGAGGCAGCCGCGGTCAATCTCAGACTCTCGCTCCAGTCTCAGCATGGCCGCCGATCGCCGGATCGACCGGGGACGGACGAATGCCGTCGGATGCGAGTTCGAATCTCGCCTGCACCTCTTGCCCGGTGCGGTAGTTCAAAGGAAGAACACGACGGTTTGATGACTGATCCGTCCTCTTAAACGCCGCCGGCGTGCGCAATTGGGTGGCATCCCCAGGGGCCCGGGAGCTGGATACGACTCCCGGGCCCCGTCACGTGCGCGTCGATTCCCTTGCCCGTGCGCCGGGACGTAGTCCCACTTTTCACGGCTCGACGACTGGTGCAGGTTCATGAAAGGGCGAAGAAGGGGCAGTTCGGGGTCGGTAGCGTGAGGGTGCGGCGGGTTTGTGGTCGGGTTCTGCCGTTGGTATGGCCACAGATGGGGGCACGATGCATGAGCGCGAGTTCCGGGCTTTCGTGCTGATCGCGGAAACCGGGCGCATGGATGTCGCGGCGCGGAAACTGGGTTATTCCCAGCCGGCGATCACCTATCAGGTCCAGCGTCTCGAGCAGTCTCTCGGCGTCAAGCTGTTCACCAGGCACCCCGGTGGTGCCCGGTTGACGGGGGACGGGCGGATGATTCTGCCGTCGGTGCGTGCGGTGCTCCTGCTGATCGACAGCATGCGGGACGCGCACGGCTCGCAGTCCGGCGAGGGCCGGGACCTGGAGCGCAGCGCCTGACATCGCCGTTCAGGGAACGAATAGCGACCTTGCTTGGAGAGTGGACGATGAGCAGCAATCCTTTCGAGGACAACGACGCCCAGTACCGCGTGCTGGTCAACGACGAGGGCCAGCACTCGCTGTGGCCGGCGTTCGCCGAGGTCCCGGCGGGCTGGACGGTGGCGCACCCCGAGGACAGCCGGCAGGCCTGCCTCGACTACGTCAACGAGAACTGGACCGACATGCGCCCGCTCAGTCTGGTCCGCCAGATGGAAGACGCCAAGTAAGCCGGTGGCGAGACCGACGATCCTCCAGACGGCCGGCGGCGCCGCCGTGCACCGGCCCCGGCCCCGGCCGGACGCCGAGCGGGTCCTGGTGTGCCTGAGTTACTGCGGCGGCGGCACCGCACCGTTCCGGCAGTGGGCGAACGTCCTGCCGGACGACGTGGAACTGGCGCTGATCTGCTACCCGGGGCGGGAGGCGCGGTTCGGCACCCCGTTCGCACGGGACTGGACGGACCTGCGGGACGACGTGGTGCGCGCCGTACGCGGTCTCACCGGGCGCCCCTACCTCCTGTTCGGACACAGCATGGGGTCCTGGGTGGCCTTCGAGACCGCGGCGGAACTCGAGCGGCTGGGCATGACACCGCCCGAGGCGCTCGTGGTGTCGGGCGGTGTGGCACCGCCCAGGCGCCGGGAGGTGTCCGGTGACGTGGTACCGCGGTCGGACGACAGCACGGAGGCCCTGGTGCGGTGGATGCGCGACCTGGGGCAGGTGTCCCCGGCGATCGCCGCCGAACCGGAACTGGTCAAGATCGCGGTGGATCTGCTCCGCGCGGATCTCGCGGTGTCGGAGTCCTACCGGTACGTGCCGGGCTCGCGGGTGTCGGTGCCGCTGCGGGTGCTGTACGGGACCGAGGACGCCGCGCCCTTCGCCGATGTCGAGCGGCACTGGCGGCCGCTGACGGACGGTCCCTTCCAGGCCGTGGAACTGCCCGGCGGGCACTTCTACACGCCCGACGTGTGGTCGACGCTGCCGCAGTGGTGCGTGCTGCCCGTGCCCGGGAGCGCCCCCCGGGCCACCCGCTGAACCGGTGCGCCCCAGCGCCTCGTGCGCAACCGCCGTGTGCTTCCCCTTCCCGCACCTCGCGGGCGGGGAAGCACACGGCGTCCTCCGTCTGCTCGGTGCGGGTCAGATCGTGGTGCGCAGGGCGCGCCTGCGGTCGTGCAGGACCAGCAGCAGGGTCATGCCCATCATCACACCGAGGACCGCGCTGACGTCCCGGGCCAGTGCTCCCGCGATGGGGAGTTCGGGGGAGGGCTGCTGCATGTCGGTGAGGGTGAGCAGGTTGTAGACGCTGTAGGAGAACAGCATGCCCGAGGACACCCAGGCGGCGACCATCGGCGGGAGGAACCCGCGGGTGCCGCGGCGGGCGGTCAGGACGAGGATGCCCCAGGCCCCGGCGAGCGCCCAGACGGCCGTGCTCAGCGACAGCATGTGCCACCACAGGTCGCGGCGGTCCAGCTCGTCCGGGTCCAGGCCCAGGGTGCCGCCCGCCGCCCAGAAGATCTTGCCGCAGGCGAGCAGGACGCAGCCGGCCGCGACCAGCCGGGCCAGCGTCACCTGCAACTCACGGGTGCCGCCCACCGGTTCGTCGTACGCCAGGGGTCCGCCCAGGGCCTCCGGCCAGCGTGCCTTGGCGTAGCCCGCGAGGGCGAGGGGCAGGCCGACGCCGACGCCGACCAGCGAGATCATCACGAGGATCTGTTCGTAGATCCAGAAGTCCGGGGAGCCGGCATCCTGGTCGCGGTTCATCGCGGCGGGGCCGAGGACCGGCGCCAGCAGCAGCATGGGCACGAGCAGACCGGTGCCCACCCAGACGGGCAGCGCCACCAGCCACGCGGGCAGGCGCTCGCCCCAGGGCCGGGAGAACGCCATCGCCAGCACGATGCCGACGGCGGCGAGGAACGCGGTCGCCGCGTTGATCGCACGCCAGTCCGCGCCGCCCATTTCCTCGGTCGGAATGAAGAAACCGAAAGTCCAGACGATTTTGATGAGCAGGTACGGTGTCACCGCTATGGCTGCTCCAAGGCCGCCGATTTGGCGAAACCTGGTCAATCGGTCGGTCGGCTGTTCTGCCCTTACTGTCATATCGGCACGCTATCCGGGGGTCGGTGGACGGGTCAAAACCTTCCCGGCGCATCCGCTGATATCCGCCACTCAGATGAATTCTGAACCAACGGTATCGGCGCTGTGGAGTCCTATTGCGGTGAGATGCCCGAGTTCTGAAATGGACAGCAGCAGTGCCGGTCCGCCCGCGCGGGCCAGGGTGACCAGGTCCAGGAGGCCCGATGCCGCGCAGTGCCGTGCCGGCCGTATCCCGCCGGCGGCCGGGTCCCGTACCGGGGTCCCGTCGTCGGCGAGGGCCTTGGTCACGGCGTCGTGGACCGCTGTCGCGAGGGGGGCGGCGGCCGGCGGTGCGCCGACCGCCAGGCGCACGCCGCCCGTCCCCCGGGCCAGGGCGGCGACGCGGGCGGCGCTCGCGGCGAGGGCCGCGGGATCCGCGTCACCGGCGGGTCCCGGAGGGAGGAACCGGGAGAGCCCGCCGGTGACCGTGGCGAGGGGGCGGGCGGCGCCTGCCGGGCCGGGAGTCCGCCCCCTCACGGACAGGACGACGGCCGCGGCGGCGTCGTACTCGCCGCTGCCGCCGTGGTCCTCCGGGGCCTGGTCGGTCGCGGCGGCCACCACCGTGTCCGCCCGGCCGGTGCGCAGCGCCGTCACCGCGAACTGCACGGCCTCCAGACCCGCGGTCACCGGGTTGGTGAGCGTGACCGAGAAGGCGCGGGCGCCGGTGCTGATGGCCAGCTGGCTGCCGGGCGTGTTCATCGAGAAACCAGGGACCTCGGCGGGGCTGATCCCGTGGACGCCCTCGGTGCTCAGCACGGAGTTCATCCGGTGGTGGACACGGGCGATCGCGTACTGGGTCCCGGTGACCACACCGAACCGCTCGGCGGCGGTTCCGGTGAGCGGCGGGTCGTCATGGCGTCTGCCGAGGGCCTCGTTGCCCGCCGCCAGGAGGTAGCGGGTGGCCGGGGTGAGGTATTTCCAGCCCCGCCGGCCGAGGTGGGCGGCCGGGTCGAACCACGGGTCGCACCCGCCCGGGCGCGGCTCCTCGGCGACGGCGCCGGCCCCGATGATCTGCACGCTCATGCGGCGGCCCTCCGGGTGGGTACGGCGTGGTCGCCGCCGAAGCCGCTTCTGTTCGCCAGGACCGGGGGGCCGGCGAGTGTCGCGGGAGCGGGAGCGGGAGCGGGAGCGGGAGCGGGAGCGGGAACGGCGGCGGTGAGTGCGCTCATGCGGCGGCCCGCCAGGTGAGCACCGCGTTGTTGCCGCCGAAGCCGGTGCCGCTCACCAGGACCGAGGGGCGGGGGAGCGGGGCCGGTCCGTCCAGCGGGACCGACAACGGGCAGTCGGGGTCCGGGGTGGTGACGTGGGCGTTGGGCGGGACCAGGCGGTGGCGCAGGACGAGCGTCGCGATCACGCAGCCGAACACGCCGGCCGCGCCCGCCGTATGCCCCATGACGGCCTTCGGCGCGTAGCCGAGCACCTCGCCGCCCGTCCCGCCGGCGGCGGTCACCGCCTCACTGACCGCGGTGGCCTCCACGGTGTCGTTGAGCGCCACCCCGGCGCGGTGCAGCACGGCCGCGCCCGGGGTGGTGCCGAGGCCGGCGAGGGCCCGGGCGGTGGCACGGCGCAGCTGTTCCCCGGACGGTTCCGGGGCCATCGGATGGTGGGCGTCGCAGCTCCAGCCGTGTCCGGCGAGCACGGCCTGCGCGGGCCTTGCGCGCCGCTCGGCGGACGCGGCGGACTCCAGCACCAGGGCGGCGGCGCCCTCCCCGGTGACCATGCCGGCGCGGTCGGCGTCGAAGGGACGGCAGCACTCGCCGTCGAGCAGCCCGAAGCGCTCCAGCGTGCCGACCGCGACGCGGGAGAAGGCGTCCCCACCGCACGCCACGACGATGTCGGCCTGGCCCGTCTCGATCAGCTCGGCGCCCCAGGCGACCGCGTAGGCGCCGGCGGAGCAGGCGGTGGAGAGGGTCTGGCCGGGGCCGCCGATGCCGAACCGGGTGGCGAGTGAGGCCGTGACCCGGTGGGTGGCGGGGAACGGCGGGGCCGTCCCCTCGGGCCGCTCGGCCAGATCGATGTCGCCCAGGGAGGTGCCCACGGTCAGGCCGGCGTCGCACAGGTCCTGCGGAGTCAGCCCGGCCTCCGCGACGGCCTCGGCGACGGCGGTCGCCAGCAGCGCACCGGTCCGCCCGGTGCCCCCCTCGGGGCCGCCGGTGTCCGGTGCCGCGTACAGGTGCGGGCGGGCCGGCAGGCCGCAGACGTCCGGCGCGGGATCCGGCCGCCGGCTCGCGCCCAGCAGCCCCTCCCACAGGGCCCCGGTGCCGCTGCCGAAGCAGCTCACCGCGCCCAGTCCCGTGACCACCACCGTCACCTGTGCACCTGCCTCGCTGTCCGGTCTTTCCCGATGGCGCGGCACAATGGCCGACACCATTCAGGATGCATTCCCCGGGATTCGCGGCCCGCCGCGCTTGCAAGTACCTGCAGCGATCAGCCGCGCGCCTCGTCGCCTTCCGCCGCGCTGATCTAGCATCCAACGGCGAAACGCAATTCAAGGAATCGCGATTCGGAAAACTGCGCGAACTACCCGAGGAAAGGGAATTCCGGTGAGTGCCGAAACCACGCTGGACGTGTCGGAACTTCGCGAGCTGGTGGCGGACACGCTGGATGTCGAACTGTCGGCGCTGACCGACGACATCCTCCTCATCGAGGAACTGGGAGTCGACTCGGTCGTGGCCCTGGAGCTCGCGGTCACGCTCGAGCAGCGCTACGGGATCAGGATTCCCGAGGAGGAACTCGGCACGGTCCGCACGTTCCCCGACATCCGCGGTCTGCTGAACCGGAAGCTGGGCGGTTGATGGACGCGCGGACGGCGGCCCCCGGCGCCGGTACCCCCACCGGCGCCGCGTCCTACTTCCTGATCGAGAGCAAGGGGAACTGGGCCGGCCCCAACGCGGGCACCTTCCTCCTGGACGCCGTGGCGCTCGCCGAAGCCGGCCACCGGGTACGGGTCCTCCTCGTGGAGGACGGCGTACTGACCGCCGTCGGCACCGACGCCCCCGAGATCCGGCGGCTCGCCGGGGCCGGGGTCGAGATCCTCGTGGACGACTTCTCGGCGGCGCAGCGCGCGCTGTCCGCCACCACCCTGTCGCCGCACGTCAGGCTCGCCGGCATGGACGTCGCCGCCGCCGCGCTGACCGAGGACGGCTGCCGGGGGGTGTGGCACTGATGGCGGTGATGGAACGCCGGATGTGGGACCTGCTGCTGATCCTCACCGCCGCCCCGCACTCCGGCGACGTGGTGACCTCGGCACTGCGCCTGTCCCAGGCCGTACTCGACCGGGGCGGTTCGGTACGGGTCTGGGCCTGCGGCTACGCCAACATGATGACCCAGGACACCTTCGGGGACACCAAGCTGCCCAACACCCGTGACCCGAAGGGGCATTACCCGTCCCCGTCGGCCGTCGTGCAGCGGATGATCGCCGACGGCGAGGGCCGCTTCGGCTGGATCGCCTGCACCGCCTGCTCCGAGGAGCGCGGTGCCGTGCACCACGTCCCCCAGGTACGGCACCGCTCGCCGCTGCGGCTGGCGAGGACCATCGCGAGTGCCCGGCAGACGCTCTACCTCGGAGGGGCCTGATGAGCAGCACCACCACCGCCGCCGCCCGCACCGGGCTGGGCCCGCCCGTGCTGTGCGTCCTGGACCGCGCCTACCGGGGCGCCGTCGAGGTGCAGTTCTTCCACGCCCTGTACGGACTGCTCGATCTGCACGGGCAGTTCCAGCGGGTGGACGTCGCGCTGCGCGGCGCCGCGGTCACCATGGCCGTCGAGGAGGACGTCTACCGGCCGTCGGTGCGGCTCGGCACGATGACGCTGGACACGCTGCCGGACTACCGCGGCTCCGTGCGCGACCTGATCGCCGAGGACTTCACCGTCTACGTGGACCGGGACGCGGTGACGGCGCTGGGATTCGCCCCGGAACGGCTCGTCGCCGGGACGATCTGCGTCGATGCGGCCGAACTGGCGCTGCGCTGGCCCGAGTACGACCAGGTGTGGTTCGTATGACCGGGGCTGCCTACGCGGCACCGCTGCGCGCGGTGGACCGGATCGAGGTGCTGTCCGAGGGGCCCGATGCGAGGCTCGTGCTGCACAAGACCGTCGACCCCGACGACCCGTACATGGCGGGGCACTTCCCGGGGCTGACCCTGCTGCCGGCCGTGTTCGTCCTCGAGGCGCTGCGGCAGGCGGTGACCACCCTCGTCGGCGCGGACGAGCCGCTGAACCTGCTCGAGGTGCGGTCGGGGCGCTGGCTGGCGCCGATGCAGGGCGGCGACGAGATCCGCCTGGACGTCACCGTGACACAGGCCGGCGCCGGGCGCCGGCTGGTGACCGCGGACGGCGTCCGGCAGGACGGCACACCCGTCGCGGCGGTGAAGGCGACGCTCGGCGACCGTGACGCCGTCCTCGCCGCGCAGCCGCCGGCGGACCTGGCGCCCCCCGCCGCCGACGGGCCGCCCGGACCCGACTACACGGGGATCCTCGGCCTGCTGCCGGTCCGTCACCCCATGCTCATGGTGGACCGGGTCGAGGCCCTCGACCCCGGCCGCGTGATCACCGTCACCAAGGCGGTCTCCGGCTCCGAACCCTGCTACCAGGGGCTGCCCGACGGACTGCCCCTGTCGCGGTACATGTACCCCCGGTCGCTGATGCTGGAGTCCTTCGGGCAGGCCTCGGTGCTGCTGTGGCTGTCCACCGGCACCGCCGAGGGCGTGCCCGTGGCCGCGGCCTTCCGCGACTGCCGCTTCTTCGGCGAGGTGCGCCCCGGCGCCGTGCTGCGCCATGTGTCGCGGATCGACCGGCTGATGGCCGACAACGTCTTCGTCTCCGGACAGACCTGGGACGGCGACCGGTGCGTGATGACGGTCGGCGCCCTCGTCGGGTCGAGCCGGCCGCGCGAGCGGGTCGACCGCGCGCTGACCTCCGCCTCCTGAATTCCGGCCTCGAAGCGGCCCCCGCCACCCTCCCGGCGGGGGCCGCTTCGCCGTCTCAGGGCGCCGCGTACGTGCCGATGATCCCGTTGACCACCTCGGCCACGCGGCCGTCGCGCAGCATGTCGGCGTGGTCGACGTCGACGTCCACGGTCCGCCCGGCCAGCGCCGCACCCGCCGAGGGCGTACGGGAGCTCACCGCGGTCCCGGTGCGCCAGGCGGCGGCCGGGTCGACGCGACGCGCGGCGTCCAGGTAGGAGACGTACGACCGGAACACCGCGACGAACTCGTCCAGCAGCTCGGTGTCCAGCTCCTCGCGGGTGAACGCCGCACCGGCCCGCTCCATGAAGATCCGTTCGAGGATGCCGCCGTAGTCGCCGAAGTCCACGGCGTCCCTCCGCGCGGCGTCCGCCTCCTGCTGGGCGGCGCTCACCTCGTCGGCGGTCAGCACCGAGGCGAACTGGTTCATCATCGCGGCGAAGTCCCGGTACAGGCCGGCCGGGGCCGGCACCTCCGGCTCGAACAGCACCAGGTGGGGCGCCTCGCCCTGCCGGGCGGCGATCCGGGCGGCGAGCTCGCCGGCGAAGACGCTGCCGGCGCAGTAGCCGAGCACGGCCCGTACCGTACGGCCGTCGGCCGCCGCCTCGCCGTCCCACAGCGCGAGGTAGTCCTCGGCCGTCGGGCGGGCGGTGCCGGCGGGCTGCCGGGTCTCCCACAGGGCGAGCGCCGGGTCGAGGCGCGGGGCGAGGTCCGAGAAGGCCGAGTCGGACCGGCCCGTGGTGGCGAAGTCGACGGCGAGCACCAGGCCGCCGCCGCCCCGGCCGGGGTTGAGCACTTTCCATCCGCTGAGCTGTGTCATGGGTCTGTCCACTCCAGTACGGGGGCGGGAACACGGGAAACGGCCGCGGGTCCGGTGCCTCGCCGACGCCCGAGGAGACGTCGAGGAGGGCACCGGACCCGCGGCCCGGGGACGGGGGACGGGATCAGCCGCCGGAGATCCGGACTGCCTTGCCCGGGCAGAGGTGCTCCGCGACCTTGCGGGCGTCGTCGGCGTCGGTGCCGGTGGGCGTCTCGTTCAGGACGACCACCATCCCGTCGTCCTCCTGGTCGAAGACGGACGGGGCGTGCAGCGTGCACAGCCCGGCCCCGATACAGCGGTCGCGCTCGGCGTGGACCTTCATCGCGGCTACCAGCCGATCGTCAGCTTGTGCACCGGCGGCAGCCCGTCGATGAGCTCGAGCGGCTCGTCGCTCTCCACCAGGTGCAGCCCGGGGAAGCGCTCGACCAGGCTGGTGAGGCACATCTCCAGCATGAGGCGCGCGACGTGCTGGCCGAGGCACTGGTGCACGCCGTAGCCGAAGGCCAGGTGGTCGCGGGAGTCGCGGTGGATGTCGAAGACGTCCGGGTCCTGGTACTTGGCCGGGTCGCGGTCGCCCAGGCCCTTGAGGACGAGGATGCCCTCGCCCGCCTTGATGGTGACGCCGTCGATCTCGACGTCCTCCAGCGCGACGCGGGCGATGATCTCGTCCACCAGGCTGTAGTACCGCAGCACCTCGTCCACGGTCTTGGGCATCAGACCCGGCATGTCGGCGCGCAGCGCGGCGAGCTGTTCGGGGTTCTCGACCAGTGCCTGGATGCCGAGCGCGATGCGGTTCACGATGAACTCGTAGCCCGCGAGCAGCAGCATCTTGGTCATCAGGGTCAGACCGTGGTGGTCGAACTCGTCGGTCTTGCCCGCCCGGGCGATGAAGTTGCCGAGCATGTCGTCGGTGGGGTTGTTCTGCTTGTCGGTGACGAGGGTCGCGAAGTACTTCATGAGCTCGTCGTTGGCGGCGAGCTTCTGCTCCATGGTGTACGAGTGGCGCGTGCCCACCATGATCGCCGCGTTCCGGGTGAAGATCTCCCGGTCGCCCTCGGGGATGCCGGCCAGCTCGCAGATCACCTGCGCGGGGAAGGGGAGCGCCAGCGCCTGGACCAGGTCGGCCGGGCCGCCCTCGGCCTCCATCCGGTCCAGGTAGTAGTCGATCAGGTCCTGCATCCGCGGCCGGAGCTTCTCCGCGGCCTTGATGGTGAAGTCCGGCAGAGCCATCTGACGGACCCGGGTGTGCCGCGGCGGGTCCATGGTCACCAGCAGGTTCTTCGCGTCGCGGGCGATCATGTCGAGCAGTTCCTGCGGCGCGGGGAACCGGATGGGGAACGTCGGGTGCGGCTCGACGCTGAACCGGTTGTCGGCCAGGAGACGCTGGATCTGGTCGTGCCGCGCGACCAGCCACGCCGTGCTGCCCGACGGCATGGTGACCTGGGTCAGCGGGCGGCCTTCCGGCAGTTGGTCGTACTCCGGCAGCAGCGGGTTGGGCCAGCCGTGCGGGGCGACAGGGCACGTCGCCATCCTGGTCTCGGCGTCGCTCATGACGTTACCCCTATATCTGAGCTGAGGACATTTCCTGCGGGCCGATCCTAAGGAGCCGCCCGCGCTTCTCGGAGCCGCTTGCCGCTAGCTGCAGAGGAGTCGGTTCGAAGAAGCTGAATTCCCGTGCGGGCGGCCCGGGTCGGGGCCGTTTCCGGAAATTGCACCGGCCCGCGACAGCGAATATCCGATCGTGTATCCGTTGAGTCAGTACGTCTGAGTAACGGCCTTTCACGCCCTGACCGCCGAACATCCATCGGCCCGGCCCGAAGAAAACAGAGGACAGATGTCTGACTCGTCAGCCACGGTTCTGCCACTGACCGCCGGCCAGGCCGGGATCTGGTACGCACAGAGCCTGAGCGGCCCGAACGCGACGTTCAACGCGGCCCTGTACCTGGACATCGAAGGAGCCGTCGACGAGCGGCTGTTCGTGTCCGCGATGCGGCAGGCCGTCACCGAGGCCGAGGCCCTCAGGGCCCGGATCACCGACGACGGCACCGGCCCCGCGCAGGTCGTCGAGCCGATCGGTGACTGGTCCGAACAGCCCGTGCACGTCCTCGACCTCACGTCCGCCGAGCGGCCGTGGCAGGAGGCCGAGGCGTGGATGTGGGCCGACGCCGACACCCCGCTGGACATGGGCGGCGAGCCGCTGTACCGGTTCGCCCTCATCAAGCTCGGCGACGACCGGAGCCTGTTCTACTACCGCTACCACCACGTGGTGATGGACGCCGCGGGCGCGAGCCTCGTCGCGGCCCGGGTCGCCGAGATCTACACCCGGCTCGTCGCCGGCGACGACACCGCCGTCGGCGCGTTCCCGCCGCTGCGCACACTGATCGAGGACGAGGCGGCCTACCGGCGGTCCGCCGCCTTCGAGGCCGACCGGGACTACTGGACCGCCGAGTTCGCCGACACCCCGGCCGTCCCGAGCCTCGGCGACCGGCCCACGGCGATGCCCCACCGCCAGGTGCGGGGCAGCGCGCACGTCCCGGCCGGCACCGGGGCCGAGATCCGCGACGCGGCCCGCTCGGTGCGCGTCGGCTGGCCCGCCGCCGTGCTGGCCGCCCTCGCGGCCTACACCAGCCGTGTCACCGGCAGCAGCGACGTGGTCGTCGCGCTGTCCGTCGCCGCCCGCACGACCGTCGCGGGCCGCGCCGTGCCCGGCATGGTCTCCAACGTGATCGGCGTACGCCTGGACGTGCGGCCGGAGATGACGGCGGCCGAACTCATCCGGCACGCCCACCGCCGGATGCGCGAGGCGTCCCGGCACAAGCGGTACCGCTACGAGGACCTGCGGCGCGACCTGAAACTGCTGGGCTCCGACGGCCGGCTGCTCGGCCCGCGCCTCAACCTGCACGTGGCCTCCGACTCCGTGGAGTTCGCCGGGATCCCCGCCACCCTGCACCCGCTGACGGCCGGTCACGACGACGACTTCTCCCTGATCGTGATGGCCGAGCCGGACGGCGGCTTCCGGTTCGACATGTCGGCCAACCCGGACGTCTACCCCTCGGGCGCCGCCGAGCGTCACCACCGCCTCGTGCTGCGGCTGCTCGGCGAACTCGCCGCCCGTCCCGACCGCCCGATCGGCGCCCTGGACACGGTCGACGACGAGCTGCTGACCCGGCTCGTGCACGAGTGGGGCGGCGTGGACTCGACGCCGGAGCCCGTGCTGTCGACGCTCACCGAACGGTTCGCCGGGGCGGCCGCCGCCCACCCGGACAACACGGCCGTGATCGCCTTCGACGGCGACGACCGCCGGACCCTGACCTACCGGGAACTCGACGCACGCTCCAACCGGCTGGCCCGGCTGCTGATCTCCCGCGGCGTACGGCGCGGGGACCTCGTCGCCCTGGCCATGCCCCGCTCGGTGGACCTGCCGGTGGCCCTGCTCGCCACGGTGAAGGCCGGCGCGGCCTACCTGCCGATCGACCCCGACTCCCCGGCCGACCGGGCCGCCTACATCCTCGGCGACGCCCGCCCGACCGCCATGGTCACCGCGCACCAGGACACCCTGGCGGCGCGTCCCGCGGGCGACGTCCCCACGATCGTGCTGGACGACCCGTTCATCCGCATCGCCCTCGCCGCCCTGTCCGACGCCCCCGTCGGCGACGGCGACCGGGGCGGCCCGGTCCTGCCCCACCAGGCCGCCTACGTCATCTACACGTCCGGCTCCACCGGCCGCCCCAAGGGCGTCGTGGTCGCCCACCAGAACGTGATCCGGCTGCTCGACCACACCCGCCACTGGAGCGGCTTCGGACCGGACGACACCTGGGCGCTGTTCCACTCCTACGCCTTCGACTTCTCCGTGTGGGAGATCTGGGGCGCCCTGCTGCACGGCGCCGGCCTCCTGGTGCCCCCGCACCACGTGACCCGCTCGCCGCACGAGTTCCTGCGGCTGCTGGCCCGCGAACGGGTCACCGTGCTCAACCAGACCCCGTCCGCCTTCTACCAGCTGATCCAGGCCGACGCCGACGAGCCGGAGACCGGCGCCGAACTCGCCCTGCGCTACGTCATCTTCGGCGGTGAGGCCCTCGAGTTCGGCCGGCTCGCCCAGTGGTACGAGCGGCACGCCGAGGACACGCCCCGGCTGGTGAACATGTACGGCATCACCGAGACCACGGTGCACACCACCGAGCTGATGCTCAACGCCTCCGACGCCTCGGCCGGCACCGGCAGCATGATCGGCCTCGGCATCCGGGACCTGCGCCTGTACGTCCTCGACGGCGCGCTGCGCCCGGCCCCGCCCGGTGTCCCCGGCGAGCTGTACGTCAGCGGGCCCGGCGTCGCCGACGGCTACCTCGGGCGCCCCGACCTGACCTCCACCCGGTTCGTCGCCGACCCGTTCGGCCCCGCCGGGCAGCGCATGTACCGCTCCGGTGACGTGGTGCGCTGGGCCGTGGACGGCACCGCCAACCTGGAGTACCTGGGGCGCTCCGACCACCAGGTCAAGATCCGCGGGTTCCGCATCGAGCCGGGCGAGATCGAGTCCGCCGTGCTGCGCCACCCGGACGTGCGGCAGGCCGCGGTCGTCGTGCGCGAGGACACCCCCGGCGACAAGCGGCTGGTGGCCTACGTCGTCGGCGGCCAGGGCGACGGCACCGTGCCGGAGACGGCGGCGCTGCGCAAACACGCCGCCGCCGAACTCCCCGACCACATGGTGCCGTCCTGGTTCGTCCCGCTGGACGCGCTGCCGCTGACCACCAACGGCAAGCTCGACACCCGGGCGCTGCCCGCCCCCGACTTCGGCGGCAGCACGGCCGGCCGCACCCCGCGCACGCCGGAGGAGGAGATCTTCTGCGGCCTGTTCGCGGAGATCCTCGGCCTGCCGTCGGTCTCCATGGACGACAACTTCTTCGACCTGGGCGGCCACTCGCTGCTCGCGACCCGGCTGGTCAGCCGCATCCGCGCCGCGTTCGGCGTGGAGCTGGCGATCCGCACCGTCTTCGAGCAGCCCACCCCGGCCGCGCTGATCGCCTGGCTGGCCGGCACCGGCAACGTGCCCGAGGCCCGCCGCCCGCTCACCGTCATGGACAAGCCGCAGGACATCCCGCTGTCCTTCGCCCAGCTGCGGCTGTGGTTCGTCGACAAGATCGACGGCGGGGCCGGCACGTACAACATCCCGCTCGTGGTGCGGCTGCGCGGCTCGCTCGACGAGGAGGCGCTGCAGGCCGCCATCGGCGACGTGATCGCCCGGCACGAGAGCCTGCGCACCGTCTTCCCCGACCGGGACGGCACCCCGCGCCAGCACATCCTGTCCGCCGCCGAGGCCACCCCGGTCATGGGCGTCACCGAGATCGCCGCGGAGGAACTGGACGGCGCCATGGCCGACATGGCCGGCATCGGCTTCGACCTGGCCACCGAGCCCCCCGTGCGCGCCCACCTCTTCCGCGTCGCGCCGGAGGACCACGCGCTGCTCATGCCGGTGCACCACATCGCCGGCGACGGCTGGTCCCTGGTGCCGCTCACCCGCGACCTGGAGACCGCCTACACCGCCCGCAGCCAGGGCCGGATCCCCGACTGGCGGCCGCTGCCGGTGCAGTACGCGGACTACACCCTGTGGCAGCGCGAGATCCTCGGCGACGAGGACGACCCGTCCTCGGCCATCTCCGCCCAGCTCGCCCACTGGAAGCAGTACCTGGCCGGGCTGCCCGAGGAGGTCACCCTCCCCACCGACCGGCCCCGGCCGGCCGTCGCCTCCTACCGCGGCGAGACGCTGCGCTTCGCGCTGACACCCGAGCAGTACCAGCACCTCATGCGCTGCTCACGCGAGTTCGACGTCAGCCCCTTCATGGTCGTGCAGACCGCGCTGGCCGCGCTGCTGAGCAAGCTCGGCGCCGGGGACGACATCCCGCTCGGCATCTCCATCGCGGGCCGCACCGACGAGGCACTGGACGACCTGGTCGGCTTCCTCGTCAACACCCTCGTGATGCGCACCGACCTCAGCGGCGACCCCCGGTTCGACGACCTGCTCGGCAAGGCGCGCGCGGACGGCCTCGCCGCCTTCGCCAACCAGGACCTGCCGTTCGAGCGGCTGGTCGAGGCCGTCAACCCGGAGCGGTCGGCGGGCCGGCACCCGCTCATCCAGATCGGCCTCGGCTTCCAGAACAACGCGACGCCGACCCTCGACCTGCCCGGCCTCGACGCGTGGATCGAGCCGGCCGTCACCCACACCGCCAAGCTCGACCTGCTCTTCGACTTCCGCGAGGTGCACGGCGAGGGCGACGCACCCGACCACATGGTCTGCGCCGTCGAGTACGCGACCGACCTGTACGACCGCTCCACCGTCGAGCTGCTCATCGAGCGGCTGGTGCGGATGCTGGACGCGGCGACCACCCGGCCGGGGACCCGGCTGAGCGCACTGGACGTGCTCCGCGACGACGAGCGCCGCCGCGTCCTCGTCGACTGGAACGACACCGCACGCGCCGTCGACTTCGACACCCTGCCCGCCCTGTTCGCCGCCCAGGTCGCCCGTACGCCCGAGGCCCTCGCCCTGGTCGCCGGCGCCGAGGAGCTGTCGTACGCCGATCTGGAGGTGCGGGTCAACCGGCTCGCCCGGCAGCTCGTCGCGCGGGGGATCGGCGCGGAGGACCGTGTCCTGCTGGTCATGCCGAAGTCGGTCGACCTGGTCGTGGCCCAGCTCGCCGTGGTCACCGCGGGAGCCGCGTTCGTGCCGGTCGACCCCGCGTACCCGCGCGACCGGGTCGCGTTCATGGCCGGGGACTGCGCGCCCGCCCTGATGCTGACCTGCGCCGAGGTCGCGCGGATGGCCGCCGAGGTGATCCCGGGCACGCCCCGGCTGGTGGTCGACGACCCCGCCACCGCCGCGGAGATCGCCGCACGGGCGGACACCCGGCTCACCGACGCCGAGCGGCTGCGGCCCGCCTCGGTCGACCACGCCGCCTACATCATCTACACCTCCGGCTCCACCGGCCGCCCCAAGGGCGTCGTCGTCACCCACCGGGGCATCGGCAACCTGGCCGCCGCGCAGATCGAGCGGTTCGCGATCCAGCGGGACAGCCGGGTCGTCCAGTACGCGACGCCGAGCTTCGACGCGGCCGTGTCCGAGACCTGCATCGCCCTGCTCCGCGGCGCCGCGCTGGTGCTCCCGGTCGACACCGGCCTGCTGCTCGGCGACGCCCTGGCCCGGTTCCTCACCGAGTACCGCGTCACCCACGCCACCATCCCACCGGTCGCGCTGACCGGCCTCGACCCGGCCGCCGTGCCCGCGGACCTGGTGCTCACCGTCGCCGGTGAGGCGTGCCCGGCGGAACTGGCCGGGACCTGGTCCCACGGCCGCCGCATGATCAACGCCTACGGCCCCACCGAGACCACGGTCTGCGCCACGATGAGCGAGCCGCTCACCGAGGCGGCCGTCCCGCCCATCGGCACCCCGATCGCCAACATGCGGGCGTACGTCCTCGACTCCCGGCTCAGCCCGGTCCCCGTCGGTGTCGACGGCGAGCTGTACGTGGCCGGCGTCGGCCTGGCCCGCGGTTACCTGGGCCGGCCCGGTCTGACCGCGGAGCGGTTCGTCGCCGCCCCGTTCGGGACGCCGGGGGAGCGGATGTACCGCACCGGAGACGTGGTGCGCCGGCGCGCCGACGGGCAGCTGGAGTTCGTCGGCCGCGCCGACGACCAGGTGAAGCTGCGCGGCTTCCGCGTGGAGCCGGACGAGATCGCCGGTGTGCTGACCGACCAGCCGCAGGTGGCGTCGGCGGCCGTCGTGATCCGCGAGGACCGGCCCGGGGAGCGCAGGCTCGTCGGCTACGTGGTGCCCGCGCAGCACACCGCCGAGGTCCGCGACACCGGCCTGGAGACCGACCAGGTCGACAAGTGGCAGGTCATCAACGACGAGGTGTACGGCGCCGCCGCCGAGGACGGACCGCCGCTCGGCGAGAACTTCGCGGGCTGGCACAGCAGTTACGACGGCTCCGTGCTCCCCGAGGAGGAGATGCGCGCCTGGCGGGCCGCCACCGTCGAACGGATCATGGAACTGAGGCCGCGCCGGGTGCTGGAGATCGGCGTCGGCGCCGGTCTGATCATGGCGCCGGTCGCCCCGCACGTGGACCTGTACTGGGGCACCGACCTGTCCGGCACGGTCATCGACACCCTGCGCCGCCAGACCGCGGCCGACCCGGTGCTGGCCGGGCGGACCCGGTTCACCGCGGCCCCCGCGCACCGCCTGGACGGGGTGCCGGAGGGGACGTTCGACACCGTCGTCATCAACTCCGTGGCGCAGTACTTCCCGAGCGCCGACTACCTGACCGAGGTCATCGGCAAGGCGTTCGGTCTGCTGGGCGACACGGGCGCGGTCTTCCTCGGCGACCTCCGCGACCTCCGGCTGCTGCGCTGCATGCGGGCCGGCGTCCACCGCGTCGCCCACCCCGGCGACAGCCCGGCCGCCGCGCGGTCCGCGGTCGACCGGGCCGTCGAGCGGGAGACCGAACTGCTCGTCGACCCGGGCCTGTTCGACTCCCTCGCCGACGCCCTGGACGGCTTCGGCGGCGTCGACATCCGGATCAAGCAGGGCGCCTACGACAACGAGCTGAGCCGCTACCGCTACGACGTGGTGCTGCACAAGCGCCCGTCGGACACCGTCTCCCTCGCCTCGGTGCCGTCCCTGACCTGGGACGACGCCGACGGCCTGACCGGACTGGCCACGCGCCTGCGCGAGGCCCACCCGGCCCCGCTGCGCGTCACCGGCATCCCCAACGGGCGGCTCGCCGCGGACCTGGTGGCACTCGCCGAGATCGACGGCGTCCCGGCACCGGACGGGGTCGGCGTGAGCGCGCTCACCGACATCGGATCCCGCAGCGGCTACCGGACGCTGGTCACCTGGACGGCCGGCGTCACCGACGGCCGGCTGGACGCCGTGTTCGTCCCGGCCGCCGACACCGGCGAACCGGCGCCCGCCTACCGGGACCTGTACCGGACGGGACCGGCCCCCGAGCGCTACGCCAACGACCCGCTGGCCGGCCGCAGGGACGGCGCCCTGGTCACCGAACTGCACGACGCGCTCGCCGGACGCCTGCCCGACTACATGGTGCCCGCCGCGCTGGTCGTCCTGGACGCGCTGCCGGTCACCCCGAACGGCAAGCTCGACCAGAAGGCGCTGCCCGCCCCCGACGCCGCCGCCTCCGCCTCGCACCTGGCGCCCGCCACGCCCGAGGAGGAGACCATCGCCCGGATCTTCGCCGAGGTGCTCGGGCTCTCCCGGGTCGGCGCGGACGACGACTTCTTCCGCCAGGGCGGCGACAGCATCGTCTCCATCCAGGTGGTCAGCAAGGCGAGGGCCGCGGGACTCTCCCTGACCGCGCAGGACGTCTTCGCCCACCGCACCGTACGGGCCATCGCCGCGGCGGCCACACCGGCACCCGACGACACCGGCACCGGCGACCGGCCGGCCGCCGGCGAGTGGGACATCCCCCTGGTCTCCCAGGACGAGCTGGACGAGTTCGCATCGAATTGGAGCGTTTAGTCAATGAGCACCGAGCCCTCGTCGCTGGAAGCCGTCCTGCCGCTCACCCCGCTGCAGGAAGGCCTGCTCTTCCACGCCCAGTACGACGAGCAGGACGGCCCGGACGTCTACGTCATGCAGCTCGGCATGGACATCGACGGTCCGCTCGACGTCCCCGCCCTGCGCGCCGCCGCCCGCACCCTGCTCCAGCGGCACGGCAACCTGCGCGCGGGCTTCCGGGACGGCGGGGCGCGCCCCCTGCAGTTCATCCCGGTGTCGGCCGAACCGCCCTGGCGGGAGGTCGACCTGACCGACCTGCCCGAGGCGGAGCGGGACACCGCGCTGCGCGAGGTCACCGAGCGGGACCGGGCCGCCCGCTTCGACCTGCACCGGCCGCCCCTGCTGCGGTTCACCGTCGTCCGCACGGCACCGCTGCGGCACCGGCTGCTGGTCACCAACCACCACATCCTGCTCGACGGCTGGTCCGCGCCCGTCCTGGTGCGCGAACTGTTCGAGCTGTACGCGGCCGGCGGCGACGCGACGGCACTGCCCCCGGTCACGCCGTTCCGCTACCACCTGGCCTGGCTCGCCAAGCAGGACCGCGCCGCCGCCACCGGGGCCTGGCGGGACGCGCTCGACGGGCTCGACGGGCCGACCCTGCTGGCCGCCCTGCCCGACGACCGGTCCACCTCCGTGCTGCCCAGCAAGGTCGGCGTCCGGCTGTCACCGGGGACCACCGACCGGCTCACCCGGCGCGTGCGCGAGCTCGGCCTCACCCTCAACACCGTCGTGCAGGCCGCCTGGGGCCTGCTGCTCGGCCGGCTGACCGACCGCACCGACGTCACCTTCGGCATGACCCTCGCCGGCCGCCCGGCGGAGATACCCGGCGTGCACACCATGGTCGGCCTGTTCCTCAACACCGTGCCGGTACGGGTCCGCCTCGACCGCGGTGAGACGCTGCTCGCGCTGTGCCGTCGGATCCAGGACGAGCAACGCGCCCTGATGGCCCACCAGTTCCTGGGCCTCGCGGAGATCCAGCGGGCGGCCGGGCACGGCGACCTGTTCGACACCCTCACCGTGACGGAGAACTTCCCCGTCGACCCGGCGGCACTCACCCTCCCCGGCGGGCTGTCGGTCGCCGGGGTCTTCTCCACCGACGGCGCGCACTACCCGCTCGCCCTCATGGTCATCCCGGGCGACGAGCTCGAACTGCGCTTCACCTACCGCGCCGACGCCTTCGACGAGGCCCGTGTCGAGGCGTACAGCCGCGCGCTGACCGCCGTACTGGAGTCCTTCGTCGCCGACCCCGCCGTCACGGCGGGCACGGTCGACGTACTGGACGCCGGCGAGCGGTCCCGGCTGCTCGGCGAGTGGAGCCCGCGGCCGGTCCCCGCCGAGCCGCGCACGCTGCCGGAACTGCTGGCCCTGCGCACCGCCGAGGGACCCGACCGGGAGGCGCTGGTCTGCGGCGACCTCTCGCTGACGTACGCGGAACTCACCGACCGGGTGGAGCGGATCGCCGCCTGGCTGCGCGAGCGCGGGGTGCGCGCCGAGGAGCCCGTCGGCATCGCCATGGACCGCTCCGCCGAGTACGTCCTCGCCGTGCTCGGCGTGATCCGCGCGGGCGCCGTGTACGTCCCCGTCGACCACCGCTGGCCGCCGGCCCGGCGCGCGCACGTCCTCGCCGACAGCGGCATCTCGCTGATCCTGGAGCAGGGCGACCTGCCCGACCACCACCCGCTGCCCGAGGGCGGCGTCCCGATGCCGCCGGGCGCCGATCGCGTCGCGTACATCATGTACACCTCCGGCTCGACCGGCCGGCCGAAGGGCGTCGCCGTCACCCACCGGGGGATCGGCGACCTGGCCGCCGACGGCCTGTTCGCGGGCGGCGCGCAGGAGCGGGTGCTGCTCCAGTCCGCGCACGCCTTCGACGCCTCGACCTACCAGATGTGGATCCCGCTGCTGAACGGCGGCACCCTCGTGGTCGGCCCGCCCGGTGACCTGGACATCGCCACCATCGGCCGCACCCTCGTCGACAACCGGGTCACCGCCACCCTGTTCACCACCGGCCTGTTCCGGCTGATCGCCGCCGAGGCACCCGAGATCCTCCGGCCGCTGCGCGAGGTGTGGACCGGCGGCGAAGCGCTGCCCGCCGCCTCGGTACGCCAGGTCCTCGACGCCTGCCCCGACCTCACGGTCGTCAACGCCTACGGTCCGACCGAGGTCACCGTCATGGCCGCCGCGCACCGCCTGCCGCCGGGCGAGCCCGTACCGGAACCGGTGCCCATCGGCCGCCCCCTCGACGGCAAGCGCGTCCTCGTCCTCGACAGCGACCTGCGGCTGTGCCCGGTCGGCGTCGCGGGCGAGCTGTACGTCGCCGGCGTCGGACTGGCCCGCGGCTACGTCGGCCGGGCCGACCTGACCGCCGAGCGCTTCGTCGCCGACCCGTACGGCGAGCCGGGCGCCCGGCTGTACCGCACCGGCGACGTGGTGCGCTGGCGCGAGGACGGCCGGCTGGAGTTCGTGGGCCGCACCGACAACCAGGTCAAGCTGCGCGGCTTCCGCATCGAACTCGGCGAGATCGAGGCCGTGCTCGCCGGACACCACGCCGTCGGCCAGGTCGCCGTCGTCGTCCGCGAGGACCGGCCCGGAGTGCGCCACCTGGTCGGCTACGCCGTCCCGGCCGCCGGCGCCCGGCTGGACACCGAGGAACTGCGCACGTGGGCGGCCGAGCGGCTGCCCGAGTACATGGTGCCCCGGCCCGTCGTCGCCCTGGACGCCCTGCCGCTGACCACCAACGGCAAGCTGGACGTCCAGGCGCTGCCCGCGCCCGAACACACCGAGGAGGAGACCCGGCGGCCGCGCACCCCGCACGAGGAGCTGCTGTGCGGGCTGTTCGCCGAGGTGCTCGGCCTCGAGTCGGTCTCCGTGCACGACAACTTCTTCGAGCGGGGCGGTCATTCGCTGCTGGCGACCCGCCTGGTCAGCCGGGTCCGCTCGGTGCTCGGCGTCGAACTGCCCATCCGCCGCGTCTTCGAGGAACCGACCGTGGCCGCGCTCGCCGCCCGGCTCACCGACACCCCGCTGGCCGCCCGCCCGGCGCTGCGCCCGGCGGACCGTCCGCAGCGGGTGCCGCTGTCCTTCGCGCAGCGCAGGCTCTGGTTCCTCAACCGCATGGAAGGCCCGAGCGCCACCTACAACATCCCGTTCGCCGTACGCCTGTCCGGCGCGCTGGACGTGCCCGCGCTGACCGCCGCGTTCAACGACGTGGTCGCCCGGCACGAGGCCCTGCGCACCGTGTTCCCCGACGCCGACGGCGAACCGTGGCAGCAGGTCCTGCCCGCCGAACGTGCCGTCGTGGACATCGAGGTCTCCGACATCGCCGAGGCCGGGCTGTCCGCCGCCCTCCACGCGGCCGGCACGGCCGGCTTCGACCTCGCCGTCGACCTGCCGGTGCGGGCATGGCTGTTCCGCGTCGCCCCGGACGAGCACGTGCTCTGCGCGGTCGTGCACCACATCGCCGGCGACGGCTGGTCCCAGGCGCCGCTGGTCCGCGACCTGTCGACGGCGTACCGGGCCCGCCTCGACGGCGCCGCCCCCGACTGGCGGCCCCTGCCGGTGCAGTACGCCGACTACACGCTCTGGCAGCGCGAACTGCTCGGCGACGAGCAGGCCGGCGACAGCACGGCCGCCACCCAACTGGCGTACTGGACCGAACGGCTCGCGGGCTCCCCGCAGGAACTCGACCTGCCCACCGACCGCCCGCGCCCGGCGGTCGCCGGTCACGGGGGCGGTGCCGTGCCGGTGCGCGTCGACGCCGAACTGACCGCCGCCCTGCGCGCGTTGGCCGCCAAAACCGACACCACGCCCTTCATGGTGTTCCAGGCCGCCCTGGCCGCGCTGCTGTCCCGGCTCGGCGCCGGCGACGACATCCCGATCGGCACCCCGGTCGCCGGCCGCACCGACGCGGCGGCCGACGACCTGATCGGCTTCTTCGTCAACACCCTGGTGCTGCGCACCGACGTGTCCGGCGACCCGAGCTTCGTCGACCTGCTGCGCAGGGCACGGGCGACCGCGCTGGGCGCCTACGCCCACCAGGACCTGCCCTTCGAGCGGCTGGTCGACCTGGTCGGCGCCGACCGCTCGCTGTCCCACAACCCGCTGTTCCAGGTGATCCTGGCCTACCAGAACAACGACCTGCGCGAGGTCGAGCTGCCCGGCCTGCGGGTCACCCCGCACGAGATGCTGCTGCCGGTCGCCAAGGTGGACCTGGAACTCACCCTGGTCGAGGACACCGCCGGCGGCGGCATCTCCGGCCTGCTGAACTACGCCACCGACCTGTTCGACCGGAGCAGCGCCGAGCGCGTCGCCGCCCATCTGGTGGCGCTGCTGCGGGCCGCCGTCGCCGACCCGGCCCGGCCGGTGCGCGCGCTGGACATCCTGCCGCCCGCCCAGCGCGAGCAGCTGCTGACCGGCTGGAACGACACCCGCCGGCCGGTGCCCGCTGCCACCGTCCCGGAACTGTTCGCCGAACGGGCCGCCGACCACGGCACCCGGACCGCCGTCGTCTCCGACGCGGGCGACATCGACTACGCCACGCTCGCCGACCGGGTCAACCGGCTCGCCCGGCTGCTGATCGAACGCGGGGCGGGACCGGAGGACCGGATCGCGCTCGTCCTGCCGCGCTCCGTGGACCTCACCACCGCCCTCCTCGCGGTGACGACCGCCGGCGCCGCCTACGTACCGGTCGACCCCAACCACCCCGCCGACCGCATCGAGTACATGCTCACCGACGGCGACCCGGTGCTCGTGGTCACCCTCACCGGGCTGGCCGACCGGCTCCCTGACCAGATCGCCGAGCCGGTGTTCCTGGACAGCCCCGACGTCGTCGCGGCCCTCGCCCGCCACAGCGGGGCCGAGGTCACCGACGCCGACCGGCGGGCCCCGCTCTCCGCCGACCACCCCGCCTACGTGATCTACACCTCCGGATCCACCGGCCGGCCCAAGGGCGTCGTCGTCGGGCACCGGGGGCTGGGCAGCCTGGCCGCCTGGCAGGCCGACCACCTCGGCGTGAGGGCCGACAGCCGGGTCGGGCAGTTCGCCGCGCCCAGCTTCGACGCCGCCGCCTGGGAGACCGTGATGGCGCTGCTCAACGGCGCCGCCCTGGTGCTCACCCCGGCCGACGGACCGGTCCTCGGCGACGCCCTCACCGCCTTCCTGCGCGAGCGGGCCGTCACCCACGCCACCCTCACCCCGACCGCCCTGTCCGGCGCCGACCCGGAGTCCGCGCCCACCGGCCTGACCCTGGTGCTCGCCGGTGAGGCGGTCCCCCGTGACCTGGTGGCCCGCTGGGCACCCGGACGCCGGGTGATCAACGCCTACGGCCCCACCGAGACCACCGTGTGCGCCACGGCGTCCGGCCCGGTGGACGGCACCGTCACCCCGCCCATCGGCGGACCCGTCGCCAACACCCGGGTGTACGTCCTCGACGGCGCACTGAACCCGTGCCCGGTCGGCGTCGCGGGCGAACTGTACGTGGCGGGCACCGGCCTGGCGCGCGGCTATCTGCGCCGGCCCGCGCTGACGGCGGAGCGGTTCGTCGCCGACCCGTTCGGCGAGCCCGGCGCCCGGCTGTACCGCACCGGCGACGTGGTGAGGTGGCGGCCCGACGGCATGCTGGAGTTCGTCGGCCGCCGCGACAACCAGGTCAAGCTGCGCGGCTTCCGCATCGAACTCGGCGAGATCGAGGCGGCTGTCTCGGGCTGCGCCGGGGTGGACTCCGCCGCGGTCGTCGTCCGCGAGGACCGGCCCGGCGTACGGCAGCTGGTCGCCTACGTCGTACCCGACGGCGACGCGGACGGGACGCCGGAGACCGTACGCGCCCACGCGGCCGGGCGGCTGCCGGAGTACATGGTGCCGCAGGCGGTCGTCGTCGTGGACGCGCTGCCGCTGACGGTGAACGGCAAGCTCGACCACGCGGCGCTGCCCGCACCCGACTTCGGGGCCGGCGACGGCGGCCGGGCGGCGACCACCGACGCGGAGAAGGTCGTCGCCGAGGCGTTCCGCGAGGTGCTGGGGCTGTCCGAGGTCGGCGTCGACACCGGCTTCTTCGAACTCGGCGGCGACAGCATCGTCTCCATCAAGCTGGTCGGCGAGGTCCGCAAGGGCGGCCTGGTCATCACGCCCCGGGACGTGTTCGAGCACAAGACCGTCGCGGGTCTCGCGGCGGTCGCCCGCAGCGTGGACGACCTGCCCGAGCAGGACCCGGACGCCGGCATCGGCGAGGTGCCGCTCACCCCGATGACCCACTGGCTGCGCGAACTGGGCGGCCGTACCGAGCGGTTCCACCAGTCGGTGCTGCTGCGGGTGCCCGCCGGTCTCGGCCAGGAGCCGCTGACCACCGCCGTGCGCACCGTGCTCGACCACCACGACGCGCTGCGGCTCACGCTGTCGGACACGGCGGGACAGTGGTCGTACGAGGTACGGGCGCGCGGCGCGGTCGACGCCGGTGGCTGCGTCACCCGCGTCGACGTCACCGGCGCCGGGCCCGGGGAGCTGCGGGCCGCGATCGCGCACCACGCCGAGCAGGCGGTGGCCGCGCTGTCCCCGGCGGACGGCGCGATGCTGCGGGTCGTCTGGTTCGACGCCGGGGCGCACACCCCGGGCCGGCTGCTGCTCGTCGCCCACCACCTGGTGGTCGACGGGGTGTCCTGGCGCATCCTGGTCCCCGACCTGGCCGCCGCCTGGCAGGCCGCCGCATCCGGTACGGAGCCCGCGCTCGAGCCGGTCGGCACGGCGTGGCGGCGCTGGGCGCAGTGGCTCGGCGAACTGGCCGCCCAGCCCGCCCGGGCCGCGCAGGTCGCCTGGTGGGCGGAGCAACTGCGCGACGAGGACGTACCGGTGACCGCCGAGCGGCGCGACCCGGCCGTCGACACCATGGGCACCCAGAGCGCCCTCGCCCTCACCCTGCCCGAGGAGGTCACCGAGCGGCTGCTGACCGCCGTACCGACCGCGGCGCGCTGCGGGGTGGAGGACGTGTTCCTGACGGCGTTCACGCTCGCGGTCGCCGACTGGCGCAGGCGGCGCGGACTCGGCGCGGGCACCGACGTCCTGGTGGACGTCGAACGGCACGGCCGGCAGATACCGCCCGGACACGACCTCGACGTCTCCCGCACCGTCGGCTGGTTCACCAGCCTCGCCCCGGTGCGCCTCGACCTCGGCCCGGTCTCCTGGGGCCAGGTGTTCAACGACCCCACCGCCCTGCACAAGGCCCTCTCCCGGGTCAAGGAGACCCTGCGGGAGATGCCCGACGAGGGCATCGGATACGGCCTCCTGCGCCACCTCAACCCGCGCACCCGCGACGAGCTGGCCGCCTACGACCCGCCCCAGTTCGGCTTCAACTACCTGGGCCGCACGGCGGTCGCCGACGCGTCCGCCGGCGACTTCGCCGGTGACGACTGGAGCATGTCGGCCGACGGCGACGTGCTGCGCGAACTGGGCGGCGGCGACCCGCACATGCCGGCCCCGCACGCGGTCTCCCTCAACGTCGTCGTCGAGGACGGCCCCGCCGGACCGCGCCTGGTCGCCCACTGGACCTGGCCGCGCCGCCTGCTGGAGCCCGACGAGCTGCGCCGGCTGGCCGACGGATGGTTCCGCGCGCTCACCGCGCTCGCCGACCACGCGGCCGGGGAACAGCCCACCGGGCTCACCCCCTCGGACCTGTCACTGATCGACCTCGAACTCGACGACCTCGGGGTGCTGGAAGCAGAGTGGAGGAAGACCCAGTGACCAGCAACGACCTCTTCGAGGACATCCTTCCCCTGGCACCGCTGCAGGAAGGGATGCTCTTCCACGCGACCTACGACCAAGACGCCCTCGACGTCTACACCGTGCGGCTGGCCATCGACTTCGAGGGCCCCTTCGACCTGGACGTCTTCCGCGACGCCGTCCGCGCGCTGCTGATCCGCCGCGGCAACCTGCGGGCCGGCTTCCTCTCGGAGAACCTGAGCAGGCCCGTCAGCGTCGTCCCGCGCGCGTTCGAGACCCCCGTCGCCGTGCACGACCTGTCCGGCCTCGGCGAGCCGGAACGGGCGGCGCGGCTGGCCGAACTGGACGCGGCCGAGCGGGAGGTGCGCTTCGACCTCACCGCCCCGCCGCTGCTGCGGTTCACCGTGGTGCGCACGGCCGAGGCCGGCTGGCGGCTGATGTTCGCCTGCCACCACATCCTGCTGGACGGCTGGTCCATGCCGATCGTCCTCGGCGAACTGTTCGCGCTGTACGGCGCGGGCGGGGACGCGTCCGCCCTGCCGCCCGCCGCCCCCTTCAAGCTGTACCTGGCCTGGCTGCGCAAGCAGGACAAGCGGCAGGGCCTCGCGGCCTGGCGGTCCGCGCTCGACGGCCTCCCCGGCGCCACCCTGGTCGCCCCCGACGCCGACGACTCCGTGGCCGCGCTGCCCGGCCGGCTCACCGTCGACCTGCCCGCCGGACCGAGCGCGCGCCTGACCGCGCTCGCCCGCAGGCTCGGCATCACCGTCAACACCGCCGTCCAGGTCGCCTGGGGCCTGCTGCTGGCCCGGCTCACCCGCACCGACGACGTCGTGTTCGGCGCGACCGTCTCCGGGCGCCCGCCCCAGATCGAGGGCGTCGAGACCATGGTGGGCCTGTTCATCAACACCGTGCCGGTCCGCGTCCGGCTCGGCACCGGCGAGTCCCTGCGCGACCTGCTGCTGCGGGTCCAGGACGAGCAGTCCGCCCTCCTCGACCACCACTACATCGGACTGACCGAGGTCCAGGGCGCGGCGGGCCACGGCCGCCTCTTCGACAGCCTGGTGGCCTTCGAGAGCTACCCGGTGGACGCCGACTCGCTCCAGTCGTCGATCGGCGGCCTCACCGTGACCGGTGTCTCCGGTGACGACGCCACGCACTACCCGCTGACCCTGATCGTCGTACCCGGCGAGCGCCTCCAACTGCGTCTGGGGTACCAGGGCGGACTGTTCACCCCCGAGGTCGCGGGGGGTCTGCTGGCCGCGCTGGAGGGGCTGCTGACGGCCCTCGCCGACGACGACACGCGGGCGGTGACCGACGCGCTGGCGTCCATCGCCGTCCCCGAGGGGTGGACGGCCGCCGCCGAGGCGGAGACCGGTGGCGGTACCGGCCCGTCGGTGTCGGACCTGACCGTCGTCTCCGGCGGGGGACGGGCCCCGAGGACCCCGCACGAGGAGGTGCTCTGCGGACTGTTCGCCGAGGCCCTGGGCGTGCCCTCGGTCTCCGTCGACGACAACTTCTTCGACCTGGGCGGCCATTCGCTGCTCGCCACCCGGCTGGTCAGCCGGGTGCGCAGCGTCTTCGACATCGAACTCCCGGTCCGTGCCCTGTTCGACGCGCAGACCGTCGCCGCCCTCGCGGAGCGGGTGGTCGGCTCGTCGACGGGCGGGCGTCCGCCGGTCCGCGCGGCGCAGGAGCGCCCGGAGCGGGTGCCGCTGTCGTTCGCCCAGCGGCGGCTGTGGTTCCTGAACCGGATGGAGGGGCCGAGCGGGACGTACAACATCCCGCTGGCGGTACGGCTGTCGGGGACGCTGGACGTGGCGGCGCTGCGGTCGGCGCTGGTGGATGTCGTGGGGCGGCACGAGTCGCTGCGCACGGTGTTCCCCGACGCGGACGGGCAGCCCTGGCAGCAGGTGGTGCCGGTCGCCGAGGTGAGCCTGCCGTTCGAGGTCGTCGAGGTGACCGAGGAGGGCCTGGCGGCGGCGCTCGGATCGGCCGCTTCGTCCGGCTTCGACCTGGCGGTGGACCTGCCGGTGCGGGCGTCGCTGTTCCGGGTCGCCGAGACCGAGCACGTGCTGTGCGTCGTGGTGCACCACATCGCGGGGGACGGCTGGTCGCAGGCGCCGCTGGCGCGGGATCTCGGGGCGGCGTACCGGGCGCGGGCCGACGGCGCGGCGCCCGAGTGGGCCCCGCTGCCGGTGCAGTACGCGGACTACGCGCTGTGGCAGCGGGACGTGCTCGGCGGTGAGGACGACGAGGATTCGCCGATCGCGGCGCAGCTGGCGTACTGGCGCGACGCGCTGGACGGTCTGCCGGACGAGTTGAACCTTCCGGTGGACCGGGCGCGTCCGGCGGTGGCGTCGTACCGCGGTGGTCTGGTGTCCGTGGAGCTGGGAGCGCGGCTGCACCGGGACCTGGTCGGGTTGGCGCGGTCGACGCGGTCGAGCCTGTTCATGGTGTTGCAGGCCGGTGTGGCGGGGCTGCTGTCCCGGCTGGGTGCCGGGCCGGACGTCCCGCTGGGGACGGCGATCGCGGGCCGCACGGACGCCGCGCTGGACGATCTGGTCGGGTTCTTCGTGAACACGCTGGTGCTGCGCACCGACGTGTCGGGGGACCCGGGCTTCCGGGAGCTGGTCGAGCGGGTCCGGGTGGCGGACCTGGCGGCGTACGCGCATCAGGACCTGCCGTTCGAGCAGTTGGTGCACGCGGTGCAGCCGACGCGGTCGCTGGCGCGGCACCCGTTGTTCCAGGTGATGATCGTGCTGCAGAACAACGCGGTCGCCTCGCTGGACCTGCCCGGACTGACCGCCCGTCCGATCGACGGGGACATCGGGGCCGCGAAGTTCGACCTCGGCTTCAACTTCGTCGAACGCAAGGACGCCATGGGCGCGCCCGCCGGTGTCGAGGTGACGGTCGAGTACAGCGCCGACCTGTTCGACGAGGACACGGTCGCCGTCCTCGGCAGGCGCCTGGTACGCATGCTGACGCTGGCCGTCGCCGACCCCGCCATGCCGCTGAGCCGGCTCGACCTGCTCGAACCGCGCGAGTGGCAGCAGCTGCTGACCGGCCGGCCCGGCATCGCGCACACCGGCGGACCCGAACGCTCCGGCGGACCCGAGCACTCCGAGCGGCCCGAGCACTCCGACGGGACCGCATCCTCCGACACCGTCCCCGGGCTCTTCGCGGCCCAGGTGGCGCGGACCCCGGACCGGACGGCGGTCGTCGCCGAGGACGCCGAGCTGAGCTACGCCGAGCTCGACGAGTGCTCCGGCCGCCTGGCCGCGCTGCTCGCGGCCCGTGGCGTACGCGGGGGCGATGTCGTCGCCGTCGCCGTGCCGCGCTCGGCGGCCCTGACCGTGGGGCACCTCGCGGTGCTGCGGGCCGGCGCCGTCTGCCTGCCGATCCAGCCGGACGACCCGGCCCGGCGGATCGCCGGCATCCTCGCCGCGGCGGCGCCCGCCGCCGTCCTCACCACGCGGGACACACTGCCCTCCCTGCCCGCTTCCGTGCGGGAGCCGGTGCTCGTCGACGAACCCGCGGCCGTGACCGTGGACGCGGTCCGTGAGCTGCCGGGCCCGCTGCCGGACTCACCCGCCTACCTGATCCACACGTCCGGCGCGAAGGGCGTCCTCGTGCCCCACCGGGGCCTGGTGAACCGGCTGCTGTGGATGCGGGACGCCTACGGCCTCGGCCCCGACGACCGGGTGCTGCACAAGGCCCCCGAGGACCTCGACGTGTCCGTCTGGGAGCAGTTCGCCCCGCTGGTCGCGGGCGCCGCCCAGGTGGTCGCCGGGCCCGGCAGCCACCGCGACCCGGTCCACCTGGCCCGGCTGATCCGCCGTACCGGCGTGACCACGGTCCACTTCGCGCCGTCCGTGCTGGAGGTGTTCCTCGCCGAGCCGGAGGCCGCCCACCGCACCGGGCTGCGCCGCGTGCTGTGCGGCGGCGAGCCCCTGCCGGCCGGCCTGCCCGAACGGTTCCGGGCGCTGTCGGCAGGAGCGGAACTGCACGTACTGCACGGTCCCACGGAGGCGTCCTTCGACGCCCTGGCCTGGAACGGCACCACCGGCACGCCCGCCGCCCACCCGCCGGCCGGCCGGCCGGTCCGCAACACCCGGGTCTACGTCCTCGACGGGCACCTCGCCCCGTTGCCCTTCGGCAGCACCGGCGAACTCTACGTCGGCGGCGTACAGGTGGCGCACGGCTATGCCGGCCGGCCGGACCTGACGGCGCAGCGGTTCGTGGCCGACCCGTACGGCCCGCCCGGCTCCCGCCTCTTCCGCACCGGCGACCTGGCCCGCATCACCCGGGACGGCACCGTCGAGCTCGTCGGGCGTACCGACGACCGGATCACCGTCGGCGGCCGGCCCGTCGAACCCGGCGAGATCGAGGGCGTCCTGACCGGACACCCCGCCGTCGGCGCGGCGCTCGTGACCGCCCGCCCGGGGCCCGCCGGCACGACCGTGCTGGTCGCCCACCACGTCCCCGCCGACCCGGCGGCCCCGGCGGACGCCGAGACACTGCGCGCGCACGCCGCGAGCGCACTCCCCGAGTACGCGGTCCCCGCCCACTACCCGGCCCTCGACGCCTTCCCGCGCACCGCCGACGGCCGGATCGACCTCGACGCGCTGCCCGAGCCCCACCACAGCACGGCACGCGCCCCGCGCAACGACATCGAGCGGACCCTGTGCGGACTCTTCGCCGACCTGCTCGGCAAGCCGGTCACCAGCATCGACGACAGCTTCTTCGACCTGGGCGGCCATTCGCTGCTCGCCACCCGGCTGGTCAGCCGCGTCCGCTCCACCTTCGGCATCGAGCTCCCGTTCCGGGACATCTTCGACGCGCAGACGGTGGCGGCGCTCGCGGAGCGGGTGGTCGGCTCGTCGACGGGCGGGCGTCCGCCGGTCCGCGCGGCGCAGGAGCGCCCGGAGCGGGTGCCGCTGGCCTTCGCCCAGCGGCGGCTGTGGTTCCTGAACCGGATGGAGGGGCCGAGCGGGACCTACAACGTCCCGCTGGCGGTGCGGCTCTCCGGGGCGCTCGACGTGCCGGCGCTCACCGCCGCGTTCAACGACGTGGTCGCCCGGCACGAGGCCCTGCGCACCGTGTTCCCGGAAACCGACGGCGAACCGTGGCAGCGGGTCGTGCCGGTCGCACAGGCCACGGTGCCCGTCGAGGTCGTCGAGGTGACCGAGGAGGGCCTGGCGGCGGCGCTCGGATCGGCCGCTTCGGCCGGCTTCGACCTGGCGGTGGACCTGCCGGTGCGGGCGTCGCTGTTCCGGGTCACCGGGACCGGGAACGGGACCGAGCACGTGCTGTGCGTCGTGATGCACCACATCGCGGGGGACGGCTGGTCGCAGGCGCCGCTGGCGCGTGACCTGGCCGTCGCCTACCGGGCGCGCCTGGACGGCGCGACGCCCGACTGGCAGCCCCTGCCCGTGCAGTACGCGGACTACGCGCTGTGGCAGCGGGACGTGCTCGGCGGTGAGGACGACGAGGGCTCGCCGATCGCGGCGCAGCTGGCGTACTGGCGCGACGCGCTGGACGGTCTGCCGGACGAGTTGAACCTTCCGGTGGACCGGGCGCGTCCGGCGGTGGCGTCGTACCGCGGCGGTGTGGTGTCCGTGGAGCTGGGAGCGCGGCTGCACCGGGACCTGATGGACCTGGCGCGGTCGACGCGTTCGAGTCTGTTCATGGTGTTGCAGGCCGGTGTGGCGGGGCTGCTGTCCCGGCTGGGTGCCGGGCCGGACGTCCCGCTGGGGACGGCGATCGCGGGCCGCACGGACGCCGCGCTGGACGATCTGGTCGGGTTCTTCGTGAACACGCTGGTGCTGCGCACCGACGTGTCGGGGGACCCGGGCTTCCGGGAGCTGGTCGAGCGGGTCCGGGTGGCGGACCTGGCGGCGTACGCGCATCAGGACCTGCCGTTCGAGCAGTTGGTGCACGCGGTGCAGCCGGCCCGGTCGCTGGCGCGGCACCCGTTGTTCCAGGTGATGATCGTGCTGCAGAACAACGCGGTCGCCTCGCTCGACCTGCCCGGACTGACCGCCCGCCCGATCGACCAGGAGACCTCCGCGGCCAAGTTCGACCTCGGCTTCAACTTCGTCGAACGCACCGACCTCGACGGTGCCCCCGCCGGCATCGACGTGTCCATCGAGTACAGCGCCGACCTGTTCGACGCCGGCACCGTGCGGCTCATCGGCGAACGGCTCGCCCGGCTGCTCACCACCGGTGCCGCCGAACCGGCGACCCCGCTCACCCGGATCGACATCCTCGACCCGGCCGAGCACGAGCGGCTGCTGACCGGCCTCAACGACACCGCCCGCACGCTCGAACTGCCTCCCGTGACGGAGTCCGGCTTCGCGCCGGAGACCGTCGCCGGACTCTTCGCGGCGCAGGCGGCACGCACCCCGGACCGGCCGGCCGTCGTCGCCGAGGACGGTGAGCTGAGCTACGCCGGACTCGACGAACGCTCGTCCCGTCTGGCCGCGCTGCTCGCCGCCCGCGGCGTACGCCGCGGCGACGTCGTCGCGGTGGCCGTGCCGCGCTCGGCGGCCCTGACCGTGGCCCTGCTCGCCGCGCTCAAGGCGGGCGCCGCCTATCTGCCGGTGGAGACCGACTACCCGGCCGAGCGGATCGCCTACGTCCTCGGGGACGCCCGCCCGGCCGTCCTGGTCACCACCGGGGACGCGCTCCGCGCCCTGCCCGAGGGCGTCAAGGGCACCGTCCGCTCACTCGTCGTGCTGGACGACCTCGGCACCGACTGGGAACTGACGGCCGTGCCCGCCGACGCGGTCCGGGCGCTGCCCGGTCCGCTGCCGGACTCGCCCGCCTACGTCATCTACACGTCCGGCTCCACCGGCCGCCCCAAGGGCGTCGTCGTGCCCCACCGGGGCATCGTGAACCGCCTGCTGTGGATGCAGGACGCCTACCGCCTCGGCCCCGACGACCGGGTGCTGCAGAAGACACCGTCCGGATTCGACGTCTCCGTCTGGGAGTTCTTCTGGCCGCTGGTGACCGGTTCGGTGCAGGTCGCCGCCCGGCCCGGAGGCCACCGGGACCCCGCCTACCTGGCCCGGCTGGTCCAGGACGCGGCCGTCACCACGGTCCACTTCGTGCCGTCGATGCTGGAGGTGTTCCTCGCCGATCCGGAGGCCGCCCGCTGCACCGGGCTGCGCCGCGTGCTGTGCAGCGGCGAGGCCCTGCCCGCCGGCCTGCGCGACCGGTTCCGGGCCGTGCTCGGCGGCGTGGAACTGCACAACCTCTACGGCCCGACCGAGGCGTCCGTCGACGTCACCGCCTGGGACTGCGCCACCGCCCCGGACACCCCGTCCGTGCCGATCGGCCGGCCCATCTGGAACACCAGGACCTATGTGCTGGACGCCGCCCTCACCCCGGCCCCGACCGGAAGCAGCGGCGAACTGTACCTGGGCGGCGTGCAGTTGGCGCACGGCTACCTCGGCCGGCCGGACCTGACGGCGCAGCGGTTCGTGGCCGACCCGTACGGCCCGCCCGGCTCCCGGCTCTACCGCACCGGCGACCTCGCCCGGGTCACCCGTGACGGGGTGATCGAGTTCCTCGGCCGTACCGACGACCAGGTGAAGATCCGCGGGCAGCGCGTCGAGCTGGGCGAGATCGAGCACGCGCTCACCCGGCACCCCCGCGTCGGCAGCGCCGTCGTGACCGCGCACCGGGACCCGTCGGGCGACACCCGCCTCGCCGCGTACGTCACCGTCGCCGACCCGGCCGCCCCCGTGGAACCGGAGGAGCTGCGTGACCTTCTCGCCGCCCTGCTGCCCGACCACATGGTGCCCGTGCACTACGCGGTCGTCGACGCCGTGCCGGTCACCCCGAACGGCAAGGTCGACAAGAAGGCGCTCCCCGCGCCGCGCCTGCTCGACCGCCGGCCCGGCCGCGCCCCGCGCGACGAGACCGAGACGGTGCTCTGCGAGATCTTCGCCGAACTCCTCGGCCACGACACGGTCCACATCGACGACAACTTCTTCGACCTCGGCGGTCACTCGCTGCTCGCCACCAAGCTCATCAGCCGGGTCCGGGACCGGCTCGGGGCGGAGATGTCGGTGGTGTCGATCTTCGAGGCGCCGACGGTGGCGACCCTCGCCGGCCGCCTCGGCCAGGACGGCGCGACGGGACCGACCGCCCCGCTGCTGACCCTGCGCCCCGGCGGCCCGGACGCCCCGTTGTTCTGCGTGCACCCGCTCGGCGGGCTCAGCTGGCCGTACGCCGGTCTCGCCGAGCACCTGCCGGCCGAGGTCGGGCTGCACGGCCTCCAGGCCGTCGGACTCGACGGCGACGACCCGCTGCCGGCGTCGCTGGAGGAGATGGCGGACGACTACGTGACCCGGATCCGCGCGGTCCAGCCGGAGGGCCCCTACCGGCTGCTCGGCTGGTCCCTCGGCGGCCGGATCGCGCACGCCATGGCCGTCCGGCTGGAGGCCGCGGGCCAGGAGGTCGAGCTGCTCGCCCTGCTGGACGCCTACCCGAGCACCACGGCCGAGCCCGACGCGCGCTTCTCCGAGCGGGAGTTCCTCGACGGCATCCTCTCCGCCGCGGGGCTCGACGCGGCCGGGCTCGACGGCCCGGTCGACGTCGACACCGTCATGGCGGCCGTACGGTCCACCGGCAACGACCTGGCGGGCCTGACGGCGGACCAGCTGCGGCGCCTGCAGCGGGTGATGGCGAACAGCTTCCGCCTCGACGGGGCCGCGCTCACCGGGCGCAGCCGCGCGGGCGCGGTGATGTTCGCCGCGACCGTCGACCCGGCCGGTGACCCCGACCACTGGCTGGACCACGTCGACGGCGGCCTGGAGATCCACACCGTCGCCGTCGCCCACAACGACCTGGTGCGGCCCGAACCCCTCGCCGAGATCGGGGCGGTACTGGCGAAGAAGCTGGCCCGCACCGCTCACCCGGCCGACGCCCGGCACACGGCCGCCACGGCCGACACGGCCGACAGCCGGCACAGCTGACACGGCCGACAGCCGGCACAGCTGACACAGCTGACACACAGCACAACGACACCGCACAGAAAAGGAATCACCATGGCAAAGACGGTCGTGCTCTGCGTGCCGTTCGCCGGGGCCGGCGCCTCGGTCTTCCGCCCCTGGGTGCCGCTCGCCCAGGACCGGTTCGACCTCGCGGCCGTCCAGCTCCCCGGCCGTGAGCAGCGCTTCGCGGAGGAGCCGTACCAGGACGCGGTCGTGGCCGCCGACGGGCTGCTGCCCGAGGTGCTGGAGCGGGTCAAGGGCGTCGGCCCGGTCGTCCTGTTCGGCCACAGCCTGGGCGCGGTGCTGTCGTACGAGATCGCCCACCGCCTGGCCGTGACCGACGGCGTCGAGCTGGCCGCCCTCGTGGTCAGTGGCTCGCCCGGACCGTGGACCCGGCGCGAGAACGGGGCGAGCGGACTCGGCGACGACGAGTTCCTGGACCGGGTCAAGGAGTTCGCGGGCTACCGGCACGACGCCCTGGAGGACCCGGAGATGCGGGAGCTGCTGCTGCCCACGCTCCGTGCCGACGTGGAGATGCACGAGAGCTACGTCCCCTCCTCCGCCGAACCGCTGCCCGCGCCGATCGTCTCCGTGCGCGGCACCACCGACACCCTGGTCACCACCGAGCAGGCCATGGAGTGGTCCAAGGCCACCAGCGGGGACTTCCGGTTCGTGGAGGTCGAGGGCGGCCACATGTACCTGGTCGACAACCCCGAAGGCCTGATCGACGTACTCGCGGACGTCCGCCCCGCCTGAGCCGGCGCGACGGGCCCGGCGACCCGCCCCCAACCATTCAAGGAGTTCTGGTGCGCCTGCAAGGAAAGACCGTCGTCGTGACGGGAGCCGCGCGCGGTGTCGGCCGTGCCTGCGCGCTGGCGTTCAGCCGGGAGGGCGCCGATCTCGCCCTGCTCGACGTGTGCGGCGACGTCGACGGCGTGCCCTACCCGCTCGGCACCGTCAGCCAGTTGGACCACACCGCGCGGCTCTGCCGCGAGCAGGGCGCCGCCGTGCTCACGGCCGCCGCCGACATCCGCGACGGCGCGGCCCTGCGCGCGGCGGTCGACCGGACGCTCGACCGGTTCGGCGCCATCGACGTCCTCGTCAACAACGCGGGCATCGTGGCACCGTCGGGCCGGACGACGCACGAGATCACCGAGGACGAGTGGCAGGTGATGATCGACGTCAACCTGTCCGGCGCCTGGCGCATGATCTCGCTGGTCGGCCCGCACATGGTCGCCCGCCGCTCCGGCAGCATCGTCAACGTCGCCTCCACCGCCGGGCTGGTCGGCTACCGCCACTTCGCCGGATACACCGCCTCCAAGCACGGCCTGATCGGGCTGACCAAGGCGACCGCCCTGGACTACGCCCCGCTCAAGGTCCGCGTCAACGCCCTGTGCCCGGGCTCCATCCGGGACGACAGCGGGGCCGAGGGCCGGATGCTCACCGAGATCGCCAGGTCGCTGAAGCTGCCGGTCGGCGAGCACGAGCAGACCTTCGTCCAGTCGCAGCCGATGAACGCGCTGATCGAGCCGGAGGACGTGGCGGGGGCCGCGCTCTGGCTGGCCTCCGACGAGTCCAGGCAGGTGACCGGCTCCGTGCTGACCGTCGACGGCGGCTTCACCACCCGCTGAGCCATCACCCACCATGCCTAGGGGACCAGTCGTGTCGAACTCTGAACAGGACGCCGCCGTCGCACCGCGCACGCCCGAGCGGCCCGCCGCGCCACCCGGCGCGTCCTGCCACGCCCTGCGCGTGCGCCTCGCCGCCGGACCGCCGGCGGACGGACCGGACGGACCGGCCGCGCGGTTCGCCGCCCTGGCCGCCGCGCTGCCCGCCGCCACGGGCTCGGCGGCGGTCCTCCCCGGCACCGCACGGCTGTGGACCGAGCGGGTGCCGTGCCGCGCCGACGCGCCCGCCGCCGAGCGGTGGCGGGCCCGCGAACTCGCCCGCCCGCTGCCCGCCCACCAAGACGCCCCGGTGCGGGCGGTGCTGCTGCACTACGCCGACGGCGTCACCGACCTGATCGTGGTGGCCCGTCGCGCCGCCCTGGACACGGCGGCCCTGTACGCGTTCACCGCGTACCTGCTGGGGGAGGCGACGGACGTCGCCCTCACGGCCGCCACGCCACCGGCCGCCGAACCCGCCGAGTACGCGCCCGGCGCGCAGCCGGACTGGGGGCTCGGCCGGCCGCACGGCCCGCAAGCACCCGAGACCCGCCTGCTGCCCCTGTCCGCGGACCATCCGGAGACGGACGCCGGGAGCTGGGCCACCGCCCTCGGTGTCGTCCTCGCCCGCTACGAGGGTGTCGGTCGTCCCGAGTTCGCGGCACTCGTCGCCGACGCCGGTGCGTCCGCCGAGCGGATCGCCCCGGTACCGGTGGCGGCGGACGGCGGGCGCACGCTCGGCACCGTCGACAAGGAGCTCCGTACGGCCCTCGCCGCCGGGGAGACGCGGCCCGGGCCGACGACTGCCGCGGCGCCCGGCTCGGCGGCCGTCGTGGGCCTGGTCTTCGCCGACCGGGACCCGGCCGCCGGCCTGCCCGGCGCGGTCCTCGCCGAGTACCGGCCGTTCCAGCTCCCGCCCTTCCCGGTGACCGTCACGGTGACGCGCGATGCCGCCGGCGAGCGGGTACTGCGCTGCGACCACTCCCCGCGGACGCTGTCCGCCGACATCGCCGACCAGCTCCTGCGGCACGTGTGCCAGGTGCACCGGACGCTCGCCGAGGCGCCGGACACCCTCGTCGCCGACGTACGGCCGTGGGACGCGGAGGAGGCCGACCGCCTGGCCGCACACCGCCGGACCGCCCCGCTGCCGCCCTTCGCCCCGCGGCGGATCGACACCGCCGTCGCGGCGGTCGCCGCCGCGCGGCCGGACGCCGTCGCCGTGTGCTTCGAGGACACCCGGCTGACGTACGGCGAACTCGACCGCCGCGCCGACCGGCTCGCCCACGCCCTGCGCGCCCTGGGCGTGGCAGGCAAGGACCGGGTGGGGGTGTGCCTGGAGCGCTCCGCCGAACTGATCGTCGCCCTGCTCGCGGTGCTCAAGGCGGGCGCGACCTACGTGCCCATGGACCCCGCCCACCCCGAGGACCGGCTCGCCTACACGACCTCCGACGCCGGACTCACCACGGTGCTCACCGACCGCGCCGACTTCCCCGGCGGCGGCACCATCCGGGTGCTGTCCCCGGCCGAACTCGAGGAACGCGCCCCCGAGCGGTGCGACGGGCCCCCGCCGTCGGAGACCGGCGCCGACGACCCGGCGTACGTCATCTACACCTCCGGCTCCACCGGCCGCCCCAAGGGCTGCGTCATCCCGCACGTCAACGTCCTCAGCCTGATGGCCGCCACCACCGACGACTTCGCGCTGGGCGAGGACGACACCTGGACGCTGTTCCACTCCAGCGCGTTCGACTTCTCGGTGTGGGAGATCTGGGGCTGTCTGCTGACCGGGGGCCGGCTGGTCGTCGTGCCCTACTGGGTGTCGCGTTCCCCGGAGGACTTCCACCGGCTGCTGCGCGAGGAGCGGGTCTCGGTGCTCAGCCAGACCCCGTCGGCCTTCGCCCACCTGGTCGAGGTCGAGCGGGACGGCGCGGACCCCGCACCGGTGCGGCTGGTCGTCTTCGGCGGCGAGGGACTCGACCCGCGCATGCTCCTGCCCTGGTTCGACCGGCACCCGGAGACCGAGTGCCGGGTGGTCAACATGTACGGCATCACCGAGACGACGGTGCATGTGACCGCGCAGACCGTCACCCGGGCCGAGGCGCTCACCGGATCCAAGTCCGTCGGGCACGCGCTGCCCGGCTGGTGGGTCCGGGTCGCCGACCCCGAGGGCCGGCCGCTGCCGGCCGGTGTCGCCGGTGAGATCCACGTCGGCGGCGCGGGTGTCGCCGCGCACTACCTGAACAAGCCCGAGCTCACCGAGCAGCGGTTCCTGACCGACCCGCGCACCGGCGAGCGGCTGTACCGCAGCGGCGACAAGGGCCGGTTGCTGCCCGACGGCCGGCTGGAGCACCTGGGCCGGCTGGACAGCCAGGTCAAGCTGCGCGGCTTCCGCATCGAACTCGACGAGATCCGCTCGGTGCTGCTCGACGACCCGCAGGTGACGGCGGCGGCCGTGGTGCTCAACCGGGCCGACCCCGACGACGCGGCGACCGCCCAGCTCGACGCCTACGTGGTGATGGACGGCGACGACACCGCCTCCGTACGACAGCGCGCGACCCGGTTCCTGCCCGAGTACATGGTGCCGTCGACGGTCACCGCCCTCGACCGGATGCCGCTCACCACCAACGGCAAGCTCGACACCCGCCGGCTGCCCGGACCGGCCCCCGCCCCCCGCCCGGCCACCGCCCCCCGCCCGGCCGCCGCCACGACGACGGCGCCGCAGGACGCCGCCTCGGGGGGTGACACCTTCGAGGAGGTACTGCTCGACGTCTGGCGTGAGGTGCTCGGCGTACCCGTCGGTCCGGACGACAACTTCTTCGACCTGGGCGGCAACTCGCTGCTCGCCATGCGCGTGGGCGCCGCCCTGCGCCGACGCGGCGGCCACACGGTGGCCATGCGCGACCTGTACCTGCGTCCGACGATCCGTCAGCTGGCCGCGCACCGGGCCGGTTGACCCAGCCGGTCGATCACGGACGACTTCCGAAGCAAGAGGACAACACCATGGCCGAACCGTCCCTCCCCGAACTCTTCCAGGCGCAGGTGGCGCGCACTCCGCACGCCGTCGCCGTCCACAGCGGTGGACGCGAACTGGACTACGCCGGGCTCAACCACCGGGCGAATCTGCTCGCGCACCAGCTGCTGGCCCGCGGCATCGGCCCGGAGGACGTGGTCGGGGTCCGGATCCCCCGGTCGGCCGACCTGCTGGTGGCCCTGCTCGGCGTGCTCAAGGCCGGTGCGGCCTATGTGCCGGTCGACAGCGACTGCCCGGCCGGGCGGCTCGCGTACATCGTCGAGGACACCGGGCTGGAGCTGATGCTCGTACCGGACGCCGGGGCCGGGGACGAGACCGGGGCCGAGGGCGGCCCGAGGACGCTGGCGGTCCCCGCCGTGGTCGCCGCCGCCGAGGCGGCCGGCGCCCCCGCGCACGACCCCACGGACGCCGACCGGCCCGCCCCGCTCACCGCGCGGACCCTGGCGTACGTCATCTACACCTCCGGGTCCACCGGCCGTCCCAAGGGCGTGACGGTGCAGCACGACACCCTCCTGCGCTACCTGGAGTTCGCCCGCGCCGCCTACCCGAGTCTGGCGGAGGGCGCGCTGCTGCACTCCCCGGTGGCGTTCGACCTCACGGTCACCGCGCTGTACGGGCCGCTGCTGCTGGGCGGCCAGGTGCGTGTCGGGTCGCTGGACCGGGAGCCGGAGCCCGGTACGGCGGCCGGGCGGCCCGGCTTCGTCAAGGCGACCCCGTCGCATCTGCCGCTGCTGACCGCGCTGCCGAGCAGCCTGTCACCGACGGGGGAACTGGTCGTCGGCGGCGAGATGCTGATCGGTGACGTCGTCGACCGGTGGCGGCGCACCCACCCGGGCGCGACCGTGGTCAACGAGTACGGGCCGACCGAGGCGACCGTCGGCTGCTGCGTCTTCTCCATCGGGCCCGACGACCCGATCGAGCCCGGCGCCACCCCCATCGGCCGCCCGACCCCGGGAACGGAACTGCACGTCCTGGACGAGCGGCTGAACCCGGTCCCGCCCGGCACCGAGGGCGAGCTGTACATCGCGGGCGGCCAGGTCGCGCGCGGTTATCTGGGCCGCCCCGCACTGACCGCGGAACGGTTCGTCGCCGCACCCGGCGGCGGGCGGATGTACCGCACCGGCGACATCGCGCGGATGCGGCCCGACGGGCACCTCGAGTACCTGGGCCGCACCGACGACCAGGTCAAGATCCGCGGCTACCGCATCGAACTCGGCGAGGTCACCTCGGTGGTGGCCGCCCGGCCGGGCGTGCGGCAGGCGGCCGTGATCGCCCGCGAGGACCGCTCCGGCGACTGGTACCTGGCGGGCTACGTGGTCCCGGAGGACGGCGCGAGCGTCGACCCGGACCGGCTGCGCGAGGCCGTCGCCCGCGTACTGCCCGCCTACATGGTCCCCGCGTCCGTCGTCGTGGTCGGCGAACTGCCCCTGACGTCCAACGGCAAGCTCGACAAGGACGCGCTCCCCGAGCCGCCGGCCGAGGACGCCGTGGTGGGCGACGAGGCGGAGACCGAGGCCGAGGCGCGGCTGTGCGCCCTGTTCGCCGAGATCCTCGGCCTGCCCGCGGTCTACCTCGACGACGACTTCTTCGGCCGGGGCGGCGACAGCCTCCGGGCCGCCCGGCTGGCCAACAAGGCCCGCAAGGCGGGCTGGACCTTCGGGCTGCGCGACGTACTGGAGCTGCGCACCCCGCGCGCGCTGGCAGCACACGCCCCGGACGCCGTGACCGAGGGAGCCGTGTCGTGACCGCCGAGGAAGGGGTGGCCTCGGGGCATGCGGTGGCCTCTGACGGTGCGGTGGCCTCGGGGCAAGTGGTGGCTTCCGGTGGTGCGGTGGCCTCGGGGCAAGTGGTGGCTTCCGGTGGTGCGGTGGCCTCGGGGCAAGTGGTGGCTTCCGGTGGTGCGGTGGCCTCGGGGCAAGTGGTGGCCTCTGACGGTGCGGTGATCTCCGGGCAAGTGGTGGCTTCCGGCGATGCGGTGACCGCCGGGCATGCGGTGGCCGCCGGCGGTGCGGTGGCCGCCGGCCGTGTGGTGATCGTCGGCGCCTCGGTCGGCGGCAGCCGCCTCGCGGCGGGACTGCGGGAGGCCGGCCACACCGGCGAGGTCGTCCTGGTCGACCCCGACCCGGACGCCCCGTACGACCGTCCGCCGCTGTCCAAGCAGATCCTCGCCGGTGACTGGGACGCCGGGCGCGCCTCGCTCGGCGACCCCGCGCAGTGGGGCGCCGAACGCCGTGTCGCCGCCGCCACCCACCTGGACACCACGGACCGCGTGCTCCGTCTCGACGACGGCACCCGGCTCGGTTACGACCGGCTGGTCCTGGCCTGCGGCGCCGCACCCCGCCCACTGCCCGGCATGCCCCGCGGAGGCGTGCACGTGCTGCGCACCCTCGCGGACTGCCACGGGCTGCGCGCCGATCTCGACCGCGTCGGCCGGCTGGTCGTCGTGGGCGGCGGCTTCATCGGCGCCGAGGTGGCCTCGACGGCCCGCGCCCGAGGGATCGAGGTGACCGTGGTGGAGGCCCTGCCCGCACCGCTGTCCGGGCTGCTCGGCGAGGACGTCGCCGCCGAACTCGCCCTGCTCCACACGGACAACGGCGTCCGGCTGCTGACCGGCACCTCCGTCGCCTCGCTCGTGGGTGAGCCGTCGGTCACCGGCGTGGCCCTCACCGACGGCGGCGTGCTGCCCGCGGACGCCGTCGTCGTCGGCATCGGCGTCCGCCCGAACACCGGCTGGCTGGCCGGCTCCGGCGTCGCGCTGCACGCCGACGGCGGTGTCCTGTGCGACGCGTACGGCGCGGCCGTCGCAGACCGCACGGTGTACGCCGTGGGGGACGTCGCCCGCTGGCACGACCCGCTCCTGGACCGGCACGTACGGGTGGAGCACTGGACCAACGCCGTGGAACAGGCCGACGCCGTGGCCCGGAGCATCGCCGGGCCCGAACCGGCGCCCTTCCGGCACGCGTTCTTCGTCTGGTCCGACCAGTACGGCGGCAAGATCACCCTGCTCGGCCGGCCCGACCCGGACGACGAGGTCACCGTGGTGCGGGCCGGCGGTGAGCGACGGCGGTTCGCCGTCGCCTACCGGCGCGGCGCGCGACTGGCCGCCGTACTGACCGTCAACTGGCCGAAGGCCCTGGTGGTGGCGCGGCGGTCGCTGTCGGCACACGCCGACGCCGACGACGTCGTAGCCGCTTGGAGACATCTGTAGTCGCAGCTTGCTGAAACGGCCCTTTCGGCGGGCCGGAATTCCTGGATGATTTGAGTGTGCGGCGCGCCGGTAAAGCGCGCCCCGTGCGGCGGATTGCATATCGCTGCAAAATCACCGGCCGACCGTCTGGCGGCGCGGAAAAGGTTGTTAGCGTGGCGGGCGTCTGCCGGGCGGAAAGAATTCTGCTGCCCCGGCCATATCATCCGCTGCCCGAATTTCTTCGGAAAGGGATATCCGGTGCTCCGACAAGGCGATGTCGAGCCGCTCGTGCTCCGGCAGCGGACCGCGTACGGCGAAGCCGGCCGGCGCGCGCTGCTGCTGCACGGCCTCGGCAGCAGCGAGAGCTGCTGGGACGCCTTCGTCGCGCACCGGCCGCCGGGGCTGGAGCTGTGGAGTGCCGGTCTGCCCTGGCGGGCGGGCGGCGCCTTCGCGGTGGCCGAACGGAACGACACCGCCTGGATCACCGAGGCGGTACGGCGGATCCCCGGCGGCGTGGACGTGGTGATCGCGCACTCCTATGCGACGGTCCTGCTGCTCACCCTGCTCGCCGACCTGGCCGAGGCCGGCCGGGACCCGCGCGAGGAACTCGGCGTCCAGGGCGTCGTCCTGGTCTCGCCGTTCCACCGGCAGCGTCCGGAGGACTTCACCTGGGCCGAACTGCCCGCCTTCCTCGACCTGTTGCGGCTGGGCGCGGAGGACGGCATCCGGGCCAGGTCGCGCAAGCCGATCGCCCCGGATCTGCGGGCCGAGATGGCCGAGCGCTCCTGCGAACAGCTCGGCCCGCACTGGGTGGTCCGCCACCTGCACGCCTACCTGCACACCCCCTTCCTGCCCGTCGACCTGGTGGACCTGCCCGTTCACGTCGTCGTCGGTGACCAGGACCCGATCGCGCCACCGGCCGAGGGCACGCGTCTCGCGGCCCGCCTCGGCAACGGCTCGATCGACCGCATCGACGGTTGCGCGCACACACCGATGGCCGAGCGCCCTGACCTCTTCTCGCTCGCTGTCCAGCAATTCCTCACCACGCTGCCGGCGGGGCACCCCCCGGCGGCGGTCAACTGAGTACGGGAGTACATCGATGGCCACCCTGACCGATGTCGACATCAAGAAGCTGCTGACCGAGCCGAGTTCGGTGACCATGCGCCCCTCCTACGAGGGCGGCAACATCAACACCGCGATCGGTTTCAAGTGCGACAACTACCTGCTCGAAGCGGCGGTGCTCGACCACTTCCGGGCCGTCGGCCTCGGCGCCACCGAGCTGTACCTGGTGCACGGCGTCCACTTCGACGTGGTCGGCGTCGACACCCGCCTGCACACCGTGCTCACCCTGGACGACGACGTGACCCTCGAGGTCACGCCCAAGACCAAGGACACCGACCGCGAGATGGTGTTCGCGGTGGCCGCGATCGTCGAGCGCGACGGCGCGCCCAAGAAGGCCGTCACCTCCAAGTTCCGTGTACTGCTGCGCCGCGACCCCACCATCACCGACGCCGCGCCGCTCCCCGCGGAGCTGGAGCGCTTCGTCGTCGACCGGCTCGCCACCGCCGAGCCCACCGAGCTGGCCTCCACCCCGGTCGACGACCTGCACGGGGCGTTCCACCGCGGTGAGGACGCCACGACCGACCCCGTGCTCGCCGAGATCATCGGCGACGACAACGCCGTGGGCTGGAAGTGGCGCATCCCCTACTACTACTGCCACTTCACCGAGCGCATGCAGATGTCGGGCTACCTGCGCCAGATGGAGGAGGCCAAGCACCTCTTCGTCGCCTCGCGCGGCATCAGCATCAAGCGGCTGCTCGACGAGCGCGGCTGGATCCCCGTGGTGACGCAGAACAAGCTGCACTTCACCGACGAGGCGATCATGGAGGAGGACCTCTACACCGTCTACACGGTGGAGTCCGTCTTCAAGGACATGCTCTACACCTCCCGCCTGGACTTCTACGTCGTGCGGGACGGCAAGCTCGTCAAGACCGCCACCGGCGAGATCACCCACGGCTACTGCCACAAGGAGTCGCCGGACGCCGAATGGCAGATGGCCGTCTTCGACGACGAGGTCCTGCGCGCCCTGCGCGGCGAGTGACCCCCGACCCCACAGCCCGGAGGACCCCATGGCTTCGCGTCGCCGGCCGCGCTGGTACTTCTCCCTGCGCAGCCCCTACTCCTGGTTCGCCTACCGCGACCTGATGAGCACCCGTCCAGAGGTGCTCGACGCCATCGACTGGCTGCCGTTCTGGGAGCCGGACGAGGAGACCGCACGGCTGCTGGCCGACGAGGGTGTCACCCTCCCGATCGTCGCCATGAGCCGGGCGAAGAACTTCTACATCCTGCAGGACACCCGCCGGCTCGCCACCGAGCGCGGGCTGACCGACATCAGCTGGCCCATCGACCGCGACCCCTGCTGGGAGGTGGCCCACCTGGCGTGGATCGCCGCCGACGACGAGGGCCGCGGCAAGGACTTCGTGGCCGCCGCCTACCAGGCGCGCTGGCAGGACGGCAAGAACATCTCCGAGCCGGAGGTGATCGCGGGCATCGCCGACGAACTCGGCCTGGACGCCCAACGGCTGTCCACCGCCGCGCAGGACCCCGACCTGCGCAAGCGGGGCGCCGCCCTGCTCGCCGAGTCCGCCCACGACGGCCTGTTCGGCGTGCCCTTCTTCATCCACGGCCGGGACAAGTTCTGGGGCGTGGACCGGGTCGAGCCCTTCGTCCGGGCCGTCCTCGGCAGCGAACAGGCCGACAGGCCCGCCGCGGCGAAGGCCGTCGACGCCCCGGACCCGGCCACCCACGCCGACCTGTTCCCGGCCGGCGGCGACATGGGCCACGCCGGCGGCTGCGGCTGACACCGGAGTGACGCTCACTCCCGACGGCCCTGGCCGGTGCGGCGGCCAGGGCGATCCACCCACGGCACACGACGAGGAGACGACTGTGGACAGCGACGCGCACGGCACCGGGCGCGGCACCGACTGGGATGCCGTGGTGGTCGGTGCCGGTCTCGGCGGGCTGACCGCCGCCGCCTACCTGGCCGCCTCGGGCAAGCGCGTCCTGGTACTGGAACAGTTCTCGATCGTGGGCGGCAACAGCCATGTGTTCCGGCGACGCCGCTCCTACGAATTCGATGTGGGCGTCCACTACCTGGGCGACTGCGCACCCGGGGGAGTCATCCCCAGCATCCTGTCCGGCGTCGGACTCGGTGACCGGGTGGACTTCCTGGAGATGGACCAGGACGGCTTCGACCTGATCCGGGTGCCGGGCGTGTCCGTCGACATGCCCGCCGGATGGGAGGCGTACCGGCGGCGTCTCACGGCCGCCATGCCCGGGGAGGCGGACGGCCTGAACACGTTCGTCGACATCTGCTCGGCGCTCGGCGAGGAGCAGCGCGCCGCACTGTTCGAGGCCCACGCGTGGGCGCCCCAGGACATCGCCGCCCGCACCGCGATCATCCGGCAGTGGGGCAGGCGGACGCTGGACGACCTGTTCCGGCACTGCGGACTGTCGCCGCGGGCCCGCACCGTGCTCGCCGCCCAGGCCCCCAACTACGGGCTCACCCCGAAGCAGGCCACGGTGGCGCGGCACACCAGCGTCACCGACCACTACCTGCGCGGGGCCTACTACCCGGCCGGCGGAGGGCAGGTGCTCGCCGCGGGGCTGGTCGAGGTGATCGAGGCGCACGGCGGACAGGTCCGGACCCGCAGCCGGGTGTCCCGCATCCTCGTCGAGGACCGCCAGGTCGTCGGCGTCCACCTGGAGGGTGGCGAGGTCGTCACCGCCGACCTGGTGGTGTCCAACGCGGACTACCCGCGGACCGTGCTCGAACTGGTCGGCGCGGAACACTTCCAGAAGTCGGTCGTCACCCGCACCGAGCGGGCGACGATGGGCATGCCGTGGCTGGTGCTCTACCTCGGCCTCGACACCGATCTGCGGGAGCGGCCCAACGCCAACCTGTGGTGGTACGACACCGACGACATCGACGGCTACTTCGACCGGGTCAGCGGCGGCGAGACGGGCGAAGTGCCCTTCCTCTTCTGCTCCTTCGCCTCGCTCAAGGACCCGGGCAACCGCGAACTGTGCCCGCCCGGCCACGCCAACCTCCAGGTGATGACGCTGTGCCCGCCGGACTACGCGTGGTGGGGCGTCGACGAGGGACCGGCCGGCGGCGGCGACTACCGCCGCAACCCGACCTACCTGCGGCGCAAGCAGGAGCTCACCGAGGCCACCCTCGACGCCGCCGAGAAGGCCCTCGGCCCGCTGCGCCCGCACATCACCCACCTGGAGGCGGCCACCCCGCTCACCCACGAGCGGTACACGCTCTCCACCGGCGGCACCCCGTTCGGGATGGCGGAGTGGGGCGGGACCGCCCGCCCCGGCACCGCGACCGCCGTCAAGGGCCTGCACGTCGTCGGCGCCAGCACCCAGGCCGGCAACGGCATCGCGGGCGTCATGCTCGGCGGCGTCTCCTGCGCCGCCGACATCCTCGGCGAGCCGCTGCTCGCCGCCGCCCGCGCCGGCACCGTGTACGGCGACCCGGACCTGCTGCCCGAACGGCCGGAGGGCTGGGACCCCAGGGACGTCTGCCGCGGCGGCGCCCGGCGCACCACCCCACCCCGGCCCTTCCGGCTCCCGCCCGCCCGCCTCGCCGGCGCACGCGAATGACCACGCGCCGGCCGGCCCCCTGACCCGGCGCACTCCGTGCCCGGCCCGGACGCACCCGCGCCCGACCCCGCGGACACCCCGCGCGGGACGCGAAAGCGTCCGCACCCGAGAAACACGCGGCCCCTTCAGGCCTCGGCCACCGGCCGCCATGACCGACCGACCCAGCCCACCGAACCAACGAGAAGAACAGAGGACATCACATGACCACCGCCATCGACACCGACAGCCAGACCCGCATCAAGGAGATCGTCTGCGACGTCCTGGAGCTGGAAGAGGACGAGGTGACCGACAGCAGCCTCTTCAAGGAGGACCACGGCGCCGACTCGCTGCGCGCCATCGAGATCCTCGCGGGCCTCGAGAAGGAGTTCAAGGTCACCATCGAGCAGTCCGAACTGGAGCGCATGGTCAACCTCGACGGCGTCTACGCCGTGGTCGGCGAGGCCCTCGCGGCCCAGAAGTAACGGCGGGAAGCCGGGAGACCGGAGGGCCGGGCGGAGTACCGCCGGCCCTCCGCAGCCCGGCCGCCGCCCCGGCACACGTCCTCATCCAAGGCGACCACGCCGTACCGAGGGAGATTGATGTCAGTGAACGTTTCCGACGCGACACGTGACGACGCGGCCACCCGGGTGGTGCTGACCGGGTTCGGCGTGTTCTCCAGCATCGGTGTGGGCGCCGATGAGTTCGCCGAAGGGCTGCGGGCCGGCCGCAGCGGCGCCAAGCCGATCACCCTGTTCGACACCGAGGGCTTCGCACACGCCAACGGGTGCGAGATCACCGGGGCCGAGCCGGAACGGTGGATCCACAACCTGCCCACCGAAACCCTGGGCCGCGCCACCCAGTTCTCCGTGGCCGCCGCCCGCATGGCCGTCGAGGCCGCCGGCGTCGACCTGGACGACCTGCGCGCCCGGCGCGGCATGATCTCCATCGGCACCACCGACGGGGAGTCCTACGAACTCGACCACCTGGTCGGCACCGAGGTCGCCTCGGGACCGGCGGCCATGGACCCCACCGTGGCCCGCCGCGTCTACCCGAACCGCCTCTCCATAGCGGCGGCCCAGGAGCTGGGCCTGTCCAACGTCGAGGCGGTGACCATCGCCACCGCCTGCTCGGCCGGCAACTACGCGATCGGCCAGGGCTTCGACGCCATCCGCAGCGGCGAGGTCGACTACGCCCTCTGCGGCGGCGCCGACGCCATGTGCCGCAAGACCTTCACCGGCTTCTACCGGCTCGGCACCATCGCACCGGACGTGTGCCGCCCCTTCGACGTCGACCGCAAGGGCATCCTCACCGGTGAGGGCGCGGGCGTGCTGATGCTGGAGAGCCTCGCCTCCGCCCGGGCCCGCGGCGCCCGCATCTACGCCGAGGTGCTCGGCTACGGCATGAACTGCGACGCCTACCACCAGGTCGCCCCGAACCAGGACAGCGTCGCCCGCTGCATGGAGATCGCCCTGGAGAACGCCGGCGTCAAGCCGGAGGAGGTCGACCTGATCTCCGCCCACGGCACCGGCACCAAGGCCAACGACGTGACCGAGTCGCGGGCGATCCACGACGTGTACGGCGAGACCGTGCCGCGCACCGTGTCCCTCAAGTCCATGCTCGGCCACACCATGGGCGCGGCGAGCGCGCTGGCCGCCATCGCGTGCGCCCTGTCGATCCACCACCGCTTCATCCCGCCGACCATCAACCACCGCGAGACCGACCCCGAGTGCGAGATCGACTGCGTGCCCAACCAGTCGGTCGAGGCGGACTTGAGGATCGTGCAGAACAACGGTCTCGCCTTCGGCGGCAACAACGCCATCGTGATCCTCGGCAAGTACCAGGACGGTGTCCGATGAGGGTGCCCATCATCGGCGTAGGCGCCGTCGCGAGCATCGGCCGGGACGCCGACGAGATCTTCGCCAACCTGTGCGCCGGCCGCGGCGGACTCGGCCCGATGCGCGGATTCGACGGCGAACGCTACAACGGCAAGCAGCTGTTCGAGATCGACGACCGGCCGGAGCAGGGCGCCGACCGCACCCTGCGCGCCACCGAGTTCCTGCTGGACGCCGTCGGCCAGGCCGCCGCGGACGCCGGACTCGGCGACGACCTGTCCGGCGTCCCGGTGCTGGTGGGCACCGGGCTGCGCGAGCTGCGGTCGGCCGAGCTGTGGTGGCGCGACGGGGCCCCCTTCGGCGTCGACCGGCTGCACTTCGGCACCGCCCTGCGGGAACGGTTCGGCACCGCCGACACCCTCACCGTCTCCAACGCCTGCTCCGCCTCCCTGTACACGCTCGCGCTCGGCGCCGACCTGCTGGCGCTGGGCGAGGCGGACACCGTCATCGTGGCGGGCGTCGACTCGATCACCGAGTCCATGCACGGGCTGGCCGACCGGGTCCAGCCCAACCCGCCGACCGCGCTGCGCACCCTGGACGTCAACCGCAGGGGCACCATCCTGGGCGACGGGGCCGCGGCCGTGGTCCTGCGCGGGGAACACGTCCGCTGGCCGGGCGGCCGGCTGTGGGGCAAGCTGCGCGGCGTCGGCATGACCTGCGACGCCAAGCACCCCACCGCGCCGGACCCGGCCCAGGTCGCCGAGGCGATGCGGCAGGCGCACCGACTGGCGGGCACCCGCCCCGAGGACATCGACATGGTGCTGCTGCACGGCACCGGCACCCCGCTCAACGACCTGGTCGAGATCACCGCCTACGGCGAGGTCTTCGGCGAGGCCGCCGGGGGCCCGGTACTCACCGGCATCAAGCCGATGACCGGCCACACCAGCGGCTCGGCGGGCCTGCTGAGCCTCGTCACCACCCTGCAGGTGATGGCCACCGGCAAGGTGCCCCCGCTGGTCAACCTGGAGCAGCCCATCGAGGAGGCAGCCGGCCTGCGCCTGGTGCGCGGCCAGGAGGCCAAGCACGACGTGGCGCTGGCGCAGGTGCACGGATTCGGGTTCGGCGGGGTCAACGCCGTAGCGATTGTCGAGGGATCATGATGATGACCGTCACCGGAGTCGGCGTCGCCCTGCCGGGCGCCGACTCCGCCACCGCCCTGGCCACCGCGAGCCGCCCCGGGGACGCCGTCGAACCGGCCGCCGTCCTGGGCAAGAAGGGCCTGCGCTACAAGGACCGCGCCACCCAGCTCGGGCTGTGCGCCGCCCAGCGTGTGCTGACCGACGCCGGACTGCTCGCCGACGGCGTGCTGACCGTCGACGGCACCCGCACGGCGGTGCTGGTCAGCTCCAACCTGGGCAACGTCGACACCGTCTGCCGCGTGGTCAGGACCATCGCCGACGAGGGCACCCACGGCGTCAGCCCGATGGACACCCCGAACGCCTCCAGCAACATCATCGCCTCCGAGATCGCCATCCGGTGGGGGCTCAAGGGCCCCAACCTGATGCTGTGCAACGGACCGGCCTCCGGGCTCGACGCGGTCCGCTGGGGCGCCGCCCTGCTGCGCTCCGGCCGCGCCGACCACGTCGTCGTGGTGGGCGTCGAGCCGGACAACGAGATCGCGCGCGGCCTCGTCGGCGGTCCGCTGGTGGACGGCGCCGCCGCACTGGTGCTGGAGAGCGCCGGGGCCGCCGAGGCCCGCGGCGCCACCGTCCGGGCCGTGATCGGCGCCCACACCAGGGGACTCGACGTGGCGGGCACCATCGCCGAACTCGCCGAGGTCGAGGCCGAGCCGGCCGCCTGGTACGCGCCCGCGGGCGCCGCCCCGGCCCTGCCGAAGGGGCTGCCCGTGCACGACCTCGCCGCGGTGTGGGGCGAGTTGTCCGGTGCCCTCGGCGTCGTGCAGTGCGCGGCGGCGATCGGCGCGCTCGACGCGGGCGCCGACGGTCCGATGTGGCTGGTGGCGGGCACCGACTCCGACGACGGCGTCGCCACGCTCGTACTGCGCCCGCCGGTGACGGCCGGCGTCCAGCCGGCCGCGGTCTGAGCGGCTCCACCCGCCGCGGTCCGAGCGGCTCCACCGGACTCCGAGGACTCCGAGCACCACCGAGCACCATCGAGCAGAACGGAATGTGACCATGACCCTTTCGGCGAGCGCGCCGGCGACCGCGACCCGGCCGGTGATCACCGCGTGGTCCGCGGTGTCGCCGTACGGCATCGGCAAGGACAGGTTCGTGTCCGGCGTACTGGCCGGACAGGACACCTCCACCCCGCTGGACTCTCAGGAGTGGGCGGCCCCCGACAGCCACGCCTGCCTGATCCCCGGATTCGCCCTGCGCGAGGTCCTGGGCAAGAAGGGCACCCGCTCCATGGACCGGGTGACCGGACTGGCCGTCACCGCGGTCCGCGACCTGCTGCGCGACTCCGGTGACCGGCGCACGGCCTCCGACGAGGAGACCGCCCTGGTGCTGGGCACCACCACCGGCAGCGCGCAGAGCATGATGGACTTCACCCGCGCCTCGCTGGAGGGCGACAAGCCGTTCTACGTCGACCCGTCGCTGATGCCGAACGCGGTGATGAACTGCGCCGCCGGCCAGTGCGCCATCTGGCACAACCTCAAGGGCCCGAACACCACCATCGCCGGTGGCCGCGTCGCCGGGCTGTCCGCGCTCAGCTACGCCGCCGGGCTGCTCGCCTCCGGCCGCGCCCGCACGGTGCTGTCCGGCGCCGCCGAGGAGTTCTCCGACGCGCGCGCCTGGCTGGACCACCACCGGCGCGGCGAGGACGGCGCGGGCGCCCTCCTCGGCGAGGGCTGCGCCATGTTCATGCTGGAGTCGGCCGACCCGGCGGACGCGGCGGACCGCGCCCTCGCCGAGGTCCTCGCCATCCAGTCGCGGGTGTACTTCGACGGCGACCCCGGCGAGGCGCTCGCCGCGTGCGTCGACGCCGTACTGCGGCGCGGCGGAGTGGAGCGCGACGACGTGTGGGCGGTCTCCGCCTCCGGCCTCGCCGGGTCCGCGGGCACCCGGGAACGCGAGGTGCTCACCGCCCGCTTCGGCGCCCAGGTGCTCGACCGGGCACCGGCCATGAGCCTCGTGGGGGACACCGCGGCCGCCTCCGCGGCCTTCCAGATCGGATCACTGCTGGCCGCCGCCGAACAGTCGGCGGCCCCCGCCGGCGCCGTCGCCCTCGTCTCCTCCGTGGACGACAACGGCGTCGTCGCCTGCGCCGCGCTGCGCCTGTCGGCGCGCTGACGGACGCCACGCCCACCCCGGACCACGGAAGAAGGAAGCACACGACATGCCGATCGACGCGGTCGCCGGTCTCGACCGGGAACACCTGAGGCAGCTGCTCGCCGAGACCATCGACGCGGACGTCACCGACGTCCAGGACGACACCGACTTCGTCCAGGCCCTGGGAGTCGACTCCCTGATGGCCCTGGAAGTGGTCGTCGTGCTGGAACGCACCTACGGGGTCAAGTTCGCCGAGACCGAGATGCGTGAGGTGCGGACGCTGGACAGCGCCTACGAGGTGGTCCGCCGCAAACTGATGGAGCGTTCGTGACCGGCACCGTCCTGGCCGCCCCGCGACCGGTGCGCGCACCCGCCCGCGACGAGGCCTCCGGGGCCTGGACGGCCGGTTACACGGTGGCGATCAGCGGGGACGAGCCCGTCTTCGCGGGCCACTACCCGGACTTCCCGATCTTCCCCGGAGTCTGCGTGATGGAGTGCGTGCGCCGGGCCGCGGAGACCGCCCCGCCGCCCGGGACCGGTGAACTGCGGCTGGCCGCCGTGGAGTCCACCCGGTTCCTGGCCGCGGTCCACCCCGGCGACGAACTGACCATCGACGTGACCTGGTCGCCGCGCGGCGAGGCCTGGCGCTGCGCCGCCAAGGTGGCGACGGACCGCGGCCCCGCCGCCTCCGTGCGCCTGCGCTACCGGCAGGAGGCGACACCGTGCTGACCGCCGCCGGCGTCCGCGCCACGCTGCCGCACCGCTACCCGATGCTGCTGGTCGACCGCGTCCTCGACACCGGCGACGACCGCATACGGGCACTCAAGGCCGTCACCCTCAACGAACCCTGGTACGCGCGCCTCGGGCCCTCGCCCGCAGAGGACGACCTCGCCTACCCCGACTTCCTGCTGATCGAGTCGTGGACCCAGACGGCGGGCATCCTCGCCACCCGCCTGGCCGGTGACGCGGCCGAGGGACAGGTCATGCTGTTCGGCTCCATGAGCGGCATCGAGTTCCACCGGCGGGTCTTCCCCGGGGACACCGTGGAACACCACGCCCGGCTGGAACGCGCCGTGAACGACACGATGATCTTCGCCGGCGAGAGCACGGTCGGCGGCGAGCCGCTGCTGACCGTCGGCCAGATCACCATGGCCTTCCGCCCCGGCGGGACCCTCGCCCCACCCGCCTCCTGAGCCGCCCGCTCCCCGGGGCCCGCGGCAGCCCGCCGGCGAGCGGCGGCCGCCGTTCCCCGAGCCGAGGCCGCCCGCTTCCTGCATCGCGCCCGCCCCATCCGGCCCGTTCGGGCCGCCCCGACAACCTACGGAGTGTCATGACGGAGAACACAGCGCCGGTCGCCCTGGTCAGCGGCGGCTCGCGCGGGATCGGCCGCGCCGTGGTCCTGCGGCTCGCGGCCGAGGGATACGACGTCTCCTTCTGCTACCAGTCCAACGAACAGGCCGCGCTGGAGCTGGAGAAGGAGGCGGGCGAACTCGGCCACCGGGCCCTCGCCGTCCGCGCCGACGTGACCGACACCGCCTCGGTGCGGGACTGGGTCGCCCGTACGGAGTCCGACCTGGGCCCGATCGACGTGGCGGTCTGCTCGGCCGGCATCACCCGGGACAACCCGCTGGTCCTGATGTCCGACGAGGACTGGCACCGCGTCCTGGACACCAACCTCGACGGCGTCTACCACGTGTGCCGTGCCGTGATATTCGAAATGATGAAGCGCAAATCCGGCACGATCATCAATATCTCGTCCATAGCCGGTGTCTACGGAAACGCCACCCAGGTCAACTACTCCGCCTCCAAGGCGGGCATCATCGGTTTCTCCAAGGCGCTCGCCAAAGAGGCCGGACGATACAACATCCGGGCCAATGTGGTGGCACCGGGCTTCATCGAGACCGATATGACGGCCGAACTGGCGGAAAAGGTCAAGAAAGAGGCGGCGAAGAGCATTCCGCTGCGCCGTTTCGGGCAGGCCGAGGAAGTGGCCGATCTCGTCGCCTACCTGGCGAGCGAGCGCGCCGCCTACATCACCGGCTCGGTCTTCCAGATCGACGGCGGCCTGACGGTCTGATGCCCGGGGAGACCTACCTGCGGCTGCGCGCGCTCGCCGACCGGCACGGCGCCGCCTACCGGCTGATCGAGCACGCCCCCGAGGGCCGCACCGAGGTGGTCAGCGCCCTGCGCGGGCACGCGCTGGAACAGAGCGCCAAGTGCCTGGTGGTGGCCGTACGGCCGACCAAGCGGACCTGCCGGTACGTCCTGGCCGTCATACCGGGCGACCGGCGCCTGGACCTCGCCCGGATCGCCGAGTGCGCCGGCGGGCGCAAGGCGGGATTCGCCGACCGGGAGACCGCCGAGCGGCTGGCCGGCTCGGTCAGCGGATCGATCATTCCCTTCTCCTTCCATCCCGACCTCGAACTGATCGTCGAAGAGGATCTGCTGCGCAGCGACACCCTGTTCTTCAACGCGGCCCGGCTGGATCTCTCCATGGCCCTCGCCACCGAGGATTACCTGCGTATGGCGCGACCGCGCACCGCCCGGATCAGCGAACCCGATGCGGCGACCGCGGTATTTCAGCAACCTGCAGGCGCCCCGTCTCCGTTCTGATATCGCCCTAGCATCACGAAGCAGCGGTAGAGGAAATTCCCCGAACATATCCGAACCATGGCCTGCCACCGGGCCGCCGGAGAGAGCAACGGAGGCCAAGCACGTGGCCAATCCCATGATTGAGGCAATCGACGTAACAAAGTCGTTCGGTGATGTCACCGCGCTGAACGGTGTGAACGTCTCGGTTCCCGAGGGTTCGATCCACGGCTTGCTCGGCCACAACGGCGCCGGCAAGACCACCCTGGTCCACATCCTGTCGACGCTGTTGGAGCCGACCACCGGCATCGCCCGGATCTGCGGCCTCGACGTGTCCGCCGACGCGCAGCAGGTCCGTCGGCGCATCGGGCTGACCGGGCAGTTCGCCTCCGTGGACGAGCAGCTCTCCGGGCGCGAGAACCTGACCCTGATCGCGCGTCTGCTCGGTGCGAGCCGGCGTCAGGCCCTCGCCCGGGCGGACGAACTCCTGGAGCTGTTCGACCTGACCGAGGCGGCCAAGCGCCCGGCGTCCACGTACTCGGGTGGCATGCGCAGGCGGCTGGACATCGGGGCCAGCCTCGTCGGCTCGCCGCAGGTCATCTTCCTCGACGAGCCGACGACCGGACTCGACCCCACGTCCCGGCTCGGCGTGTGGGAGGTCATCAAGCGGCTGGCCAAGGACGGCGTCTCGGTGCTGCTCACCACGCAGTACCTGGAGGAGGCCGACCAGCTCTGCGAGCGGATCACCCTGCTCTCCAAGGGCTCGATCGTGGCCGAGGGCACCCCCGCGGAGCTCAAGGCGGCTGTCGGCCAGCGCATGGTGACCGTGACGCTGTCGGCGGAGTCGGAGGTGCCGGCCGCGGTGCGCGCCCTGGAGGCCGCGGGATTCCGCGCCACCGCCTCCCCGGACTCCGTGGCCGCCCTCGGCGTCCCCGTCGCCGCCTCCGCCGACCTGGCGGTCGTGGTGCGCACGCTGAACGAGACGCACACCGAGATAGCCGAACTCGGTTTCTCCGAGCCGACCCTGGACGACGTCTATCTCAGGCTCACCCACGAGTCCGCCGGAACGCCGGTGCCCGCGTGACCGTCCCGACCATTCCCACCGTAGAAGGAGTACAGAGATGACGGTCGTCGAGGCCGAGGCGAGCCCCCGGCGGACACCGCCCGGGCGGCGGGACAGTGCCACCGCCCAGTGGGGCACCAGCGGCCTGATCTCGCAGACCGCCGCGCTCACCGGCCGCTCGCTGCGGCCCTACATGAACGCCGGCGTCATCATCGTCACGTTCGTCGAACCCCTCGTGATGCTGCTGATGTTCGCCGGCGTGCTGAAGGTGCTCGGCGAGGCCCCGGGCATGTCCAAGGAAATGGCCTACATCGACGGCCTGGCCCCCGCCATCATGATCATCACCGCGGTCGCCGCCGGCGCCCAGGCGGGCAACGGCCTCATCAACGACCTGCGCAACGAGGTCATCACGCGCTTCCACACCCTGCCCATCAACCGGTTCAGCGTGCTGCTGGCGCGCAGCTTCGCCGACGGGGCCCGCTCGCTCTACCAGCTGATCGCCGTGGCCGTGCTGGCCGCGGTCATCTTCGGGTTCTCGCCCCCCGGCGGGGTCCTCGGCGTGGTGGGCGCGATCCTCATGAGCCTCCTCGTCGGCTGGTCCATGAGCTGGATCTTCATCATGATGGCCGCGCTGCTGCGCAACGGCGACGTGCTGCGCATGATCACCACGCTGCTCACCTTCCCGCTGCTGTTCGCCTCCAACGCCTTCGTGCCGCCGGAGTCGATGCCGAGCGGCCTGCGCGTGATCGCCCAGGGCAACCCGATCTCGTACGCCAACGACGCCGTGCGCGGCATGGTCGCCGGGAACGTCACCGTGGCGGAACTGCTCACCACGGTCGCGGTGTGCCTGGCCCTGGTGTGCGTGTGCGCGCCGATCTCGAAGCGCTCGTTCCGAGTGATGTGACGCCCTGACGAACCGGTCCCGCACCACGGACCGCATGACCGGTAGTGCCCTCATCCCGCCCCCTGCCCGAGTGCAGTGGGCGGGATGTCCCGTCCCGGTGGCACCAAGCTGTCGAACCGAACTCCGATTACTCCAAGCCGTTCTTGCCGTGTCTAGGTTTAATCCGCGAGTGGGCAAAACCTGCCCCTGGGAAGAACACCTTCCGAGAGGTTGACGTGGCGCAATCCGGAATCGGTCTCGACGAACGTTCGGAGCTTCTCTACCGGAGGCTGCTCCGGCGGACGAACTGGCAGACGCAGGAACTGGCGCAGGCCATGAAGTGGCCGGCGTCCGAGGTCGTACGAGCGATGGAGACACTGCGGGCGGAGGGACTCGCCGCCGTCTCGGCGGACGACCCCACCGCCTTCCGCGCGGTCGAGCCGTGCATCGGCCTCCCGGCCCTCCTGGCCCGGTCCATGCACGAGGGGCGCTCCCCGCAGCCCCGCCCGGTCGAGATCGACCGGTTCATCGCCCTGCACGAGCGGGCGGCCGAGCGGATCGAGGAGTCCGCCGACGGCGGCGGGCACCGCAACGACGCGTCCACCGTGATCGAACGGATGGTCGCCAAGGCCGAGCGGGACGTGATCTTCCTCGTCCCCCGCCACACCGAGGGCGGATTCGCCTTCTCCCGCCCCATCGTGGACATGGGACTGCGGCGGGGCATGCGGCTGCGGGCCGTGTGGGCGGCCTCGGTCTTCCACGCCCACCCCGCCATGGTCCACGCGCAGTGGCTGGCCCAGCAGGACGTCCCGCCCCGCATGTCCGACTCGGTGCCGGTGTGCGCCATGATCATGGACGGTGAGGCGGCCGTGGTGATCGACGACGCCGGAGCACCCCGAGTGGTGCGGTCCGCCGCGGAACTGGACTCCCTGTGCGCGCTGGCCGAGCGGCTCTGGGAGCGGGGCACGGCGGTACGGCAGCTCAGACGCACCCCCGGCGCGGCGACCACGCGCAGACCCCGCACGGAGATCGTCCTGCGCCTCCTGGCCGAGGGCCTCACCGACGACGCCATAGCCCGCCGGCTGGGGTGCAGCGTCCGCACCGTCCGCAACGACGTGGCGGCCGCCATGGTCGCCCTGGACGCGCGTAGCCGGTTCCAGGCGGGCGCCCGCGCCATGCAGGTCGGCCTGATCTGACCACCCCCACCGGAACCGTCCGCCCCATCCGGGCCGGACCACATGCCCGACCCGTCACGCGGCGCCGGGGGCACCGCCCCGGTCCCGCGGCCCCGGCCGGCCGGCGCACCCACGGCGACACCCCCGCCACCGGCACCCACGGGACACCGCCCGCGTACGGCCGGACGCCCCGGCCGGGGCACGCGACCACGGCACCTAGACGCGGTACGCGCCCTTACGCCGGTACGCGGCCGGGCGGACTCAGGCCCGTTGCCGCGGCCCAGGCGGCCGGGTGGCCGGTGGGTCCACGGCGGCATCCCCGTCGTCGGCCCTCACACGGCAGGTCGATTGGCGCGGGCACGTGATCGCTGGGGTCTTGCGCCGGTACGCGGCCGGGCGGGCTCAGGCGCCCGTTGCCGCGCCCCCGGCGGGCGGGTGGCCGGTGGGTCCACGGTGGCGCCCCCGCCTTCGGCCCTCACACGGCAGGTCGATCGGCGCGGGGCACGTGATCGCTGGGGTCTTGCGCCGGTACGCGGCCGGGCGGGCTCAGGCCCGTTGCCGCGGCCCCGGCCGGCGGGTGGCCGGTGGGTCCACGGCGGCATTCCCGCCTTCGGCCCTCACACGGCAGGTCGATCGGCGCGGGGCACGTGATCGCTGGGGTCTTGCGCCGGTACGCGGCCGGGTGGACTCGTGTCCGTTGCCGCGGCCCAGGCGGGCGGGTGGCCGGTGGGTCCACGGCGGCATTCCCGCCTTCGGCCCTCACACGGCAGGTCGATCGGCGCGGGGCACGTGATCGCTGGGGTCTTGCGCCGGTACGCGGCTGGGCGGACTCAGGCCCGTTGCCGCGCCCCAGGCGGCCGGGTGGCCGGTGGATCCACGGCCGCATCCCCGCCGCCGGCGCTCACGGGAAGCGGCCCTCCGCCCCCGGCGCAAACGGGATGCGGCCCGGCGGACCCGTGTCCGTCGTGCCGCCGTCGGCCCAGCGGCGGTACACGGCCGGGCCGCGGACCCCGGTCCGGCCGCTCGGGCCAGTACCGGTCGCGGGAGGCCGGGGCGGTCGCGGCACAGCGCCGGCCGGATGGTGGCGTGTACCCGTCCTCGCCGCACAGCACGGTCGGGCGGCCCCCGCGCCCACCGGCGGAACCGGACCACGACCGGCCGGGGGTGTGAGGGGCGTGCCCCTCGTCTGCCGGCCGGACCGGGTCCGCGTACGCCTCGTGCGACGGGTGGGAGGCCGGACGGCGCGGCGGGACGAGGGCGGCGGCGGTGGCCGGTTCCTCCGGGGACGGGCCAGTGCGTGCCCGCAGCGTCAACGGAACGGGCCACAGCGGGACGCCGGGCCGGAGATGTCCGCACCGGGGCGGTCCGTCGTGCCGGCTCCGCGGCGCGACGGATCACCCCGTGCGCAGGGCCACGAAGTCGCAGAGCGCGTCGAGGGTGCGGCGCGCCGGCAGCGGCGGCAGGGCGCCGAGCGCCGCCCGCGCCCGTGCCAGCCGCTGGTGCATCAGCGTCTGCGCGCGGACCGTGGCCCGGGAGACGGCGAAGAGGTCGAGGGCACGACGGTGCCAGCCCGCCCCCGCCGCGGGCCCGGCCGCCAGCAGCTCACGCAGCTCCGCGTCGCACGCGTCCGTGCCCTCCCGGGCGAGCAGCACGGGCAGGCTGGGCACCCCGACGAGCAGGTCCCTGCCCTGTTCCTTGCCGCTGGACGCCTCGGGGGAGAGCAGGTCGAGCAGATCGTCGGCGATCTGGAAGGCGATACCGAGCTGTTCGCCGTACTCGACGAGGGAGTCCGCGACCGCCCGGGACGCCCGGGACTGCCAGGCGCCGACCCCCAGTGACATGGCCAGCAGCGCGGCGGTCTTGCCGGCGGTGACCCGGAAGTAGTGGGCGAGGTCGTCCTCACCCGGCCCGGGTCCGATGAGTTCGCGCAGCTGGCCCGCCACGATGCGGTTCGCGGTGCGGGCGTTGAGGGCGAGCGCCTCCGGCACCAGATCGGCGGACAGCCGGGCGGCCCTGGCCAGCAGCCAGTTCCCGCCCCGGGCGGCCATCCGGTTGCCCCACACGGCGTTGGCGGTGGGGGCACCGTGACGGGTCGCGGCACGGTCCACCACGTCGTCGTGGTAGAGCGAGGCCAGGTGGACGAGCTCGGCGACGACGGCCGCCCGGGCCACGCCCTCACTGCCGGGATCCCCGAACTCCGCCGCGAGCAGCACCAGAAGGGGCCGCATCCGTTTGCCTCCGGTGGCCGCCAGATGCCCGGTGAGTGCCCCCACCCGGTGATCGGACGCGTCACGCGTGCACGCGCGCAGCAGGCGCTCCGCATCGGCCAGCGCCCGGCCCAACCGTTCCTGGAAACCGGGCGCGTCCGGACCCAGCCGGCTCAGCAGCGCGGCGGCGTACGGTCGGTCGCCGTCCGGCGCGGCGGCGGCCGGGGCCTCGTACAGCTGCTCTGCCAGCTGCTCTGCGGTCACGAGGAACTCATCCTGTCGGGGCGGCCTGCGGGAGCGGAACCACGGTCGAACACGCTCCGCTGTTTCCGGCCGCAACGATTGCAGTCCACCCCAAGGCCGACAACGGGCCTGGCATGAAGGTGTCATGACGCCCACCGGGCCGCGCGCACCCGACCCCGGCGCGGGAGCGGCCCGGAAAAGGAGAAACGGCGAAACGGACGGCGAAACGGAATGCCGTCGGAATTCCGTCCCGGTGCCCGGCAGCTTGATGCCAGCTTTCGGCCACGGACCGACGACGGGGAACGCGCGCGGACGACAATCGGTGCGCCCTTGCACCCCCTGAGAAGGAGCCTCCCCCCATGTTCGGACGGGTCGGACGGTCCGCCGTCAAACACCCCTGGCTGACCATACTGGCGTGGGTGATCGCGGCGGTGGGCGTGGCGTCCCTGGCGCCGCCCCTCGAACCGGTCAGCGACCAGGCCGAATTCCTGCCGTCCCACTACGAGTCGGTGCAGGCCGGGGAACTCCAGAAAAAGGCATTCCCGCAACAGGAACAGCCCGCGTCCGTCATCGTCTTCCGCCGCGACGACAACGGCCGGCTCACCGACACCGACCTCGCGGACGTGAAGAAGGTCGCCGCCGGGCTGGAGAAGGCGGACCTGGAGAAGATCAGCGCCGTCGAGACGGGCCCGCAGGCCGTGTCCGCCAACGGCGAGATCGCTCTGGCGAGCATCCTCGCGACGACCGAGAACCCCTACGACGAGACCCTGATCGAGTCGGTCGGCGAGATGCGCGAGCAGGCGGTGCCCCTCCTGAAGGGCACCGACCTGCACATGGGGATCACCGGCTCGGCGGCGACGGCGCTGGACACCAAGGAGTCCTCCGGCGACACCGACGCCATGATCATGATGGCGACGCTGGTCCTGCTCATCGTGCTGCTGGCCGCCATCTTCCGCAGCCCGCTCATCGCCATCCTGCCGGTCCTCGTGATCGCCCTCGTCTTCGTGCTCGCCACCGGCATGATCTCCATCGCCTCCGAAGCCGGCGGATTCCAGGCGGACGCCTCGATCGGCTCGATCCTGATCGTGGTGCTCTTCGGCGTCGGCACGGACTACCTCCTCTTCCTCCTCTTCCGCTACCGGGAGTTGCTGCGCAACGGCCAGGCGCCCAAGGAGGCCATGACCGAGGCCGTCACCCGGGTCGGGGAGACCATCGCCTCCGCCGCCGGTGCCGTCATCGTCGCCTTCCTCGCCCTGCTGCTGTCCAGCCTCGGCATGCTCAAGGCCCTCGGCCCGGCGCTGGCCATCTCCGTCGGCGTCACGCTGATCGCCTCGCTGACCCTCGTACCGGCGGTCTTCTCCCTGCTGGGCACCAAGGCATTCTGGCCGTCCAAGGCGTGGCGCAAGGAACCCAAGCACACACTCGCGGCCCGGACCGGCTCGCTCACCGCACGCCGTCCCGGCCTCGTCGCCGCCGTCTCCGGCGGCCTGCTCGCCGTGCTCGCGACCGGCGTCTTCAGCTTCAACACCGTCTTCGACAGCAGCAGTTCACTGCCGAAGGACCTGGAGTCGGTCCAGGCGGCCAAGGAACTGGAGCGCGGCTTCGCGGCCGGCCAGACCGACCCGACCTGGGTGTTCCTGGAGGCGAAGGACGGCGGCAAGCTGGACCAGGGCCAGATCGACGCCTACGGCGAGAAGCTGACCGCCGCCGACTTCGGACGCGTGACGCCCCCGGTCCTCGCCCCCAAGGGCGACATCGCCAAGTTCGGTGTGGTGCTGACGCACAAGCCGGACAGCGACCGGGCCGTCGAACTGCTCGCCGGGCCGCTGCGCGACGCGGCCCACGACGCGGCACCCGACGGCACCCGCGCCCTCGTCGGCGGCACCTCCGCCGTGCTCGCCGACATCCAGCACGCCACCAACCGCGACTACTCCGTGGTCTTCCCGGCCGCCGGACTGGCCATCATGGTGATCCTCGGCCTGCTGCTGCGCAGCGTCGTCGCGCCCCTGTACCTCATGGTCGCGGTCGGACTGGGCTTCGCCGCGACCCTGGGCGCCACCGTGTGGGTCTTCCAGAACCTCGCCGGCGAGGCGGGCCTGCCCTTCACCCTGCCGGTGATCGTCTACCTGTTCGTCGTCGCCATCGGCACCGACTACAACATCCTTATGGTGGCGCGGCTGCGGGAGGAGGTCGGACGCGGCAGCACCCCGGCGCAGGCCGTCCGCCAGGCGATCACCCACTCCACGTCCACCATCGGCACCGCGGCCGTCATCCTCGCCGGCACCTTCGGCGTCCTGCTGCTGGCCCAGAACTCCATGCTCCGGCAGATGGGCTTCGCCGTGGCCTTCGGCATCCTGCTCACCGCCTTCGCGATGGCCGTGCTGCTGGTGCCCGCGGTGACCACCCTGCTCGGCCACCGCACGTGGTGGCCCGGACACGTCCGTCCCGAACCGGCGCCACAGGCCGGCCCGGAGCCCGCGGCCGGGGAACCCGTCGGCGCGCACCGTACGTGAGCAGCTATCTCCTGATCGCCGGGGCCACCGCTCTGCTCGGCCCCATGATCATGGCCGTACTGGCCCGCAGAGTGCTCGGACTGCGCATCGGCGCGGTCCGGGCACTGCTCACGGGCGTCGCCGGACTGCTGGCCGCGGGCGTGGTCGGCACGCCGATGGGCCCGCAGGCGAGCCGCACCCCGCTGGTGACCGTGCAACTGGGCGCGGCCCTGCTCGGCGCGATGCTCTTCCTCGTGCTCTCCGAGGCGGCGGTCACCGGCGGCTCCGTGCGCGGAATGGTGCGCTGGCCCGGCGCCGTGCGCCGCAGGCTGGCGCGCAGCCGCCGCTACACCCAGCTCAGCAGGATCGCCGTACGGCACGGACTGCGCCGCTTCCTGACCGGCCGGTCCCGGCGCGGCACCGCGAGCCCCCAGGACCAGGCCGCCCTGGCCAGATCCCTGCGACTGGCGCTCGAGGAGGCGGGAGCCACCTTCGTCAAGCTCGGCCAGGTGCTCTCGTCCCGCTACGACCTGCTGCCCGACGTGTTCGTCGACGAACTGAGCTCGCTCCAGCACGAGGTCGCCCCCGAACCGTGGCCCGACATCGAACGCGTCCTGGCCGAGGAGCTGAAGGCCCCGCCGGAGAAGGTGTTCGCGGAGTTCGCGCGCGAACCGCTCGCGGCCGGTTCCATGGCCCAGGTGCACCGGGCGCGGCTGCGGGACGGCCGCGCGGTGGCCGTCAAGGTGCAGCGGCCGGGGGCCCGGCAGGTGCTCGAACGCGACCTCGACATCCTCTTCCGGATCAGCGACATCCTGGAGCGGAGCACCACCTGGGGCAGGACGGTCGGCTCCCGCGAACTGGTGCAGGGGTTCGCCGACTCCCTCCACGAGGAACTGGACTTCCGCACCGAGGCCCGTAACACCGCGGCCGTCGCCGCGAACACCGCCCTCGCCGACGCCGACGCACCCCACGACGAGGACGCGCCGTCCGGCGCCGCCCCGCGGGTCCTGCTGCCCGAGGTCCACCAGGAGTTGAGCACCGAACGGGTCCTGGTCGTCGAATGGCTCGACGGCGTCACCCTGAACCGCGCCGACGCCGTCATCGAGGCACAGGGCCTGGACCGCGAACGGCTCGCCCGTGACCTGTTCGGCTGTCTGCTGGGCCAGATCATGATCGGCGGCGTCTTCCACGCCGACCCGCACTCCGGGAACGTCCTGGTCCTGAGCGACGGACGGCTCGGGCTCGTGGACTTCGGCTCGGTCGGCCGGATCGACCGGATGCTGCGCTCCAGTCTGCGCGAGCTGCTCATGGCGATCGACCGCAACGATCCGCAGGCCCTGTCCGACGCCCTCCTGGACCTGGTGGAGCGCCCCGACGAGATCGACGAGGAGCGGTTCACCCGCGCCCTGGGCCGGTACACGGCCCGTCACCTCGCCTCCGCGGGCCCCCCGGGCCGTGAGATGTTCAGCGACCTGTTCCTGCTCGTGGCGCAGTACGGTCTCACCGTGCCGCCCGAAGTGGCCGCGGCCTTCCGCGCGCTGGCCACCGTGGAGGGCGCGCTGGGCCGGCTCGTGCCGGGGTTCGACCTCGTCGAGGAGGCACGTGCCTTCGCCTCCACCGAACTGGCCCGCAGACTCACCCCGACGCAGCTGAGCCGCTCCCTGGCCGAGGAGACCGCCGCCGTGCTGCCGATGCTGCTCCGGCTGCCGCGCCGGGCCGAGCGCATCAGCAGCGCGCTGGAACAGGGCAGGCTCAACATCAACGTACGGCTGCTCGCGGACGAACGGGACCGGCGCTTCATCCGGGGCATCGTCCGTGACGTGCTGCTCACCTTCCTCGGCGGACTGACCGGCGTCCTGGGCATGCTGCTGCTGTCCACCCGGGGCGGCCCGCGGGTCGCCGGCTCGCTGCGGCTGTTCGACGTCTTCGGCTACAACATGCTGCTGATCAGCTCGGTCCTGGTACTGCGGGTCCTCTTCACCCTCACCAAACCGAGCCGCTGACCGGACCCGAACGGCCCGGATGAGGGGAGAACCGCCTCGTCCCGCCCCGGCCGCTCAGCAGATGCCCGGGTTTCCGTGGCGGGACCGGGCCGCCGGGGCGGCAGCCGGGTGCGGGTGGGGCAGCGTCCGGCGGATGTCCGGCGCGGCGCTGCGTCGTTCGGACGCTGCCCAGGTCCTCGCGGCGGGTCCGCCCTCGGCCCGGTGGCCGCGAGTGGGGTTGGCCGGGGCCGGAGTTCCGGGACCGCGCCGAAATGTTCGGGCGGTGGCCGGACGTCCGCGGCGGGTCCGTCGCCGGCCGGCGGCGGGGCGTGAGGGAACCTCCGGCGGAACTCCGTGGCGGCGATGCGCCGTTCAGGCGGCGGTCACCCGGCATCCATGGCCGCCCGGCCCCGCACGGCCGGCCTTGTGGACGGCACCGCGTGGGCGTGGCGCAGTGCGTCGGTCAGCGCGGCGGCCGAGTCGAACACGGTCGCGCCCAGCCACCGGCTCGGGACCGCGTCCATCCGGCCCGGCGGTCCCGACACCGACAGCGCGGCGACCACCCGGTCGCCCCCGGCCCGCACCGGCACGGCGTACGCGATGTCGCCGGGCAGCATGACGTCCGACCCGCGGGCCCAGCCGCGGCGGCGCACCTGGGCGAGATGGGCCGCGGTGAACCGGGCCCCGCGCAGCCCCTCGTGGATCTCCTCCGGCTCCTGCCAGGCCAGCAGCACCAGCGCGACCGGACCCGCGGTCGAGGGCCGGGACATGCCGACCGGCACCCGCTCCGCCCCGTCGGGCCCGAGGGCACCCCGCGCGCAGGTCGCCACACAGGTCTGCGTCCGGCCGCGGCGCCGCAGGACCCGGGCGTCCAGTCCCGTGCGGGCGTGCAGATCCTCCAGCACCGGGCCCGACGCCTGGGCCAGCCGGTCGTAGCGCGCCTCGACGGACATGCTGCCGAGCCGCGGACCGAGCGCGAACCGTCCGTGGAAGTCCCGGGTCAGCAGCCCGAGCCGTTCCAGCGCCACCGCGATCCGGTGCACGGTCGGCCGGGACAGACCGCTGCGGGCGACCAGTTCGCTCAGCGGCGCCGGCGCCTGCTCCACGATCTCCAGCAGGACGGACGCCTTGTCGAGCACACCGATGCCGCTGATCCACTCCCGGGGCGCGGTGGCCGTCGCCGGGCCGGCCGCCGTGAGGGGCCGCGTGCCGTCGGGAACGGGTGCCATGGTGTCCGAATCTCTTGTGCTCACGTGGTTCGTCGTCAGTCCAGGGCGGCGGGGCCGTCCACGGACACCACCTCGACGCCCGGGTCGATACGGCGGATCAGCCCCGCCAGGGTGCGCCCCGGCCCGAGTTCGACCAGCCGGCCGCAACCGAGGGGGCCGGTGAGCGTTCGTACGCTCTCCTCCCACAGCACCGGCGAGGTGAGCTGGCGGGTGCCGAGCTCCGTCCAGCCGCCGCCGTCACCGTCGTACGGCCGTGCGTCCACGTTGGCCACCACCGGCAGATGCCGGGGTGCCGACGCCGTGTCCTTCAGGGCGGCGGCGAGGGCCTCGGCGGCGGGAGCCATGTACGGGCTGTGGAAGGCGCCGCCGACCTGCAGCCGGATGAACTTGGCGCCGATCGAGGAGGCCCGTTCCGCGACCCGTCCGACCCCCTCGGGGGACCCCGAGACCACGGTCTGCCCGGGGGCGTTGACGTTGGCGACCCACACGTCCGCGCCCTCTTCCCGTACGCCGCCCACCAGTTGCTCCACGCTGTCCACCGGGGCCGCGACCAGGACACCCATGGTGCCCTCGCGCGCACCGGAGGCCTCCCGCATGGCCCGGCCGCGCGCGGCGACGAGGGCCGCCGCCGCGGACAGGGTGTACGCCCCGGCCGCGGTGAGGGCGGCGTACTCACCCAGGCTGTGTCCCGCGCAGGCGACCACGGGTCCGTCGAACGCCCCGCGGCGCACCGCCTCGGCATGGGCGATCATCGCGACGGAGAACACCGACACCTGGGCCAGATCGGTGCGCCGCAGCTGTTCCGTCGTCGCGTGGAGCAGCAGGTCGGCGATGTCCTCCCCGGTGGCCTCGGAGATCTCCGCCGTGATCGACCACGACGGTGTGTCCCGCCACGGCGCGCCCATTGCCTGACGCTGCGTTCCCTGACCGGGAAACACCAGACCGATCGGCCGCCCACCCATGGATCCACCTTCCGCAAGGGACTTCGTCGAGGGCGCGGGGACCCGTGCCGGACCGGCCGGTACGGGTCCCCGCGGACCGGTGGCTACGGGGGGAACCTCCGGTGACGGGAGGCATCCCCGAGGACGGTCCCGTTCCCTGGGGACCCATCAAACTGCCCGGGCCACACCGGGGCAACGCGCGTTTCAGGAAGCTGCGGCGCCCAGCTCACGGGCGGTACGCGCCGCCCTGCGTGGGCGGCAGCAGCCCCAGCTCCGCGGCACGGACCCCCGCCTGGAAACGGGAGCTGGCGCCGAGCAGCGCCATGATCTCCGCGACGTAGCGCCGGTAGGTCCGCACGGAGACGGTCAGTTCGCGGGCGGCCACCTCGTCGGTGACCCCGGCCCGCATGGCGCCCAGTATCTGCCGGACCAGGATCGCCCGGTCACGGTCGCCGAACGCGAGGTGCTCGTCCGGGGGAGCGGAACTGCGCCAGATGCTCTCGAAGAGCGTGCACAGGGCCTGCAGCACCTCGGGTGCCCTGATGAGGGACGCCCGGCGCTCGGCGGGTGAACCGACCACCACCAGGGCGGTGGCTCGGTCGGCTATCAGCACCTGCAGCGGCGGCAGCCGGGCCACCCGCACCGTCAGCTGCCGCGGCGGGTCGGGCAACCAGCCGCCCAGCGAGTCCCCGACCAGATCCCGGCCGGCCAGCAACCGCGCGGAGACCCGCTCCCGCGCGAAGTGCAGCAGGTCGGCCTCCAGCCGCCCGATCTCCTCCAGTTGGCTGCCCGTGCCCGGAACCCGGGAGCGCAGGATGTCGATGGTGCTGGTGGCCTGCCCCATCAGCTCCCGTGTGACGCCGATGAGCTGTCCGTGGCCGCCGGGGAGCGCCGTGATGAGCTGCTCCCGCCGGCTGCGGTCCCGATGGATGATCATGGTCGACTCGATCAACTCTCTGACCTGCAAGAGAGCATGCTCCAACTCGTCCCCCGATTGGCCGCACACCTCGTGCCCCCATTTCTCGCTGGATGTTCCGTTCCTTGAGTCCGTTCCACGACCACGGGCGGCCCCGGCCGCCCGGGCGGGTCACCCCGCCTTGGGCAGCAGCCCGAGTTCGACCGCGCGCACGCCGGCCTGGAAACGGGACGACGCGTTGAGTTCCCGCATGATCTCGGCGACATGCCGCCGGTAGGTGCGCAGGGACACCTGCAGCAGGCCCGCGGCGGTGGCGTCGGTGCGTCCGGACCGCAGCTGTTCCAGGATGCGGCGGGTGAGTTCGGAGCGCAGCCGGGGGCTCAGTTCGGGGTGGTCGACCAGTCGGTGGCCGCGTGACCACACGCCGGCGTAGAGCAGTTGCAGGGTGCTGACCGCGGCGCGGTCGGTGACGACCGCGGCCCTGTCGTCCGCCGCGCTCGGCGTACCCAGCCGCAGGAACGCGGACGCCCCGTCGACCACGACCATTCCGCACAGGTCGTGCGGGAGCACCCGCACGGCGGGCAGAGCGCGCAGCCGCGTGGGCGCGATCTCGAGAGCGGCCGGACTGCACAGCACCCGTACGGTCACCCCGCTCGGCACCCCGACCAGGCAGCGCAGTACGGCCTCCACGAAGGTGGCCGATCCGGTGAGCGCCACGTTCACCGAGCGTCTCGCTCTCAGCAGGAGCCGTTCGAGGGTCTCGGTGGTCACCTCGGCGTCCATGTGCGTCACGCCTGACACCGTTGCCGGACGCCTGCGGTGCAGGGAGACCGTGGACTCGATCAGTGCGCGGGCCTGCAGCAGGGTCTGCTCCAGGCGAGCGGCATGGCCCTGGCCCTGGGGGACGCTTTCCTCAAGCTCGCCGACAGTCGGTAGATCGAACAAAGTGCCAGCCACGCGTGAGCCCCCATGTTTGTTTCCACATTGCCTCTGCCGCGCGTTACCGGCCCTGGTTGCCCCAGCTGTGACGCCCCGGCGTCACCGCCGGCCCCCGCTCGGCGCATTATTTGAACCGGAAATCAAATCTCGTGCCGCCTGTGAACGCCTGCCTCCCTGGCAATGAATCGCACTGTGGGGATCGGCCGAAGGCATTGTGCTCACAGTGTGGCTGAAATCAGGTGTAGGTAATCACGACTGACCGCCGATATCCAGTTCCTGTGGTGGGGTCCGTGGCAGCAAGATGCACGACGGATGGCAGAAGCGGGGGTTCCTGTTCCGTTTCATGTGCTGACCGGCCGGTTACCAGCGCGTAGCGTGTCCGAGTTGGCCGCTAGTTGCCACCTTCCCCCGGTGAGCCGCCATTGCCGTCGCTGATTCCTGTGCTAGCGGGCGGGGGGTGATGGAAGATGCTGCCCAATCGGTCAATCGGAATGAATCCGGCTGTTCGTGCATTCTGGAATTGTTTGGGCGACTTTCAGAGGGGTAGACCAGTGGCGTGAGGTAAGTTCATTTCCTCGCTCGCTGGAGTTGTGGGCCGTGTAATTTGGCTTGTTTTTCGGCTGTCGCCCGGCGCCCCGATATATGTCCTGCGCTTTCGCGGCGATGAACGTTTTGCGACATACCGCGTTCCCGCCCCGGCGTGGAAAGGTGACCCATCTCACCCCGAAACGGGGCTCTCGCCCCGGAACGGGGCTCTCATCCCGTGATCGCCACCGCGGGGCCCAGGTGCCACGGATGACGGTGGCGGAACGGGCGAGCCCTGATGCACCCGGGGGGCGCGGGCATCCGCGCCGCGCCGCATGGGAGAGGGCTCGCCCCGCCCCGATCCCCCCTGTTCCGATAACGCCAATTCGCATGATGTGTCCTCCTCGACGTCGCGCCGTCTCCGAGGAGCGGCCAGGTGTGAGGGCTGTGCCGACAGGCCCGGGAGTTCCGGGGAAGTCCTCGGGTGTGGCGGCGGAGTCGCTGGAAGCGGCGCTGTGCCGCTTCGAGGAGGGCCGCACGGTTGCGCTGGACGTCCGCACGGGGCCTGCGTCCCTGCTGTCCTTCGACGCCCACGCGCCCTCCTGCTCCTCGTGCTCCCGCACCGCAGCCGGTCAACCCGGTCCTGACCGCGCACCGACTGTGTCGGTCCTGCCGAGCCGATGCCCGTCGGGCCGTCGCGGCACGATCGGATCGCCGTCATCGCGGTCGTCGCCGTCGAGGAAGAAGAACCGCTTCGGCTCGGAACGCGTGGGGGTCCGCCCGAAGGCGCGTAGGCAGCCGCTGGTCATCAGTGGGGAATGCCACCGGCGCGGCCAGGCCCGTGCCGAGGCCGAGGCGCGAGCGCCGGGAAGCCCTCGATCCTCCGCGGGCCCGGGGTGCCGGGTGCCCCAACCGGGCCCGACCCTGAGCGCCATGACGGTGCCGGAGAAGTGCGCGGAGGGGATCGAGGACCGCGCTCCGACGGCGACCCGTTGAGGCCGGCCCTCGCCGCGGCGGCCCGTTTCGTGCGGCAGCCGTTCCACCCACCGGTGCGCACCCGCGCTCCCCGCGCGGGTCCACCCCCAACCCGATGGCGTGGAACGGCTGCCGGCTCCCCCCTGGAGATGGTCTACGGAAGGCACCTGTTCCAAGTGTGAAGCTTTGGTGCAGGAGAGTTGAGCATAAGTCCGCTATCGGCCGCAATACTGCGGACGTTGAGATTCCTCTTGTGAAAGATCACTGCGGCGGTCGCCCTCAGCCGCGGCCCACGTACGGCATCGTCGTCGCCAGGACGGTCGCGAACTGCATGTTCGCCTCCAGCGGCAGCTCCGCCATGTGACGCACCGTGCGGGCCACGTCCGCGACGTCCATCACCGGCTCGGGAGCCGTCTCCCCGTTGGCCTGGAGGGCGCCGGTCCGCATGCGCTCCGTCATGTCGGTCGCCGCGTTGCCGATGTCGATCTGGCCCACCGCGATCCGGTACGGCCGCCCGTCCAGCGACAGCGACTTGGTCAGGCCCGTCAGCGCGTGCTTCGTCGCGGTGTAGGCGACCGAGAGCGGGCGCGGCGTGTGCGCGGAGATCGAGCCGTTGTTGATGATCCGGCCGCCCTGCGGGTCCTGCTCCTTCATCTGCCGGTACGCCGCCTGCGCGCACAGGAACGCCCCGTTGAGGTTCGTGTCCACCACGTGCCGCCAGGCCTCGTAGGGCAGCTCCTCCACCGGAACCCCGCCGGGACCGAACGTCCCCGCGTTGTTGAACAGCAGGTCGACCCGGCCGAAGCGGCCGACGGCGGCCGCGAAGAGGGCGCTCACGTCCTGCGGACGTGACACGTCCGTCCGCACGGCGAGCGCCTCGCCCCCCGTCGTGTCCCCGGCCGCCCGGCCCGCGTCCGCGGCCAGCGCCGCCGTCTCCTCCAGCGTGCCGGCGCGCCGTCCCGCCAGCGCCACCGACCAGCCCGTGCGCAGCAGTTCCACGGCCACCGCGCGCCCGATGCCGGAGCCCGCCCCGGTCACCACCGCGATCTTCGTCCGTCCGTCCGTCCGCTTGGCGTTCATGGGCCCGCAGCGTAGGGGAGGGTCCGCCATGCGGACCTCATGCGACCGTCATCCGGCTGCCGTGTGCGCGTCGGCCAGGGCCGTCCCCGGCCACTCACCTTCCTCCCGCATCCACACGCCAGGGGAGGACCGGATGACACCCGAGGCCCGTCGCGGCGCGGCCATGTGACCGTCGGCCCGGGGCAGCAGGCGGCACGGGCCGACTTCCGCACGGTGCCGTACGCGACCGGGCCCGGCGCGCCGGTCACGACGGCCGCCTCCTTCGTCACGGCGGCGGGGGAGCCGGGGCTCGGGCCGGCCCGAGCCCCGGCACCCGGCGGTCGCTCAGCGCACCTCGCCCGGGTAGCGGACGCCGACGCGGTCCCGGATCGCGTCGAGCGTCCGCATCACGGCCAGGGTGCGGTCGAGCGGGACGAGCGGTGACTCGCTCTCGCCCGCCCGCAGCGCCCGCATCACCTCGGAGGCCTCGTGCTTGAGGCTGTTGCGGGGCCCGTCCGCCGGGTCGGCCGTGAACTCCTCGGCGTCACGGCCGTCCCGGTGCAGCACGAACCGGTCCGGGAAGAAGAAGCCGTAGGGGATGTCGATCCGGCCCTCGGAACCGGTGACCGACGCGGAGGTCGCCGTACCGCCCACGATGGAGCAGTGCACCGAGGCGAGGGCACCGCTGTCCCAGGAGAGCAGCGCCCCCGTCTGGAGATCGACGCGCTCCTCCGAGAGCGTCGCCCGCGCCACGACGTCCGACGGCTCCCCGAGCAGCAACTGCGTGAACGACACCGGGTACACCCCGAGGTCCAGCAGCGCGCCCCCGCCCAGCGCGGGGTCCCGCAGCCGGTGCGACGCCGCGAACGGACCCGCGAGCCCGAAGTCCGCCTGCACACTGCGCACCTCACCGATCGCGCCGTCGTCGACCAGCGCCTTCAGCCGCCGCACCATGGGATGGCAGTACATCCACATGGCCTCCATCAGGAAGCGCCCGTTGTCCCGCGCCAGCGCGACCAGTTCGCCCGCCTCCCGCGCGTTCAGCGTGAACGGCTTCTCGCACAGCACGTTCCGCCCGGCCTCCAGCATCAGCCCGGCCGCCGCGCGGTGCGCCGTGTGCGGGGTGGCGACGTAGACGACGTCGACCTCCTCGTCCCGCGCCAGCGACTCCCAGTCGCCGTACGCGCGCGGTATCCCGAACCGCTCGGCGAACGCCTTCGCCGGCTCCGGCGACCGCGACGCCACCGCCACGACCTCCGCGTCCGGCAGGTCCACGAGGTCCGCCGTGAACGTCGCGGCGATCCCGCCCGTCGCCAGGATTCCCCAGCGCACCTTCTGCTCTGTCATCCGTCCCACCCTGCTCGTGTCGTCCGTCACATCGTGAATGGATGTCGATGGAAGCGCTCCCATGACATCGCCGTTGACGCCGAGCACTCCGTACGAGCTGAGAGCATAGGGAGCCGATGGCAGGAACAGGGAGGGGCCACATGCCCGAGGGTGGGGCGTCCATATCCGACTCGACAGCGAACCCGACAGAGAGCAGGGCACCGGGCACGACACCGAGGGCGGCCGGCGCCCCGGACCCGACGCGGGCCGAGGCGGCGCTGCGCGCGGCTCCCGGCCGCCGTACCAGCCTGCTGGTCACACTCGTACTCGGCGGCCTGACCGCCACGCCACCGCTGGCGATGGACATGTACCTCCCCTCCCTCCCGGAGGTCACGAAGTCCCTGCACGCGCCCGCCGCCACCGTCCAGCTCACGCTCACCGCCTGCCTGGCCGGGATGGCGCTCGGACAGCTGGTGGTCGGGCCGATGAGCGACCGCTGGGGACGCCGCCGCCCGCTGCTCATCGGCCTCGCGGTCTACGTCGTCGCGACCGCGCTGTGCGCGTTCGCGCCCACCGTCGAACTCCTCGTCGCCTTCCGGCTGGTGCAGGGCCTCGCGGGCGCGGCCGGCATCGTCATCGCGCGGGCGGTCGCCCGTGACCTGTACGACGGCATGGCCATGGCCCGCTTCTTCTCGACCCTCATGCTGATCTCCGGGGTCGCGCCGATCGTGGCGCCGCTCATCGGAGGTCAGATCCTGCGGGTGACGGACTGGCGGGGCGTGTTCGTCGTCCTCGTCGGCGTCGGCGTGCTTCTGACGGCCGTGGTCTGGGCGAAGCTGCCGGAGACACTGGCGCCCGCCGACCGGCACCGCGGAGGCGTCGGCGAGGCTCTCGGCTCGATGCGCCTGCTGCTCGCCGACCGGTCCTTCACCGGCTACATGCTCACCGGCGGATTCGCCTTCGCGTCCCTCTTCGCCTACGTCGCGGCCTCCCCGTTCGTGATCCAGGAGATCTACGGCGCCTCCCCGCAGACGTTCAGCCTGCTGTTCGGGCTGAACTCGATCGGGCTGGTGCTCCTGGGACAGATCAACGGCAAGGTGCTGGTCGGCCGGGTCCGCCTCGACCTGGTGCTCGGTTACGGGCTCGCCGTCGTGGTCGTCGCCGCGGGCGTGCTGCTGCTGATGTCGCTGGGCGCGTTCGGCGAGGTCGGGCTGGTGCCCGTGGCCGCCGCGCTGTTCGTCCTGATGTCCGCGATGGGCATCACCCTGCCCAACACCCAGACCCTCGCCCTGCTGCGCACCAGGCACGCCGCCGGCTCCGCGTCGGCCCTGCTCGGTACGACGTCCTTCCTCATCGGCGCGATCGCCTCCCCGCTGGTCGGGATCGCCGGGGAGGACACCGCCGTCCCGATGGCCGTCGTCCAACTGGCCGCCGGTCTGGTGGCGATGGCCTGCTTCCTGGGAATGTGCCGCCCGTGGAAGGGGCGGACGAACGCGAAGGGCGGGGGCATCTGAGCGCGCCGAGACTGCGCCACGGCACCCCGGAACGGGCCGGACTCGACGCCGGGGAACTCCGCCGTCTCGTCCGGGAGGTCCACGCCCGCACCAGTGGTGAGCGCCCCTGGGCGGCGGGCGCCGTCGTGGTCGTCGGCCGCGGCCCGGTGCTCGCCGTGCAGGAGGCGGCGGGCTGGGCCGTGCGCTACGCGGCGTACGACGAGGAGACGGACGCCCCGGTGGACCTGCCGCCGGACGAGCGTGTGCCGATGACCGTGGACACCCCGTTCGACCTGGCGTCCCTGACCAAGCTGTTCACCTCCGTCGCCGCGGTCCAGCAGATCGAGCGGGGCACGCTCGGCATCGAGGCGCGGGTCGGGGCGTATCTGCCGGACTTCACGGCGGCGGCACGGCACGGCATCACCGTCCGGCAGTTGCTCACCCACACCTCCGGGCTGCGCCCCGAACTCCCGCTGTACGACTGCGCCGACGACGCGGAACGGCTGGCGATGCTCCGCGCGGAGCGGCCCGCCGGGGTGCCCGGCACCTACTGCTACTCCGACCTGAACATGCTGCTGCTCCAGCACGTCCTGGAACGCCTCACCGGCCGCACGCTCGACGTCCTGGTGCGCGACGGCATCACCCGGCCGCTCGGCATGACCGCGACCGGCTTCGGGCCGTGCCCGGACGCGGCGGCCACGGAGGACCAGCGGCGGCCGTGGGCCAAGGCGGACCGGGGAATGCTGCGGGGCGAGGTGCACGACGAGAACGCCTGGGCGCTGGGCGGGGTCGCCGGTCACGCCGGCCTGTTCTCCACGGGCCGGGACCTGGCGATCTTCTGCCGCACCCTGCTGGCCGGCGGCTCGCACGGGCCCGCCCGCATCCTCGGCCCCGACTTCGTGGACCTGCTGCTCGCCCCGCCCGGCCTGGGCTTCGCCCTCGACCAGCCCTGGTTCATGGGCCACCTGGCCGGACGCGGAGCCGCGGGCCACACCGGGTTCACGGGCACGTCCCTGGTCCTGGACCGGGCCACGGACACCTACCTGATCCTGCTGGCCAACACGGTCCACCCCCGCCGCCCCCCGGCCGCGGACAACACGCCCAGGGCGGAGGCGGCCACCCGGGTGGCGCGGGCGGTGCGGGGCATCCGGGCACCCGGACCGGGCGGTCCCGCGGACCTGAGAGAATCGTGACGTGAACGCCCCGGCCCACCTGCCCTCCGACCGCCTGCCCGCCGCCGAAGCCCTGCGCTCCGCCCTCGCCGGGCTGCTCGACGGGCTTCCGCCGCGGCAGGCCGCGCAGGCCGTCGAGCGGCTGATCGCCACCTACCGGGGCGCCACTCCCACCGAGGCCCCCATCCTGCGGGACCGGGCCGACGTGGCCGCGTACGCCGCCTACCGGATGCCCGCGACGTTCGAGGCGGTCCGCTCGGCGCTGGAGGCGTTCGCCGACGCGGTGCCCGGGTGGGCGCCCGGCGACCATGTGGACGTCGGCGGCGGCACCGGCGCGGCGGCCTGGGCGGTGAGCGCGACCTGGGACGGGGAGCGGCCCGTGACCGTCCTCGACTGGGCCGAACCCGCACTCGCCCTCGGCCGGGAACTCGCCGCCGCGCATCCCGCCCTGAAGGACGCCCGCTGGCAGCGCTCCCGCATCGGAACGGCGCTCACGATCGAGAGCACCGATCTCGTCACCGTCTCCTACGTCCTCAACGAGCTCACCGCCCCCGACCGCGCCGCCCTCGTCGACGCGGCCGCCGCGGCCGCACAGGCCGTCGTGATCGTGGAGCCCGGCACCCCCGACGGCTACGCCCGCGTCATCGAGGCCCGCGACCGCCTCGTCTCCGCCGGGTTCCACATCGCCGCCCCCTGCCCGCACAGCGCCGGCTGCCCCATCGTCCCCGGCACGGACTGGTGCCACTTCTCCGCGCGGGTCAGCCGTTCCTCGCTGCACCGTCAGGTCAAGGGCGGCTCCCTCGCCTACGAGGACGAGAAGTTCGGCTACGTCGCCGCCACCCGCCGCCCGGTCACCCCGGCCCCCGCCCGGGTCGTCCGCAAGCCGCAGATCCGCAAGGGCCAGGTCCTCCTCGACCTCTGCGAGACGGACCCGGCCCTGCGCCGCACCACCGTCACCAAACGCCACGGCGACCTGTACCGGGCGGCCCGGGACACCGACTGGGGCGACGCCTGGCCGCCCGCGCACGACTGACCGAGCCGCGCCGCCCTTCCCCTCCTCAGTCCCCTTCCTGCTGCTCCTGCTGCTCCTGCCGCCTCTCCTGCAGCTTGCGCAGCAGCTCCCGCTTCTGCGCCTGGGCGTCGAGGCCGCCCCCGACACGGCCGCCGCGTCCGCCCCCGCGCAGGGCCTTGCGGCCCAGGTGCTGCCGGGTGCCGCCGACGCCGAGCATGTTTCCGGCTCCGCCTCGCGTCATGGTCATCTCCTCCCACCTGTACGAGACGTATCGTCTCGTTATCGACGCTTCCACTGTCCGGCGAGACGTACCGTCTTGTCAACCTGATAAATTCGACCCATGGCCCACCAACACTCCGCCAGCCCGTCCGCCCCGGATGCCGCCCGCCGCAGCGAGCGCTCCCGGCTGGCCATCTACGACGCCGCCCTCGCGCTGGTCGCCGAGGTCGGCTACCCGAAGACCACCATCGAGGGCATCGCCGCCCGCGCCGGCGTCGGCAAGCAGACGATCTACCGCTGGTGGTCGTCGAAGGCGGATGTCCTGCTGGAGGCGTTCCTCGACCTGGGTGAGCAGGCCGCCCGGGCCGCCGGACAGGAGCCGCACGCCATCCCCGACACCGGCGATCTCGCCGCGGACCTCAAACAGGTCCTGCGCGCCACGGTCGACGAACTGCACGACCCCGTCTTCGAGGCCCCCTCCCGCGCCCTGGCCGCCGAGGGCGTCGTCAACGAGGAACTCGGCCGCCGATTCGTCGCCCAGCTGCTGGAACCCTCGCTCCAGCTCTACGTCGACCGCCTGCGCTCCGCCCGGGACGCCGGGGACGTCCGCGCGGACATCGACCCGCGCATCGCCCTGGAACTCTTCGTCTCCCCGCTCGCCCAGCGCTGGCTGCAGTACACGGGCCCGATCACCTACGACTACACCGACACCCTCGTCGACTACGCCCTGTACGGCCTCACCCCCCGCTGACCCGGACGCCCGGCCGCTCACCGCCCCAGCGCCGCACTCACCGCCCCCGGCGTCCGTGCCGGGTGCCGGGCCAGCCGGCCCGGGGCGTCCGTGATGATGCCGTCGCAGCCCAGGGCCAGGGCGCGGTCGCGCTGCGCGGGGGTGACGATGGTGTGGGCCCACACCCGGGGGATGCCGGAGCGCACCGCGCGCCCCAGGTCCGCGTCCCGGGCCCTGATGTCGACGTCGAGCAGATCGACGTAGGAGCGCCAGCGCTCGGGGCGGTCGGTGCGCAGCTGGCGGGCCGAGCGCCACAGCTGGGTCAGCAGGCCCAGGTCGTGGATGCGGCGGGCCACCTCGGGGTCGTTGGTGTTCACGAACACCGAGCGCGTCAGCCCGCGGGAGCGGATCAGCGCGGCCAGCCGGTCGACACCGCGCGGGTCCTTCGCCTCCAGCATCAGCACGATCCGCCCGCCGAAACGATCCAGCACCTCGGCCACCGTCGGTGGCCGCTCCGCGCGCCAGCTCCCCGGCAGCCGGTCCCGCGGCCGCAGCCGTACGCCCCGCCACTCCTTGGCGTCCAGGGCCCGCACCTCGCCGCCCAGGAAGGTGGTGCGGTTCAGCGACGCGTCGTGGAAGACCACCGGCGTGCCGTCGCGCAGCACCCGCGTGTCGAAGTCCAGCACCTGCGCCGTACCGCGGCGGTACGCCGCCATCAGCCCCGACATGCTGTTCTCGGGCACCTCCCGCGCCCCGCCCCGGTGGGCGACGTAGGGCACCCGCGGCAGCGAGTCCACCGTCAGCGGTGCGCCGCCCCACTCCAGCGGGCCCGGGTGGCCGCCGCCGTGCCCCGCGAGGGTCAGCGAGACCACGGAGGCCACGGCAGCCAGGCCCGTCGCGACGATGCTTGTGACCATGACGACCACGGTAGGGGCGCACCTCCCGGCGGGGCGCGCTGTGGCACCCGATCCGGTGCACCGCACCCGGCACGCATCCCCTTCGCCCCACCGGGTACCCCTCGTCCCGTCGGTACGGCCTCGTCCCACCTGCGCCGATTGTGGGCTCCGGCCCCCCGATGCGCACGATCGTGGGACCATAGGGCATGCTGTTCCGCACGACGGCGAGGCGAGGGGATAGATGAGCGCGGAGTTCGGCGGCCGAACCGGCCGACAGGGCAGGCTCTCCCAGTGGCTGCGCGGACGCCGCCCGAAGCAGGCCGCCGACGAAGGCGGCCGTGAGACCCTGCTGCTCGCCGCCGCCGCGGCGGGACTTCCACTCGCACCCGCCGCCCATCCCGCCGGATACCGCTGCTCCTGCGACCGCGTGGGCTGTCCCACCCCCGCCCGGCACCCGGTGTCGTTCGCCTGGCAGACGCAGTCCACCACCGACCGCGCGCAGATCGAGCGCTGGGCCCGCCATCAGCCGCAGGCCAACTTCATCACCGCGACCGGCATGGTGCACGACGTCCTCGACGTCCCCCTCGACGCCGGCCACGAGGCGCTCACCCGCCTGCTCGACGCGGGCATCGAGGTCGGCCCCGTCGCCGAGAGCGACGACGGCCGCCTGCTGTTCTTCACCCTCACCCGCGGCACCCCCGAGGACGAGGACGAGTGGTGGCCGTGCGAGCTGGACTGCCACCCCGAGACCATGGACGAGCACCCCGGTCTGCGCTGGCACTGCCGCGGCTCCTACGTCCTCGTACCGCCCGCCCGGCTGCCCGGCAACCAGTCGGTGCACTGGGTACGCGGCCCCGAGCATCCGCTCCCGGACCCGCTGAGCCTCCTCGAGGTCCTCACCGAATCCTGCGCCCGCCACGTCGGCGACCCGTCCGACCAGGCGGGCGCGGCCTGGCCGCTGCGCCGCTGAGCGCGTACCTACTCGCCCTTCGCCGACGTCAGCCCCTGGATCCGCCCCAGGACCTCCACCGCACCGTCGGCCGGATCCAGCGCCACCTCGTTGGAGACGAACTCCATCGTCAGCGACTGCGTGATCTCACCGTCCGTCAGCGCCAGCACGTCCTTGTTCGGCGTCGGCACGGACGCTCCGGCCGCCGCGGTCTGCTTCTCGAAGTGGCGCGTGGTGAAGAACACCAGCGCCCCGCCGTCCTTCGTGCGCAGCGCCAGCGGCGCGTAGTCGCCGTTCGTCATCGGTTCGTCGATGTACTGCGTGACCAGCCCCGGCCGCTCGGCCCGCTTCTCGCGCAGCGCCCGCCAGGCGCTGGTGTGCGGCCCCTCGGCGAACGCGTCCCCGCCGCCCTTCAGATACGTCGCGTAGCCCTGGCTCAACTTGCCGGGCGCCAACGCCAGTTCGGTCGAGTTCGCCGGTACGGCCTCGGCCCAGCCGTCCTCGTCCGTCTTGAACTCCGGTATGTCGTCCGGGGCCACCAGCGTCAGGTACGCCACTTCCCACGGCTCGTCCAGCCCGTCCCGGGTGAACACCAGCAGCCAGCGCGATGCGCCACCCTTGTTGCCGGCCGCGTCCGCGACGAACCAGCGCGGCCAGCCGGCCTTCTCGACGATGGTGAACTTCGCGTCCGTCAGCTTCAGCGGCACGTGGTTGGCGTTGCCCTCCGGGCTGTTGGCCCGCCCCGCCTTCAGCCGCGCCGCGTCGATGTCGGCGAGGGCGCCGGTGGTGTGGTCGGCGTCCAGGGAACCGTCGTACGCCTTGTCGGCGGCGTTGTACGCGGCCGTGAACTCCTCGAGCGCCTTCGCGGCTTGCGCGCGGGTGGTGGCCGGGAGCACCTCGCGCTCGCCGTGCACCACGACACAGCCGCTCGCGGTCAGCGACAAGGCGGACACCGACGCCGCCAGCAGCACGCTCCGGTCAAGCCTGCGGAGCCTGTTGAGCCTTCGAAGGCCGAGATCCCTGCTCATCCGGTTCCGTCACCCTCCCCTTCCCGCCAGGCGAACCTTACCGGGGCGAGGAACGGCGCGAGCGCCGGGACCGGATGAGCGGGACACGACAGGCCGCCGGTCAGGCCGCGGACGGCCGGCCCGGTCCGGCGGCGGTGTGCGGGAGACGCACGAGCGCCGAGTGAACCGCGGGGGTGTGGCTAGCGGTCGAAGGCGGGCAGGGCGAACCGCGCGACGAGCGGGAAGCCGTCCTCCCGGGCGCTTTTCGCGTTCACCGAGTACACGACCGTCCGGGACAGGTCGCGGGTCGCGGCCAGCACCGTGTGGTAGCCGGGCCGGGACCCCGTCTTGCCCCAGATCTCCCTCCCGTTGTGGACGAAGCGCTGCCATGCCATGCCGTAGGTCGCGCCCTCGATCGCGGGGACGGTGAACATCTGGTCCAGCAGCGGCCGCGGCACCACCCGGCCCTCGAAAACGGCGACCAGGAAGCGTTCCAGATCGGCGGTCGTGGAGATCATGTTCCCGGCCGCCCAGCGGTCGGACATGTTCCACTCCGTGACGTCGGTGGTCCGGCCGCCGATGTCCGCGTAGGCCCGGTGGTGCGGGCCGTGGACGCGCGGGTCCGGCCCGGCGGGGAAGCCCGTGTGCCGCATCTCCAGCGGGCGGAAGATCCGTACGTCCGCCTGGTGCTCGTAGCTGTCGCGGGTCACCTTCTCGATCAGCAGGCCGAGCACCGTGTAGTCGATGTTCTGGTACACCTGCCGCTCTCCCGGAGTGAACGCCGGCCCCTTCGCGACGGCCGCGGCCACCACCCGCTCCGGCGTGAGGGTCCGGAACCGGTTGTCGTACATCTCCTCGGTGGTCGAGCCGAGGTTCGCGCCGGGCTTCAGGCCGCTGGTGTACGTGAGCAGGTGCCGCACGGTCGGCGGCTCGGTGAAGGAGGCCGGCAGCAGGCCGGGCAGGTAGCGGGTGACGGGCGCGTCCAGGTCGACCCGGCCCTCCGCGACGAGTTGGAGCACGAGCGCCGCGGTGACCGTCTTGGTCGTCGACCCGGCCCGGAATCTCGCGTTCTCCAAGGCCGGGGCCCCCGTACGCAGGCTCCGGACGCCGGCGGTCCCCGTCCAGCTGCCCTTCCCTCCCACCCGGACGAGGGCCGCCGAGACGTCCCCGTCCGGGATCCCCACGAGCGCCTTCTCCAGCGCGGCGGTGTCGGGGCCGTCGACGGCCGGGGTGGACCCGGCGGACAAGGCCCCGGGGGCCACCGCGACGGGGTGGGCGGCTGCCGCCCCCGCGAGGGGACCGAGGGCCAGAGAGGCCAGCAGCGCGGAGGCGACGACGGTACGGGCACGGGTACGGGTACGGGTACGGGGATTCATGGGCCGGTGCTCCTGCATGTCACGGGGAAGCGCTTCGGACGGACTCCATCCTGGTGATCACGGGCGCCGCCCAGATCCTGCTCACAGAGGAGAGCGCCCCCTCATATCCGGCCCCCGCCCCTCGGGGTCACCCCTAGGTCGCAACCCCGACGACCTAGGACGACCTCGCTCCGCGCGCGATGCTTGAATGCCCCCGTGACTGACTACGACGTGCTGCGCGTCTTCTGCGGCCCCCGGGGCGGCTACGGCAACGAACTCGGTGTCGTCCGCGACGGTTCCGTGCTGCCCGGGCGGGAGGACCGGCAGGCGTTCGCCGCGAAGCTCGGTTTCAGCGAGACCGTGTTCGTCGACGACCCCGAGCGCGGGGTGATCGACATCTACACCCCCACCCTGCGCCTGCCCTTCGCCGGCCACCCCTGCGTCGGCACGGCCTGGCTGCTCGACGTCCCCGAACTCCTCACTCCGGCCGGGGTGGTGGGCGCCCGGCAGGACGGGGAGTTCTGCTGGATCGAGGCGCGGGCGGAGTGGGTGCCGCCGCGCACCCTGCGCCAGTACGCGAGCGCCGCCGAGGTCGACGACCTGCCCGTGCCGCCGAAGGGGGAGTGGATCTACGCCTGGGCCTGGCTGGACGAGTCGGCGGGCCGTATCCGCGCCCGTGCCTTCCCCGGCCGGGACGACGGCATCGAGGAGGACGAGGCGACGGGCGCCGCGGCCCTCCTCCTCACCGACCGTCTGGGCCGGGCCCTGAACATCACCCAGGGCACGGGCTCCCAGATCCTCACCGCCCCGCAGCCGGAGGGCTGGACGGAGATCGGCGGACGGGTCTACCTGGAACGCTGACAGTTCAGCTGCGCGACGAAGGCGCCTCCTCCCCGGAAGGGGCCACCAGGTCGGCGGGATCTTTGCTGTCCAGGCCGAAATGTGATCTTGCAGGAGCCGCACGCGAAGTCTCGATATGCGGAGTGCTGCACCTCACTTTTTGGACAGCACGCGCTGAGCGTATTACCACTATCAGCCAACTCTTGGCTTCACTCTGTGATTCGACTTGTGCGCTCCGCTACACAGTTTGATCACAGCTGCTTCAAATGTGGCCGTTGGGGTGGGAGTTCTGTATGCGTGTGCGGTGGCTCAGTGCTGCCTTGGTGTCAGTACTGGTCGCTGGTTCCGGGCTGACCAGCTCGGTTGCTCCAGCGGCCGCGGCGGCGGCGTGCCCTTCGGGGGTGGAGTCGGATTTCAACGGCGATGGCGTCAGGGACACGGCGATCGCCGACCCGGAGGCGACAGTGGGCGGCCACGAGCGGGCCGGGGAGGTCCACATCGTTTACGGCGGTGACAAAGGCGTCCTGAGTCTCGGTCAGGAGTCACCCGGTGCTCCCGGTGCCGCCGAGCCGGACGACCAGTTCGGTTCCGCACTGGCGGTCTACGACGCGAACCTTGACGGATGCAGTGACCTGGTGGTCGGCATTCCGTACGAGGATCTGTCGGTGAGCTCGGCATCGGGTGAAGTGGTGAACTACCGCGACGCCGGACTGGTGCAGCTCTACTACGGCGCTCCCGCCGGGCTGGGAACCGGCCCCGCCGTGAAGGAGATCAGTGAAGGCGAAGGCAATCACCTGAGCGGGGTTGTCGAGCACGAGGACTGGATCGGCTACTCGCTCGCGGCGGGCAAGTCTTCGAACGGGGTCCCGTTCCTGGCCGTAGGCGCTCCTGGTGAGGACATCGGCACGATCGTGGACGCCGGTGCGGTCTACTACATGTCGGGTGCCGCGTTGACGAAGGTGACGGTGCACCAGGACACCGAGGTCGCCGGGGCGGTGCCGGGTGTAGCGGAGCAGGACGACCGCTTCGGTTCCTCGCTCACGGCGACACCGACCCATCTCGCGGTGGGGGTTCCGGGAGAAGCACTGGGCACGGTGACCTTCGCCGGCGGCGCGGCGGTGTTCAGCCACACACTGGTGTCCGACTCGCCCAAGCCGATTGCCGGTCTGGCGCAGGACCAGGAAGCGATCAGCGGCGAGGGCGAGACGGCCGACCGTTTCGGTACTGCCCTGGCGATGGTTCCCTACCGGCCGTCCGGCGCCACCGGCACCACGGAGTCCCTGTTGGCGGTAGGGGTACCGGGCGAGGACCTGCTGACCACCGTCGATGCCGGGGCGGTGCACTTCTTCCGGCTGACTTCGACCACGGCGACGCAGACGGCGTGGGTCGACCAGAACACCGACGGCATGGAGGGGGAAGCCGAGGCCGGCGACTTCTTCGGCCAGCACCTTGCAGCGGTCAACTCCTCTCCGAATGCGACGAGTACGGCGACCACGACCCGGGTGGCGATCGGCGTTCCGGGAGAGGAATGGCAGCAGGAGGACCTGGAGAAGGGCGGGGTGCAGATCACCCCGTTCGTCGGTCCCCCCGGGGCAGATGACAACTGGGTCGATCCCGGGTACGGCGTGGGCGACGTCGTGGGTCCGCACATGTACACCGGATTGAGCCTGGGACCCACACCGAGCCTGCTCTATGTCGGGGTTCCCTATGGCGAGCCGGACGCACGGGCGGTCCACGGGTTCTCGTGGAACGTCACCAACGGCGGTGCACCCACAGTCAGTTACAAGCCGGGCACTGGTGGCATCCCCGCCGACGGCAAGGCTTTCGGGGCGGTGGTCCGCTGATGGGCACGTGGCCGAGGAGCAGAGCAGCGGAGAGACCGCGGGACTCGATGGGCAGCGGAAGGAGCAGTCGGGTGCCCGGTTCAGTACGGCGGGGTCCAGCGGCGCGTGCCGGGCTGGTCGCTGCGGTGGCCGGCGCGGTCCTGGCCACCACATTGCTCGGGCAGCAACAGCAGACTCCGACCGCCGGCGAGGACCGGGTCCCGGTCGCCGGCGATCGGCCCGCAGCGGCAGAGGAGACCGCGCTCGAGACGGCGTCGACCACGGGCGAGCCGGTCGAGGTGACGTCACTGCGCTCGGAACGACGTGAGGTGTTCGCGCAGCCCGACGGTTCCTTCGTCGCCCGGGAGTACACCGAGCCGATCCACACCGTGCAGGACGGCAAGTGGGTTGACGTCGACGAGACGCTGGTCGAGCACACGGACGGCAGCTGGGGCCCGAAGGCCACCACGGTGGACCTGACGTTCCAGGCAGCCGACGCGGACAAACCGTTCGTGACGTTGCGCCGCGCAGGACGGGAGCTGTCGCTGTCCTGGCCGTACGGTGACCTGACGGCACCGAAGGTCTCGGGCGACACGGCTACGTTCGTCGACGCACTGCCCGGTGTCGATCTGACGGTCCGAGCGGAGGCCGACGGCTTCGGCCACCTGCTGGTGGTCAAAACACCCGAAGCAGCGGCCGCCCCGCAGCTGGCGACGATCGACCTGGGTCTCAGGACCAAGGGGCTGAACGTCGCCGAGAACAGCGCAGGATCGCTGGTGGCCGAGGACGCAGTGGTGGGCGGCGCGGTGTTCGAGGCCGGCCGTCCCTCGATGTGGGACTCCTCCGCCCCCGCCGAGGCGGCGGCGAAGAGCAGTGGACCAGCCGGCGTGTCCCGCTCCCTGGATACCGCGGCCCGGTCCGGCGGCTCGGTCGGTGAGCCCCCTCTGGACGGGGCAGGTGGTGGGGGCCGTACGGCCCCGCTCGGTGTCGAGGTCAGCGAGGACAAGCTGACCCTGATCCCGGACAAGGCACTGCTGACGGGCAAGGACACGGTCTTCCCCGTCGTCATCGACCCGATCCAGCGCACCACCTCGCGCACCGCCTGGACAGGCGTCATGTCCGGTATCCCGGGCGAACAGGACTGGAAGTACTCGGGAAGCGCCGGGGTGGGGAAGTGTCCTACGGACTACAACCCGATCTCCTGCAACGGTGTCGGCGTACGCCGTCTGTTGTTCACGATGCCGGTGTCGTTCTACCGGGGCAAGCAGATCCTGGGCGCGACGTTCTCCGCCCGGGTGGAACACATCTACAGCGCCGAGCCGGCCGCGGAGCCGATCCAGCTGTACAGAATCGGTGGCAAGAACTACTCGATCACCTCGTCCAGTGACTGGAACTCGACGAAGGACGACTGGTCGGACCACTTGCAGACGGTCGACGAGGCGATCTCTCCGTCCTCCTGCTCCAGCTCCAGCCAGGCCAATCTGCATTTCGAGAGCGGCGCGAGCGGTGAGCTGACGAGCGAGGTGAAGACGGCGGCAGCGGATGGCTGGTCGTCGATGACGCTGGGGCTGCGTGCGGGGGACGAGTCGGGGTTCGCCGGATGGAAGCGGATCTGCGGCAACGCCTACCTCTCGGTGAGCTACAACAGCCTGCCACGGCAGATGTCGACGAAAACGATGTCGTCCGATCCGGGGGGCTCGTGCAAGTGGGGCAGTACTCGTCCCTACGCGGAGAAGCCGCCGAAGCTGAGTGCGGCGGCCTCGGACCCGGACCACGGCAACGGCCGCACGGACAAGGTGAAAGTCCAGTTCAAGGTCGCGTGGACCGCACCTGGCGCCTCCAGTGAAACGTCCTACACCTATGACACGGGCTACATGGCGCCCACCTCGCAGAACAGGTTCACGCACCAGGTGCGGGAGTCGATTCCGCAGAACGTGGTGATCTACTGGAGCGCCCGTGCCCACGACGGGGACGGATGGGGTCCGTGGAGTACGGACGGGGACCCGCAGCGGTGCGAGTTCATCTACGACAAGACCAAGCCGGGGAAGCCGAATGTGCTCTCCACGCAGTATCCGGCCGACACCGTCTGGCACGACGGCGTCGGCACGGCAGGATCGTTCACGTTCTCGCCGAACCCGAACGACAGCGTGCCCGACACCGACGTCGTGAAGTACCGCTATGGCTTCAACAGCGACGCGTCCCCGGCGACGACGGTGTCGGCTTCCAAGGCCGGAGGACCGGTCTCGTTGACCTTCACGCCGGCGAAAGCCGGGCGTAACTGGGTCGACGTGGTAGCGGTGGACAAGGCGGAGAATCCCAGCACTTTGGCCCGCTACGAGTTCCTGGTCACCGAAGGCAGGCCCGCCGTGGCGCAGTGGAACCTGGCAGACCGGACAGGTAGCACCGATGCGCACGACGAAAGCGGAACCTTCTCGGCGAACACAGGTCCAGGAGTGACATTCGGGGTCGAAGGCCCTGGCGGCAAGGTGGACGCGGCAGCGCGACTGGACGGAACTTCAGGGGGCTACCTGGACGCCGGTGAGACCGTCGTCGACACCTCCAAGAGCTTCAGCGTCAGTGCCTGGGTGCGGCCCACCGCGCTCGACAAGGACATGACGGTGGTCAGCCAGAACGGCACCGGGGAGCCGGGATTCACTCTCGGTTACGATGCGGCGGCCGGAACCTGGGCGTTCTCGCTGCCCTCCACCGATGTCCAGGCGCTGGGGGAGTGGAAGGCGGTGTCCACCGGCGTCACCCCGGTCAAGGACCAGTGGATGCTGCTGACCGGTGTCTATGACGCGCACGCCAGTGGCGGTCCCGAGGCCCGTATCCACGTCAACGAGCACTTGAAGGGCACCGTTCAGCGCCGCTCGGTATGGCGTTCGTACGGTCCTCTGCAGATGGGACGGGCCACGGCGAAGAGTGGTTACCGGGATCACTTCACCGGGGACCTGGCCGAAGTACGGGTCTTCGACCGGGTGCTGCCGGCGTCTCAGGTCGCCGAACTGATGACGGTCAAGCCGCAGCGCAAGGGTTACTGGCAACTGGACTCGGTCACGGGTACGGCCTCGGCCGAAACCGGCGGTGGGCAGGCGCTCAACCTGGTGGGCGACGCATTCGTCTACCGGCCCGCCGACCCGCTCTTCGACACCGCTGCCCTGGTCGGAGCCGGACACCTCGTCCTGGACGGGGACGGGGACTACGCTTCCACCGCCGCGGCGACGGTGAACGGCAACACCAGCTTCACCATCAGCGCGCGTGCGCAGCTGACGTCACTGAACCCGGAGAAGACCCAGACGGTGTTCTCAATCCCGGGTTCCACGATCAACCGGCTGGCGGTGCGGTACCGGCCTGCGGCCGATGCGAGTACTCCGGCCATGTGGGAGCTGGTCGTCCCGGAGACCGACTCGGCCACGGCCACGGTCCAGACGTACGTGGACGATCAGGAACTGCCCAGCGGTGAAGGCTCCGGCCAGCATCTGGCAGTGGTGTACGACGCCTTCGCCAACGAGATCCGCCTGTACGTCGAGGGCCAGCTGGCATCGACCGCCTACGGGCCCAACGACACACTGTGGGCCACCTACAGCGGCCTTCAGGTGGGCCGGTCGGTGTTCAACAGCAGCCAGAACTTCGCCGGCGCCATCGACGAGGTCCGTGTCTACAACGGGGCCCTGGACCCGTCGGCGGTAAGGAAAGCCGCTCAGCTCACGGCGATGCCCGACCTGTAGCCCTCCGAACATCCGAGGTGCCCCGGAGTGCCCGGGCACCTCGGCTCCCCTCCAGCTCTCGCCTCCCTCCAGCTCCTGCGTGTGTCGTCCTCGACCCGGCCGATGCATGCCTTCTCACACCCGTGGAGATTGCGATGCCGTTCCGTGGCCGGTTGCTCTACCGCCGTTTGCCCAGACGCGTGTTGACCCTTGCCGGCCTCGGCCTGACCATGGCGCTGTCTGCGTCCTCGGTGCAGCCGGTGGCCTTCGCCGAGGACGAGCGCGCCACGAGGCCGGGTGTCCACGACGCGGACGAGCTCGTCAAGGGCTGGAACGCGAAGCCCGCGAAGAAACGGAAGGACACCTCGCGCAGCAGCGAGGTGAAGCGGCTCGAGACCAGTTCCTGGCCCCGGCAGGGCCGGGTGGAACTCGCCGTCGCCGGCTCAGGCTCCACCACCATGACCGAGGAGGCAGGACGGCTGCCGCTGTCTGCCGCGGCACCGTCGGGCAAGACGAACAAGTCTCAACGGCCCGCCAAGGTCGCCGTCAACGTGCTGGCACCGGAGCGAGCACGCTCCCTGGGCGCGGCTGCCGTGCTCGGTGTCGAGCGCGCCGACCGGAAGGACACGCCCGGCAAAGTACGTTTGAGCGTCAACTACGCCGACTTCGCCGAAGGCTACGGAGGAAGCTACGCCTCACGTCTGCGTCTGGTGCAGCTGCCGGTCTGCGCGGCCGTGGCAATCCCGGGCAGCGAGAAGTGCCCCGAGCAGCCGAAGGCGCTGCCCACCCGCAACGACCTGAAGTCCAGCACTCTCTCCGCGGATGTCACCGCCGCACCGGACCCTTCCGGCGACTCCACGCTGGCGGCGGCCACCGGCGTGTCGCTGCTGGCGGTGGCGGCCGGACCGTCGTCGGCCCAGGGCACCTACAAGGCGACCGCCCTGGCACCGTCCGCAAGCTGGACGGTCTCACCGTCCTCGGGCGCGTTCTCCTGGAGCTATCCGCTGCGCAGCGTCGCCACTCCGGGCGGGCTGACCCCGTCACTGGGGCTGGGCTATTCCTCGCAGGCGGCGGACGGGCGTACCTCGGCCACCAACAACCAGGGCTCATGGATCGGTGACGGGTTCTCCTACGACCCCGGCTACGTCGAACGCCGTTACAAGCCGTGTTCCGACGACGGGCACGAGAGCTCCGGCGAGCAGTGCTGGGCGTACGACAACGCCACCTTGATGCTCAACGGCAGCGCGAGCGAGCTGGTCAAGGACGACACCACCGGCAAGTGGCATCTGAGCAGCGACAACGGCACCAAGGTCGAGAAACTCACCGGCGCCACGAACGGTGACGACGACGGCGAGCACTGGAAGATCACGACGCCGGAGGGCACCGAGTACTACTTCGGCCAGAACCGCCTGCCGGGCTGGGCCAGTGGCGACGAGGAGACCAAGTCCACCTGGACCGCCCCGGTCTTCGGAGACGACTCCGGTGAACCCTGCCACAACGCGGCCTTCACCAGCGCGCACTGCAAGCAGGCCTGGCGCTGGAGTCTGGACTACGTCAAGGACTCCCACGGCAACGTGATGTCCTACTTCTACGAGCCGGAGACCAACCACTACGCGCTCAACGGCAAGACCGACGTCAACGGAACCGCCTACCACCGGGGCGGTTACCTCAAGCGCATCGACTACGGTCAGCGTGACGGCCAGGTCTACGCCGCCAAGGCCCCGGCCCGAATCACCTTCACGGTTGCCGAACGCTGCCTGCCCACGGCCGACTTCGACTGCGCCACTTCCAAGCGGACCAAGTCGAACGCCTCCTACTGGCCCGATGTTCCCGTCGACCAGGAATGCGCATCGGGCACCAAGTGCACAGTGGGCCAGACGTTCTTCACCACCAAGCGCCTGACCGGCATCACCACCCAGATGCGGAAGGACACGACCACCTATCAGGACGTCGACCACTGGGCCTTGAACCACCGCTTCAACGACAACGGCGACGACTCCAAGACGCTGTGGCTGGAGAGGATCAGCCACGAGGGCCGGGCCGGCACCGCCGTCAAGCTTCCGGAGATCGAGCTGCTCGGTGAGCAACTGGTCAACCGGGTCGATGCTGTCGGCGACAATATCGCGCCCTTCCACCGTGACCGGCTCGCCACCGTCGTCAGCGAGACCGGTGCTCAACTCGACATCAACTACGCCCCCACCGACTGCGTGAAGAGCGCCCTGCCCACGGCCGGGGAGTCGACCAAGCGGTGCTATCCGGTGAAGTGGGCCCCGCCCGGCCACATCGAGCCGATCACCGACTGGTTCCACAAGTACGCCGTCGCCGAGATCATCGAGTCCGACACGACCGGTGGCAGCGAACGGCAGGTCACCCGCTACGACTACTCCGGCGGCAAGGGCGCCTGGCGCAAGGCCGAACCGGACGGAATCACCGACGAGAAGTATCTGACCTGGGGTTCCTGGCAGGGATACGACAAGGTCAAGGTCACCAGTGGCACGGCGGACAAGCAGACCACACGGATCGATTACACCTTCCTCCAGGGCATGAACGGCGACAAGGGTCCCTCCGGCGCCACTCGATCGGTGAAGGTGAAGGACTCCACCGGTACCGAGTACACCGACCACGAGGAATTCACCGGTCACGAACTCGAAGTCGTCACCTATGACGGTTCCAAGGCAGTCTCCCGGACGATCAACGAGCCGTGGAAGCACACCACCGCCACCGAAACCCACAGCTGGAACACCACCACGGCCAACCTCGTCAAAACGCTGACCTCGCGGGGCTACGAGTTGCTCTCGGGCGGCGGCTGGCGCGAGACCAAGACCAGGATCTACGTCGACACCGCCACCGGCACCGGCCGCACCACAGCCGTCGACGAGTACGGCGACCTCGCGACCGACACCGACGACAAGTGCACCCGCACCTGGTACGCCGACAACACCGCCAAGAACATTCTCACTCTTCCCCGTCGCAGCCAGTCCCTCTCCGTCGGCTGCAGCGTCACCCCCGACTACAAGACGCACATCCTGGCCGACGAACGCACCTCCTACGACGGCGGCTCCTACGGCACACAGCCGACCAACGGCGACGCCACCAAGACCGAACGCGTCACCGCCCACGACGGCACCACCGCGACCATGCAGGTCACGGGGACCACCACCTACGACGCCTACGGCCGGCCGCTCACCCAGAAGGACGCCGACGGCAACGAGACCAGGACCGAGTACACCGAGACCAACGGCCTGCTCACCCAGGCCAAGGTCACCAACGCCCTGGGCCACGTCACCACCACCGACTACGCCCCCGCCTGGGGCCTGTCCACCGGTCAGACCGACCCCAACGGCAAGCGCACCGACCTCGCCTACGACGCGCTGGGCCGGCTCACCTCGGTCTGGCTGCCCGACCGGCAGAAGGCGCAGACCCCGAGCATCAAATACGGCTACACCGTCCGTAAGGACAAGCCGACCGTCGTCCTGACCCAGAAGATCGAGGACAACAGCTCCTACGGCACCGAGTACCAGCTCTTCGACAGCCTGCTGCGCCCCCGTCAGATGCAGACCGAGGGACCCGCCGGCACCCGTATGGTCGCCGACACCTGGTACAACGGCACCGGAAAGATCCACAAAACCAACTCCACCTACAACGCCGCCGGGGCGCCCTCCACGGAACTGCTCCTGGTCCGCGAGGGCGAGACCGGCGCCCAGACCCGCCACGAGTACGACGGCCTGGGCCGCCCCACCGCGGAAATCTTCGCCGTGGGCAACGTGGAGCAGTGGCGCACCACCACCACCTACGACGGCGAACGCACCCACACCGACCCGCCGGCGGGCGGCATCGCCAGCACCTCGATCACGGACGTCGCCGGGCGCATGACGGCCCTGTGGCAATACCGGAGCGACAAGCCCGATCCGGCGAGCGGCTACGACGTCACCAAGTACACCCACACCCCGGCCGGCCAGCTCGAGACGGTCACCGACGCCGAGGACAACACCTGGAGCTACGAGTACGACCAGCTCGGCCGCAAGACCAAGACCGTCGACCCGGACGCCGGCACCTCGAAGTTCGAATACGACGGACTCGACCGGCTGGTCGCGGTCACCGACGGACGCGGCAAGAAGACCTCCACCCAGTACGACGCGCTCTCCCGCCCGACCTTCACCTGGGAGGGCGAGCCCAACACCGGCGTCAAGCTCACCGAAACCCGCTACGACAGGGCGAACTGGCTCGGCCAGCCCTACGCCTCCCTGCGCTACACCTCGCCGACCGAGTACTTCGCCACAGTCACCCAGTCCGTGGACGAGTTCTACCGTCCGCTGCAGACGGCCTACTCCGTACCCGCGTCCCAGGGCGCGCTGTCCGGCAGGTACGTCTTCACCACCAGCTACAACCGTGACGGCACCGTGCAGGGCGCCGGCCTGCCCGCGGCGGGCGGCCTGTCGGCCGAGAACCTCGAATACGGCTACGACGAACTGCAGCGGCCGGTCACGATGTCCGGCGCCACTCCGTACGTCACCCATACCAACTACTCCAAGCGCAGCCTTCTGCTCGAACTCGATCTGTACGCGGGCAGCGGCAAGAAGATCCAGCAGACCTTCGAGTACGAGCAGGGCACCGACCGGCTGAAGACGTCCACCGTCGACATCGTCGGTACCACCGCCCTGACCAAGCACACCGGCTACACCTACGACCAGCACGGCAACGTCCTGTCCATCGCCGACACCCCCGGCAGCGGCACGACCGATGTGCAGTGCTTCCGCTACGACGACCGCCGGCGACTGGCCGACGCGTGGACACCGGCCGCTACGGCCACCACCGCGGCAGGAACCGGCACCGTGGACAGCACGGAGCTGGACGCGTCCAAGCCCTCGGCCTGCACCGCGGCCCCCGGCGCGTCCGCGCTGGGCGGCCCGGCACCGTACTGGAAGTCCTACTCGACCGACGCCATCGGCAACCGCACCTCCGAAACCATCCACGACACATCGCTGGACGCGGCCAAGGACATCACCCGCACCTACACCTACGGCGCCGCCGGCACCGCGGGCGACGGCCCGCACCAGGTGACCAAGGTCCTGGAGAAGACCCCGACCGGAGACCGCCAGTCCACCTACGAATACGACGCCTCGGGCAACACCACCCAACGCACCATCGGCGGCAACATCCAGAACCTGACCTGGGACGCCACCGGCAAGCCCACCAGCGTCAAGGACAGCGCAGGAGAGACCACCTTCCTCTACGACGCCGGCGGCAACCGGGTCCTGCGCAAGGACCCCGAAGCCACCACCGTCTACCTGCCCGGCATGGAACTCTCCCTCGCAGCGGGCTCCTCCACGGTCAAGGCCACCCGTTACTACTCCCACGCCGGACAGACCGTCGCCGTCCGCACCGACGACGACAAGCTCTCCTTCCTCGCCGCCGACCACCACGGCACCGGCGAAATCGCCATCGATGCCGCCACCGGCGCCGTCACCCAGCGCCGCTTCGATCCCTACGGGAACGAGCGCGGCAAGGCGACCGGTACCTGGCCCGGTGAGAAGGGCTTCATCGGCGGCACCATGGACGCCTCCACCGGCCTGACCCACCTCGGGGCCCGCGAGTACGACCCTCAACTGGGCAGATTCATCTCGGTCGACCCGATCATCGAGTTCACCCGTCCCCAGCAGATCAACGGCTACGCGTACGCCAGCAACAACCCCGTCACGCTGTCCGACCCCAGTGGCATGCGCGAAGCCGAATGCTCGATGAGGCTGATCGACTGCGACAGCAGCGGTCCCACCGGGAAACAGTTGGACGGAGACACCCCGCTGTCCGAGGAGGAGAAGGAGTACTACCAGGCCCAGGGCAGGCAGGCGATCGCCGAGGCGCAGTACGACGACGCCAAACAGCGGACCCAGCAAGCGGCCAAAGCACTGGTCAAGATCGTCCGGGACATCCTCGGCGTCGACGCGGCCCTGGACTGCCTCTCGACCGGCGACATCGGAGCTTGTGGCGAAACCCTCCTCAACGTGGCGGGGAGCTTCGCCGGAGGCCTCGCGGGCAAGGTCCTCGCCAAGTACGGCGCTCCCTGGGACTGGGCCAAGGGCTACCGCCTCGCCAAGAAGGTCGTCGGCCTCGTCGACGACCTGATCGACGGCGCCCGGTCCATGTGGCGCGCTTCCGCGGCCCGCGAGAAGGCCAGAAACGCCGTCTCCGCCGCCTACAGCAAAGCCGCTGACTTCATAAAGAAACGCAAGAACGCCAAACCGAAGTGCCACAGCTTCCTGCCCGGCACCAAAGTCCTCACCAAGAACGGCAAGACAAAGCCGATCGAGGACATCGCCCCCGGCGACAAACTGATCGTCACCGACCCCGAGACCGGCAGGACCGTCGTCCGCGAAGTCGCCGGCACGATCGTCACCGAGGACGACAAGCACTTCGTCGACCTCACCATCACAACCAAGGACGGCGGCAGGCCCGCGTCGCTGGTGTCCACCACGACCCACCCGTTCTGGTCACCGTCCGAGAACGCCTGGATCGAGGCCGGCGACCTCAAGCCCGGCATGACCCTGCGAACCGCCGACGGCGACCAGGTGACCCTCGCCACCACCCGGCAATTCGAGAAGCGCCAGCTCACCCACGACCTCACGCTGACCGAGATCCACACGTACTATGTGCTCGCAGGGGCCACACCGGTCCTGGTTCACAATTGCGGCGGTGCTCTGCTTAATCGAGCCCGCGAGCTTTATGCAACGCGGGCCGACGAGGCATCGACAGTTGCGGTTGCCCGAGTTCGTAACGTGAATACGGGTCGATCTGAAACGTGGGTTGCAACTGAACGCACCGGTCTGCCCGATGAATGGAGGGGCGGCAATGCGCCGCTGCGCGGCGAGCGCTACATCCCCGGGCAAGGCCATGCCGAGGCTACGATCATGAATCGCCTGGGGAGCGACTGGGAGATCACAGGGATGGCTTCGTCGACTAGGATGTGCCCTGCATGCTTCGCGCAAGCGACAGGTCCAGGCGTGGGCCTCACACCAAGCCCGATCGGCAAGGGCACCGGAGTGTCGAGTACTGGAAACACGCCATGGCGAGTGGTTCTAGGGGGTGGCGGCTGATGGACTTGTGGAGCCTGACCGGAGGGCTGTCTCTCGCCAGGATGCGACCCATCCTTGAGGTTGCGGGGGCCTCGCACCTGGCAGAGATCGATGACATCGTCGCTGGGTGCAGCGGTCCAGCAGTTCCTGGAGGCGCAGAGAAGATCGCCTCGCTGAGGAGCTGGCGAAGCGAGATCGGCGCCCTGGAGGACTCGTCTGACCCGTCATATTTTCAATCGACAGCTGCTGGCGTAGCGATACTGGTGGCGTCGCACGAGCTGCCTTCAGACGATCGCGAATGGAGGATCAGATCCAGCGTGGGAAACTTTTGGGATTCCTGCGATGATCTGTTGCAGGCTGGCGGCGGATACTCAAGGGCTGAGTTTCAGGGAATCAAGACGACTCTGCGGGGAGTAGAGGACATATGGCGCGAGGGTGATTTCCGCTTGTTGTCCGAAGAGGGGGTCGATGTCGCGGAATTGTACGCGGAACGCCTCTCTAAGATTCGCTCCAGTTACCCGAAGCGTCGGCAGATTGCGCGAGTCGTAGCGGAGTGTGCCGAGTGGAATACTCCGACAATTTCCCCGTGATTCCTGGCGGGGTTATCGGAATCTGGTAGCAGTGCGACGGAGCCCTCATCGACAGTGATGTCGATGAGGGCTCCGTGCCGTTTGACGGCAACGCTGACGGCAACGTCAGCGGACGGCGACCGCAGTGGGCGGGTCGTCAGGGTCGTCGTCCTGACTGCCGAGGGCGTGGCCCAAGGCGTCGATGGCGTCCCGCTGGAGTCGGAGTCGTACGTGGGCATAGACACCGGCGGTGACGCCGATGTGGGCGTGGCCCAAAAGCTCCTTGATCACGACGAGATCGACGCCTTGCTCCAGGAGCGGGTCTGTACGGTGAGCGGTGTAACTCCCGAGCTGGAAGCGACAGTTGATGACTGACGTGGCGAGTGACATCGAGGCCGGGGAGGCCGTTGTGAGT
>BMUD01000017.1 GCA_014650015.1 Streptomyces griseoloalbus
TTCTCAAGGAACGGACGCTTCCTTTGTACTCACCCTCTCGGGCTTTCCTCCGGGCGCTTCCCTTCGGTCTTGCGTTTCCGACTCTATCAGATCCTTTCGGGCCCGATTCCCAGTCGGTGGGATTTGCCGTCGAGCCTTTGGCTTTCGCCTGTCGGCCTTTCGACATTCACTACGTTAACCGATTCCCCCGCTCGATTCATAATCGGGCGCTGCGGTTCAGAATTCAGACATGCGGACACGCCGAATCCAACCCTGCTGAGGGGTGATCGTAGGTAGTGGGTTGGCCGCTTCCGGCTGCAGGCGATCGCCGTACCCGGTTCAAGCGGCTCGGGCTACATTACGCACCTTCCCAAGCCGAGTCAACTTTGCCGACGCCGCGGCACATGGGCCCGATAGGGGCTCACCGTCGGGTCGTTGGCGACCCAGTAGCGCCAGGGATGGACGCCTCCGTCGCCGGAGACCCCGGTGCGCGGGCCGTTGCGCACCTGGTCGGAGGGCACGGAGGCGCCGGTCAGGATCCGGAGCGGGGTGTCGCCGGCGGCGCAGGCGTCCGTGCCGTTGAGTGCGCGGTCCACGTCCAGGGCCGTGGCGAGGCGGGCCGGGCCTTTGGCCAGTTCCTTGTCGTTGCGCGCCGCGAGTCGGCGGGTGCGGGCCAGTTCGGCGCCCTCGATGATCTCGCCGGCCCGCAGCAGTACCGCGCTCGCCCTGCCTTCGGGACCGCAGACCAGGTTCATGCAGAACCACATGCCGTAAGTGAAGTAGACGTACACATGGCCGGGCGCACCGAACATCACGTCATTGCGGGCGGTGCGACCGCGATAGGCGTGGGAGCCGGGGTCGTTCGGGCCGTCGTAGGCCTCGACCTCGGTCAGGCGGAGGGCGATCGGACCGTCCGGGGTGCTGCGCACCAGGATGCGGCCGAGGAGATCGGGGGCGACCTCGAGTACGGGGCGGTCGAAGAACTTCCTGGGAAGGGGCGTACGGTCAGGGGTCGCGATCATGGCGTCCGAGGGTACTGGAGACGGACCGGCCCACAGGGTGGTCACCGGGCACCGGCCTTGCCAGGGTGTGGGACACGGAACCGGCCACGGCCGGGTCGCGTTGTTAGGGACCAAGGGTCCATACGCACGAGTCGATGCGGGACGACGGATCAGGTGTGGCCCACGGGGGTCGCCTGGAGAGGGAGAGACATGGCGTTCAAGAAGCTGCTGGCGAGTCTGGGAGCCGGCGGGGCCTCGGTCGAGACGGTGCTCAACGAGGTCAACGTCGTTCCGGGCGGCGTCGTCCAGGGCGAGGTACGGATCCAGGGCGGGTCCGTGAACCAGCAGATCGAGGGTCTGTCGGTCGGGCTGCAGGCCAAGGTCGAGGTGGAGAGCGGCGACCAGGAGGTCAAGCAGGACATCGAGTTCACGAAGTCGCGGCTGGGCGGCGCCTTCGAGATCCAGGCCGGTGCGGTGCACGCGGTGCAGTTCGGGCTGGAGATCCCGTGGGAGACGCCGATCACGATGATCGACGGGCAGCCGCTGCGCGGGATGGACATCGGTGTGACCACCGAGCTGGACATCGCGCGGGCCGTGGACTCCGGCGACCTGGACCCGATCAACGTGCACCCGCTGCCGGCGCAGAAGGCGATCCTGGACGCGTTCATCCAGCTGGGCTTCCGGTTCAAGAACGCGGACATGGAACGCGGGCACATCCGGGGCACCCGGCAGAAGCTGCCCTTCTACCAGGAGATCGAGTTCCTGCCGCCGCAGCAGTACCGGGGGCTGCACCAGGTCGAGCTGAGCTTCGTCGCCGATGAGCAGGCCATGGACGTGGTGCTGGAGATGGACAAGAAGCCGGGTCTGTTCAGCGAGGGCAGCGACACCTTCCGGTCCTTCAAGGTGGGGCTCAACGACTACCAGGGGACCGATTGGACGGCGTACCTGAACCAGTGGCTGTCGGAGGTCGGCAGCAAGCGCAACTGGTTCTAGGCTCGGTTCGCACCGAACGTAAACGATCAGGAGGTACCGAGGTGACCGAGCTCAAGCGGCGGCCGCTCCCCCACGACTTCCATCCGCCCGTGCCGTCGTTCACGGTGACGAGCGACGATGTGAAGGAGGGGGCGACGCTCAAGGAGGCTCAGGTCCACGCGGCCGGCAACACCTCGCCGCACCTGCGGTGGGAGGGCTTCCCGCCGGAGACCAAGAGCTTCGCCGTGACCTGCTACGACCCCGATGCCCCGACGGGCAGCGGGTTCTGGCACTGGGTGGTGTTCGACATCCCCGCCTCGGTGACCGAACTGTCGGCGGGTGCGGGCAGCGGCAGCTTCGAGGGCCTGCCGGCGGGCGCGGTCCAGGCGCGCAACGACTACGGAAGCAAGGACTTCGGTGGTGCCGCGCCGCCGCCCGGGGACGGGCCGCACCGATATGTGTTCACGGTGTACGCCGTGGACCAGGAGAAGCTCGGTCCGGACGCGGACGCGTCTCCTGCCGTCGTGGGCTTCAACCTGCGGTTCCACACGCTCGCGCGCGCCCAGCTGATCGGTGAGTACGAGGTGCCCGCGGATTCCTGAGCGGCTTCTCGCGGTCCCCGGCGTTCATGGAACGTTTGCCCGCCCCTGGTCTTGGAATTGATCAGGGGCGGGCATTTTTGTTGCCGGGGGTCGCGGGGGTCACCTCCCGCAGGAGCAGCAGATATTGCGTTGTCCATCTCGGCGTGCCCGGCCAGAGTTGATCCCAGCCCGCCGAGGGGTGGGCCGGTGCACACGGGAGGTGGGCTGGTATGCGGGACACGCTGGTACTGAACGCTAGCTTCGAGCCGTTGTCGACGGTGACGCTGAACCGAGCCGTCGTTCTGGTGCTTCAGGACAAGGCCGTCGTCGAGCAGGCCCACCCCGAGCTGCGGATGCGTGGAGCCGCGGTCGACATACCGGCGCCCCGGGTGATCAGGCTCTGCCACTACGTCAGGGTGCCGTTCCGAAGACAAGCACCGTGGTCGAGGCGGGGCGTCCTGGTGCGGGACCGGCACCGGTGCGCGTACTGCGGGCGGCGGGCGACGACCGTGGACCACGTGGTGCCGCGTTCGCACGGCGGTCAGGACTCGTGGCTGAACACGGTGGCCTCGTGCGCGGAGGACAATCACCGCAAGGCGAACCGGACTCCGGAGCAGGCGGGGATGCCGCTGTTGCGTGAGCCGTTCGAGCCGACGCCGGCCGATGCGATGTTGCTGGCGCTGGCCAGGGATGATCTTGAGGCGCTGCCGGAGTGGTTGGCACGGGACGCTGCGTGAGGCCTTCGCCCTCAGGCTTGGGGGTTCCCCGGCTGCGGGTGGGGTGTGGTTGGTCGCGCAGTTCCCCGCGCCCCTTGAGGGGGTGCGGGGAACGGGGTTTCACCGGTGCCGTCAGTCGATGGAGGGCTTTTCGCGGCGCTCCTGGGATGGGACGGTGCCTCCCGAGTTTCCGTTGCCGCCCGAACCGCCGCCCAGGCCGCCGAAGTTGCCCATGGCGCCGGAGAGGCCCTTGAGGGCGTCGCCGATTTCGCTGGGGACGATCCAGAGCTTGTTGGCGTCGCCTTCGGCGATCTTGGGGAGCATCTGGAGGTACTGGTAGGAGAGCAGCTTCTGGTCCGGGTCGCCGGCGTGGATCGCCTCGAAGACCGTACGGACCGCCTGGGCCTCGCCCTCGGCCCGCAGGGCGGCTGCCTTGGCCTCGCCCTCGGCGCGCAGGATCTGGGACTGCTTCTCGCCCTCGGCGCGCAGGATCTCGGACTGCCGGACACCTTCGGCCTGGAGGATGGCGGCGCGCTTGTCGCGGTCGGCGCGCATCTGCTTCTCCATCGAGTCCTGGATGGAGGTGGGCGGTTCGATGGCCTTCAGCTCGACGCGGTTGACGCGGATGCCCCACTTGCCGGTGGCCTCGTCGAGGACGCCGCGCAGGGCCGCGTTGATCTCCTCGCGGGAGGTGAGGGTCCGCTCCAGGTCCATGCCGCCGATGATGTTGCGGAGCGTGGTGACGGTGAGCTGCTCGATCGCCTGGATGTAGCTGGCCACTTCGTAGGTGGCCGCGCGGGCGTCGGTGACCTGGTAGTAGATGACCGTGTCGATGTTGACGACCAGGTTGTCCTGGGTGATCACCGGCTGCGGCGGGAACGGGACGACCTGTTCACGCAGGTCGATGCGGTTGCGGATGGTGTCGATGAACGGGACCACGATGTTGAGGCCCGCGTTGAGTGTCCGCGTGTAGCGGCCGAAGCGCTCGACGATGGCGGCGCTCGCCTGCGGGATGACTTGGATCGTCTTGATCAGGGCGATGAAGACCAACACCACCAGGATGATCAGGACGATGATGATCGGCTGCATCGTCGGTTCCCCGTACCCTTCTTCGCCTCGGCGCCTTCGGCAGATCCTATGGCTGTTCGAGATCTTGTCATTGAGGATCTTGCTGGTCGAGTCTGACAGACCGTCGTGCAACTGGGGAGTTGTTCCCGCCAGTTGTGTCGCGGGACGTCACATGATGATCGCTGTGGCTCCCTCGATGTCCACGACGTCCACTTCCTGGCCTACTTCATAGGCGCGTCCGGTGTCGAGGGCGCGTGCCGACCAGACCTCCCCGGCCAGCTTGATCCGGCCGCCGGCGCCGTCGACGCGCTCCAGCACGATGGCCTGTTTCCCCTTCAGGGCGTCCACGCCGGTGACGAGTTGGGGTCGCTGGGCGCGATGTCTGTTGGCGATGGGCCGTACGACGGCGATGAGGGCGGTCGAGACGACGGCGAAGACCGCCACCTGCGCGACGGCGCCGCCGCCGAAGATGCCGGAGACCACGGCCGCGGCGACGGCGCCCACCGCGAGCATGCCGAGTTCGGGCATCGCGGTGATCACCAGCCCGATGCCGAGAGCCGCCGCGCCGATCAGCCACCACAGCCATGCGTCGATGTCCACGTGGTCATCGTAGGACCGCGCACCCGGTCGCGGACAGGGCGCCGATCAGTTTGAACCGGCCTTGCCACTGCGGAGTTCGGCTCTCGCTCGCCGGGAAGTCAGGACATCGGGAGGCCCTGCGCGGTCCAGCGGTCGCCGACCTGCTCGACGACGAGCGGCAGGCCGAAGCAGAGGGAGAGGTTGCGGGAGGTGAGTTCGAGCTCCAGCGGCCCGGCCGCGAGGACCTTGCCCTGGCGGATCATCAGGACGTGGGTGAAGCCCGGGGCGATTTCCTCGACATGGTGCGTGACCATGATCATGGAGGGGGCGATCGGGTCGCGGGCGAGCCGGCCGAGGCGGCGTACGAGGTCCTCGCGGCCGCCGAGGTCGAGACCGGCGGCGGGCTCGTCGAGGAGCAGCAGCTCGGGGTCGGTCATCAGAGCGCGGGCGATGAGAGTGCGCTTGCGCTCGCCCTCGGAGAGGGTGCCGAACTTGCGGTCCAGGTACTCGGACATGCCGAGGCGGTCGAGGAAGGCGCGGGCGCGCTGCTCGTCGATCTCCTCGTAGTCCTCGTGCCAGCCGGCGGTCATGCCGTAGGCGGCTGTGAGCACGGTCTGCAGGACCGTCTGGCGCTTGGGGAGCTTGTCGGCCAGGGCGATTCCGGCGACGCCGATGCGCGGGCGCAGCTCGAAGACGTCGGTGCCGGGTGTGCCGAGGGTCTCGCCGAGGATGGAGGCGGTGCCCTTGCTGGGGTAGAGGTAGCTGGACGCGATGTTGAGGAGGGTGGTCTTGCCGGCGCCGTTGGGGCCGAGGATGACCCAGCGCTCGCCCTCCTTGACCGACCAGGAGACCTGGTCCACCAGAGCCCGGCCCTCACGGACCACGGATACGTCCTGAAGCTCCAGAACATCGCTCATGAGCGCGTTGTCTCCCCTTGCAGTGTGGCCGGTCTCGGCTGTCGCGTACGCCTGTGGGTCGGTCCGCCGCACCCGCGGGCGCAGCCCTTCATGAAATCTACGCCACCGGTCGGCCCGGGCATTCCATCGGTCCGGTTCTTGGGCTCTGTCTAGGGTGGAGGCATGCTCTCGGAACCTCGCTCTGGACGCCTTGCCGCTTGGGGAAATGCCCTACTTGCCGGACTTGTCTCACCGGACGACGCCGTGCTCGCCGTCGTCGGTGCGGACGCGGTGCACCGGGTGGAGGGGCTGCCGGGTGAGTCCGCTCCCGTGGGGCTCACGCTGGCGCTGGGGCGGTTGCGGACGCTCGGGGTGACCGGGCTGCGGGTGGCGCTGCCGGCGCCGGGGCATCCGCTGGGGCTGAGCGGGCCGCCGGAGTTCAACGCGCGGGCGCTGGAGGCCGAGGAGGCGGTGGTCTGTCACGGGGCCGCGTTCGGGCTGGTGCCGGAGGTGTACGAGGCCGGGCCCGAGGGTGATGTGCACGTGGAGGTGGTGTGGCACTGCCTGCCGGTGCGGGAGGCGCCGCCCGCCGATGTGCCCTCGCTCGGTGAGGCGGAGCGGGAGCTGGCGGAGGCGCTCAGGGAGGCGACCGAGGTGCTGACGCGGCTGGACGTGGCCGGGTCGGGGCCGGTGGCGGAGGCGGCGATCGACGCGTACCGGGCTCGGGCGGAGCGGGGGCGGGAGGTGCTGGCGCCGGGGTATCCGCCGCGGGCGGTGCGGGTGCTGGAGCTGGCGCAGCGGGTGGGGGTGCTGGTTTCGCTGGCGGGGGCTCAGGGGGACGGGGGTGCGGTGAGTGCCTCCGAGATGGCGGCGCGGGGTGCCGCGTTGCGGCCGGTGGAGCGGACGGCTCGGCGGGCGCAGGTCGCTGCGTACAACTCCGTTGTGGAGGAGCGGGAGCGGGGGGTGCGGTGACGGCGTTGGTCCGGTGGCCGATGTCGGGGCTGGACGGGGGTGGGTCGCGCTGCCGGCGCTGACGGGTGCCGCTGCGCCCACCCGTGCCGCCCCAGCGGCACGAATGCCCGCAGCTGGGGCGGTATGACTGGCCGCGCTGGGGCGGTGCGGATGACGGCAGCTCGGGCGGGGCGACCGCCCGCGCAGGGGCGGTACGGATGCCGCAGCTCGGGCGGGGCGACTGGCCGCGCAGGGGCGGTGCGGATGACGGCAGCTCGGGCGGGGCGGTTGGTGGCGGTTGCGCCTCGGCCTCCCGGGTGGGGCCGGGAGGCCGGGGGTTCACCGGTGTCGTGACAGGCGTCAGTCGTTGACGGCCACGTTTCCGAAGGCCGGGTTCAGCACGCCGATGACGTTGACGCTGTTGCCGGACACGTTGACCGGTACGTCGACCGGGACCTGGATGACGTTGCCGGAGACGACACCCGGGGAGCCCACGGCCGTACCGTCGGCGTGGCTGCCGTCGGTGGCGGAGGCCATTCCCGCGCCGGCGGCGAGCAGGCCGCCGGCCACCATCGTCACGGCCGCTGCCTTCTTCAGGTTCTTCACTTTCCGAGCCCTCCTTGCGATGACCGCGGCAGGCGCCGCGGCACGCACTGGAGAACGGTGAACGCCGACGATGGATACGGCCATCCGGGGGACATTCCCACGACGGTATGAATCTCGGATCGGAGGGGAACCTTCCGTCCGGTGCGTGGCGTCGCGGGTCAGCCGCTCACGCCGTGGCGTACGGCCCACAGGGCGGCCTGGGTGCGGTCCGCCAGGTCGAGTTTCATCAGGATGTTCGAAACGTGGGTCTTCACGGTCTTCTCGGAGAGCACCAGGGCGCGGGCGATCTCCCGGTTGGCGCGGCCGTCCGCTATCAGGCCGAGCACCTCGCGTTCCCGTTCGGTGAGGGATCCCGCGCGCCCCGCGCCGGAGTTGGTCTCCTCCTGGGACAGCAGCGCGCCGGCCACCTCGGCTTGAAGGAGGACGTGCCCGGCGTGCACGGAACGGATGGCGCCGGCAAGCGCGTCGGGGTCGACGTCCTTGTACACGTAACCGGCGGCGCCCGCGCGCAGGGCGGGGACCACGGTGCGCTGTTCGGTGAAGCTGGTGACGATCAGCACGCGCGCGGGGTGGTCCAGTTCGCGGAGCCTGCGCAGCGCGTCCACGCCGTCCATGCCCGGCATCTTGACGTCCATGAGGATGACGTCGGGCTGCAACTCCGCCGCCAGGGCGACCCCTTCGGCGCCGTCCGCCGCCTCGCCGACGACCACGATGTCGTCCTGCACCTCGAGAAAGGTGCGCAGACCCCGGCGTACCACCTGGTGATCGTCGACCAGCAGCACCTTGATTGCGTCAGCCACCGGGGACCTCCATCTCGATCGTGGTGCCCTTGCCGGGCGCCGATTCCACGGTCAGCCTGCCGCCGACCCCGCTTGCCCGGTCCCGCATGGAGACCAGGCCCAGATGGCGCCCCGCGCGGCGGACGAGCCGCGGGTCGAAGCCGCTGCCGTCGTCGCTGACGCGCAGGACCGCGCCGCCGCCGCGGCGGTCCAGGGTGACGTCGACGTGGTCGCCGCCGGAGTGCCGCAGGGCGTTGTGCAGTGCCTCCTGGGCGACGCGCAGCACCGCCTCCTCCTGGGCGGCGGGCAGGGCGCGTACGCCGTGGCCGGTGAAGGTCACGCGCGCGCTGTGTGCCCGGTCGAGGACCTGGATCTGCGTGCGGAGCGTGGCGACCAGGCCGTCCTCGTCGAGGGCCGCGGGGCGCAGTTCGACGACCGCCGCGCGCAGTTCGTCGGCGGCCTCCGCGGCCAGGGCGGCCACCTGCTGCAGCTCGCCCTTGGCCCGTGAGGGGTCGCGGTCGACGAGGCGGGCGGCGGCCTGGGCCGTGAGCCGCAGGGAGAAGAGTTTCTGGCTGACGGCGTCGTGGAGCTCGTGGGCGAGACGGGAGCGTTCCTCGGCGATGGTCAGTTCACGGCTGCGTTCGTAGAGCCGGGCGTTGGTGAGGGCGATCGCCGCGTGCTGGGCGAGGATGCCGAGCAGTTCCTCGTCGTCCTCGGTGAAGCCGCAGGTGCCCTCGGGTTTGGGGCACCTCTTGTTGGCGAGGAACAGGGCGCCGATGACCTCGTCGCCGTCGCGGATGGGCAGCCCCAGGAAGTCGGCCAGGTCGGGGTGGGCGCTCGGCCAGCCCTCGAAGCGGGGGTCCCGGCGCACGTCGGCGAGGCGCTGGGGGGTGGCCTCGCGGAGCATGGCGGCGAGGATGCCGTGCTGGCGCGGGAGGGGCCCGATGGCCTTCCACTGGTCGTCGCTGACGCCGTCGACCACGAACTGGGCGAAGCCGCCGTGGTCGTCGGGCACGCCGAGCGCGGCGTACTGCGCGTCGAGGAGTTCGCGGGCCGAGGCGACGATCGTCTTGAGGACGTCGCGTACCTCGAGGTGCCTGCTCATGGCCAGCAACGCGGAACTCACCGCGGCGAGGCCGGACCGGGGGCCGTGGCTCATGTCCTCACGGTACCGGCGGGCCGGGGCGACGTGGATCGGACGTGTGGCGGTCCCTGCCCGGGCGGTGGTCCTAGGTCCGGGGTCCCGCGTCGCGGCCGGCGTCGTAGGACCGGCGCAGGACCACGGGCGGGGGACGGTGGCGTAGGCCGAAGGGACCCGTGTCCCTGCGTCCGGGGCCCGAAGCGGGGGCGAGGGGCCGGTCCCTAGGTTGAGGGCACGCCGATCGAGCGGCGTCGACGACGAAGGGACGGTTGCCATGCCGGTCGCGATCATCACGGGGGCTTCGAAGGGGCTCGGAGAGGCGCTCGCCCATGCGCTGGCGGCGCGCGGCTGGGATCTGGTGATCGACGCGCGGGACGCGGTTCCCCTCGCGGAGGCGGCGGGGCTGATGTCGGCGCACGGCACGCGCGTGACGGCGCTGCCGGGGGACGTCACGGACGCCGCGCACCGCGCGGAGCTGGTGGCGGCGGCGTGGCGGCTGGGCGGGGTGGACCTGGTGGTGCACAACGCGAGCGCGCTGGGCGCCGAGCCGCTGGTGCCTCTGGAGGAGCTGCCGCTGGAGGGGTTGCGGCGGGCGCTGGAGGTGAACGTGGTGGCGGCGCTGGGCCTGGTGCAGGAGGCGCTGCCGTTGCTGCGGACCGGCGCGGCGGGCGCGGTGCTCGTGGTCAGCTCGGACGCCGCCGCTGAGGCCTATCCGACCTGGGGCGGGTACGGGGCGTCCAAGGCGGCCCTGGACCAGCTGGCGGCGGTGCTGGCGGTGGAGGAACCGCGGCTGCGGGTGTGGGCGGTCGACCCGGGGGACATGGCCACGGACCTGTACGCGGCGGCCGTACCGGACGACGACGATCCGCGGCCGGAGCCGGCCGGTGTGGTGCCGGCCTTCCTCCGGCTGCTGGACGAGCGGCCGGCGAGCGGCCGCTACGGCGCCACGGCACTGCTGGAGGAGCGGCGGTGACGCCGACCGTTCGGGTGCCGGAGGAACTGTCGGCGCGGATACCGGTCGAGCAGCGCGGGCCGGGTCTCGACCGGGACTCGGTGCGGCTGCTGGTGTCGCGGGGCACGGCGGTGTCGCATCACGCCTTCGTGGAGCTGCCCCGGCTGCTGCGGGCCGGGGACCTGCTGGTGGTGAACACCTCGCCCACCCTGGCGGCGGCCGTCGACGGGTGGCTCGGGCACGCGCGCGTGGTGGTGCATTTCTCCACGCGCGGCGACGACGGCCGCTGGGCGGTCGAGCTGCGGGATCCCGACGGACGGGGCACCACGCGTGCGCGCGCGGGAGCGCCCGCGGGCAGTGAGGTGCGGCTGGTGGGTGGTACGCGGCTGGTGCTGGAGGAGCCGCTGAGCGCGCGGGGGGAGCGGCTGTGGCGGGCGCGCGTGACCCGGGACGTTCTCGGGGTGCTGCGGGAGCACGGGCGGCCCATTCGGTACGCCTATACGGAGCGGGATCAGCCGTTGTCGGCGTACCAGACGGTGTTCGCGCTGCCGTCGCCGGACGGTGCGGGGAGTGCGGAGATGCCGAGTGCGGGGCGCCCGTTCACCGCGCGGATGGTGGCGGAGCTGGTGAGCCGGGGGGTGCAGTTCGCGCCGGTCGCGCTGCACGCCGGGGTGGCCTCGGGTGAGGCGCACGAGCCGCCGTATCCGGAGCGGTTCGTGGTGCCGGAGGCGTCGGCGCGGCTGGTCGGGGCGGCGCGGGCGGGCGGCGGCCGGGTGATCGCGGTGGGGACGACGGCCGTGCGGGCGGTGGAGTCGGCGGCCGGCGCGGACGCGGTGGTGCGGGCCCGCGCGGGGTGGACCGATCTGGTGGTGACCCCCGAGCGCGGGGTGCGGGTGGTGGACGGGCTGCTGACCGGGCTGCACGAGCCGGAGGCCTCGCATCTGCTGATGCTGGAGGCGGTCGCGGGGCGTGCGGCGGTCGACCGCGGTTATGAGGAGGCGCTGCGTGGGCGCTATCTCTGGCACGAGTTCGGGGACGTGCACCTCGTGCTGCCGGAATGACTCCCCACGCACCCTCACACAGAGCATTGCTCGCGCAACTAATGGTGAGACCGATGAGGGGCCGGTGTGAGGCCGAGCATAGGGCGCACATCACGTACGAAGGGGATTAGGAGCGACATACCACCCACATGAGCGGTACGTACGGTCTAATCTGTCCTGATTTACCCCTCCCTGATCCACTACCCAGCTTCGTACGTCACACCTTTGCGCTGCCATTTTGCGGCCGCTAAGAATGGCTGCGTCGCTCAGCGCCGTGGGTTTCCGCCCGCGGCGTTTGTGCCGGAAGCACCCGTCCCCCACCGGACGTTGAGCGACCTCCGCGCTATTCGAAGAGGTCCATTCCGCATGTCGAAGAACTTCCTCACCCGTGGTCATAGTCGTGCCCTGACCCGTCACCACAAGATCGCCGCCGCCGGTGTCGCCGCCCTCGGTGCCGCCGCGATCGGTTTCTCGGCGGTCCCCAGCGACGCGTCCACGACCACCACGACCGAGGCCGCCGCCCCCACGGCGCAGGTCGCGTACAGCACCGAGCAGATCAACGACGTCAAGGCCAGCGTCACCGACCAGCTCGCCGGCGCCAGCGTCAAGGCCGAGCAGATCGCCGCGAAGAAGCAGGCCGCTGCCGAGGCCGCCGCCCAGCAGAAGGCCGCCGCTGCCGCCGCGAAGGCCAAGGCCGAGAAGGCCCGCCAGGCCAAGGAGGCCGCCAGCCGTGCCGCCGAGCGCACCGTGGTGAAGAAGGCCGTCGCCAAGACGTCCTACGGCAACAACCTGGACGGCTGGATCCGTGAGTCCCTGGACATCATGAAGAAGCACGGCATCCCCGGCTCCTACGAGGGCATCCACCGCAACGTCATGCGGGAGTCCTCCGGCAACCCCAAGGCGATCAACCTCTGGGACATCAACGCCCAGAACGGCATCCCGTCCAAGGGCCTGCTGCAGGTGATCCCGCCGACGTTCGAGGCGTACCACGTCCCGGGCACCTCGAAGAACATCTACGACCCGGTCGCCAACATCACCGCCGCCTGCAACTACGCGGCCGACAAGTACGGCACCATGGACAACGTCGACAGCGCGTACTGAGGTCGGCGCGGACCTCTTCTCGCGAACACAGACGCCGAAGGGCGGCACCCTCCTGACGGGGTGCCGCCCTTCGGGGTCGTACGGCGCGGGTTACTTGCGCATGACCTCGGGCTCGTGCCGGCGCAGGAAGCGGGCCACGAAGAAGCCGCACACCACGCCGAGGGCGAGCAGCGCGCCCATGTCCATCGCCCAGGCCCCGACCGTGTGCTCCCACAGCGGGTCGGTGTCACCGGCCGACTCCGGCGGGCTGATCTTGTTGAAGTCCAGCGTGGCGCCCGACGCGGCGACCGCCCAGCGCGACGGCATCAGGAACGAGAACTGGTTCACGCCGATCGAGCCGTGCAGGGCGAACAGGCAGCCGGTGAAGACGACCTGGATGATCGCGAACATCACCAGCAGCGGCATGGTCTTCTCGGCGGTCTTCACCAGCGCGGAGATGATCAGGCCGAACATCATCGAGGTGAAGCCGAGCGCCATGATCGGCAGGGAGAGCTCCAGCAGCGTGAAGCCGCCGAGGACCAGCCCCTCCTCCGGGATCTCCCGGCTGGAGAAGCCGATCACGCCGACCAGCAGGCCCTGGAGCACGGTGATCATGCCGAGCACGAACACCTTGGACATCAGGTACGCCGAGCGGGACAGGCCGGTGGCGCGCTCCCGCTCGTAGATGACGCGTTCCTTGATCAGCTCACGCACGGAGTTGGCCGCGCCCGCGAAACAGGCGCCCACCGCGAGGATCAGCAGCACCGTGGTCGCCGTGCCGTTCGGGATGATCCGGCCGGTCTGCGGGTTGGGCGGATTGGGCAGCAGACCCTTGTCCGCGTCGATGAGCAGGCTGACCGCGCCGAGGACGGCCGGAAGGATCACCATCAGGGCGAGGAAGCCCTTGTCGGAGACGATCACGGAGATGTAGCGGCGCACCAGCGTGACGAACTGCGACATCCAGCCCTGCGGCTTCGGCGGCTTCATCGCCTGCATCGCCGGGACCTGTACGGACTGCGGCGCGACGGCGTCGATGTCCGCGGCGTACATCTGGTAGTGCTGCGAGCCCTTCCAGCGGCCCGCCCAGTCGTAGTCGCGGTAGTTCTCGAAGGCGGAGAAGACGTCGGCCCAGGTGTCGTAGCCGAAGAAGTTCAGCGCCTCCTCGGGCGGGCCGAAGTAGGCGACCGAGCCGCCCGGCGCCATCACCAGGAGCTTGTCGCAGATCGCCAGCTCGGCCACCGAGTGGGTGACGACGAGGACCGTACGGCCGTCGTCGGCCAGGCCGCGCAGCAGCTGCATCACGTCGCGGTCCATGCCCGGGTCGAGACCGGAGGTGGGCTCGTCGAGGAAGATCAGTGACGGCTTGGTCAGCAGTTCCAGGGCCACGGAGACGCGCTTGCGCTGGCCGCCGGACAGGGAGGTGACCTTCTTGTCCTTGTGGATGTCCAGCTTGAGCTCGCGCAGCACCTCGTCGATACGGGCGTCGCGCTCGGCGGCCGTGGTGTCGGAGGGGAAGCGGAGCTTGGCCGCGTACTTCAGGGCCTTCTTGACGGTCAGTTCCTTGTGCAGGATGTCGTCCTGCGGAACCAGACCGATGCGCTGGCGCAGCTCGGCGAACTGCTTGTAGAGGTTCCGGTTGTCGTAGAGGACCTCGCCCTGGTTCGCCGGGCGGTAGCCGGTGAGCGCCTTGAGCAGGGTCGACTTGCCGGAGCCGGACGGGCCGATGACCGCGATCAGCGACTTCTCCGGGACGCCGAAGGAGACGTCCTTGAGGATCTGCTTGCCGCCGTCGACCGTGACGGTCAGGTGACGGGCGGAGAAGGACACCTCACCGGTGTCGACGAACTCCTCGAGCCGGTCGCCGACGATCCGGAACGTCGAGTGGCCGACGCCCACGACGTCGGTGGGGCCGAGCAGTTGCGCGCCGCCCTTGGCGATCGGCTGGCCGTTGACGTACGTGCCGTTGTGCGAGCCGAGGTCGCGGATCTCCATGCGCCCGTCGGGCGTCGAGTGGAACTCGGCGTGGTTGCGGGAGACCTGGAGGTCGGAGACGACCAGATCGTTCTCCAGGGCACGGCCGATGCGCATCACGCGGCCGAGCGAGAACTGGTGGAACGTGGTGGGGCTGCGGTCGCCGTAGACCGGCGGCGCCCCCGCGCCGCCGCCGGGTCCCTGCTGCTGCGGGATGTGCGGCGCGGACTGCTGCGGAGCCGCCGCCTGATGCGGTGCCGCCTGATGCGGCTGCTGCCAGCCGGGCTGCTGGGCGGGCTGCTGCTGTGGCTGCGCCTGCTGAGCCCAGCCCGCGTTCGCCCCCTGGGCGGCGTACGGCTGCTGCGGCTGAGCCTGCGGCGTGGCGGCCGGTGCCGCGGCGCCGGACAGGGTCACGCGCGGCCCGTCGGTAGCGTTGCCCAGATTCAGCACCGTGTCGGAGCCGAACTCCAGGTGGTGGATCCGCTGCCCCTGCACGAATGTGCCGTTGGTGCTGCCGTGGTCCTCGATGACCCAACTGCGGCCGTTGAAGCTGATCGTGGCGTGGCGCCAGGAAACCCTGGCGTCGTCCAGCACGACGTCCCCCTGCGGATCGCGTCCGAGGGTGTAAGACCTGGACGGATCGAGCGTCCAGGTCCGTCCGTTTGATTCCAGTACGAGTTCCGGCACTCCATGCCCCACTGAGTTGTCCCCCGAATTTCCCCCATCGCAGGGAGTCTAGGGATGTCGAACATCGGGGGGAACTATTTCAGGCTCGGCCCTCTGACCGAAAGTCGGGCCTTGTCACGACCGCGCACCAAGGCGTTCACGGTGTTTCGTCGGCGGGGTTGAAATCGGCTCGGAGAGTGGTAAACCACGCGAGGGGGACACGCGCGGCCGTTTCGCCGCGCCGCGGATCGGGGGGTCTGCCATGAGTGCTGCCACAGGCGTCGGAGCCGCGGGGCACGGTGCGCGCGTGCCATGGGCCGACGTGGTGATGTCCGCGGTCGCCGCGGTGAGCTGGGCGTTGATCGGGATGGCGGGGACGGCGGCGCTCGGGCTGCATCTGCTGGGCGCGGACGCGGCCGGTTCCCTGGGGCCGATGACCGCTGCCGTGGTGGCGTTGGCTGCCGGTGGTTCGGTCACGCCCTCCGGTGATGTGTCCGCCTTCGGACTGTCGGGCGCGGAGGCCGACACGGCCATCCATATCGCGCCACTGGGCGTGAGCCTGGTGGGCGCGCTGCTGCTGTCGTACTTCTTCCTGCGGTCCCTGCGGGCGGCGGGAGTTGTGGTCCCGGCCGCGGAACTCCTCGCGCGGGCGGGCGCGGTGGTCGGGCTGTTCGTGGCGATGACGGGCGGGCTGGTCCGGGCCGGGCATGACGTCATCACCATCGACGGGGGATCGCTGGGGCTGGACGAGCTGCCGGGCGGGGGTGAGATTCCGGGGCTGGGCGATCTCGGTGACGTCGGGGAGCTGTTGCCGGACCGGATCGGTGATCTCGTCGACGCGGAGGCGGCGGTCGGGTTCACCGTCGACACGGTGCCGACGCTGCTGGGTGGCCTCGGCTGGTCGGCCGGCATCCTGCTGGTCGCGCTGCTGGCGTCGCGCCGCACTCCCCTGCCGCGCGGCTGGGACGCCGTGCACCGGGTCGTACGGCCGACGGTGTCGGCCCTCGTCGCGGTGGGGCTGGTGGCGGTGGCTGCGGGGCTCGCCGCGGCGGGCTACGCGGCGATCGGCGACGACCATCCGCGGCGGATCGCGGGGGCGGCGCTGCTGGGGGCGCCGAACGGCGTGTGGCTGGGCATACCGGTCGGCCTGTTCGTGCCGTGGGACGGGCGGGCGAGTGGAGCGCTGCTCGGGGTGCTGCCCCATCCCGTGGACGACCTCCTTCGGGTCGGCTCCGACCGGACGGTCACGCTGGCGCGGCTGGCCGAGCTCGACCGGCGGGTGTGGCTGCTGGGGGTGGCCGCCGCGCTGATGATGCTGCTGGCGGGGGTGCTGGCGGGTGTCCGGACGCCGGTGGCGGGGGTGGAGGCGGAGGCGGAGGCGGAGGCGCGGGATCGGGGAACGTCGGGGAGGATCACGGCACGGCGTCCGCGAGGGATGGGTGGCGTCGCGGGGCGGCGTCCGGGAGCGGTCGGCTTCGCGGGGCGGTGTGCGCTGCGGCTGGGGGCGGCTACGGCTCTGGCCCTGCCGTTGCTGGCTCGGCTGACGGGGGTGTCCGTGAACGCCTCGCTGTCCGTGCTGGGCTTCGACGCCTTCGGCGCAGGGATCGAGTTGCGCGGTCGTCTCGGCATGGCGTTCCTGCTGGGTGCGGTGTGGGGCGCGGGGGCCGGCGCGGCGGGGGCGCTGCTGGCGTGGGCGAGCGGTGCGGCGGGGACGCGGGCGGCCCCCCTGGCACGGGGTGACATGAGGGCTGAGAGAGCCGAGGGGCCCGAGGCGTGGCGGCGGGCGGAGAGCTCCGGGGTCGGGGAGCACGGAGCGGAATCCGGGCCGTACACACCGGGGGTCCCTCACCGGCCGCCGAACCCGGACACCAATCCCTATCTGCGGGTGGGGCGGGAGTCGTGGACGGTGCAGGAGGGGCGGGAGCCGCAGGGCCGGTGGGGGTCACAGGACTCACGGGGGCCGCAGGACTCGCGAGGGCCCGAGGACGCGCCGCGGGCGCCCGGTGGTCCCACGGGCTCCGATGGTGGCCCCACGGGCGACGGCGGTCCGGGGACGCCCGGCGAAGGGGACGACGGGCACGGCGACGTCTACGGTGCGCCCACCGTGGCCCGGCCGATCGGGCCGCCGCCCGGGCGTGGACCCCGGCGGGGTCCCGGGCCCCGGGGTGGCAGGCCGTCGTCGTGGTGGCCGGACGAGGTGCCGCCGCCTCCGCCGCCTCCCCCGGCACCGCGCAGGCCGGACAGTGACCGCTGATCGGCTCCCCCGGCGGCAGGAACGGCGGAGGGCCGCGACCAGGGACCGGTCCGCGGACGGCCGACGGCCGGGCGCGACGGACGGCCGCCGGCGCGGTCCGACGGCCGCCGACGGCTGCCTGCTCCGGCGGACGAGTGGCCGGAGCGCGGCTGCCGGCCCCGCCCGGGAGCCCGGGGACGACGAGCGGGCCGGGGACGGAACAGAGCAGGTCGGACCCGGCCTGTACGTAAGGTCCGGGACATCCCGGCGACGCCCAGTGTTCGCTGTCCGCCAGACGGACCTCGGAGGCGCGAGGCACTGCGTGCCGGATACGGTGGAAGCACCATGGACGCATCGCAGACCTCCGACGTTCCCACTCTCCTTGTCAAGATCTTCGGCAAGGACAGGCCGGGCATCACGGCCGGCCTCTTCGACACCCTCGCCGCCTACTCGGTCGACGTGGTCGACATCGAGCAGGTCGTCACCCGTGGCCGCATCGTGCTCTGCGCGCTCGTGACCGAGCCCCCCAAGGGGCTGGAAGGGGATCTGCGGGCGACCGTCCACACCTGGGCGGAGTCGATGAAGATGCAGGCGGAGATCATCTCCGGCATCGGCGACAACCGTCCGCGCGGGCTCGGCCGTTCCCTGGTCACGGTGCTGGGGCACCCCCTGACCTCGGAGGCGACGGCGGCGATCGCCTCACGGATCACGAAGACCGGCGGCAACATCGACCGCATCTTCCGGCTCGCCAAGTACCCGGTGACGGCCGTGGAGTTCGCGGTGTCCGGTGTGGCGACGGAACCGCTGCGGACCGCCCTGGTGACCGACGCCGCGCGGCTCGGGGTCGACGTGGCCGTGGTCGCGGCGGGACTGTACCGGCGGGCGCAGCGCCTGGTCGTCATGGACGTGGACTCCACGCTCATCCAGGACGAGGTGATCGAGCTCTTCGCCGCACACGCCGGCTGCGAGGACAAGGTCGCCGAGGTGACGGCGGCCGCCATGCGCGGGGAGCTGGACTTCGAGCAGTCGCTGCACGCGCGCGTGGCGCTGCTCGAGGGGCTGGACGCCTCCGTGGTGGACAAGGTGCGCAGTGAGGTGCGGCTGACGCCGGGCGCCCGCACCCTGATCCGCACCCTGAAGCGCCTCGGTTATCAAGTGGGTGTGGTGTCCGGCGGGTTCACCCAGGTCACGGATGATCTGAAGGAGCGGCTGGGGCTGGACTTCGCCCAGGCCAACACCCTGGAGATCGTCGACGGGAAGCTGACCGGACGGGTCACCGGCGAGATCGTGGACAGGGCGGGCAAGGCCCGGCTGCTGCGCCGGTTCGCGGCCGAGGCGGGGGTTCCGTTGTCGCAGACCGTGGCGATCGGTGACGGGGCGAACGACCTGGACATGCTGAACGCGGCGGGTCTCGGTGTCGCCTTCAACGCCAAGCCGGTGGTGCGCGAGGCGGCCCACACGGCGGTGAACTTCCCCTTCCTGGACACGGTCCTTTATCTGCTGGGCGTCACGCGCGAAGAGGTCGAGGCGGCGGACACGCTCGACGTGGGCTGAGCCGCGTGCCGCCGCCCGGACCGTGGTGCGGCCAGGGGCGGGCCCGGCACCGACGGACGTCGTGACGGACGTCGGATACCGGGCCCCTGTCCGGCCGGGTGTGTCACCCGGGTGTCGCTCAGGGTGTCACTCGGTCGGCGCCCAGTAGTCGACCAGCGTGCCGGCGCCGGGCTCGAGGGACTTCCAGGATCCGGTGAAGGACAGGACGGCGAAGGCGGCGGCCGGGTAGCCGCGGCGGCTCATTCGCTCGCGGGCGTCGCCCTCGGCCGCGCCGGCCAGGATGTCGGCGAGTCCCTGGATGCCCGGGTTGTGGCCGACCAGGAGGATGTTCTGCGCGTCGTCGGGCGTTTCGTTGAGCAGGGCGATCAGCTCGCCGGGCGAGGCCTCGTAGATCCGCTCCTCGTAGACGGTTTTCGGCCGCTGGGGGAACTCCTGGACCGCGAGCTTCCAGGTCTCTCGGGTCCGGACCGCGGTGGAGCACAGGGCCAGGTCGAAGGCGACGCCGGTGTCGGCCAGCTTGCGTCCGGCGACCGCTGCATCCATGCGGCCCCGCTCGGCGAGTGGGCGCTCGTGGTCGGGCACCGGGGGCCAGTCGGCCTTCGCATGCCGGAAAAGGACAATCCTGCGGGGTTCTGCGACGCTCATGTGACCCAGCTTCGCATGAAACAGGCCACGGGGCGCAGGGAGTTGACCGGCGCTTTCAGGGGTTTTCAGCGGGCTATGAGCTGCTGCGCGCGCTCCACGAGGTGGGTGATCGCGGGTTCCCCGGCGGTCGCGTGTGCGTCGGAGGGGTTCAGGACCAGGGCGAGCAGTGCGAGGAAGGCGAGTGTGGGCAGAGCCAGGGCCCACCACGGCAGCCGGGTGTCGACGCCGCCCCGGGGGGCCGGGTGGGGCCGGGTGTGCGTGCGCGCCGACATGGGGGCCTCCGCTCTTCGCATGGTCCGTGGCACGCCGTCGCGGCCACATCTCGAAGGTACGGAGTGTCCGGGCCTCAACCCATCCGGTGACCCACCCACTTGACCCTGAGCCTGGCCCCCTAGGGGATGGGGGTGCCGGCACCACCATGGGCCCCGGGCGCGGGTGCCGTCACGGCGCGAGGATGGTCGCGACCACGCCGATGACGATGAAGATGGCGAAGAACGCGCCGAAGACGAGCAGCATCTTCTTCTGGCCGTTCTGCGGGTTCGGGTCGAGGACTGGCATACGGCAAGTCTCGCACCCTCCTCGCCCGCGACGGGCCTCGGGGTCGCACGGGCGGTCGCAGGTGGCCCGCGGCGGACACAGGGCTGCACGAACGGCCGGACAGGGCTGCACGACGGCCGGCGCGGGCCACACACGGCGGCACAGGCGGCGAGGGTGGCAAGGGCCGCGCGGACGCGGCATCGGATCCCGCCGTGCCCATGCTGCACGGCCGCACCACCCTGCGGCGGGCCCGGGCCGCCATCGCCGGGCGACACGCTCCGCCGCGCCGGGCATCGGGGCGCCGGAGCCCGCTCAGCCCGTGTCAGCCCGCCGCCTCCTCCTCCACCGTGCGGTCGCGGCCCGCCAGGACGCCCACGGCCATCTGCGGGATCATCAGGCCGGCCATCAGCGCGATCGGCAGCCCCCAGCCGCCGCTGTGCTGGTAGAGCACGCCCACCAGGAGCGGTCCGGGGATGGAGAGCAGATACCCGGTGCTCTGCGCGAAGGCCGACAGCTGGGCCACGCCCGCGCCGGTCCTGGCCCGCATCCCGACCATGGTGAGCGCCAGTGGGAAGGCGCAGTTGGCGACGCCCAGCAGCAGCGCCCAGGCCCAGGCGCCGGCGGCCGGCGCGAGGTACAGACCGGCGTATCCGACGAGGCCGCTCACGCCCAGCGCGAGCACGATCGGACCCTGTTGGGGCAGCCTCGTGGCGAGGCGGGGTATGACGAAGGCCAGCGGGACGCCCATCACCATGGTGACCGCGAGGAGCAGCCCGGCCGTGCCCGCGGGGACGCCCGCGTCCCGGAAGATCTGGGGCATCCAGCCCATGGTGATGTAGGCGGCGGTGGCCTGGAGACCGAAGAAGACGGCCAGCGCCCAGGCGGTACGGCTGCGGGTGATGCGCAGCGCGGGCGCCTCCGCGGGGGCCCGCCCGGCCCGTGCGGGGTCAGCGTCCTCCCGCGCGGGCGTGCGCTCGCCCGGCGCACCGCCCCGTTCCCGTACGTCGCCCGGCGCCCCGCCCCGTTCCCGTACGAAGGGGATCCACGGCAGTACGGCGGCGGCGGCCAGGGCCGCCCACACGGCGAGGCCGGACTGCCAGTTCCCGCCCAGCGCGTCGGTCAGCGGCACGGTCGCCGCCGCCGCCGTGGCGGTGCCCAGGGCGAGGGCCATGGAGTACAGGCCGGTCATGGAGCCGACCCGGTCGGGGAACCAGCGCTTGACGATGACCGGCATCAGGACGTTGCTGACGGCGATGCCCATCAGCGCGAGGGCGCTGGTGGCCAGGAAGGCCGCCGTGCCCCCGGCGTACGGGCGTATCAGCAGGCCGGCGCCGATGGCGACCATGCCGGCGCACACCACCGCGCCCGCCCCGAAACGGCGGGCCAGGCGGGGCGCGGTGACGCCGAAGACGGCGAAGCACAGCGGGGGCACGGAGGTGAGCAGTCCGGCCACGCTCCCGCTCATGCCGAGCCCGTCGCGGACCTCTTCGAGCAGCGCGCCCAGGCTGGTGATGGCCGGGCGGAGGTTCAGCGCGGCCAGCACGATGCCGACGACGATCAGCCGCGTCCGCCACGCGCGCGCGAAAGCGCCCCCGGGGGATTCCCGGGCTTCGGGCGTGGCCGGTGTGCGTACGGTCGTGGACGTGAGCGTCCGGGTTTCCTCGCTAGCCATGAAACCCATCATAGAATCATGGGATGATTGGGTGTCCATGCCGAGGTCGCCGCGCGGCGCCCCTGTCGTGCGAAGGTGTGTCATGCCTCTGAGCCATCCCCGCCGTTCGGCGCTTTCCGAGCAGGTCATCGCCGCCCTGCGGGCCCAGATCACCTCGGGCGAGTGGCCGGTCGGCGCACGCATTCCCACCGAGCCGGAGCTGGTGGAGCAGCTGGGGGTGGCCCGGAACACGGTCCGTGAGGCCGTCCGTGCGCTGGCGCACAACGGGCTGCTGGACATCCGCCAGGGTTCGGGCACGTACGTGGTGGCCACGAGCGAGCTGGCGGGCGTGATGCACCGCCGCTTCGCCGACGCGGACCCCCGGCACATCGCCGAGCTGCGTTCGACCATGGAGTCGGCCGCGGCACGGCTGGCCGCCGAGCGGCGCACGGAGCGGGACCTCAAGCAGCTCGACACCCTGCTGCTGCGCCGGGAGGAGGCCTGGGAGTCGGGTGAGACGGAGGCCTTCGTGGCGGCGGACGCGACGTTCCACCTGGCCGTCGTGGCCGCCTCGCACAACGACGTGATGACCGCGATGTACGCGGACCTGAGCGAGGTGCTGCGGGACTGGCTGCGCGACGACGTGGGCGAGGAGCTGACCCCGGAGACGCACATGGACCACGGGCGGCTGGTGGACGCCATCCGCGCGGGTGACGCGGCCACGGCGGCCGAGGAGGCCGCCGCCTATCCGTTCGTGTGCCGTCCGGGGCGGTTCAGTCCGTCCTCCGGTGACTGACCCACGCCGAGCCGACCTCGCTCCAGCAGCGTCCGGTCAGTCGTACGGTCTGCGCCGGCCACGCGTCCACCGGGGAGCCGTCACTGTCCAGGTCCCACCAGTGGACGCACTCGACGTGCAGGCCGACCCGGTCGATGTCGGGATAGGGGTTGTGGCAGAACGCCGTCACCTTGGAGCCGTCGACACTGATCCGGCACGCGGCACCGAACAGCCCGCCGGCATCCGCCTCGCCGGGGTGCACGCGCGCGTGCGCCATCGCCTCGTACGGCAGGGCCAGCGCGAGAAGGACGGCTGCGGTCGCTGAGGCCGGGCGGGACAAGCGCACAAGGGAACCTCCTCGGCCGTGCTGGGGAGGGGGATCACGCGGTGACGCGTACTCCACAGTGCCCCTCGACCCGCGGCCCCGCCCGCGCGGCTGAGCCGAACGGGTGAGCCGAACGGGTGACAGCGCCGAGGGCCCGCATCCCTTGGGGACGCGGGCCCTCGCGAGGCGCTGGATCAGGCGCCGATGGCGTGCAGACCGCCGTCCACGTGGATGATCTCGCCCGTGGTCTTCGGGAACCAGTCGCTCAGCAGGGCGATGACACCGCGGCCGGCCGGCTCCGGGTCCTTGAGGTCCCACTCCAGGGGCGCGCGGCTGTCCCACACGGAGGCCAGCTCGCTGAAGCCCGGGATGGACTTGGCGGCCATGGAGCCGATCGGGCCGGCCGAGATGAGGTTGCAGCGGATGTTCTGCTTGCCCAGGTCACGGGCCATGTAGCGGCTGGTGGCCTCCAGGGCGGCCTTGGCCGGGCCCATCCAGTCGTACTGCGGCCAGGCGTACTGGGCGTCGAAGGTGAGGCCGACGACCGAGCCGCCGTTCTGCATCAGCGGCAGGCAGGCCATGGTCAGCGACTTCAGGGAGTACGCCGAGACGTGCATGGCCGTGGCGACCGACTCGAAGGGCGTGTTGAGGAAGTTTCCGCCGAGCGCGTCCTGTGGCGCGAAGCCGATGGAGTGCACGACGCCGTCGAGGCCGCCGAGCTCCTCGCCGACCACGTCGGCCAAGCGGCCCAGGTGCTCGTCGTTGGTGACGTCGAGTTCGATGACCTTGGTGGGCTTGGGGAGCTTCCTGGCGATGCGCTCGGTCAGGGTGGGCCGCGGGAACGCGGTCAGGATGATCTCAGCGCCCTGCTCCTGGGCCAGCTTGGCGGTGTGGAAGGCGATGGAGGACTCCATCAGCACACCGGTGATCAGGACGCGCTTGCCCTCGAGAATTCCGCTCATGGTGTTTCAGTGACCCATTCCCAGTCCGCCGTCAACGGGAATGACGGCTCCAGTGATGTACGAGGCGTCGTCCGAGGCGAGGAACCGCACCGCCGCGGCGATCTCCTCCGGCCTCGCGTACCGGCCGAGCGGCACCTGCGACACGATCGACGACCGCTGCTCGTCGGTGAGCACCTTGGTCATGTCGGTGTCGACGAAGCCGGGCGCGACGACGTTGAAGGTGATGTTGCGCGAGCCCAGCTCACGGGCGAGGGAGCGCGCGAAGCCGACCAGGGCGGCCTTGGAGGCGGCGTAGTTCGCCTGCCCTGCGGAGCCGAGCAGCCCGACGACCGAGGAGATCAGGACGACACGGCCCTTCTTGGCGCGCAGCATGCCGCGATTGGCGCGCTTGACGACCCGGAAGGTGCCGGTGAGGTTGGTGTCGATGACCGAGGTGAAGTCCTCCTCGGACATGCGCATGAGGAGCTGGTCCTTGGTGACTCCGGCGTTGGCCACGAGCACCTCGACGGGACCGTGCGCCTCCTCGATCTCCTTGTAGGCCTGCTCCACCTGCTCGGGGTCGGTGATGTCGCACTTGACCCCGAGGAGACCGGCCGGCGGCTCACCCGAGCGGTACGTGATGGCGACCTTGTCGCCGGCGTCGGCGAACGCGCGGGCGATGGCGAGGCCGATGCCCCGGTTGCCTCCGGTGACGAGAACCGAGCGGCTCAACGGATCACCCTTTCGATAGCGGTCTTGACACACCGCCCGGGTCCGTGGACGGGAGGCGGCTTCCCCGAAAACCTATCGGTCCGCATTCCTCCCGGGACATTGGGGCACCGACAGTGGCTCCCGTGGCCTCCTGTCGGGTTCCTACAGTCCAGACCCCGGGTCAGTCCGCCCTACCCGGTGCGTGAGCCGACAGCCCCTCGGCGCGAGCGGTCCCGAGCACCCTGCGGTCGTAGGTCACCAGGGCGGTCAGGTCGTCCCTCAGGGACAGGGCGCTGGCCACGTGAATCGCGTCCAACGTCCTCAGGCGCCCGACCAGCGGAGCCGCCGCATCGCGCACCTCCCGGGTGAGGAGGATCTCGGTGATCCGGGCGTCCAGGTCCTCCATGGCCTTCGGGAAGTGCCCCATGAGGTCCAGGGTCCGTACGGTCTCCAGGAAGCCGAGCGTGCTGGTGGCGAGCGGCTCCGTGGCCCGTTCCTGGAGGAAGGCATCCAGCGCGCCCCAGTGGCTGCGCCGAGTCATCCAGGTGACCAGCGCGGACGTGTCCATGTAGATCAACGGTCGTCCTCTTCGCGCTCGGCCAGCAGCAGCGCGACGGGGTCGACGTCTTCCGGCACCTCGTAGTGCGGCATGCTGTGGCGTTCGGCGGCGGTGACCGGCTTCAGCTTGATCTTCCCCTGTGCCACCAGGTGCGCGTACCGCTCCATGGGGCTGCCGGCCGGTGACAGTATCGCGATCACGTTGCCGTGCCGGGTGACCTCGATCGACTCGCCCTTCTCGACGCGGGCGAAGACGGCGCTGGGGTTGTACGAGAACTCGCGTACGGAAATGGTGCTCATGCCGCGCTCCCCTCATGGCAGGCAGGTTGTGCGTACATGTCCCTGGGGTACCTACATCCGGCCCGCCGTGGTCGTCTTCACAGGGTGCCGCTGCCACGCGCGGTGTCGACCGACTCGGCGAGGGCGGCGATGTCCGCGGCCAGGTCCCGCCAGGGACGGGCCAGGTCGACGACGTGCCGCCAGATCCTCAGCCGCCCCTCCCCCACCGGACGGCCGCGTCCGGACTCAGTCCAGGCCGACCGGGGTGATCGGCGTGACCGGGATGTCGTCGGGGCCGTTCGTCTGAACGAGCAGAAGGTCGCCGACCGTGGCGTCGCGCCCGAGACCGAGGCGGGAGACCGGAACCGCGCCCGGGGCGTCCGCCGTGCCGACGGGCTGGAGACGCAGCTCGCTCTCCGCGCCCTGGAAGGCGAGGACCGCCCACACCTCGTCGTGGCCGATGCGGGACACCACGCCGCTCAGCCGGTCGGTGAGGACCGCGCACACGACGGTGAGCCGTTGCCGCTCCGTCCTGGGGACAGGGAACGCGGCGATCCGCTCCAATACGCCGGGAAGCGCCAGCGTGCCCTCCAGCAGCCGCTGGACGGTCTCGCGCTCCCCCTCCCGGCCGTCCCCGGACTCGGCGGCGACGAAGTGGACCAGGGGAAGGCCGTCGTCCAGGGTGCGTTGCCACTTGGGCAGCAGGAAGTCGATGGTCAGGGCCTCTTCGCGGGTGGGTGGGTGCACCTCGTCGCCCTCGCCGAACTGGGCGAGCCAGGCGTTGACGTCCCCCCAGCGCCACACCGGCGAGCGTCCGGTGATCCCCTCGGGGTCCGGGAAGGGCAGCTTGTCCTGCCGCCGCTCACCGCTCACCCACTGCTGGACGTTCTGGCGTGAGCGCTCGACACGCTCCGCGATGTCCGAGACGCCCACGAGGTCGGGGTCGGTACGCAGCAGTCTCAGGGCGGGCAGGGACTTGCGCAGCCGTACGACGATGCGGTGGGCCGCGTCGATCGCGTTGACCCCGCTCTCGGAGACGTCCAGGAAGTGCCGACCGCGATGACGGGTCAGTACCCCGTCAAAGGTCTCGTGGACGATCGCGACAGCCTTGTCGTCGTCCACCTCGATCCCGTCCACGACGAAGTGAAACTCGTACTCCATGACGCCCCAGTCCCCCATGCGTATGCCTGTTCGCTCTTCCTGGTTCCGGTATCCGCGGCCTTTCACTGAAAGGGGATCCATCACGGACACGGCTCCCCTTTTGGTCCCAAGCTTCGCGGAGCCCGACAGTGTTGTCAATTGCCAACGCCGCCGCGGAGGGCCGTACGGGGGTCGTCCGGAGGCAGGGGGCACAACTTCGCCCTGCGGGCTATTCGACGGGCCTCCTGGCTGGGATTCTTCGGCGTGCCACCCACACGGATCACCGTGCAGCCACTATCGGGGCACGGGCAGTACAGCGTGCCCCAGTGGGCCTCCGACGCAAGCGTCCACCCATCGGCGACGAGCCGCTTGAGGACCGCCCTGACCTCCTTGCTCGGATGGTCCGCCGCAGCAATCTCGCGTCCGACCACGTACGCCTCCACAAGCTTTCGCCCGTCGCAGAGCTGACCGTCAACTCGGGCAGGCCGACAACCCTACCCGGCACTACTGACACTGACCGAAATCACAACTCGGCACGCGTAGCGGGTCGTTGCGGAAGATGATCGTCAACTACGGCCGAACGGGACATGGGTCGTCCGGGACGCGTACTTCGCACTCGGCCCACACGGTCTTGCCCGGCCCCGTCCGCCCCTTCACGCCCCAGCGGTCGGCGACGGCTTCCACCAGGAGCAGGCCCCTCCCGCCGTCGGTGTCCGCGGACGGCCGGCCCGCCGACTCGGGAATCCCCGGGTGCCCCGGGTGGGTGTCGGACACCTCGACGCGGACGAGGCCCGCGGTCCGGTCGTACGTGAGCCTCAGCTCGAAGTCGCGCCCCGGGACGTGGCCGTGGAGGGCCGCGTTGGCGGCGAGTTCGGCCACGACGAGGGTGACGGTGTCGGAGGCCGGGCTGCCGTAGGGCAGGTCCCACAAGTCGAGCCGGTGGGTGGCGAGTCTGCGGGCGAGGCGTGCGCCGCGGCGGGTGGCGGAGAAGCGCTGGGCGAACACACTTACGGTTACGGCCTCTTGGGCCCGTGGTGCTGGCATGCCGCCAGCGTTCCGGGCCGCTCCCGGCCCTCAACAGGGACGACACCCATACAGGCGTGTCTGTATCGGTGCACACTCTGGACTGGGTGGGTAACTCCCCGTGACCCTGGGCGGGCCGGGCGGGGTTGAGCAAGGCGTGAGAACGCGGACACGGGAGGCACGCGGCGATGAGGGCGGACCACGGCGGAGGCGGGAACGGCGGCGCGAACGGCACGGAGGCGGAGCTCTCCGACAGTCTCAAGACCTTCGGCGCTGTCCTCAAGGCCCTGCGGGAGGAATCCGGCCTGACACAGGAGGAGTTCGCGGTGCGAGTACGGTACTCGGCCGCGTACGTCGCCAAGATCGAGCAGGGGAAGCGGTTCCCGCCGGCGGACCTGCCGGGGCGGGCGGAGGAGGTGTTGGGAGCGGTCGCGGCCAAGGTCCTTACTGCGGCGGCGAAGAGTCTGACGCGGAGGGCGGTGTTGGCTTCCTGGTTTCGACAGTGGGCGGAGATCGAGGAGGATGCGGTCTCTCTGTACGCCTACGAGTGCCGAGCGATTCCAGGGTTGCTGCAACCTGAGCCGTACATCCGGGCCATCTTCGACCGGCGACTGCCACCGGCGTCCGAGGAACAGATCGAACGTGAGGTCGCGTCTCGGCTGGAACGGCAGCAGCTCATCTCCGCCAATCAGAACACAGCGTTCAGCTTCGTCATCGAGCAGAGCGTCGTAGCCCGGCGCATGGGAGGGCGCGATGTCACCAGGCAAGTCATCGATCGCCTTCTCGACATGAGCGCGCGGCGCAATGTCGAGATTCAGATCATGGCAACTGTCCAAGAGGATCACTGCGGCATCGACGGTCAGATGTACCTCGCGGAGACAACTGCTCACCAGTGGCTCGGCTACACCGAAGGCCAGCGGTCGAGCAGCCTGATCTCCGCACCCAAGGATGTAAGTGTCCTGCTTCAGCGCTATGGCAAGCTGCGTTCCCAAGCCCTGGACTGTCGGGCTACCGTGACGCTGCTGGAACAGATGCGAGGAGCGCTATGACTACCGCCAACGAGCTCAGCTGGTTCAAGAGCAGCTACAGCGGCAGCGAGAACGACAACTGCGTCGAGGTCGCCGTGCGCCCCGGGGCCGTCCACATCCGCGACTCCAAGGACAAGCGCATCCGTCCTCTCATCGTCACGCCGAAGGCCTGGGCGGCGTTCGCGGCACTCGCGGCCGACATGTCTCTGGACGGCTGAGTCCGCGTCGTACATGACGTCAACGGGCGGGTACGGGAGTTGTCCCCGTACCCGCCCGCTGGTCTGCGCCCACGAGCTACTCCTGCTCGGCCTCACCGAACATGTTGAGCATGTCGAGCTGAACGTCGCCGCCCTCGACCTCATCCAAGCCGAACAGGCCTCCGCCCAGTTGGTCGGGTGCGGACTTGCCCCGACGCTTCTTGTTGGCCGCCGGTGCGGTCGGGTTTTTCGGCGGGCCTTCTCGTGCCGAAAGTACTCCCGGCACATCGGATGCAGCAGACCGTCGTCGCACAGCGAGGCGACCGTTCCGCCGCTGCGGAAGGTGGGATTCAGCGCCAGCTTGGGGTCGGGCCAACGGGTTTTACGCTCACGCTCGCCGGCCAGGTGACTCTCGATGTCCGGGTCCCGCACGGCGACGAGGGAGCTGGTGAACACCTCGTAGGCGATGAGGTCGAGATGGACACCGAAAACGTCCATAGATCGGTCGGCCCCCTTGATCACATACGTCTGCTTGGTCGCACCGGTGATTTGTCGTCCTCACTCTCCGTTCTTTTCAGGAGAGCCCGAGGAGTGAGACATGGTTCACTGCCTCCGATGGTCACTGCAGGCAAGCCCCGAAGGGATCTCCACCCGTGCCCCATGACATCGATCAGTCGTTCCTGGCACTCCCCCTACGCGCCCTCGCCGACGCCGCGCTCGCCCGCGCGCGGGCGCTCGGGGCCGAGCACGCGGACTTCCGCCTGGAGCGGGTGCGCAGCGCGTCCTGGCGGTTCCGGGACGCCAAGCCCGCCGGGTCGTCGGACACCACCGACCTCGGGTACGCGGTGCGCGTGGTGCACGGCGGGACGTGGGGGTTCGCGTCCGGGGTGGATCTCACCCTCGACGCCGCCGCCAAGGTCGCCTCGCAGGCCGTGGCGATGGCGAAGCTGTCCGCCCAGGTGATCCGGGCGGCCGGGTCCGACGAACGTGTCGAGCTGGCCGACGAGCCGGTGCACGCCGAGAAGACCTGGGTGTCGTCGTACGAGATCGATCCGTTCGCCGTGCCCGACGAGGAGAAGGCCGGGCTGCTGGCCGAGTGGAGCGCGCGGCTGCTCGCGGCGGGCGGGGTGGACCATGTCGACGCCTCGCTGCTCACCGTGCACGAGAACAAGTTCTACGCCGACACGGCCGGGACCGTGACCACGCAGCAGCGGGTGCGGCTGCATCCGGTGTTCACGGCCGTGTCCGTCGACGGCTCCAGCGGTGAGTTCGACTCCATGCGCACCCTCGCGCCGCCCGTCGGCCGTGGCTGGGAGTACCTGAGGGGCACCGGCTGGGACTGGGACGACGAGCTGGAGCGGATTCCGGAGCTGCTCGCCGAGAAGATGCGCGCGCCGAGCGTCGAGCCGGGGCTGTACGACCTGGTCGTGGACCCGTCCAACCTGTGGCTGACCATCCACGAGTCCATCGGGCACGCCACCGAGCTGGACCGCGCCCTCGGCTACGAGGCCGCCTACGCCGGTACCTCCTTCGCCACCTTCGACCTGCTGGGCAAGCTGCGCTACGGCTCCGAGCCGATGAACGTCACCGGGGACCGCACCGCCGAGCACGGCCTGGCCACCGTCGGCTACGACGACGAGGGCGTCGAGGCGCAGTCCTGGGACCTGGTGAAGGACGGCACGCTGGTCGGCTACCAGCTGGACCGGCGGATCGCGAAGCTCACCGGGTTCGAGCGGTCCAACGGGTGCGCCTACGCGGACTCCCCCGGACACGTGCCGGTGCAGCGCATGGCCAATGTGTCGCTGCGACCTGATCCGGCGGGGATGTCGACGGAGGATCTGATCGGGGGCGTGGACCGGGGCATCTATGTGGTCGGTGACCGGTCGTGGAGCATCGACATGCAGAGGTACAACTTCCAGTTCACCGGGCAGCGCTTCTACCGGATCGAGAACGGCCGGCTCGCGGGGCAGCTGCGGGACGTCGCCTACCAGGCCACGACCACCGACTTCTGGGGTTCCATGGCGGCGGTCGGCGGTCCGCAGACGTACGTCCTGGGCGGTGCCTTCAACTGCGGCAAGGCGCAGCCGGGGCAGGTCGCGGCGGTCTCGCACGGCTGCCCGTCCGCCCTCTTCAAGGGAGTCAACATTCTGAACACCACGCAGGAGGCCGGTCGATGAGCGCGCGTACCACCAAGCCGCACGAGATCGTCGAGCGCGCTCTCGGACTGTCCCGGGCCGACGGCTGTGTCGTGATCGCCGACGAGCACTCGAGCGCCAATCTGCGCTGGGCGGGCAACGCGCTCACCACGAACGGTGTCACGCGCGGGCGCACCCTCACCGTCGTCGCCACGGTGGACGGCAAGGAGGGCACGGCCTCCGGGGTGGTGTCCCGTTCCGCGGTGACCGTGGACGAGCTGGAGCCGCTGGTGCGGGCCGCCGAGGCCGCCGCGCGGGGTGCGGGGCCGGCCGAGGACGCCCAGCCGCTGGTGACGGGCGTGGAGCCCTCGCCCGAGTTCACCGAGGCGCCCGCCGAGACCTCCTCCGCGGTGTTCGCCGACTTCGCCCCGGCGCTCGGCGAGGCGTTCGCCCGCGCGCGTGCGGGCGGCCGGGAGCTGTACGGGTTCGCCAACCACGAGCTGGTCTCCAGCTACCTCGGCACCTCGGCGGGGCTGCGGCTGCGGCACGACCAGCCGAACGGCACGCTGGAGCTCAACGCCAAGTCGCCGGACCGTACGCGTTCGGCGTGGGCGGGGCGCTCCACCCGGGACTTCAAGGACGTCGACCCAGCGGCCCTCGACGCCGAGCTGGCCGTACGGCTCGGCTGGGCCGAGCGGCGCCTGGAGCTGCCCGCGGGCCGGTACGAGACGCTGCTGCCGCCGACCGCCGTGGCGGACCTGCTGATCTACCAGATGTGGTCGGCCTCGGGGCGGGACGCGGCCGAGGGCCGCACCGTGTTCTCCAGGCCGGGCGGCGGCACCCGGGTCGGGGAGAAGCTGACCGAGCTGCCGTTGACCCTGCGCAGCGACCCGAACGCGCCGGGCCTTCAGTCCGCGCCGTTCGTGATCGCGCACTCCTCCGGCGGCGACCAGTCGGTGTTCGACAATGGACTGCCGCTGGCGGCCACGGAGTGGGTGCGTGAGGGCGAGCTGAACCGGCTGACGACCAGCAGGCACAGCGCCGGCCTGACCGGGCTGCCGACGGCGCCCGGGATCGACAACCTGATCCTGGACGGCGGCGACGACCGCTCCCTGGAGGACATGGTCGCGGCCACCGGGCGCGGGCTGCTGCTGACCTGCCTGTGGTACATCCGCGAGGTCGATCCGGCGACGCTGCTGCTCACGGGGCTGACCCGGGACGGCGTCTACCTCGTCGAGAACGGCGAGGTCACCGGCGAGGTCAACAACTTCCGGTTCAACGAGTCGCCGGTGAGCCTGCTGGGTCGGGCCGCGGAGGCGGGCCGTACGGAGAAGACGCTGCCCAGGGAGTGGGGCGACTGGTTCACCCGGGCCGCGATGCCCGCGCTGCGCATCCCCGATTTCCATATGAGCTCTGTCAGCCAGGGCGTATAACCTCGTAGGCGTTCCCGGTCGGCTGTCATCCGACCGGCCGAAGATCATCAAGGAGACACGAGAACCGTGACGGACATCGTCGACGAGCTGAAGTGGCGCGGGCTGTTCGCCCAGTCCACTGACGAGGACGCTTTGCGCAAGGCGCTCGCGGACGGTCCCGTCACGTTCTATTGCGGCTTCGACCCGACCGCGCCGTCCCTGCACGTGGGACACCTGGTGCAGGTGCTCACCGTGCGCCGGCTCCAGCAGGCCGGGCACCGGCCGCTGGCGCTGGTCGGCGGGGCCACGGGACAGATCGGTGACCCGCGGCCGACCGCCGAGCGCACGCTGAACTCACCGGAGACGGTCGCGGGCTGGGTCGAGCGGCTGCGTGGCCAGATCGAGCCGTTCCTGTCCTTCGAGGGCGAGAACGCGGCCGTGATGGTCAACAACCTCGACTGGACGCAGAACCTCTCCGCGATCGAGTTCCTGCGGGACATCGGCAAGCACTTCCGCGTCAACAAGATGCTGACGAAGGACTCCGTCGCCCGGCGCCTGGAGTCCTCCGAGGGCATCAGCTACACCGAGTTCAGCTACCAGCTGCTCCAGGCCATGGACTTCCTCCAGCTGTTCCGGAGGTACGGCTGCACGCTCCAGCAGGGCGGCAGCGACCAGTGGGGCAACCTCACGGCCGGCCTGGACCTGCTGCACCGGCTGGAGCCGGACGCCACGGTCCATGCCTACGCGACGCCGCTGATGACCAAGGCGGACGGCACCAAGTTCGGCAAGACCGAGGGCGGGGCCGTCTGGCTCGACCCGGAGATGACGACGCCGTACGCGTTCTACCAGTTCTGGCTGAACGTGGACGACCGGGACATCTCGGGCTACATGCGCATTCTGTCCTTCCGCTCCCGCGAGGAGTTGGAGGAGCTGGAGCGGCAGACCGAGGAGCGGCCGCAGGCCCGCGCCGCCCAGCGCGCGCTGGCGGAGGAGCTGACGACCCTGGTGCACGGCGCCGACCAGACGGCCGCCGTGATCGCCGCGTCCAAGGCCCTCTTCGGCCAGGGCGAGCTGGCGGAGCTGGACGAGAAGACGCTGGCGGCGGCGCTCTCCGAGGTGCCGCACGTCCAGGTGACCGCGCTCGGTCCGGTCGTCGACCTGTTCGCCGAGGTCGGCCTGGTCCCGAGCAAGTCGGCCGCGCGGCGCACGGTGAAGGAGGGCGGTGCGTACGTGAACAACGTCAAGGTCACCGCCGAGGACGCCGTCCCCGCGAAGGAGGACCTGCTGCACGGACGCTGGCTGGTGCTGCGCCGGGGCAAGAAGAACCTGGCGGCGGTGGAGGTCACGGCGGGCTGAGCGGGCGGTTCCTGCGGGGCGGTTTTCGGCGGGGCGGTTTTCGGCGGGTGCCGGAAGCCGCCCCTTCGCCGTGCATCGCGGTTCAGCCGTCGCCGTCACCGCCGTACGCGCGGGCGTCAGGCCCGCTGGGCGCGCTTGCGCTTCATCGCGGTGTACAGCATGTCCACGAAGAAGACGATCACGATCGCCGCGACCAGCTGGAAGATGTGCCGGCTCCAGTCGATGCCACGCGTCTCGTCCACGCCGAAGCCTCGCGCTATGGCGTTGCCCGCGATGGCGCCGAGGATGCCGCAGATGGTGGTCAGCCACAGGGGACTGTGCTGCTTGCCCGGGATCACCGCTTTGGCGATCAGACCGAGCACGAACCCCACGATGATCGCCCACAACCAGCCCATGACTGCCTCCTCGTACGGCTCGACGCGAGCATTACGGCCAGTGTCGGCCGAGACGCGGTACGCCGCATGTCGGGTATGCCGTACGTGCCGGGGCGCAGATCGTGCGCTCCGTGCCGGTGCGGACCCGGTCTCGTGACCGGTGCGGGCCCGGCGTAACGTGGACATGTCCGGACCCTGTGTCCCCGACGGGTCACGGGACGGTCAGGGGCGGGGAAGGTCCGATACGGGCGGATGGTGGAATGTGATGCGGAAGCAGCATGGTGGCGGCAGCGTCCAGGTGTTCCGGATCACCGGCGCCCGGACCGGCCTCCAGGAGGATGTACGCGGGCGGCAGCGCCGGTACGTGATCTCGATGGTCGTCCGTACGATCTCGGTCATCCTCGCGGCGACGCTGTGGAACGTGGAGCGGCATGTCGCGATCGTGGCGCTGGTACTCGGAGCGGTCCTGCCGTACATCGCGGTGGTGATCGCCAACGCCGGGCGTGAGAACGCGCCGTCACTGCCGTCGACGTTCGTGACGACGCCGATGAGGCCGATGATCACGCCGCCGCGGACGAATGACGGTTCCGCGGAATCCGATACGGAAGATATGTCGTCACAGCCCGCGCCGGACGCACGAACGGAGCGGCCGGAACGGTCGTGAAGATCGGGGTGTGCGGGGAAACGGCGCCAAGCGGAAGGCAATTCCCCGCCAAGTCGAAGAAATCCTCAGATCAATCACGTTGTTCCGGTGCCGGGGGCCGGGTGACCCGTGACATACTTCGTACGCGCTCCGCATCCCCCGTCGGAGCGACGGACCGACGCCGGGCAGCTCCCCCCGTGGCTGCTCGGCGTCGCCTTTTCCCGGGGCGTTCGGCCTGCGCCGATCGGGTTAGGGTCGGCGGTGTGATGGTCCCCGAACCCGAGACGCCGATCTGTTCCGCCAAGGGCTGCCGAAGCGCTGCCGCTTGGGTGCTGGCGTGGAACAACCCGAAGCTGCATACCCCCGAGCGGCGGAAGACGTGGCTCGCCTGCGAGGAGCATCGGGAGCATCTTTCGCAGTTTCTCGGGGTGCGGGGGTTCCTGAAAGACGTCGTGCCGTTCTCCGAGTGGGAGTCACCCGGAGGCTGACCCCGAACCTGGAACCTGCCGGGGCCGCCGTGCCGGGGGCGAGGGTCCTGCCCGTGCCGGGGTCGGGGGCCCTAGCCGCCGATGGCCGACATCGGGCGGTCGGGCTGGACGAAGGACGGGTCGTCCAGGCCCGCGCCCGCCTTCTTGCCCCACATGGCCAGCTTCCAGATGCGGGCGATCTCCTCGTCGGAGGCGCCGGAGCGCAGGGCCGCGCGCAGATCGGTCTCCTCGGTGGCGAACAGACAGGTGCGGACCTGTCCGTCGGCGGTGAGGCGGGTGCGGTCGCAGGCGGCGCAGAAGGGGCGGGTGACGGAGGCTATGACGCCGACCCGGTGCGGCCCGCCGTCGACCAGCCAGCGCTCGGCCGGTGCGGAGCCGCGCGCCTGGTCGCCCTCGGCGGTCAGCTCGAAGCGGGTGCGCAGGGAGGCCAGGATGTCCCCGGCGGTGATCATGCCCTCGCGCTTCCAGCCGTGCTGGGCGTCCAGCGGCATCTGCTCGATGAAGCGCAGTTCGTAGTCGTGCTCCACGGCCCAGGCGAGCAGGTCGGGGGCCTCGTCGTCGTTGAGCCCCGGCATCAGGACCGAGTTGACCTTGACCGGGGTCAGTCCGGCCTCGCGGGCCGCGTACAGGCCGTCGATGACGTCCTGGTGGCGGTTGCGGCGGGTGAGGGTCTTGAAGACGTCCGGGCGCAGCGTGTCCAGGGAGACGTTGACCCGGTCCAGGCCCGCCGCCTTCAGCGCGGACGCGGTGCGCCCGAGCCCGATGCCGTTGGTGGTGAGGGACATCTGCGGGCGGGGCTCCAGGGCGGCGACGCGCTCGACGATGCCGACCAGACCGGGGCGGAGCAGGGGCTCACCGCCGGTGAAGCGGACCTCTTCGATGCCGAGGGAGGTGACGGCGATGTCGATGAGGCGGACGATCTCGTCGTCGGTGAGCAGGTCGGGCTTGGCCAGCCACTGCAGGCCCTCCTCGGGCATGCAGTACGTGCAGCGCAGATTGCACCGGTCGGTCAGCGAGACCCTCAGGTCGGTGGCCACTCGGCCGTAGGTGTCGATGAGCACGTGGGCCCCCTCCCTCGACGCGGACCGCTGGGCGTCCGCGTAGCTGGGGACAGCGGATCACTCGGCGTCCGCATACCTGCGAGACACCTGCGAGCCTACGTGACGTCACCGACAACCACAGCGGCCCGATAGGACGAGATGGCGAACGGCCGCGTCGCAGGGACCCCCGCAGAGGTCCGTACGACGCGGCCGTGCGCGGTGTGGATCAGTGGGCGCCGGTTCCGGTGAGGGACCGGACCTCCAGCTCCGCGAACTTCTTGGCGTCGGGCTCCTCCTTGGACAGGACCGTGCCGAGCCAGCCCATCGCGAAGCCGAACGGGATGGAGATGATGCCCGGGTTCTTCAGCGGGAACCAGGCGAAGTCGACGTCCGGGAACATCGCCTTGGGGTCGCCGGAGACCACGGGCGAGAACAGCACCAGGCCGACGGCGACGATGAGACCGCCGTAGATCGACCACAGGGCGCCCTGGGTGGTGAACCGCTTCCAGAAGAGGCTGTAGAGGATGGTCGGCAGGTTGGCGGACGCGGCGACCGCGAAGGCCAGCGCGACCAGGCCGGCCACGTTCAGGTCACGGGCGAGGGCGCCGAGCGCGATGGAGACGATGCCGATGAGGACGGTCGCCCAGCGGGCCGCCCTCATCTCCTCCTTCTCCGTGGCCTTCCCCTTGCGGATGACGTTGGCGTAGATGTCGTGCGCGAAGGAGGACGACGAGGCGAGAGTGAGCCCGGCGACCACGGCGAGGATCGTCGCGAAGGCGACCGCCGAGATGGTGGCGAGCAGGATCGCGCCCCACGCCGAGTCGACGCCGCCGAGGTGCAGCGCGAGCAGCGGTGCGGCCGTGTTGCCGGACGGGTTGGACGCGATGATCTCGTCCTGGGAGATGAGCGCCGCGGCACCGAAGCCGAGGGCGATGGTCATCAGGTAGAAGCCGCCGATGATGCCGATCGCCCAGTTCACGGACTTACGGGCGGCCTTGGCGTTGGGCACCGTGTAGAAGCGGATCAGGATGTGCGGCAGGCCGGCGGTGCCGAGCACCAGGGCGATGCCGAGGGAGAGGAAGTCCAGCTTGGTGGTGCCGTCGGCGCCGTACTGCAGGCCGGGTTCCAGGAAGGCGTCGCCCTTGCCGCTGTTCTCGGCGGCGCTGCCCAGCAGGTCGGAGATGTTGAAGTTGAACTTCAGCAGCACCAGGAAGGTGATCAGGATCGTGCCGCCGATCAGCAGCACGGCCTTGACCATCTGGACCCAGGTGGTGCCCTTCATGCCGCCGATGGAGACGTACACGATCATCAGGACGCCGACGAGGGCGACGATGAGGATCTTGCCCGCGTCGGACGTGATGCCGAGCAGCAGCGAGACGAGGACACCCGCGCCCGCCATCTGGGCCAGCAGGTAGAAGATCGACACGACGATGGTGGAGGTGCCCGCGGCGGTGCGCACCGGGCGCTGGCGCATGCGGTAGGCGAGGACGTCACCCATCGTGTAGCGGCCGGAGTTCCGCAGCGGCTCGGCCACCAGGAGGAGGGCGACGAGCCAGGCGACCAGGAAGCCGATCGAGTACAGGAAGCCGTCGTAGCCGAAGAGGGCGATGGCGCCCGCGATGCCGAGGAAGGACGCGGCCGACATGTAGTCGCCGGAGACCGCGAGCCCGTTCTGGAAGGCGCTGAACTGGCGTCCGCCCGCGTAGAAGTCGGCGGCGTCCTTGGTCTGCCGGCCGGCCCAGATGGTGATGCCGAGGGTCGCGAGGACGAAGAGCGCGAACAGCGTGATGATGAGCCCGCGGTGTTCGCTGGCCTCGTTCGCGGCGAGGTGGACATGGGTGATCGCGGGGCTCATGCGCCGCCCTCCATACGGGTCTTGATGGCCTCGGCCTTGGGGTCGAGCTCGGCGGCGGCGTGCCGGGAGTACCACCACGCGATGAGGAACGTGGTGAGGAACTGCAGGACGCCGAAGACGAGGGCGACGTTGATGTTGCCGAACAGCTTGGTGCCCATGAAGCCGCCCGCGTAGTTGGAGAGCAGCACGTACAGCAGGTACCAGGCGATGAAGGCGACGGTCAGCGGAAAGGCGAAGGAGCGGTAGGAACGGCGCAGCTCACCGAACTCAGCGCTCTCCTGCACCTCGGTGAACTCCTCGGGTGAGGGGAGTTTGTGTTGCTCCTTCGAGGGGGGCGGTGCTTCGGCGGCCACGGGGTCTCCTCGCGGTGCGGGTGCGGTTCGGACGGGGACGAAAAGCGAGTGTTCTCGCGCTTCCTGCCCAAGGGCACGGCGCCACGCGAGGACCGGTTCACCTGTCGGCCCCTTTTTTTTCCCGTAGCCGTTTTCCGAAGACGTTCCCGGCAAAACATTGCTGGCCAGCGAGAGCGCGGGATAGCTTCACCCTGCACCACCCCGTCATGTACCTGCCCGAGCACCACCCTGTGCCTCGGGCCGGTTTCGTTTCCGGATGATGTGGAGACCCCATGGCTCATCTGCGTTCCAGACGCCGGCTCGCCCTTGCCGTGCCCGTCGTGCTGTCCCTGACCGCCTCGCTCGGCTTCCTGCCGGCGGCGGCCTCGGCGGCCCCGCAGACGGCGTCGGCGGCCGAGCGGGTGGCGGACGCCCCCTCCCTGGCGTACGTCGTCAACACCAAGGCCGACCGCCGCACGATCGCCTCGGTGAAGAGGGCGATCGCCGCGGCCGGCGGGACCGTCGTGGTCACCTACGACCGGATCGGCGTGATCGTCGTCCACTCGGCGAACCCGGACTTCGGCAAGGAGATCCGTGAGGCGCGCGGAGTCGAGTCCGCCGGCGCCACCCGCACCGCGCCGCTGACCGCCGCCGGGACGACCGACGAGGGCGCCGCCGACCACCTGACGGCCTCCGAGGCCGCCCGGACGAAGGCCGCCTCCGCCGAGACCCCGGGCAGCGAGCCGCTCGAGGCCGACCAGTGGGACCTGCGGGCGATCGGTGCCGACGAGGCCGCGCGGATCAACCCGGGCAGCCGCGAGGTGACCGTCGCCGTGATCGACACCGGCGTCGACGACACCCACCCCGATCTCGCCCCGAACTTCTCCGCCTCCCAGTCGGCCAACTGTGTCGGCGGCAAGGCGGACACCAGTGAGGGCGCCTGGCGGCCGTACACGGACGAGGACTACCACGGCACCCATGTGGCCGGTGAGATAGCCGCGGCCCGCAACGGCATCGGCGTCGCCGGTGTCGCGCCCGGCGTCAAGGTGGCCGGCATCAAGGTCAGCGACCCGGACAACGGTCTGTTCTACCCGGAGAACGTCGTCTGCGCCTTCGTGTTCGCCGCCGACCACGGCGTGGAGATCACGAACAACAGCTACTACGTCGACCCGTGGCTGTACAACTGCATGGACGACCCGGACCAGAAGGCGATCGTCGACGCGGTCAACCGGGCGCAGTTGTACGCGCAGAAGAAGGGCACCCTGCACCTGGCGTCGGCCGGCAACTCCAACCACGACCTGGCGTCCGACGCGATCGTCGACGACTCCAGCCCCGACGACTCCACGCCGGTGACGCGGACCATCGACCCGAGCGAGTGCTTCGACGTGCCGACCCAGCTCCCGGGTGTGGTCACGGTCAGCGCGACGGGCGTGCAGAACCTCAAGTCGTACTACTCCACGTACGGCCACGGCGTCGTCGACATCGCCGCGCCGGGCGGCGACCGCCGCTACCAGCTGCCGGACACGCCGTCGAAGGACGGGCGCATCCTGTCCACCATGCCGAACGGCGAGTACGCCTTCCTGCAGGGCACCTCGATGGCCTCGCCGCACGCCGCCGGTGTCGCCGCGCTGCTGAAGTCCAAGCACCCGCGGGCCACCCCTGCCCAGCTGCAGGCGCTGCTGAAGGCGCAGGCGGACAACCCGGGCTGCCCGGAATCGTACGACCAGGACGGCGACGGGGTGCAGGACGCGACGTGCGAGGGCGGCAGCCGGGTCAACGGCTTCTACGGCTTCGGCATCGTCAACGCGCTGCGCGCCGTCAAGTGAGCGCCGCCCTTCCGACAATTTTCCGCCCGTAGGCCCGCAATCGTGAACGAACTGGAGACTTCATGACAGCGTCTCACCCGCGCCACCGCCGTGCGCTGGTCATCCCGGCCGGGATGGCCATGGCGACGGCGCTCGCGTTCCTGCCCAACACGGCGGCCACCGCCGCGCCGGCCGACGACCGGCCCGCCGCGGCCGCCGCCGACGCGACGTCGCTCAGCTACGTGGTCAACGTCCGGGGCGGGCACGGCGCGCCGGCCCATGTGAAGAAGGCGATCGGCGAGGCCGGCGGCACGATCGTGACGTCGTACGACAAGATCGGCGTCATAGTCGTCCACTCGTCGAACCCGGACTTCGCGAAGACCGTCCGCGCGGTGCGCGGGGTGCAGTCGGCCGGTGCCACCCGCACCGCGCCGCTGCCGTCGGCGGCCACCACGGACATGGGCACCCCGAAGGTGCTCAGCGCCGCCGAGGTCGCCGGCGCCGAGGCCGCCGAGGGGCAGGACCCGCTCCAGGGGCTGCAGTGGGACCTGCCCGCCATCAAGGCGGACCAGGCGCACGAGAAGTCGCTGGGCAGTTCCAGGGTGACCGTCGCCGTCATCGACACCGGCGTCGACGACACCCACCCGGACATCGCGCCCAACTTCGACCGGGCCGCGTCGGTCAACTGTGTGTCGGGCAAGCCGGACACCAGCGACGGTGCCTGGCGGCCGGGCGCGTCGGAGAGCCCGCACGGCACGCATGTCGCGGGTGAGATCGCCGCCGCCAAGAACGGTGTCGGCATGACCGGTGTCGCCCCCGGCGTGAAGGTCTCGGGCATCAAGGTGTCCAACCCGGACGGCTTCTTCTACACCGAGGCCGTGGTGTGCGGCTTCATGTGGGCGGCCGAGCACGGGGTCGACGTCACCAACAACAGCTATTACACCGACCCCTGGTACTTCAACTGCAAGAACGACCCGGACCAGAAGGCGCTCGTCGAGGCCGTCACCCGGGCCTCGGGGTATGCGGAGCGCAAGGGCGCGGTCAACGTGGCCGCGGCCGGCAACGAGAACTACGACCTCGCGGCCGACGAGATCACCGACCCGGTCTCCCCCAACGACTCCACGCCGTCGGACCGGGTGATCGACCCGTCCGAGTGCTACGACATCCCGACCCAGCTGCCGGGTGTCGTGACGGTCGCGGCGACCGGCGCCAAGGGCCTGAAGTCGTCCTTCTCCAACCACGGCCGCGGTGTCATCGACATCGCCGCGCCCGGCGGCGACTCGACGGCCTACCAGAAGCCGGAGCCGCCCGCCACCAGCGGCCTGATCCTGGGCACGATGCCCGGCGGCACGTGGGGCTACATGGCGGGTACGTCGATGGCGTCCCCGCATGTCGCGGGCGTCGCCGCGCTGATCAAGTCGACGCACCCGCACGCCTCCCCGGCGCTGGTGAAGGCCCTGCTGTACGCGCAGGCCGACGCCACCGCGTGCACGGACCCGTACGACATCGACGGCGACGGCAAGGCCGACGCGGTGTGCGAGGGCCCGAAGAACCGCAACGGCTTCTACGGCTGGGGCATGGCCGACGCGCTGGACGCGGTGACGCGGTAGTCCCGCGGGAGCGGTGAGAGCGGAAGGGCCGGGCGCATCGCCCGGCCCTTCCGCTGTCCGGCCGCGCGCGGGCGGCGTTCGCGTGTCACCCCGTACTTGCCCGTGTCACCCCGTACTTGCCCGGTTCTGCGCGGCCTTGTGAAGATCCTGGGGTGACAGTGATGAAACCCAGGTCCGGGGCGGCCCGTGCGCCCCGGGCCTCACGGACTCCCGGCGCCGGGCGGGTCGCTGCCGTGCTCGTGCTGGTGGCGCTGGCCGCGCTGATACCGCTCCTCGGCCCGTCCCCCGCGCTGCGCGGCACCGGGGAGGCCGCGGCGCCCGGCACCGGCGGCATAGCCCTGCTGCGCGCGGTGCTGTTCGCCGCGCTGTCCGTGTCCGTCGGCGAGCTGTTCGTGACACGGCTGGTCCGTTCCGTGCCCGGTGCTCCCCCTGCCGTCCCCCGGAGTTGGTCGGCCGCGGCGAACTCCGCCGGCTTCCTGGCCGCCCTCGGACTCGCCTCCGTCGTGGCCACCGGCAACCTGGTGCCGGACAGCCTCGCCGACATCGACGTCGGCGGCCTCTACGGCACCCGGGACGGCAAACTCGCCCTCCTGGAGGTCAACGCCTTTCTCGCGGCGGCCCTGTGCGCGACGTCCGGCCGACCGGGCACCCAGGTGTGGCCCCTGGCGGCGGTGCTGGTCGCGGAGGCCCTGCGCGCGCATCCGACGACCGAGTACGGCCCGTTGACCGGCTCCGGGCTGACGCTGGTGCACCTGATCTGCGCGTCGCTCTGGGCGGGCGGTCTGCTCCAGGTGCTGCGCACGCTGCGACGGTGGCGGGGGGCGGAGGCGGGCGGCGCGCTGCTGGGGTGCTACGCGCGCGTGGCGCTCGTCCTGCTGGTCGCCATCACCGCGACGGGAGTGTGCAGTTCGCTGCGCCGGATGCCGCCGGAGACGATCCTGGAGCAGCTGACGGACACCGCGTACGGGCGCGTGCTGCTCGCCAAGGTGGTCCTGATGGCGGGTGTCGCCGCGCTCGCCCTGTGGGCGCGGATCCGGCTGGCCCGCGCGGCCGACCCGCTGACCGCCGGCACACCCGCGCGGGCGGAGGTGTACGCGCTCGGCGTGGTGGTCGCGGTGTCGGGGCTGCTGACGGCACTGCCGGTGCCGATCCGTTGGTGAAACGAGCCGGCGGGGAACCGGTCACGGCATCCGAACGGGCGGGCCGCGTCGGGCACCTGACGGACGGGGCTGTCAGTCGCGGCCCGTATCCTCATGAACCATGCTCGAAGACCTCACGACCCAGGCGTCCTCCCCCACCGCGTGGCCGGCCGCGTATCCCCGGGGATACGCGGTCGTTGACGTGGAGACCACGGGGCTGGCCCGGGACGACCGCATCATCTCCGCGGCCGTCTACCGGCTGGACGCGCGCGGCGAGGTCGAGGACCACTGGTACACGGTGGTCAATCCGGAGCGGGATCCGGGCCCGGTGTGGATCCACGGTCTGACGAGCGACGTGCTGGAGGGGGCGCCCCTCTTCCAGGACATCGCCGCGGAGTTCGCGACCCGGCTGGAGGGCCGGGTGCTCGTCGCGCACAACGCCGTCTTCGACTGGCAGATGATCGCCCGGGAGTACGCCCGCGCGCGGAGCGAGGCGCCGGTGAGGCAGCGGTTGTGCACCATCGCCCTCGCCAAGGAGTTGGGGCTGCCGCTGCCCAACCACAAGCTGGAGTCGCTCGCCGCGCACTTCGGTGTCGTGCAGCAGCGGGCGCACCACGCGCTGGACGACGCGCGCGTGCTGGCGGAGGCGTTCCGGCCGAGTCTGCGGGCCGCGGCGGCGGGCGGCGTACGGCTGCCGTTGCACGAGTGCCGGCCGCTGACCGAGTGGACGGACCGGCCCCGCATCGGGCAGCAGGCGGGGTACGGCGGCCACCGGCCGGCCAGTTGGCGTCCCTCCCGCAAGCGGCCCGCGTGCCCCTACCCCAACCCGGGTCGGTACGAAGCGGGCAAGCGGCTCAAGCAGGGCATGCGGGTGGCGTTCTCCGGCGACACCTCCGTCGAGCGGGACCTGCTGGAGGACCGCGCGACCGAGGCGGGCCTGCATGTCGCGACCAGCCTGTCCCGGCTGACCAGTCTCCTCGTCACCAACGACCCCGATTCGGGCACCTCCAAGGTGGTCAAGGCCCGTCAGTACGGCACGCCGGTCGTCGACGAGGCCGCGTTCGGCCAGCTGCTCGGGGACGTGGAGCCGGCGGACCGCGCGGACGGGTGATTGGCGGGCGACTCGCCCGCCGCCCGCTCGCCCGTGCCGGGCCGACGGCTCACGCTGTGGCGCATGGCGACATGTGAAGTTTGCGGCAACAGCTACGGAATGACCTTCGAGGTGCACGCGCAGGGCGTGGTGCACGTCTTCGACTGCTTCTCCTGTGCGATCCACCGCATGGCCCCGATCTGCGAGCACTGCCGGGTGCAGATCATCGGCCAGGGCGTCGAGGCCGACGGTCACTGGTACTGCGGGGCCCACTGCGCCCGCTCGGAGGGAAGAGTGGGGATCGTCGACCGGGTGTGAATGGACGTACCCACCTGAATGCACCCCGCGAACGGGTTGTACGGTCGTGGGGTGCACCGCTTTCTGTTGTCCCGGCAATGGGTGATCATCACCCTGGTCGCCCTGCTTCTCGTCCCGACGATGATCAGGCTGGGCATCTGGCAGATGGACCGCTACGGGGAGCGCTCGGCCCGCAACCAGCTGGTGACCGACGCGCTGGCCGCCGAGCCGGTGCCCGTGGAGCGGCTGGCCGCCCCGGGACACGCCGTGACCCGCGACGAGCGGTACCGCACCGTGACCGCGCGGGGTCACTTCGTCACGGACGACGAGGTCGTCGTCCGCCGCCGCACCAACGCCGACGACGAGGTGGGCTTCCACGTCCTGACCCCGTTCGTCCTCGACGACGGCAAGGTCCTGCTCGTCAACCGGGGCTGGATCCCGGCGGACGGACCGAGCCAGACCGCGTTCCCGGAGGTCCCCGCACCGCCCCGCGGCGAGATCACGATCAAGGGCCGGCTCATGCCCGACGAGACGACCGAGGCGAGCGGCATCAAGGACCTCCAGGGTCTGCCGGACCGGCAGATCATGCTGATCAACAGTGAGCGGGAGGCGAAGCGCCTCGGGGCCCGCGTGCTCGGCGGCTACGTGGCGCAGACGGCGCCCGAGGCGAAGGGCGCCATCCCGGAACGGCTCGGGAGCCCGGGCGAGGAGAACGCGGCGCTGAACTACGCGTACGCCGTCCAGTGGTGGCTGTTCGCGGCGGCCGTGCCGGTCGGCTGGGTCGTGCTGGTCCGCCGCGAGGCCCGGGAGCGGGCCCGGGCGGCGGCCGAGAAGGCCGCTCCCGAGAACCCCGGTGAGACCGGGGAGACCGGCGCCGCGGCGGCGAAGTCGGCCTCGGTGTAACCGGCCAGGGGACACGCGCCGTAGTGACCGGTGCGTGCCGTGACCTGCGTTCCTCTCCCGGTGCGGGGTGGTCTGTGCGAGAGTGGCGCACCGGTCGGAGGTGCTGACGCGGCGTTCCGGACGGATGTCCCACCGGTTCGGTGTCATCCGGACGGGTGGTCCGCGCGACTCTCCCCCGAGGGCACAGCACACCAAGGACGGTGATTCATGGCCGACGGCGCCATGACCGCGACGTTCCTCGCCGTGATCGGCGGGGCGTCGCTGCTCGCCGTCACCGCGCGGCGGCTCCGGCCCAGCGAGCAGCTGCCCTCGCTGGAGGGCTGGGCGCTGGCCGACCGCGGTCTGGGCCCGGGCTGGACCTGGCTGCTGCTCGGCGGGACGGTCTACACGGCGTACACGTTCACCGCCGTACCGGGCCTGGCGTACGGCAACGGCGCGCCCGCCTTCTTCGCGGTGCCGTACACCGTGATCGTCTGTCCGCTCGCGTTCGTGCTGCTCAGCCGGCTGTGGAGCGTGGCCCGGCGGCACGGCTACGTCACGGCCGCCGACTTCGTACGCGGCCGGTACGGCTCCCCGCCGCTGGCCCTGGTCGTCGCGCTGACCGGAATCCTGGCGACGATGCCGTACCTGGCGCTCCAGCTGCTCGGCATCCGCGCGGTGCTCACCGCCGGCGGGCTGTATCCGCGCGGTGCGACCGGGGATCTGGTGATGGTGGCGGTGTTCGCGGGGCTGGCGGTGGCCACCTACCGGCACGGGCTGCGGGCGCCCGCGGTGATCTCGGCGCTGAAGGCGGTGGCGGTGTTCCTCTCGCTCACCGCCGTGTGCTGGCTGGTGCTGCGGCGCTTCGGCGGGCCGGGCGCGGTCTTCGACGGGGCCGGGCGCGCGCTCGGCGGCACGGACGCGGCCCACTCCCCGCTGCTGCTGTCGCCGGAGCAGCAGCCCGCGTACGCCACGCTCGCCCTCGGTTCCGCGCTGGCGCTGCTGATGTACCCGCACGTCCTCACCGCCGGGTTCGCCGCCGACGGGACGCGCACCCTGCGCAAGGTGTCGGCGGGGCTGCCCGCCTGGACGGCGCTGCTGGCGCTCTTCGGGTTCCTCGGCATCGCGGCCCTGGCGGCGGGGGTGCGGGCCCCCGAGGGCGGCGCCGAGGCGGCGGTGCCGATGCTGGTCGACCGGGTGATGCCGGCCCCGCTGGCCGGGCTGGTGTTCGGTTCGATCGTGGTGGGCGCGCTGGTCCCGGCGGCGGTGATGTCGATCGCCGCGGCGACCAGCTTCGTACGGAACGTGTACGTCGAGTACGTCCATCCGACGGCCACGCCGAAACGTCAGGTGCGCGTCGCCAAGGCGGTGTCGCTGACCGCGAAGCTCGGGGCCGTGGCGTTCGTGTTCGGGCTGCGCGACCAGGACGCGATCAACCTCCAGCTGCTCGGCGGGGTGTGGATCCTGCAGATCTTCCCGGCCGTGGCGGTCGGGCTGTACACACGGTGGCTGCATCCGCGGGCGCTGCTCGCCGGGTGGGCCGTGGGCATGGTCGCCGGGACGTACTTGGTGGTCCGCGAGGGATTCTCGTCGATCGTGCCGCTCGACACCGGCGCCGGACCGCTGGAGATCTACGCCGGGATCGCCGCCCTGCTGCTCAATCTGACCGTCGCGGTGGCCGGCACCGCGGCCCTCGCACGCCTCGGCGTCCCGCGCGGCGCCGACGCCACCGACCTGCCGTCCCGCCTGATGGTCAGGCGAGGCCCTCAGACGGGAGCGGACAACCCGTGAGACGCAGACAGCACCCCCAGGCCACCCTGCCGGCGACCCCGGCCCCGCCGCCGCCCCCTGCGGCGGTCCCGCCGGGACCGCTCGGGCCCGGCCTCACCGATCCGGCCGACCTGGAGCGGGAGGCCGGTGTCGCCCGCCTCTTCGAGCTGCACTACTCCTCGATGCTGCGCCTCGCCGTGCTGCTCGGCGCCGACGACCCGGAGAACGTGGTGGCCGAGGCGTATTACCAGATCTACCGCAAGTGGCGGCGGCTGAAGGACGTGGCCGCGGCGGAGGCGTATCTGCGCTCCACCGTCTGCCATCTGACCCGGATGCGGATACGCCACCTCCAGGTCGCCCGCCGGCACGAGGAACACCCGGCGCCCCCGTCGGACGAGACCGTGGCCTCCGCCGAGAACACCGCGCTGCTCCGCGACGACCAGCGGGTGCTGATCGGCGCGCTCCAGCAGTTGCCGGCCCGGCAGCGCGAGGCGCTGGTGCTGCGCCACTGGCTCGGTCTGAAGGAGAGCGAGATAGCCGCCGCGATGGGAATCACCCGTGGTTCCGTCAAGACCCACACCTCGCGCGGCATCGCCGCGCTGACCCAGGCGATGGAGGCCCGGCGATGAACGACACCGGCCCGGACCGCACGGGCCCCGAGCGGGCCGAGCCCCGTCCGCCGGGCGCGGACCGCACCGAACGGGAACTGCGCGACGCCCTCCAGGCCCTGGCCGGCGGGGTGTTGCCGGACCCCGACGCGTATCGCACGGCGCGCGGCGAGTGGCTGCGCCGCGAGCGCCGCCGGCGGCTCGTCCTCGCCGTGCTCGTCGCCGTCGTCTTCGCGTTGGCGACGCTGATCGGTCTGTGGGTGCTCAACCATGCCCCCTCGGGCCCCGGTGTCATCTTCTCCGGCGACGGCGCCGCGGCCGACGGCCCGTCACTCCCCCGGCTCCTCCCCTGATTGCCGCCCCCGGTGGCCGGGAACCCGCACCCCGTGCACCGCATCGAGGACTACGCGCTCATCGGCGACGAACAGACCGCTGCCCTGGTGGGCGCGGACGGCTCGGTCGACTGGCTCTGTCTGCCCCGCTTCGACTCGGCGGCCTGCTTCGCGCGGCTGCTCGGGGACGAGAGCAACGGCCACTGGCGTGTCGCCCCGGTCGGGGCCGACCGGTACACGCGCCGTTCCTACCGCCGGGACACCTTGGTCCTGGACACCGAGTGGGAGACCTCTCAGGGGGCGGTGCGGGTCACCGACCTGATGCCGCAGCGCGACCGCGCGCCCGATCTGGTGCGGATCGTGCAGGGCGTGCGCGGCGAGGTGACCGTGCGCAGCACGCTGCGGCTGCGTTTCGACTACGGCTCGGTGGTGCCCTGGGTGCGCAGGGCCGACGGTCACCGGGTGGCGGTGGCCGGACCGGACTCGACGTGGCTGCGCAGCGTGCCGGAGGTGCCCACCTGGGGCGAGGACCTGGGCACCGTCTCGGAGTTCACGGTGAAGGAGGGTGAGCGGGTCGCGTTCGTGCTCACCTGGCACCCCTCCCACGAGCCCCGTCCCCCACTGATCGACCCGTACTCCGCGCTGCGGCACAGTGTCGCGGACTGGCGTGCCTGGGCGGCCCGCTGCCGTTACGAGGGCCCGCACCGGGACGCCGTCGTCCGGTCGCTGATCACGCTCAAGGCGCTCACCTACGCCCCCACCGGCGGCATCGTGGCCGCGCCCACCACCTCGCTGCCGGAGGAGCCGGGCGGGGTACGCAACTGGGACTACCGCTTCTGCTGGCTGCGTGACGCCACGCTGACCCTGAACGCGCTGCTGGCCGCCGGGTACCAGGACGAGGCGGAGGCGTGGCGCAACTGGCTGCTCCGCGCGGTCGCGGGCGATCCGGCGGACCTCCAGATCATGTACGGGCTCGCGGGCGAGCGGCGGCTGCCGGAGTTCGAACTGCCGTGGCTGTCCGGCTTCGGCGGTGCCACGCCCGTACGGGTCGGCAACGACGCCGTGAACCAGCTCCAGCTGGACGTGTACGGCGAGGTCATGGACTGTCTGGCGCTGGGCCGGCGTTCGGGGCTGTCCCCGCAGCCGGACGTGTGGGCGCTGCAGTCGGTGCTGATGGACTTCGTGCGCACCGCCTGGCGGCAGCCGGACGAGGGACTGTGGGAGGTGCGCGGCGGGCGGCGCCACTTCGTGCACTCCAAGGTGATGGTGTGGGTGGCCGCCGACCGCGCGGTGCGCACGCTGGAGGAGCACCCGGACTTCGAGGGAGACCTCGACGGCTGGCGGGAGCTGCGCGAGGAGGTGCACCGGGAGGTGTGCGAGAAGGGGTACGACGCGGAGCGGAACACCTTCACGCAGTCCTACGGCTCGCGCGAACTCGACGCCGCGCTGCTGCTGATCCCCCGGGTCGGTTTCCTGCCGCCCGACGATCCCCGGGTGCTCGGCACCATCGAGGCGGTCCGTGCGGAGCTGGGGCAGAGCGGTTTCCTGCACCGCTACACCCCGGACGCCACGACCGTCGACGGGCTGCCCGGGGAGGAGGGCACGTTCCTGGTGTGCTCGTTCTGGCTGGCCGACGCCCTGCACATGACGGGCCGGCGACAGGAGGCGCGCGAGCTGTTCGAACGGCTGCTGGGACTCGCCAACGACGTGGGTCTGCTGGCGGAGGAGTACGACTCGGTGGGCGGCCGGCAGCTGGGCAACTTCCCGCAGGCGTTCAGCCACATCGGACTGGTGAACACCGCCCTCGCCCTGTTCGGGAGCGAGGAGGCAGGATAGGGGCCATGGATCTTGGACTGAAGGACCGGGTGTTCGTCGTCACCGGGGCGACCCGCGGGCTGGGCCACGCCTCCGCGCGGGAGCTCGTCGCCGACGGCGCGAAGGTGGTCGTCACGGGGCGGGAGGAGGAGGCCGTCGCGGAAGCGGCGTCCGCGCTGGGACCGGACGCGGTGGGCGTGGCCGTCGACAACGCCGACCCGGAGGCGCCCGCGCGGCTGATCGCGACCGCGCGGGAGCGGTTCGGCCGCTTCGACGGCATCCTCGTCAGCGTGGGCGGGCCGCCGCCGGGGTTCGTCGCCGACACCACCGACGAGCAGTGGCAGTCGGCGTTCGAGTCGGTGTTCCTGGGCGCGGTGCGGATGGCCCGGGCCGCCGCGGCGGAGCTGGGCGCGGGCGGTGTCATCGGCTTCGTGCTGTCCGGCTCGGTGCACGAGCCGATTCCCGGTCTGACCATCTCCAACGGTCTGCGCCCGGGGCTTGCCGGTTTCGCCAAGTCCCTCGCGGACGAGCTGGGTCCGCGTGGCATCCGCGTGGTCGGACTGCTCCCCGGCCGCATCGACACGGACCGGGTCCGTGAGCTGGACTCCCTCTCCGCCGACCCGGAGGCCACGCGCCGGGCCGCCGAGTCCCGCATTCCGCTGCGCCGCTACGGCACCCCGGAGGAGTTCGGCCGCACGGCGGCGTTCCTTCTCTCCCCGGCGGCGTCCTATCTGTCCGGCGTGATGCTGCCGGTGGACGGCGGGGTACGGCACGGGTTCTGACGACCCGCCGTACGGCGAGGGTTCCGGCGAAGCCCGACCGTCGGCCTGCGGGCAGCATGCTGTGCGGGTGGGTTCGCAGGCACCCGTACCGGGGCGGGAGGGGGCGCGCGGCCCAGCGCTTGCGGGGTGCCGTCGCGCCCACCCGTGCCGCCCCAGCGGCACGACTGCCCGCGGGAGCGGGAGTGATGAGGGCCGGGGCTGCCCGCGGGAGCGGTGGGCCGGCCGGGGTCAGGTGACTCGCTCCGGGCGGTGTTTGACGCCGCGTAGGCGCACCTCCGTCGGCAGGACCGTCACGCCGGCCGAGTCGCGGGCGTGGGTGAGGGGCCCGGTGGTGAGGGCGTGCAGGGTGGTTCCGGGGTCGACGTGGGGTTCCAGGCGGAGCAGTACCCGGGTGCTCGGGGTGCCGCGGCGGCCGCCGAGCAGGACGCGCGCCCGTTCGACGCCGTCGAGGTGGTTCGCCTCCTCGGCGAGGGCCTGTTCCAGGGTCCGGCCGCGCAGTGTCGCGCCCTCGCCGTCGCCCGTGTCGACCATCACCTCGGCCAGTCGCCGCCTGCGCACCACCGCGAGCAGCCACCACAGGCAGAGCAGGACCAGGACGGCGAGCACGGCGAGGACGACCGGCCACCACCAGCCCTCGCCCCGCCATCGGGTTCGCTCGGCCTCGTCCAGCAGCACGTCGTCCCGGCCGTCGTGGAGCCACCAGGAGGGCGCCGGCGCCCCCAGCCCGATCGCCAGCACGGACCCGCCGAGGGCGGTCAGCACCAGCCCCACAAGTGCGAGCAGTACGCGGTTGACGCCCTTGGGCACGGCTACCGCCCCTTCCGTCCGGGCCGCCGTACGCGCAGCGACAGCGTGGGTGGCCGGGCCAGGCCCAGCCCTCGGACCGCGTCGTCCAGTACCGCGTCCAGGTCGGCCTGTACGTCGTCCAGTTCGCGGAAGTGCGACACCGCGCGGACGTCGGCCCGGGAGCGGGTGACCCGGACCCGCACCGTCCGCACGCCGGCCACCTCCATGGCCCGGTCCCGCAGCACCATCGCGGCGGCGTCCCGGTGCAGTCCCGCGCGGACGTCGGGATGGGTGCGGCGCATCGGGAGCAGGGAGCGCAGACCGGGCGTCAGGGCGAGCAGGAGCAACCAGAGCCCCAGCGCGGTGGCGAGGCCGGCGCCGGTCAGCACCCAGGTGTCGTCCAGGGGCCGTTCGGCGAGTTGCCGGGCCAGCTCGCGGCGCCATTGCATCGCGTTCCGGTCGGCGCGCACCGCGGCGATGTCGTAGAGGAAAGCGCCCGCGATCACCAGGATCACCAGCGCGAGCAGGGCCGCGGGGACGCGGCGGGCCGACCAGAAGCGCCGGTGCCCGCCGGTTCCACCGGCAGCGCCCTGCTCCACGGGTGGCGGACTCTGTTCCATGACGGTGCCCGGGGCGGAAGTGGCCCCGGTGCCCTGGGGTTCGCTCATCGCGTCCTCCCTCGCGCGGCGCCGAACGCGGCCGCCAGGTGCAGGCGTTCCACCTGCACCACGACCTCCGGAACGTGCATGCCCGCCAAGGTGCTCACCCGTTCGACCACCTGGCGACGGACCCGGCCGCAACGGCCGCCGATGTCGCCGGGGTAGTCGAGTTCGATGTGCACCCGGATCCGTGCGGCGTCGTGGCGGACGACCACCGTGGCGTGCGGTGGCGCGGCGCCCGGGGGCGGCTGCCCGATCGCCTCGCGGGCCGCCTGCGAGGCGATCTTCGCGACCACCCGGTCGGCGATCCCGGTCACCCCGCGCTCGCCCGGCGCGACGGCGGCCGGACTCCCGACCGGCTCGGCGGCCCCCGTGCTCACCGTCGTCACCGCCGCCGTTCGTCACGGCGGCGGAAGAAGTCGCCGGGTTCCAGGTCCCCCTCGAGGAAGCGGCCGACGACGAACCCGACGGCGCCCAGGGCCGCCACCAGCACGAAAGCCCCGAATCCGCCGAAGTATCCGGCGAATCCCAGCGCCATACCGGCGATCATGCCGACCACGGCCATGTTCATGGTGCGCTCCTCCGCTCGCCGGGCCTCACTGGAGGCGACTCTCCGGCTCTTCGTCCTCCTCGTCGGGCAGCTTCACGTCGCTCACCGCGATGTTGACCTCGACCACCTCCAGGCCGGTCATCCGCTCGACCGCCGCGACGACGTTCTCCCGCACGGCCCTGGCGACGTCGCCGATGGACACGCCGTAGTCGACGACGATCTCCAGGTCGAGCGCGGTCTGCACCTCGCCCACCTCGGCCTTCACGCCGCGCGTCACCGATTTCTGGCCGCCCGGCACCCGGTCGCGTACGGCTCCGAAGGTCCGGGACAGCCCGCTGCCCATGGCGTGCACGCCGGGCACGTCCCGCGCGGCCAGCCCGGCGATCTTCTCCACCACGCCGTCGGCGATGGTGGTCCGGCCGCGCGTGGAAGGGTCACCGCCGCCACGCCGGGTTCCCCTGCGCGAGGTGGGGTCCAAGAGGGTCTTCTCGGAATCGGGGGCCCTTACCGAGCCTCCCTCGGTCATGTCGGTCATCGCCGTTCATCCCTTCGATCGTCCTCTTTGCCCACGGTATGCGCGGTTGCCGGGTTTCGCCCCAGGAATGCGGCAGGCTGGAGGAGTGACGGTGGACCGGTGGACCCAAGCGGTACGGCAACAGGTGGGGCTGGGCAGGTTCCTGCCCCTGGGAGGAGCGCGCGACGGCGCCTGGATCGCCGAGCGGGCGGTGGAGGCGGTGCTGCGGCGCGTGGCGGCTCACGGTGCGCCCGGCGTACGCCTGGACGGCCTGCGGATCGGGCTCGCCGACCCGGAGGACGTGGGCGAGCCTGCCGTACCGCCGCCGCCGAGCGCCCTGCCGCCGGGGCCGCTGCGGCTGACCGCGGAGTTCGCGGCGACGGCGGCGCAGCCGCTGCCGGTGGTGGCGGCCCTCCTGCGCACGGCGCTGGCCGAGGCCGCGGCGGAACGGATCGGGCTCGAGGTCGCGGAGGTGGATCTGCGGGCGACGGAGCTGCTGGAGGCGGAGCCGCCCGGTGCGCCCGCCGCGTCCCCCGTGTCGCAGGCGGAACCCGAGGCGGCCCCGGAGCCCGTCGACTCGGAGACGGGCCGTGTCGCGGCCGCGGCGCTCGCCGTCCCGGGGGTCACCCGCCTGACGGGCACGCTGGGCCGCCCGGTCCATCTCACCGAGCTCCGGGGCGGCACCGCCCTGCCCCGCCGCCACGCGCGCGTGGACCTCGCGGTCCGGGCGGACGCCCGGCCTCTGGACGTGGCCCGAGCGGTCCGTTCGGCCGTGGCGGCGTCACTGCCGGACCGCCCGACGGTGGCCGTGCTGGTCACGGCGCTCGACTGACCGGCCGCCGGCGGGTCGGCGTGGGTGCGGCGCCGTGCCGGCCGTCGGCCGGCCGGCACCGGAGTCGGGGCGCCGCCCGTGTGCTATTCGCCGAGGCCGGCCAGGTCGCGCAGGCGGCGGGCCTGGGCGGCGCGTTCGGCGACGCGCTGCTCGGCGTAGGTGCGGTCCTGGGCGCCGCGCAGGAGGGCCTTGGTCTCGATCAGGGCGTCCCGGGGGGCGGCCAGCAGGGCGCCGGCGAGGTCCCGGACGGTCGCGTCCAGGTCGGCCGCGGGCACGGCGAGGTTGGCCAGGCCGGTGTGCACGGACTCCTCGGCCGTCACGAAGCGCCCGGTCGCGCAGATCTCCAGCGCGCGGGCGTATCCCACGAGCCCGACCAGGGGATGCGTGCCGGTCAGGTCGGGGACGAGGCCGAGGCTGGTCTCGCGCATGGCGAACTGCACGTCGTCCGCGACGACGCGCAGGTCACAGGCGAGGGCCAGCTGGAAACCGGCCCCGATGGCGTGTCCTTGCACCGCCGCGATGGACACGATGTCGCTGCGCCGCCACCAGGTGAACGCCTCCTGGTACTCGGCGATGGTCGCGTCCAGCTCGGCGTCGCCGCCGCGCGCCAGGTCGACGAACGACGGCTCGCCGTCGAAGCCCTCGGGCGTGAACGCCTGCCGGTCGAGCCCCGCGGAGAAGGACTTGCCCTCCCCGCGCAGCACCACGACCCGGACGGAGCCGGGCAGCAGCCGACCCGCCTCGGTCAGCGCCCGCCACAGAGCGGGGCTCTGCGCGTTGCGCTTGGTGGGGTTGGTCAGCGTCACCGTGGCGATCGCGTCGTCGACGGTGAGCCGTACGCCGTCCTTGTCGAGTACCGGACCGAGGTCCTGGGCGGATGAAGCCATGGGGCGCCTCCGATGGGTGCGGTCATCCAAGTGACTGCACAGTAACCACCCGGCCGGTCGGTCGGCCGACCGGGTGGCCACCATCGGGATCGCGGGGCGCCCGGGGTCAGGCCGAAGGGGCCTTTTTGCCCCGTGTCGCCCCGCCACGCCCTCGCAGCGTCACGCCCGATTCGCTGAGCATGCGGTGCACGAAGCCATACGAGCGGCCGGTCTCCTCGGCCAGCGCCCGGATGCTCGCACCGGCGTCGTACTTCTTCTTCAGGTCTGCCGCGAGCTTGTCGCGCGCGGCGCCGGTCACCCGGCTGCCCTTCTTCAGAGTCTCGGCCACCCGTGCCTCCTCATGGGAAGTGCGCTCTGGTCTCCTCATGATCACCCCTCCCGGCCCTGATGGCCACCCATTCGGCAAGGTCGGTGAGACAAGGTTGTGACGACGGGAGTGCATCCCCACATTCGGAATCACAGATTCCAGGGTGTGCCGTCGATACCTCCGAACGGGTTCCCCCGCGAAGTGCCAGGTCAGAAAGGAACGGCGGCCGAGCCCCGGTCCGCCGGGGACTCGGCCGCGAAATCGGTGTAGGACACACGTCGGGATGAGGAGATCTCACACGAATGATGGATCACCGATGGGCCGAATGATCCATACGCTGTGGATCACACCTTCGATCAACCCCGGCTGACCGCTTCGGAGCCGAGGCCGCCCGTTTCGGGGCCCGGGCTGCCCGCGGCGGGCAGCCCGCCCCGGCGGCTCAGGCGAGGGCGACCAGGTCCGCGTAGTCGGCGCCCCACAGGTCCTCGACGCCGTCCGGCAGCAGGATGATCCGCTCCGGCTGGAGGGCCTCCACGGCGCCCTCGTCGTGGGTGACCAGGACGACCGCGCCCTTGTAGGTGCGCAGGGCGCCGAGGATCTCCTCGCGGCTGGCCGGGTCGAGGTTGTTGGTCGGCTCGTCGAGGAGCAGCACGTTGGCCGAGGAGACGACGAGCGTCGCGAGCGCCAGTCGGGTCTTCTCGCCGCCGGAGAGGACCCCGGCGGGCTTGTCCACGTCGTCACCGGAGAACAGGAACGAGCCGAGCACCTTGCGGACCTCGACGAGGTCCATGTCGGGTGCGGCCGAGCGCATGTTCTCCAGGACCGTGCGGTCGGGGTCGAGGGTCTCGTGCTCCTGGGCGTAGTAGCCGAGCTTGAGGCCGTGGCCGGGGACGACCTTGCCGGTGTCGGGCTCCTCCACCCCGCCGAGCAGGCGCAGCAGAGTGGTCTTGCCGGCGCCGTTGAGGCCGAGGATGACGACCCGGGAGCCCCTGTCGATCGCCAGGTCGACGTCGGTGAAGATTTCCAGCGAGCCGTACGACTTCGACAGGCCCTCGGCCATCAGCGGGGTCTTGCCGCAGGGCGAGGGCTCGGGGAAGCGCAGCTTGGCGACCTTGTCGGACTGGCGGACCTCCTCGAGGCCGGCCAGCAGCTTCTCCGCGCGGCGCGCCATGTTCTGCGCGGCGACCGTCTTGGTGGCCTTGGCCCGCATCTTGTCGGCCTGGGAGTTGAGCGCGGCGGCCTTCTTCTCGGCGTTCTGCCGTTCGCGCCTGCGGCGCTTCTCGTCGGCCTCGCGCTGCTGCTGGTAGAGCTTCCAGCCCATGTTGTAGACGTCGATGGTGGCGCGGTTGGCGTCCAGGTAGAACACCTTGTTGACGACCGTCTCGACCAGGTCGACGTCGTGGGAGATGACGATGAAGCCGCCGCGGTAGCTCTTGAGGTAGTCGCGCAGCCAGACGATCGAGTCGGCGTCGAGGTGGTTGGTCGGCTCGTCGAGCAGCAGGGTGTCCGCGTCGGAGAACAGGATCCGGGCCAGCTCGACCCGGCGGCGCTGACCGCCGGAGAGCGTGTGCAGCGGCTGGCCGAGCACCCGGTCGGGCAGGTTCAGCGCGGCGGCGATGGTGGCGGCCTCGGCCTCGGCGGCGTACCCGCCCTTGGTGAGGAACTCGGTCTCCTGGCGCTCGTACTGCTTGAGCGCCTTCTCGCGGGTGGCGCCCTGGCCGTTGGCGATCCGCTGCTCGTTCTCGCGCATCTTGCGGATCAGTGCGTCGAGGCCGCGCGCGGAGAGGATGCGGTCGCGGGCGAACACGTCGAGGTCGCCGGTGCGGGGGTCCTGGGGGAGGTAGCCGACCTCGCCGGAGCGGGTGACGGTGCCGCCGGCGGGGATGCCCTGGCCGGCGAGGACCTTGGTGAGGGTGGTCTTGCCCGCGCCGTTGCGGCCGACCAGTCCGATGCGGTCGCCCTTGGCGACGCGGAAGGTGGCGCTTTCGATGAGGACGCGGGCACCGGCGCGCAGCTCGATGCCGGAGGCGGAGATCACGGTCAGACTCCTGGGCGATGGGTCCCCCCGCTCGGGCGAAGCCGGGAGTGGGGGAGGGTGGCGGTGGGCGGCTGAGGACGTTCCCGCCGTCTAATGCGCGAGGAGAATGGCCATGCGAGCCATTCTAACGGTGCCGTGCAAGCGGTTTTGCTGCGTGCGAGAGTCGGTGCACAGGTCCCGACACGAGGGAGTGATCGCCATGGCAGGCACGGGCGGCGGACGTCCGAGCGTCTTCCCGACGCTGCTCTACGCGGACGCGAAGGCGGCCATCCGGCAGCTCACGGAGGCTTTCGGCTTCACGGAGCTGTCGGTGTACGAGGGTGAGGACGGCACGGTGATGCACGCCGAGCTGGTGCAGGGCAACGGTGCGGTGATGCTGGGCTCGAAGGGCCGCGGCGGGGTGTTCGACACGGCGATGAAGGGGGCGGGTCCGGCCGGGGTGTACGTCGTCGTGGACGACGTCGACGCACACCACCGGCGGGCGGCGGAACAGGGCGCCGAGATCCTGATGCCCCCGACGGACCAGGACTACGGCTCACGGGACTACATGGCCCGGGACCTCGAGGGCCACGTGTGGAGTTTCGGCACGTACGCGCCCGAGACCGGCCCCGGGGCCTGAGAGACCCGCGGGCGGCTCAGCCGCCGGTGTGCACCTGGAAGGCGGCCCGGCGGACGGCCTTGGCCAGGGCCGGGTCGGGGTGCGCGGCGGCGAGGGCGACCAGCACCTGCACGGTGCGCGGGTGGCCGACGGCGCGCACCTCTTGGAGCAGCGCGGGGACGGTCGGCTGCACCGCGGACTCCAGGTGCCGGACCAGCAGGGGGGCCTCCCCGTGGTCGGCGACGGCGGCGGCGGTGTCCACCCACAGCCAGGTCGCCTCCTGCCGGGTGAGGACCTCGTGGGCGTCCTCGGGGTCGGCGCCGTCGTGCTCGGCGAGCCACAGCAGGGCGTAGGGCCGCAGGGTCGGCTCGTCGATCACGGCGCGGACCTCGGGCTCGGCGGGTGCGCCGACGACGCGCAGCGCCTCGAAGGCGAGGCCGCGCAGCAGGGCGTCCTCGCCGCGGGCGGCGCCGATCAGCTCGGTGACGGCGCTGCCGACCGGGCGGGCGGCGAGCCAGGCGCGGTATTCGGCGCGGGCGGCGTTGGGGCGCAGCTGGGCGCAGCCGCGCAGCATGTCCTCGGCGCCCTGCTCGATGTTCCCGGCGGGGCTCTGCGCGGCGACGCAGATCTGCTCCAGCTTGACCCACACCGCCCAGCTGCCGAGCGGGGTGAGCGTGGCCTGCCCGTCGCCGTAGGTGAGGGCGCCGACGGAGGCGAGGGCTTCGAGGGCCCAGTCGAGCAGCGGCTCGAGCGGGGCGTCGGCGGCGGCCGGCTCGGCGGGCGCGGGGCGCGGCCGCTGGAGCCGGGGCCCGGAATCCGGTTCGGGCGGACCGTCGGGGGTCGCGGACGCGTCGGGCCGCGGTGCGGGCGGCGGTGCGTCGGCCGCGGGCGCTTCGGCGCCGGCCGCTTCGGGCTGCGGGGCGTAGTCGATCTCGCAGCGCTCCGTACGGAGTTCGGTGACGCGCTGCTGCAGGAGATCGAGGAGCTGCGGTACCGGTACCGGGCCGGCGGACAGCTGGAGGAAGGAGAGCACCTGCGGCATGGCCGTGACGACCTCGGCGACGGCGGCGGGCTCGTACTCCTCGGGTTCCGGATGGGCGAGCGACCAGGCGTCGCAGAGGGCGACCCAGCCGCGCAGCACGGCGCTGTCGTCGCGGTCCCAGGCGCGCAGCCGCCAGCCGGGGCGGGCGCTGTCGCCGTGCACCTCGATGAGACCGGCCAGGCGGGCGGTGTCCCAGTCGGCGCGGACCTGAGCGGGGGTCAGGCCCAGAGCACGGGCCGCCCGTTCGGCGGTCGCGTCGGAGAGGGTGGCCTTGCCGTCGACGGTGGCGCTGTCCCCGCCGGGGCCGAGGGCGGCGTCGGCCCAGCGGGCGACGCGGGCCGCGGCGGCCAGACCGGAGCGCGCCATTCTGGCCAGCTCCGCCGGTGCGGGGGTGCCCTCCGGGGGGCGCGGCGCGGGGCGGCGCGAGCGCCGCTGGTTGATCGCTGTGGGGGCGGCGGCCAGGGGTCGCGGGCGGACAAGTCGAAGCCTGGAGTCGCGCGGGATACGGGACGTCACGGGTGCAGTCTTCCGGTTGACGGTCCGAAAACCCAAACGGAATGCGCACGAGGGCCCGGGGGCGGCCCGCGCGTCGGCCCCGGATGCGGTCGGGGGAGGGAATCAGGCCAGTGGTACGGCCGTAAACGGAATCCTCGGCACCGGCTGTGGGCCGCGCTCGGGGGCGCCGTCACATCAGGGGGGTGAGGAAGCGCCGTAGCACCTCTTCGTAGGTGGCCGGGTCGGCGTTCCACATGGCGGCGTGGGGGGCGCCCGTGACGGTGTGCAGGGTGATGGTGTTCGGGTGGTCGGCGGCGAGGCGGCGGGAGAACCGCCACGGGGCCACCGTGTCGTCGGGGCCGTGGAAGATCTGTGTGGGGACGGCGACACGGTCGAGGTGGACGGCGCCGGGCCTGCGGTCGCCGTACAGGCCCGTGCGGCCCTGGGCCGCGCGGACCGCGAGCGGCAGCAGCACGCCCGGGGTGCGGCCGGCCGCGGCGAGGGCGCGCAGGGTCGCCTCCCAGTTGAGCACCGGGGAGTCCAGGATGAGCCCGGCGACGCGGGCGCGTACGTCGGAACGGGCGGCGGCGCGCAGCGCCATGGTCGCGCCGATGGACCAGCCGTACAGGACGACCTGCCGGGCACCCGAGCGCACCGCGTGGTGGAGCGCCGCGTCGAGATCGCGCCACTCCGTCTCGCCGAGGTGGTTGAGGCCGTCCGGGGGGCGCGGTGCGCCCGGGTCGCCCCGGTGGGCGGGGGCGAGCACCGGGAAGCGGTGGCGGTGCAGGGCCTCCATGACGTTCATGGTGTGTTCCCGGGTGGCGCCGAGGCCGTGGACGGCGATCACCCAGGTGTCCCGGTCGCCCGGCACGAACCAGGCGGGCAGGGGGCCGAGTTCCCCGAGGATGTCGAGGTCGGTGTGGTCGAGGCCGAGGGCGGTGCCGGGGTCGCCGACGTACAGGTTCGGGGTGAGCCAGGCGTGGTCGCCGGGTTCCAGGGTGCCGTGCGTGACGCGTTCCAGGCGGCGCACGACGGTGTCGGCGGAGTGCGGGGTGCCGCCCTGCACGGGTCCGACGACCGCGTGGAAGCCGTCACCGGCGAGGCCGTAGCGGCCGGGGCGCAGCGCGGCGAGATCCCGGGTGAGGCTGACCCGGTCGGCCGCGGTGGCGTGCACGGTGAGCCTCGGTTCGGTGGGGAGGGGCCCGCCCGGGGGCGTCCTGAGGGCGGCGGCGCTGGCGAACCGGCCGGCGGCCACCGCGGCGGCACCGGCCCCTATCACGGCGGTGACGGCAGCGGCCGTCGCTCTGACAGTGCGCACGCTCCCAGTGTCCTGTCGGAACACACACCCGGCCAGTGGACGCGGCACCCGGATCCCGGCGGGTCAGTCCCGTTGGCCGTAGCCCCGCAGGCGTTCACCGACCTCTGTCAGCTGGTCCGGGGTCAGGAGGTGGGGGGACAGGGTGGGAATGGATGACGCGGTCAGCCATACGCGGCACATCCACTCCAGCTGGGCCGTGCGGTCGTAGGCCTGGGCGAGGGTCGTGCCGTGGGTGACGGTGCCGTGGTTCTGCAGGAGGCAGCCGGTGCGGTCGTCGAGGGCGCGGAGCATGTTCTCGGCCAACTCGTCAGTGCCGTACGTCGCGTAACGGGCGACCCGAACAGGTCCGCCCAGCGCCGCGGCCATGTAGTGGATCAGCGGCACCTCCTCCACGAGGGTGGAGACGGCCGTCGCGTGCACGGCGTGCGTGTGCACCACGGCGCGCGCGCCGGTGGTCCGGTAGACGGCGAGATGCATGGGCAGTTCGCTGGTCGGGACCAGCGTGCCGAGCACCTGTCGGCCGGCGAGGTCGACGCCGGTCACGTCGTCCGGCGTCAGCCGGTCGTACGGCACTCCCGACGGTGTGACCAGGACCGTCTCGCCGACCCGCACCGAGACGTTGCCGGAGGTGCCGACGACGAGTCCGTCGGCGACGGTCCGGCGCGCGGCCCCGACGAGTTCCGCCCAGGCGCGCGCCTCCTCCTCGCGCGCACGCCGTGCCCGCGGTTCCCTCGCGCCCCGGGCGCCACCCCCGGCGCCTCCCGCTTCCCGCCCGTCCCGCCGTTGTTCAGCCATGCCGCGATCCTGCCAGGCGCGCCCGGCGGTGCGCCGTGGAGCCGGGGCACTCCAGGCCGGTAGCCGACCCTCCGTAAGGGCGCATACCGGAACACATCACCCTTCGGTGGTGTGTGACCAGAGATCGTCAGCCATTCAACGATCTTCCGGAGTGTCATGACCTTCGGGCAGTACGACGACGGGGGCAGGTTCCCGGGTGACCAGAATCTCTTCGACGGCCCACTCGACCGGCTGAAGAAGATCGCCGAAGGTGCCTGACCGTCCGATGCGGCGGGGCCCCGCACCACACGGCGGCGGCCCCGCCATCCGGCGGAGCGACCACCCCCTCTTACGGTCACCACGAAGCCCATTCCAGTTCATCTTCCGTTCACCCTGGTTACCTACGGTCGACCAGCCAATGACCTCGAACGATTGCCTGGGTAAATGGAAAGCTTCTCGCTGATCCTCGCGATTGTGGTGGTAACCGCACTCGCGTTCGATTTCACGAACGGTTTCCACGACACCGCGAACGCGATGGCGACGACCATTTCGACCGGTGCGCTCAAGCCCAAGGTCGCGGTGGCCATGTCCGCCGTGCTGAACCTTGTCGGCGCCTTCCTCTCCGTGGAGGTCGCCAACACGATCTCCAAGGGCCTCGTCGACGAGGCCGGCATCCGTCCCGAGGTCATCTTCGCCGCGTTGGTCGGCGCGATCCTCTGGAATCTCCTGACCTGGCTGGTCGGCCTGCCGTCCAGCTCCTCGCACGCCCTCATGGGCGGTCTGATCGGTGCCACCGTCGCCTCCGCCGGCTTCGGCGCGGTCCACGGCGAAGTCCTCGTCACCAAGGTCCTGATCCCCGCGATCGCCGCCCCCCTGGTGGCCGGCCTCGCCGCGATGTTCGCGACCCGGCTGACCTACCGCCTGGGCAAGAAGGCCGACGGCAAGGCCTCCGAGAAGGGCTACCGCGCCGGGCAGATCGCCTCCGCGGGCCTGGTCTCCCTCGCCCACGGCACCAACGACGCCCAGAAGACGATGGGCATCATCACGCTCGCCCTGGTCGCCGGCGGCACCCTCGCCCCCGACTCCGACCCGCCCATGTGGGTCATCCTCTCCGCGGGCGTCGCCATCGCGCTCGGCACCTACCTCGGCGGCTGGCGCATCATCCGCACGATGGGCAAGGGCCTGACCGACCTCCAGCCGCAGCAGGGCTTCGCCGCGCAGACCAGCGCCGCGACGGTCATCCTGGCCTCCTCGCACCTCGGTTTCTCGCTCTCCACCACGCATTCCGTTTCCGGTTCCGTGATGGGCGCGGGACTGGGCCGCAAGGGCGGTGTCGTCCGCTGGTCGACGGCCACCCGGATGTTCATCGCCTGGGGTCTGACGCTGCCGGCGGCAGCCCTGGTCGCGGCGCTCGCCGAGTGGATCTGCGGCTTCGGTGACTGGGGCACCGCCGTGGTGGCCGTCTTCCTGATCGCCTCCAGCGCGGCGATCTGGAAGGTGTCCCGGCGCGAGGTCGTCGACCACACCAACGTCAACGACCACGACGTCCCCGGCGAGGAAGCGTCCGGCGTGGTGACCCAGGCGATCGCCGCGGTGACCCCGCCCCCGGCCGGCACCGTGACCGACGAGCTCGCCGCCTCCATCCCGGCCCCGGTGCCCACGGACCCGGCGGCCCCGCCGGCCAAGACCACCGTCTGACCGCGACCCGGCACGAAGGAAGAAGAGCACCATGAAGATCGACTGGGCGGCCCTCGGTTCCGTCTTCGGCGTCAGCCTCGTGGTCACCGTGGCCCTGGTGGGCCTGTTCACCCTCGGCATCACCGGCCTGTCCCGCCGCGAGCGGGCCGCCGCCCAGGGCCAGTCCGCGGCCCTGGCGGTCACCGGCGCCTACGCCTGCTTCGCGGCGTGCGCGGCGGCGGTCGGGTACGGGATCTACCTGATCATGGCCTGACCCGGGCCGACATCGCGGGTCATCACCGTCCGAGCGGGCGGTGCGGGAGCTTCGGCCCCCGCACCGCCCGCTCGCGTGTACCGACCCGCGCTCACGGGTCACCCACCGAGCTCCCGCCCGCGGCGCACCCGCCGCAGCCCACTCACCGTTCACCCACCGGAGCCCCGCTGTGGGCCTCAGCACACTTCAGCCTCGCAGGTCAGCGGCAGGTTGACGGCCCTTCCGGGGCCGTGGTGGACTGCCCCAGCCAATACGGCGGCAGGAGAGGAAGCCGGTGCGAGTCCGGCGCGGTCCCGCCACTGTCACCGGGGTGGACAACCCCGGGAGCCAGGAACTCTCACCGCCGGTCTCGTCGAACCAGGGCGTGGACACCCTGAGTGAGGACCTATCGCCATGCGCGGCTGCCTGTTGAGGTCGACCAGCGAAGCACCGCCCCGCCCCGGGGCCACTTGCTCCTCCGGATCATCGGCCGGCTGACCCCATGGGTGCCGATCGCGTGTTCGCGTACGGCGCCGCCGCCGGCCTCCTCGGCGACCTGCTGCTCGGCGATCCCCGCCGTGGGCATCCGGTCGCCGCTTTCGGGCGGGCCGCGGCTGCCGTGGAGCGGGTGCTGTGGCGGGACGACCGCGGGCGGGGCGCCGTGCACACCGCCGTGTGCGTCGGCGGGACCGTCGTACTGGGAAGCCTCGCCGCGCGCTGCGTACGCTCCTCCCCCGCCGCCTCCGTCGCCCTGACCGGTGTCGCCACCTGGGCCGTCGTCGGCGGCACCTCGCTGGCCCGTGAGGCCCGCGCCATCGCGCGGGCCCTGGAGACCGGGGACGTCGAGGCGGCCCGGGCCCGGCTGCCGCACCTGTGCGGCCGGGACCCGCAGGCCCTGGACGCCGACGGGATCGCCCGCGCGGTGGTCGAGTCCGTCGCCGAGAACACCTCCGACGCCGTGGTGGGCGCCCTGCTGTGGGGCGCCGTCGCCGGGGTGCCCGGCCTGCTCGGGTTCCGGGCCGTCAACACGCTGGACGCGATGGTCGGCCACAAGTCCCCCCGCTACCGCCGCTACGGCTGGGCCTCCGCCCGCCTCGACGACGTCGCCGGGTGGCCCGGGGCGCGGCTGACCGCCGTACTCGCCGCGCTCGCCGGACCGGACCCGCGGGGCGCCGTGCGGGCGTGGCGCGCGGATGCCGCGAAGCATCCGAGCCCCAACGCCGGGCCCGTCGAGGCGTCCTTCGCGGGCGCGCTCGGGGTGCGGCTCGGCGGCACCCTCTCCTACGGCGGGCGGGTCGAGCACCGGCCCGTCCTGGGCGGCGGCGGGCGTGCCGTGGCCGTGTCCGACATCGACCGGGCGGTACGGCTCTCGCGGCGGGTCGGCTGGCTCGCCCTGGGGGTCGGTGCCGCCGCGCGGCTCGTCGTGAAGGGACGTACGTCATGAGCGGTGGGGGTCTGCTGGTCGCCGGGACCACCTCGGACGCCGGCAAGAGCGTGGTGACCGCCGGGATCTGCCGGTGGCTGGTGCGGCAGGGGGTCAAGGTCGCGCCGTTCAAGGCGCAGAACATGTCGCTGAACTCGTTCGTGACCCGGGAGGGCGCCGAGATCGGGCGGGCGCAGGCCATGCAGGCCCAGGCCTGCCGGGTGGAGCCGGCCGCGCTGATGAATCCCGTGCTGCTCAAACCGGGCGGCGAGCAGAGCAGCCAGGTGGTGCTGCTGGGCAAACCGGTCGGCGAACTGAGCGCACGCGGATACCACGGCGGGCGCCGGCAGCGGTTGCTGGGCACGGTGCTGGACTGTCTGGAGCAGTTGCGGGGCACGTATGACGCGGTGATCTGTGAGGGGGCCGGCAGCCCGGCCGAGATCAATCTGCGTCGGACGGACATCGTCAACATGGGGATCGCCAGGAACGCCGGGCTGCCCGTGCTCGTCGTCGGCGACATCGACCGGGGTGGCGTCTTCGCGTCGTTCTTCGGCACCGTCGCGCTGCTCTCCCCGCAGGACCAGGAGCTGGTCGCCGGGTTCCTGGTGAACAAGTTCCGGGGCGATGTGTCGCTCCTCGAGCCGGGTCTGGAGATGCTGCACGGCCTGACCGGACGGCCCACGTACGGCGTGCTGCCCTTCCGGCACGGGCTCGGCATCGACGAGGAGGACGGGCTCCGCGTGTCGCTGCGCGGCGCCGTGCGGGAGTCGGTGGTGGCCGCGCCGGTCGGCGAGGACGTGCTGCGGGTCGCCGTGTGCGCGGTGCCGCTGATGTCCAACTTCACGGACGTGGACGCGCTCGCCGCCGAACCGGGTGTCGTGGTGCGGTTCGTGGACCGGCCCGAGGAACTGGCCGACGCCGACCTCGTGGTCCTACCGGGGACCCGCGGGACCGTGCGGGCCCTCCAGTGGCTGCGGACGCGCGGACTCGCGGAGGCGTTGCGGCGGCGGGCGGCCGAGGGGCGGCCCGTGCTCGGCATCTGCGGGGGCTTCCAGATCCTCGGTGAGCGCATCGAGGACGACGTGGAGAGCCGGCAGGGGCGGGTCGACGGGCTGGGACTGCTGCCCGTACGGGTGCGCTTCGCCCGCGAGAAGACCCTCGCGCGGCCGGAGGGCGAAGCCCTCGGGGAGCGGGTCGAGGGGTACGAGATCCATCACGGGGTCGCCGAGGTGCTGGAGGGTGAGCCCTTCCTGGACGGCTGCCGGGTCGGTCAGACCTGGGGTACGCACTGGCACGGCTCACTGGAGTCGGACGGTTTCCGGCGGGCCTTCCTGCGCGAGGTCGCCGCCGCCGCGGGACGCCGCTTCGTGCCGGCCCCCGACACCTCGTTCGCCGCGCTGCGCGAGGAGCAGCTCGACCGGCTCGGCGACCTGATCGAACAGCACGCGGACACGGACGCGCTGTGGCGGCTCATCGAGTCGGGCGCGCCGCAAGGACTGCCATTCATTCCACCGGGAGCGCCCGCATGAGCACTGTGTTGTTGTTGTCGACCGCCGACACGGACCTGCTGGCGGCCCGTGCCTCCGGGGCCTCCTACCGGATCGGCAACCCGACCCGCGTGGACGTGGCGGCCGAGCTGCCCGCGCTGCTCGACGGCGCGGACCTCGCCGTCGTACGGCTGCTGGGCGGCAAACGCGCCTGGGAGGACGGGCTCGCGGCGCTGAGGGCGTCCGGGATCCCGACCGTGCTGCTCGGCGGGGAGGCCGTGCCGGACGCCGAGCTGATGGCCGAGTCGACGGCGCCGGCCGGTGTGGTCGCGGAGGCGCTGAGGTACCTCGTCGAGGGCGGCCCGGAGAACCTGACCGAGCTGGCGCGGTTCCTGTCCGACACGGTGCTGCTGACCGGCGAGGGCTTCGAGGAGCCGCGGAAGATGCCGGAGTACGGCGTCCACGGCTCCCGTGCCGCGCTGGAGGGCCGTCCGACGGTCGGCGTGCTCTTCTACCGCGCGCACGAACTGAGCGGCAACACCGCCTTCGTGGACACCCTCTGCGACGCGATCGAGGCGCAGGGCGCCAACGCCCTCCCCGTCTACTGCGGTTCGCTGCGCGGCGCCGACGCCGGGCTCTACGCGCTGCTGTCGAAGGCCGACGCCCTGATCGCCACGGTGCTCGCGGCCGGCGGCACGCACGCCTCGCAGGCCTCGGCCGGCGGCGACGAGGAGGCCTGGGACATCGGGGCGCTGGCCGACCTGGACGTGCCGGTGCTCCAGGGGCTGTGCCTGACGTCGTCGCGCGCCGCCTGGGAGGCGTCCGACGCCGCCCTGTCCCCCATGGACGCCGCGATGCAGGTCGCGATCCCGGAGTTCGACGGCCGGCTGATCACCGTCCCCTTCTCCTTCAAGGAGCAGGGCCCGGACGAGGTGCCGGTCTACGTCGCCGACCCCGAGCGGGCCGCACGGGTGGCCGGGATCGCCGTACGGCACGCCCGGCTGGGGCACAAGCCGAACGCCGAGAAGAAGCTCGCCCTCGTCTTCACCGCGTACCCGACGAAGCACTCGCGCGTCGGCAACGCGGTGGGGCTCGACACCCCCGCCTCGGCGGTGCGGGTGCTGGACGCGCTGCGCGAGGCGGGATACGCGGTCGACGGCTACCCCTCGGGCGGCGACGAGTTGATCCACCGGCTGATCGAGGCCGGCGGGCACGACGTCGAATGGCTCACGGAGGACCAGCTGGCCGCCGCGCCCGCGCGGGTGCCGCTGGCGGACTACCGGGCGTGGTTCGAGAGGCTGGACCCAAAGCTGCGGGACGCGATGACCGTGGCGTGGGGCGAGCCGCCGGGCTCGCTGTACGTCGACGGGGACGACATCGTGCTCGCCTCCCTGGAGTTCGGGAACGTCGTCGTCATGATCCAGCCGCCGCGCGGCTTCGGCGAGAACCCGATCGCGATCTACCACGACCCCGACATGCCGCCGTCCCACCACTACATGGCGGCGTACCGGTGGCTGGAGCACGGTTTCGGCGCCGACGCGATCGTGCACATGGGCAAGCACGGCACCATGGAGTGGCTGCCGGGCAAGGGTCTCGGGCTGAGCGCCGGGTGCGCGCCGGACGCGGTGCTCGGCGACCTGCCGCTGATCTACCCGTTCATCGTCAACGACCCCGGCGAGGGCACCCAGGCCAAGCGGCGCGGGCACGCGACGGTGGTCGACCACCTGGTGCCGCCGATGGCCCGCGCCGACACGTACGGCGATCTGGCGAAGCTGGAGCAGCTGCTCGACGAGTACGCGCTCGTCTCCGACCTGGACCCGGCGAAGGCACCGGCGGTGCGCGCGCAGATCTGGACGCTGGTGAAGGCGGCCGAGCTCCACCACGACCTGCACGTGGACGACCAGCCGGACGACGACGCGTTCGACGAGTTCGTCATGCACATCGACGGCTATCTGTGCGAGATCAAGGACGTGCAGATCCGCGACGGGCTGCACATCCTGGGCGGCGGGCCGGTCGGCGAGCCGCGCGTCAACCTCGTGCTGGCGGTGCTGCGCGCCTCGCAGGTGTGGGGCGGGCAGGCGAACGCGCTGCCGGGGCTGCGGGCCTGCCTGGCCTCGCACTTCGGGCTGGTGGAGAAGGAGCTGCTGGCCGAGCCGGGCGCGCCGGTGAAGGTGCCGGTGGAGCTGACGGACCTGGTGGACGGCCCGGCCCGGACGGGCGCCGACGCGATCGACCTGCTGGAGCAGTTGTGCCGGCGGATCGCCCAGGGGATGGAGGAGCGCGGCTGGGCGACGGCCGACAGCGGTGCTCTCGTACGGGAGGTGCTGGGCACGGAACTCGCCGACGCGGAGGCCGTGCTGCGGTTCGCGTGCGAGGAGGTCGTGCCCCGGCTGGCCCGTACGACCGACGAGATCGGGAACATCCTGCGGGCGCTGGACGGCGGTTACGTCCCGGCGGGACCGTCGGGCTCGCCCACCCGCGGTCTGGTCAACGTGCTCCCGACCGGGCGGAACTTCTACTCCGTCGACCCCAAGGCGATCCCCTCGCGGCTGAGCTGGGAGGTCGGTCAGTCGCTCGCCGACTCGCTGGTCCAGCGGTATCTGCAGGACACGGGTGCGTACCCGAAGTCCGTCGGCCTGACGGTGTGGGGCACGTCCGCGATGCGCACCCAGGGCGACGACATCGCCGAGATCCTGGCCCTGCTGGGCTGCCGCCCGGTGTGGGACGACGCGTCGCGCCGGGTGACCGGCTTCGAGGTGGTCCCGCTCGGGGAGCTGGGCCGGCCGCGCATCGACGTGACGGTCCGTATCTCCGGGTTCTTCCGGGACGCGTTCCCGCACGTCGTGGGGCTGATCGACGACGCCGTGCGGGCGGTGGCGGACCTGGACGAGCCCGCCGAGTCCAACTACGTACGGGCGCACGCCGACGAGGACACCGCCGAGCACGGCGACCGCCGGCGGGCCACGGCCCGCATCTTCGGCTCGAAGCCGGGCGCGTACGGCGCGGGTCTGCTGCCGCTGATCGACGCGCGGAACTGGCGCTCCGACGCCGACCTCGCCGAGGTGTACGCCGTGTGGGGCGGATACGCCTACGGCCGCGGGCTCGGGGGGCGGCCGGCGCGCGGGGACATGGAGACGGCGTTCCGGCGGATCGCGGTGGCGGCGAAGAACGTCGACACGCGTGAACATGACATCGCGGACGCGGACGACTACTTCCAGTACCACGGTGGCATGGTCGCCATGGTGCGGCATCTGACGGGGGCGAGCCCCCAGGCGTACGTCGGCGACTCGGCGACCCCGGACCAGGTGAAGACGCGGACGCTGGGCGAGGAGACGCACCGGGTCTTCCGGGCCCGGGTGGTCAACCCGCGGTGGATGAGCGCCATGAGAAGGCACGGCTACAAGGGTGCATTCGAGATGGCGGCCACGGTGGACTACCTGTTCGGGTACGACGCCACGGCGGGCGTGGTCGACGACTGGATGTACGAGAGATTGGCGGCGGAGTACGTCTTCTCGCCGGAGAACCAGGAGTTCATGCGCACGTCGAACCCGTGGGCCTTGAGGGGCATCACGGAACGCTTGCTGGAGGCAGCGGATCGCGGTCTTTGGGCGGAGCCGGATCAGGAGACCCTGGACCGGCTCCGGGCGACCTACCTCGAGCTCGAGGGAGATCTGGAGGGGGACGAGTGACCCCCTTGGACACCCCCGCTGACGCGGGGAGCACCGGATGTACGGGCGACTCGGCGCGCAGTACGCCGGACCATCCCCGCGTCAGCGGGGAGCAGGCACCCACCACCACTGACCGACACACGGGTCGCGTGCCTTTCTCGAATCAGCCACCCGAAGGAGTGATCGCCGCGTGAGCACGCCCTATCCGTTCACAGCAGTCGTCGGACAGGACGACTTGCGTCTGGCGCTGCTCCTCAACGCCGTGAGCTCGAAGGTCGGTGGTGTCCTTGTGCGCGGCGAGAAGGGCACCGCCAAGTCGACCGCGGTACGGGCGCTGTCCGCGCTCATGCCCCAGGTGGCCGTCGTTCCCGGGTGCCGCTTCTCCTGTGACCCCGCCCGGCCCGACCCGGGGTGCCCGGACGGGCCGCACGAGCCGGGCGCGGGCGCGCACCGCCCCGCCCGCATGGTCGAGCTGCCCGTCGGCGCCTCCGAGGACCGGCTGGTCGGGGCGCTCGACATCGAGCGGGCGCTGGCGGAGGGCGTGAAGGCCTTCGAGCCGGGGCTGCTCGCCGACGCGCACCGGGGGATCCTGTACGTCGACGAGGTCAACCTCCTCCATGACCATCTGGTCGACCTGCTGCTGGACGCGGCGGCGATGGGTGCGTCGTACGTCGAGCGCGAAGGCGTCTCCGTACGGCACGCGGCACGGTTCCTGCTCGTCGGGACCATGAATCCCGAGGAGGGCGAACTGCGGCCGCAACTCCTCGACCGGTTCGGGCTGACCGTCGAGGTGGCCGCCTCACGGGAGCCTGACCAGCGGATGGAGGTCGTACGGCGGCGGCTCGCCCACGAGGACGACCCGGCCGGTTTCGCCGCGCGCTGGGCCGACGAGGAGGCCGCCGTGCGGCAACGGATCGTGGCGGCGCGGGAGCTGTTGCCGTCGGTGCGGCTGGGCGACGCGGCGCTGCGGCAGATCGCGGCCACCTGCAGCGCCTTCGAAGTGGACGGCATGCGCGCCGACATCGTGATGGCTCGGACAGCGACCGCGCTGGCTGCGTGGGCCGGGCGGACCGATGTGCTGGCGGAGGACGTGCGGCAGGCCGCGCTGCTGGCCCTGCCGCACCGCAGGCGTCGTTCGCCCTTCGACGCGCCGGGTCTGGACGAGGACAAGCTGGACGAGACGCTGGAGGAGTTCGGGGACGACGACCCGGACACCGATCCGGACGGGCCGGGGGGTGGCGGCGGGCAGCCGCCTGCCGACGGTCCCGAGGGCGGTGACACGGGGACGGCGCCCGAGGCCGGACCGGGCGAGGAGTCCGGGGACTCCGGGGGACCCGGGGGGTCCGGGGGGTCCGGGGGGCCCGGGGGGCCCGGGGAGCCGCAGCCCGCGGGGGCCGGCTCCGGCGAGCGGTCGCCGGTGGGTGCCGCCGAGCCGTTCCGGACGAAGGTGCTGAGTGTGCCGGGCATCGGTGAGGGGGCCGCCGGGCGGCGGTCCCGTGCGCGGACCGAGCACGGGCGGACGACCGGGGCGCGCCGGCCGAACGGCGCGCTGACCAAGCTGCACCTGGCGGCGACCGTGCGGGCGGCGGCGCCGCACCAGCGGGCCCGGGGCCGGTCGGGGCCGGGGCTGGTGGTGCGCCGGGACGATCTGCGGCAGGCCACGCGTGAGGGGCGTGAGGCGAACCTCGTGCTGTTCGTCGTGGACGCCTCCGGGTCGATGGCCGCGCGGCAGCGGATGGGCGCCGTGAAGGGTGCCGTGCTGTCGCTGCTGCTCGACGCCTATCAGCGGCGGGACAAGGTGGGGCTGGTGACCTTCAGGGGGTCGGCGGCCGATGTCGCGCTGCCGCCGACGTCGTCGGTGGACGCGGCGGCGGTCCGGCTGGAGTCGCTGCCGACCGGTGGGCGCACCCCGCTGGCGGCCGGGCTGCTCAAGGCGCATGACGTGCTGCGCGTGGAGCGGCTGCGGGATCCGGCGCGGCGTCCGCTCGTCGTCGTGGTGACGGACGGGCGGGCGACCGGTGGCCCCGAGCCGGTGGCTCTGGCGGGGCGTGCGGCGCGGCTGTTCGCGGCCGAGGGCGTCGCCTCCGTGGTCGTGGACTGCGAGTCGGGGCCGGTGCGGCTGGGGCTCGCCGGGCGGCTGGCCGGTGACCTGGGCGGTACCGCCGTGACGCTGGACGAGCTGCGGGCCGACTCGATCGCCGGGCTGGTCAGGGACGTGCAGGGGACTTCGAGGAGGGCCGCGTAGTGCCGAAGGGGCAGCCGAGTGTCGTACCGGACGACGGGCTGACGACGCGTCAGCGGCGCAATCGTCCGCTGGTCGTCGTGCACACGGGCGTCGGCAAGGGCAAGTCGACCGCCGCGTTCGGGCTGGCGCTGCGGGCCTGGAACCAGGGGTGGCCGATCGGGGTGTTCCAGTTCGTCAAGTCGGCGAAGTGGAAGGTCGGCGAGGAGAACGCCCTGCGGGTGCTCGGTGCCTCCGGCGAGGGCGGGAGCGTCGACTGGCACAAGATGGGCGAGGGCTGGTCCTGGGTTCAGCGCGATGCTCAGATGGACAACGAGGAGAAGGCCCGCGAGGGGTGGGAGCAGGTCAAGCGTGACCTGGCCGCGGAGACGTACAAGCTGTACGTGCTCGACGAGTTCGCCTACCCGATGCACTGGGGGTGGGTGGACACCGACGAGGTGGTGTCCGTGCTGCGGGACCGGCCGGGCACCCAGCATGTGGTGATCACCGGGCGGAACGCGCCGGAGAAACTGGTCGGCTTCGCGGACCTCGTGACCGACATGTCCAAGGTCAAGCACCCCATGGACGTCGGGCAGAAGGGGCAGAGGGGCATCGAGTGGTGACCTCCGTGCCCCGGCTGGTGATTGCCGCGCCCTCCTCGGGCAGTGGCAAGACGACCGTCGCGACCGGGTTGATGGCCGCGCTCACCGCGCGGGGACTCGCCGTGTCCCCGCACAAGGTGGGCCCGGACTACATCGATCCCGGGTACCACGCGCTCGCCACCGGTCGGGTGGGGCGGAACCTCGACGCGTATCTGTGCGGGCCGGAGCTGGTCGGTCCGCTGTTCGCGCACGGTGCGCGCGGGTGCGACATCGCCGTGGTCGAGGGTGTGATGGGCCTGTACGACGGGGCGGCCGGGGAGGGCGAACTGGCGTCCACCGCCCACGTCGCCAAGCTGCTGCGCGCGCCGGTCGTGCTCGTCGTGGACGCGTCGTCGCAGTCGCGGTCGGTGGCGGCGCTGGTGCACGGATTCGTGAGCTGGGATCCGCAGGTGCGGGTCGGGGGCGTGATCCTCAACAAGGTCGCGTCGGATCGGCACGAGGCGTTGTTGCGGGAGGCGTTGGACTCCGTCGGGGTGCCGGTGATGGGGGTGGTGCGGCGGGGCGCGCAGGTGGAGACGCCGTCTCGGCATCTGGGGTTGGTGCCGGTTGCCGAGCGGGGTTCCCTGGCTGTCGCGGCTGTCGATGCGATGGCCGCGCAGGTGGCGGCCGGGTGCGACCTGTCGGCGTTGGTGGCGCTCGCGCGGAGTGCGGGTTCGCCGGCGGGTGCGGCGTGGGACGCGGCTGAGGTTGTCCCGCCCCCGCCGCCCCGTCCCTTCCCGTCCCTGGGGGCCGCGCCCCCGGACCGCCGTTCGGCCCTGGACGGGCCTCGTCCTCAGTCGCCGGACGGGCTGGTCGTGGCTGTCGCCGGTGGGGCCGCGTTCACGTTCTCCTATGCGGAGCACTCCGAGTTGCTCGCCGCCGCCGGGGCCGAGGTCGTCGTCTTCGATCCGTTGCGGGACGAGGAACTGCCCGAGGGGACCGCCGGCTTGGTCATCGGCGGGGGCTTCCCCGAGGTGTACGCCTGCGAGCTGTCCGCCAACGAGCCGTTGCGCAAGGCCGTTGCCGAACTTGCCGCCAGTGGTGCTCCCGTGGCGGCCGAGTGCGCGGGGTTGCTCTATCTGTGCCGGGAGCTGGACGGCATGCCCATGTGCGGGGTGCTGGATGCCTCCGCACGGATGTCGCAGCGGCTGACCCTGGGTTACCGGGACGCCGTGGCCGTGAGCGACAGCGTGCTGGCCGGCGCGGGGACGCGGATGCGGGGGCACGAGTTCCACCGGACGGTCGTGGAGCCGGGGGCGGGGGCCGCTCCCGCGTGGGGCGTGCGGGTGCCCGAGCGGCGCGTCGAGGGTTTTGTACAGCGCGGTGTGCACGCGAGCTATCTGCACACGCACTGGGCGTCCGAGCCCGGTGTCGCCCGTCGGTTCGTGGAGAGGTGCCGGACGTCATGAGCAGCAGGCTGATCGGGGTCGGGGTCGGTCCCGGGGATCCGGAGCTGGTGACCGTCAAGGGTGTCAACGCCCTGCGCGCGGCGGAGGTCGTCGTCGTCCCGGTGATGGACACCGGTGAGCGGGGGCGGGCCGAGGCGACCGTGCTGCACTACGTGCCCGGGGAGAAGATCGTCCGGGTGGTGTTCGCGCTGAACGAGCGCACCGACCGGGCGCGGCGCGAGGCGGCCTGGGACGCGGCCGGTGAGCGGGTCGCCGGGCTGCTGCGGGACCACGGGTCCGTCGCCTTCGCGACGATCGGCGACCCCAACGTGTACTCGACGTTCACGTATCTCGCGCAGACCGTCGCGGAGTCGGTGCCGGGGACGCTCGTGGAGACCGTGCCGGGGATCACCGCGATGCAGGATCTGGCGGCGCGTTCGGGCGCGGTGCTCACCGAGGGGACCGAGCCGCTGACGCTGGTGCCGGTGACCGCGGGCGCCGCCGTGCTCAAGGACGCCCTGGCCGGGCCCGGGACCGTCGTGGCGTACAAGTTCGGGCGGCAGGCGGGCGAGGTGGCCGAGGCGCTGCGGGAGACCGGGCGGATCGACGACGCCGTGTGGGGGTCGGCGCTCGGGCTGCCGGAGGAGTCGGTCCGGCCGGCCGCGGAGCTGGACGGGGCGCCCCTGCCGTATCTCTCGACGCTCATCGCGCCGCCCCCGCGCGACGGCGGGCGGGGCGGCAAACTGTGAGCCCGTCCGGGCCGGGCTCAGTGCGCGGCGCCCACCACCAGCCAGATGAACAGTGCTCCCGCGATCGTGCACAGCAGCGTGGAACGGGCCGGGTGCGCGTGGTGCGCCTCGGGCAGGATCTCGGCCGCGGCCAGGTACAGCAGCGCGCCGCCGAACAGGCCGAGGTAGCCGCCGAGCAGGGGTTCCGGGAGCGTGAAGAACAGTGTCGAGGCAGCGCCCACCACCGGTGCCGCCGCGTCCGCGACCAGCATGGCCAGCGCCCGGCGGCGGGCGTTCCCGTAGGCACTGGTGAGCGTGTAGGTGTTGAAGCCGTCCGCGAAGTCATGGGCGATCACGGCCACCGCGACGGCCGCGCCCATACCGCCGTCGACCTGGAAGGCGGCGCCGATCGCCACGCCGTCCATGGCGCTGTGACCGACCATCGCGGCGGCGGCGACGAGACCCACCTCGGGGGTACGGCCGTCGGACTCCTCCGCGCCGTGAGCGGCCTGGCGGTGGGCGAGCAGGCGTTCCACCAGATGGGCGAGCAGGAAGCCGCCCACGAAGAGCAGCAGGGCCGCCGGTACGCCGTACAGCTCGGCGCCCGCCGCTTCCAGGGACTCCGGGAGGAGTTCCAGGCCGACGACGCCCAGTATCAGCCCGCCGGCCAGGCCCAGCACCAGATGGCGGCGGTCGGTCACGCGGTGTGCCGTCCAGCCACCGGCCAGCGTCATCAGGAACGCGCCGAGCGCGACGAAGACCGCCATGTGCTCTTCGTATCCGATCGGTGGCCGCTCGCGCACGCGTGACAGCCGGTCACCGCCCACTTCTTGATCCGCTGATCCCTTGATCCCCCTGATCCCTTGACTCGCATGACTCGCTCGACTCGTAGGAGAGGACCGATCCCCATGGCCGATGCCCCCGCCGGCAAGGTGACCTTCGTCGGTGCCGGCCCCGGCGCCGCCGATCTGCTGACGTTCCGTGCCGCACGCGCCATCGCCGAGGCCGATGTCGTGATCTGGGCCGCCAGCCTGGTCCAGGCGGAGGTCCTCGACCACGCGCGTGAGGGCGCGGAGATCCTCGACTCGGCGGCGATGTCGCTGGAGGACGTCGTGGCCGTCTACGAGCGGGCCCGCGCGGAAGGGCTGAAGGTCGCGCGGATCCACTCCGGCGACCCGGCGCTGTGGGGCGGCACGCAGGAGCAGGTCGACCGGTGTGCCGAGCTCGGCATCGCGACCGAGATCGTGCCCGGTGTGTCGTCGTTCTCCGCCGTCGCCGCGCTCGCGCAGCGCGAGCTGACCATTCCGGAGGTGGCGCAGTCCGTCGTCCTGACCCGGCTCGGCGGCGGCAAGACGCCGATGCCGCCCGGTGAGGAGGTCCGCGAGTTCGCGCGGCACGGCACCACCATGGCGATCTTCCTGTCGGCCGCCCGCAGCGGGCAGCTGGTGCGGGAGCTGCTGGAGGGCGGCTACCCGACGACCACCCCGGTCGTCGTCGCGTACCAGGCGACCTGGCCGGAGGAGCTGGTCGTGAGGTGCACGGTCGGCACGCTGGAGGAGACGGTCAAGGAGCACAAGCTCTGGAAGCACACGCTGTTCCTGGTCGGTCCGGCCCTCGACGCGCACGGCACCCGCTCGCACCTGTATCACCCCGGCCACTTCCACGGCTACCGCAAGGCGGATCCGGAGGCCCGCAGGGCGTTGCGTTCGCGGGGTGCGAGCACGTGATCACGGTCGTCGGTATGGGGGCGGGGGCGCCGGTCGACGCGTCGGTCGCGGCCGGGGCCGAGCTGGTGGTCGGCGGGCGCCGGCATCTGGACGCCCTGCGGCTGCCGGAGGGGGCCGAGCGGGTCGTGCTGGGTCCGCTGACGCCCGCGCTCGACGCCATGGAGAAGTACGTCGCCGGGGAACGGCGGGTCGTGGTGCTGGCGTCCGGGGATCCGGGGTTCTTCGGGATCGTGCGGGCGCTGGCCGAACGGTTCGGGCCGCAGCGGCTGGACGTGCGGCCCGGTGTGTCCTCGGTGGCCGCCGCGTTCGCGCGGGTCGGGCTGCCGTGGGACGACGCCGTGGTGGTCAGCGCGCACGGGCGGGATCCGCGTACGGCGGTGCTTCTGTGCCGGGCGCACCCGAAGGTCGCCGTGCTGACCGGGCCGGGGGCGGGTCCGGCCGAGCTGGGGGCCGCGCTGCGGGCCGACGGGCGCGTGCTGGTCGTCGCCTCCGCGCTCGGTTCCGCCGAGGAGCGGGTGGAGCGGGTGACGCCCGCCGAGGCCGCCGCCCGCGACTGGGGGCCGGCGGTGAGCGTGGTGCTCTGTCTGGACGAGGAGCGGGCGCTGGGGCCGGTGCGCACGGTCGCGGGGCCGCCGTCCGGGCCCGCCGGATGGGCGCTGGACGAGTCCGAGTTCACCCACCGCGACTCGATGATCACGAAGTTCGAGGTGCGGGCGCTGGCGCTGGCCCGCCTCGGGCCGCGTCCGGGCGACCTGGTGTGGGACATCGGCGCGGGTTCGGGTTCCGTGGCCGTGGAGTGCGCGCGGCTCGGCGCCGCCGTCACCGCCGTCGAGAAGACACCGGACGGGGTGGAACGCGTCCGGGCCAACGCCGCGGCGCACGGCGTCGACGTGCACGTGGTGCACGGGGCGGCGCCGGCCGTGCTGTCCGGTCTGGACGACGACCCCGACGCCGTGTTCGTCGGCGGGGGCGGGCGGGAGCTGCCCGCCCTCGTCACCGCGTGCGCGCGGCGGGCCCGGCGGACCGTGGTGGTCGCCCTGGCCGCGCTCGACCGGGTACCGGCCGTGCGTGAGGCGCTGGCCGGGGCCGGGTTCGGCTGTGACGGGGTGCTGTTGCAGTCGTCGCGCCTGGCGCCGCTGCCCGGGGACGTGACCCGGCTGGCGGCGACCAATCCCGTTTTCCTGCTGTGGGGCGTCAGGCCTCCGGCGCACAGTGAAGGAGTTTGCCAGTGATCGGCCTCATCTCCGCCACCGCGGCGGGAGCGGCCGCGCGGGACCGGCTGGCCGCCGCGTGGCCGGACCGTACGCGCGTGTACGAGGGTCCCGTCGGGGACGCCGTACGGGCCGCGTTCGCGCAGTGCGAGCAGCTCGTGTGCTTCCTGGCCACGGGTGCCGTGGTGCGGCTGGTGGCGCCGCTGCTGGCCGGCAAGGCGAGCGACCCGGGCGTGGTCTGCGTGGACGAGGGCGGACGGTTCGCGGTGTCGCTGCTGGGCGGACACGGCGGCGGTGCGAACGGCCTCGCCCGCGCGGTGGCCGAGGTGCTGGGTGCCGAGCCGGTGGTGACCACGGCGACCGACGCCGTGGGGCTGTCCGGCCTGGACACGCTGGGCCTGCCCGCGGAGGGCGATGTCGCCGCCGTCTCACGGGCCCTGCTGGACGGCGAGGCGGTGGCGTTGCGCGCCGAGGTGGCCTGGCCGCTGCCGCCGTTGCCGGTGACGGACGAGGGGCGGTACACGATCCGCCTCACGGACCGGCTGACCGAGCCCGCCGAGCGGGAGGTGCTGTTGCGGCCGCCGACCCTCGTCGTGGGAGTCGGTGCGTCGAAGGGTGCCCCGGTCGAGGAGGTGCTCGCGCTGGTCGAGGGCGCCTTGCGGGAGGCCGGGCTGTCGGCGGCGTCGCTCGCCGAGCTGGCCACCGTGGACGCCAAGGCCGGGGAGCAGGGCATCGTGGAGGCGGCCCGGCGGCTCGGGGTGCCACTGGTGACGTACGGCGCCGGGGAGTTGGCGCGGGTCGAGGTGCCGAACCCCTCCGACGCGCCGCTCGGCGCCGTCGGCACCCCGTCGGTCGCGGAGGCCGCCGCGCTGCTGGGCGGGGGTGAACTCCTCGTGCCCAAGCGGAAGTCGGAGCGCGCCGACGGACGCCCCGCGATGGCGACCTGTGCCGTCGTACGGCGGCCGGGACGGGGGCGGCTCGCGGTGGTCGGACTGGGACCCGGCGCCCGGGATCTGCTGACCCCGCGCGCGAAGGCCGAACTGCGCCGCGCCTCCGTGCTGGTGGGCCTCGACCAGTACGTCGACCAGATCCGCGATCTGCTGCGGCCCGGCACGCGCGTGCTGGAGTCGGGGCTCGGCGCGGAGGAGGAACGGGCCCGCACGGCCGTCGCCGAGGCCCGCCGGGGTCGGGCGGTGGCGCTGATCGGCAGCGGGGACGCGGGCGTGTACGCCATGGCCTCACCGGCGCTCGCGGAGGCGTCCGACGACATCGACGTGGTCGGGGTGCCGGGCGTGACGGCGGCGCTGGCGGCCGGGGCGATCCTGGGTGCGCCGCTGGGCCACGACCATGTGTCGATCAGCCTGTCCGACCTGCACACGCCGTGGGAGGTCATCGAGCGGCGGGTGCGGGCGGCGGCCGAGGCGGACATCGTGGTGACGTTCTACAACCCGCGCAGCCGGGGCCGTGACTGGCAGTTGCCGAAGGCGCTCGCGATCCTCGCGGAGCACCGGGAGCCGACGACGCCGGTCGGGGTCGTGCGCAACGCGTCGCGCGCCGACGAATCGAGCCGGCTGACGACACTGGCCGCGCTGGATCCGGCGACGGTCGACATGATGACGGTCGTGACCGTGGGCAACACGGCGACCCGTGAGATCGCGGGGCGCATGGTCACCCCGCGTGGCTACCGCTGGCAGGAGGAGCCGCAGTGAACCGCGTGGTGCACCCCATCGAGCAGGAGTCCTTCCGGCGGCTGCGCGCCCGGCTGGACACCTCGCACTTCCCGCCGCTGACCCGGGCGGTCGTCGAACGCGTCATCCACTCCTCCGCCGACCTCGGCTACGCCGGGGAACTCGTCATGGACGAGGGCGCGTTGGCGACGGCGCATGCCGCGCTGCACGCGGGGGCGCCGGTCGTCGTGGACGTGGAGATGGTCGCGGCCGGGATCACCCGCCGCGAGACCGTGTGCCGGCTGAAGGACGCCGGGGCCGGACCCGGTCTGACGCGTTCGGCGCACGCGATGCGGCTGGCGTACGAGGAGGTCGGGCCCGGCGCCCTGTGGGTGATCGGCTGTGCGCCGACCGCCCTGGAGGAGCTGCTGACCCTGGACGCCTCCCCCGCGCTCGTCATCGGTCTGCCCGTCGGTTTCGTCGGGGCGGCCGAATCCAAGGCCGCGTTGCGGGAGAGCGGGCTGCCCGCCGTGAGCAACGTGTCCGAGAAGGGCGGGTCGGCGGTGGCCGCCGCCGCGCTCAACGCCCTGCTGTACCACCCCCTTTCTGCTGAGGAGAACCTGTGACCACCCCGCCCGCCCTGCTCATCGCCGGCCACGGCACCCGGGACGACGCCGGAGCGGAGGCGTTCCGCGACTTCGTCCGGGAGCTGGGGCGCCGCCACCCCGAACTGCCCGTCGCCGGCGGTTTCATCGAGCTGTCCCCGCCGCCGCTGGGCGAGGCCGTCGCCGAGCTGGTGGAGCGGGGGGTGCGGCGGTTCGCCGCCGTGCCGCTGATGCTGGTGTCCGCCGGGCACGCCAAGGGGGACATCCCGGCGGCGCTGGCCCGCGAGAAGGAACGCCACCCCGGCATCTCGTACACCTACGGCCGTCCGCTGGGCCCGCACCCCGCCCTGCTGAGCGTGCTGGAGCGGCGGCTGGCCGAGGCGGTGGATCCCTCCTGGGACCCGTCCGAGGTGACGGTGCTGCTGGTGGGGCGCGGCTCGACGGACCCGGACGCCAACGCCGAGGTGTTCAAGGCGGCGCGACTGCTGTGGGAGGGGCGCGGTTACGCGGCCGTGGAGACGGCGTTCGTGTCGCTGGCGGCACCGGACGTGCCGAGCGGTCTCGACCGGTGCGCGCGGCTGGGCGCCCGGCGGGTCGTGGTCCTGCCGTACTTCCTGTTCACCGGGATCCTGCCGGACCGGGTGCGGCGGCAGACCGATGAGTGGGCGGCGGCGCACCCGGAGACGGGGGTGCGGTCGGCGGACGTCATCGGTCCCGAGCCGGAACTGCTGGATCTGGTGATGGAACGGTACGCGGAGGCCGTGAAGGGGGATCTCCGGATGAACTGCGACTCGTGCGTGTACCGGATCGCGCTGCCGGGCTTCGAGGACAAGGTGGGCCTGCCGCAGCAGCCGCACTTCCACCCCGACGACGACGGCCACCACCATCACGGGCACCATCACGGGCACGGCCACACCCACTCCCATGCGCACTGACCCCGGGCACGACCTGCGTCACCACGGGGACGCCGAGGTCCGTGACGACGGCGCGGAGCTGGTCGACCTCGCGGTGAACGTCCGCGCGGACACGCCGCCGCCGTGGCTGCGGGAGCACATCGCCGCGTCGCTGTCGGGCCTCGCCGCCTACCCGGACGGGCGGGCGGCGCGGGCGGCGGTGGCGGCGCGGCACGGGCTGCCGGTGGAGCGGGTGCTGCTGACGGCCGGTGCGGCGGAGGCGTTCGTGCTGCTGGCGCGGGCGCTGGAGGTGCGCCGGCCGCTGGTCGTGCATCCGCAGTTCACGGAGCCGGAGGCGGCGCTGCGGGACGCCGGGCACTCGGTGGACCGGGTGCTGCTGCGGGAGGCGGACGGCTTCCGGCTGGATCCGGCGGCGGTGCCCGAGGACGCGGACCTGGTGGTGATCGGCAACCCGACGAACCCGACATCGGTGCTGCACCCGGCCGCGAGCATCGCCCGGCTCGCCCGTCCCGGGCGGACGCTGGTGGTGGACGAGGCGTTCATGGACGCGGTGCCGGGCGAGCGCGAGGCGCTGGCCGGGCGGACGGACGTGCCGGGCCTGGTGGTCCTGCGCAGCCTCACCAAGACCTGGGGCCTGGCGGGCCTGCGGATCGGTTACGTCCTGGCGGCCCCGGAGACGATCGCGGAACTGGAGCGTGCCCAGCCGCTGTGGCCGGTGTCCACGCCGGCACTGGCGGCGGCGGAGGCCTGCGTGGCCACCGGGGCACTCGCGGAGACGGCCCGCGCGGCGCACCGCATCGCCGCGGCCCGGTCCCATCTGATCGCGGGGCTGCGCGAGTTCACCGGCCACGGCCTGCGGGTCGTGGGACCCGCCGCGGGTCCCTTCGTCCTGGTCCGGCTGCCGCACGCGGCGACCGTACGGCGACGGCTGCGCGCCCTCGGCTACGCGGTGCGCCGTGGGGACACGTTCCCGGGACTGGACGAGGAGTGGCTGCGACTGGCGGTGCGGGACCGGGAGACGACGGACGGGTTCCTGAGCGCGCTGGGGCGGGCCCTGGGGCGGGGCTGATGCGGGCTCCTTCGGCGCCGGAGGCGTACACCGGGCGGAGGCCCACCGGGCAGAGGTACCAGTGACCGTGGACAGGCTCCTTCGGCACCGGAGGCGTACACCGGGCGGAGGCCCACCGGGCAGAAGCACCAGTGACCGTAGACAGGCTCCTTCGGCACCGGAGGCGTACACCGGGCGGAGGCCCACCGGGCAGAAGCACCAGTGACCGTAGACAGGCCCCTTCGGCGCCGGAGGCGTACACCGGGCGGAGGCCCACCGGGCAGAAGCACCAGGGACCGTAGACAGGCCCCTTCGGCACCGGAGGCGTACACCGGACGGAGGCCCACCGGGCAGAAGCACCAGTGACCGTAGACAGGCCCCTTCGGCACCGGAGGCGTACACCGGGCGGAGGCCCACCGGCGGGCCAACCCCGGTCGGCGGGCCGGGCACCCGGGAGGGCCGGCCCCCGGTGCCGCCCTTGCGGCCAGGCGGGACAAGGGCGCCGACGACACCCCCGCCGTACCCGGAGTGCCGCGCGCGGCACGGTTTCGCCGGGCCCGCGCGCTACCCCACCACGCGGCCGTTCAGCACCACCCGGCGCGGATCCGTCAGGACCCGGACGTCCGCCCTGGGGTCGGAGGCGTAGACCACGAGGTCCGCGGGGGCACCCTCCTCCAGGCCGGGGCGGCCGAGCCACGCGCGGGCCGCCCAGGTACCGGCGGCCAGGGCCTCGACGGGCGGTATGCCGGCCCTGGTCAGTTCCACGACCTCGTCGGCCGCCAGGCCGTGCGGGAGGGTGCCGCCGGCGTCCGTGCCGACGAAGACGGGGATGCCGGCGTCGTGGGCGGAGCGCACGGTGTCGTAGCGGCGTGCGTGGAGTCGGCGCATATGGGCCGACCAGCGCGGGAACCGGGACTCGCCGCCGTCGGCCAGCTCGGGGAAGGTGGCGATGTTGACCAGGGTGGGGACGATCGCGACGCCTCGTTCGGCGAAGAGCGGGATGGTGTCGTCGGTCAGGCCCGTCGCGTGCTCGACGCAGTCGATGCCGGCCTCGACCAGGTCCCGCAGGGAGTCCTCGGCGAAGCAGTGCGCGGTGACGCGGGCGCCCAGGCGGTGCGCCTCGGCGATGGCCGCCTCGACGGCGCCGCGCGGCCAGCAGGCCGACAGGTCGCCCAGATCGCGGTCGATCCAGTCGCCGACCAGCTTCACCCAGCCGTCGCCGCGCCGGGCCTCCCGGGCGACGTACGCGACCAGGTCGTCGGGCTCGATCTCCCAGGCGTAGCCCCTGATGTAGCGGCGGGTGCGGGCGATGTGCCGGCCGGCGCGGATGATCTTCGGGAGGTCGTCGCGTTCGTCGATCCAGCGGGTGTCGGAGGGCGAGCCCGCGTCGCGCAGCAGCAGGGCGCCGGCGTCGCGGTCGGTGAGCGCCTGTTTCTCGGCGACCTCCCCGGGAACCGCGCCGTGCCGGTCGAGGCCCACATGGCAGTGGGCGTCGACCAGCCCGGGCAGCACCCAGCCGTCGACGGTCCGGATGTCGCGGGCGCCGGCGGGACGGTCGTAGGAGATCCGGCCGTCGACCACCCACAGTTCGTCGCGGACCTCGTCCGGGCCGACGAGGATCCGCCCCTTCACGTGCAGCACGGCGCGTTCGCTCATACCCGGCACCCTAGTCAGCCGCTAGTCGGACGTGCCCGCCTGGTCCGTGGTTCCCTCCTCCACGTCCGCCATCGCCGGGTCGAGGAGGCGGGAGAGGAAGTGGCGGGTGCGTTCGTGCCGGGGGTGAGCGATGACCTGCTCGGGGGCGCCGTCCTCGACGATCACTCCGCCGTCCATGAAGACGACCCGGTCGGCGACCTCGCGGGCGAAGGTCATCTCGTGGGTGACGACCATCATCGTCATGCCCTCGTTCGCCAGCATCCGCATCACGGCGAGGACGTCGCCGACCAGTTCGGGGTCGAGCGCCGAGGTCGGCTCGTCGAACAGCATCACCTCGGGGCCCATCGCCAGCGCCCGGGCGATGGCGACACGTTGCTGCTGGCCGCCGGAGAGGGAGGACGGATAGGCGTCCGCCTTCTCGGCGAGGCCCACGCGGGCCAGGTTCTCGGCGGCGACCTTCGCGGCCTGCGCCTTGCCCCTGCGCAGCACCCGGCGCTGCGGCAGCGTGAGGTTCTCGGTCACGGTGAGGTGCGGGAACAGGTTGAACTGCTGGAAGACCATGCCGACACGGCGGCGTGCGGCGTCGATGTCGACGTCCGGGTCGGTGAGTTCCGTACCCCCGACGAAGACCTGGCCCTTGGTGGGCTCCTCCAGGAGGTTCACGCAGCGCAGCAGGGTCGACTTGCCCGAGCCGGACGGGCCGATCACACAGACGACCTCGCCCTGGCCGATCTCCAGGTCGATGCCGCGCAGCACCTCGTTGCTGCCGAAGGACTTGTGCAGACCGCTGACGCGGATCTCCGGTCGGCTCATCTCACGGCCTCCTGGGCCTTGGCCTCCATGCGGCGCACGACGAAGCCGAGCGGGATGGTGATCAGCAGGTAGCACAGGCCGGCCACCAGGATCGGCGTGGAGTTGGCGGTCGTGCTGGCCAGGTCCCTGCCGTACTTGGACAGTTCGCGCTCCTCCAGGGTGACGCCGAGGAACAGCACCAGCGAGGAGTCCTTGAACAGCAGGACGAGTTCGTTGGTGAGCGGCGGGAGGATGATGCGGAAGGCCTGCGGGATGATGATGGAGACCATGGCACGGGCGGGCGAGAAGCCCAGCGAACGGGCCGCCTCCATCTGTCCCTTGGGCACGGCCTGGATGCCGGCCCGGATCGTCTCCGCCATGTACGCGGCGGCGACCAGGCCGAGGGCGAGGGCGACCTTGCCGTAGGTGCCGCCGATGATCTCCGTGCCGGGGAAGGCGAGCGGCACGGCGACGCCGATGAAGATGAAGATCAGCAGGGCCGGCAGGCCGCGGAAGATCTCGATGTAGATGCCGGCCAGCCAGCGGTACGGGCCGACGGACGACAGCCGCATCAGCGCGATCACCATGCCGAGGGCGAGTCCGACGGCGAAGCCGGTCACCGTGAACAGCACGGTGTTCTTCAGCGCCAGCGTGATGACGTCCGGGAACATCTGCCGCGCGATGTCCTTCTGCGCGAACTGGTTCTGCAGCCGGTCCCAGTCGGCCGCGAACGCGAAGGCGATCACGGCCGCGACGAAGACGGCGTACTGGATGCCGCGGGACAGGCTGCGCTTCTGACGCCGGGTCAGGCCCTTTTTCTTCGGCTGGAGTCGTGTGTCCGTGTCGGTCATGGAATCAGGACGCGGCCGGTGAGGCGGCGGACTCGTCGTACGGGCCGATCCACTGCTCGTACAGCTTCTTGTACGTGCCGTCCGCCTTGGCGTCCGCGATCGCCTTGTTGATGGCGTCGCGCAGCTCGGTGTTGCCCTTCTTCACCGTGACGCCGTACTCCTCGCCCGTGTCGATCTGCTCGGCGACCTCGAAGGCGGCGGCGTTGGCCTTGTCCTTCAGCCAGCCCTGGACGACGGGGTAGTCGATGACGACGGCCTTGACCTGGCCGGTGCGCAGGCCGTTGAGGACGGCGTCGGAGGACTCGAAGGAGACCGGGTCGTAGCCCTGCTTCTTGACGTAGTCCTCGCCGGTGGTCTGCGCCTGGGCGCCGAGCGCGACCTTCTTGGACTTCACGTCGGCGAGGGAGGTGACCCCGCTCTTCTTGTCGACGAGGACGGCCTGGGTGGCGTTGAAGTACGGGTCGGAGAAGTCGACGTTCTTCTTCCGCTCCTCGGTGATGGTCATGCCGGCCGCGGCCAGGTCGCACTCGCCGGAGTTGAGGAAGGCACCGGTCTTGAAGTTCTCGAAGGGCGTGTCGAGGATCTCCTGCTTCACGCCCAGGTCCTTGGCGACCAGGTCGATCAGCGCGACGTCGAAGCCCTGCACCTTGCCGTCGATCTCCGACTGGAAGGGCGGATAGGGCAGGTGGGTGCAGGTGGTGAGCTGCCCCGCCTTGACGAGCTCGACACCGCCGGCGGCGGTCTTGGACCCGCTGCCTCCGTCGTCGCTGGAGGTGCAGGCGGTCAGGAGGACCAGTCCGGCCGTCGCGGTGGTGGCGGCCAGAATGCGGGTCCGGCGGCCGAGGAGCGTCTTCACGGGGGCCTCCTGTCAGGGAACTGTGAGTTCCGATTATAAGGAGGGGTTTGACCGCCTCAAACCAAACCGATGGCCGCGGGGCCGTCCGGCCTGAGAACCCGGTGGTCGGGCGGCGGCGGGGCGACGGTTTACCCTCGACTGCGTCGTACCCGTGCAGTCGCGAAGCAAAGAGAGCACCGCCGTGACCCACCTCCTCCTCGACCTGCCCCCGCTGAGCGCCGCGCGTTTCGCCTCGATCGAGGACCGGGTGGCACGACTGCTGAGCACCGGGCAGGACGTCGTGATCATGCAGGGTGAGGCGCTGCTGCCGCTGGAGGGCGCGATCCGCGCGACCGCAGGTCCGGGCACGACCGCGCTGAACGTCATCACGGGCCCCTACGGGCAGACCTTCGGCGACTGGCTGCGGGACTGCGGCGCCACGGTGATCGATCTGGCGGTGCCCTTCCACACGGCGGTGACGGCCGGGCAGATCCGGGACGCCCTCGCCGAGCACCCGGAGATCGACTTCGTGTCCCTGGTGCACGCGGAGGCGGCGACCGGGAACACCAACCCGGTCGCGGAGATCGGTGAGGTGGTGCGCGCGCACGGGGCGCTGTTCTATCTGGACGCGGTGGCGTCGATCGGCGCGGAGCCGGTGCTGCCGGACGCCTGGGGCGTGGACCTGTGCGTGATCGGGGCGCAGAAGGCGATGGGCGGCCCGGCCGGGGTGTCGGCGGTGTCGGTGAGCGAGCGGGCGTGGGCGCGGATGGCCGCCAACCCGCGGGCGCCGCGCCGCTCCTACCTGTCCCTGCTGGACTGGAAGGAGCGCTGGATCGACGGCGGCCGCAAGGCGCTGCTGCACGCACCGGCACAGCTGGAGATGCTGGCGCTGGAGGCGTGCGTGGAGCGGATCGAGGCGGCGGGCCGGGATGCCGTGATCGCCCGGCACGCGGCGGCCGCGGCGGCGACCCGTGCGGGCGCGCTCGCGCTGGGCGGCGGTCTCGGGCCGTACGTCCATGACGCGGCCGAGGCGGCCCCGGTCGCCACGACGCTGCGGGCGCCGTCCGGCACGGTGGCCGCGGACCTGGTGGCCCGCGCCCTGGCCGCGGACCCGGCCCTTCCGCTGGCCGCCGGCGGCGGCGCCCTCGCCAAGGAGATGATCCGCGTCAACCACTACGGACCCGCGGCGGACCAGGGCGCGGTGCGCGCGAGCCTGACGGGCCTGGGCACCGCCCTGGCGGACACGGGGCTGACGGTGGACGTGGCGGCGGCCCTGGGCGCGGCGGAGCAGGCCTGGCGCCGGACCCTGCGGGAGCGTATCGGCGAAGTGGCCGGGGCGTGAATTCAGCGGGATTATCAGAATCCCTCGCACACATTCTCCTGCGACATTCTTTCACTAATTCCGCGAATACCTTCCGGGGTAGCTTCCCGTCTTCTTCTGCCCGCTTTCCCCGACCCTAAACGCCACGATTTCGGGAGCGGGAACCGGCGCGTTCCAGACACGGTCATGAGGGTTGCACAGTTGTGACCGGTTCCACATCGCGCCCGATTCGCACTATATGCACCGTGCAAATCGGGGCATACGGCGGCGCCGTCGCGCGGACCCGCCCGTACGCGCGATAACACAGATCAAGCCCGCACGTAACCCCGACAGGCGATGCAATTTTGAATTTACCTCGGTAAGTTCAATTCGCATGACTGCCGCACAAGCAGACCTGCAAATCGACCGCCCCACCGTGGCGGACGGAGCCGTGCTGTGGCGGATAGCCAGGGACTCGAAGGTCCTCGACCTGAACTCGTCGTACAGCTATCTGCTGTGGTGCCGCGACTTCGCCGCCACGTCGGCCGTCGCCCGCGACGAGCACGGAGAACCGATCGGCTTCGTCAGCGGATACCTGCGACCGGACAGCCCGCGCACCCTGCTCGTCTGGCAGGTCGCGGTCGACGAGACGTACCGCGGCCGCGGCCTCGCCGCCGCCCTGCTCGACGGACTGGTCGCCCGGACCGCCGCCGAGCACGCGGTCGACACCGTGGAGACCACCATCACCCCGGGCAACACCGCGTCCGAGCGCCTGTTCACCGCGTTCGCGGAGCGTCACGGCGCCCCGCTGGAGCGCGAGGTGCTGTTCGACGCCGGCCACTTCCCCGACGGACCGCACGACCCCGAGGTCCTGTACCGCATCGGGCCGCTCGCGCACTGACCACGCGGCAGACGCGGCAGGCCCCTCCCCTGACCTTTCCGACTCCCTCTGACCTTCCCACGCCACCGAGGAGCGATTCGTCGTGACCATCACCCAGCCCGACCTCAGCGTCTTCGAGACCCTCGAGTCCGAGGTGCGCAGCTACTGCCGCGGCTGGCCCACCGTCTTCGACCGCGCGCACGGCAGCCGCATGTACGACGAGGACGGCCATGAGTACCTCGACTTCTTCGCCGGAGCCGGCTCACTCAACTACGGGCACAACAACCCGGTGCTGAAACGCGCGCTGATCGACTACCTGGAGCGGGACGGCGTCACGCACGGGCTCGACATGTCGACCACGGCCAAGCGGGCGTTCCTGGAGTCCTTCCAGAACTGGATCCTGCGCCCGCGCGACCTGCCGTACAAGGTCATGTTCCCGGGCCCGACGGGCACCAACGCCGTGGAGTCCGCGCTGAAGCTGGCCCGGAAGGTGAAGGGGCGCGAGGCGATCGTGTCGTTCACCAACGCCTTCCACGGCATGTCGCTGGGCTCGCTCGCCGTGACCGGCAACGCCTTCAAGCGGGCCGGGGCGGGCATCCCGCTGGTGCACGGCACGCCGATGCCGTTCGACAACTACTTCGACGGCCAGGTGCCGGACTTCCTGTGGTTCGAGCGGCTCCTGGAGGACCAGGGCTCCGGCCTGAACAAGCCCGCCGCCGTGATCGTCGAGACGGTGCAGGGCGAGGGCGGCATCAACGTCGCCCGGCCCGAGTGGCTGCGCGCCCTGGCCGAGCTGTGCGAACGCCAGGACATGCTGCTGATCGTCGACGACATCCAGATGGGCTGCGGCCGCACCGGCGCCTTCTTCTCCTTCGAGGAGGCCGGCGTCACGCCCGACATCGTCACGGTGTCCAAGTCGATCAGCGGCTACGGCCTGCCCATGGCGCTGACCCTGTTCAAGCCCGAGCTGGATGTCTGGGAGCCGGGCGAGCACAACGGCACCTTCCGCGGCAACAACCCCGCCTTCGTCACGGCCACCGCGGCCCTGGAGGCGTACTGGGCCGACGGGGCCGCGATGGAGAAGCAGACCCGTTCGCGTGGCGAGCAGGTCGAACAGGCGCTGATCTCCATCACCGAGGAGAACCTCGCCGACGTCAAGGAGTACCGCGGCCGCGGGCTGGTGTGGGGCCTGGAGTTCCACGACAAGCAGCGTGCGGGCCGGATCGCCCAGCGCGCCTTCGAACTCGGGCTGCTGATCGAGACGTCCGGCCCCGAGAGCGAGGTCGTCAAGCTCCTCCCGTCCCTGACCATCACCCCGGACGAGCTGGACGAGGGCCTGACCACCCTGGCCCGCGCCGTCCGCGAAACCGCCTGACACACACACCCCAGCCGAGGAGGCATCGCAACACCGTGATTGTCCGTTCGTTCAAGGAGATCGAAGGCACCGACCGGCACGTGAAGTCCGCGTCCGGCACCTGGGAGAGCAAGCGCATCGTCCTCGCCAAGGAGAGGGTCGGCTTCTCCGTCCACGAGACGATCCTGTACGCGGGTACCGAGACCGACATGTGGTACGCGAACCACATCGAGGCCGTCGTCTGCACTCAGGGCGACGCCGAGCTGATCGACCGCGAGACCGGGAAGACTTACCACATCACGCCCGGCACCATGTACCTGCTGGACGGCCACGAGCGGCACACGCTCAAGGTCAAGGAGGACTTCCACTGCATCTGCGTCTTCAACCCGCCCGTGACCGGACGGGAGGACCACGACGAGAACGGCGTCTACCCGCTGCTCACCGAGGAGGTGTGAGTCACCGTGACCACGACCACGAACGTCACCGATCTCTATCCCACCCGCGGTGCCACCGAGGTGGCGACCCCCCGGCAGGACCCGGTCGTCTGGGGCTCCCCGGACACGCCCGGTCCCGTCCCGGCCGGTGACCTGCGGGCGCTGGACCGCGACGGCTTCCTCGCCATCGACCAGTTGATCGGGCCGGACGAGGTCGCCGTCTACCGGCGCGAGCTGGAGCGGCTGACCACCGACCCGGCCATCCGCGCGGACGAGCGCTCGATCGTCGAGCCGCAGTCCAAGGAGATCCGGTCGGTCTTCGAGGTGCACAGGATCAGCGAGGTGTTCGCGAACCTGGTGCGCGACGAGCGGGTGGTCGGGCGGGCCCGGCAGATCCTCGGCTCGGACGTCTACGTCCACCAGTCCCGGATCAACGTCAAGCCGGGATTCGGAGCCAGCGGTTTCTACTGGCACTCGGACTTCGAGACCTGGCACGCCGAGGACGGCCTGCCGAACATGCGCACGATCTCGGTCTCGATCGCGCTCACCGAGAACTACGACACCAACGGCGGTCTCATGATCATGCCGGGGTCGCACAAGACGTTCCTCGGGTGCGCGGGGGCCACGCCGAAGGACAACTACAAGAAGTCCCTGCAGATGCAGGACGCGGGGACGCCGTCCGACGAGGCCCTGACGAAGATGGCCTCGGAGCACGGCATCAAGCTGTTCACCGGCAAGGCCGGCTCGGCGACCTGGTTCGACTGCAACTGCATGCACGGCTCCGGGGACAACATCACGCCGTTCCCGCGCAGCAATGTGTTCATCGTGTTCAACAGCGTCGAGAACACGGCGGTCGAGCCGTTCGCGGCGCCGGTGCGGCGGCCGGACTTCATCGGGGCGCGGGACTTCACTCCGGTGAAGTGAGCGCCTGACACATACTGCGGGCCGGGCCTCCTCGTGTGGGACAAGGAGGCACCGGCCCGCTGGCGTGTGCCGGACCGGGAGGGCGTTCAGCCGGACAGCGCGTCCAGCAGGCGGTCCACGTCGGCGGCCGTGTTGTAGAGGTGGAAGGACGCCCGCAGGTTGCCGGCCCGGGCGGACACCGCGATGCCCGCCTTCGCCATCTCCGGTTGCAGGCGGCCGAGTCCGGGCACCGACACGATCGGCGAACCGGGCGAGGGCACGGGCGTGTGGCCCAGCGTGGCAAGGCCCGCGCGGAAGCGGTCGGCGAGGGCCAGGTCGTGGGCGCGGACGACGTCCACGCCGATCTCCTCGACGAGTTCGAGGGAGGCCCGCAGTCCCGCGTAGCTGAACAGCGCGGGGCTGGAGTCGAACCGCCGGGCCGAGTGGGCGAGTTCGGTGACGGGGCCGTAGCAGCTGTCCCACGGGTTCTCGCCCGCGACCCAGCCCGCCTGCACCGGCGTGAGATCGCCGAAGTCCTCCGGTACGACCAGGAAGGCCGCGCCGTTCGGGCCGAGCAGCCACTTGAAGGTGATGGAGACGCTGTAGTCGTAGGCGTCGGCCGTCACCGGCAGCCAGCCGGCCGCCTGGGAGAAGTCGACGTAGGTGCGTGCTCCGTGTTCCGTGGCCGCCTCGCGCAGCGCGGCGAGATCGGCGATCCGGCCGTCGGCGGACTGCGCGGCGCTCACCGCGACCAGCGCGGTGCCCGGGCGGACGGAGTCGGCGAGCCGTTCCAGCGGCACGGCCCGCACCTTGAGGTCGCCACGGGCGTGAAAAGGATTCAGTACGGAGGTGAAGTCGCCCTCCGCGGTGAGGACTTCGGCGCCGGGCGGCAGCGAGGCCGCGACCAGCGCGGTGTGCAGGGCGACGGTCGCGCCGGCGGCCACCCGCTCGACCGGGACGCCGGCCAGCCGGGCGTACGCGGCGCGGCAGGCCTCGACGTCGGCGAACAGCGGATCGAGTGACCGGCCCTCCGCGCGCAGCCGTACGGCGTCCTGGAGTGCGGCCACGGTACGGGTCGGCAGGAGCGCGCTGCTCGCGGTGTTCAGGTAGGTGTTCTTCGGGGTGAACTCGGCACGGACGAGGTTCTCGAAGGTCTCCATGGACCCACTGTGCGGCCCCGGGATCTCCCCGTCCATTGCGGAATGTGTGCCAATAACGCCAAGGAATGCTTATCCATCGGCCCTGACCTGCGTGTCTACTGCCTTGGTACCGCGCATCCGTCCGGGCCGCAGACCTCGCCGCCGTCGTCGATCGACGTCAGCGGCGCACGCTCGCCCCAGGCCTGGGTCAGCGCCTGGGTGAACACCTCGGCGGGCTGGGCGCCGGAGACGCCGTACGTGCGGTCCAGCACGAAGAACGGCACCCCGGTCGCGCCGAGCTGCGCGGCCTCGCGCTCGTCGGCGCGGACCTCGTCGGCGTACGCCTCCGGGTCGGCGAGGACCTGGCGGACGGCGTCCGCGTCGAGACCGGCGGCGGTGGCCAGAGCGACGAGCCGTTCGTCGTCGTCGTAGACGGACCGCTCCTCGGCGAAGTTCGCCTTGTACAGCAGGTCGAGCAGCTCGACCTGGCGGCCCTGCTCGCGGGCGTGGTGCAGCAGGCGGTGCATGTCGAAGGTGCTGCCGTGGTCGCGGCCCCGGGTGCGGTAGGGCAGGCCCTCGGCGGCGGCCTGGGCGCCCAGGTTGTCCTCACCGGCCTCGGCCTGGGCCTCGCTCATGCCGTACTTCTCGGTGAGCATCGTGATCACCGGCTGGATGTCGTCCTTGGCCCGGCCCGGGTCCAGCTCGAAGGAGCGGTGCACGACCTCGATCCGCTCACGGTGCGGGAAGGCGGCCAGGGCCTTCTCGAAGCGGGCCTTTCCGACATAGCACCAGGGGCAGGCGATGTCGCTCCAGATCTCGACGCGCATGAGTCGGCTCTCTCCAGGGTCGTAGGGGTACGGAGACTCCCTCCGATAACCGCGTGAACGTTCAAGCAGCCGCTCTCATTCCCTCAGCTGCCGTCCCGCAGATCACGCGGCCAGTGGGGCCGGTACTCGATGTGGTCGTACGTCACCACACAGCCCTCCCCCATCGGCGACTGGCTCATGAAGCCGATCAGGGCGGCGCCGGACTCCTTCTCGTCGCCGAGAGTGAAGAGCCGGACGAAGGTCCAGTGCTCGCCGTCGCGGGAGGCGTGGAAGGCGAAGGCGCGGCCGGTGCGGCTCACCCGGAGCCAGACCGAACTGCCGTCGACGGTGAAGGAGTTGGCGTCGTCGGAGTGGTCCCGTGTGACCACCGTGCAGACGGTGGGCACGTCCGGGGAGTACTCCAGGCAGAGCTTGGCCCAGGCCCGCTCGCCGACATGGACGTAGAGGACGCCGGCGTCGAAGGAGGCGGCGAAGCCGACCGTGACGCGGGCGATCAGCTGGAAGTCGCCCTCGGGCGCGCCCAGCAGACGCGGCGCGTCGGAGGCCGGGTCCAGGGCCTCAGCGGTGGGCGGCACGAAACGGTCCTGCCGGGGCCCGGCCCAGCCCGTGAGGACGCCGTCCTCGTGGGACCAGTGGCCGTCGGGGCCGTAGGCGCGCAGGGGAAAGGGCAGTTCGGGGATGTCCAGGTCCATGGCGGGATTCTTTCAGGCGGGGCCCGGCGCCCAGGGCCCGGGTCGCGGTCCCGGTCAGCGGTCCTGGAGCGTGTCCAGGGCCACGGCCTGGGCGATGGCGAGGCGCGGGTCGAGACCGGGCGCGGCCATGTCGACCACATAGCGGTCGTGCAGCCCGAACTTCTTGTCGACCTTCATCACCGGCTTGCCGTCCGTCTCGAAATCGAAGTGGTACGGCCACATGAACGGCACCAGGTCCAACGGCAGGAAGTTCCAGACGCGGCGGAGCACGGCCACGAACCGGTTGCGCTCCCGCCCGACGGCCGCGGGCGAGCCCGGCTGGTCCAGAACCCACGTCGAGCGCAGCAGGGAGGCGAGGAACCTCTCCTCGAACGCGCCGATGGGGTCCCCTTCCGCGTCCCGCACGTCGTAACCGTCACCGGCGTCGAAGAGGCCGCGTTCCTTGACGGTGAAGAGGACTCGTGTCCTGGACTCGTCGGTGTAGAAGGTCATCTCCTCCTCGAGCGACAACCGTTTCAGCTCGGCGAAGGCGAGGACGTCGCCGTCGGAACCGTCCGGCAGCAACTCGCTCACTGTGTACCGGTCGGTCGTGAGAGCGGCCTTCTGCCGGATGACGAAACGCCCGCCGGTCCACTGTCCCGCACTGTCCACTGTTCCGCTCCCGTTGCCGTGGTCTCTGCGCCGTCGCCTGTGTGGCATCCGGCGGAGCCATCGTCGCCGTGTGCCGCGGCCCGGAGCAGTCTCCATAAGTCGCCACCCGCAACGACCAAAGGTGACAGGCCCCTTGGCGACCGGGAGTTCACTTTCGTCGTTCGGGACCGCGCCCAAGGGGGGATGCGGGCGTCCGGGGGCGGCCCTCTATCGTCTGCGCGTGGACGTACCAGAGACACCCCGTACCGGCCTGCCGCTCCGTTCCCGGCTCGCCGCCGCCTCCCCCTGGCCCCGCAAGCGGATCGTCGGAGAGGTCGTACTCACCCCGGTGCTCGCCGGGATCGCGGGTCTCCTCCACACGACGGAGACCGGATCCGTGGCGCGGGGCGGTGCCCTGGCCCTGGTCGTCGCCGTACTGTCCCTGGCCCGCCGCGCCCTGCCGGCGACGGTGCTGATGGTCTCGTCGGCCCTGGCCGGGGCAGTCGTCGGCACGTTCCCGCTGCTGATCTACGCGAGCTGGTCGGCGGGCAGCCGCATCAAGCGCCCGGTGCGCGCGCCGGCCGCGTACGCGGCCGGACTCGCGCTCTACTTCGTCACCACCGCGGCCGACGACGAGCTCGGGGTGTCGCTGCTGGTGACGGCCGCGCTGAGCGGAAGCCCGTTCCTGGTGCTGGCGGTCGTGCCGGGGCTCGCCTCCCGGTACCGCGCCCAGCGCCACGACCTGCTCGACGCCCTGCGGCGGCACAACGCCCAACTGGTGCGCGAGCAGGCGATGGTGGCGCGGCAGGCCCGGCTGCTGGAACGGCAGCGCATCGCCCAGGACATGCACGACAGCCTCGGCCACCAGCTCGCCCTGATCGCCGTGCACGCCGGGGCGCTGGAGGTGGACCCGGAGCTGAACGACCGCCAGCGGGAAGGGGTGGGCATCCTCCGGGAGGCCTCCAGGTCGGCGATGCGGGAGCTGCGCGAGGCCGTGGGCATCCTGCGGGACGGCGTGGAAGCGCCCGCGCCGGGCCCGAAGGACGACGCCGAGCCCTCCACGGCCCGTGTGGCGGCCTCCGTCGACAAGCTGGTCGCGTCGTCGCGGGCCGCGGGCGCGCCGGTGGAGCTGCACCGCTCCGGTACCGAACGGCCCCTCGCGCCCGCCGCCGACCACGCGGTGTACCGCATCGTCCAGGAGGGCCTGACCAACGCGCACAAGCACGCGCCGGGCGCCCCGATCACCGTGGCGCTGCGCTACGAACCGGACAGTCTGGTGGTCGAGGTGGCCAACGGGGCGGTACCGGCCGGGGCACCGGCCGGGCCGCCCGCGATCAGCGGCGGCCAGGGGCTGACGGGCCTGCGGGAGCGGGCCAGGCTGGTCGGCGGCATGGTGCACACCGGCCCCACCCCCGACGGAGGTTTCCGCCTCGCCGGTGTGCTGCCGTACGGCGACGGCCGGGGGCGGTCCCGTCCGGACGGCGCGACTTTTGTCGCTGTGGGCGACGACTATCGGGGGCAGACCGGCGGGGGGTCCGCGGGCGACGGTGGAGCCGTCATCGAACGCGCTGATCCGCAGAAGGAGTTCGCCGCCCTCATGAGCAGCAAGAAGAACGTCGCCCTCGGGTGCGCCCTCACCGCCGTCGTCCTCGTCGTGGGCACCGGTGCCCTGCTGTTCTGGGGGGTCGGGAAACTGATGGACGAGGTGGGGAAGGGCGTCATCCCGGCGAGCGTGTACGAGTCGGCCCAGGTCGGTGACTCCGAGGCGGACATCCGGAAGAAGTTCCCGGAAGGCGGCTCGCTGCTCACCGAGGGCGTGGAGAAGGACGGCCCGCCGCTGCCCGAGGACGCGACCTGCGAGCACTTCGTGGACGACGAGGCCGACATCGTCTACCGGTTCTGCTTCCGCGACGGGAAGCTGTCCTCCAAGGAGTCCTACCAGCACAGGGTATGACGGACGGTCGGTGGCCGCACCCGCGCCCGGATCGGGCATGATGGGCGGGCTTCGCCATCCGCTTGGCACACCGACACCGTGCAGGAGGCCGTGTGATCCGGGTCCTCGTCGCCGACGACGAGCCGCTCATCAGGGCCGGCATCAGGATGATCCTCACCTCGGCCGACGACATCGATGTCGTCGCCGAGGCGCGGGACGGCCGGGAGGCGGTGGAGATCGCCCGCGGCACCGCGGTCGACGTGGCCCTGCTGGACATCCAGATGCCCGTGATGGACGGGCTGACCGCACTGGCCGAGATGGGCCGGGCCGCGCCGCGGGTCCGCGTGCTGATCCTGACCACGTTCGGGGAACGCGACAACGTCCTGCGGGCACTCGGCCACGGCAGCGCGGGCTTCCTGCTGAAGGACTCCGCGCCGCAGGAGCTGATCCACGCGGTCCGCGCGGCGGCGGCCGGCAACGCCTATCTGTCCCCGGCCGCCACCCGGCACGTGGTGGACACCCTCGCCTCCCCCGCCGCCACCGTGCGCGGCGAGGAGGCACGCCGCCGCCTGGCCGGGCTGACGACGCGCGAACGCGAGGTCCTGGCCCTGCTGGGCGAGGGCCTGTCCAACGCGGACGCCGGCGCCCGCCTGCACATGAGCGAGGCCACGGTGAAGACCTACGTCAGCCGCATCCTGACCAAGCTGGACTGTGACAACAGGGTGCAGGCGGCACTCCTGGCCCGCGACGCGGGCCTGGAGCCGAGCGCGGGGTGAACCTCAGCGCTCCAGCCTGCCGTTGAACCTCCGGGGCAGTCCCAGCGGGTTGTCGTCCTTGAGCTCCGGCGGCAGCAGGGCTTCGGGCGCCCCCTGGTACGACACCGGCCGCAGCCACCGCTCGATGGCCGTACCGCCCACCGACGTGGACGTCGAGGTCGTCGCCGGGTACGGCCCGCCATGGTGCTGAGCGGCGGCGACCGCGACCCCCGTCGGCCAGCCGTTCACCAGCACGCGCCCGGCCAGCGGCGTCAGCTCCCGCACGATCTCCGCGCCGCGGCCCTCCCCGGCCGCCTCCTCGGCGGAGAGCTGCACCGTCGCGGTGAGGTTCCCGGGCAGCCGCGACAGCACCGCCCGCACCTCGGCGTCGTCCTCGTAGCGGGCCACCACGGTGACCGGGCCGAAGCACTCCTCGAGCAGCAGGTCGTGCTCGCCCTCCTGGGCCAGCCGGCTCGCCGGGACGGTGAGGAAGCCCGCGCTGACCGTGTGCTCGCCGCCCGCGCCCGGGGTGACCGGGGACTCCACGTCGGGCAGCTGGGCGCGCTCGGCGACCCCGGCGACGAAGTTGTCGCGCATGCGGTGGTCGAGCAGGACGCCCGCGTCGGTGTCGCTGACGGCCTCCGTCAGCGACTTGAGCAGCCGGTCACCGGCCTCGCCGGCCGGCGCCAGGACCAGGCCCGGCTTCACGCAGAACTGGCCGACGCCCAGGGTCATGGAACCGGCGAGCCCGGCACCGATCGCCTCGCCGCGCTCGGTGGCGGCGGCCTCGGTGACGACGACCGGGTTCAGGGAGCCCAGCTCGCCGTGGAAGGGGATCGGGACGGGCCGGGCGGCGGCCGCGTCGAAGAGGGCACGGCCCCCGCGGATGGAGCCGGTGAAGCCGGCCGCCGAGACGAGCGGGTGCTTGATGAGCTCGACGCCGGCCTCGAAGCCGTGCACCAGGCCGAGCACGCCCTCGGGGATGTCGTGCCGGGCGGCGGCCCGGCGCAGCACCTTGGCGACCAGCTCGGACAGGCCGGGGTGGTCCGGGTGGGACTTGACGACGACCGGGCAGCCGGCCGCGAGCGCGCTCGCGGTGTCGCCGCCGGGCACCGAGAAGGCGAAGGGGAAGTTGGACGCCGAGTAGACGGCGACGACGCCCAGCGGGATCTTGTAACGGCGCAGGTCCGGGATGGGCGGCGTCGCGGTGTCGTCGGGGTGGTTGATGACGACGTCGAGGAAGGCGCCCTCGTCGACGATGTCGGCGAAGGCGCGCAGCTGATAGCAGGTGCGGGCGAGCTCGCCGGTCAGCCGGACCGGCCCGAGCGCGGTCTCCGCGTCGGCGGCCTCGACGAGCTGGTCCTTGGCCGCCTCGAGCTCGTCGGCCGCCGTGCGCAGGAAGGCCGCGCGGACGGCGCGGTCCGCCAGCGCGCCGCGCGCGTCGTGCGCGGCGCGGACGGCTGCGTCCACCTCCTGGGCTGTGGCCTCCACCGCAACCTGTTCACGCTGCTTCCCGGTTCGGGGGTCGACACTCCAGACTGGTGCTGCTGCCACCGCGGGTCCCTCCACTTGATTGCCGCATGCAATGCCGCAGTATGTACGTCATCCACCAGGGGCGTTCGATATGCTGAACACTGTCTCTGTGGATGAATGTGCTTCGGAGACTATTTCCCGGCGAACGAAGGGGTCAAGGGCGATGTCGGCTGGCGAGACGGGCGGCGGGGCACAGGTCAAGTCCGCGGTACGGACCGTTGAACTGCTCGAATACTTCGCGGGGCGCCCCGGCATGCACTCCCTGGCGGCGGTCCAGGAAGCCGTCGGGTACCCCAAGTCGAGCCTCTACATGCTGCTGCGCACGCTGGTGGATCTCGGCTGGGTGGAGACGGACGCGACGGGCACGCGGTACGGCATCGGTGTCCGGGCGCTGCTGGTCGGCACGTCCTACATCGACGGCGACGAGGTGGTCGCGGCGGCCCGCCCGAGCCTGGACCGGCTCTCGGACGACACGACGGAGACCATCCACCTCGCCCGGCTCGACGGCACCAACGTCGTCTACCTGGCCACCCGCCAGTCGCAGCACTACCTGCGCCCCTTCACCCGGGTCGGCCGCCGGCTGCCCGCGCACTCGACGTCGCTCGGCAAGGCGCTGCTGAGCACGTACTCGGACGAGCAGGTGCGCAAGATGCTCCCGGAGACGCTGCCCGCCCTGACCGAGAACACCATCACCGACCGGGAGAAGCTCATCGAGGAGCTGCACCTGGTGCGGGAGCAGGGCTTCGCCGTGGACCGCGAGGAGAACACCCTGGGGCTGCGCTGCTTCGGTGTGGCGATCCCGTACCGCACCCCCGCGCGGGACGCGATCAGCTGCTCGGTGCCGGTGGCCCGGCTCACGCCCGCGCACGAGCAGCTGGTCAAGGACGCCCTGTTCGACGCGCGCGACCGGCTGACCCTGGCCACCCGTAGGCTCTGACCCATGGACGTCTCCCTGCGGCCCGTGCACGACAGCGATCTGCCGGTCTTCTACCGGCAGCTCAACGACCCGGACGCGCTGCGCATGGCGGCCTTCACCCCCGAGGACCCCACCGACCAGGACCGCTTCGGCGCCCACTGGGCCCGCATCCGCACCTCACCGGACATCGTGGTGCGCACGGTCCTGGGCGACGGTGACGTGGTGGGCCACGCCTCCGTGTACGGGGAGCCGGGCGAGCTCGAGGTGACGTACTGGATCGACCGCGCCCACTGGGGCAAGGGCGTCGCCACCGCCGCGCTGCGCGCACTGCTGGCGGAGGTGACCGAGCGCCCGCTGTACGCGCGCGTGGCCGCGGACAACGCGGGGTCGCTGCGGGTGCTGCGGCGGTGCGGTTTCGAGGTCTCCGCGCGCACCACCGGGTACGCGCCCGCGCGGGGTGCGGAGATCGAGGAGCTCGTGCTCACGCTGGGAGGCTGATGCGGTCCTCCCCCGCGCGGCGGAGGCGGATCGTCGTCGTGCAGGAGGTGCCGGCGGGCGGGCGGGCGCGAGTCTGAGGGCATGTCGCAGACACTCGCCCCCGCCGTCGCCACCGTCGGCCCCGCACTCCCCCGCTCCCGCAGGCTGCTGCGCGCCGTCGCCGTCGTGGCCTGCCTGCCCTACCTGTCCCTCAAGACGATCTGGGTGGCCGGCAGTCATGTCGGCATCCCGGCGGGCAGTCCGCTGCTGGACCACGACACCGCGATGGTCGTCGCGAACGTGGTCACCGTCGCGATGGACGGCGCCGTGATCGTGCTGGCGCTGCTGCTGACCCGGCCGTGGGGCCGCGCGGTGCCCGCGTGGCTGCTCGCGGCGCCGATGTGGGTCGCGGCCGGGCTGCTGGCGCCGGTCATGGCCGGCTATCCGCTCCAGCTGCTGGTGCGCGCGTTCGGCGGGGGTGCGGCGGGCACGTCCGGCGGCGGAGGCGAGCCCTTCCTGCACGAGTGGGTGTTCGCCGTCGTCTACATCGGGTTCATCGTCCAGGGCCTCGCGCTGGGCGCCCTGTTCGCGCTGTACGCCCGGGACCGCTGGGGTCACCTGTGGCGCGGCCGGATGGGGGACCTGCCCATCGGTCCGGCGGGCACGGCGCAGCGGGTCACCGCGGTGGCGGCCACCGTGCTCGCGCTGTTCCCGCTGACCCTGCGGGCCGTCTGGGCCCTGGGCGGCACGACCGGGCTGAGCGCGGGCGTGCTCGCGGACCGCGGCAGCGACTTCCACGTCCTGGAGTCCTTGTACGTCGTCTACATCCTGGCCGCGGTCACCGGTGGTGTCCTGCTGGCCTTCCGCCGGGTTCCGGCGCTGCCGGTGCGGGTGCCGCTCGCCCTCGCCGGGATCGGATCCGGTGCCGTGGCCTGCTGGGGCGGCTGGATGGCGGCGGCCGCCCTGGTCACCGGGGGAGATCCCGCCGACCGTCCGACGGGGCTGATGCTGCTGGCCTACGCTGGCCAGATGATCGTCGGCCTGCTCGTCGCCCTCGTCGCCGCCCGGTTCCTCGCGGCACGGTCCGCCGGGGCCGTGCGGCCCCCGCTGGCGTGAGGGCGTTCGCCCGGCCGCTGTTCGGCCGGCGGGCGCGGCTGCGCTGGATCCACCTGATCCTGGGCGGCGCGCTCGCCATGCCGTACGTCCTGGTCGGCGCGATCGTCGTCGGTCCCGTGGCCGGCTCCGACGACGTCTTCTCGTCGTTCCCCCTGCACCTCTCCTCGTTCGCCGTGGGGTTGCCGCTCGCCGCCGTCACCTCCCTGTTCCCGCTGACCCGGCCGCTGGAGAGCGCCGCCGTGCGCTGGCTGTGCGGGGTGGAGGCGGACCGGCTCGCCGACGGGCCCGCCCGCGGCCGGGCCGCCAAGGGCCGTACGGCGCTGTGGTTCACGCTGCATCTGGCGTTCGGCGGGATCCTCGCGGGGATGTCGCTGGCGGTGCCGCCGTTCGCGGCCGTACTGATCGTGATGCCCCTCACCTCGGGGGCGTGGCACAACCGGCTCGGGTTCCCGGAGGTGTTCGACCACACGTGGGCGATGGCGCTCGCACCGGTCGCGGGCGCGGCGTCGCTGCTGGCGCTGGCCGGCTGTGCGGCGGGGGCCGGGGCGCTGCTGGCCCGCTGGGCGCCCGCGCTGCTCGGCCCCACCCCCGAGGACCGGCTCGCCGCCGCCGAGGCACGCGCCGCCGACCTCGCCGTACGCAACCGGCTGGCGCGGGAGCTGCACGACTGTGTGGGGCACGCGCTGAGCGCGGTGACCTTGCAGGCGAGCGCGGCCCGCCGGGTCCTGGACGCCGACCCGGGGTTCGCCCGCGAGGCCCTCGCCGCGATCGAGGAGACCACCCGGCGCACGGTGGGCGAACTCGACGCGGTACTCGGTCTGCTGCGGGACGGCGATGCCCCCGGTACGGCCCCGGCGCCCACCCTCGCCGCCGACCTGGACGATCTGCTGCGCCGCACCCGGGCGGGCGGGCTGAAGGTGACGGCCACGGTCGGGGCGCCGCTCCAGGCCCTGCCGCCGGTGCTCTCCCGCGAGGCCTACCGCATCGTGCAGGAGGGTCTGAGCAACGCCCTCAAACACGCCGGTGACGGAGCCGAGGTGACCCTGCGCGTCGAACTGCGCGACGGCCGCCTGGAGCTCACCGTGGAGAACCCCCTGCCGTCCGCTCCCGTCACCCGCCCCGGCGGCGGCCACGGCCTGCCCGGCATCGAGTCCCGCGCCCGCGTGCTGGGCGGCACGGCCCACGCGGGTCCGGCCGGGGACACCTGGCGCCTGCACGTACGCCTTCCGAGCCGTGCGACACCCTGACCCCGAACGCCCCACCACCTCAAGGAAGTGCCATGACCGCCCCCGCCCCGATCCGTGTCGTCCTCGCCGACGACGAGCGCATGGTGCGCACCGCTCTGCGGGCCATCCTGTCGGCCGAGGCGGATCTGGAGGTGGTCGGCGAGGCGGCCACGGGGGCGGAGGCGGTCGCCGTGGTGCGGGAGCTGCGGCCCGACGTGGTGCTGATGGACGTCCGGATGCCGGAGATCGACGGCATCCGCGCCACCGAGCAGATCCTCGCCGGTCTGGACGAACCGCCGCGGATCGTCGTCGTCACCACCTTCGAGAACGACTCGTACGTGTACGACGCCCTGCGCGTGGGGGCCGCCGGGTTCCTCCTGAAGCGGTCGGACGCCGACGCGCTCGTCGGGGCGGTGCGACTGGTGGCGCGCAGCGACAGCCTGCTGTTCCCGGCGGCGGTCCGCGCGCTCGCCGCCGAACACGCGCGCGCGTGCGCCGCGCCTCCCGCGTGGGTGGCGCGGCTGACCGGGCGCGAGAGCGAGGTACTGCGGCACATGGCGGCCGGGCTGACCAACGCGGAGATCGCCCGGCGGATGGAGGTCGGCGCCGCGACGGTGAAGACGCACGTGGCCTCCGTGCTGGCCAAGACGGGCGCCCGGGACCGCACCCAGGCCGTCATCGCGGCCTACGAGTCGGGCTTCCTGCGCAATCCGTGACCGGCGTCCCGCCCGCCGGTCCCTTCGCCCGCTTCGTGAACGCGCGAACCCGCCCGGCCGCGAGGGGTGGACGTCCGTCCGGAGATCCGGAAGAACCGGTCGAGGCTGTTCACCGTGGGTGGCCCGGCTTCGGGTCGGCCGGCCGTCTGCCGCGCCCCGGGCACGGCAACCATCCCTCGGTACCTGGGCGATCGACCCGGTGATGATGGCTGGATCGTGCCCGCGGTGAACCTCGTTCCGGTGGGGTTCGTGTTACGGATTCGTATGCCGACCGGCCAGACGCTGTTCGACCCTCCGCACGAACCCGTGAAGGATCACTGCTACGCTCCGGAACCCGCGCCGGTCGGCTCCGGACGTCCACATGTCATCTACATGACACACACCCGGTCACCGGTGCCCCGTCGGGCGCCCGGCGCCGCTGCGAGAGGAGGTCGCCCGTGGGCACCGTCGTCGACGATGCCGCCTCCGTGGAGTTCCACGCGTTCTTCGAGCGCCATTACGCCGAACTGTCCCGGCTGGCCCATCTGCTGACGGGTGAGGCGGACATCGCCGACGATCTGGCGGCGGACGCGCTGCTGGCGCTGTGGCACCGCTGGGACCGGGTGCGCGCCGCCGACCATCCGGTGGCGTACGCCCGGGGGGTGGTGGCCAACCTGGCCCGTACCCGCATCCGCAGCGCGGTGCGCGAGCGGCGGCGGATCGCGCTGTTCTGGTCGCCGCGCGAGGAACGGACCGAGAACCCCGACGTGCCGGGCGTGGTGGACGTGCAGGAGGCGCTGCGCCGGCTGCCGTTCCGCAAGCGGGCGTGCGTGGTGCTGCGGCACGCCTTCGACCTGTCCGAGAAGGACACCGCGCTGGCCCTCGGCATCTCGGTGGGTACGGTGAAGAGCCAGACCTCGAAGGGGATGACCGAACTGCAGCGGCTGCTGGGCACGCGGGAGGTACCGCGTCGGGTGCACGCGGCGGTGGCGGCGACCGCCCGCGGGGACGAGGGCGGGAGCGTGCGCGAGCGCGCCGACGAGGCCACGGGAAGGGACCGATGACGACGCGGCGGGACGTGCACGAGGAACTGCGCGCCCGGCTGCACGAGGCGGCCGGGGCGCACGAGCCCGACCGGGAGCGCATCCTGGCCCGGGTGGAGCGCGGCATGGCCGGCCCGGCCCGTCCGGACCACCGGGCCACGCGGCCGCCGGTGTTCGGCTGGGTCCGGGTGGCGGGCGCGACGGCGGCGGTGGCCGGGGTGCTGGCGGTGGGCGGTTACGCGGTCGCGTCCGCGGTGAAGGGCGAGGAGGCTCCCCCGCAGCGGCAGGTGGCCGTGTCGCCGACGACCACACCGTCCCCGGACGCGACGAGCCGGGCGCCCGAGCCGCCGGTGCACCCCCCACCGAAGACGGACCGGTCCCAGGACACCGCGGCTCCCCCGGCCGGCACGCCGAGTTCGTCCGGCGGCGCCTCCCGGCCACCGGCCGGTGTCGAGGACGGGCCGCTGTGGTCGGACGGCTCGGTGGACCCGCACAGCAACGAGTTCTGGGCGCAGAGCAACGTCACGCTGAAGACGAGCGTCCGGCTGACGGCGCTCACCGTGGAACTGCGGGTCGCGCAGACCGGCGGGGTGACCTCCACGGGTGCCTGGCGTTCGCTGCCCGAGGACGACTTCGCGCTCACGGTGGACGAGCGGGACGGCTTCCTCGTCTACACCTGGACGCTCAAGGAGGGCCGTACGGTCGAGCCCGGCGCGTGGATGTTCGCGGGGCAGTACGACCACGAGCGCGGCGGCCGGGACGCCGGGGACGACACCTACGCGGCGACGGCCGCCGCCGGGTCCGAAAGGGCCGAGGTCGGCGGCGACTTCGCGGCGCAGGACGACAACGACGCGACCGGCGACGGGGATCCGTAGAAAAAGATCACCGGACACGGCAACCCTTCCCGCACCGGCGGCGACCGGAAGACGCAAAGACTCTCCGTACGCAAGGACATTGCGCATGACTGCACAACCCGAACAGCGCGTCTCCCACCGCCGCCGGACCACCAAGCGGCGGGCCGTGATCGCCTCGGTCTCCGCGCTCGGCCTCACGGGCGCGGCGATCGTCACCACGACGATGCTGTCCACCGCGGGCGCCGCGTCGTCCTGGCCGTCCGACACCGGCAGCAAGCCGGTCTCGAAGACCGTCCCGGTCTCCGGCGTCTACGACGGCGGCATGAAGAAGTTCTACGGCACCGGCGCCCTGGGCGGCGACGGCCAGGACGAGGGCCAGGACCCGATCTTCGAGCTGGCCGACGGCGCCACGCTGAAGAACGTCGTCATCGGCACCCCGGCCGCCGACGGCGTGCACTGCAAGGGCAGTTGCACGCTGGAGAACGTGTGGTGGCTGGACGTCGGCGAGGACGCGGCCAGTTTCAAGGGCACCTCGTCGTCCGCCCAGTACAAGGTGATCGGCGGCGGCGCGAAGAAGGCCGACGACAAGGTGCTCCAGTTCAACGGCGCCGGCAAGCTGACGGTGAGCGGCTTCCAGGTCGAGGACTTCGGCAAACTGGTGCGCTCCTGCGGGAACTGCAAGAAGCAGTACAAGCGCACGATCGTGCTGAGCGACATCGACGTGACCGCACCCGGCAAGTCGCTCGTCGGCATCAACACCAACTACGGCGACACGGCCACGCTGTCGAGGATCCGCATCCACGGCGACGGCAAGAAGAAGATCAAGACCTGCACCCGCTACCAGGGCAACGACTCGGGCAAGGAGCCGAAGGACCTCGGCTCCGGTCCCGACGGCACGTACTGCAAGTTCTCGGCGTCGGACCTCACCTACGACTGAGCCCCGCCGGGCCCGTGACCGGCTCCGGGCCGCCGCACCGACGTCCGGCGGCCCGGTCCCGGTGACGCCCGGGCGGACATCACCCCGGGCGGCTTCCGCGAGGGCTCCTTCGTGGTGAAGCGGGACGGCACCTACTACTTCATGTGGTCCGAGGACGACACCCGCGGCGAGGACTGCCACGTGGCCTACGCGACCGGACCGTCCCCGCTCGGCCCGTGGACCGAGCGGGGCACCATCCTGTCCAAGCGCCCCGAGTACGGCATCCTCGGCACCGGCCACCACAGCGTGGTCAACGCCCCCGGAACCGACGACTGGTACATCGTCTATCACCGGTTCGCGCTGAACGGCCCCGGCGGGCCGGGCGGGGACGGCACGCACCGGGAGACCACCGTCGACCGCCTGGAGTTCGCGGCCGACGGCACCATCGAGCCGGTGGTGCCGACCCTGGAATCGGTCCGGCCGGTGCGGCGCCGAGCCGCGGCCGCCTCACAGGACGGAGTCGAGCCAGCCGTACACCTCGTCCTGCATCACGGCGTTGAAGACGTGGCCGTACTCCGGCCACGTCTTCAGCCGCAGCCGCTCCTCGGCGCCGCGTGAACGCCAGACCGCGCGCAGCTTCCCGTACGCGACCCGCACCCCGTCGGCGGGGAACAGGGTGTCCTGCCCGCCGTGGAAGAACAGCATCGGCCGGGGCGCGGCGATGCTCGCCACGTCGGGGATGTCCAGGTGCCGGGAGAGCCCCGGGTGGAGCATGTGGAACGCCGACTGGCCGCGCAGCGTGTTGTTGCCGGGGACCATCATCTCCTTCAGGCCCGTCATCCAGCACACGCTCGCCGCCGCCGCGATGTCGTCGCTGAGGGCGGCGACCTGCCAGGCGCGGTAGCCGCCCATGGAGAACCCGACGGCGGCGACCCGGCGTTCGTCCACCCGGTCCAGGCCCGCCAGGAAGGCGGCGGCCCGCTGGTCCTCGCGGGCGAGCAGACCCGCGAGGGAGGAGCCCAGGTGGTAGAGGTTGCTCGCCAGGGCCTGCTGCTGCTCGTAGACGAGGGGGCCGCGGTCGCCCCAGCCGAGCGCGTCCAGGCACAGCACCACATGGCCGCGCCGGGCGAGTTCGTCGCCGACGAAACGTCCGTCGAAGAAGCGGTCGGCCCAGCCCCGCGCGGAGGCGAGACGGGTGTCGTCGTCCCAGGGACGGACGAGTTTCTCCTTCCCGATGTCGAACTTCGACCCGTGGTCGTGCAGCAGGAGCACCGCGGGGAAGGGCCCGGGGCCGTCCGGGGTGAGCAGGGAGCCGCGCACCCTTTCGTACCGGGTGAGGGAGACGGTCACGGACTCCCTCGTGTAGCCGTCGCCCCGGGTGCCCGCCGTGAACTCGGGCGCGTACGGGGTGTCCGCCTGCCGGTCGGTCAGCAGGAGTTCCTCGACCTTGGCGCGGGCCACCCGCCGCCATGCGCGGAAGTCCCGGACGGGTGAGGTGCCCCAGGCCAGCGGGAACCGCAGGTCGTCCTTGAGGGCGAGGTGGAAGCCCGGCAGGGTGCCGCCGGGGGGATCGGCCGCCGCGCTGCTCCCGGTGCCCGCCATGAGGGCGGCCGCGGCGGCCCCGGTGACGAACGTCCGTCGCCCCAGTGGCTCAGGGCCGCCCATGGCGCCTCCCGGTGCCGGCGTGGCGCGGTACGCGGTGCTCGACGGCCGCGGCGGAGGTGAGCGTGCCCCTACGCACGGGGCCGCCAGTCGCCGAGGTGGCTCTCCCGGGTGAGGGCGGCGGCCTCGGCGCGGGTCAGCTGGGGCCGGTTCTCGGGGACGGTGATCCGGGCGCCGGGGCCGGTGTTGCGGTATTCGGCGAACCGCTGGTCCTGCCACGGGTGGCCGCTCGCCATGGTGGTGTACGGCGCGACCGCGTCGATCCCGGCGCTCAGGTGGGTCTCCCGGACGGTGAGCATCGGGCGGGCGGTGCGGTCGGAGCTGGGCACCCAGGGGCGGGCCAGCTTGTAGTAGCCGTCGGGGGCCTCGCTGCTGATCCTGCTCCGGGTGACCAGGTAGCCGCGCGGGTTGGCACCGGCCGTGGAGGGCGCGAAGACGAAGCCGTACGGCGCGCCCGTCAGGTCCGGGCGGATCAGGGTGCGGAAGTGGCAGTGCTCGAAGACGGCGGTGGCCCGGCCGAAGACGAAGTCGACGTCGCCCTCGACGTAGCAGTGGGAGAAGTACTGGCGGGCGAAGGTGTCCAGGGAGAGCGAGTCGGCGTACAGGGTGTCCTGGTGGCCGAGGAACCGGCAGTGGCTGAAGGCGCTGCGGTCGCCCTGCACCTTGAGGGCGACGGCCTGGGTGCCGCTGGTGCCGGGGAGGTCGGTGCGCAGCCAGTCGTTGGCGAAGGTGATCCGGCGGGCGGTGAAGCCGTCGGCGCGCACGGTGGTGGTGGCGGAGCCGGAGGTGCCGTAGGTGCCGCCGCCGGGCTTGGGGGTGCCGGCCGCGTTGTCGAAGACGATCACCACGTCGCGGGGGTCCCCGGAGGCGCCGAGCCAGGTCATGCCGGTGCGGTCGGCGTCGACCGAGACCGTCTCGCGATAGGTGCCGGGCGCGATGACGAGGACGCGTCCGGCGCCGGTCGCGGCGGTCACGGCGGCCTGGACGGTGGTGAAGTCACCCGCGCCGCCGGGGTGGACGTAGAGGGTCCCGGGCGTGAGGCGGGCGGACGGTGAGCCGTACCGGCCGAACGGGCCGCGTGGCCGATGGGCGGCCACGGCCGGGGCGGCGGACAGGGCGAGGGCGGTGCCGGCCACGGCGCCGCCCAGCAGGACGTTCCTTCTGGACAGGGACGGGGACATGCGGGTGCTCCTTGACGACGGATACGGCCCGGGGCGGTCCGCACCCCGCGGTGGGGTGGAAGCGGGACCGCCCCGGCCGGTGCTCGGGGGTGTCAGCGGATACGGCCGGCGCCCGCGCCGTGCTCGACCAGGACCGGGACGATCCGGGCCGGGTGGACCGCGGTGCGCAGGGTGGGGGTCCAGCCGGCGCCGGACCGCAGGGTCTCGGCCGGGATCTCCGCGTTGTGCACGGCGATCAGGTCCACGCTCCTGCCGTTGACCCGGTTGCCCGCCGCGGTGAGCGGCGAGTCGTTCCACCGCTTGAGGATCTTCGCGGGGCTGATGCCCTTCGGCAGGGTGAAGGCGTTGTGCTCGGCGACGAGCTGGGACTCCTTGCCGATGCCGAAGCTGTAGGAGTAGCCGGCGTCCGCCACGAAGTGGTTGTTGTACACGTCCACCTGCCCGAAGCGGACGCGCGGCGCGCGCTCGACCAGGTTCGAGAACAGGTTGTGGTGGAAGGTCGCCTTCAGCTTGCCCCGGTCGCCGACGGCGGTGGACTCGCTGTCGCTGTTGCCGATCAGGATCGTCTTGTCGTGCTCGGTGAAGACGTTCCAGGAGGCGGTGACGTAGTCGGCGCCCCGGACGATGTCCAGTTCGCCGTCGTGCTGCTGGTACAGCATGCCGAAGTGGGTCGGGGCCTCGCTGTCGGGGTGCTCCCCGTCGGTGAAGGTGTTGTGGTCCAGCCAGACGTGCGTGGAGCCGTACACGACGGCGGTGTCGTACTCGGAGTTCCAGTTGCCCTGGCTGCCGTCGGTCGGGTCCCACTGCGGGAAGCAGTCGACCGGGCTCTCGAGGGTGAGGTTGCGGACGATGACGTTGTCCACGCCCTTGATCTGGAGGCTGGCGCCCTTGATGCCGGCGTTCCGGCCGACGCCGATGATCGTGGTGTTGGCGGGGATGTTCGCCTTGATGGCCGTGTCCTGCTGGGCGGCGGACGCCCTGCGCAGCCCCTCGGGGCTGTCGTCGGGCTCGGCGCTCAGGTCCCGCTCCAGGCCCCAGGTCTGCGGTGCGTACTTCTCCAGGTAGGCGTCGAAGTCGTACCCGGGCGCGGCGAACGCCTCGCAGCCCTCGAAGACCGCGTCGATGGTCCCCTTCACTTTGATGATCTTCGGCGCGCTGCCGCCGTCCGCCAGCGCGGCCTTGAATTCGGCCCAGTTGGTCACGGTGTGGACGTGCTCGGCGTCGGCGGCGGCGCCCCCGGTGGTGCCGGTGCCGTGGGAGGCCCAGCCGTCGCCCGCGCCCAGTGTCTGCCGGGCGGGGTCGTGGTGGTGCGAGGGGGAGTGCGCCTGGGCGCCGGTGCCGGTCAGGGCCAGCACGAGGGCGGTGCAGCCGGCCAGCGAGGCGGCTCTCACTCTGGCATGCCCATGCCATTTCGATCTGTTCATGGTGCGGCTCTCCTTCGTCATGGTCTGGAGGGTGTTACACGGCGGCCTCCGGCCAGGTGATCCACGACTGCGGGATCTCCTCGTCCAGCCGCCGCACGTCGCGCGGTGCGAGCACCCGGGTGCGCAGCAGCTCCCGGGCGAGAAGTCGCGCCACGGCGATCGCGCCCGGCGGGTTGAAGTGCGTGTTGTCCTGCTCGGTCGCCGTCCAGTTGAAGTACGTCTTGGTCTGCTCGGCCCCGAGCTCCTGCCACAACGCCAGCGACAGCGCCTGGATGTCGAGCAGCGCGACCTGCTCCTCCTCCGCCAGCGCCCGCATCGCCGCCGGATACTCACCGTGGCTCGGCACGGCACGGCCGTCCGCGTCGAACCGCCGCCGCTCCACGGCCGTGGCCAGCACGGGCCGGGCCCCACGGGCCCGGGCACCGTCGACGTACCGCCTCAGGTACTCCTGATACGTCGTCCAGAGCTCCGTGTGGCGGCTCGGGTCCTCCGCCTTCTCGTCGTTGTGCGCGAACTGGATCAGCAGAAGGTCTCCGGGCCGGATCGAGGAGAGGATCACATCGAGCCGTCCCTCGTCGACGAAGCTCTTGGAACTCCGCCCGTTCAGGGCGTGATTGGCGACGGTGAGATGCCGGTGCAGCAGGAAGGGCAACGCCATTCCCCACCCGGTCTCGGGCGCGGCGTCGGCGTATTTCCGGGCGGCGGTGGAGTCACCGGCGATGTAGAGGGTGCGGGAACGCCGGCCGGCCGTCGCTCGCGCGGTCCCGTTCATGGCGAGAGCGAGAGGAACGCCGATCCCGGCAACGGCGACCCGTCTACGCGTGATGGACACGAGCTGTGCCTTTCCACAGGGGTCGGTGGAGCTTCCCTTCAGGGGCGCGGGGAACCGCGCGAGCAACCGGGGACGGCCCGCAGCCGAAGCGGAACGAGCCGCCCCCGGCGAGAAGAACCCGCGTCAGCCCAACTGCTCCTGCCACTCCGCCTGAGCCTCGTTCAGCTGCCCGGCCAACGTGTCCAGGAACTCCTTGGCGCTCATGTCGCCGAGCAGGACCTTCTGGAAGTTCGGCTCGTTCTCCGCCTTGGAGATCGTGTTCCAGTCCGGCAGGTAGTACGGCAGCTGCACAATGCTCGTGGACCCGTCGCTCAGCGCCTCGGCCGCCAGCTTCGTCGGCTCCGCCTTGGCGATCCAGTCGTCCTTCGCGGCGTCCATGTGCGCCGGCACCTGCCCGGCCGCCTCGTTGAACTTCGAGCTGGACGGAGCCGACGTGGCGAACTCGATGAACTTCCAGGCGGCCTCCTTGTTCTTCGAGCCCTTGAACAGGCCGACGCCGTCGACCGGGTTGGAGACCTGGACCCGCTTTCCGCCGGGCCCGGTGGGCTGCGGAATGCCCCGGAACTTGTCGCTGCCGAGCGCCTTCACATGGTCCTGGTAGGAACCGAGGTTGTGGTTCAGCATGCCGATCTGGCCGGAGTCCCACTGCGCGACCATCTTGGTGAAGTCGTTGTTCAGGTCGGCGGCGGGGGTGACCTTCTTGAACAGGGCCGCGTACTTCTCCAGGGCCTCGATGTTCTTCGGGTCGTTGACCGTGGTCTTCTTGCCGGTGGAGTCCCAGAACGAGGTGATGCCGGACTGGCCGTACATCGCGTCCAGGGCCTGGGCGATGGAGCCGGCGCCACCGCGGATGGTGTAACCGAACTCGTTGCTGCCCTTCTTCGTGAGCTTCTCCGCGGCGTCGTAGAACCGGTCCCAGGTGGTCGGCTCCTCCAGGCCCGCCTTCTCGAACAGGTCGGTGCGGTAGTAGAGGACGCCGTTGTTCGCCGAGGTCGGGATCGAGTACAGCTTGTTGTCGCCGCCGCCGGCGGCCCGCAGCGACTCGATCATGTCCTTGTTGAGCTTGCCGTTCAGGGGGGACTTGGCCAGCCGGAAGTCCAGCGAGTCGAGCGCGCCCTGGGCGGCGAAGCCCGCGAGCATGGACGCGGTGACGCCGCCGACGTCCGGCAGGCCGCCGCCCTGGATGGCGGTGTCGACCTTGGACTGGTACTCGGTGGAGGCGATACCGACGTACTGGACGTCGATGTCCGGGTTCGCCTTCTCGAAGTCGGCGATGATCTCCTTCCAGATGTCGGTGCGGACACCGCCGTTGTTGTCCCAGAAGACGATCTTGCCCTTGCCGCTGCCCTCGGCGCCGTCGCCGCCGCCCGCGCCGCTGCCGTCGTCGCCGCAGGCGGTGGCGGTCAGGGCGAGCACGGCCCCCAGGGCGACGGCGGCCGACGTCCGGCGCCTGCCTGTGCTGCTTCTGCGAATGCTGATCATCATTGGTCGGCTCTCTTCTTCTGGATCCAACGGACTGTGAAGTTGTGGACGGGTCGGTCAGGACGGCCCGGCGGCGGTCAGCCGTGCGCCGGGGCGCCGATCCCGAACCGGGTGAACGTGGCGGCACCGGCGTGTCCCTGACCGGTGGGCGCCAGGGCGACCAGACCGAGCAGAGCTCCGACCCAGCGCCACGGAGTGGCGGCGAAGACCTGCCCGGAAGGGCGGAAGCCGTCGCCGGTGTCGTACGAGAAGCGGCAGCGCGCACCGGCGCCTATGTCGATGCGCAGCCGGGCCCGGCCCTCTGGAGCGAGCCGCGGGTGATCGGCGTCCCGTTCCCTGTCGGCGACCGCCTCGGCGAACCGGTGCACCAGATGCACCGCGCCGTCCGCGCCCCGCTGGAGCCCGATCCAGCGATACGCGTCCCCGAGGACCGCGAGCCCGGCGCGCGCCCCCGGCTCCTCGCTGTCGAGCCGCAGCTCCACCTCGACGGTGCACGGCGTGCCGGGCAGCCGCTGGGTGAGCACGTTGGGCACCTTGCGCAGGTCGTGCGCCTCGGCGGAGCGCACGCAGGTCAGCCGCAGTCCGTCGGCGGAGTGCTGGGTGGCCCAGCCGTCCCTCGGGTTGGCGGCCCACTGCCACTGGCGGCCGTGCCGTCCGCCGGGGAAGTCGTCGTCGGTGGCCGGCGCGGCCGGCGGCTGCGCCGGCAGGTCCGGGCGGCGGTGGACGGCGACCGGGGCGCCGTCGTCCCCGAGCACCGGCCACCCTCCCTCACCGTCCCAGCGCATCGGCTGGAGGTGGACCACCCTGCCGTACGCCCCACGCTGCTGGAAGTGCAGGAACCAGTCCTCGCCGGACGGGGTGCGCACCCAGCCGCCCTGGTGGGGGCCGTTGACGTCGGTGTCCTTCTGCTCCAGGACGACCTTCTCCTCGTACGGCCCGAAGAACGCGCGGGAGCGGAAGGCGCCCTGCCAGCCGGTCTCCACTCCCCCGGCGGGGGCGAGGATCCAGAACCAGCCGTCGTGCCGGTAGAGCTTGGGCCCCTCCAGGGTGAACCAGCCGGGGATCCGGTCGCCGTCGACGATCACCTTGCCCTCGTCGAGGAGTTCGGTGCCGTGGGGGTGCATCCGGTGGCCGGTGAGGCGGTTCTTGACACCGCTGCGGGACTTGGCCCAGGCGTGCACGAGATACGCCTCGCCGGTCTCCTCGTCCCACAGGGGGCACGGGTCGATCAGTCCCTTGCCGGCCTTCACCAGGAGCGGTCGCGTCCACGGGCCGCGGATCTCGGGGGCGTTGACCTGGAAGATGCCCTGGTCGGGGTCGCCCCAGAAGATCCAGAAGCGGTCGTCGTGGTGGCGCAGGGACGGGGCCCACACGCCGCAGTCGTGGCGGGGCACGGCGAACTCGGCCTCGGGTTCGAGGCGGTCCAGGGCGTGCCCGACGAGGGTCCAGTTGACCAGGTCCCGGGAGTGCAGCAGGGGCAGTCCGGGGACGCGGCCGAAGCTGGAGGCGGTCAGGTAGAAGTCGTCGCCGACACGGATCACGTCCGGGTCGGACCAGTCGGCGTTCAGGACCGGGTTGCGGTAGGTGGACTCCGTCTGTCCGGCGGTCACGGGCTCACCGCCTTGCGGACCAGGGCGGCGGCGTCGTCCCGGCCGAGGCGGCCGTCGGCGACGACGGTGACGATGCGGCGGACCACGGTCTCGCCGGGCGGGACCGTCAGCCGTGCCTCGTGGGCGAGGGAGGAGCCGACGCCCGGGTATGCGGCGGTGCGCACGAACCAGGGGTCGCGCCGGGTCGGTGCGGTGACCCCGGCGAAGACCAGGGTCCAGGTGGATCCGGCGAGCGCGAGCCAGTCGGCGGGGCGGCCGTGGACCTCGCTCTCCCCCTCGGCGCCGGCGGTGAAGACGTCCGGTGCCGTCTCCTCCTTGCGGGCCCGCCAGAAGAAGCCGCCGTAGGCCGCGCCGGGGCGGCCGTTGGTGGCCGGGCTGCCGAGGGAGAGCGGGGCGGAGGTGATGTTGGTGAGGGAGAAGGTGAAATCCAGCGCCCAGGCCGTGTCGGTGAGTTCGGTGGCCGCCACCGTGCGGCGTTCGCGCAGCAGCTCGCCCGGCGCGGCCACCCAGCGCAGCTCCTCCACGAACCCGTCGGGGTCGCGCAGCTGGTAGGCGGTGTGCCGCTGGGAGCCGTGGTTGTCCAGCTCGGTCGGGCCCCGGTCGCGGACGTAGGTGCGCCCGCCCCAGAAGTTGAACCCCTCGACGTCGGGAACGGCGACACCGACGCCGAGGTGGTGTGCGTGGTCGGCGGGGCTCAGCTCGGTGACCGCCGTACCGGCCAGGGTGGTGACGGGGTGCAGATACGGCCGCGGGGAGAGCCGGGCCGGCAGTTCGGGCCGGGTGACGTACCGGCCGACGGGCCGGCCCGCGACGCGCAGGACCACGGAGTCGTTGCCGGTCATCGGGTGCTCACCTCTTTCGGCAGGTGGTGCAGGGGCGGCGCCCAGGGGGCGCCCAGCTCGGAGTAGAGGGACAGGGTGTCGGCGGCGGCCGTGACGAGGCCGTCGATGCCGGGCACGACACGGCGGTTCTCACCGGGGACGCGGTGCCAGGCACCGGCCGGCAGCGGGGCCGGGTCGGGGGCCTGCCGGATCGCCTCGACGACCTTCATGAAGGCGCCCGTCCCGTCCGGGGTGACCAGGAGCGGGGTGCCGTCGGTGAGGTGGGCGACGAGGTTCGCCAGCAGGTCGGTGCGGCCGAACCGCATCTCCTCGGGGCCGTGCTCCGCGCGCTGGAGCAGCACGCGGTCCTGCTTGTACCAGAGGGTGATCCGGCCGCGGGTGCCGTGCACCACGACGTACGGCTCGTCGGCCCGCTCGGCGCACAGCGTCGCGGCGACGGTGACCGGCCCGCCCCGCGCGGTGGTGATCCGTACGCAGGAGGTGTCGTCGGACTCGATGTCGTTGGCGCGCAGCAGTTCGGTCTCGATGCCGGTGACGTCCTCGGCGCGGGTGCTGTCGCCGAGCGCGAGGGCGGTGGCGACGGCGTGGGCGAGCGGGTTGGTCAGCGCCCCGTCGATCACGTCGACGCCGTTCAGCCGCCGCCGGCCCGCCCAGGGCGCCCGCCGGAAGTACTCCTCGGGCCGCACCCAGGCACCGGCCCCGCCGATCCCCTGCACCCGGCCGACGGCGCCCTGCGCGACCAGTTCCCGGATCGCGGGCACGGCGTGCGAGCCGAGCGACTGGAATCCGATCTGGCAGGCGACCCCGGCCGCGGCGACCCCGTCGGCCATCCGGCGGAACTCGGCGTACGACGGAGCCGGCGGCTTCTCCAGCAGGAGGTGCACGCCCCGCGCCGCCGCCGCGAGGGCCAGGTCGGTGTGGGTGGGGATCGGGGTGCAGATCACCGCGACGCGGGCGCCGGTGGAGTCCAGCAGCGCGCCGAAGTCGGCGGACTGCTCGGGGAGCTCCCCGCCGAACTCCTCCTCGGTGAGCGGGGTGAGCTCGCAGATGCCCACGAGCCGTACGAGGCCCTCCGCCTGGAGCCGGCGGATGTTCGCCACGTGCCAGCGGCCGTGGCCGCGGGCGCCGGCGAGGACGACGGGGACCGGGTCGCCGGGTGCGGTCCGGGGTTCCGTCATCCCTTCACCGCCCCCGCGCTGAACCCGGTGATCAGCCACTTCTGGATGAAGGCGAAGACGATCACGACGGGGACGGCCGCGATGATGCCGCCCGCGGCGAGGGCGCCGAGGTCGACGCTGTCCGCGCTCATGAGGGTGTTGAGGCCGACCGGGATGGTCTGCTTCTCCTGGTTGTTGAGGAACATCAGGGCGAACAGGAAGTGGTTCCAGGAGTGGACGAAGGCGAAGGAGCCGACGGCGATCAGACCGGGCCGCAGCAGCGGCAGGACGACGATCCTGAACGACGTCATCCGGTTGCAGCCGTCGACCCAGGCGGCCTCCTCCAGGGTGTACGGCACGTTCTTGATGAAGTTGCTGATCAGGATCATCGACAGCGGCAGCTGGAAGACCGTCTCGGCGATGATGACGCTGCCGAGGGAGTTGATCATCTGCAGCCCGGCGAAGATCTCGAACAGCGGGACCAGCAGCAGCGCGCCGGGCACGAACTGGGAGCACAGCAGGCCCAGCATGAACGCCCGCTTGATCTTGAAGTCGAACCGGGCGAGGGCGTAGCCGCCGGCCAGGGCGACCAGCGTCGTCATGATCAGGGTGGCGACGCCGACCAGCACGCTGTTGTAGAAGAAGGTGCCGAAGCTGCGGTCCGTCCACACCTTCTCGAAGTGGACGAAGGTCATCGGCCAGGGCACCAGCGAGGTCGAGCCGGCCGGGCGCAGCGCGAAGAGCAGGATCCAGTAGAAGGGGATGAGGGTGAAGACGAGGTAGATGCCCAGGGGCAGGTAGATCTGCCAGCGGGGTGCCTCGTCCCAGGCCCGGCGCCGCTTCGTCGGGCGGGGCGCTGCGGGGGCGGCGTGCGCGGGAGCGGGGGCGGCCTTGGTGGCCTCGGTGGTGATCACTTGCTTTCGCCTCCGAACTTGCTCAGCCGCAGGTAGACCATCGAGCAGAAGAGCAGGATCACGAACGCGACCGTGGTGAGGGCCGACGCGTAGCCGAAGTTGTGGGCGTCGATCGAGGTGTTGGCGATGTACAGCGGCAGCGTCGTGGTCTCGCCCGCGGGTCCGCCGCCGGTCAGCGTGTAGAGCAGGTCGACGTTGTTGAACTCCCACACCGCGCGCAGCAGCGTGGACAGGATGATGGCGTCCTTCAGGTGCGGCAGCGTGATGTGCCAGAACTGCTTGATGCGGCTCGCCCCGTCGACCTCGGCGGCCTCGTAGAGGTCCTTCGAGACGGACTGGAGGTCGGCGAGGATGAGGATGGCGAAGAAGGGGACGCCCCGCCACAGGTCGGCGACGACCACCGCCGGGAAGACCGTGGAGGTGTCCGACAGCCAGCTGACGCCGTAGTCGCCGACGCCCATGTCCGCGAGGTAGCGGGTGATGCCGGTCTGGGAGTTGTAGAGCAGCACCCAGATCGCGGAGGTCAGCACGCCGGAGACGGCCCACGGCGAGAAGACGAGGGCGCGCCCCATGGCGCGGCCGACGAAGGTCTGGTTGACGATGAGGGCGAGCGCCAGGCCGAACAGCAGTTGCAGGCCGACCTCGACGAACACCCACTTGGCGCTGAAGACCAGCGTGTCCCAGAACAGCGGGTCGTCGGTGAAGATGCGGGTGAAGTTGTCGAAGCCCGCGTAGCCGTTCCGCCAGGGTTTGGTGGGGTTGTAGTTCTGCAGGCTGTAATAGAAGACGCTGATGACCGGGTATGCGATGAAACCCAGCATGAGCAGGGCGGCCGGCGCGATCAGCAGGTAGGGAAGCCTGCGGGGCGTGGCGGAGGCACGGCGCCGCCGGGGTGGCGCGGGCGGTTTCGCCACGGCTGCGGCATGGGCCATGACTGTTCTCCGTTTCTCGGTACGTCGTGCTGTGTGGTGCGTGAGCGGGTGAAGCGCTTTCTTCGTAGGTGTGCGGTTGTCCGGACGCGGCGGCGGATCAGCCGGCGTAGGGGTCCTGGACGGTGCCCGGGCGGGCGAGGAACTCGAAGTCGCAGCCGGTGTCGGCCTGGGTGATCTGTTCGTTGTAGAGCGCGCCGTATCCGCGCTCGTAACGGACGGGCGGCGCCGTCCACTGCGCCCTGCGACGCTCCAACTCCTCGTCGTCCACGTTGAGTTGCAGCAGGCGGTGCTCGACGTCGAGGGTGATGGAGTCCCCGGTGCGCACCAGGGCCAGCGGGCCGCCGACGTACGACTCGGGGGCGACGTGCAGGACACAGGTGCCGTAGCTCGTCCCGCTCATCCGGGCGTCGGAGATCCGCACCATGTCCCGCACCCCCTGCTTGAGCAGATGGTCGGGCAGCGGCAGCATCCCGTACTCGGGCATGCCCGGGCCGCCCTTGGGGCCGGCGTTGCGCAGGACGAGCACACTGTCCGCCGTGATGTTCAGCGCCGGGTCGTTGATGGTCCGCTGCATCTGCTTGTAGTCGTCGAAGACGACGGCGGGACCGGTGTGCCGCAGCAGATGGGGTTCGGCGGCGATGTGCTTGATGACGGCGCCGTCCGGGCAGAGGTTGCCGCGCAGTACGGCGACCCCGCCCTCGTCCGCGACCGGGTTGTCCCGGGGCCGGATGACGTCGTCGTTGTGGACCTGCGCGCCGGCGATCTGCTCGCGCATCGTGTCGTGGGAGACGGTGGGCCGGTCCAGGTGGAGCAGGTCCGGGATCCGGGAGAGGAACCCGGGCAGACCGCCCGCGAAGTGGAAGTCCTCCATCAGGTACGTCTGTCCGCCGGGCCGGACGTTGGCCAGCACCGGGACGGTGCGGGCGATGCGGTCGAAGTCGCCGAGGGTGAGCTTGACGCCCGCGCGTCCCGCCATGGCGATCAGGTGGATCACGGCGTTGGTGGAGCCGCCGAGGCCGAGGACGGTCGTCACCGCGTCCTCGAACGCGTCCGCGGTGAGGATGTCGCTCAGCTTCCGGTCCCTGTGCACCAGTTCGACGATGCGCAGTCCGGCCGCGGCGGCCATCCGGTCGTGCCCGGAGTCGACGGCCGGGATGCTGGACGCGCCCGGGACCGTGACGCCGAGGGCCTCGGCGGCGGCGGTCAGCGTGGACGCCGTGCCCATCGTCATGCAGTGGCCGGGCGAGCGGGCCAGGCCGCTCTCCAGTTCCTGCATCTCGCAGTCGCCGATGACGCCGGCCCGCTTGTCGTCCCAGTACTTCCACATGTCGGTGCCGGAGCCGAGGACCTCGTTGCGCCAGTGTCCGGGGAGCATCGGCCCGGCGGGCACGAACACGGCCGGCAGGTCGACGCTGGCCGCGCCCATCAGCAGGGCGGGCGTGGACTTGTCGCAGCCGCCCATCAGCACCGCCCCGTCGACCGGGTAGGAGCGCAGCAACTCCTCGGTCTCCATGGCGAGGAGGTTGCGGTAGAGCATGGGCGTCGGCTTCTGGAAGGTCTCACTCAGGGTGGAGACCGGGAACTCGAGCGGGAAGCCGCCCGCCTGCCAGACACCCCGCTTGACGGCCTGCGCGCGGTCGCGCAGATGCACGTGACAGGGATTGATGTCGGACCAGGTGTTGAGGATCGCGATGACGGGCTTGCCCAGGTGCTCCTCGGGCAGATAGCCGAGCTGGCGGGTGCGGGCGCGGTGGCTGAAGGAGCGCAGTCCGTCGGTGCCGTACCACTGGTGGCTGCGCAGTTCCTCGGGCCGCTTGCGCCGCTCGTCGGGGACGCTCATATGGACCACCCCGCGGCGATCGCGGCGACCTCGGCGCGCTCGCTCTCCGGCAGCGTCCTGCTCGGCGGGCGGACCTCGCGGCGGCACAGGCCGAGGGAGGCGAGGGCCTCCTTGACGACGGTGACGTTGTTGGCGGAGCCGTTGCCGGCGCGCAGTTCCTCGAAGCGGCGGATCTGCTCCCACACCTTCATGGCGGTCGGGTAGTCGCCGGAGCGCAGCGCCTCGATCATGTTCAGCGAGACCGACGGGGCGACGTTGACCAGGCCCGAGGTGAAGCCGGTGGCGCCCGCGGAGAAGTAGGAGGGGGCGTACGGCTCGGCGAGTCCGGCGACCCACACGAACCGTTCGAGTCCCGCGTCCCGGGCGAAGGCGGCGAACCTCGACGCGTCCGGTACGGCGTACTTCACGCCGATGACGTTGGGGCAGGCGTCGGCGAGTTCGGCGAGGCGGGCTCCGGTCAGCTGCGCGTTGCGGATGTAGGGGACGACGCCGAGCTCGGGCACGGCCTCGGCGATCGCGCGGTGGTAGTCGACCCAGCCGCTCTGCGAGACGTAGGGGTGGACGGGCTGGTGCACCATCACCATCTGCGCGCCCAGCTCACGGGCGTGCCGCGCGGAGGCGACGGCGGTGGGCACGTCGTGGCCCACACCGACGAGGATCACCGAGCGTCCGCCGGCCTCCTCGATGGTCAGCTCGGTGACCAGGCGGCGCTCTTCGGGCGTCAGGGCGTAGAACTCGCCGGTGTTGCCGTTGGGCGTGAGGGTCGTGATGCCACCGTCGAGGAGACGACGCAGCAGGGCCCGGTAGGTGCCGGGGTCGACCGTGCCGTCCTCGGCGAACGGGGTCACCGGGATCGCCACCACGTCGGCCAGGGCCGCCCGCTGGGTGTCGAACGTCGTTGTCATGCCTGACCGTCCTCTTTCTGGGCTTCCGGGGCGTCCCCGGTCCACGGGATGTCGAACCCCGCATCGGGGAACGCCCGCCGCACGAACGACGCGATGTGCGAGTGCAGGGCGCGCGCCGCGCCGTCCGCGTCCCCGTCCAGGGCGAGCCGCAGGATCTCCCGGTGCTCGCTCGCCTCCCGGTCCCAGGAGGGATCGGCGGCCCAGGCGACGGCCGAGACGAGGGCGGCTTGGTCGCGGACCTCGTCGAGCATCCGGCCGAGCAGCGGGTTGCCGCACGGGACGTACAGGGCGCGGTGGAACGCCCGGTTGGCCAGGGAGCGTTCGGCGGTGTCGGTGGCCCCGTCGGCCCTGGTCAGCGCCTCGCGTGCGGCGTCGAGGGAGGCACCGCGCCGGACGGCGCGCTTGAGTGCCTCGGGTTCGAGGAGCAGCCGCACGTCGTAGACCTCGCGCGCCATGTCCGCGTCGACCATGCGCACCGTGACGCCCTTGTACTGGCTCATCACGACCAGTCCGGTGCCGGCCAGGGTCTTGAGCGCCTCGCGCACCGGGGTCTTGGACACCCCGAACTGTGCGGCGAGGTCGGTCTCGACCAGGGCCTGGCCCGGTGTGAACCGGCCGGTGAGTATGCGGCGTTTGATCTCCTCCAGCACGTACTGCGTGCGGGAGGGGATCGGCGTGGGCACAGAGGTCATGCGCGCCTCTCGGATCTCGCGTATCTGATCTCGCGTATCGCGTCTCATATATGACGTACGAAGTACGACGCGATGACCGTAGGAGTGGCCCGAGGTTTCGTCAATGCTTCCGACAGGAGAAGTTGCCGTTGCTTCACACGGTGCGGGTGCGGCCCCGCCGGGCGGGGGCGGTGGGAAGGCACGCTCCCGCACACGGGACGACTTCGTTCGCAGTCGCGATGTCGTCGCTGCCGCGCCCGCGGGAGCACCGGACGGGAGCGCGGGTCAGGATGGCCAACGTGAGGCTATGAACAGCAGATTGGCGGCGTGACCGGCATGCGGACGGGAGATCCGTACGGCGATCAGCCGTTTCGGATCCGTGTGCCACCGCGATGCGGCGAACACGGCGAAGCCCGCCGCACCCACACCTCGGCGCCCGGTCCGCCCGGAAGGGGCACAACGCGCGCGTCCACGTCGGGCGGGCGCGGCGGGCTCGGGTGGGCGGGCTCGGGCGGGCGCGGGCGGGCTCGTGCGGGCGGGCGCGGCGGGCTCGGCGGGCGGGCTCGGGCGGGCTCGGGCGGGCTCGGGCGGGCGGGCGGGCGCGGGGGGCCGTGGAGCAGCGGTGCGCTATGCGGCGACCGCTCAGGGGGCGGAGGCCGCTCAGGGGGCGGCGACCGCTCAGGGGGTGGAGGCCGTCCCCGCCCCGGAACGGGTCCGCTTCGCCCCGGAACGGGTCCGCTTTGGGCTCAGACGGAGCGCGTCCAGTGGGGGTCGCGCCCGCTCAGTCCGACCGCGCGGTCCAGGAGCGGGGCGTCGGGCGGGACGGGTACGACGGGGCCGAAGGCGCCGCGGTCGGCTTCCCCGGCCGCCGCGTCGAGGAAGTCGTGCACGAGGCGGAGCGCGGCGGGGTCGGGCGCGTAGTCCTGGCCGGTCGCGCGGGCCAGGTCCCAGCCGTGGATCACCAGTTCGTCGACGGCGACGGCGCCGGCGACCTCGCCCGGCAGGTCCACGCCCCCGGCCCGGGTCATGCCGGTCCAGGCGGCCGGGTCCCGCCACGCGTCGGCCAGTTCGTCGAGCGCCTTGGGCAGTTCCTCGCGCCAGCCGGGCCCGATGTCCGGCACGGCGGATCCCGGACTGGTGTCGGTGGTGACGCCGAGCTTCTTGCGCCCGGCATCACGGAAGGCGACGGCCAGTCCGAGAAGGTGCCCCAGTACGTTGCGTACCGCGTAGTCCGGGCAGGGCGTGCCGTCGGCCAGCAGTTCGTCGGGGACGCCTTCGGCGAGGCGCGCCACGATCCGCGCCTGCGGTCCGAGGTCGAGGGCGGTGTCGGTCATCGGTTGCCTCCCGTCGTTCTGTCCCGGGGCCGTGTCTCCGGGCGGTGCCTGCGGGCGGTGTCGCCCTGGAAGGCAGACCGATACGGGCCGCGGAACTCATCGCTCGCCCGTCCCCCGTCTAAGGCACGTGCCCGATCCGGGCGGACGGTCCTTAGCTCCACGATGGCCAGGCATGACGACCAAGAAAGCCGACAAGGCCGGCGGGACCGTGGCGCGCGTGGTGCGGGACCGCAACGCCGGGCTCTGTCTCGCCGGGGTGGTGATCTCGGGCTTCGGCACCTCCGCGCTGTGGCTCGCCTCCGGCGTGTGGGTGAAGGACCTCACCGGATCGGACGGCCTCGCGGCCCTGTGCATGCTGGCGATGTGGGCGCCCACCCTGGCCGGCCCGCTGCTGGGCACGCTCGCCGACCGGGTCCGCCGAAAGCCGCTGCTGATCGGCGCGAGCCTGCTCATGGCGGCACTCCTGCTCACCCTCTGCGCCGTCGACTCACCGCGCGGCGTGTGGCTGCTGTACGCGGTGCTGTGCGTGTACGGCGCGGCGGGCGTCGTCCACGACGCGGCCGAGTCCGCGCTGATCGCCACCGCCGTGGACCGCTCCCTGCTCGGTGACTTCAACGGGCTGCGGATGACCGCCAACGAGGGCATGAAGCTGCTGGCCCCGCTGGCGGGCGCGGGCCTGTACGCCGCGTACGGCGGGGCGGGCGTGGCCCTCCTGGACGCGCTCACCTTCCTGCTCGCCGCGGTGGTGTACGCGTTCCTGCGCGTCCCGGGGGACCGTCCCGCGGCACCGTCGGGGAGCCGCCGGGCGCGGACCGCCGAGGGCGCCCGCTTCCTGTGGTCGCATCCGCGGCTGCGCCCGCTGGTGCGGGCGGGCGGTGCCACGATGCTGTGCGCGGGGCTGAGCGGGGCCCTCGTCTACGCCGTGGTCGACGACCTCGGTCACTCCCCCGCGTACGCCGGTGTGCTGTACGCCGTGCAGGGGGCGGGATCGGTGACCGTCGGACTGCTCTCCGGCCCGGCCCTGCGCCGCTTCGGCGCACGGCGCTTCGCGGCGTACGGCATCGCCCTGCTGGCCGTCGCGGTGGCGCTGCGCGCGGTGCCGGACGACGCGCTGGCGTGGGCGTGCAGCGCGGCGATCGGGGCGGGCCTGCCGGCCGTGCTGATCGCCGCGCTGACCGCGGTGCAGCACGAGACCCCGGGCCCGCTGCTGGGCCGGGTCACCGCCACCGCCAACACCGCGGTGTACACCCCGAACGTGCTCGGTCTGGCGGCGGGCGCGGCCCTGGTCGAAGTCGTCGACCACCGGCTGCTGCTGGCCGCCCTCGGATGCGCCCTGGCGGCGACGGCGACGGCCCTGCTGCACAGCCCGGCGAGCGCCGACCGCACCACCTCCGCATCCCCGTCCGACAACACCCCCACCTGATGCGCCCGCCCGGCGTACCTCGTCCGGCGCCCAACCCCGGTCACAGCCCGGCGAGCGCGACCGCACCCCCTCCGCGCCCCCACGTGACGCAGCCGCCCGGCGCACCTCGTCGTCAGAGCCCGGCGAGCGCCGAGCGCACCGCCTCCAGATCCCCGTCCGACGCCAGCCCCGCGTGATACAGCCGCAGTTCGGTGGCCCCCAGCCGGCGGGCCTCGGCCGCGTCCGCCGCGAGGGTGCCGGGGCTGCCGCCCATGCCGGAGACCACGGTGAGGTTGGCGGCGAGGACGGCGCCCCCGCGGCTCTCGCGCGCGAACGGCGTCAGCAGGCCGGCGCCCCCGGTGCAGGGCACGACCACACCGTCGGCGACGGAGAGGACGTGCGCGGGGTCGACGCCGGCGTTGGCGCCGCAGTGGTAGGAGACCGGGTCCGCGTGCAGCAGCACCTGGAACCCCTCGGGCGCGGCCTGCCGTACGGCCGTGACCGCCGCCTCCTGGAGCGTGCGGGCGGTGAGGTCGCGCCACGCGCGCGTCGCGTTCGCCGCAGTGGCGCCGAGGAGCTTCTCGACGCCCGCCCAGCCCCCGTCGGAGGGCGCGCCCCGCCACACGGGTTCCAGTGCGGTCCGTACGGCGGCGGCCAGTTCGCCGCCGTCCAGGCCCCGGGTGCCGTAGCCGTCACGGCAGGCCGGGCAGAAGCACAGGGACATCAGGTACTGCCCGGCGTCACCGAGCCCGACCCCGGCGATCTTGTCGTGGGCGTGCAGGTGGGCCAGCCCGTACCAGCCGAGGGACTCCAGCTCGGTGCCGCGCGCCCCGGGACGCACCGCCGCCTCGGCGGCCAGCTCCGTCAGGTACGCGCGCGTGGCGGGCTGCGCGATGCACGGCGCCCACGGGTAGCGGTCGCCGTAGGCGTTGACCACCGAGGTGTCGGGATGCTCGGCGCCCAGGCGGGAGTTGTGCGCGAGCACCACCCACGTGTGCACCTCCAGACCGGCGTCCGTCAGTGCGGCGGCGGCCTCGCCGAAGGCGTCGCCGGGCGCCCAGTCACCGGCCGGGTACGGGCGCAGGGAGCGGCCGGACCAGCGGTCGCCCGCCGGGTAGAGCACGGCCGCGTGTCCGGCGGTGACGATGCGGTGGCGCGGGTGGCGCGGGGTCAGCGCGCGCGTGGAGTGGTAGGCGGAGGCGAGCGTCACCTGCGCCGTGCCGAGCGCGGCGATCCGCGCGGGTGCCTCCGGGTCCCCGTTGACGTCCCAGGGGTAGACGAATGCCGACGCCTTCACCGGTCCTCCTCGAGCAGTGCCTGTCCCCGCTCGATCAGCCGAGCGAGCTGCTTGACATGATCCCCGCCCGGTTCGTGCAGCGGCGGCCGCACCTCCCCCACGTCGAGGCCGCGCATCCGTACCGCGGCCTTGACGAGGGACACGGCATAGCCGCGGCCCTTGTCGCGCAGTTCGACGAACGGCCGGTAGAAGCCGTCGATCAGCCGGTTCGCGGTGGCGTCGTCGCCGGTGCGGAAGGCGGTGTGGCAGGCGAGGGCGATCTCGGGCGCGAAGCAGAACGCCGCGGACGAGTAGAGGGTGATGCCGATGCCACGGTAGGCGAGCTGGGTCAGTTCGGCGGTGGGCAGCCCGTTGAAGTAGAGGAAGTCCCCGGGGACCTCGGTGCGGACGGCACTGACGATCCGCTGCATGAGGTCGAGGTCGCCGAGGCCGTCCTTGAAGCCGATGATCCCCTCGGTGCGGGCCAGTTCGACGACGGTCTCCGGGGTGAAGACGGCGTTGTCCCGCTGGTAGACGATCACCGGCAGGGAGGTCGCCGCGGCCAGCTCCCGGTAGTGCCGCAGCAGTCCCTCCTGCGCGGCGCGGACCAGGTACGGCGGCATCGCGAGCAGCCCGTCGGCCCCGGCCCGCTCGGCCAGCCGGGCGTAGCGCACGGCGAGCGCGGTGCCGTAGCCGGCGCCGGCGACGACGGGGACGCGCCCCTCGGCGGCCTCCACGGCGGCCCGGACGCAGCCCTCGAACTCCTCGGGCGTCAGCGCGTGGAACTCACCGGTGCCGCAGCAGGCGAACACGGCGGCGGCACCGGCCTCCACGCCGCGCCGCACATGGAGCCGGTAGGTGTCGAGATCGACGGCGCCGTCGGGCCCGTAGGCGGTGACCGGGAAGAACAACGGCCCGCTGGGGATACGGAGTCGGGCGGCGAGAGGGGCTGGCGTCACAAGCTCTCCCAGGTCCATATTCATGATTCACGTCCATATCTCTGAACATGTCCACGCTAAGATGCCCCGGGGACCACGGTCAAGCACTACAACCCGCCCCACGCCAGCCAATTCTCGCGTTCCACAGGAAGTCGCGGCACACTTGACGGGCCGCGCCCACCTCCTTAGCGTGTCCACGAATATGAATGTCGTGCGCACATATGTACGGTCGACACGGCCGGTGATGCAAGGAGACCCGAGGATGCCCGCTCCCCGCACCGTTCTGCTCACCGGCGCCGCCGGAGGACTCGGCACCCTGATGCGGGGCCTGCTCCCGGAGCACGGCTACGCGCTGCGCCTGCTCGACCTGCGCCCGATCGACGGCGAGCCGGACGCGGTCGTCGCGGACCTCGCCGACAAGGAGGCCGTGCGCGAGGCGGTCCGCGGCGTCGACGCGATCATCCACCTCGCGGGCATCTCCCTGGAAGCCTCCTTCGACAAGATCCTGAAGGCCAACATCGAGGGCACGTACAACCTGTACGAGGCCGCCCGCGAGGAGGGCGTCGGACGCATCGTCTTCGCCTCCTCCAACCACGCCGTCGGCTACACCCCGCGCCCGCAGGGCGACGACCCCCTCATCCCGATCGACACCCCCCGCCGCCCGGACACCTTCTACGGCCTGTCCAAGTGCTTCGGCGAGGACCTCGCCCAGCTCTACTGGGACAAGTACGGCCTGGAGACCGTCTCCGTACGCATCGGCTCCTGCTTCCCCGAGCCGACCAGCGTGCGCATGCTCTCGGTGTGGATGAGCCCCGCCGACGGCGCCCGCCTCTTCCACGCGGCCCTGACCGCCGAGAACGTCGGCCACACCGTCGTCCACGGCTCCTCCGCCAACACCCGGCTGTGGTGGGACCTCACCTCCGCGCGGGCGCTCGGCTACGACCCGCAGGACGACTCCGAGCCCTACGCCGGGAAACTGATCGCCGAGCAGGGCGAGTTGGACCCGGACAACCCGGCGCACGCCTGCCTGGGCGGCCACTTCGTCACCGACCCGCCCATCTGGCCGTACTGACGGCACCCACCGGCCGGACCGAAGCCACCCACCGGCCGGACCGACGACACGAACCGGCCGTACTAACGGCATCCACCGGCCGTACCGAAGGCACCCACCGGCCGTACCGGCGACGACGCGAACCGGCCGTACCGAAGGCATCCCACGCGCGCCCGGTCGGCGCGAAATGGACGTTCGCCAGGGCGTGCGGGCACCGAACGGGCCGCCCGCCACCCCATACGGGCACCCGCGTTGCCCGCTTCCACGTCTCGACCCGCCCCCTCCCTGGTCCCAGCCGGGCACGCTCCGGGTCGAACGGGCACAACCGGGCAGGACCGGGTTCCCAACAGGCCTGGTCAGCATCGAGCACCCGCTGTAGAACTTCCTGCATGGGTCCCACCGGGCCCGAACGGGCAGTGAGATCAGGAAGCAGGTGTTCGGCCATGAGCAACAGGACGGCCGAAGAGCGCCAGCGGGAGATCGTGCGGGTGGCGCGCGCCACCGGCTCGGTCGACGTCACGGCGCTCGCCGTCGAACTGGGCGTGGCCAAGGAGACCGTACGACGGGACCTGCGGGCCCTGGAGGACCACGGCCTGGTGCGCCGCACCCATGGCGGCGCCTACCCCGTGGAGAGCGCCGGCTTCGAGACGACACTCGCCTTCCGGGCCACCAGCCACGTTCCCGAGAAGCGGAGGGTCGCGGCCGCCGCGGCCGAGCTGCTCGGGGACGCCGAGACGGTCTTCGTCGACGAGGGCTTCACCCCCCAGCTCATCGCCGAGGCCCTGCCCACCGACCGGCCGCTCACCGTGGTCACCGCCTCCCTGCCGGTCGCGGGCGCGCTCGCGGAGACCGGCACCGTGTCCGTCCTGCTGCTCGGCGGCCGGGTCCGTTCCGGGACCCTCGCCACCGTCGACCACTGGACGACGAAGATGCTCTCCGGCTTCGTCATCGACCTGGCGTTCATCGGCGCCAACGGGATATCCCGCGAACACGGTCTGACCACGCCCGACCCTGCGGTCAGCGAGGTCAAGGCGCAGGCGGTGCGGGCCGCCCGCCGGGTGGTGTTTGCCGGCGTGCACACCAAGTTCGGAGCGGTCAGCTTCTGCCGGTTCGCCGAAGTCGGCGCGCTGGAGGCGATCGTCACGAGCACCCTGCTCCCGGCGGCCGAGGCCCACCGCTACTCCCTGCTCGGTCCCCAGGTCATCCGGGTCTGAGCCACATCAGTACACAGCACACCGTTTTTCACGTTCCCTCGGGGCGGAGCCATGCCCGGCGGCGCCCCACAATCCCCCTATATGTCCAGGAGCGATCCATGCGAACCCAGAGCCGACGGAGGCCGCCGCGAGCCACACTCGCCGCGGTCGCCGCAGGGACGCTACTCGCCCCGCTGCTCTCCGGCTGCTGGGTCGGGGCAGGCGGGGCCGGATCCGGCGGTGACTCCATCAACGTCCTGATGGTCAACAACCCGCAGATGGTCGAGCTGCAGAAGCTGACCGCGGACCACTTCACCAAAGACACCGGCATCAAGGTCAACTTCACCGTGCTGCCGGAGAACGACGTCCGCGACAAGATCAGCCAGGACTTCGCCAACCAGGCCGGCCAGTACGACGTGGCCACGCTGTCCAACTACGAGATCCCCATCTACGCCCGCAACGGCTGGCTGCACGAGATGGACTCCTACGTCGCCGAGGACAAGGCGTACGACGAACAGGACGTCCTCAAGCCGATGCGCCAGTCCCTCACCGGCGACGACGGCAAGCTCTACGGCCAGCCCTTCTACGGCGAGTCCTCCTTCCTGATGTACCGCAAGGACATCTTCGAGAAGGAGGGCCTGACCATGCCCGCCAAGCCCACCTGGCGGCAGGTGGCCGACCTCGCCGCCGAACTCGACGGCGCCGAGCCGGGCATGAAGGGCATCTGCCTGCGCGGCCTGCCCGGCTGGGGCGAGGTCATGGCCCCGCTGACCACCGTGGTCAACACCTTCGGCGGCACCTGGTTCGACAAGGACTGGAAGGCCCGGCTCGACTCCCCCGAGTGGAAGGAGGCCGTCGAGTTCTACGTCGGCCTGGTCCGCGAGCACGGTGAGGCCGGTGCCCCCCAGGCCGGCTTCGCCGAGTGCCTCAACAACATGACCCAGAGCAAGGTCGCCATGTGGTACGACGCCACCTCCGCGGCCGGCGCCCTGGAGGCGGACAAGTCCCCCGTGAAGGGCAAGCTCGGCTACGCCCCGGCGCCGGTCGAGAAGACGGAGTCCTCCGGCTGGCTCTACACCTGGGCCTGGGGCATCCAGGACGCCTCCCGCAATCCCGACAACGCCTGGAAGTTCGTCTCCTGGGCCTCCAGCAAGGGGTACGAGCAGCTGGTCGGCGACGAGTTCGGCTGGTCGAACGTCCCGGCCGGCAAGCGCGCCTCCACCTACGCCAACCCGGACTACCGGGCCGAGGCCGCCGCGTTCCAGGAGATGACCAAGGAGGCCATTGAGCAGGCCAGGCCCGACGACCCCGGCGTGCAGCCGCGCCCCGCGCCCGGCATCCAGTTCGTCGGCATCCCCGAGTTCACCGACCTCGGTCTGAAGGTCTCCCAGGAGATCAGCGCGGCCATCGCCGGACGCCAGTCCGTCGACGCGGCCCTGAAGAAGTCCCAGCAGCTCGCAGAAGAGATCGCCGAGGAGTACGAGGGACGATGACCGCCACGACAACGGCCCCCGTGGCCGCACCAGAGACACGACCGGCCCCTCGCCGGCCCTCCCCGCGGCTGCGCGCCTGGGCCACCCGGGCCCCGCTCCTGCCCGCCCTGATCTTCATGATCGCGGTCACCCAGCTGCCCTTCGTGGCGACCCTGGTGATCTCCTTCTTCGACTGGAACGCCCTCTACCCCGACGCCCGGAGCTTCGCCGGCCTCGGCAACTACCAGGAGGTCCTCACCGACGAGGCCCTGCGCAAGTCGGTGTGGACGACGATCCTGCTGACGGTGGCGGTCGTACTGGCCAGCCTCGTCCTCGGTCTGCTCCTCGCCCTCCTGCTGGACCGCAAGTTCCGCGGCCGGGGTCTGGTGCGCACCCTGCTCATCGCCCCGTTCCTGGTGGTCCCGGTGGCGGCGGCGCTGCTGTGGAAGCACGTCCTCTACAACCCCGAGTACGGCCTCCTCAACGGCCTGCTGCACTACGTGGGCGGCCCCCAGCCCGACTGGATCTCCGACACCCCGCTGCTCGCCGTCGAGGCGGCGCTGGTGTGGCAGTGGACCCCCTTCATGATGCTGATCCTGCTGGCCGGCCTGCAGAGCAGGGACCAGCAGCAGATGGAGGCCGCCCGGGTGGACGGGGCGAGCAACTGGCAGATCTTCCGCTACCTGACCCTGCCCCACCTGCGCCGCTACCTCGAACTGGGCGCCCTGCTCGGATCGATCTACATCGTGCAGAACTTCGACGCGGTCTTCACGATCACGTCCGGCGGTCTGGGCACCGCGAACCTGCCCTACACCGTCTACCAGACCTTCTACCAGGCTCACGAGAACGGCCTCGCCTCGGCGGCCGGCGTCCTGGTCGTCATCGGCTCGCTCGTCATCGCGACCCTCGCCCTGCGCGTGGTGTCGTCCCTGTTCCGTGAGGAGGCGTCCCGCGCATGAGCAACGTCGCCGTACGCACCAGCGGCCGGTTCCGGAGCGGAGCGGGCCTCGGCCTGGTCGCCTGGCTGGCCGGCATCGTGTTCTTCCTGCCCATCGCCTGGATGACCCTGACGTCCTTCCACTCCGAGGCGGACGCGGCCACCAACCCGCCGTCCTTCGCGGCCGCCCTCACCCTCGACGGCTACCGCGAGTTCTTCGGCGCGGGCGGCGGCGCGAGCCCCTGGCCGTCCCTGATCAACTCGCTGGTGGCGTCCGTCGCCTCGACGCTGCTGGTCCTGGTGCTGTCCCTCCCCGCGGCCTACGCCCTGTCCATCCGCCCGGTGAAGAAGTGGACGGACGTCCTGTTCTTCTTCCTCTCCACCAAGATGCTGCCGGTGGTGGCGGGCCTGCTGCCGATCTACCTGTTCGCCAAGAACACCGACATGCTGGACAACATCTGGCTGCTGGTCATCCTCTACACCTCGATGAACCTGCCGATCGCGGTGTGGATGATGCAGTCCTTCCTCGCCGAGGTGCCGGTCGCGATCATCGAAGCGGCGCGGGTGGACGGCGCGAAGCTGCCGACCATCCTGACCCGGGTCGTCGCGCCCATCGCGCTCCCCGGCATCGCCGCCACCTCCCTCATCTGCTTCATCTTCAGCTGGAATGAACTGCTGTTCGCCCGCGTGCTGACGGGTGTGGTGGCCGAGACCGCCCCCGTCTTCCTGACCGGCTTCATCACCAGCCAGGGCCTGTTCCTGGCCAAGGTGTGCGCCGCGTCGCTCGTCATCTCCCTGCCGGTGCTCGCCGCGGGGTTCGCCGCCCAGGACAAACTCGTCCAGGGCCTGTCGTTGGGAGCCGTGAAATGAAGGCCGCCGTCATCGAGTCCGTGGGCAAGGCCGTCGTCGCCGAGGTCCCGGACCCGACCCCGGGACCGCGTGACGTCGTCGTCGAGGTCGCGGCCTGCGGGCTGTGCGGCACGGACCTGCACATCCTGCAGGGCGAGTTCGCCCCGAAGCTCCCGATCGTGCCAGGGCACGAGTTCGCCGGCGAGGTGGTCGGCGTCGGCGCCCAGGTCACGGAGGTGGCGGTCGGCGACCGCGTCGCGGTGGACCCCTCCCTCTACTGCTACGAGTGCCGCTACTGCCGCACCGGCCACAACAACCTCTGCGAACGCTGGGCGGCGATCGGTGTCACCACGGCCGGCGGTGCGGCCCAGTACGCGGTGGCCCCGGTGGCGAACTGCGTCAAGCTCCCCGAGCACGTCCGCACCCAGGACGCGGCCCTGGTCGAGCCCCTCTCCTGCGCGGTGCGCGGCTACGACGTGCTCCAGTCCCGCCTCGGCGCCCATGTGCTGATCTACGGCTCCGGGACCATGGGCCTGATGATGCTGGAACTGGCCAAGCGCACCGGCGCGGCGAGCGTGGACATGGTGGACCTGAATCCGTCCCGTCTGGAGACCGCACGGCAGCTGGGGGTCTCGGCCTCGGCGGCGAACGCGGACGAGCTGGACCGGCCCCAGGGCTGGGACCTCGTCATCGACGCGACGGGCAACGCGGCGGCGATCCAGGACGGCCTGGACCGCGTGGCCAAGGCCGGCACGTTCCTCCAGTTCGGCGTCGCCGACTACGCGACACGTGTGACGATCGACCCGTACCGGATCTACAACCAGGAGATCACGATCACGGGATCGATGGCCGTCCTGCACAGCTTCGAGCGGGCGGCGGAACTCTTCGCGGGTGGCGTCCTGGACCCGGACGTCTTCATCAGCGACCGCATCCCGCTGGACCGCTACCCGCAGGCACTGGAGCAGTTCGCGGCGGGCGTGGGCCGGAAGATCGTGGTGGTGCCGTAGGTTTTCCACCCCCGCCGCCCCTTCCCGTCCCCCTTCCCCGGGGGCAGCGCCCCCGGGACGCGACGGGCGAGGGCGGCGGGGGCGAGCACAGCACGATCCACTGGTCCGATCGGGCTGAGGTAAGGGAACGGCAAAACGCCCCCGCTCGTTCACCCGGCATGACAGCTATGACCCCCGGCTCGAACATCCCTCTCCCCACCGCCCGCGTGACGGTGGACGTCGCCGCCCCCGTGCGGCTCGACGTTTCGGGCCTGCTGCTCACCGCCGACGGCAAGGTGCGCTCCGACGACGACTTCATCTTCTACAACCAGCCCGCCGGCCCCGGCGTGACCTACCGCTCCGGCGGCGGCACCGCCCCCGACGCCATCACGGTCGACACCACGGCCGTCCCGCCCGGCATCGAGAAGATCGTCGTCACCGCTAGCCCCGACGCCGCGGGCCAGACCTTCCAGGGCTTCGAACCGACCGCCACCATCCGCAGCGCGGACGACAACGCGGTCCTGGCCACGTTCACACCGCCGAGCCTCGGCGCCGAGACCGCCCTGGTGGTCGTCGAGATCTACCTGCGCAACGGCGCCTGGAAGGCCCGCGCCGTCGGCCAGGGATACGCCAACGGCCTGGCCGGCATCGCCACCGACTTCGGCGTCACGGTCGAGGAACCGGCCGCCCCGGCCCAGCCTGCCACCGCACCGCAGCAGCCGGCCGCCGTGCAGCCCCCGGTGGCCCCGCCCGCCCCGCCGATGTCCGCCCCGCAGGCACCCCCCGCCCCCGCCGCGCCCCCGGCCCCGCCCGCCGTCCCCGGCACCGGGAAGATCAACCTCGACAAGGGCCGGGTCAGCCTCCAGAAGAACCAGACCGTCTCCCTGGTGAAGGGCGGCCGCCCGCTGCTGTCCCAGGTCAAGATGGGCCTCGGCTGGGAGCCGGCCTACCGGGGCAAGGACATCGACCTCGACGCCTCGGTGATCGCCTACGGCCCGCAGCGCAACCACATCGACAGCTGCTACTTCGGCAAGCTCCAGATCGTGAACGGCGCGATCCGGCACTCCGGCGACAACCTCACCGGCGAGGGCGGCGGGGACGACGAGGTGATCACCGTGGACCTCGGCCGCCTCCCCCAGGACGTCAGCGGCCTGGTCTTCACGGTCAACTCCTTCTCGGGGCAGAAGTTCACCCAGGTCGCCAAGGCGTACTGCCGTCTGCTGGACGCCACCACCGGCGAGGAACTGGTCCGCTTCGACCTCACCAGCGCCGAACCACAGACGGGCGTGATGATGGCGAAGCTGATCCGCCAGTTCTCCGGCGAGTGGGAGATGACCGCGATGGGCGACTTCGTGAAGTCCCGCACGGTCCGCGGAATGGTGAAGCCGGCCGCGCAGGCACTGTAACGGCACCCGGCAAGCCGTCAGGCGCCCCCGATACCGGGGGCGCCCGGCCTACACCCGCAGCCCCGTCATCACCAGCTCCAGGTACCGGCGCAGGTACGCGCCCTCCCCGCCCGCCAGCTCCGAAGCCGTGGCCACCCCGTGGGCCAGCCGCAGCACATCGACCGGCTCGACGTCCCCCCGCAGCGCACCCGCCTCCTGAGCCGCCCCGACCAGCCGGGCCACGGCCCGCATCAACGGATCGCAGCAATCGGTGCCGTCACCCGCGGTCCCGCCGCCGCCGACGGCCGAACCGAGCAGCGCCCTGAGCCCGCGGATCTGGATCATCCCGGCGCCGAGCTCGTTCAGCCACTCCACCAGTGCCTCACCGGGCGGCAGCCGTTCGCCCAGCTCACCGGCGCGCGCCGCGATCGACGCGATCCGGTCGACATAGGCGGCCTCCAACAGCGCCCGGCGCGTCGGGAAGTGCCGGTAGAGCGTGCCCGAACCGACGCCGGCCCGCTTCGCTATGTCATCGAGCGAGGCACCCTCACCATGCGCGGCAAAGGCCTCCACCGCCACCTTCAGCAACCGCTCGTGATTCCGCCGAGCGTCCGCGCGCATGGTCCTGACCTGCGCCATCCGCCACTCCTCGCACCCGGGGACCCTCCCCGTACCCTACCGAGCGGGGGACGCGGAGGGGCCCGGACCGGACGCACCGCCTCAGGCGGCCACGGCCGGTCGGCGTTCCGGCCGGCCTCGAGCAGCGGGACCATCCGGAAGGCGGCGTCCGACAGGCCCCCGGCGGTTGCCGGTTGGCGGTGCCCGAGGGGCCGTGGCCCGCCCGGTAGCCGGCGAGGTTCCGGGTGTGGACCGGCACGTCGGCCGGGACAGGTCCTGCCTTCGCACCTGGACGTGCATCACTCCAAGGGGGCGGTCCTCGCTCGGGCGAGCGAATTGATCACCGGCGCTTCTGCCGCTTCCAGGGCCCCGTGATGGCGAGCATGATGCCCGGTTCCTGGATGTTGGCGTAGAGGGTCCTGCCGTCGGGCGAGAAGGTGACGCCGGTGAATTCGCTGAACTCCGGCTCCTCCTCGGTGCCGATGTTCAGTTCGTTGCGGGCGATGGGGTAGGTGCGTCCGCTGTCGGTGGCGCCGAACAGGTGCTGCACGCCCTCGCCGTCCTCGGCGATGATCAGGCCGCCGTACGGCGAGACGGTGATGTTGTCGGGTCCGTCGAAGGCGCCGTCCTCGGACGGATCCCGGTTGACGCCGAGCAGGACCTTCAACGTCAGCGTGCGGCGCTTGGGGTCGTAGAACCAGACCTGGCCGTCGTGCTGGACGGGGCTCTCGTCCCGGGCGTACGAGGCGACGATGTACGCCCCGCCGTCGCCCCACCACATGCCCTCCAGCTTGCGCGCGCGGGTGACCTCGCCGGCCTGGAACTGCTCGCGGACCGCGACCTCGCGGGCGTCGCGGTCGGGCACGTCCACCCAGTCGACGCCGTACACCGTGCCGGTCCTCGTGGCGCGGGAGAGGTCGTCGACGTACCGGCCGCCGGAGTCGTAGCACTTGGGCGCCTGGAGGACGCCGGCGTCGTCGGGGAGGTCGCGGAGGGTGCCGGGGCCGTAGCGGAAGCCCTCCGGCGGGGTCCAGCGGTAGAAGAGGCCGTTGGGCTCGTCGGCGTCCTCGGTGAGGTAGGCGTGGCCGCGCTTGGTGTCGATGACGACGGCCTCGTGGTCGTAGCGGCCGAAGAACTTCAGCGGCTTGGGGTCGCGGTTGGCGCGCCGGTCGGCGGGGTCGACCTCGAAGACGTAGCCGTGGTCCTTGGTCATGCCGTTCTCGCCGGCCCGGTCGGAGTTCTCCTCGCAGGTGAGCCAGGTGCCCCACGGGGTGCTGCCGCCGGCGCAGTTGTTGGCGGTGCCGGCGATGCCGACCCACTCGGCGACGCTGCCGTCGGGACGGACCTCGACGACGGTGCAGCCGCCGGGTGCGGCCGGGTCGTAGACGAGGCCCTCGACGAGCGGCACCGGGAACTCGGCCTCGTCGCGCGGGCCGTCCATCTCGTGGTTGTTGACCAGGAGGGTGCTGCCGCGCGGGCCGGGGAAGGCGGCCGTGCCGTCGTGATCGGCGGGCGTGAACTCGCCCGATTCCAGCCGGGTCCTGCCGGTGTGGGTGAGGACGCGGTACGTGAAGCCCGCGGGCAGGGCGAGGAGTCCGGCCGGGTCCGGGACGAGCGGCCCGTAGCCGATGCCCCCGTGCCGGCTCGCCGCGTCCTCGGAGTGCGCGTCCGCGGTCTCGGTGTCGGCGGACGCGAGGGCGTTGGGCGCGGAGGCGAGGGCGCCGACACTGCCCGCCAGCGCGACGCCGGCACCGGCGATCGCGGACGTTCTGGCGAAGTCCCTGCGGGTGAGCGACATGCTGTCTCCTGTGACGGTGGATAGGCCGTGGAGGGTGGCGGACCCCGTTCGCCCGCCACGCTCCCGCCCATCTCTGAACGCCGGTTGAACACCGAGGGTCCCAACGGTTCTCGCTTCCGTGAACCACACGGGTTCCCACCCGCCGGCCGGCCACAGGGCCTCGTCCCGTGGTCGGGACGAGCGTCAGCCGCCGTGCTGGGACTGCGACCGCGCCTTGAACGCCGCCTTCCGCGCTTCCTTCGCGATCTTCTTGTCCGGGTGCAGGCGGCCCATCGCCTCCAGTACGTCCGCCGTGGCCGGGTGGTCCACCCGCCAGACGGCGGCGAAGAAGCCGCTGTGCTGACTCGCCAGTCCCTCCACCAGGGAGCGCAGTTCCTCGGAGTTGCCCTCGGCCGCGAGCTGGGCGGCCACCGTGTCGATGGTCAGCCAGAAGATCATGGCCTCGGACGGCGGCGGCACGTCCCTCGCCCCGTGCTCGGCCAGCCACACCCGCGCCAGCCCGCCGAGTTCGGCGTCGTCGAGCACCTCGCGCAGCGCGGGCTCCGCCGAGGCTCCGACCAGCGACAGCGCCTGCTGGCACCGCAGCCGCCGCAGCGGCGCACCCTCGTCCGCCCCGCGTGCGGCGGCCAGCAACTCCCGTGCGGCGGCGAGGGGTTCGCGTCGGGAGAGCCAGTGCTCGGTCTCCGCGTGGGCCGCCGCGGGCGGGAAGACGGCCGTGCCGTCGAGCAGCGCGTCGGCGCCCTTGTCCGCGAGGTCGCCGACCGCCGGGGCCTCGAAGCCCGCCTCCAGCAGCCGGGCGCGCAGTCCGTACAGTCCGAGCGGCGTCAGCCGCACCATGCCGTAACGGGAGACGTCGGTGTCGTCCACCGGCGCCGCGGGCTCCTCGTCGGCGTCGGCCATCAGCGACTCGTCGACCGGCCGGTACTCCACGAGCCCCACCGGTTCCAGCATCCGGAACTGGTCGTCCAGCCGCATCATGGCGTCGGAGACCTGCTCGAGGACGTCGTTGGTGGGCTCCGCCATGTCGCCGGGCACGATCACCGACGCGGCCAGCGCGGGCAGCGGCACCATGGTCCCGCCGGGGCCCTCCTCGCCGACGGTCAGCAGGTACAGGTTGCCGAGCACTCCGTCGAGGAACTCCGCCTCGGCCTCCGGCTCCCAGTCCAGCGCGTCGAGGTCGAGCTCGCCCGAGCCGCCCTCCGCGGCGATGGCGTCGACCAGCCCGTCGAGATCGGGCACGCTCGCATCGGCGAGCACCGTCTCCAGGGCGGCGAGCCACACCCCGAGCACGTCCTGCGGCGAGCCCGCGGTGAGCACCGCCAGATCGGCTCCCGCGGCGACCCTCCCCTCCTGCTCGTCGACCACCTCGACGAGCCCGGTGTCCACGGCGACCCGCCAGGCCTCGCCGGCGTCGGCCGCGGCGTCCTCGCCGGTCAGCCCGAGCTCCGCGGCGGCGGCCGGTACCTGCTCCTCGACGAGGCTGCCGCCGGCGTCCACTCTGGTCTCCGGCCCGGCCCAGCGGGCGAGCCGGGCGGCCCGGGACAGTACCGGGGTGGACAGGGCGTCGCGCGCCAGCTCCGCCTCGGGGTGCAGCCGCGCCGGCGGCAGGATGGAGCTGTCTGACATCGGCTGTTTCTCCTATGGACGCCTCTTGCTACTCAGCCGCTCAGCCTAGACGGATTTCCACCCATGCGGCCCGCTTCATCTCCTCTTCGGCGGCCGTACATGGCCGAAACCTTGACAAGTGGCCTGACCAGGCTGGAGATTGACGCGCGTAGACCGGGAGTGGCCCACGCTCCACCTTCGTCCCGGCGCAGATCACGTCCCCGGAGGGAAATCCGTTGCCGAGCAAGTCGTCCGCGCGCCTCGCCGCGCTCACCGTCGCCGCCGTGTGCTGCGCGTCCGCCACCCAGATCGTCGTCCTCCCCACGCCCGCGCACGCGGACACCGTGCGCATCCATGACGTCCAGGGCGACACCCGCGTCTCGCCGTACGCCGGCCGGCAGGTCACCGACGTGACCGGAATCGTCACCGGCATCCGCGCCTACGGCTCGTCCCGCGGCTTCTGGATCCAGGACCCCGCCCCGGACGCCGACCCCGCCACCAGCGAGGGCGTCTTCGTCTTCACGAGTTCCACCCCGAAGGGGGTGGCGGTCGGCGACGCCGTCACCGTCTCCGGCACGGTCTCGGAGTACGTCCCCGGCGGCACGTCCTCCGGCAACCAGTCCCTGACGCAGATCACGCGCCCGGCCGTCACGGTCGTCTCCAGCGGCAACCCGCTCCCCGCCCCCACCACCATCGACGCGAGCTCCGTCCCCGCCGCCTACACCCCGGCCGGCGACCCCGCCGCGAACGGCTCGATCAACGCCCTCCCGCTGCGCCCCGCCCGGTACGCCCTGGACCACTACGAGTCCCTGGAGGGCATGAACGTCCGCGTCGCCGACACCCGGGTGGTGGGCGCCACCGACCCGTACACGGAACTCTGGGTCACGGTGAAGCCCCGCGAGCACCGCACGCACCGCGGCGGCACGGTCTACGGCTCCTACGACGCCCAGAACACCGGCCGCCTCCAGATCCAGTCGCTGGGCAGGGCGGCCGACTTCCCCGACGCGAACGTCGGCGACACCCTCGCCGGCACCACCTCGGGCCCGCTGGACTACAACCAGTACGGCGGCTACACCCTCGTGGCCAACGAGCTCGGCACGCTCCGGGCCGCGCATCTCCGGCGCGAGACGACCCGCGAGCAGCGCACCGGCGAACTGGCGGTGGCGACCTACAACGTCGAGAACCTCGACCCCTCCGACGGCACCTTCGCCGCGCACGCCGCCGCGATCGTGCACAACCTGAAGTCGCCCGACATCGTGTCCCTGGAGGAGATCCAGGACAACAACGGCGCCACCGACGACGGCACGGTGGCGGCCGACCGGACGATGGCCGGGCTCATCGACGCCATCGCAGCGGCGGGCGGCCCGCGCTACGACTGGCGCTCGATCGACCCGGCCGACAAGTCCGACGGCGGCGAGCCCGGCGGCAACATCCGCCAGGCCTTCCTCTTCAACCCGGACCGGGTCTCCTTCACCGACCGGTCCGGCGGCGACGCCACCACCCCCGCCGACGTCACCAAGATCCACGGCAAGGCGGCCCTGACTCTCTCACCGGGCCGCGTCGACCCGGCCTCCGAGGCCTTCGAGAACAGCCGCAAGCCGCTGGCCGGCGAGTTCGTCTTCCGCGGCCGCACGGTGATCGTGATCGCCAACCACTTCGCCTCCAAGGGCGGCGACCAGGGCCTGACCGCGCAGTACCAGCCGCCGTCCCGCAGCTCGGAGGACCAGCGCCACCTCCAGGCCCGGGCCGTCCACGACTTCACCGCGAAGATCCTCAAGGCGCAGAAGAGCGCGGACGTCGTGGTCCTCGGCGACATCAACGACTTCGAGTTCTCCACCACGACCGACCTCCTCGAGGGCGACGGCACCCTCTGGTCGGCCGTCAAGTCCCTCCCCGAGGCGGAGCGTTACTCCTACGTCTACCAGGGCAACAGCCAGGCCCTGGACCAGATCCTGATCAGCCCGTCGATCCGCCGTTCCCGCGCCTTCAGCTACGACAGCGTGCACATCAACGCCGAGTTCCACGACCAGATCAGCGACCACGACCCGCAGGTCCTGCGCTTCCGCCCGTAGTCACGCCCGGGGCCGGCCGTCAGCCGGCCCCGCCGGGCACGAGCCCGAGAGCGTGCTCGTACCGCCGAACGGTGCTGCTCTTCAGGCCGGGCCAGCTCCGCACCCGCTGCCACGCGGCGGCCCCCGACCCGACCCCCTGCCCCGGCGCGGCCAGCGCCGCGGCATGCGCGCCGGCAGTCTCCCACTCGGCGTAGTTGAGCACGCGGTTCCCCTCGGCCCCGAGGTGAAAGTGTGCGGAGATGCCGCCGGCGGGCGGGTCGGGCTCACCCTCCAGAGCCTCGAAGACACCGTCGACCCACCCCCGCAGCCGCCCGAAGTCGCTCCCCTCGAACTCCACGTCGACGATCACGACACACCCGGGAACGGGTCCACCCTCCCGGACCCCGCTGCGATAGTGGCGGTACCGGTGCAGCGCCACCCGCTCGATCCCCGGCACGGCGGTGTCGATCTCGTCCACCCGCTCCTGCCGGTGCGTCTTCACGAACGACTCGTACGCCCCCTCACTCGCCCACTGCGAGTAATGCAGCAGCGTGTCCCCGTCCTCGCCGACGTAGACGTGGTACCCGAGCAGGTCACGGGCCGGCCAGGCCCGCCGCTCCCAGGTCCGCCCGATCGCCTCGACGGTCTGCGTCTGCCGTTCGGGCGTCCCCACCCGCCAGGTGCTGAAAAGGGACGCGCCGATCCGGGGATCGGCGGGATCGGGCTGCTGGGTCGTACGCATGGCTTACTTCCTCCGCTGGTGGGCGAACGCGACGACACCACCCTCCGACCTCAACCGTGCTTGAGGTCAAGGGGGTTCCGCGTACGTCCGCGAAGGGAGCCGGCCGGGTGCGCCCCCCGGCCGGCCCGGCCCCGCCCCACCCGCCGACCGTCGTCACCCGCGGCTGCTCAGCAACGATGATGCCGCCGCATCACCACACCCGCGGCGACGACCACCGCCACCACCGCGGAGGCGAGGAGAATCGGCTTCCGTTGCCGAGCCCCGACCTCGCCGGCATGCGCGGCACTGCTCCGCATCTGCACGGTCATCGCCCCGGCCCGGTCCCGAAGGTCGTCGGCCCGCGCCCGCGCCCGCCCCTTCACGTCCATCTTGCCCGCCAACTCCTCGACAGTGTCGCCGAGTTCGTGTCGCGTCTGCTCGATCTGCCGCCGCAGCTCGTCCGGCCCCTTGGCCCCCCGCCCCGCCGCGGCGCTCTCCGCGGCCGCGTCCACATGGGACCCCGCGCGCCTCACATCGTGCGTCATCGGTGCGCCCTTCCCTTGATTTCCTCCACATCGGCCTTCACGCTGCCCAGCGTCCGCTCGGGCTTGGGCGGTGTGGCCCGGCGCAACTGCCCGCGACCGGCGAGAGCCAGCAGGCCCGCGATGACGAACAGCACCCCGGTGATGATCAGCGCCGCCGCCCACAGGGGCAGCACCAGGTCGAGCGCGACGACACCCGTCGCGGCCAGCGCGAGCAGCCCCGCGTAGGCGAACGCCCCCGCCGCGCCCAGCATCCCGCCGCCGCGCCCGGCCCGACGGCCCTTCTCCGTCAGTTCCTCCTTGGCGAGGGCCACTTCCTGCCGTGCGAGCCGTGAGATCTGTTCGGTGGCCTGCCCCACGAGCTCACCCACGCTGTGCTCGTCGCGAACCCGCCGCTGTTCGATGGTTCCGGTCACGACGCTGCCTCCTCTCGGTCGGGACCCCCGGGTACCCCCAGCCACTCACCCTTATCCATGAAGCACCACTTACGAATACCCGACAGCACATTTAAGTGGAACTTCACGACCGCGCGGCCGACACTACCCCCATGACCCCACCCTTCGGCCGCACCCTGTGCGCGATGATCACCCCGTTCACCCCCACCGGCGCGCTCGACCTGGACGGCGCCCAGGAACTGGCCGACCACCTGGTCACGCGCGGCTGCGACGGCCTGGTCCTGTCCGGCACCACGGGCGAGTCCCCCACCACCACGGACGCGGAGAAGTCCGCTCTCGTCACGGCGGTACGCCAGGCGATCGGCGCCCGCGCGACGATCGTCGCGGGCATCGGCACCCCCGACACCCTCCACACCGTCGAGCTGGCCCGCGAGGCCGAGAAGTCCGGCGCCGACGGCCTCCTGGTGGTCGCCCCGTACTACAGCCGCCCCCCGCAGGACGCGATCGAGGCCCACTTCCGCCGGATCGCGGACGCCACGAACCTCCCCCTGGCCCTCTACGACATCCCGGCCCGCACCGGCACCCGCATCGAGCCCGACACCCTGCTCCGTCTCGCCGGGCACCCCCGGATCGTGGCGGTCAAGGACTGCTCGTACGACTTCCTGGCCGCCCAGAAGATCCTCTCCCGCACCGACCTCGCCTACTACGCGGGCTGCGACGAGCACAACCTCGCCCTCTACGCCGTCGGCGGCGCCGGCTGTGTCAGCACGGCCGCCAACGTCGCCCCCGGCCACGTCCGCGCCGTCCTGGACGCCTTCGACGCGGGTGAGACGGCCCGCGCGGCGCGCCTCCAGCAGCAGGTCACTCCCCTCATCGAGGCGATGATGTCGAACGGTCTCCCCGGCACCGTCACGGCCAAGGCCCTCCTCACCACCCAGGGCCTCCCCGCAGGCCCGGTCCGCCCACCCCTGAGGCCCGCCGACCGGGAGACGACCGACGGGCTCAGGGCGGCCTACGACGTGCTGACAGCCGCATGACGCGGCTCACCGCCGGACGAATTCCGGCTCCCACCGCCCCTGTGGACGCGTGCGGACCGCTCCCGCTGTGCCACCGCACGGCGCACGCACGAAAAAGCGGGCCGGAACCGCATCGCGTGTGACAACGCGTGTGGTCCGGCCCGCCGAAGCGAGGGCCTTCAGTCCCAGACGTAACCGTCCCCGACGAGCAGGAAGTGCTCCAGCACGTCCTCCGCGGGGTCGTCGATCTGCCCCGTGTTGGCGTTGAGCAGTCCGAACCGGTGACCGTTGTGGGAGCCCGTGTTGGTCTCGTCCGCGTGGGCGGAACCCGCCAGCGTCCCGCACAGCATCAGCACGGCCACCACCCCCATCACTCCGACCGCATAGCGGAGTACGCCCCACACCCACTCGTTCGTCATCGCCCGTCCCCATTTCTGTATGTCAGTCGTCCCGGCGTCTGATCGGACTCTGTGTCCACCCGTTCATCTGCCAAAACGACCCCGAAGTCACGGGGAGTAACCCATACGTGAGCGTGTGGGTGTGACGGCCGGGTCAGTTGTGGCTGTGGAGGACCTCGTTCAGGCCGCCCCAGACCGCGTTGTTCGGCCGGGCCTCGACCGTGCCGGTGACGGAGTTGCGGCGGAAGAGGATGTGGGAGGCACCGGACAGCTCACGGGCCTTGACGACCTGGCCGTCGGGCATGGTGACGCGGGTACCCGCGGTGACGTAGAGGCCGGCCTCGACCACGCACTCGTCACCGAGGGCGATGCCGACGCCCGCCTCGGCCCCGATCAGGCAGCGCTCACCGATGCTGATGCGCACGTTGCCGCCGCCGGACAGGGTGCCCATGGTGGAGGCGCCGCCGCCGATGTCCGAGCCGTCGCCGATCACGACACCGGCGGAGATGCGGCCCTCGACCATCGAGGTGCCGAGCGTGCCGGCGTTGAAGTTGACGAAGCCCTCGTGCATGACGGTGGTGCCCTCGGCGAGGTGCGCGCCGAGCCGCACCCGGTCGGCGTCGGCGATCCGCACGCCCTTCGGGGCGACGTAGTCCGTCATGCGCGGGAACTTGTCGACGGACGTCACGGCCAGGTGCAGGCCCTCGGCGCGGGCGTTGAGCCGCACCTTCTCGAGGTCGTCGACGGCGACCGGGCCGAGCGAGGTCCAGGCGACGTTGGCGAGGAAGGCGAAGATGCCGTCGAGGTTCTGGCCGTGCGGCTGGACCAGGCGGTGGGAGAGCAGGTGGAGGCGCAGGTAGACGTCGTGCGCGTCGATCGGCTTCTCGTCCAGCGAGGAGATGACCGTGCGGACCGCGACGACCTCGACCCCCCGGCGGGCGTCCGGACCGACCGCCGCGGTCGCGCCGCCGCCCAGCAGTTCCGCGGCCCGCTCGGCGGAGAGCCGCTCCGTGCCGGACGGGCCGGGGTCGGCGGCCAGTACGGGGGCGGGGAACCAGGTGTCGAGAACGGTGCCGTCGGCGGCGAGGGTGGCGAGGCCGGCGGCCACCGCGCCGGTGGTGCTGTGAGCAGTCGTGTCGGTCATAAGGGCAACCTAACCGCCTGGTGGCCACGGACGCGAACCGGTCCGGGCCATGTCTCAGGGGGCGGTCCGTCAGGGCGAGCCGTCAGCACGATCCGGCGGTGCGAGCCGTCAGCACGCGCCGTCGGTGCGGTCGCGTCAGTGCACCCGGCAGTGCGGTCGCGTCCATGGGATCCGCCCACGACGGTCAGTGCGCCCCGCCCATGTTCAGCACCACCACCCCGGCGATGATCAGCCCGATGCCCGCGGCCTTGGCGAGGGTGAGTCCCTCACCGAGGAACATCGTCCCGATCGCCGCGATGACGGCCGTCCCCGCCCCGGACCAGATGGCGTACGCCGTCCCGACCGACAGGGACTTCAGGGTCTGCGCGAGCAGCGCGAACGCGATCAGGTACCCGACGACGGTGACGAGCGAGGGCCACGGACGGCTGAACCCCTCGCTGTACTTCATGGCGGTCGTACCGACGACTTCGGCTGCGATGGCTCCGGCGAGCAGTGCGTACCCCATGACGGCGATCGTAGCCAGCGGGCCGAAACGCGAGTGGCCCCCGGCAAGAGGTGCCGGGGGCCACCGCACGCATCCCACGCCGCAGGGACGCTCAGACGTTGAAGCCGAGCGCCCGCAGCTGTTCCCGGCCGTCGTCGGTGATCTTGTCGGGGCCCCACGGCGGCATCCAGACCCAGTTGATCCGCAACTCGCTGACCAGGCCGTCCGTGGCGGACTTGGCCTGGTCCTCGATGACGTCGGTCAGCGGGCAGGCCGCCGAGGTCAGGGTCATGTCGACGGTCGCCACATTGGAGTCGTCGATGTGAATGCCGTAGATGAGGCCGAGGTTGACGACGTCGATGCCCAGCTCGGGGTCGACGACGTCCATCAGGGCCTCGCGGAGTTCCTCCTCCGAGGCCGGCTTCATCTCCAGGGTCTCGCTCATGCCGTAGTCCTTTCGGCGTCGGCGCCCAGCGCCTGGGCCGTCGCGTCCTTCCACGCCATCCAGCTGAGGAGGGCGCACTTGACCCGGGCGGGGTACTTGGAGACACCGGCGAACGCGACCGCGTCCTCCAGCACCTCCTCCATCGCGTCGTCGGGCTCGATCTTTCCCTTGGACTGCATCAGCTCAAGGAAGGTCTCCTGGATCCGCTGCGCCTGGGCGAGGTCCTTGCCGACCAGCAGTTCGTTCAGCACGGAGGCGGAGGCCTGGCTGATGGAGCAGCCCTGACCCTCGTAACTCACGTCGCTGATGGTCGTGCCGTCGTACTTCACACGCAGTGTGATCTCGTCACCGCACGTCGGGTTGACGTGGTGCACCTCGGCGTCGCCATCCCGAAGACCCCGCCCGTGCGGGTTCTTGTAGTGGTCCAGGATGACGTCCTGGTACATGGAATCCAGCTTCACGCCTCAGCCCCTCATCCGAAGAAGTTCCGTACGTGCTCCAGGCCGTCGACCAGTGCGTCGATCTCGGCCGGCGTGGAGTACAGATAGAACGACGCTCGCGTGGTCGCAGGAATTCCGTACCGCAGGCAGACCGGCCGCGCGCAGTGGTGGCCGACCCGTACCGCGATGCCCTGTTCGTCCAGGACCTGGCCCACGTCGTGCGGGTGGATGTCACCCAGGGTGAACGAGATCGCGGCGCCGCGCTCCTCGGCCGTGGCGGGGCCGATGATGCGCAGGTCCGGAACCTCGGTGAGGCGCTTGACCGCGTACTCGGTGATGGCGTGCTCGTGGGCGAGGATCTTGTCCATGCCGATGGCCGACAGGTAGTCGATCGCCGCGCCGAGGCCGACCGCCTGGGCGACCGGCGGGGTGCCCGCCTCGAACTTGTGCGGGGCGGGCGCGTACGTCGACGAGCTCATCGACACGGTCTCGATCATCTCGCCGCCGCCGAGGAACGGAGGCAGGTCCTCCAGCAGCTCCTGACGGCCCCAGAGGACGCCGATGCCGGTCGGGCCGCACATCTTGTGGCCGGTGAAGGCCACGAAGTCGGCCTGGAGGGCCTGGACGTCCATCGGCATGTGCGGCGCGGCCTGGGAGGCGTCGATGCAGACGAGCGCGCCGACCTCCTGGGCGCGGCGCACTATCGCCTCGACCGGGTTGACCGTGCCCAGGATGTTGGACACCAGCACGAAGGAGACGATCTTCGTCTTCTCGGTGATGACCTCGTCGATGTCGGACAGGTCGAGCCGGCCGTCGTCGGTGAGGCCGAACCACTTCAGCTTCGCGCCCGTGCGCTGCGCGAGCAGCTGCCACGGCACGATGTTGGAGTGGTGCTCCATCTCCGTGATGACGATCTCGGTCTCGTGGTCCACCCGGTAGGGCTCGTCGGCCCAGCCGAGCATGTTGGCCACGAGGTTGAGCGACTCGGAGGCGTTCTTGGTGAAGATGACCTCGTCACGGCTGGGCGCGTTGATGAACTCCGCGACCTTGTCGCGCGCGCCCTCGTACAGTGCCGTGGCCTCCTCGGCGAGCACATGCACACCGCGGTGGACGTTGGCGTTGTAGCGCTCGTAGTACTCGCTCAGGGCGTCCAGCACCTGGCGCGGCTTCTGCGAGGTCGCCGCGTTGTCCAGGTACACGAGCTTCCGGCCGTCGTGGACCTGGCGGTCCAGGATGGGGAAGTCCTTGCGGATCGCCTCGGTGTCGAGGAGGCCCGGCAGCTGTGTCACGCGGATGCGCCACCCTTCGTGTATGCCTCGTAGCCCTCTTCCTCCAGCTTGTCGGCGAGCTCGGCGCCGCCGGACTCGACGATGCGGCCGGCCGAGAAGACGTGGACGTAGTCGGGCTTGATGTAGCGCAGGATGCGCGTGTAGTGCGTGATCAGCAGGGTGCCGACCTCACCGGTCTCGCGGACGCGGTTGACGCCCTCGGAGACGACGCGCAGCGCGTCGACGTCCAGGCCGGAGTCGGTCTCGTCGAGGATCGCGACCTTCGGCTTGAGCAGCTCCAGCTGAAGGATCTCGTGGCGCTTCTTCTCACCGCCGGAGAAGCCCTCGTTGACGTTGCGCTCGGCGAAGGCGGGGTCCATGTTGAGCCGCTCCATGGCCTCCCTGACCTCCTTCACCCAGGTGCGCAGCTTGGGGGCCTCGCCGCGGATCGCGGTGGCGGAGGTGCGCAGGAAGTTGGAGACGGAGACGCCGGGGACCTCGACCGGGTACTGCATGGCGAGGAACAGGCCGGCGCGCGCCCGCTCGTCGACGGACATCTCCAGGACGTCCTCGCCGTCGAGCGTGACGGTGCCGCCGGTGATCGTGTACTTGGGGTGACCGGCCAGGGAGTAGGCGAGGGTCGACTTGCCGGAGCCGTTCGGGCCCATGATGGCGTGCGTCTCGCCCTGCTTCACGGTGAGGTCGACGCCCTTGAGGATCTCCTTCGTGGCGTTGTCGGCCTCGACGGTGACGTGCAGGTCTCGGATTTCAAGCGTTGCCATGGGTGCCTCAGGACTCCTGGGTGAGGGAGACGAGCACGTCGTCCCCTTCGATCTTTACGGGGTATACGGGGACGGGGCGCGTCGCCGGAAGGGCGTCGGGCTTGCCGGAACGGAGGTCGAAACGCGAGCCGTGCAGCCAGCACTCGATGTGGCAGTCGTCCACCTCGCCCTCCGCGAGGGAGACGTTCGCGTGCGAGCAGATGTCGTGGATGGCGAACACCTCCCCCTCGGTCTGCACGATGGAGACCGGCGTGCCGTCGAGTTCCACCCGTTTCGGGGTGTCCTCCTCCAGCTCGCTCAGCCCGCAGGCGCGTCGGAAGGTCATGAGACCGCCGCCTCCAGCTCCTCCTCGATCTTGGCGATCAGGCGCTCCTCGATGTCGGGGACGCCGATCTGCTGGACGAGCTCGGCGAAGAAGCCGCGCACCACCAGACGGCGGGCGTCCTGCTCCGGGATGCCGCGGGCCATCAGGTAGAAGAGCTGCTCGTCGTCGAAGCGGCCGGTCGCGGAGGCGTGTCCGGCGCCGACGATCTCGCCGGTCTCGATCTCCAGGTTGGGCACGGAGTCGACCCGGGCGCCGTCGGTGAGGACCAGGTTGCGGTTCATCTCGTAGGTGTCGGTGCCCTCGGCCTTGGCCTCGATGAGCACGTCACCGATCCACACGGCGTGCGCGTCGTCGCCCTGCAGGGCGCCCTTGTAGACGGCGTTCGACTTGCAGTGCGGCACGTTGTGGTCGACGAGGAGGCGGTGCTCCTGGTGCTGGCCCTTGTCGGTGAAGTACAGGCCGAACAGCTCGGCCTCGCCGCCGGGACCGGCGTAGGTGACGCGCGGGTGCAGCCGGACCAGGTCGCCGCCGAAGGTGACGACGACCGACTTGAAGGAGGCGTCCCGGCCGACCAGGGCGTCGTGCTGGGCGACGTGCACCGCCTTGGCGTCCCAGTCCTGGACGGAGACGACGGTCAGCTTGGCGCCGTCGCCGAGGACGTACTCGACGTTGGCGGCCAGCACCGCGTCACCGGTGTGGTCGATGACCACGAGGGCCTCGGCGAAGGCGCCGAGCTCGATCACCTGGTGGGCGTACGCGGTGCCGCCCTCGCCGTGGACCGCGATGCGGATCGGCTCGGTGAGGACGGTCTCCTTCGGCACGGTCACGACCGAGGCCCGCTCGAAGGCGGAGTACGCCTGGGCGGCGACGCGGTCCACCGGCGTACCCGCGCGGCCGAGCCGCGCGTCGTCGCGGCCGACGGTCTCGACGACGACGCCCTCGGGCGCCTCGACGGCGACCTTGACGCCCTCGGCGGTGGCGGTGGCGGTGCCGTCGTGCAGGCCGCGCAGCCGCTCCAGCGGGGTGAACCGCCATTCCTCCTCGCGGCCGTGGGGGACGGGGAAGTCCGCCACGTCGAAGGAGGGGCGCGCGCTCATGCGGGTGGCGACGGTCGACTCGGCGGCGACCGCGATCGAGCCCGCGGTGGTGGAACCCACGGGTGGGGGTCCCCCCGCTCGAGCGGAGCCGAGAGTGGGGGAGTTCTGAGCCTCAGCCATGGCTGTCGTAGTGCTCGCTTTCCTTTGCGTAAGGGGTTTGACGGAACGGCGTGGTGTCAGCCGACCGCGCCTTCCATCTGGAGCTCGATCAGCCGGTTGAGCTCGAGGGCGTACTCCATGGGCAGTTCCTTGGCGATCGGCTCGACGAAGCCGCGCACGATCATCGCCATCGCCTCGAACTCGCTCAGGCCGCGGCTCATCAGGTAGAAGAGCTGGTCCTCGGAGACCTTGGAGACGGTCGCCTCATGGCCCATGGACACGTCGTCCTCGCGGACGTCCACGTAGGGGTAGGTGTCCGAGCGGGAGATGGTGTCGACGAGCAGCGCGTCGCACAGCACGTTGGACTTGGAGCCCGGGGCGCCCTCGCCGATCTCGATCAGACCGCGGTAGGACGTACGGCCGCCACCGCGCGCCACCGACTTGGAGACGATGTTGGACGAGGTGTTCGGGGCCATGTGGACCATCTTGGCGCCCGCGTCCTGGTGCTGGCCCTCGCCCGCGAAGGCGATGGACAGCGTCTCGCCCCTGGCGTGCTCGCCCATCAGGTAGACGGCCGGGTACTTCATCGTCACCTTGGAGCCGATGTTGCCGTCGACCCACTCCATGGTCGCGCCCTCGTAGGCCACGGCACGCTTGGTGACCAGGTTGTAGACGTTGTTCGACCAGTTCTGGATGGTCGTGTAGCGGCAGCGGGCGTTCTTCTTGACGATGATCTCGACGACCGCGGAGTGCAGCGAGTCGCTCTTGTAGATCGGGGCGGTGCAGCCCTCGACGTAGTGCACGTAGGCACCCTCGTCGACGATGATCAGGGTCCGCTCGAACTGGCCCATGTTCTCGGTGTTGATCCGGAAGTAGGCCTGGAGCGGAATCTCCACGTGCACGCCCTTCGGCACGTAGATGAAGGAGCCGCCGGACCACACGGCGGAGTTCAGCGACGCGAACTTGTTGTCACCGACGGGGATGACGGTCCCGAAGTACTCCTTGAAGAGCTCCGGGTGCTGCTTCAGCGCGGTGTCGGTGTCCAGGAAGATGACGCCCTGCTCCTCCAGGTCCTCGCGGATCTGGTGGTAGACGACCTCCGACTCGTACTGGGCGGCGACACCGGCGACGAGGCGCTTCTTCTCCGCCTCGGGGATGCCCAGCTTGTCGTAGGTGTTCTTGATGTCCTCGGGCAGGTCCTCCCAGGACTCCGCCTGCTTCTCCGTGGAGCGCACGAAGTACTTGATGTTGTCGAAGTCGATGCCGGAGAGGTCGGAGCCCCAGTTCGGCATGGGCTTCTTCTCGAACAGGCGCAGGCCCTTGAGGCGGAGCTTGGTCATCCACTCCGGCTCGTCCTTCTTGGCGGAGATGTCCCGGACGACGTCCTCGTTCAGGCCGCGGCGCGCCGACGCACCGGCCTCGTCACGGTCGGCCCAGCCGTATTCGTACGTGCCCAGGCCCTCGAGCTCGGGGTGGGCAGTCTCCGTGGGGAGAGTCATGCGGGGTTCCTCCCGGACGTGCTTTCAGATGCGTGGTGGGAAATCTTGGGGATGAACGTCGTGCAGACGCCGTCGCCGTGCGCGATCGTCGCCAGCCGCTGTACGTGCGTACCGAGAAGCTCGGCGAAGAATTCCGTCTCCGCCTCGCACAGTTGCGGGAACTGTTCGGCGGCGTGGGCGACCGGGCAGTGGTGCTGGCAGAGCTGCTCGCCGACCGGTGCGTGACGCGCCGTCGCAGCGTACCCGTCCGCGCTGAGGGCCTTGGCGAGGGCTTCCGTCCGCTCCTCGGGGGCCGCGGCCTCGACCGCCTTGCGGTACGCGTCCGCCTGGGCGGCGATCCGGGCGCGGGCGAACGCGGCGATCGCCTCGCCGCCGCCTTCCCGCTCGCCGATCCAGCGCAGGGCGTCCACGGCGAGTTGGTCGTACGACTGGTCGAAGGCGTCCCGCCCGCAGTCGGTCAGGGCGAACACCTTGGCCGGGCGCCCGCGCGTGCGCGCGCCGTAGACCCGCCGCTCGCGCGCCTCCACGACGTTGTCGGCGGCCAGCGCGTCCAGGTGCCGGCGGACGGCCGCCTGGGTGAGCCCGAGTCGCTCGGCGAGCTCGGCGACGGTCGACGGGCCGTGGTCCAGGATGGAGCGGGCGACGCGGTTGCGGGTGGACCGCTCACCGGTTGCCAGTTCCTCGTGGGGAGCCTCGCCAACGTTTTTCACAACGCCATTGTTGCGTAATTCATCCGAGCCGGGCAAGCCGCGCCCGGACGGCCCGAAGTGCGCTGCATCACTTAGGCATACCTAATGTGACCTGCGGAAATGATCTTTGATCGATCAAATCGGTGGCGCCGGGCGATGGCTTCCGCAACACTCCGGGAGCATGCCCACACCCCCTCCGACCGGCCCTCTTGTCACCCGCGACACCCTCACCGCGCAGCTGCGCGAGCTCGGTGTGCGGCCCGGTGAGACCCTCCTCGCGCACTCCTCGCTCAGCTCCCTGGGCTGGGTCAACGGCGGACCGGTCACGGTCGTCCGGGCGCTGCTGGACGCACTGGGCCCGGAGGGCACCCTGACGGTCCCCACCCAGTCCGGCGACCTCTCCGACCCGGCGCTGTGGCAGGCACCGCCGGTGCCCGAGGAGTGGTGGGAGACCATTCGGGCGACCATGCCCGCCTACGACCCGCTCACCACCCCCTCGCGCGGGGTCGGCGTGATCCCGGAGACCGTGCGGACCTGGCCGGGCGCGCTGCGCAGCGCGCACCCCCAGACGTCGTTCGCCGCGGTGGGCCCCCGCGCGGCGGAGATCGTCGCGGGGCACGCGGCCGACTGCCGGCTCGGCGGGCGAAGCCCGCTGGCGACGCTGGAGCGGCTCGGCGCGCGGGTGCTGCTGCTCGGTGCCGGATACGACAGCTGCACCAGCTTCCACCTCGCCGAGTACCGCATCCCGTCCCCGCGCGTGACGGTGGGCCGCCCCGGTCCGGACGGCTGGGAGACGGTGACCGAGGTGTCGATCACCTCCGAGCGCTTCGACGAGCTGGGGCACGACTTCGAACGGGACCGCCCCGTCGTACGCGGCCGGGTCGGGGCGGCCGAGGCGCGGCTGTTCCCCGTGGCGGACGCGGTGGCCTACGCCGAGCGGTGGCTGCCGGTGCACCGGTCCCGCGAGGAGGAGTTCCAGCACCCCACGGTCTGACGCCCCGGTCGTCTCCCTAGACTCGTGACCCATGCGAAGTGAGCCCGTGGTCCAGGTCCAGGCCCTGGTGAAGCGGTACGGCACGAAGACCGCGGTGGACGGCCTCGACCTGGTGGCCCGGCGGGGTGTGACCGCCGTACTCGGTCCGAACGGGGCGGGCAAGACGACCACGGTCGAGACCTGCGAGGGGTACCGGCGGCCGGACTCCGGCACGGTGCGCGTCCTGGGCCTCGACCCGGTGAGGCAGTCGGCGGCGCTGCGGCCCCGCGTGGGTGTGATGCTCCAGTCCGGCGGCGTCTACTCGGGCGCGCGGGCGGACGAGATGCTCCGGCACGTGGCGAAGCTGCACGCGCGTCCACTGGACGTGGACGCGCTGATCGAACGGCTCGGGCTCGGCTCCTGCGGCCGTACGGCCTACCGGCGGCTCTCCGGCGGCCAGCAGCAGCGGCTCGCCCTGGCGATGGCCGTGGTCGGGCGCCCGGAGCTGGTCTTCCTGGACGAGCCGACCGCCGGTCTCGACCCGCAGGCCCGCCGCGCCACCTGGGACCTGGTCCGTGAACTGCGCGCCGACGGCGTCTCCGTCATCCTCACCACCCATTACATGGACGAGGCCGAACAGCTCGCCGACGACGTGGCGATCATCGACGCCGGCCGGGTCATCGCCCAGGGCTCGCCCGAGGAGCTGTGCAGGGGCGGCGCCGAGAACACGCTCCGCTTCTCGGGGCGGCCGGGTCTGGACGTGGCCGCCCTGCTCAAGGCCCTGCCCGCCGACTGCTCGGCCTCCGAGGTGGCCCCGGGCTCGTACCGGGTCGTCGGCAGGGTCGACCCTCAGCTGCTCGCCACGGTGACCTCCTGGTGCGCGCAGCACGGGGTGATGCCGGAGCGGATCTCGGTCGAGCGGCACACCCTGGAAGACGTCTTTCTCGAACTGACCGGCAAGGAGCTGCGCGCGTGACGGCCACCGGCACCTACTCACCCGCGCCGGGGGCCGCTCCCCTGGCCCGCATGATCACCGCACAGGCCGCGCTCGAGACCAAGATGCTGCTGCGCAACGGCGAGCAGCTGCTGCTGACCGTGATCATCCCCACGCTGCTGCTGGTGCTCTTCAGCACCGTGGACGTCGTGGACACCGGCGGCGGCGAGGCGGTCGACTTCCTCGCCCCGGGCATCCTCGCGCTCGCGGTGATGTCGACGGCGTTCACCGGGCAGGCCATCGCGACCGGCTTCGAACGCCGCTACGGGGTACTGAAGCGGCTGGCCGCCTCGCCGCTGCCGCGCTGGGGCCTGATGACCGCGAAGACGCTGTCGGTGCTGGTCACCGAGGTCCTCCAGGTCGTCCTCGTCGCGGCGATCGCCCTCGCGCTCGGCTGGTCGCCGCGGGGCAACCCGTTCGCGGTACTCCTGCTGCTGGTGCTGGGCACGGCCGCCTTCTCCGGGCTCGGGCTGCTGATGGCGGGCACCCTGAAGGCCGAGGCGACGCTCGCCGCCGCCAATCTGGTGTTCCTGCTGCTGCTCGTCGGCGGCGGGGTGGTGGTTCCGCTGGACGAGTTCCCGGACGCGGCCCAGAGCGTGCTGGGCCTGCTGCCGATCTCCGCGCTGTCGGACGGGCTGCGGGACGTGCTCCGGCACGGGTCCGGGATGCCGTGGGGCGACCTCGGGATTCTGGCCGTCTGGACGGTCGGGGGGCTGGCGGCGGCCGGGAAGTTCTTCCGCTGGGAGTGAGCCCGGAGCGGGCGATGCGCGACCCTCGTGAAAGCGTGCACAAGCGGGCCGCCTACGATGGGACGCGTGCCAAACGTGACCCGCGCGGACGCCCAGGCGGCTCTGCGCAACCCACTCGACTTCATCGCCGCACGCTGGACCCCGGATCCCCGGACCGTCCGGCGCGCGGCCCTCGCCGCGCTCGTCATGTCGGTGATCATCGTGATCACCGGCGGTGCCGTCCGCCTCACCGGTTCCGGGCTCGGCTGCCCGACCTGGCCGAAGTGCACCGACGACTCGCTCACCACCACCAGCGAGATGGGCCTGCACGGGGTCATCGAGTTCGGCAACCGCCTGCTGACGTACGTCCTGTCCGCGGCGGTCGGCTGGGCGATCATCGCCGCGCGGTCGCAGAAGCCGTACCGGCGCAGCCTCACCCGGCTGGGCTGGGCGCAGTTCTGGATCGTGATGAGCAACGCCGTCCTCGGCGGCATCGTCGTGCTCGTCGGCCTCAACCCGTACACGGTGGCGGCGCACTTCGTGGCGACCTCGGCGCTCATCGCCGTGGCCGTCGTGATGTGGCAGCGCACCCGGGAGGGCGACGCGGCACCGCGCCCCCTGGTCGGCACGGCCGTCCGGCAGCTGGTGTGGGCGATGGTCGCCGCCTCCGTGCTGCTCATCCTGGTCGGCACGGTGGTCACCGGCGCGGGCCCGCACGCGGGCGACTCCAGTGAGGTCGAGCGGATGCCGGTCGACTGGGAGACGGTGAGCAAGGTCCACGCCGTGCTGGCGTGGATCGTGGTGACGCTGGCGTTCGCCCTGTGGTTCGTCCTGAAGGCGGTCGACGCCCCCAGGGCCCCGCTGGCCCGCACCCGCGAACTCTTCGTGATCCTGCTCGCACAGGGCGCCATCGGCTACGTCCAGTACTTCACCGACCTCCCCGAGGTCCTGGTCGGCCTGCACATGTTCGGCTCGTGCGTGATGTGGATCTGGGTGCTGCGGGTGCTGCTGTCACTGCGCGAGCGGCCGGAGACGGACGCGGACCTGACGGTGCCGGCGGCTCAGGCCTCCCGGGCCACGAGCGCGTCGATCGCCGGTCCCAGGTAGTCCCGGGTCAGCTCGCCCCGGCGCACGGTCCACTCCTCGGTCGGCGGCGCGGGATCGCCGTAGCGCCGCCGCCTGATGTCCGCGACGACCTCGCCGGGGGCGCCGAGTCCGGGCAGGACGTCGAGGGCCTCCCGCTTGGAGATCAGCCGTCCCTCGCGCAGGGTGACGGTGGCGCGGGCGAAGGTCAGCAGGCCCAGGTCGACCCACACGTCCTGCGTCCAGTTGGTGGCCCGGTCCACCTCACGCCGCCAGAAGTCGCGCTGGTCGCGCACCACGAACGCGGCCAGTTCGCCGTCCGGCACCGGTGGCAGTACCTCCGCGGGCGGCGCCCCGTGCAGGACCCGCCCGAAGCGGTGCAGCTCGGTCCGGGTGACCGGGGTGACCGAACGCCTGAAGAGCTCCTCGTGCGCCCAGGTGAGGTGGCGCCGTTCGGCGTCTGCCGCGGTGTCCGGCGTCAGATAGGTGCAGTGCAGCAGACGGGCGAGCGGCTCCGCCCGCAGCCGGGCGTGCAGCAGGGCGAGCCGCCACACCGTCCGCGCGCCGACCGGGTGGTCCAGGACCGCGATCAGGTCCAGGTCGCTGCGGCCTTCCTGGTAGTCGCCGCCGGCCAGTGATCCGTGCGCCCAGACGGCGACGGGGGTGAGCGGTAACAGGCCGGTGAGGAAGCGGTCGAGCAGGTCGTCGGTCAGCATCCGCCCAGTCTTCACGTCCTGGGCCAGTCCGTACACCCGGCCCGCGGTATCAGGCCAGTCCGTACACCCGGCCCGCGTTCGCCGAGGCGATCATGCCGGCCACCCGCTGCGCGTCCTCGAGCGACCACGCCCCCTCGGCCACCCAGGTGCCGAGCACCCGGCCGAGTGCCTCGCGGAACAGGCGGGCGCCGACGACATGCAGCTCGGGCAGGCCCCGGGCACCACTGGAGAAGAGGATCTTGCCGAAGGGGGCGAGTTCCAGGATCTCCGCGAGGACGGTCGCCGCGCGGGCGCCGGTGCGGACCAGGGCGGCGCCCGAGTCGGCGTAGACGTGGGGGAAGACGCCGGCGAGGTGGGCGGCGTGGCGGTGGTACGGGTAGCCGTGCAGCAGCACGAGGTCGGTGCCAAGTCCGGCGGTGGCCCGGACGAAGTCGGTCAGCAGGACCGGGTCGGTACGGTCGATGCGCGCGCCCGGCGCGCCCAGACCCGCGTGGAGCTGGAGGGGCAGGCCCGAGGCGACCGCGATCCACAGCAGATGCCGCAGCAGCACCGGGTCGCTCAGCTCGTCCCCGACCCGGCGTGCGGCCAGCCAGCGCCCGGCCGCGCCGCGCACCTCCCCCGGTCCGGGCGGCTCGGGGGTGAGCGCCGGCCCGTGCCGCAGGCCGGCCACGGAGGTGAAGGCGACGGCGTGCGCCGCGGCCGCGTGCACGGACTCGGCGAGGTTGGCGAGGAACGACTCGACGGTGCCGGAGGTGTCGGCGACCTGTTCGGCCAGCTGTTCCAGGCGGACGATCTCATGGGCCTCGGCGTCCCCGGCCCGGCCCAGCTCGCCGGGTCCGGTGAGGTCGCCGGGCAGCCCGGTGTCGACCAGGTAGGCGGTGATGCCGCTGCCCCGCAGCAGCCGGCGTCCCGCCTCGATCACGCCCAGTTCGCGGCGCCGGGCGAGATACCGGGCGGGCGGGCAGTGCGGCTCCAGGCCGAGCAGGGGCGGGCACCAGCGGCGTACGGCGAAGCCGGTCTGGGTGTCGAAGAGGGTGGTGCCGGGGGCGGGCGGGCCCTCGGTGCGGGCCAGCTGGGCCTCGAAGGTGCCGAGGCCCAGCTCCGTGCGGAGCACTCCGTGGCAGTACTGGTCCACCAGAGAGGGTGTGTCGATCATCCGGAGCTCCCCGGGACGGGACCGTGTGCGTCACAGGTCCTAACGGGTGAACCCCGCAAGAGGTCGCGCTCCTGCCGGGTGCCGGTTGCCCGAGGGGGCGCGCCGTCGTGGGCCGGCCGCGAGCTCCCCGCACCTCTCAGGGGCGTCCGCTCAGCCGCCCACCTGGATGCCGGCCATCCTCTTCCACTCGTACGGGCCGGTCTTCACCTTGGCCGCGAACTCGCCGTCGAAGTCCTCGTGGACGGTGATGCCGGCCTTCTCGACGGCCTTCTGGGCGATCTCGTAGGAGGGAGCGACCAGGTCGCCCCAGCCGCCGTCCGCACCGACGAGCACGATCCGGGCGCCGCGCTGTCCGATGTACGCGACCTGTCCCTCGGCGCCGCCGTGCGCCTTGGCGAAGCCGCTGATCTGCTGGGCGAGCCGGGCCGCCTTCTGCGCGGCCTTCGGGTCCACCTGCTGCGTGTCTGCCATGACCAGGATGCTACCGATGGGTAGGCCAAACGGCGACGGGCGGGGTCCGTGGCCTTGACCACGCACCCCGCCCGCGTCCGGGTGCCGGAGGGCCTACCGCAGGAAGGGGTCCACCGCGACGGCCACGAAGAGCAGCGACACATAGGTGATGGACCAGTGGAACAGGCGCATCTCCTTGAGCTTGCCGCCCGTCACCTCCGCCTTCGCGCGGTTCAGCAGCGCGTGCGCCTCCCACAGCCACCAGCCGCCGGCGGCCAGCGCGACCGCGGTGTAGAACCAGCCCGTGTAGCCCAGCGGGGTCAGCAGCAGGGACACCACGACCATGACCCAGCTGTAGAGCACGATCTGCTTGGCGACCGCCTTGTTGCCGGCGATCACCGGCAGCATCGGCACGCCGACGCGCGCGTAGTCGTCCTTCACCTTCATCGACAGCGGCCAGTAGTGGGGCGGCGTCCAGAAGAAGATGACGAGGAAGAGGATGACCGGCGCCCACGCCATCGAGCCGGTGACCGCGCTCCAGCCGATCAGGACCGGCATGCAGCCGGCGATGCCGCCCCACACGATGTTCTGCGACGTGCGCCGCTTGAGGATCATCGTGTAGACGACGACGTAGAAGAGGAGTGCGCCGAGGGCGAGCCAGGCGGACAGCCAGTTGACGGTGAGGCCGAACAGCAGGGTCGAGACGACGGCGAGGGCGATGCCGAAGACCAGGCACTCGCGCGGGCTGACCATGCCGGTCACCAGCGGGCGCTGCGAGGTGCGGTCCATCAGCGCGTCGATGTCGCGGTCGATGTACATGTTGAGCGCGTTGGCGCCGCCCGCGGACAGATAGCCGCCCACGCAGGTCAGCAGCACCAGCGTCAGGTCGGGCACGCCGCGCTCCGCCAGGAACATCACCGGGACGGTGGTGATGAGCAGCAGCTCGATGATCCTCGGCTTGGTGAGAGCCACGAACGCCATCGCACGGGCCCCGAACGGCCGATGGGCAGGGCTCTGACTGGTCCCCACTACCCCCGCTGGACGGGATTCAACGGCCGTCACGCACACCCCTACAGAGACATCCCAGCAAGCCTCCCCCTGGTGAAGTGGCGGTAAAGGCTCGCGCGTACCACGCCACTGTAGACGTTGCCCAGACCCGGACATTCGCGGGGGTCGGGTCGTGTTGGACGGCGCCCTCCGAGGGGCGCCCGCGAGCTCGATTGAGCACCCGGATGAGCGGCCCCGTATTCATCTGCCGAACGGGGAAACGAACCGGTCAGGAGGCAATTACACGGCAGTGCCCGCAGTCTGTTACGACTCGAAAAAACGCACGTCCTACGGGGGTAGGCTCGACAACGCCGGTGGGCAGTCATCGGCATCCGACATGTGGAGAGGAGCCCTGACTCAGGGTGAGCACCAAGCCGACCACCACAGACCTCGAGTGGACCGAGTTGGACCAGCGGGCCGTGGACACCGCCCGCGTCCTGGCCGCCGATGCCGTACAGAAGGTCGGTAACGGCCATCCGGGTACGGCGATGAGCCTGGCGCCTGCCGCCTACACCCTCTTCCAGAAGGTGATGCGGCACGACCCGGCGGACGCCGACTGGGTCGGGCGCGACCGTTTCGTGCTGTCCGCCGGCCACTCGTCCCTGACCCTCTACACCCAGCTGTACCTGGCCGGCTTCGGCCTGGAGCTGGACGACCTGAAGGCCTTCCGCACCTGGGGCTCGAAGACGCCGGGCCACCCGGAGTACGGGCACACCACGGGCGTGGAGACGACGACCGGCCCGCTGGGCCAGGGTGTCGCCAACGCCGTGGGCATGGCCATGGCCGCCCGCTTCGAGCGGGGCCTGTTCGACCCGGAGGCCGCCGAGGGCGAGTCCCCCTTCGACCACTTCGTCTACTGCATCGCCGGTGACGGCTGCCTCCAGGAGGGCATCTCCGCCGAGGCGTCCTCGCTGGCCGGGCACCAGAAGCTCGGCAACCTGGTCCTGCTGTGGGACGACAACCACATCTCGATCGAGGGCGACACCGAGACGGCCGTCTCGGAGGACACCTGCAAGCGGTACGAGGCGTACGGCTGGCATGTGCAGCGCGTCGCCCCGAGGCCGGACGGCGACCTGGACCCGAGCGCGATCTACGACGCGATCCAGGAGGCGAAGAAGGTCACGGACAAGCCGTCCTTCATCGCCATGCGGTCGATCATCGCCTGGCCGGCGCCGAACGCGCAGAACACCGAGGCCGCGCACGGCTCGGCGCTGGGCGACGACGAGGTCGCGGCCACCAAGCGCGTGCTCGGCTTCGACCCGGAGCAGGCGTTCGAGGTGACCGACGAGGTCATCGGACACACCCGCAAGGCGCTGGAGCGGGGCCAGGCGGCCCGCGCGGTGTGGGAGAAGTCCTTCCAGCAGTGGCGGGACAACAACCCCGAGCGCGCCGCCGAGTTCGACCGCATCGCCGCGGGTGAGCTGCCCAAGGGCTGGCAGGACGCCATCCCGGTCTTCGAGCCGGGCAAGGGCGTGGCCACCCGTGCCGCGTCCGGCAAGGTCCTCCAGGCGCTCGGCGCGGTGGTCCCGGAGCTGTGGGGCGGCTCGGCCGACCTGGCGGGCTCCAACAACACCACGATCGACAAGACGTCGTCGTTCCTCCCGGCGGGCAACCCGCTGCCGGAGGCGAACCCCTACGGCCGCACGATCCACTTCGGCATCCGCGAGCACGCGATGGCCGCGGAGATGAACGGCATCGCGCTGCACGGCAACACCCGCATCTACGGCGGCACCTTCCTGGTGTTCTCCGACTACATGCGCAACGCGGTGCGCCTGTCCGCGCTGATGCACCTGCCGGTGACGTACGTGTGGACGCACGACTCCATCGGTCTGGGCGAGGACGGCCCCACCCACCAGCCGGTCGAGCACCTGGCCTCGCTGCGCGCCATCCCGGGTCTGAACGTCGTCCGCCCGGCGGACGCCAACGAGACCGCGATCGCCTGGCGGGAGATCCTCACCCGCTGGACGAAGGAGTTCGGCAAGGGCGCCCCGCACGGTCTGGCGCTCACCCGCCAGGGCGTGCCGACGTACGCGCCGAACGAGGACGCCGCCCGCGGCGGCTACGTGCTGTTCGACGCCGACGGCGGTGAGCCGCAGGTGATCCTGATCGCGACCGGTTCCGAGGTGCACGTCGCCGTCGGGGCCCGCGAGCAGCTCCAGGCCGCCGGTGTCCCGACCCGCGTGGTGTCGATGCCGTCGGTGGAGTGGTTCGAGGAGCAGGACCAGGGGTACCGGGACAGCGTCCTGCCGCCGTCCGTGAAGGCGCGCGTCGCCGTCGAGGCGGGCATCGGCCTCACCTGGCACAAGTACGTGGGGGACGCCGGCCGCATCGTGTCGCTGGAGCACTTCGGTGCCTCCGCCGACGGCAAGGTCCTCTTCGAGGAGTTCGGCTTCACCGCCGAGAACGTGGCCGCCGTCGCCCGGGAATCGATCGCCGCCGCCCGGCGCTGACGCTCATACACGACACGTAGGAGATGGAATTTCCATGACAGACGCACTGAAGCGCCTCTCCGAGGAGGGCGTCGCGATCTGGCTGGACGACCTGTCGCGCAAGCGCATCACGTCCGGCAACCTCGCCGAGCTGATCGACCAGCAGCACGTCGTGGGCGTCACCACCAACCCGACGATCTTCCAGAAGGCGATCTCCGAGGGCGACGGCTACGACCAGCAGCTGACCGACCTCGCCGCCCGCAAGGTCACCGTCGAAGAGGCCATTCGGATGATCACCACGGCGGACGTCCGCGACGCCGCCGACATCCTGCGCCCGGTCTTCGACGCCACCGGCGGCCAGGACGGCCGGGTCTCGATCGAGGTCGACCCGCGTCTGGCGCACAACACCAGGGCGACGGTGGCCGAGGCCCGGCAGCTGGCGTGGCTGGTGGACCGGCCCAACACCCTGATCAAGATCCCGGCCACCAAGGCGGGCCTGCCGGCGATCACCGAGGTGATCGGTGCCGGGATCAGCGTCAACGTCACGCTGATCTTCTCGCTGGAGCGCTACCGCGAGGTCATGGACGCCTACCAGGCGGGTCTGGAGCAGGCGAAGGCCAAGGGCCTGGACCTCTCGAAGATCCACTCGGTGGCGTCCTTCTTCGTGTCCCGCGTGGACACCGAGATCGACAAGCGCATCGACGCACTCGGCACCGCCGAGGCCACGGCGCTGCGCGGCAAGGCCGCCATCGCCAACGCCCGCCTCGCCTACCAGGCGTACGAGGAGGTCTTCTCCACCGACCGCTGGAACGCGCTGGAGCGCGAGGGCGCCAACAAGCAGCGTCCGCTGTGGGCGTCGACCGGTGTGAAGGACAAGGCGTACAAGGCCACGATGTACGTCGACGAGCTGGTGGCGCCGAACACGGTGAACACCATGCCGGAGGCGACGCTGGTGGCCACCGAGGAGCAGGGCGAGATCCGGGGCGACGCCGTCGCCGGCACCTACGAGCAGGCGCGCGCCGACCTCGACGCGGTCGAGGCACTCGGCATCGCCTACGACGACGTGGTGCGGCTCCTGGAGGACGAGGGCGTCGACAAGTTCGAGACGTCCTGGAACGACCTGTTGAAGTCGACCGAGGCGGAGCTCCAGCGCCTCGCCCCCTCGGAGGGCTGAGACCTTGTCGAGCAGCAACCCGCTGCGTGACCCGGCGGACCGACGGCTCCCGCGTATCGCGGGGCCGTCGGGCCTGGTCATCTTCGGTGTGACGGGCGACCTGTCCCGCAAGAAGCTGATGCCGGCCGTGTACGACCTCGCCAACCGCGGCCTGCTGCCGCCGGGCTTCTCGCTGGTGGGCTTCGCCCGCCGCGAGTGGGCGCACGAGGACTTCGCCCAGGAGGTCCACGACGCGGTCAAGGAGCATGCCCGCACCCCCTTCCGCGAGGAGGTCTGGCAGCAGCTCATCCAGGGCATGCGCTTCGTGCAGGGCACCTTCGACGACGACGACTCCTTCGAGCGGCTGCGCGGCACGATCGAGGAGCTGGACAAGGCCCAGGGCACGGGCGGCAACTTCGCGTTCTACCTGTCGGTGCCGCCGCGCTCCTTCCCCGTGGTCATCCAGCAGCTGAAGAAGCACGGGCTGGCCGACCAGGCCGACGGCTCCTGGCGGCGCGCGGTCATCGAGAAGCCCTTCGGCCACGACCTGAAGTCGGCCGAGGAACTGAACGCGATCGTCCATGAGGTGTTCGCCCCGGACCAGGTCTTCCGGATCGACCACTACCTGGGCAAGGAGACCGTCCAGAACATCCTGGCGCTGCGCTTCGCCAACACGATGTTCGAGCCGATCTGGAACCGGTCCTTCGTCGACCACGTGCAGATCACCATGGCCGAGGACATCGGCATCGGCGGCCGGGCCGGGTACTACGACGGCATCGGCGCCGCCCGCGACGTCATCCAGAACCACCTCCTCCAGCTGCTCGCGCTGACCGCCATGGAGGAGCCCGCCTCCTTCGACGCGGACGCGCTGGCCGCGGAGAAGACCAAGGTGCTCGGTGCCGTGCGGCTGCCGAAGGACCTGGGCCGGGACACCGTGCGCGGGCAGTACGCGGCCGGCTGGCAGGGCGGCGCGAAGGCGGTCGGCTATCTGGAGGAGGAGGGCATCGACCCCTCCTCGAAGACCGACACCTACGCGGCGATCAAGCTGGGCATCGACAACCGCCGCTGGGCGGGCGTCCCCTTCTATCTGCGCACCGGCAAGCGGCTCGGCCGCCGGGTCACCGAGATCGCGGTGGTGTTCCAGCGGGCGCCGCACTCCCCCTTCGACACCACGGCCACCGAGGAGCTGGGCTCCAACGCGATCGTCATCCGGGTCCAGCCGGACGAGGGCGTCACGGTGCGCTTCGGTTCCAAGGTGCCGGGCACGTCGATGGAGATCCGGGACGTGTCGATGGACTTCGCCTACGGCGAGTCGTTCACCGAGTCCAGCCCGGAGGCGTATGAACGGCTGATCCTCGACGTGCTGCTCGGCGACTCCAACCTCTTCCCGCGCACGGAGGAGGTCGAGCTGTCCTGGAAGATCCTCGACCCGATCGAGGAGTACTGGGACGAGAACGGCAAGCCCGCCCAGTACCCCGCCGGTACCTGGGGGCCCGTCGAGGCGGACGAAATGCTCGAGCGAGACGGACGGAGCTGGCGCCGGCCATGAAGACAGACCTCACGGACACCACCGCCAGCAAAATCAACAAGGCGCTGGTGCAGGGCCGCCGGGCCATCGGCACGCCGGCCGTCGGCATGGTGCTGACGCTGGTCATCGTGACGGACGAGGAGAACGCCTACGACGCGCTGAAGGCGGCCGGCGACGCCTCGCGCGAGCATCCCTCGCGCACGCTGGTGGTCATCAAGCGTGTCTCCCGCTCGCCCCGTGACCGTACGCAGTCCCGCCTCGACGCCGAGGTGCGGGTGGGCGCGGACGCGGGCACCGGCGAGACGGTGGTGCTCCGGCTGTACGGCGAGGTCGTCGACCACGCCCAGTCGGTGGTGCTGCCGCTGCTGCTGCCGGACGCCCCGGTGGTGGTGTGGTGGCCGGTCAACGCCCCGGTGGACCCGGCGAAGGATCCGCTGGGCGCACTGGCCCAGCGCCGGGTGACCGACACCTACGCCTGTGAGCAGCCGGTGCGGGAGCTCGCCGCCCGGGCGGACGCCTACACGCCGGGCGACACGGACCTGTCGTGGACCCGCATCACGCCGTGGCGTTCGATGCTGGCGGCGGCGCTGGACCAGGTCGACTGCGAGGTGCGGGGCGTCGAGGTGGAGGGCGAGGAGTCCAACCCGAGCTGCGAGCTGCTGGCGATGTGGCTCGCGGACCGGCTGGACGTTCCCGTGAAGCGGTCGGCGTCGAACGGCCCCGGGCTCACGGCGGTCCGCATGGACACCGACTGCGGTCCGATCGTGCTGGACCGTGCCGACGGTTCGCTGGCGACGCTGTCCATCCAGGGTCAGCCCAAGCGTGCGGTGGCGCTCAAGCGCCGGGACACGGCGGAGCTGATCGCGGAGGAACTGCGGCGCCTGGACCCGGACGACACCTACGCGTCGGCGCTGCGCTACGGCGTGCAGCGGCTGAAGGGTGCGGACGGGCCGTCCGGTGAGCCGCCGGCCAAAGGAGGCCCGGCACGCGAAGCCGTCCCCGCGCCCGTCGAGTCGGCTGCGAAAGCTCCCGCGGCCGAGGCGACGGCGCCGGCACCGGTGAAGAAGGCGGCGGCGAAGTGAGTACGGCACCGCAGCTGGTCGTGCACCGGGACAAGGATCTGATGGCGCAGGCCGCGGCGGCCCGGCTGATCACCAGGATCGTGGACGCGCAGGCCTCGCGGGGTTCGGCGTCCGTGGTCCTGACCGGCGGCCGCAACGGCAACGGCCTGCTGGCCGCGCTGTCGGCGGCTCCGGCGCGGGACGCGATCGACTGGGGCCGGCTCGATCTGTGGTGGGGTGACGAGCGGTTCCTGCCGGAGGGTGATCCGGAGCGCAATGTCACCCAGGCCCGTGAGGCGCTGCTCGACGCGGTGCCGCTGGACCCGAAGCGCGTGCACGCGATGCCCGCGTCCGACGGCCCGCACGGCACGGACGTGGACGCGGCGGCGGCGGCCTACGCGGAGGAACTGGCCGCCGCCGCGGACCCGGAGAACCACGGCCCGGTCCCCACGTTCGACGTCCTGATGCTGGGCGTCGGCCCGGACACGCATGTGGCCTCCCTCTTCCCGGAGCTGCCGGCCGTCCGGGAGACGGAGCGCACGGTGGTCGGCGTCCACGGCGCCCCCAAGCCGCCGCCGACCCGGGTGACCCTCACCCTCCCGGCGATCCGTGCGGCGCGCGAGGTGTGGCTGCTGGCCGCCGGCGAGGACAAGGCCGAGGCCGCGGCGATCGCCCTGTCGGGCGCGGGCGAGATCCAGGCTCCCGCGGCGGGCGCCCAGGGCCGCGCCCGCACCCTGTGGCTGCTGGACGCGGCGGCGGCCTCACAGCTGCCCAGGTCGCTGTACCCGCCGGCGTCGGCCTGATCAGCCCGTCCGGCGCTTGAGGACAAGGCCCGTCCAGGGCCGAAGGAGGTCCGGGGGCACAGCCCCCGGGGTCGGGAACGGGAAGGGGCGGCGGGGGCGAGAACCCCCACCGCCCCGCCGGGGCCCGCTACTTCACGGACCCCGCCATGACCCCCTGTACGAAGTGCCGCTGGAACGCGAAGAACACGACCACCGGAACGATCAGCGACAGAAACGCCCCCGGCGCCAGCACATCGATGTTGCTGCCGAACTGCCGGATCTGCGACTGCAGCTGCACCGTCAGCGGCTGCGCGGAACTGTCCGCGAACAACAGCGCCACCAGCATGTCGTTCCACACCCACAGGAACTGGAAGATGGCGAGGCTGGCGATGGCCGGCCGTCCCACCGGCAGCACCAGCCGGGTGAAGATCCGCCACTCGCTGCCGCCGTCCATCCGCGCGGCCTCCAGCATCTCCTTCGGCATCTCGGCGAAGTAGTTCCGCAGCAGGAACACCGCGAACGGCAGTCCGTACGCCACGTGGAAGAGCACCACGCCGGGGATCGTCCCGAACAGGCCGAGCTGCCCGAAGAGTTTGGCGACCGGCAGCAGCCCGATCTGTACGGGCACCACGAGCAGCGCCACCACCAGGAGGAACACCGGCTCACGCCCCGGAAAGTCCAGCCACGCGAAGGCGTATCCGGCGAGCGCGGCCACGACCACGACCAGCACGGTCGTCGGCACCGAGATCAGCACGGTGTTCCAGAACGCCTGGGTGATGCCCGAATTCTCCAGCAGCGCCGAGTAGTTGTCGAAGGACAGCTGCCCGGGGCCGGTGAACACGGTCCACCAGCCGCCCTCGGCCGTGTCCTCGGCGGACCGCAGCGAGGACAGGAACAGACCGGCCAGCGGGGTCATCCAGACCAGGCCGATCACGACCAGGAAGGCCTGCACCACCGCGTTGCTCAGGCCGCGCCGGATCGCCTTCATCGCTGACTCCTTCGAAAACGGCGGACGTTGAACACCATGGCCGGGATGACCAGGAGCAGGAGCAGCACACCGAGCGCACTGCCGAGGCCCTGGTTGTTGCCGCCGCCGAACGACACCAGCCACATCTGCGTCGCGAGCACCGTCGCGTCCTCCTGCACGGGACCCGGCGCGATGATGTAAACCAGGTCGAAGACCTTCATGACGTTGATCACCAAGGTCACGAAGACGACGGTGAGGACGGGGGCGAGCAGTGGGACGGTGATGCGCCGGAAGATCTGCCACTCGTTGGCACCGTCCATACGTGCCGCTTCCAGCGCGTCCCGGGGCAGCGTGGCAAGGCCCGCGCCGATCAGCACCATCGCGAAACCGGTCCATATCCATAGGTACGCTCCGATGATCGCCGGCGTGACGAGCGCCGGGCCGAGCCAGGAGATGCCGTCGTAGGGTGCCGCGAAGTTGGAGGAGGGCAGCTTCATCGCGTAGGAGCCGCCGTCCAGACCGGTGAAGCGGAAGGAGCCGTCGGCCGCGGTGGTCGTGCTCGCGACCGTCCTGCCGTCGCGGACCGCCTCGACCTTCATCCCGGGCAGTCCGCTCTCGCTCCGGTCGACCACGCCCGGCTTCCCCCCTCCGCCGGGGGTGAAGTCGAGGTACACGACGCCGCCGATCTCGTCGGGTCCGGCCTCGCGGGACGCCGCCATGCGGGCGGGTCCGGCGTCGCCCGGCAGGTCCTTGGGGGCGACACCGACCAGGCCGAGCACCGCCGTACCGCCGGGCGAGACGTCGGCGCCGGTGACGTACGAGCCGTCCGCCTCCTTGGTCAGGCCCTCGTCGTCACGGGCGCGCGCGGTCGGGTAGGAGGAGGCGTCCTTGAAGGCGTCGTGGACGGAGACGACGGCGGCGTTGAGCACGCCCTTGTCGGGGTCCTCGTCGTAGGCGAGCCGGAAGATGATGCCTGCCGCGAGGAAGGACACCGCCATCGGCATGAACAGCAGCAGCTTGAAGGCGGTGGCCCAGCGGACCTTCTCGACCAGCACGGCCAGGATCAGGCCGAGCCCGGTCAGCAGCGTCGGCGCCACGACGACCCAGATCGCGGTGTTCCTGATGGCCGTGAGGGTGGCCGGGTCCCGGAACATCTCGGCGTAGTTCTCGCCGCCCACGAACTCGTTGCCGGTGGCGTCGAAGAAGCTGCGGCCGACGGAGAACAGCACCGGGTACACGACCAGGGCGCCCAGCAGGAGCAGCGCGGGGAGCACGAACAGCAGGGCGATGATCCGCCCCCGCCGGCGCAGGCGCCGGCCGCGCGCGCCGTCGGGGTGCGCGGGCGTCGGGGGGCTCGCCTCTTTGACCAGTGTGGCGGTCACGGCCGTCAGTTCCCGTAGGCCTTGGCCGCGGCGTCCTCGAGCTCGGCCGCGGTCTTCCGCGGGTCGGCCGGGTCGCGCAGGAAGTCCTGGAGGATCTTCCACTCACCGGTGCCCTTGGTGCCGCCGAAGGCGGCGGGGGCCTGGTCGGACATGTCGAAGCGGACCGAGTCGCCGGCCTCGATCAGGGACTCGGCGGTGGCGCGGGTGACGTCGTCGCCGTAGGAGGAGAGGTCGAGCTCCTTGTTCGGGGAGAGGAAGCCGCCCGCCTCGGCCCACACGGCGGCGGCCTCCGGGGTGGCCAGGTACTCCACGAGTGCCATGCCCGCCTTGCTGTTCTTGCCGTCCTTCAGGACGACGGCCGCGTCACCGCCGCTGACCACGGGCGCCTTGCCGTCGCCGACCGGCGGGAAGGGGAAGAAGTTCGCGTCGGTGCCGATGGTCCTGCCGAACTGGTCCTTGGCGACACCGGCGACGAAGTCGCCCTCGTAGACCATGGCGGCCTCGGCCTTGGGGCCGAAGACCTTCTCCACCGAGCCGGGGAAGTCGGTGTTGAGGGCCCCCTTCTGGCCGCCCGCGACGAGCTGCTTGTCCTTGAACAGCTTGCCGAGGGTGGTGAGCGCCTCGACGACCGTCGGGTCGGTCCACTTGATCTCGTGCGCGGCGAGGGCGTCGTACTTCTCGGGCCCGGCCTGGGAGAGGTAGACGTTCTCGAACCAGTCGGTCAGCGTCCAGCCGTCCTGTCCGGCGACGGAGAAGGCCGCGAGGCCGGAGTCGGAGATGGTCCGCCCGTCCTTCAGCATGGCGTCGTAGGTCTTCGGCGGGGTGACGCCGGCCTGTTCGAGGGCCTCGGGGTTGTACCAGACGGTCGACTTGTGGGCGGCCTTGAAGTAGAGGCCGTACAGGGTGCCGTCGACGCTGCCGTAGTTCTGCCACACCTTCGCGAAGTTGGTGCCCACGGTCGACTGGACGTTCTTGTCCAGCGGCTTGAGCCAGCCCTGGTCGGCGAACTGCTTGAGCACGCCGACCTGCGGGACCATGACGACGTCGGGGGCGTTGCCGCCCTCGATCTTGCTGCCGACGACGGTGGAGACGTTGTCGCCGGTGGACACGAACTGCGTCTTGGCGCCGGTCTTCTCGGTGAAGGCGTCCAGCACCTTCTGGAAGTTCTTCTGCTCGCTGCCGGACCACACGCCGGCGACGGTGACGCTCTGGCCGCTGAGCGCCTTGTCGCCGCCGCCGGCCGAGACGGGGTCGCCGCTGCCGCAGGCGGTCGCGCCGAGCGCGAGCACGAGGGCGGTGCATCCGGTGAGCAGGGTGGTACGTCGTCGCATCATCGTCGATGTCCCTTCGGGAATACGGAAGTTGACCGGAGTTTCAAGAGCCGTCGATCCACCAGGCGGCGGTGGAGCCGGGGAGCACTCCGGGCGGGCACGGGCCGCTGGCGAGCAGCGGGGTGCCGGGGACCGGAGCGGGTACGGGGGCGGTGCCGAAGTTGACCGCGCAGACGAGGTCGTCGCCGCGGACGAAGGCGAGGACGCCGGGCTGGGTGTCCAGCGGGCGCAGTGAGCCCTCGCCCAGCTGGGGCAGCGCGGCGCGCAGTTGCAGGCCGTCGCGGTACAGGTGCCAGAAGGAGCGGGTGTCGGCGAGGGCGCGGTCGGTGGCGTGCTCGGCGAACCACTCGGGCTGCGGCAGCCAGGGCTTGGCCCCTTCGGCGCCGGAGGTGAAGCCGAACGGGGAGGCCTGGCCCGACCAGGGCAGCGGCACCCGGCAGCCGTCGCGGATCCGCTCCCGGCTGCCGGTGCGGCGGAAGATCGGGTCGGTGAGCACGTCGTCGGGCAGGTCCACGACCTCGGGCAGGCCCAGTTCCTCGCCCTGGTAGATGTACGCGGCTCCGGGCAGCGCCAGCATCAGCAGCGCGGCGGCGCGGGCGCGGGCGGTGCCGAGGCCGCTGCCCTGGGGAGTGGGTTCGCCGTAGCGGGTGACGGTGCGGACCTGGTCGTGGTTGTTGAGGACCCAGGTGACGGTCGAGCCGGTGCCGGCGATGTCCTGCATGGCCTCGGAGATGACCTTGCGGAAGGCGTCGGCGTCCCAGGGAGCGCCGAGCAGGTCGAAGAAGAAGGCCTGGTGCAGCTCGTCCGGGCGGACGTACCGCGCGTGCTCGCGGGCGGTGGGGACGGAGACCTCGCCGACCAGGAGGCGTTCGCGGCCGTCGCGGGCGGTGTACTCCTCGCACACCGCGCGCCAGTGCCGCCACACGTCGTGCACCTCGGGCTGGTTCCAGGCGAGCGGGTTGACCGAGTCGCGGGTGCGGGCGTCGGCCTGCGGGTCGGGCGAGTCGGGCAGTTCGGGGTGCTTGAAGAGGCCGGCGGCCACGTCGATGCGGAAGCCGTCGACGCCCCGGTCCAGCCAGAAGCGGAGTATCCGGTCGAACTCGGCGGCCACCTGGGGCTCGCGCCAGTTCCAGTCCGGCTGCTCGGGCGTGAACATGTGCAGGTACCACTGGCCGGGGCGGCCGTCCGGTTCGGTGACCCGGGTCCAGGCGGGGCCGCCGAACATGGCGTGCCAGTTGTTGGGCGGCTCCGCGCCGTCGGCTCCGCGGCCGTCGGCGAAGTGGAAGCGGGCGCGCTCGGGGCTGCCGGGGGGCGCGGCGAGTGCCTCGCGGAACCAGGGGTGCTCGCTGGAGCAGTGGTTGGGGACGATGTCGAGCAGCACCTTGATGCCGAGCCGCCGGGCGGCCCCCACCAGCAGGTCGAACTCGGTGAGGTCGCCGAAGACCGGGTCGACGTCGCAGTAGTCGGCCACGTCGTAGCCGTGGTCGTGCTGCGGTGAGGGGTAGAAGGGGCTCAGCCAGATCCCGTCCACGCCGAGCTTCTTCAGGTACGGCAGTCCCGCCCTGACCCCCGCGAGATCGCCGATGCCGTCACCGGTGCTGTCCAGGAAGCTGCGGACGTACACCTGATAGATCACCGCGTCACGCCACCAGTGGTGCCTGTTCACCCCATTGACCTGTCTGTGAGGAGCAGTCGTTATGCATGCATGTTAGGTACGGGTGTCGAGCGGGTGTCAATGAACGTACGCGAACCACTGGCCAGTTGGCAGGCGCATATCGGGAATAACCCGGGCACAACGGACCCAGTTGAGACGTCCGCGTTACTTAACGAGTAACTAGAGGGCGCTAGCGGGAAGAGACGGCGGCCAGCTCGGTCGCCAGCCGGCGCACCGCGGCCTCGGGCGTCTGCCGCCCGGTCATCGCGTCGCGCACCACCGCCTGCACCACCAGGCTCACCTGGTCGTAGTGCGGGCTCTTGGGGCGCGGAGCCGCGGCGAGCACGCTCTCGCGCAGGGTCGGCAGATACGGGAACCGCCGGACCAGCCCGGGATCGTCGTACAGCGCGGCCCGGACCGGAGGCAGCGCGCCGCGCGTGAGGACCTGGCGCTGGACGCGCTCGCTGGTGAGGTACGCGATCAGGCGCGCGGCGGAGTCCGGGTGCCGGGCATGGCTGCCGACGGCCAGGTTGGATCCGCCGAGGACACTCGTCCCGGCACCGTCCGGCCCCGGCAGCGGTACGGCACCGACCTTGCCGGCGACCGCGGAGCCCGGGGCGGAGGCGGCGACGTAGGCGTACGGCCAGTTGCGCAGGAAGAGCAGCCGGCCGTCCTGGAAGGCCTGCTTGGACTCCTCCTCCTTATAGGTCAGCGCCTCTTCCGGGATCCAGCCCTCGCGGACCCCGCGCGCCAGGAAGCCGATGCCCTCCCTGGCCGCCCGCGAGTTCACGGTGACGCGCTCGCCCTCGTCGCCGAGGATGGTGCCGCCCGCCGAGTAGACGGCCTCGGCCGCGTTGACGGTCAGGCCCTCGTAGGGCAGGAACTGGCCCGCGTAGCCGTCGAGGCCGTGCCGTGGGGCGAGGGTCTTCGCGGCCCGCTCCAGCTCGGCCCAGGTGCGCGGCGGCGGGATGTCCTCCGCGGCGAGGATGTCCTTGCGGTACAGGAGCAGTCCGGCGTTGGTGACGTACGGGACGGCGTAGAGGCGGCCGTCGTACGTGGCCGTGTCCACCACCCGGGGCAGGAAGGTGCCGAGCGGGAAGCGGTCGCGGGGCAGCGGACGGATCCAGCCGGCGGCGGCGAACTCCGAGGTCCAGCTGACGTCGATGTTGAGCACGTCGAACCGGCCGCGGTCACCGGCGCGCAGGTCGGTGATCATCTGGGCGCGGGTCTCGTCGGCCGAGTCGGGCAGTTCGACGAGGGTGACCTTCTCACCGGGGTGGGTGCGGTTCCAGCCGTCGAGCACGGAGCCGAGGTAGCCGGTGAGGTCGCCGGCGGTGGCCAGGGTGAGCGGCCCGCGGCCGTCCGCACCGGCCTGGTCGGCCCGCGCTCCGGAGGCGGCATAACCGGTCAGGACGACGATCAGGACAAGAAGGCCCCTACCCGCGGCATGAATCCACCGCATAGGTTCCTCCCTGTACACCGGCACCCGGGCACCCTTGCCGGGGTCAGAGGCCATGTATACCTGTTAGGTATGGGCGATACTAGGCCCTGCGGCACATTACCCAGGTTGCGCGAGGAGGAGAGCACAAGTGCGGCTGCCCCTCCTGGGCCTGCTCGCCCGCGGTCCGGCCCACGGCTACGAGCTCAAGCAGGACCTTGAGCAACTGCTGGGCTCCGCGTACCCTCAGCCGAACGTCGGTCAGATCTACGTCACCCTCGGCCGCCTCGAGAAGACCGGACTGATCGAGGGCGAGGACGTCGAGCAGGCCGGCCGGCCCAACAAGAAGGTCTACCACCTCACCGACGCCGGGCGGGCGGCGCTGCGCGCCTGGTACGAGGAGACGGCGGACGAGCCGCGGGTGCGGGACGAGTTCTTCATGAAACTGGCCCTGGCCCCGCAGACCGGTCTCGCCGACCAGATCGCCCTGATCAACCGACAGCGGCGCCAGTACCTGAACACCATGCGGCAGTTGTCGAAGCTGGCCGCCGCCGAGGACCGGGACAACCGCATGTCCCATCTGCTGATCGAGGGCGCGATGCTGCATCTGCAGGCCGACCTCGACTGGCTGGAGCGGTGCCAGGAAGAGCTGGAGGAGCTTCAGTGAGCGAGAGTCCCGCTCCCGTGCTGCGCGCCGAAGGCCTGGTCAAGACGCACCACGGCGAGGGCGCCCCGGCACACGCCGTGCGCGGGGTCGACCTGCGGGTGACGCGGGGCGAGTTCGTGGCGATCACCGGCCCGTCGGGGGCGGGCAAGTCGACGCTGCTGCATCTGCTCGGCGGGCTCCAGCGGCCGGACGCGGGCAGCATCTGGCTGGACGGCGAGTGCACCGACGGCTACGGCGAGGCGCGGTGGGCGGTGGAGCGCCGTAAGCGCATCGGGATCGTCTTCCAGTTCTTCAATCTCGTCTCCGGCCTGTCCGTCGCCGACAACGTGGAGCTGCCCGCCCTGCTGGCCGGGGTGCCGCCGAAGAAGGCCCGGGCCGGGCGCGAGGAACTCCTGGCCGAGCTGGGCCTGGCGGGCAAGGAGCGGAGCATGCCGGGCGAGCTGTCCGGCGGTGAGCAGCAACGGGTCGCGCTGGCCCGGGCGCTGGTCAACCATCCCCCACTGCTGCTGGCCGACGAGCCCGCGGGCAGCCTGGACAGCAAGGGCACCCGCGAAGTGATGCGGCTGCTGTCCCGCTTCCATCAGCGCGGGCAGACGATCCTGCTGGTCACGCACGACGCCCGGCTGGCGAGCGCCGCGGACCGGGTGATCAGCTTTTTCGACGGCCGGATCGCCGACGACGCGGAACTCGACGGCGGCACCCCGCCGCGCCGGACCGGGATATCGGGTGTGCTGGAGCTCAAGGACTGACATGCGCTTCCACGACCGCCCCGCGCAAAGGGACTGAGGCCGGTGCGAGCGACGCTGCGCTGGGCGCACTCCGATCTGCGCACGCACCGTGGTGAGGCGCTGTTCCTGGTCCTCGCCACCGCGGGCATCGTCGCGTCCCTGCTGCTGGCCACGGCGCTGTTCGGGTATGCGACCAACCCCTGGCAGCGGGTCTTCACGCAGGCGCACGGCGCGCACGTGACGCTGCACACCCCCGCCTCCGCGGACGCCGGGAAGCTGGCCGGCCTGGACGGGGTGGAGTCGGTCGCCGGCCCCTACCCCACGGCCTCGCTCACCCTGGCCTCGCAGGGCGGCCGTGCCTCCGTCGAACTGCGCGGCACCCCCGCTCGTCCCGAGGTGGGCCGCCCGCTGATCGCCTCCGGGCACTGGCTGGACCCGGCCACCCCCGACGGCGTGGTCCTGGAGAGCCGCCTCGCCCGCGCACTGCTGACGGCGCCCGGTGACACGCTCACCGTGCCCGGCACCGCCCGGCGGCTGACCGTGGTGGGCATCGCCGACAGCGCCGAGCCCCGCTACCGGCCGGGTGAGCGCACCGGCCTGGTGTGGGCGCTGCCGTCGGCCGTGGCGGCCCCGGACGGCCAGGTGGTCGGGCTGCGGCTGACCGACCCGGGCGACACCGGGTACGCCGTGCAGCGGGCGGTGACCGAACTGGGCGCCGGGGCGATCGGCGAGGTCGCCACCTGGCAGCAGGCGCGCGCCGAGGCCCAGGGCGACAACCGGCTGCTCGGCCAGGTGCTGGGCCTGTTCGGACTGGGCGCGCTGGTCGCCGCCGGGCTCGCCGTGCACGGGGCGATCGCCACCCGGATCCGCGGGCATCTGCGGGACATCTCCGTCCTCAAGGCGATCGGCTTCACCCCCGGCCAGGTCGTACGCGTCTTCCTGATCCAGCACCTGGTCTACGCCCTGCTCGGCGCGGTGGCCGCCGCCGTGCTCACCGAGGCGCTGGGCAGCGGGGTCCCGGGGCGGCTCGGGGACGCGGTCGACGTGTGGCAGGGACTGCCCGGACACACCGTGGCGCTGTTCGTGGTGCCGGTGGGGGCGGTGCTGTTCATCGGCGCGACCACGGGGCTGGCCGCCTGGCGGGCGGGACGGGTGCCGCCGGTGCCCGTGCCGCGGCCGACGGCGTCCCCGGCCGGACGGCTGACCGGCGTGGCGCGCCGGGCGCTGGGGGCACGGGTGCCGCCGGCGCTGGTCCTGGGCTGGCACAAGGCGTTCACGCGCCGATCGCGTTCCCTGGGCGCGGTGGGCAGGCTGGCGCTGCCGCTGCTGCTGATCGTCGTGGCGCTGAGCGCGTGGACCACCATCGACCGCTTCCACGGCAGCCCCGAGCGGATGGGCCTGCCCACGGCACTCAGTGCGCGCGCGGACGCCTCACTGAGCGACCGGGAGGCCCACGCCCTGCTGGAGCGCGATCCTCAGGTCGCCGCCGCCTATCCGGGCGTGGAGGTGGCCGCGCTGGTCCCCGGCCAGACCGCCACCATCGCCCTGCGCGGCCTCGGCACCCAGCGGGAGCCGTACCCGTTCACGCTGGCCGAGGGCCGTGCCGCCCGCGGGACGGACGAGGCGGTGGCCGGTCAGGGGCTGCTCGACCTGCTGCACGTCCGGGTCGGCGACTGGGTCCGGATGACCGTCGGCGACCGGCCGCAGATCCTGCACATCGTCGGCCGCAGCATCGAACCGGAGAACGCCGGCCGGGTCATCTCCACCTCGCTCGACACCCTCCGCGCCAACGACCCGGGGCTCAGGCCGAGCGTCTACCAGCTCCGGCTGGACTCCGGCGCCGACCCGGGTACGGTCGCCGACCGGCTGGCCGCGGCGGGCCGCGGCCACCTGGACGTTCGCACCGTGACCAACCCGGCCGACGAGCTGTCCCCGCTGCGCGCGGTCGTCCTCGGGCTGATCGTCATCCTCGCCCTGATCGGACTGATCGAGTTGCTGACGGCGATCGGCGGCACGGTCCGCGAGGGCGAGCGGGACCTGCTGGCCCTCAAGGCCATCGGCCTGTCCCCGCGGCAGATCACCGCCGTCACGGTCACGGCCACGGCCGGTACGGCCCTCGCGGCCGTGCTCCTGGCCACCGCCCTGGGGCTGCCGCTGGCGCACTGGCTGATCGACGCCCAGGGGAGGTCGAGCGGCGTCGGCGCCGGGATCGCCCAGGGGCCCTCCCCCGCGCTCCTGCTGCTGCTCGGGACGGCCGCCGTGCTGGGCGCCGCCGCCCTCGCCGCCCTCCCGGCCGCGCGAGCGGCCCGCCGCCGCCTCGCGGACACCCTGAGCGCGGTGGCCTGAGGTCCCGGCCGGCCCGGTCAGCCGCCGTAGGGGCCGTTCGGGTTCGGCGGGTTGTACGGCGGCTGCGGGTACGGGGTGTACGGGTTGCCGCCCGCTCCCGGCGCGTACGGGTGACCGCCCGCTCCCGGCACGTATGGGTGACCGCCCGTCGTGGGCGGGTGCGGGTAGCCGTAGGGGTTCCCCTGCGGCGGTACGTGCGGCAGTCCCGTCGGGGGCATGGTGGGCGGCACCGGCGGGGTGTGGCCCGGGAGGGGCGGGAGGCTCGCCGGGTGGGTGCCCAGCCTGATGCCGTAGCGCCGCTTCAGCCGGCCCATCTCCACCAGGGCGATCACCGTGACCGTGACCGGGGCGCCGAGGATGAAGACGATGCCCATGGTGAGACTGAGCCCGTGCAGATCACCGGTGACCAGGTCGGGGATGGCCATCAGCCAGCTGGTCACCGTGGCGAGCAGGGCCGGCAGGGAGCGGTGCACGGCGGCCGTGCCGAAGAAGTTGCCGGAGACCCGCACGGCACCGTAGGCCACGAAGATGAGCATCCACATCATCGTCAGGCCCACGCCCAGGATCACGGCGACGTTTCCTCCTGCCGAGTTCGTCGTCTGCACCAGCAGCACCAGGGCCACGACACAGGCGATGAACAGCAGCAGCAGTTTAAGGGCGTTGAAGAGCGGCACCCGCAACTGCCGTACCGTGCCGGTGCGCCGCCACACGAAGAGCATCACACCGACCGTCATCGGAGTGAGGAACAGCAGCACCACCGAGGCGGTCAGCGCGTTCTCCAGCAGTTCCGTGACGGCGAAGCCGCCCTCGATGTAGGTGTAGACACCCACCGAGGCCACCGCCCCGGCGATGATCCGGAAGCGTTTGAGCCGCTCGATCGACGGGTCGAGCGAAGCGGGGATCCACGCGGGGTGGAACACCGCCCGCGCGAAGTACTGGGGCATCAGGACCGACCGGAGCGTCAGCGCACCACCGGTCCAACTTCCGCGCGTACGTGCCACCTTGTGCTCCCCCGAGCGCTCGCTGTGATGAACGCCGTGGAGTCTACGGTAAGCGGACGGCGTCCCGCCGCCCGCTTTCCCGCACCGTCGTCACTGCCGCCCGCGCAGCTCCCGGTAGGTGGCGACCAGCGCCGTGGTGGAAGCGTCCAGGCCGGGCACCTCGGCACCCTCGGTGAGGGCGGGCTCGACACGCTTGGCGAGCACCTTGCCGAGTTCGACGCCCCACTGGTCGAAGGAGTCGATGTTCCAGATCGCGCCCTGCACGAACACCTTGTGCTCGTAGAGCGCGACGAGCTGGCCGAGCACGGACGGCGTCAGCTCGCGCGCGAGGATGGTGGTCGTGGGGTGGTTGCCCTTGAACGTCTTGTGCGGGACCAGTTCCTCGGGCACCCCCTCGCCGCGCACCTCGTCCGGGGTCTTGCCGAAGGCGAGCGCCTGGGTCTGGGCGAAGAAGTTGGCCATCAACAGGTCGTGCTGCGCCTTGAGTTCGTCGCTGAGCTCGGCGACGGGCTCGGCGAAGCCGATGAAGTCGGCCGGGATCAGCTTCGTACCCTGGTGGATCAACTGGTAGTAGGCGTGCTGGCCGTTGGTGCCGGGCGTGCCCCACACCACCGGTCCCGTCTGCCACTCCACCTCGCGCCCGTCCCGGCCGACGTACTTGCCGTTGGACTCCATGTCGAGCTGCTGGAGGTAGGCGG
>BMUD01000018.1 GCA_014650015.1 Streptomyces griseoloalbus
GAAGGGCGAGGTCATCAAGACCGTCCCCGAGTCCAAGATCGTGGAGACGCTGATCGAAGAAGCGATGAAGCTGGCCGAGCAGATGGAGAAGGACGGCATCGCGTCGGGGGAGCCGGCCGTCACCGTGAGTTGAAGAGCACGGCATTCGAAGGGGGCCCGAGCGTGACGATTCTGGAGAGCATCCGGCAACCACATGACCTGAAGGCGCTGTCCGAGGCGGACCTCGGCGAACTGTCCCATGAGATCCGGGAGTTCCTGGTGCACGCGGTGGCCAGGACCGGCGGTCATCTCGGGCCCAACCTGGGGGTGGTGGAACTCACCGTCGCCCTGCACCGGGTCTTCGAGTCACCGGTCGACCGCATCCTGTGGGACACCGGGCACCAGAGCTACGTCCACAAACTCCTGACCGGACGTCAGGACTTCTCCAAGCTGCGCGGCAAGGGCGGCCTGTCCGGCTACCCCTCCCGCGAGGAGTCCGCGCACGACGTCATCGAGAACAGCCACGCCTCCACGGCGCTCGGCTGGGCCGACGGGCTCGCCAAGGCCCGCGAAGTGCGGGGGGAGGAGGGCCATGTCGTCGCGGTCATCGGCGACGGAGCGCTCACCGGCGGGATGGCCTGGGAGGCGCTGAACAACATCGCCGCCGCCAAGGACCGCCCGCTGATCATCGTCGTCAACGACAACGAACGCTCCTACGCCCCGACCATCGGCGGCCTCGCCAACCACCTCGCGACCCTGCGCACCACCGACGGCTACGAACGGGTGCTGGCCTGGGGCAAGGACGTACTCCAGCGCACCCCCGTGGTCGGTTCCACCGTCTACGAGGCGCTGCACGGCGCGAAGAAGGGCTTCAAGGACGCCTTCGCCCCCCAGGGCCTCTTCGAGGACCTGGGCCTGAAGTACGTCGGCCCGATCGACGGCCACGACATCAAGGCCGTGGAGTCCGCGCTGCGGCGCGCCAAACGCTTCCACGGCCCCGTCCTCGTCCACTGCCTCACCGAGAAGGGCCGCGGCTACGAACCCGCCCTCGCGCACGAGGAGGACCACTTCCACACCGTCGGCGTGATGGACCCGCTCACCTGCGCGCCCCTCACACCCTCCGGCGGACCGTCCTGGACGTCCGTCTTCGGCGAGGAGATCGTCCGGATCGGCGAGGAACGCGAGGACGTCGTGGCGATCACCGCCGCCATGCTGCATCCGGTGGGCCTCGGTGCCTTCGCCGAGCGGTTCCCCGACCGGGTGTGGGACGTCGGCATCGCCGAGCAGCACGCCGCCGTGTCCGCGGCGGGCCTGGCGACCGGCGGCCTGCACCCGGTCGTCGCCGTCTACGCCACCTTCCTCAACCGTGCCTTCGACCAGCTCCTGATGGACGTGGCGCTGCACCGCTGCGGGGTGACGTTCGTCCTGGACCGGGCCGGTGTCACCGGTGCCGACGGACCCTCGCACAACGGCATGTGGGACATGTCCGTCCTCCAGGTGGTCCCCGGCCTGCGGATCGCCGCGCCGCGGGACGCCGGGCAACTGCGTGCCCAGCTGCGCGAGGCGGTCGCCGTCGACGACGCGCCCACCCTGCTCAGGTTCCCGAAGGAGTCCGTGGGCCCGGCGATCCCGGCGCTCGACCGGATGGGCGGCATGGACGTACTGCACCGCGCGGACGATCCCGAGGTGCTGCTGGTGGCCGTCGGCGTGATGGCGCCCGTCTGTCTCCAGGCCGCCGAACTGCTCGAGGCGCGCGGCATCGGATGCACCGTCGTCGATCCCCGCTGGGTCAAGCCCGTCGACCCGGTCCTTCCCGAACTGGCCGCGAAGCACCGCATGGTGGCCGTCGTCGAGGACAACAGCCGAGCGGCCGGGGTCGGTTCGGCGGTGGCGCTCGCGCTGGGCGACGCGGAGGTCGACGTGCCGGTGCGGCGGTTCGGCATCCCCGAGCAGTTCCTCGCGCACGCCAAACGCGGGGAGGTACTCGCCGACATCGGCCTCACACCGGTCGAGGTCGCCGGACGGATCAGCGCGAGCCTCGCCGTCGGGGAGGAGCTCGCGAAACAGCCCCAGGACCTACAGGAGCACCAGGCATGACCACCGCAGAGTCCGCGTCGGAGCCGGCGCAGACCGGGGAGTTCGACCTCGGCGCGCTGCTGGCCGAGCGCGGAGCCGAGCGCTACGAGCTGCACACCAGGTACCTCAACCACCAGCTCCCGCGCATGCTGCACACCATCGGCTTCGACAAGGTCTACGAGCGCGCCCAGGGCGCCCACTTCTGGGACGCCGACGGCAACGACCACCTGGACATGCTCGCCGGGTTCGGGGTGATGGGCCTGGGCCGCCACCACCCCGTCGTCCGCAAGGCGCTGCACGACGTCCTGGACGCCTCCCTCGCCGACCTCACCCGCTTCGACTGCCAGCCGCTGCCCGGGCTGCTGGCCGAGAGACTGCTCGCGCACAGCCCGCACCTGGACCGGGTGTTCTTCGGCAACAGCGGCACGGAGGCGGTCGAGGGCGCCCTGAAGTTCGCCCGGTTCGTGACCGGCAGGCCGCGCGTCCTGTACTGCGAGCACGCCTTCCACGGACTGACCACCGGCTCGCTCTCCGTCAACGGCGAGTCCGGCTTCCGTGACGGCTTCGCGCCGCTGCTGCCCGACACGGCCGTGCCGCTCGGCGATCTCGACGCGCTGGAGCGGGAGGTGCGGAAGGGAGACGTCGCCGCCCTGATCGTCGAGCCGATCCAGGGCAAGGGCGTGCACGAGGCGCCCCCCGGCTATCTGCGCGCCGCTCAGGAACTGCTGCACCGGCACAAGGCGCTGCTGATCGCCGACGAGGTGCAGACCGGGCTCGGACGCACCGGCGACTTCTACGCCTACCAGCACGAGGCGGGGGTCGAGCCGGACCTGGTGTGCGTGGCCAAGGCGCTCTCCGGCGGTTATGTGCCGGTGGGAGCCACCATCGGCAAGGACTGGATCTTCAAGAAGGTCTACTCCTCGATGGACCGGGTGCTGGTCCACTCGGCCAGCTTCGGGGCGAACGCCCAGGCCATGGCGGCGGGCCTGGCCGTGCTGTCGGTCATGGAGAACGAGCAGATCGTGGCGCACGTCCGGGCCACCGGTGACCTGCTCAGGACCCGGCTGGCCGCACTCACCGAGAAGTACGAGCTGCTCGCCGACGTCCGCGGCCGGGGACTGATGATCGGCATCGAGTTCGGCCGGCCCCGGTCACTGAGGCTGCGGGGCCGCTGGGCCATGCTCCAGGCCGCCCGCAAGGGACTCTTCGCGCAGATGGTGGTGGTACCGCTGCTGCAACGGCACCGGATCCTCACCCAGGTCTCCGGCGACCACATGGAGGTGATCAAACTGATCCCGCCGCTGATCATCGACGAGCGGGACGTGAACCGGTTCGTGGACGCCTTCACCGCGGTGATGGACGACGCGCACGACGGCGGCCTGGTGTGGGAGTTCGGCAGGACACTGGTGAAGCAGGCGGTCGCCCACCGCTGAGCCGTCGAGACGAGCGGTTTGCCTCTCAGGCAATAGAATTGCCCGTGAGGCAAACCTCGGGCTGAATGGAGGCATGAGCTCCTCCGAGACCGAGCCGCCGGCCGAGCCGGCCGGCGCGCTCCCCGTGGTCGCGCCGCAGCTGCGCGCCCTGCGGCGACGGGCCTCCCTGACACTGGAGGCCGCAGCCCGCGACGCGGGTCTGTCACCCGCCCATCTCTCCCGACTGGAGACCGGGCAGCGCCAGCCCTCGCTGCCGATGCTGCTCTCCCTCGCCCGCACCTACGGTACGACGGTCTCCGAGCTGCTCGGCGAGACGGCCGCCGACCGGGACGCCGTGGTGCGCGCCGCCGACATGGAGTCCACGGCCGCGGGCGGCTGGACGTACTGGCAGGCCGGTGCCGCCGGGCGCGGCATGCAGGCCCTGCGGGTGCAGGTGCCGCACGGCTCCCAGGGCGACATCGTGCGCGTCCACCCCGGCGAGGAGTGGCTGTACGTCCTCAAGGGGCGGCTGCGGCTGCGCCTCGGGGACACCCTGCACCGTCTCGGCCCGGGCGACAGCGCGCACTTCGACTCGCTCACGCCGCACCGCATCGCCGCTCAGCACCCCGACGGGGTCGAGCTGCTGTTCGTCCACACCCTGCTGCAGAGTCCCACGGCCGCGCTGTGCCTGGGCCCGACCCATGGAGACGTGTCATGACCGGCAAGGACATGGAGGAGAAGTTCCCCCGCGCCCTGTGGGTGAGGCTGTTCATCTACATCGCGGTGGGGCACCTCTTCGCGGGCTTCATCTACTTCCTGTTCGAGGTGGGCGCGAAGAAGTAGGCCCGGGGCCGCCTGCCTCAGTCGAGCAGGCGCTCGCGCAGTCGCTCCCGCGTCTCGGGGGTGAGCCCGAGCCCCTTCTCCAGATAGGGGTCCACGCCGCCCCAGGTCTCCTCGACGGTCTCGAAGGCGGCCGACAGGTACTCCGCGCGCGCGTCGAACAGCGGGCTGAGCAGCTCCATGACCTCGGGGGAGTAGGCCGAGGCGGAGCTGCCGCTGCGATGCACCTTGTAGCGGCGGTGCTTGGCGTTGGACTTCAGGTAGTCGTCGAGGATCGCGTCCCGCTCGACCCCCAGGGCGAGCAGCGTCACCGCCACCGACAGTCCCGCGCGGTCCTTGCCGGCCGCGCAGTGCATCAGCGCGGGGACGCTGTCGTCGGCGAGCGCCCGCAGCACCTGGGAGTGCTCGGCGGTGCGCTCCTTGATGATCAGACGGTAGGAGCTGATCATCCGGTCCGCGCCCTTGCCGTCCGCGAGGATCGAGCGCAGCTCGTCCAGGTCGCCGTCGCGGACCATCTTCCAGAACTCGGCGCCGTCGGCCGGGTCGCTGAGCGGCAGGTTCACATTGCGCACGCCCGGCAGCTCGACGTCGGGCCCCTCCAGCTTCTGGTCGGCCGCGTTGCGGAAGTCGAAGATCGTGTGCAGCCCGAGCGAGGTCAGGAAGGCGGCGTCCTCGTCGGTCGCGTGGGCGAGATGACCACTGCGGAACAGCACCCCGTGCCGCACCCGCCGACCGTCCACGGTCGGCAGGCCGCCCACGTCGCGGAAGTTGCGTACTTTGGCCAGCTCGGGTTCGGTCGACGGGATCTGCTGCGTCACGAAGGACTCCTCCCACTCGGCGCGTCGGCGCGGCTCGTCGACGGGCACCACTTGACGATACGACATGCCTGCCTGGGGCAATGAGTTGTCCACAGGCATTGCCCGGACGTCCCTCGACCCCGATGATGTTGGTGTCTGATCGCACCTGTTCGGTTCTGTGGGAGGTTCGGTGACGCAGGTCCCTTCGGTGACACAGGTCTCCCGAGACGGCCGTACGTGGCTTCTCTCGGGCCCGGCCAGTGGGTACGCGCTCCACGTCACGGACCGCGGCGAACTGGTCCATCTGCACTGGGGCCCCAGGATCGCGCTCGCCGACGCGGAGGCCCTCGCGCGGCGCCCGCTGCCGGACGACTGGCCGTTCGAGTCCCGGCTGGACGGGCGCGAGGAGTACCCGGTCGAGGGCGGTCCCCGGTTCACCCGGCCTGCCCTGTCCGTGCGCTCCGGCGAACGGCGGGGCACCGAGTGGGTCTTCGAGGGCCACGACACGCACGACGGCGAGCTCCGCCTCCGTTTCCGTGACGGCGGGCTGACCGTGACCCTGCACTACCGCATGTGCGGCGATGTGATCGAACGCCGGGTGACCCTGCACAACCGGGGACCGGCGGTCGAGCTGCTGCGCGCCGACTCCGCCACCTGGACCCTGCCCGACCGGGAGCAGTGGCGGCTCTCCCAGCTGCACGGCCGCTGGGCCGCGGAGTCCCGGCTGGCCCGCTCCCCGCTCACCTACGGGGAGAAGATCATCGGCAGCCGGCGCGGCCACACCGGGCACCAGCACCTGCCGTGGGTCGCGCTCGACACCGACGCGACCGAGGAGCGGGGCGAGGTCTACGGCTGCGCCCTCGGCTGGTCGGGGTCCTGGCGCATTTCCGTGGCGCAACTCCCCGACGCGCGCGTGCAGATCACCGGCGGCGCGGGACACGACGACTCCGGCCTGCTGATGCTCGGCACGGACGAGACGTACGTCACACCGGTCTTCGCCGGTCTGTGGAGCGACGGCGGCTTCGGCGGCGCCAGCCGCGCGTGGCACGCCTACCAGCGGGCGTACGTCGTCCCCGACGCGGACCGGGACCGGCCCGTGCTGTTCAACTCCTGGGAGGCCACCGGTTTCGACATCTCGCAGGAGCAGCAGCGGGCGCTCGCCGAACGGGCCGCCGCGATGGGCGTCGAGCTGTTCGTGGTCGACGACGGATGGTTCGGGACGCGCACCAGTGACCGGGCCGGACTCGGCGACTGGACGCCCAACCCCGACCGCTTCCCCGGCGGGCTGAAGCCGCTCGCGGACCAGGTGCACGGGCTGGGGATGCGGTTCGGCATCTGGGTCGAGCCGGAGATGGTCAACCCCGACAGCGACCTGTACCGGGCGCACCCCGACTGGGTGCAGTTCCAGCCGGGCCGCCGGCGCACGGAGTTCCGCAACCAGCTCGTTCTCAACCTCGCGCGCGACGATGTGCGGGACCATCTCTGGCGGCAGCTCGACGGGCTGCTCTCCAGCGCCCCGATCGACTACGTGAAGTGGGACTTCAACCGCTGTTTCACCGACGCGGGCTGGCCCGGCGACCCGTATCCGCAACGGCTGTGGACCGACCATGTGCGCGGGCTGTACGCCCTGCTGGACCGCCTGCGGGCGGCCCACCCGGACGTGGCCTTCGAATCCTGCTCGGGCGGCGGCGGCCGGATCGATCTGGGCATCCTCTCCCGGACCGACCAGGTGTGGACCTCGGACAACACCGACCCCCTCGACCGGCTCGCCGTCCAGCACGGCTTCAGCCAGGTCCACCCGGCCCGGGTCATGGCCGCGTGGGTCACCGACAGCCCGAACGCGATGCTCAACGGACGGGTCAGTTCGCTGCGTTTCCGGTTCGTCAGCGCCATGGCCGGGGTGCTCGGAGTCGGCGGCGACCTCGCGCGGTGGACCGAGGAGGAGCTCGCCGAGGCGCGGGAGTGGGTCGCGCTCTACAAGGAGATCCGGCCCGTCGTGCAGCGCGGTGACCTGTACCGCCTGCGCCCGCCGGAGGGCGGGCTGAGCGCGGTGCAGTACGTCCTCGGCGACGACGTCGTCGTCCTCGCCTGCCTTCAGGCACAGCACTACGGAGAGCCCGTGCCCGCGCTGCGGTTGCGCGGCCTCGACCCGGCCGCATCGTACGAATGCCTCGAAACGGGCGAAATGCACCGGGGTGCCGTATGGCTGCATCACGGGCTGCGCGCCGGCCTGCGGGGGGACCTGGATGCCGCGGTGTTCCGGCTGCGACGTCTGTGATCAGATGATTCAGGCGTTCTGTCCGATTAGGATTCTTCGATATAACGTGCCCCGAAAAAAAGGTAGATGGGGGTGGGGTGCGTGAGCATCGTCATATCCGTGACGATGTGTTGTCGCCATGTGCACGTAATTCAGTGGAATGGCAAGGGAATTCGGAGCGGAATCGGAATACCGATCTACGCTCGGTGACGCCATTTCCGCCTGTGGATCACGAAAAGCGCGTTCGTGGACAACCTCGCGCTTGTCCCTTCGCGTCCGGGTCGCTTACGTTCGCCACCGATCCGGACGGACGCCTAATCCTGCCGCCGCCCGGAGCCCGCACACACTGACCCGTGTACGGCAGGAGCGGGGGACCCACAGGTACAACCGCCTGTTCCGGTCTCCGGGACGGCTTGGGGTTAAGCCGCGCCACAACGCGGCCGGGCATCTCCAGCCCGAACCCGACAGCTCACCTCGTAGGCGCCGGAGAGGAAATCGTCATGCCCGCGAAGGGTAAGCACCGCCGTACCAAGGCCCAGCGTTTCACCCGCTCCATCGCCGTCGCCGGAACCGGTGGCGCCGCGCTCGCCCTGCCGCTTCTCGGCGCCACCGGCGCGCACGCCGCCACGCCGCAGACGGCCCCCGAAAAGGCCGTTCAGTCCCTTTCCGGCGCCGGCCAGAAGGCCGCCGCCGAAAAGAGCGACGACGCCCGCACGTACACCGTGAAGGCCGGCGACTACCTCGCGAAGATCGCCGAGACGGAGGACGTCGACGGTGGCTGGAAGAAGCTCTACACGGACAACCGCGACGTGGTCGGTGACGACCCGTCGCTCATCCACCCCGGTCTGAAGCTCTCCATCGACGGCGAGGCCGCCACGAGCGCGCCGAAGAAGCCCGCTTCCTCGGCGCCGAAGGCCGAGAAGCCCGCCGCGAAGCCGTCCGAGCAGCCGTCGGAGCAGCCCTCGTCGGCCCCCTCCACGCAGACGACCACCTCCGACCAGGCCGCGAACGCCTCCGGTTTCAGCTCCCCGGTGCCCGGCGGCGGTCTCGGCACCGCCTACAAGGTGGCCGGCAGCATGTGGTCCAGCGGCTACCACACCGGTGTCGACTTCAGCGTCCCGACCGGCACCTCCCTGAAGGCCGTCGGCTCGGGCACGGTCGTCTCCGCGGGCTGGGCGGGCGCGTACGGCAACCAGGTCGTCATCCAGCTCGCCGACGGCCACTACGCCCAGTACGCCCACCTGTCCTCGCTGTCCGTCTCGGCCGGCCAGACGGTGAGCGGCGGCCAGCAGGTCGGCCTCTCCGGCTCGACCGGCAACTCGACCGGCCCGCACCTGCACTTCGAGATCCGCACCACGCCGGACTACGGCTCGGACGTGGACCCGGTCGCCTACCTCCGCTCCAAGGGCGTCGCCATCGGCTGACCCCCGAGCCGACCTGCCTGACACGCCGTCGAAGGCCGGACCCCGATCCCCGGGTCCGGCCTTCGCCGTATTCCGGAGTTGGCCAACATTTTGGGAGTGTCCTATCTCACCGACCGTCAACCCTTTCTACGGTCGCGTAGGTCACATTCGAGGGTGAATCATGAGCGGTTGTGGCAGACGATTCGAAGAATGACAGCAGAGCAGTGATCGGGTCGTACGTGGCGGTGGGGGACAGCTTCACCGAGGGCGTCGGCGACCCCGGCCCCGACGGGGCGTTCGTCGGCTGGGCCGACCGGTTCGCCGTGCTTCTCGCCGACCTCCGGCCCGAAGGCGACTTCCAGTACACGAACCTGGCGGTGCGCGGAAAGCTGCTGGACCAGATCGTGGCGGACCAGCTGCCCCGGGCCGTCGAACTCGCTCCCGACCTGGTCTCGTTCTGCGCGGGGGGCAACGACATCCTCCGCCCGGGCAGCGACCCGGACGAGGTGGCCGAGCGCTTCGAGCGGGCGATCGCCGCGCTCGCCGCCGTGTCCGGCACGGTCATGGTGACGACCGGGTTCGACACCCGCGGCATCCCCCTGCTCAAACACCTGCGCGGCAAGATCGCCACGTACAACGGGCACGTGCGGGCCGTCGCCGACCGGTACGGCTGCCCGGTGCTCGACCTGTGGTCCCTCAGGAGCGTCCAGGACCGCAGGGCCTGGGACTCCGACCGGCTGCACCTGTCGCCCGAGGGGCACACCCGCGTGGCGCTCCGCGCGGGCCAGGCCCTCGGCCTGGAGGTCCCCGCCGACCCGGAACAGCCCTGGCCGCCCCTGCCGCCCCGCGGAACGTTCGAGATCCGCCGGGACGACGTCCAGTGGGCCCGCGAGTACCTGGTGCCGTGGATCGGCCGCCGCCTGCGCGGGGAGTCCTCGGGGGACCACGTGACGGCCAAGGGCACACTGTCGCCGGACGCCATCAAGGTGCGGATCTCGGCGGTGGCGTGAGTGCCCTCGCGGTAGTGTGATGATCATGGAGGGCTGGGGTGTGCGGCCGGCGACCATGGCGGACGTCGAGGCGGTGGCCGAGGTGCGCGCGCTCGTGCTCCGGGCGGATCTGGAACGACTCGGCCGGTACGACGCCGAGCGCGTGCGGCAGCGGCTGCGGGACGGATTCGACCCCGCCCACACCCGGGTGATCGAGGTGGGCGGTGCGTTCGCCGGCTGCGTGGCGCTGCGGCCGGCCGGGGACTCCCACTGGCTGGAGCACTTCTACCTGGCCCCGGAGCGTCAGGGCGACGGCATCGGTTCGGGCGTACTGCGCGCGCTGCTGGAGCGGTGCGACCGCGCCGGTGCCGTCGTCCGGTTGAACGTGCTGCGGGGCAGTCCGGCCCGACGGCTGTACGAGCGGCACGGGTTCACGGTCGAGGCCGAGGATCCGGTGGACGTGTTCATGGTGCGCGAACCGTCGCGGCCGTTCCCGCCGTCCCGGCCGCATCCGGCACCGCGCTGTCGGACCGGCCGCACATAATGAAGTGTCTGACCGACTCCACTTGGAGGTACCGTGGCCGGTTTCCGTCTTCAGAGCTCCGGGCTCCGCGCCCTGCGGCCCGTGGCCTTCGGCGCGGACCCGAGTGGTGAGCGCATGGCGCGCATCCGCAGATCCCCGCATTTCGAGGACGGCGTGTTCCAGAACCCGGGGGGCATCGCCAGGATCCGTCCGTCGGGCTCGACGCGGGACCTGGCGAAGATCTACCTCGACAAGGAGAGCCGGTCCCGGCGCGCCCCGAAGGGCGCCGTCCCGCTGCACCCCACCACTCTCGCCGACATCTCCCGCCCGCCCGCCACCGGTCTGCGCCTGACCTGGATGGGCCACTCCAGCGTGCTCGCGGAGATCGACGGGCACCGGGTCCTGTTCGACCCCGTCTGGGGTGAGCGCTGCTCGCCCTTCCCCTTTGCCGGGCCGAAGCGACTGCACCCCGTGCCCCTGCCGCTGGCGGCGCTCGGCCCGGTCGACGTGGTCGTGATCTCGCACGACCACTACGACCACCTGGACCTGCCCACGATCAAGGCGCTGGCGGGCACGGACACCCTGTTCGCCGTGCCCCTGGGCGTCGGTGCGCACCTGGAGCACTGGGGAGTGTCCGCCGACCGGCTGCGCGAGCTGGACTGGCACGAGACGACGAAGGTCGGCGGGCTCACGCTGACCGCCACTCCGGCCCGCCACTTCTGCGGCCGGGGACTGCGCAACACCCAGCACACCCTCTGGGCCTCCTGGGTGGTGGCGGGTGAGGAGCACCGGATCTACCACAGCGGTGACACCGGTTACTTCGAGGGCTTCAAGGACATCGGTGCCGACCACGGTCCGTTCGACGCCACGATGATCCAGGTCGGCGCGTACTCGGACTACTGGCCCGACATCCACATGACCCCCGAGGAGGGCGTCCGGTCGCATCTCGACCTGCAGGGCGGTGACCCGGCGGGTGTGCTGCTGCCCATCCACTGGGGCACCTTCAATCTGGCGCCGCACCCGTGGGCGGAGCCCGGGGAGTGGATGGCGGACGCCGCGGACGCGGTCGGCCAGGCGGTCGCGTTCCCGCGGCCCGGAGAGCCCTTCGAGCCGGCCGGGGAGCTGCCGACCGAACCCTGGTGGCGGGCGCTGTCGGCGCCGGTCGCACGCCACTGGACCTCCGCCGGGAGCCGGGGCGCCGCACCGGCCGTGCAGGCCGCGCCGCCCGTCGAGGGCGACCTCGATCTCGCCGGCGACCGCTGAGGGACCGGGGCCGCGCGCCCCCTCCCGGCCGTCGCACGACGGCTGCCTCCTTGGTGCCAGGGCCCTTCCGTCCGCTCCCGTGCGGGCACGGAAGGGCCCTGTCGCTTTTCACCGGCGTACGGGCGCCCTTCCGCACCGCGACTACGGTGAGTGATGCTCTGGCCGTGAGGCAGGGGTGTCTTGGTGCCCCCGACGGATCCCCGCCGGGTCGACCTCGTCGGCATGAGGCGGCCGGCTGCGGATTCGGGGGTGGGGGAGGCGTCCCTCTCGGCCGACTCCGGCTGACCGCTTGTGACCAGCTCGGATCACTCTCTACTCGTTCTCGATCCCCGACTCGGGCGGGTTATCGGTCTGTCGTACGAAGCCTCATACCAGAGCGGGATGCTGTCCGTACGAGTTTGTCAACTGCCCACCGCACATGATGCGGTGGCGACTACGGTGAGTGTCGGTCGGGCGACGCGGCGCATCATGCCGCAGGGCGTGACGCGCCCAGGAGCCGCGTCGATGAGGTCGGGATCAGGGAGCGGGGACCGGTACGTGCAGCCACAAGGCGGACGAGGGAGTGGACGGGCCGAAGGGCCCCGACGCCCGGACCCGGCCGACGCCCCGGGTCCGGCCGGTGCCGGGGGCACGACCGGCAGGCCGACGCCCGTGGGCACCGTGGTGGTGGCCCGTGAGCGGGGTGGCGGTGACACGAACCCCGCCGATCCCAGGTCCCCCCGGACCGGCCCGGCCACCCGCACGGACCGGCGTGAGGGCGGACGGCACGGGCGGCCACCCGCCCGGACCGCTCCCGCGCCGCCCGAGGCACCGCTACGGCCCCAGCTGCTGCGTCTCGCCGTACTGCCGCCCGTCGCGGTGGCCCTCAGCGCCTGTGCGGCCGTGCTCTTCACCGTCCGCTCCACCGGGGTGCGGCCGAGCGCGACCCTGTGGGCCGTGCTCGGCGGCGCCACATCGGTGACCTTCGCCGGCATCGTCATCGCCGCCGTGGCAGCCGACCGCGCCGCCCGGACCGTGCACGACCGCATCGGCACCCTGCGCCGGAGCACCGCCAGGCGCGAGGGCGACCTGCGCGCCCTCGTCGAGACACTGCGCCGCGGTGACGGCCCGCCCCCGCCGGCGCGCAGCGCCGAACAGGCGGACGACGCCGACGACTTCGACCTGCTCGCCGCCGACCTCGCCCGCGCGCACGACGGCGCCGTCACCGCCGTCGTACAGGCCGCCCAGCTCTCCAGCCAGGCGGGCAGCGAACAGAAGCTCGAGGTGTTCGTCAACCTCGCCCGGCGTCTGCAGTCCCTGGTGCACCGCGAGATCTCGATCCTCGACGAGCTCGAGAACGAGATGGAGGACCCCGACCTGCTCAAGGGCCTCTTCCACGTCGACCACCTCGCCACCCGCATCCGCCGCCACGCCGAGAACCTCGCCGTGCTCGGCGGGGCCGTCTCCCGACGGCAGTGGAGCAACCCGGTCTCCATGACCGAGGTGCTGCGCTCGGCGATCGCCGAGGTCGAGCAGTACTCACGGGTCAAGCTCGTGCCGCCGATCGACGGCACGCTGCGCGGGCACGCGGTCGCCGACGTCATCCACCTGCTCGCCGAACTCGTCGAGAACGCCACGGTGTTCTCCGCCCCGCACACCCAGGTGCTGCTGCGGGCGAACCTCGTCACCTCCGGGCTCGCCGTCGAGGTCGAGGACCGCGGGCTCGGGATGCCCATCGGCGAGCAGGACCGGATGAACGCCCTGCTCGCCGACCCCGACCAGGTGCATGTCGCCAGCCTGCTGGCCGACGGCCGCATCGGACTGTTCGTGGTCTCGCAGCTCGCCAAGCGGCACGGCATCCATGTCCGGCTCCAGTCCAACATCTACGGCGGAGTCCAAGCCGTGCTCGTGGTGCCACAGCCGCTGCTCGGCAGCGACCCGGGGGCCGCCGGTGGCGGACAGGGCGTCACGGGCACGGGCGTCGGTACCGAAATGGGCACCGGCACGGGGCAGTACGCGCACGACGGTGGCACCGACGCGCACCCGATGGCCCGTCACATGTCGTCGGTGCCCGCGTCGGGAACCGTGCACGGCGGTGGGCCGGTGAGCCCACCCGCGGTGCCGCTCACGCCCGCGGCACCACCGCCCCGTCCGCACGCTCCCGTCACGTCGTCCGACCCCGGCGGGGCCGCCCCGCCCCTGCCCCTGCGCGGCGCCCGCGAGGTGCGCCCGCACCCCGCCGGGGCCGCACCGGACGTCCCCCACGCCGACCCGAGTGCCCTCGCGGACCACGGGACCACGCCCCTCACCCCCCGCACCGGCACGGTGCGCGGCACCATGGGGAAACCCCGGCTGCCCCGCCGACGCGCCCAGGAACACATCGCGCCGCAGCTCCGCGACGGCCCCGTGCCCCGCCAGGACACCGAGGACGTCGTCGGCCACGACCCCCATCTGATGGCGGCCTTCCAACGGGGCATCGGCCTCGCGGAACTGCACCAGGAGCCGCCCGGCACACCGCGGCCGGCCGCCCCCGGATCCCGCACCGACCACACCGCCCGGCACGACGGGAGCGCGCCCGCCGGATGATCACCCCACTCCCCACCACCAGCGCTCCCGCAGACCTTCGTACCCCAAGGAGTCGATCCACCATGGCGAGCGATGCGCCGACCGCCCAGGTATCCGATCTCGACTGGCTGATGAGCGGCCTCGTGCAACGCGTACCGCACACCAACAGCGCCGTACTGCTGTCCTGTGACGGGCTGGTGAAGTCCGTGCACGGCCTCGACCCGGACAGCGCCGACCACATGGCCGCCCTGGCCTCCGGCCTGTACTCCCTGGGACGCAGCGCCGGAAACCGCTTCGGCGACGGCGGTGACGTCCGGCAGGTCGTCGTCGAACTCGACTCGATGCTGCTGTTCGTCACCACCGCCGGCTCCGGCACCTGCCTCGCCGTGCTGGCCGGCCGCGAGGCCGACGCGGCGGTGCTCGGCTACGAGATGGCGATGCTGGTCAAGTCCGTGCGCCCGTATCTGATGACCGCTCCCCGGCAGCAGGGCGTCGAATCCCAGGCGATGAGGTCTTGAGCGTGACGGCGGCCGGCGAAGGGCCCTGGCTCGACGACGCGGCCGGTCGGCTGGTGCGCCCCTTCACGGTCAGCAACGGCCGTACCCGCCCCACCGTCGCGCTCGACCTCATGTCACAGGTGCGGGCCACCGGCGCCACCCCCTTCGGCCATCTCGGCCCCGAGCACGCGCTGGCCCTCGACCTGTGCCGCGCCCCCGTCCCGGTCGCCGAGGTCGCCGCCCATCTCCGGCTGCCGGTGGCCGTCACCAAGGTGCTGCTGGCGGACCTCGTCGAATGCGGGGCGCTGACCGACAAACCCCCCGCGTTCCACCACAACCCGACGGACCGGGCCCTTCTGGAGGCAGTGCTCGATGGACTACGACGACAGCTCTGACCACGTGGGCGGCGCAGTCCACGGTGACGACACGTTCCCCACCGCTCTCAAGATCCTGGTGGCGGGCGGGTTCGGCGTGGGCAAGACGACCTTCGTCGGCGCGGTCAGCGAGATCGCGCCGCTCAGCACGGAGGAACTCCTCACCACGGTCAGCGCCGGCACCGACAACCTCGACGGCATCGAGAACAAGGTCGAGACGACCGTCGCCATGGACTTCGGCCGCATCACCCTCGACGCGCAGCATGTGCTGTACCTCTTCGGCACCCCCGGCCAGGAACGCTTCTGGTTCATGTGGGACGAGCTCTGCGAGGGCGCGCTCGGCGCGGTCGTCCTCGCCGACACCCGGCGCCTGCAGGAGTGCTTCGCGGCGGTCGACTTCTTCGAACAGCGCGGCCTCGGATTCATCGTCGCCGTCAACGAGTTCGACGGTTCCTTCCGCTACGACCCCGGAGAGGTCCGCGCCGCCCTCGACCTCCCCGCGGAGGTCCCCGTCGTGTGCTGTGACGCCCGGATCTCCAGCTCCGGCGTCCAGACCCTGGTGACCCTCGTCCGCCACCTCCTCGCCCACGCCCCGGCCGCCGCGACGGAGTATGGCGCCCACATGTGACCCCCATACACACTCATGGAGCCCGCATATGCACTTCGCCCACATCCTGGGAACCCGCCCATGAGCTACGACCCGCCACGCCCGGCCGGTCGTCTGCTGCTCACGCCCGAGGACAACGAGGCCCCGGCCCGCACCCGCAGGCTTCGCGGGCTGGGACTGGGGGAACGCCCCGAGCCCACCCTCGACGCCTTCGCGTACGCCCTGGCCGACCTCACGGGAGCGCCGTACGCCATGGTCAACTTCCTCGGCGAGAACGGGCAGTTCTTCGCGGGCCTGCACACCCCGGCCGTCGCGCCGGTCGTGCGCGCCGACGGCACCGGCGCCCTGCTGGGCCGGGTGCTGCCCCGCGACCACGGCTTCTGCCCCCATGTGGTGGCCCGGCGCAAGGCGCTGGTCCTGGAGGACGTGAGCGACTACCCGAGGTTCGCGGGCAACCCGGTGGTGGACGAGTTCGGCATCCGCTCCTATCTGGGCGCGCCGCTCATCGACAGCACCGGCATGGTGCTGGGCACCGTCTCCGTCACCGACATCCAGCCACGGGCCTGGGGACAGCCCGGGCTCGCCGCCATCAAGACGCAGGCCGCGGATCTCGTCGTACGGCTGGAGCGGCGGAAGGACGACGGGCTGCCGCTGTGAGGGCGGGCGGGCGGCGCGGCCGGACGGGTGAGGTGTGAAGCAAAGCTGTGGCCGCGCTTAAGAAATCCTCGATGGACCGGTGAGGGTGTTGTACGGCAGATTGCAGTGCGATTCCACTCCTCTTCCCGGACCGGGACTGCTTCGGCATGCTCCGGAGCCGGGACTCACCCTCAGGAGCCGTAGCGTTGAAGGCGCTGGTCAAGGAGAAGGCGGAGCCCGGGCTGTGGCTCGCGGACGTACCGGAGCCCGCCGTCGGACCCGGCGACGTGCTGATCAAGGTGCTGCGCACCGGTATCTGCGGCACCGACCTGCACATCCGGTCCTGGGACGGCTGGGCCCGGCAGACGATCACCACCCCGCTGGTCCTCGGGCACGAGTTCGTCGGCGAGGTGGTCGAGACCGGCCGCGACGTCACCGACGTCACCACCGGTGACCGGGTCAGCGGCGAGGGGCACCTGGTGTGCGGCAAGTGCCGCAACTGCCTCGCCGGCCGCCGCCACCTGTGCCGGGCAACGGTCGGCCTCGGCGTCGGCCGCGACGGCGCCTTCGCCGAGTACGTCGTGCTCCCCGCCACCAACGTCTGGGTGCACCGGGTGCCCGTCGACCTCGACGTCGCCGCGATCTTCGACCCGTTCGGCAACGCCGTGCACACCGCCCTGTCCTTTCCGCTCGTCGGCGAGGACGTCCTGATCACCGGCGCCGGTCCGATCGGCCTGATGGCCGCCGCCGTGGCCCGGCACGCCGGCGCCCGCAACGTCGTGATCACCGACGTCAGCGAGGAGCGCCTGGAACTCGCCCGCAAGATCGGCGCGACCCTCGCGCTGAACGTCGCCGAGTCGACCATCGCCGACGGTCAGCACACGCTCGGCCTGCGCGAGGGCTTCGACATCGGTCTGGAGATGTCCGGCCGCCCCGAGGCGATGCGGGACATGATCGCCAACATGACGCACGGCGGCCGGATCGCGATGCTCGGCCTGCCGACCGACGAGTTCCCGGTCGACTGGGCCCGCGTCGTCACCTCGATGATCACCATCAAGGGCATCTACGGCCGTGAGATGTTCGAGACCTGGTACGCCATGTCGGTGCTGCTGGAGGGCGGTCTGGACCTCGCCCCGGTGATCACCGGCCGTTACGGATACCGCGACTTCGAGGCCGCCTTCGACGACGCGGCCAGTGGCAAGGGCGGCAAGGTCATCCTCGACTGGACCGCATGACTCCCCGTACCCGCAAGCACCTTCAGGAGCCCTCCATGTTCGACTCCGTGCGCGACGACCTGCGCGCCACCCTCGACGAGATCCGCGCCGCCGGACTGCACAAGCCCGAGCGCGTGATCGGCACCCCGCAGTCCGCGACGGTGAACGTCACCGCCGGCGGCCGTCCCGGCGAGGTCCTCAACTTCTGCGCCAACAACTACCTCGGCCTCGCCGACCACCCCGAGGTGATCGCCGCCGCCCACGAGGCACTGGACCGCTGGGGCTACGGCATGGCGTCCGTCCGCTTCATCTGCGGTACCCAGGAGGTCCACAAGGAGCTCGAGGCGCGGCTGTCGGCGTTCCTCGGCCAGGAGGACACGATCCTGTACTCCTCCTGCTTCGACGCCAACGGCGGCGTCTTCGAGACGCTGCTCGGCCCGGAGGACGCGGTGATCTCCGACGCGCTGAACCACGCGTCGATCATCGACGGCATCCGGCTCTCCAAGGCCCGCCGCTTCCGCTATGCCAACCGTGACATGGCGGACCTGGAGCGGCAGCTGAAGGAGGCGGCCGAGGGCGGCGCCCGCCGCACGCTGATCGTCACCGACGGCGTCTTCTCCATGGACGGCTACGTCGCCCCGCTGGCCGAGATCTGCGACCTCGCCGACCGCCACGGCGCCATGGTCATGGTCGACGACTCGCACGCCGTCGGCTTCGTCGGCCCCGGCGGGCGCGGCACGCCCGAGCTGCACGGCGTCATGGACCGCGTCGACATCGTCACCGGCACCCTCGGCAAGGCGCTCGGCGGCGCCTCCGGCGGCTATGTCGCCGCCCGTGCGGAGATCGTCGCCCTGCTGCGCCAGCGCTCCCGCCCGTATCTGTTCTCCAACACGCTCGCCCCGGTGATCGCCGCCGCTTCCCTGAAGGTCCTCGACCTGCTGGAGTCGGCCGACGACCTGCGCGTCCGGCTCGCCGGGAACACCGCGCTCTTCCGCCGCCGGATGACCGAGGAGGGCTTCGACATCCTCCCCGGCGACCACGCCATCGCCCCCGTGATGATCGGCGACGCGTCCCGCGCGGGACGCATGGCGGAGCTGCTGCTGGAGCGCGGTGTGTACGTGATCGGCTTCTCCTACCCGGTGGTGCCGCAGGGCCAGGCCCGCATCCGCGTCCAGCTGTCCGCCGCGCACTCCACCGAGGACGTGAACCGCGCGGTGGACGCCTTCGTGGCGGCACGGGCGGAGCTCGACGCGTGAGCGGAGCTCACCGCTGCATTTGAGACAATCGATCTCATGATCGAGGCGCGGCGGCTCCACATCCTCCGTGCGGTGGCCGACCACCGCACGGTCACGGCGGCAGCCGCCGCGCTGTACCTCACCCCCTCGGCCGTCTCCCAACAGCTCGCCGCGCTGGAGCAGGAGACCGGCCACCGCCTGGTCGAACGCGGCGCCAAGGGCGTACGGCTGACCCCGGCCGGCGAAATCCTGCTCAGCCACACCAACGCGGTCCTCGCCCAACTCGAGCGGGCCGAGGCCGAACTGGCCGCCTACGGATCGGGAGAGGCCGGCACCGTCACGGTCGCCGCCTTCGCCACCGGGATCGCCCAGGTCGTCGCGCCGGCGGTGGCCCGTCTCGCCGGGACGTCGCCCGGCATCCGGATCCGCGTCCAGGACGCCGAGGGCGACGCCAGCACACCGATGGTCCTGGACCGGCAGGTCGACGTCGCCGTGGCGGTCGAGTACCGAGGGGCGCCGCCCTCCGACGACCCCCGGCTGACCCACGTACCGCTGTACGCCGAACCCTTCGACGCGGTCGTCCCCGTCACCCACCGGCTGGCCGACTCCGCCGAGGTGCCGCTCGCCGAACTGGCCAAGGACCCGTGGATCGGGCCGTACCCCGGCAACCCGTGCCATGACGTGGTCGTACTGGCCTGCGAGAGCGCCGGGTTCCAGCCACGCCTGGAACACAGCTCGGACGACTTCCGCGCGGTGGTCGCCCTCGCCTCGGCGGACGTGGGCGTCGCCCTGGTGCCCCGTTCCGCGCTGCGCGGCATGGACCTCGCGGGCGTGGTCGTCCGCCCGGTCGACGGTGTGGCGCCCACCCGCCGGGTCTTCGCCGCCGTGCGCCGGGGCGCCGAGGAGCACCCGCTGATCCGCCCGGTGCTGGACGCGCTCCGCGCGGCGGCCGGGGACGCGTAGGGAACCGGCCACCGTCCGCGGGCAGTCCGGGCTGTCATGCGTGTGACCTCTCTCCTTCCGGCCCCGACCGAGGCGGCCGGCCCGCTGTCGAACCGCGCGCGGACTGCTGATCCGGTCCGGGCGGGTGGTGCGGGCGCGCCCGCACTGCCGCGCACGCCGGCGGCGTCCGGGACGCCAGTGACCGCGGCCACGGCCCGCCATCCCCGCTCCGGGATATCGTCCCGTCGGGTTCTCGCCCCGCTGGGCCGTGCGGAGGCGGTTGCCTGGTGGAGGGAGCGGTCCGGGGCCGTCGCCGCCGGCCGGCTCGCCGTGTGGGCGGCGTACGAGGAACCCGGCCGGGTGCTGGGCACCGTGAGCCTCGCCCTCCCCGACAAGCCCAACAGCGTCCACCGCGCGGAACTGGTGATGCTGATGGTGCACCGCGCGGCCCGCGGCCGGGGACTGGGCCGCAGGCCGCCGGCCGTCGCGGAGGAGGCGGCCGCCGCGCGGGGCGTCACCCTGCTGCGCCTGGACACCGAGACCGGCCGTCCCGCCGAGCGCCTCCACCGCTCGGCCGGCTGGGTCCCCGTCGGCGCCATCCCCGACTACGCGGCGGACCCGGCCGGGGTGCTGCGGCCGACGACGATCCACTACAAGCGTCTGGGAACGGGCGCGATATCGCCTGCCACCAGGTGATTGTCAGTGGCAGCCGCTACGGTGCCTGCCATGCCGGATGCCGAAGACGTACGACGGATCGCCCTGTCCCTGCCGGACACGACGGAGAAGATCGCCTGGAGCATGCCCACGTTCCGGGTCGCGGGGAAGATGTTCGCCACCCTGCCCGAGGAGGAGACCTCCATCGCCGTGCGCTGCCCCAAGGAGGAGCGCGACGAACTGGCCCTCGCCGAACCGGAGAAGTTCTGGATCGCCGACCACGAGGCACAGTTCGCCTGGGTCAGGGTCCGCCTCGCCGCCCTGGAGGACGAGGGCGAACTGCGCGACATCCTCGCCGACTCCTGGCGCCAGGCGGCCCCGCCGCGGCTGCTGGAGGCGCACCCGCGGCTGGGCCTGCCGCCCGTCGGCTGAAAACCCCGGGGGGCTTTGTCAGTGCGCCGTGGCATGATCCGGGACCGTGATCGGCAGCCGGGGCCGGAGGGGGGCTCCGGCTGCCGGCGACCGGCGGCGTCGGTGCCGGGCGCCCGGAGGGTGCGCTGTTCGCCGGGGTGGGGGGCGTGGTCGTCTCGGCCGCCCCGTCGGTGGTGCCCGCCGCGCGACCTGGTCCGCGCGCAGGCACCGTCCGGCCGCCTCGGACCTGGACGCCGCCCGGGCCTGCCGGAGGGCGTCCGCCCCGGAAGGGCGGGAAGGGGCTGACCGCCTCACGCCCCCACCGGTGCCTGCCGGCCCGCGCCGACGAACCCGCCGATGCGTGCCCGCAGCGACCGGGCGTCGAGACCGTGCGCGGCGACATGCTCGTCGACCCGCCCGTACCGCCGTAGTTCGGCCCGGCCCACACCCAGCCCCAGCACCCGGTGCGGCACGTCGGCGAGCGCGTCGTTCGCCGCCGCCGTCGACGTACCCGCCAGATACGGCTCGACGAGCACGACGTCCGTCCCCGACGTCCCGGTGGCGCGGCGCAGGCCGGCCGCGTCGAAGGGGCGGACGGTGGTGGCGTACAGCACGGTGACGTCCAGGTCCTGGGTGGCGTCGAGTACGGCGTCCAGCACCGGTCCGACGGCTACCACGGTCCCGGTGCGTCCCTCCCTGACGGTGCGCAAGCGCTCCCCGTCCACGGGCAGCCCGCGCGTGTTGGACTGGGCGGACAGTCGCACGTACACCTTGTCGTCACCGGCGGCCACCGCCTGCCGCAGCAGCGTCTCGGCCTCGTCCGGATGCCCCGGCACGTGCACGGTCCAGCCGTCCAGGGTGTCCAGCAGTGCCACGTCACCCGGTGCCATGTGCGTGTACCCGCCGGCCGGCCAGTCGAAGGAGGCGCCGGCACTCACCAGCACCGCTCCCGCACCCTGGTGGCCGAAATCCAGCTTGACCTGCTCGAACGGCCGCTCGACGAGGAAGCTCGCGAAGGTGTGCACGACGGGCCGAAGCCCGGTCAGCGCCATCCCGGCCGCTGCCCCGACCAGCAGCTGTTCCCGGATGCCCACGTTGACCACCCGGTCCGGGTGCCGGCGCCGTGCCTCGGCGAAGCCGTCCGCGCCGATCTCGGCGAGGACCACCGCGACCCGCGGATCCTCGTCGAGCAGCCGGGTGACGACAGGGGCGAAACGATCACGCATGGTGTCCACGGAACAGAGTCCTTTCACTGGTGGGGCGACGGGGGCGGTCACGCGTTCTTCGGTTCGACCCGGGCGACGACCACGTGCGGCCGTCCCGGATGCGGCGCGGTGAACGCGGCGTGGAGTGCGTCGTGGTCACGGCCGTCGACCGTGAGCGCCGACCAGCCCGCCGCGTCGAAGCGGGCGGCGATCCCGCCGGGCCGGGCGTACGAGGCGGAGGAGTTGTCGACGACGACGGTGTGCAGCCCTTCCAGGCCGGCGGGCCCGGCGAAGGCGATCGCCTCGTGGTTGCTGCCCTCGTCCAGCTCGGCGTCCCCGATCAGCGTCCACACCCGTGGCTCGTCGAGCCCCTGGGCACGCAGCCCCAGCGCCGTACCGACCGCGATCGGCAGCCCGTGCCCCAGCGACCCGCTGCCGATCTCCGCCCCCGGCACGAGCACGCGGTCGGGGTGGTGGCCGAGCGGGGAGTCGTACGAGCCGAAGCCCGGCAGCCACTCCACCGGCAGGAAACCCTTGGCGGCCAGTACGGCGTAGTACGCCATCGGCCCGTGCCCCTTGGACAGCAGGAACCGGTCCCGCCCGGGGTCGTCCATCCGGTCCGGCCCGACCCGCAGCACCCGGTCGTAGAGCACCCACAGCACGTCCAGCGTGGACGTCGCGGCCGGACCGTGCTTCTCGTCACCGGTCATCAGCCCCATCAGGGCCGCTAGATCCGTGTAACCGTACGCATGTGTGCGTTCCTCGGCGATCGTCATACGGCGATCGTGCGACCTCAACCGAACTTGAGGTCAAGGTCTCCGCGAGGTGTGCCCCCGGTAAACGAGTGCGCGATCACCGCTCCGAGTGCGGTATGGTTTCCGTGCGCGTTCGGCCGGGGGAATCCCCAGGTCAGACGGGCAACGGGACGTGGCGCAGCTTGGTAGCGCACTTGACTGGGGGTCAAGGGGTCGCAGGTTCAAATCCTGTCGTCCCGACTTTGCTTTTCGCAGGTCGGAGGCCGTCTTCTCAGAAAGGGAAGGCGGCCTTTGGTGTGTCCGGGGTGTGGCGGTCGCACCCCACGCCCGTGGCCGAAAGCCGCAGATCGTGACCGTGGTCCGTCGACCGCCGGCCTCCCCGGAGAGCCGGGATGCGTTAATCTCCCGGCCTGCGGCCTGATCGTGGGCGGCCCGAAGGGGTAGCCGGGGAGAGACAGTTGAGGAAGTTCGAGGACCAGGTCCCGTTCGTGGTCCGGTTGGACACCGATGACCGACAGGCGCTCTTCCACCGCGGCGATCCCCTGACCTTTCCCGCGAGACAGGTCCTGCTGCGGGAGCACGAACCCTCGTCCCACGTCCTGATCATCCTCTCCGGCTGGGCCAAGGTGACCTCGGCGGCGCCCAACGGGTACGAGGCGCTCCTCGCCCTCCGGGGACCGGGGGACATCGTCGGAGAGCAGGCACTGCTCAGCGGACGGCCGCGCGGGGCGACCGTCACCGCGCTCGATCGGATCGAGGCGCTCGCCATCGACGCCGACCGGTTCGGATCCCTGCTCGACGAGCGACCCGATGTCGCACGCAAGCTGCTCGCCCTGACCGCTGACCGCACCCGCGACAGCGACCGGCGGCGCGTACAGTTCGCCGCCCTCACCGTGCAGGAGCGGCTTGCCCTGCTCCTCCTGGAACTCATCCACACCCACGGCGAGGAGTCGGAGGACGGAGTGCAGCTCACGGCCGGGCTCACCCAGAGCGAGCTCGCAGGCTCGGTCGGAGCCTCCCGCGAGGCCGTCGCGCGACTCCTCAAGCAGTTGCGGGAGCGGGGCATCGTACGGACCGGGCGGCGCGGGATCATCGTCGTACGCCCTGACGTGCTGCGGCAGATGACGCGCTCCGGGAACGGCTGACCGAGGACGCGGGACCAGCCGGCGCAGCCCGCATTCTGTGCACGTGGTCACATTCCGAATGTGTTAACTTCCGTCGCCCCGTACTCCCGGATGCTGGCATCTTCTGGATGTCCACAAGGCCCTGAGCGGGCCGTTCCACCAGCGGAAGGCGGCCATGCGCGAGCCTGTCAACCGGACCATCCTGCTCCTCGACATCGAGAGGTTCAGCCGTCGCGACGACGTGGTGCAGGCCGTTCTGCGGCGCACCCTGAACAAGATCGTGGACGAGACACTGGAGGCCGCCGGCGTCGAGGCCACCCAGCAGTACCGCGAAGACCGCGGCGACGGCCTGATCGTGCTGCTCAGCGGGGACGTGGCCAAGACGGTACTGCTGCGGACACTGGTCACCACCACTCCCGAACTCCTCCACGAGCACAACCTGCTCGCCTCGGACAGCGCCCAAATGCGGCTCAGGATCGTCCTCGCCGTCGGCGAGGTGGCCCATGACCCGCACGCCGGGACCACCGGGGGACTCGTCGGACACGACCTCAACCAGGCCTGCCGACTGCTCGACGCCGACGTACTGCGGTCCGCCCTCGCCGAGCGCCGGGACGAGCACTGCGTTCTCGCGGTGAGCGCGCCGGTGTACGAGGGTGTGGTCCGGCACGGTCACCGGGGGGTCCGGCCGGACCTCTTCCGGCAGGCGGACGTCACCGTGAAGGACGGTACGCTGCCCGCCTGGATCCACCAGGGCGCCTCATCGGGCCGGACCCCGACCGCCCGGATCACCGCACCGGCTCCGGAACCCGACTCCCCTCCCGCGCGATCCTCCGCTCCCGCACAAGCCGCCGAGGCGGCCGAGGCTCACCCGCCCGCTCCCGCCGCGGGCCGGACCGCCGCTCCGGCTCCCGCCCCCGCTCCCCAGGAGCGGTCCGCCGGAGCCGTGTTCCACTTCCACGGCGCGCCCGTGATCCACGGCTCCCTCGTCGGTGGCGACCAGCAAGGCGTGAGCGGTGGCCAGGTCACCGGTGACGTAGTGCTCGGCGGCACCCGGACCGAGGACGGCACCACGGACGGGAGCCGGCGGTGAACACACCCCAGGACCACCAGGCCGGCCCGGACGGGCAGGGTCCGCACCCGGAACGGTCCGCGACCGCCCCGGACACCCCGGACGGAGCCGCCGACGCCACCGGCGCCGAGGAGTCAGCGGGCGCCGAGGACGAGACGGAACACGCCTGGGACTCCCGCCGGGACCTCTATCGGCACAGCCCCGGCATCATGCTCGGACACTCCGCCCGGATCGGCGGCTCCCTTGTCGGCGGCGACCAGCACGGAGTCAGCGGTGGCCACGTCACCGGCGACGTCATCCTCGGCGGCAGCAAGGTGGAGTACCACCTCGGCGCGGACACCGAGGAACGGTCCGGAGAGATTCCCGGCACCGAGGTCGAGGCCCTGGCACGGAACTTCGTCTACCCGCCCCGGGACGGATCCGGCGCCGGGGCCGACGACACCGCTCCCGCCGACGGCCGGGAACCGGACGAACCATGGGAGCCCGGCAGCCCGTTCGCCCAAGCGCTGGCCGATCTCAGGAACCACCGGGTGGCCCTGCTCTCCGGACCGGCCACCACCGGCCGCAGGGCAGCCGCCCTCATGCTGCTCCGCGCGGTCGGCGCACGCTCCTACCGGGCCCTCGACCCGGCGCTCCCGCCCGGCCGACTCGCCGGTGAGCTGCGCGAAGGCTGCGGCCACCTCGTCGCCGACTTCGCCACCAGCGCTGAACGCCCGCTGCGCGAGCACCACATCCGTGCCCTCAGCGAACGGCTCCACGCCACCGGAAGCCACCTCGTCCTCGTCGTCGGACCCCACCCCGTCGTCCACGGCGGGGTGGCCCCCGTCCCCTGGCAGCCACCGGCCCCCGCCGCGTTGCTCGCCGGACACCTCAGGAACGAGGACATCGGCGGGCGCGGCGTGGACGAGCTTCTCGCCCTCGACGAGGTACGGTCCGTCCTCGCCCACCACCGGCCGGTCGCCGACACCGCCCGCTTCGCCGCACGCGTCGCCGGCTACGCCCGGGGCACGGTGTCCCTGGCCGAGATCGGGGCGTTCGGCCACTACGCCGCCGAACGGCAGGTCAGGGAGTGGTTCGACAGCGCGGACCACACCCTGCACGACAAGGCGTTCCTCATCGCCCTCGCCACCTTCGACGAGGCCCCCTACCCCCTCACCGCGGAGCTGAGCGACGTCCTCTTCGGCTTCCTCCAGCGCATCGAGAACCCGGGCGAGCCGGCTCGGATCCCCGTCTTCGGCACCTCCAGCGCCCAACGGGTCGAGCAGGCACTCGCCGACCGCTACCAGGAGCCCGAGGACACCGACTGGGGCCCGGTGCTCCAGACGAAGGTGCAGTTCAGGGACCGGCTCACCGCCATCACCCTGCTCCGCGAGGTGTGGACCGGTCATCCGTCCGCCCGGCCCGCGCTCGTGGCCTGGCTGCGTCGCCTCGCCGACGACCCCCGGCCCGTGGTCCGTACCCGCGCGGCCGCCACCGCCGCCGTCATGGCCGAGGCCGACCTGCCGTCGGCCATGGCCCTGCTCATCCGCTCCTGGGCGGCGGACCGCCGACTGCGCGCACGGCTCGCCGCTGCCAACGCGCTCGCCCTCGCCCACCACTTGGGTGCCCCGCACGTCTCCCGCATCCTCGCGGAGTGGTGCACCGCCCCGGACCACCGCCTGCGCTGGACCGCCGTCCGCTGCTACGCCCTGGTCGGAGACGCCTTCCCCCAGGAGGCACTCGCCGCGCTCACCGAGGCCGTACGCGGCATGGAGTCCCGGGGAACACCTGCCCGTGGCTGGGCGGAGGAGCGCGACGATCTCGCCCAGTCCGCCGCGGCCCTGCTGCTCGCGGCCGGGCAGGAGGCTGCCGCGCGTGACGACTGGGACGCCGCGGCCGGCCTGTGGGACGCCCTGCCGCGCCTCGCCCACGGCACCACCAGGGACTTCGTACTACGGACCATGGTCCATGCCTGCGGACCCACGGACGGGCCCGCGGGCACGGGACGCCCCCTGCTGCTCGACCTGTTCGCGCGAGCCGACCCGCGACAGGGCACGGACGGAGCGGTGCTGCGGCACGCCCTCGCCGCCCTGTGGCGCCGCGTCCTCAACGACCCGGTGTGCTCCGCCTCCGGACTCAGCACCATGCGCCAATGGGTCCGCGCCGCCGAGGACGACCGGGGGGCCGAGACCGCGCTCGCCGAGCTGATGGCTCTCCTCGTGGTCTCCGCCGAGGACCACCGGCGGCTCGCCTACCTCCTGGAGAACCTGCGCGGCGAGGCCGACTCCGCACCGCCCGCCGTGGCCCTCCGGCTGCACACCCTGGTGTCCGCGCCGCACGTGGACGCCCGTACCGCCGCCGCGACACCCTCCCGGTGAGTGCGGCGACCGCGGTGAACCCCTCGGCATGACGTCCTCGGGCACACGACGTCCGAACCGTTCAAAGGGCACACGACGTCCGAACCGTTCCAAAGGAGCACCGTCACGATGATGAGCCAGCCGCCCCAGTGGCAGCAGGACGCCAACCGTCACTCCGTACTCGTCGACCCGGTGGTCACGATCCAGGAGCTGTCCCGCTTCAAGCCGCTGCGGGCCACGCGCATCGACCACGCCCTCGTGTTCACCACGGCCCAGGGCGGCCTCGACACCTACCTCCCGCCGAGCCGGCCGAGCCGCACCGAGCTGGCCACCCGGCGATGGACCAGCGTGTACGAGGTGGACATGGGGTGGCACGAGGCCGCCACCGTCCTGTCCCTGACCAGCCAGAACGACGCCTTCCTCTTCGAAGTGTCGCTGAACTGCACCTGGCAGGTCCTCGACCCGGCCGCCTTCGTCGCAAGCGGCGAGCGGAACGTGCCGGCCATGGTGCAGCGCCTCGTCGAGCAGGCCATACGGCCCGTACTCCGCGGCTACGCGATGGAGGACAGCGCGGAGGCCGAACTCCACGCCCGCAAGGCCCTGGAGGCCGGCGGCCACCTGGGCGTGCGGGCCGGGCTGGACATCCGCTGCGGCCTGCAGATCCGGCGTGACGAGGCAGCCCTCGAACAGGAGCGTGAACTGCGCGAGATCGCCTTCGCGCGCCAGAAACTGGAACCCCGGCACGCCCTGCTGATGCGGGAGGACGAACTGGCGGCCGAGCGCGCTCTCGTGCAGGGCGAGCAGCAGCACCGCATCGAGTTCCAGCGGCAGGCGCTCGATCACCAGCGCAGTCTCGCCCGCGGCCGTCAGGAGCTGGAACTCCAGGAGATCGAGGCCAAGAAGATCGAGTACTACGCCTACTGGCTGGAGCGCGGCGGCCCGGCCGCCATGGCCTTCCAGCTCGCCCGGCACCCGGAAGACGCCCGCCTCGTGATGGAGAACCTGCGCCAGGACCAGCTGCTGACGATGCAGAACCAGCTCACGGTCGCACTCCAGGCTCTCGGCGGTGGCCCCGGCGGCCTCGAGGAACACCAGATGGACGAGCCGCGCCGGCTCGCGGCCAACGTCATCAAGGAAGTCCTGAGCGCGAAGCTGTCCCAGGGTGCGGCACAGCCACTGCCCGCGGCCGGGGGGCCGGTGTCCCCGGATCCGCCGGGGGGCCAGGCGCCCGGTACCGCGCCGGAGCCTGCGGTGACGTACGGAGGCGGCACACCGCCCGAGACCGAGACTGAGACCGAGCCCGGCCCCGGAGGCACGCCCCCGCCCCAGCCGGAGGACGGACCGGTCTTCGGCTACCCCGCGCCCCCGCAACCGCCGCGATGAGTGCCGCCGTTCCCGAACCCCGATCCGATCCGGACCCCGCACCGACCCCGGTGCGGACCGAGCCGCAGGCACAGCGTACGGCGGAGCGGCTCCTGGGCGAACTGCGCCAGGAGGCCGCCCGCGCCGACACCAAGGGGTCGGTCCTCGTGGCCGCTCAGGGCATGACGACCGCCGCGCTCGTCGGCGTGCTCACCGCGCGCGGATGGCGCTCCGCCGACCTCTCGGCACTCGGCCAGACGATGTGGTGGGCCGGAGTCGCCTGCTTCCTCGTCTCGCTCGTGGCCCTGCTCATGGCCGTCGTGCCCCGCTACCGGACGGCCGACTGGCAGCCGGGCGCCCCCCTCACTCACTTCGCGGACATACGTGGCGCCGCCCGCCAAGGCCTGGAGGCCCTGGAGGAGGCGCTGCGCGAGACCGACCGCGCCCCGAGGGCCGCCGTCCTCGCCTCGCTCAGGGAGAACAGCCGGATCGTCTCGCTCAAGTACGGCTGGCTGAGGACGGGCATGGCCGGGTTCACGGTGGCGCTCGTCCTCCTGCCCGGTGCGCTGCTCGTCGGCTAGCTAGGGCCTGTCTGACCATTCGCGTCGTCGCCCGCGAGGCAGGCGGGAACTGTCAGACAGGCCTAGGGCAGCCGAGGCAGAGGGAGCGCCGCCGACGATTCACACGAGAAGACCGTCAGGAGACACACCGTCATGTCCGACCATGAGGACGTTCCCCCTCCGCCGTATCCGGGGGAGCAGGTTCCGCCGCCGTATCCGGGCGATGAGGGCCCGCCCCCGCCGGGTTCGGGAGGGGCGGCGACACCCGGGTATCCCGCGGACGTCCCGCCCGCGTATCCGGGGCAGACCCCTCCCGCGCACCAGGGTGCCGAGGTGCCTCCGGTGTACCCGGCAGACGCGGCGCCCGCGTACCCCGGGGATGCGTCGTCCGCGTCTCGGGGCGCGAATCCTTCTCCCGCGTATCCGGGTGATGCCGCCCCCTCGTACGCCGGCGAGGTCCCGCCCGCGTACCCGGTGGGCGTGCCGACGGCGTATTCGGGTGAGATTTCTCGTCCCGTGCTCCCGGGTGATGCGGGTCCCTCGTTCGCCGACGGGGAACCGCCCGCGTACTCGGTGGGCGTGCCGACGGCCTTACGGGACCAGACGCCGCCGGCGTATCCCGGCGTGGACTCGCCGTCCTACCCCGGCGACGCGGTGCCCGCGCCGAGGGCCGGGGGCGGCTCACCGCAGGCGCCGGCCACCGCCTACGCACCGTCGGCCACTCCGTACGCCGCGCCCCTGGGGCCCACGGCGCATCCGGCGCCGGTCCCCGGGCCCGCCGCCGACCACGACGACCTGGCCCTGGACCAGGGCCGCAGGATGGTGAAGGCCGCACAGCGGGGCATCGACGGCGCCGCGTTGTCCCACCTGCTGGTGACCGTGCCCCTCGGGCTGATCAGCCTGGCCGTGGTCGCCGTCGTGTCCGGCCTGATCACCCCCGTCCTCGCCCTGATCGTTCCGGTGGCCTGGCTGCTCTCCGGACCTCTCGTCTTCCACCGCGGGGTCGAATCGGCCATCGCCCGGTATCTGTTCGGGATGCGCGGTCCCACGCCGGAGGAGGCCCAGCGGCTGGACGTGGTGTGGGAACAGGTGACCCGGCGGGCCGGGGTGGACCGGGAGACGTACGAGCTCTGGATCCAGGAGCGCACCGAGCTGAACGCGACGGCCGCCGCCGGGCACATCGTCGCCGTCACCCGGCACGCGATGGAGCGGCTGCCCAACTCCCGTCTCGGAGCGGTGCTCGCGCACGAGCTCGGCCACCACGTGGGCGGCCACACCTGGGCGGCGATGCTGGCCGACTGGTACGCGCTGCCCGCGCGGGCGGCCGGGCGGGCGGTCCTCGCCCTCCTGTTCCTCCTCTTCCGCACGAAACACTGGGCCGGCATCGCCTGCGGGGGCTGCCTGTCACTGATGATCGTGCAGTTTCTCTTCCTGATGACCTTCGTGGAGGGGATGTGGTGGCTCGTCCTGCCGGTGGCGGCCGGCCCGCTGGTCATCGCCCGGCTGCACCGGAGGGCCGAGTTCCGTGCCGACGCGTACGCCGTGGGACTCGGGTTCGGTGAGGCGCTGGAGGATGTCCTCATGGCGGAGGCCCGGGCGGCGGCAGTGCCGGGTGCTCCCCCGTACGGTCCGGCACCGGTGCCTCCGGGCGTGCCACCGTTCCAGCAGCCGTACCCGGGGCAGTACCAGGCGCCACAGCCCTACCCGGGGCAGTACCAAGCGCCACAGCCCTACCCGGGTCACGGCCATCCCGTACCACCGAACCCCGGGCCGGGGAAGGCGGTGGACAGCGGGCGCCTGGTGGCCAAGGCCGCGCACACGAACGCCGAGGCGCGACTGCGGAACGTCAGGCTCGTCATGTCCCAGCAGGTCCAGCGTTCGGTTCCCTAGCGCGTTCCCGGGGCGGAGGCCGTGGCGGGGACACCCGAGGCGGCCTCCTCGTCGTTTCCCCGTCCGCCGGCCCGTAGGCCGGCCTTGCCGCCGCGGTCGAGGGCGCACGTCCGCGTGCCGGGCGGGGACGGCATGATCGCGATCGAACGCGTCCTCGCCGAGGCCGTCGGGTGAATTGATACAAATGTCCTTGATGTCGCTCCATGTGCTGCTTAACGTTCGCCGAGTAGGCGATGCCGCGGGGTCCGACACCCGCGCCGCGATCCCGGAAGCGAGGTGTGGAGCGCGTGGTGCGACGGACGCGGGCGCTGGTCGCGTTGACTCTGCTGGCGTCGACGCTCGCCGCCTGCGGCGGCGACGAGGACACCGACCGCCCCACCCTCAACTGGTACAACTTCCCCGACGACTCCGGCGCGCTGCAGAAAGCCGCCGACCGGTGCAGCCAGGCGTCCGGCGGCCGCTACCGGATCAGCTACAACAAGCTGCCCCGGGCCGCCGACGGCCAACGCCAGCAGATGGTGCGCAGGCTCGCCGCCGAGGACGACTCACTCGACATCCTGGGTCTGGACGTCACCTGGGCCGCCGAGTTCGCCGAGGCGCGCTGGATCCGGGAGTGGACGGGCGAGACGAAGCGCCGGGCCACCGAGGGCACGCTCAGCGTCCCCCTGCGGACCGCCACCTGGAAGGGCAGGCTCTACGCCGTCCCGTACAACACCAACACGCAACTCCTGTGGTACCGCAAGGATCTGGTGCCCACCCCGCCCAGGACCTGGTCCGAGATGCTGGAGATGTCCCGCGACCTCGCCCGGCAGGGCAAACCGCACTACGTGGAGATCCAGGGCGCCCAGTACGAAGGCCTGACCGTCTGGTTCAACAGCGTGATCAACAGCGCCGGCGGCTCCATCCTCGACCCGCGCGCCACCGAGCCCTCCCTGGGACCGCCCGCCGTGCGAGCTGCCTCGATCATGCGGGACCTCGCCCGCTCCCCGGCCGCCGACCCCTCCCTGCCCAACCAGATGGAGGACCAGAACCGCCTGGCGATGGAGACGGGGGTGGCGGCCTTCGAACTCAACTACCCGTTCGTCTATCCGTCGATGAAGGCGAACAACCCGAAGCTGTTCAAGGACTTCCGCTGGGCGCCCTATCCCCGGGTCGACGCCGACCGCCCCGCCCGCCCCACCATCGGCGGCATCGACCTCGCCGTCAGCGCCTACTCCCGCCACCCCGACCTGGCCTTCGAGGCCGCCCTGTGCCTGCGCGACCGGGAGAACCAGCTCACCGCCGCGCTCGAGGGCGGACTGCCGCCCACCCTGCGCGCCCTGTACGACGAGCCGGCGTTCATGAAGGCGTACCCCTTCTCCAAGGAGGTGCTGGACGCCCTGGAGTCGGCGAGCGTGCGGCCGGTCACCCCCGCCTACCAGAACGTGTCGATCGCCGTCTCCCACACCCTGTCCCCGCCGTCCGGCATCAAGCCGGAGAGCGCGGTCGGCACCATCGGGGAGCAGATCGACGAGGCCCTGCGATCCGAGGGTGTGATCCCGTGAGCACGACGGCGGAGCCGACGAAGGGCAAGGCGGCCGTCTCGGTCGGCGCTCAGCAGGAACGCCGCCTGGGATGGCTGCTGTGCGCACCGGCCGTCCTCGTCATGATCGCCGTGACCGCCTACCCCATCGGCTACGCGATCTATCTGTCCCTCCAGCGCTACGACCTGCGCTTCCCGGCCCGGGCCGAGTTCGTGGGGCTGAGCAACTACGGGGCGGTGCTGTCCTCGCCGTTCTGGTGGGACGCCTTCTGGGTCACGCTGTTCGTCACCGCCGTGTCCGTGGCCATCGAGCTCGCCCTCGGCATGGGCCTCGCCCTGGTGATGCACCGGACGCTCTTCCTGCGCGGCACGGTGCGCACCGCCGTGCTGATCCCGTACGGCATCGTCACCGTCGTCGCCGCCTTCTCCTGGCAGTACGCCTGGACCCCCGAACTCGGCTATCTCGCCGAGCTGCTGCCCAGCGGCGACGCCCCGCTCACCGAACAGTGGCCCGCGCTCTGGCTGATCATCCTCGCCGAGGTGTGGAAGACCACCCCGTTCATGGCGCTGCTGCTGCTGGCCGGTCTCGCCCTGGTCCCCGAGGAGACCCTGAAGGCGGCGATGGTCGACGGCGCCACCCCCTGGCAGCGGTTCACCAAGGTCATGCTGCCGCTGATGAAACCGGCGATCCTGGTCGCCCTGCTCTTCCGCACCCTGGACGCCTTCCGGATCTTCGACAACATCTACGTCCTGACCGCGGGCGCCCAGGGCACCGGTTCCCTGTCGATCCTCGGCTACGACAACCTGTTCACCGCGCTGAACCTGGGCATCGGGTCGGCGATCTCGGTCCTGATCTTCCTCTGCGTCGGGATCATCGCCTTCACCTTCGTCAAGCTGTTCGGCGCGGCCGCACCGGGCGCGGAGGTGAAACGCTGATGGCCGCCGTGGGCAAGACACACGCGACCCGATGGGGCGTCGTCAACATCGTGGTGGTGCTGTACGCGCTGTTCCCGGTGTGGTGGATCGCCGCCCTGTCCTTCAAGGACCCCGCCACCCTCACCGACGGCAACTACATCCCCCGCGACTGGACCTGGGAGAACTACCGGGGCATCTTCGAGACCTCCGAGTTCACCCGGGCGCTGATCAACTCGATCGGCATCGCCCTGATCGCCACCGTGATCGCGGTGATCCTCGGCACCATGGCCGCCTACGCGGTCGCCCGGCTGCGGTTCCCCGGCAAACAGGTCCTCATCGGCATGTCGCTGCTCATCGCCATGTTCCCGCCGATCTCCCTGGTCTCCCCGCTGTTCAACATCGAGCGGATCATCGGCATCTTCGACACCTGGGCGGGGCTGATCATCCCGTACATGACCTTCTCGCTGCCGCTGGCGATCTACACCCTGTCGGCGTTCTTCCGGGAGATCCCCTGGGACCTGGAGAAGGCCGCCAAGGTGGACGGGGCCACGCCCGCGCAGGCCTTCCGGCTGGTCATCGTGCCGCTGGCCGCGCCGGGCGTGTTCACCACCGCCATCCTCGTGTTCATCTTCTGCTGGAACGACTTCCTCTTCGCGATCTCGCTGACCTCCACCGAGTCCGCGCGGACCGTGCCCGCCGCGATCGCGTTCTTCACCGGCAGCTCGCAGTTCCAGCAGCCCACCGGGTCGATCGCCGCCGCAGCCGTGGTGATCACCATCCCGATCATCATCTTCGTCCTGCTCTTCCAGCGGCGGATCGTCGCCGGACTGACCTCCGGCGCGGTCAAGGGATGAGACTGAAGGCAAGGAGGCACCACCCATGGCCGAGATCGTCCTCAAGGGAGTCACCAAGCGTTATCCCGACGGATCCCTCGCCGTGCGGGACGTGGACATCGACATCGCCGACGGCGAGTTCGTGATCCTGGTCGGCCCGTCCGGATGCGGCAAGTCCACCACCCTGAACATGATCGCCGGGCTCGAGGACATCACCGAGGGCACCCTGCGCATCGGGGGCCGGGTCGTCAACGACCTCGCCCCCAAGGAGCGCGACGTCGCCATGGTGTTCCAGAGCTACGCCCTGTACCCGCACATGAGCGTGCGGGAGAACATGGGGTTCCCGCTGCGGCTGGCGAGGGTGGACAAGGCCACCATCGACAGCAAGGTCGAGGAGGCCGCCCGGGTGCTCGACCTGAGCGAGTTCCTGGACCGCAAGCCCGCCCACCTCTCCGGCGGACAGCGCCAGCGGGTGGCCATGGGGCGGGCGATCGTCCGCGACCCCAAGGCCTTCCTCATGGACGAGCCGCTGTCCAACCTCGACGCCAAGCTCCGCGTGCAGATGCGCACCCAGATCTCCCGGCTGCAGCGCCGCCTGGGCACCACCACCGTGTACGTCACCCACGACCAGACCGAGGCGATGACCCTCGGCGACCGGGTCGTCGTCATGCGGCAGGGCCTGGTCCAGCAGACCGGCACCCCCGCCCAGCTCTACGACCTGCCGCGCAACCTGTTCGTCGCGGGCTTCATCGGCTCCCCGGCGATGAACTTCCTCAACGCCTCCCTCTCCGAGGGCGTCCTGCGCACCCCGCTGGGCGCCCTGCCGCTCGACGACCGCATGCGCCGGGCGCTGGAGGAGCGGAACGCGCCCCGCGAGGTCATCGTCGGGCTCCGTCCCGAGGCGTTCGAGGACGCGAGCCTGGCGCGCGAGACGGGCGGCCCCCTCGTCACCGCCACCGTGGACGTGCTGGAGTCGCTGGGCTCCGACGCCTACGTCTACTTCAGTGCCGAGGGCGGGCCGGTGACCACCGCCGAACTGGAGGAACTCGCCACGGACTCCGGCGCGCGCGACACCGGGGCCGGGGCCGGGCAGCAGATCGTGGCCCGGCTGAACGCCGCCACCCGCGCCCGCGAGGGCGCACCCGTCGACCTCCGCATCGACATGGGCAAGGCCCATGTCTTCGACCCGTCGACCGGGACCAACCTCACCCACCCGGAGAGCACGGACTGAGCCCTGCCGGCGTCGTCAGACGGCGCAGCCCGCGTGGGCCAGCGCCTGCTTCAGCAGCACCCCGTGCCCGCCGGGCATCTCGCTCTGGACCGCCTGCGACACGGCCTCCTGCGGGCTGAACCACACCAGGTCCAGCGCGTCCTGCCGGGGCCGGCAGTCGCCCGTCACCGGCACGATGTACGCCAGCGACACCGCGTGCTGACGAGGATCGTGGAAGGGGGTGATGCCCTGGGTGGGGAAGTACTCGGCGACCGTGAACGGCTGGAGCGACGCCGGGACGCGGGGCAGCGCCACCGGGCCGAGATCCTTCTCCAGGTGGCGCAGCAGGGCGTCCCGGACGCGTTCGTGGTGCAGCACCCGGCCGGACACCAGAGTCCGGCTGACCGTTCCTTCCGGCCCCATGCGCAGCAGCAGACCGACGCTGGTGACTTCACCGCTGTCGTCGACACGCACGGGGACGGCCTCGACGTACAGGATCGGCATGTGGGCGCGCGCCATCTCCAGATCGTCGGAGGACAGCCAACCCGGCGTGGTTTCGGTCATGTCAGACATTGCTTGATCATACTTTCAGCGGTCGGGGCGTGGGGGTAGCCGCTCCGGAACGGGTGTGATCGCCCCCACGTCCGACCGGCCCGCCCTCCGGGTCAGGGTTTCACGGCCACCGCGCCGTACTGCGGTACCACGACGGCGGAGTCCGAGGCGGCACGCCACCGCGAACACGACACCAGGCCGGGTTCGACCAGCTCCAGGCCCTCGAAGAACGCGGCGATGTCCGCGGCGCCGCGGGCCGTGATCGGGGGAGTGGCGTTCTTGTTCCAGAACTCCATGGCGGGAACCTGCAGTTCGCCGCCGACCTCGGGGTCGAAGGTGGGGTGGGTGAGGACCAGGAAGCTCCCGGAGGGCACCGACGCCATGACCCGGCGCACGATGTCACGGGCCTGGCCGGTGTCGAGTACGAAGTTGAGGATGCCCAGCATCATCACCGCGACGGGGCGGGAGATGTCCAGGGTCCCGGCGGCGCGTTCCAGGATGGCGTCCGGGTCGTGCACGTCGGCGTCGATGTAGTCGGTGGCGCCCTCGCCGGTGCCGGTCAGCAGGGTGCGGGCGTGCACCAGCACGATCGGGTCGTTGTCGACGTACACGATCCGCGCGTCCGGCGCGATGCGCTGGGCGATCTCATGGGTGTTGTCCGCGGTCGGGAGGCCCGTGCCGATGTCGAGGAACTGCCGCACGCCGCGCTCGCGGGTCAGATACGTCACCGCCCGGCCCAGGAACTCCCGGTCCGCGCGGGCGATGTCCCGGACGATCGGGTTGATCGAGGCGACGTGGTCGCCGACCTGCTGGTCGACCGCGTAGTTGTCCTTGCCGCCGATCCAGTAGTTCCACACGCGCGCGTTGTGCGCCACACCGGTGTCCAGCCTCGCCGAGCCGCTCGGCGGGGTGTGGCTCTCACTCACGGTCTCTCCCTCTCCCTTGCCCGTACGGCCGGGTCGGGCCGCCCGGCCATTGTGCCGCGCGGTGATCACATTGTCCCGCGAAAGGGGGGCGGGACGGCCCGGTTGACGTCGAGTCACCGCGACGCGGCCCGGCTCAGGGAGTCCTCGGCCACATCCTTGTCGAGCGCCGCGCGGACCAACGCCGCCGCCAGGACGGCCGGTTCGGCGTGTCCCGCCAGGGACAGGAGCCGGTCCGGGTCCTTCGGCAGCCTCAGCCGTTCCGCGCCCTGGAGGGCCTTGGCGTCCAGATAAGGGGCGGCCTCCGGCCAGACGCGCTGGACCTCGCGCAGGAAGATGTCCGCACCGGCGGGGCCCACACCGGGGAACTCCTGGAGCAGCCGGCGCAGTTCGGCGACCTCGCCGTCCGCCTCCTGACGGAGCCGGCGCAGGTCGCCGCCCCAGCGCTCGGTCAACAGCTCGGCGCCCTCGCCGAGCTGGGTCGCGGTGCGTTCGTCGTAGCGCCGGTAGCCGCCCCGGCCGAGCGCGTCCACCCGCTCCTGCCAGTCGGCGTCGGCCATCCGGCGGGGATCGCGCAGCCCCGCCTCGTACAGGGCACGGGCGGTGGCCACGGCGATCGACCCCTTGATGCGGGCGCTGAGCAGATGGGCCAGCACCAGCAGTCGGTACAGCGGCTGCGGTGTGTCCCTCAGGTCGATGCCCGCCTCCTGCGCGTACGTCCGGCCGTGCGCCTCGACGAGGGCGCGCACCACGGCCCGCTCGTCCCGGCCGGCCACGGCTACGCCTTGAGCGGGTCGTGTCCGAGCGTCATCAGCCGGTGCCGACGGGGCGTGTCCTCGGCCGCGGGCTCGTTCCCCGGGTCCGTCTGCGCGGTGACGGCGTCCACGACCTCCTCCATCACGCGCAGGTCGTCCTCGGTCAGGTCGGTGCGGCGCTTTTGCAGGATGGCCAGGACGTGCCGCCCCGTCTCGGTGCCGGCCTGGTCGGGCAGCGGTTCGGTCGTCTCGTCGGCGTCACTCACCCGCAGCCAGGCGGCGAGCTCCGGCGAGGTCATGTTCACCACGCGGTGGAAGCCGTCCCACAGCGCGTCGATTTCGAGGGCGTCGCTCATGATGTGCCCCTTGTGTGCGTGTGTGTGCCGTGCCGGGGCGCTCAGGACTCGCCGGGGACGTTCTCCGCCTCGAACATCCAGCGCTGCTTCTCCAGTTCCGCGGTGATCGAGATCAGCAGGTCCTGGGTGACCAGGTCCGCCTTCTCGGTGGCGTCGATGCGCTCGCGCAGCCGGGCGACCGCGGCGCCCAGCGCCTCCGTCATGACCCGTACGGCTTCCGTGTCGCGCAGCCAGCCCTGCGCCGGGGCCGGCAGGGAGAACACCTTGGCGATGGTCTCCGGACGGCCGTCCGGCGGCACGCCGAGCGCCGCGGCCCGCTCCGCCACCGTGTCGGCCTGGGCGCGCGCGGCCGACACCACCTCGTCCAGCTGGAGGTGGATGGACCGGAACCGGGGACCCACGACGTTCCAGTGCGCCTGCTTCCCGATCAGCGACAGCCCGAGCAGGTCGACCAGGGTGTCCTGGAGGGCCTCGCAGGAAACCCGGCGGGCCTCGTCGGGCAGGGTGCTCTTCACGACGGTCATGGGGTGCTGCTCCTCCTTGCTCGATGTGTCGTTCACGAACGCGCGGGTGCCCCCGCCCCTCCGGCACAAACCCGGCACCGGGTGCCGGACGGGCCGTGGGCGCGGTTCCGGGAAGCTTCCCCGCGACCGTCCGGCCGTCTATAGTCGAAAACTAGCGGTGCTAATTTAGATGGCCGCCGGTCGAGCAGAGTCATCGCCCTCGGGTCAGGAGTCCTGTCGTGCGTCCCGTCCACTTCGCGGCCGCCCGCCGCACCCCCATCGGCAAACTGCGTGGAGCCCTCTCGGCCGTACGGCCCGACGACCTCGCCGCCGCCGTGATCCGCGGCCTGGTCGCCGACGTGCCCGCGCTGGACCCGGCCCGCGTCGACGACGTCTACTGGGGCGCCGCCAACCAGGCCGGCGAGGACAACCGCAACGTCGCCCGCATGGCCGCGCTGCTCGCCGGGCTCCCCGAGTCGGTCCCCGGTGCCACGGTCAACCGGCTGTGCGCCTCCGGACTGGAGGCCGTCACCACCGCCGCCCGCACCATCGCCGCGGGCGAGGCCGACATCGTGATCGCGGGCGGCTCCGAGTCGATGAGCCGCGCCCCCTTCGTCCTGCCCCGCCCCGACGAGGCCCTCCCGCACCGCATGGAGACCGCCGACACCCGCCTCGGCTGGCGGCTGGTCAACCCCGCGATGAAGGAACTGCACGGCCTGCTGGCCATGGGCGAGACGGCGGAGGAGGTCGCCGCCCGCTACGGCGTCCCGCGCGAACGCCAGGACGAGTTCGCCCTGCGCAGCCACCAGCGGGCCGCCAACGCCCGCAAGAACGGTCACTTCGACGACGAACTCCTGCCCGTTCACCGCCCGGACGGCGTGGTGGTCGACGCCGACGAGTGCATCCGTGAGGACACCTCGCTCGAGAAGCTGGCCCGGCTGAAGCCGGTGTTCCGTGCGGGCGGTTCGGTCACCGCGGGCAACGCGTCCCCGATGAACGACGGCGCCGCGGGCCTGATCCTCGTCAGCGAGGAGGCCCTGAACGAGCTGGGACTCGAGTCGCTGGGCCGCTACGTCGCCGGCGCCTCCGCGGGCGTCCACCCCGACGTCATGGGCATCGGCCCCGTCCCCGCCACGCGCAAGGTGCTGGCCCGCGCCGACTGGGCTGTCGGCGACCTCCAGGAGGCCGAGTTCAATGAGGCGTTCGCGGCGCAGGCCCTGGCCTGCGTGGACCAGCTCGGCATCGACCCCGACCTGGTCAACCCCAGCGGCGGCGCGATCGCCCTGGGCCACCCGCTGGGCTGTTCCGGCGCCCGCATCCTCACCACCCTGCTGCACCGCATGCGCCGCACCGGCGCCGAACGGGGCCTGGCGACCATGTGCGTGGGCGTGGGGCAGGGCAGCGCGGTGCTCGTCGAGCGGCACTAGGATCCGTCTTCGAACAGGTCTCGCCCCGAGCAGGAACGAGGCAGGCAAGACCGCTGCTTCCTAGGAGGTGGCGGTCTTGTCGTACCTGGACGCGACGCCTCGGAAGCCCTTGAGCCGGTTGAAGCAGCGTTCGACGATGTCGCGCCTGCGGTGGACCTCCGGGTCGAACACGGGCGGTCTGCCGCCGCGACGTCCCTTCTGGCGGCGGTGGCGTTCCTGGACGCGGCCGGTGACATCGGGTGGCTGGTTCGGATCGACTCCCCCATCGTCCGCGCCCACCAGTACGCCACCGCCACGGGCCGCAAAAGGGGGACCGGGCGGATGGACGAACCGGACGCTCACGCCCTCGGCCGGTCGTCTGGGCCTGCACTTGCTGCAGGGCCCGGGTGAGGACTCCGTCGAAGGCGTAGCGGCGGAAGCGGGTGTAGACCGTCTTCCACGGCCCGTACCGTTCCGGCAGGTCCGCCAGGAGATCCCGGTCCTCATTGTGTAGACCATGCCGTTGATCACCCGGCGGTCCTCCACTGGCGGCCGAACCGTCGCGGCCCGTGGAATGAGCGGAGCGAGTAATTCCCACTTCTCATCGATGAGTTCATGACGGCGCGCCACGCCACCGTGATCCGCCATCCAGCGACCTGTGAAGACGGACCCTAGATGGCGGTCCCGGCTTCGAGGTCGAAGGGGACACCTGTGAGCTGCTCGCTCGCCGCCCACAACCGCCTGCCCTCCGCGGGGTCGTCGGCGCCTGCGGGAAGCTTGGCGGGCTTGGGGGTGCCGGAGGTCTGGTCCCTGCCGGCGGGGCCGATGAACCAGCCCGAATGGACGTACGGGCTGGTCGCCGCGTACAGGGAGGGCCAGGCCGCACCCTCGGCCGAGCCCATGAGCAGGCGTGCGGCGATCGAGGTGACCATGCGGCTCAGAGCGCTGTTGCCGTGCTGCTGCAGACCGGTCATCGCCGACCCCGGGTGGACGACGAGCGCCTTGACGGGGCTGCTCGCAGTGCGGCGCGCGAGTTCGAGGGTGTAGACGATGTTGGCGCGCTTGGACTTGGCGTAGGCGCCCATGGCGCGGTAGCTCTTTTCGCTCATCAGGTCGTCCAGCCTGCCCATCGGCCACCGCGCCGCGATGGCGCTGACGGTGACCACGCGCGGTGCGGACGAGCGGCGCACGGCGGGCCAGACCTGGGCGTCGAAGGCGAAGTGGCCGAGGTGATTGGTGCCGACCGTCATCTCGAGGCCGTCGTGGGTGGTTCGCCGCTCGGGCAGGTTCATCACGCCGGCGTTGTTGAAGAGCAGGTCAACCGTCTCGGTCTCGGCGATTCGGGTGGCCGCGTCGCGGACGGAGGAGAGGTCGGAGAGGTCGAGCACGAGGGTGTCCGTCCGGGCCTCGGGGGTCGCGGCGCGCACAGCCTCCGCGGCCTGGTTCAGCCTGGTCTGGCTGCGGCCGGCCAGGATGACGCGAGCCCCGTGCCCGGCGAGCGCGCGGGCGGTCGCGAGTCCGATCCCGCCGTTCGCGCCGGTGATCAGCGCCGTGCGGCCGGTCTGATCGGGGATGTCGTCGGGAGTCCAGTGGTTCACCGTTGTCACGCTCCTCGGATTCGTTGCTTTGTGCTCGGTCATGCGGCGCTCGGCGGTTTCGTGATACCGAGCTGGAAGAGCATGCCGAGGATGTCCTCGGCGAAGGCGGCTTCGGCGACGAACTGGATGATGTCCGGGCGCATGCCGCTGAAGGAGCCGGCGGCACTGGGCCGCCAGGAACTTCCTGCAGGCGTCGGTGCCGCGGTGTTCTGCCAGGCTGCCGCCGCGCCACATCGCGTCGTCCGCCCAGAGTCGGTCGATGACGTCGAGACAGCCCCCGTTGACGACTTCGTCGATGAAGGGCGTCGGTCCTGGTGGGCAGCCCAAGACCTCCCCCCTTTTTCAGACCGGTGGTCTGTTTGGCTGCGACCCCCAACGTAGGAGACCGCCGGTCTGATGTCAAAAGACCGACAGTCTGTAACCTGGGAGCATGACGAACTTCCAGCGCGCGCGCAGTGAGGAGCAGCGTGAGGTACGGCGCCAGGCCATCCTCGACACCACCGCCGCCATGCTCGAGGAGATGCCCATCGGCGAGATCAGCCTGAACGAGCTGAGCCGCCGCGTCGGGCTGGCGAAGTCCAATGTGCTGCGCTATTTCGAATCGCGTGAGGCGATCCTGCTGGAGCTGCTCGACCGCGCCTGGCGGCAGTGGGTGGCCGACTTGCCTGCCCTTGCGCACGCCGGCATCGACCAGGACGCTCCGGTGAGCTGCCGTACGGAGCGGTTCGCCGCCGTCATCGCGGGCTCCCTCGCCCAACGCCGGGTCCTGTGTGACCTGTTGAGCGCGCAGGCGGGCGTACTGGAACACAACGTTTCCCCGCAGGTGGCCGCCCGCTATAAGCGCGCGGCCGTGGCCAACGTCGCCGACATGGCGGCGCTGGCCCACCAGCACCTTCCTGAGCTGGGCGACAGCGCACCGCAGTTGACCGCAGCCATGATCATGGCCGTCGGCGCCGTGTGGACACACGCACGGCCCTCCCCGGCGATGCTCGCCGCCTACGAAGCCGACCTTTCACTCACCGCGTTCAAGCTGGACTTCGTGACTGCTCTGCAGGAGATGCTGGCCACGCTCACCGCGGGCACCATCGCCCGCGTCTCCGCCTGAGCCCGGTTCCGCCCCACTCGCCTTGGAACATCCACGCGCGTCACGGACTAGTACGGCGCCGGCGCGGCCGTACGGGTACGGGTTACGGGTCCGGGCCCGGCGTCGGCGCGGGGGCACGGGTACGGTCTGCGCCGCGGGCACGGGTACGGCGCCGGTGCGCACGGCAGCCATCAGGCGAGACGGTCCTTACCGGCGCCGGTTGCCTGCACATAGCATCGGCCTCCGCATGAACACGATGACGCTCTGGCACCTCACCGGCTGGGAATTCGCCGCGCTCGCCTTCGCGGCCCTGCTCGTCGGCTTCTCCAAGACCGCCGTCAGCGGGGCCAACACGGTCAGCCTCGCCATCTTCGCCGCCGTCCTGCCCGCCCGCGCCTCCACCGGCGTACTGCTGCCCATCCTGATCGCCGGGGACGTGCTCGCCGTCCTCACCTACCGCCGGCACGCCCACTGGCCCACGCTGTGGCGGCTGTTCCCGGCGGTCGCGGCGGGCGTCGTCGTCGGCACCGTGTTCCTGATGTGGGCGGACGACGGGATCGTACGGACCTCGATCGGAGCGATCCTGCTGCTGATGGCCGGGGTGACGGTGTGGCGGCGGCGCCAGGCCGACGCCGAGGAGGAGCCCGACGGGGTCACCACCCGGGCCGGCCGCGCCAAAGCCCGCTCCTACGGCGTCCTCGGCGGCTTCACCACCATGGTCGCCAACGCGGGCGGCCCGGTGATGTCGATGTATCTGCTCTCCGCGGGCTTCCGCAAGCTCGGCTTCCTCGGGACCTCGGCGTTCTTCTTCCTGATCGTCAACACCTCCAAGCTGCCCTTCAGCGCCGGTCTCGGCCTGATCGACGCCGATTCGCTGCTGCTCGACGCGGCGCTCGTGCTGTTCGTGGTGCCCGGCGCGTTCCTCGGCAGATGGGCTGTGAACAGGATCAACCAGCGCCTCTTCGAGCAGCTGGTGATCGCGGCGACAGTCGTGGGCGGCGTACAGCTACTGGTGCGCTGAGCGGGACCCGGCCGGTGCGGTCGGCTCACCCGGACCCAACCCTTCGTGCGGTGCGTCCGGCCGCGGCGGCTCCGGCGGCGCGTCCGGTGCGGCGGCCGGTGCGGCCGGTGCGGAGTACGGGCGGTGCAGCCGGCTCGGCGCGGCGGTACGGCCGACCGTCGCCGCCAGCTTGCGCAGCCGCCGCCAGTCCATGCGGGGCGGGGCCTTGGTGACGCCGGGCCGCTTGCGCGGGACCCGGACGCGGAGCGCGCCCGGTGCGATGCGGCAGCGGACGGGTGCGGGCAGCACCATCGCCTCCCCGTCGACCCCGGCCTCGATCTCCGGGCGGTTCGCCTCGATGACGACCTCGGAGGCGGTCAGGATGGTGAGCCCGCTCGGATCCGGGTTCAGCAGCAGCGCGGCGGCGCCCACGGCACCCTCCAGCCTGACCCCGAGGACTCCCAGCACGGCGGAGTCGAGCCGCTCCCGCCGCCCGAGTCCGAAGGGATCGCCCGTGCGGTAGGGGTTGTTGCTGACCAGCACGGCCTGCGGCGCGGTGAGCGTCGTGTCCCCCGCGCGGGCGACCAGCCGGGGCCCCTGCTGACCGCTGAGCAGATCGGGCAGCATGTCCAGGCTGGTGCCGATCTTGTCGTCGCGATAGGTGGGGCTCTGCACGATTGCCGCGTACGCGCCGAAGGAGGCGTTGTTCACGAACGGCTGCTCACCCGCGAACCCCAGGTCCACACGGAGTTCCACGCCGTCGGTGAGCGCGTCGAGACAGGCGGCTGGGTTCCCGCGGTCCAGGCCGAGGTCGAGGGCGAAGTGGTTGCGGGTTCCGGCGCTGATCACCAGGAAGGGGATGTCGTGCTCGGCGGCCACGGCCGCCACCAGGGCCTGGGTGCCGTCGCCGCCGGCGGCGCCCAGCAGGTCCGCGCCGTCCGCGACGGCGGCCCGGGCCAACTCGGTGACGTCGTGCTGCTTGCCCGGTTCGAGCAGCACCACCCGCGCACCCATGCGCTCCGCCTTCTCCCGCAGCCGGAACCGGCCCACCTTGCCGCCGCCGGACCGGGGATTCATGATCAGTACCGGCCGCCGGGGCGGCGGCAGCCGCCGTTCGCGTGTCGCGGCCCGCTCGCTGCCCGTTCCGCGCAGCGCGAACCGGCCGCTCCACACCGCCAGGCCCCACAGGGCCAGCGACACCACCAACGCCCAGAACAGGGTGGCGGCGAACAGCGCGACCAGACCGGCGGGCACGCAGACGGCGATCAGCGCGGCCCCCCACCGCAGCGGGCCCCGCAGGGTCAGCGTCCACCACACGGCGGCGGCGCTCAGCCCCAGTCCCGCGATCCCGCAGACCAGCAGGAGCAGCCCGCGCAGCCCGCCGTAGACGAGAGGGGTCGCCACCGCGAGCGCGGCAGCGGTCAGCGCCCCCCGCGCCGCCCACCGCTGAACGCGGTAGCCCCGCCTGCTCAAGTCCACGGCCATGATTCCTCCAGTCACCGGCGTCATCGTAGGACGTGGGCGGACGTGTGTGCGGCCGGATGTCGGATGCCGGTCACCGCGGCGGCCGGACGGCGCGCGGACAGGTGCCGGGCCCGGTGTCCGTACCGCTGCCGAAAGACGCTTCGGGCCGGTGCCGCATGGGCCATCCGGGCCGGTGCCGAAGGTGTCCGGCCCGGTACCGAAGCCCACGCCACCAGGGCCGGAGCCGAACGGGGCAGCCGGGCCTCGTACCCTCGGCGCCATGTCCCCTCACGTCCTCGTCCTCGGCGGCACCACCGAGGCACGCGAACTGGCCACCGCGCTCACCGCCCGCCCCGGAACCCGGGTGACGACCTCGCTGGCCGGGCGCGTGACGCGGCCGGGCGCGGTCGCGGGCGAGGTGCGCGTCGGCGGTTTCGGCGGGGCTCAGGGACTGGCGGACTGGCTGCGCGAGCAGCGCGTGGACGCCGTGGTCGACGCGACGCACCCGTTCGCCGAGACGATCACGGCGCACGCGGCACGGGCCACGACCGCCACCGGACTGCCCCTGGTGGTGTTGCGCCGTCCCGGCTGGCGACCGGGCCCCCGGGACCGCTGGCACCCGGTCCCCTCCCTCCGGGCCGCGGCCGGCCTGCTGCCCCGGCTCGGACACCGGGTCCTCCTCACCACCGGCCGCCTGGGCCTCGCCGCCTTCGCCCACCTGACCGACGTCCGTTTCGTCGTCCGGTCGGTGGAACCGCCCGAGCCGCCCATGCCGCCGCACACGCACGTCCTGCTCGCCCGGGGACCCTTCACGGTGGCCGGCGAAACGGCCCTCCTGCGCGACCATCACATCGACGTCCTGGTGACGAAGGACAGCGGCGGATCGGCCACGTCCGCCAAACTCACCGCGGCCCGCGACCTGGCACTGCCGGTCGTGGTCGTACGGCGCCCGCCCCTGCCGGACGGAGTCACCGCGGTCCCCGACGTGCCGGAGGCCCTGCGCCGACTGGACGCCCTCGTACGGCCCTGACCGAACGGATCAGCCCTCGCCCGGTCCGCGACGCAGCAGATACGTGTCCATGATCCAGCCCTTGCGCTCGCGTGCCTCCGCGCGCAGCCGCTCGATCCGGGGCGCGGCCTCGTCGATCGGCCCCGAGACGAGGATCTCGTCCGGGGTGCCGATATAGGCGCCCCAGTAGATGTCGACGTCCTGACCGGCGTACGCCCGGAAGGTCTGGTGCGCGTCCAGCATCACCACCACGTCGTCCACGCCCTCGGGGAAACCCTCGGCGAGCCGCCGGCCCGTGGTGATCTGCACCGGGCGGGCCACGCGGTTGAGCCCCGTCCGGTGCCGGGCGACGAGCGCCGAGACACTGCTGATGCCCGGCACGACGTCATGGGTGAAGGAGACGGCCCCGCGCTCCAGGACCTCCTCCAGGATGCCGAGCGTGCTGTCGTACAGCGACGGGTCGCCCCACACCAGGAACGCGCCGGTCTCGTCCTCGCCCAGCTCCTCGGCGATCAGCCGCTCGTAGATGTCCGCGCGGGCGCTGCGCCAGTCCCCGACGGCGGGGGAGTACGCCGAACCGCCGGCCGTCCGGTCCCGCTCCGGGTCACGTGCCTCGACGACGCGGTACGCCCGCTCCGGGAGGTGCGTCTCGAGCATGTCCCGGCGCAGCCGGGTCAGGTCCGCCTTCGCCTCGCCCTTGTCCAGGATGAAGAACACATCCGCGTCCCGCAGTGCCTTGACCGCCTGCAGGGTCAGCTGGTCGGGGTCGCCCGCGCCGATACCGATGACATGAATCTCTCGCACGCCCCGAGTCTGCCGCACGGCCCGGACAGCCCCCGCACCGCACCCCGCCCTGTCACCGGCGGCCCTCCGCTCCGCTATCCGGCGGCCCCGCGCAACCGAGGCGCCCGCGCCCCCGCGTCGACGGGTACGCCACCACCCCGCTCCACCTCCGCCGCCAGCTCCCGGGCCCAGGCCACGACGCCCCGCAGATCGATCCCGTGCGGATGCGCCCCGGCCGCGCCGGCTCCCGCCGCCCACGCCTCCGCCGCAGCGGCCCCGCGCCGCAGCAGCCGCGCCCCGCCGGCGACGTTCCCCCGCGCGGTGTGGGTGAGCCCCACGGCGAGCTGGGCCAGCCCCCGCCACAGCTCGCGCTCCTCCTGCGGCCCGGACTTCCAGGCGTCCTCGAAGACCTCGTGCGCGTGGAAGGGTTTGCCCTCGTCCAGCAGCCGCTGCGCCTCCGCGACGCTCTCCTCCGGCCGCCGCACCACCCCCTCGGGCTGTCGGGGCACGCCCTGCGCGCCGTACGGCAGGGGCCGCCCGAGCCCGTCCCGCGGCCGGGCGTTGCGCGCCCGCCCGTCGCTGTCCCGGTCCCGGGCGGCGGCCGTCCGGTCCGAGGAAGTGCTGTCCATGCTGCCCATACGCCGATTGTCCCGCGCCCGGGCCCGCTTCGGCGCGGGCCCGGGCGTGAGGTAAAGTGCTGTTCGCGCGATCACGCGGTTCACCGCACGTGAGCGCGACGGGACGTGGCGCAGCTTGGTAGCGCACTTGACTGGGGGTCAAGGGGTCGCAGGTTCAAATCCTGTCGTCCCGACTTGCGGCACAGCGGGTCGGCAGGCCGTATCGGAGCTCTCCGGTGCGGCCTCTCGTGTCCCCGGGGGCGTCCGGCCGGGCCGGGCCCGCGGCGGTGCGTGATAGAAGCGGGTATGACCACTGTGCATCTGCCCTCACGCCCGGCGGCCCGGCGATGACCGCCGGTGTCGACTCCCCGGACCGCCGGGGCCGCACCGGGCTCGACCGGACCGGCCGGGACCTCACCGGCAACCCCCGGGTGAGGGTCCGGGACGTGAAACTGCTGTCCAGCCACTGGTACGTGGAGCGGACCACGACCTTCGACTTCCGGCACGCCGACGGTACCTGGAGGACCCAGGAACGCGAGACGCACGACCGCGGCAACGGGGCGACGATGCTCCTCTACGACGCCGACCGTGAAACCGTGCTGCTCACCCGCCAGCTCCGCTTCCCCGTGTACGTCAACGGCCACCCGGACGGCATGCTCATCGAGACGCCGGGCGGTCTGCTCGACGACGATGACGAGCACCCCGAGATCGCCGTGCGGCGCGAAGTGGTGGAGGAGACCGGGCACACCATCGGCCCCGTCCAGCACGTCTTCGACGTGTACATGAGCCCCGGTTCGGTCACCGAACGCGTGAGCTTCTACGCCGCCGCCTACGGCGCCTCCACCCGTACCCACGAGGGCGGGGGACTCGAAGAGGAGGGCGAGGACATCGAGATCCTCGAACTGCCCTTCCGGCAGGCCCTGGAGATGATCCGCACCGGCGGGATCAACGACGCCAAGACCATCATGCTGCTCCAGTGGGCGGCACTGGAGGGCCCCTTCGCCCCTTGACTCCCCAAGGTGCCCTGGGCGCACTTGACTTGAAGCGCGCTTCAACAGGAAGACTCCCGTTCCGTGCCCCGACGACGGGGTGCGAACGGGAGGGATCAGGCATGAAGTACCGCACCATCGGCACCGGTCCGCACAGCCGCGACGTGAGCGTGCTCGCGCTCGGGGCGATGCTGTTCGGATCGGTGACCGACGAGAAGACCTCCTTCGCCCTGCTCGACCGCTATGTCGAGGCCGGCGGGAACTTCATCGACACGTCCGACAACTACGCGTTCTGGACCGACGGCGGGCAGGGCGGCCAGAGCGAGGAACTGCTCGGCCGCTGGCGGCGCAGCCGCGGCGTCGGCGACGAGATCGTCGTCGCGACCAAGCTCGGCGCACGCCCCCTCGCCCCGGGCACGAGCTACACCGACAACCCCGAGGGCCTGTCCGCGAAGGTGATCCGGGAGGCGTCCGAGCGCAGTCGTGAGCGGCTCGGGACGGAGCGGCTGGACCTGCTGTACGCGCACATCGACGACCACACCGTGCCCCAGCGGGAGACGGTCGAGGGGTTCGGGGCCCTGGTCGCCGAGGGCACGGTGGGGCTGCTCGGGGTGAGCAACCAGGCCATGTGGCGGGTGGAGCGTGCCCGCGCCCTCGCGGCGGCGGCCGGGCTGCCCGGCTACGAGGTCCTCCAGTACCAGCACAGCTATCTGCGCCCCCGCACCGACGTCCCCGGCGACCTCTTCCCCGACGGCAGCCTCGGTCACGCCGGTGCCGAGCTGGCCGGCCTGCTGCGGGCCGAGCCCGCACTCACCCTGGTCGCCTACTCGCCGCTGCTGAAGGGCGCCTACTCCCGCCCCGAACGGCTGCCCGGCGACTACGACCACCCGGGTACCCCGGCCCGCCTCGCGGTGCTGCGTGAGGTCGCCCAGGAGACCGGGGCGACCCTCAACCAGGTGGTGCTGGCCTGGCAGATCGGCCACGAGCTGCCGATCCTCCCGCTGGCCGGGGTGTCGTCGCCGGCTCAGCTGGAGGAGAACCTGGGGGCCGTGGAGCTGGAGCTGTCGGCGGAGCAGCGGGCCCGGCTGGACGCGGCGCACTGAACCGCCGTCCCGCGGCTCACGGTCTGACCAGCAGCTGGAAGTCGAACGAGTACCGGGACGCACGGTAGATGTGGGTGCCGTACTCCACCGGCCGTCCCGTGTCGTCGTAGGCCGTGCGCTGCATGGTGAGCAGGGCCGCGCCCTCCTTCTCGTCCAGGCGGGTGCCCTCCTGAGCGGTGGCCGAGCGGGCGCCGACGGTCTGACGGGCGCTGTGCAGGGTGATGCCCGCCGAGCGCATCATCCGGTACAGGCCCGTCGACTCCAGGCGGGCGCTGTCGAGGCCCAGCAGGCCCGACGGGAGGTAGTTGCACAGCAGGGCGACCGGCTGGCCGTGGGTGCGGCGCAGCCGCTCCAGCAGGACGACCTCGGCGCCCTCGGCCAGGCCCAGGGAGGCCGCCACGTCGGCGGACGCCGGGACCGTCTCGTTGCGCACGACCTCGGTGGTCGGGCCCTGTCCGGCAGCCTCCAGGTCGTCGTAGAGGCTGCTCAGCTCCAGGGGGCGCCTGACCTGGCTGTGCACCACCTGCGTGCCCACCCCGCGCCGCCGGACGAGCAGTCCCTTGTCGACAAGGGACTGGATGGCCTGGCGGACGGTGGGGCGGGACAGGCCGAGGCGCACGGACAGGTCGACCTCGTTGCCCAGGAGGTTGCCCGGGGCGAGGACCCCGTGCTCGATCGCCGCCTCCAACTGCTGCGCGAGCTGGTAGTACAACGGCACCGGACTGCCCCGGTCCAGGGCGAAGTCCAGGGTGCTCAACGCGGGTTCGGTCACGGCACGTGCGGGGTCACCGGTCTTCGCCACGGAGTTCCTCCCTGATGAGAGCGCGAGCGGGGGTCACGAGTCGCTACAGGTGACGGCGGCGGCCGGCGACCTGGGAGTCGTACCGCTCGCGGGCCCGGACGGCGGGCTCGCGGGCGGCCACCTCGGCCACCGGCACGTCCCACCAGGCCTCGGCCGGCGGAGCGGTGGGCGTCGGGTCGGTCTCGACGTACACGCACGTCGGCCGCTCGGAGGCGCGGGCCTCGGCCAGCGCGCCCCGCAGCTCCCGCACGGTCTTGGCGCGCAGCACGTCCATGCCGAGGCTGGCGGCGTTGGCGGCGAGGTCCACCGGCAGCGGGGCGCCGGTGAAGGTGCCGTCGTCGGCCCGGTAGCGGTAGGCCGTGCCGAAGCGCTCGCCGCCGGTCTCCTCGGACAGGCCGCCGATGGAGGCGTAGCCGTGGTTCTGGATCAGCACCAGATTGACCGGCAGGCCCTCCTGGACGGCGGTGACGATCTCCGTCGGCGCCATCAGATAGGTGCCGTCGCCGACCAGCGCCCAGACCGGGGTTCCGGGAGCCGCCTGCTGCACGCCCAGGGCGGCCGGGATCTCGTAGCCCATGCAGGAGTAGCCGTACTCCAGGTGGTACTGGCGCGGGCTGCGCGAGCGCCACAGCTTGTGCAGGTCGCCGGGGAGCGAACCGGCCGCGTTGATCACCACGTCCTCGTCGCCGACGACCGCGTCGAGCGCGCCGAGCACCTGCGTCTGGGTGGGTACGGCCGAGTCGTCGGCGGCCCGGTAGGCGGTCTCGACGACCTCCTCCCAGCGTTCCTTGCCGGCCCGGTACCCGGCCGTGTACGCCTCGTCCACGTGGTGCCCGGCCAGCGCCTCGGTGAGCCGCTCCAGACCGGTCCGCGCGTCGCAGACCAGGGTGCGCGCCGCCAGCTTGTGGGCGTCGAAGCCGGTGATGTTGAGGTTGAGGAAGCGCACGTCCGGGTTCTGGAAGAGGGTGCCGGAGGCGGTGGTGAAGTCGGTGTAGCGGGTGCCGACGCCGATCACCAGGTCGGCGGTGCGGGCGAGTTCGTCGCTCACCGCCGTGCCGGTGTGACCGATGCCGCCGAGGTCGGCGGGGTGGTCGTGGCGGAGCGAGCCCTTGCCGGCCTGGGTGGAGGCGACCGGGATGCCGGTGGCGTCCACGAACGCCCTCAGGGCCTCCTCGGCCTCGCTGTGGTGGACCCCGCCGCCCGCCACGATCAGCGGACGCCGCGCGGCCCGTACGGCCTCCACCGCCGCCGTCAGCTCGGCCGGGTCCGGTGCGGGGCGGCGCACGTACCAGACGCGCTCGGCGAAGAAATCCTCCGGCCAGTCGTAGGCCTCCGCCTGCACGTCCTGCGGGAGGGCCAGCGTCACCGCACCGGTCTCGGCCGGGTCGGCGAGCACCCGCATGGCGTTGAGCGCGGAGGGGATCAGCGCCTCGGGGCGGGTGACACGGTCGAAGTACCTCGACACCGGGCGCAGCGTGTCGTTGACCGATACGTCGGCCGAGACCGGGTGTTCCAGCTGCTGGAGCAGCGGGTCGGCGGCCCGTGAGGCGAAGTAGTCACCGGGGAGCAGGAGCACCGGCAGGCGGTTGACGGTGGCGAGGGCGGCGCCGGTGACCAGGTTGGTCGCGCCGGGGCCGATGGAGGTCGTCACCGCCTGCGCCGAGAGCCGATTGAGCTGACGGGCGTAACCGACGGCGGCGTGCACCATCGCCTGCTCGTTGCGGCCCTGGTGGTACGGCATGACGTCGGCGGACTCGACCAGCGCCTGTCCGATGCCGGCCACGTTGCCGTGGCCGAAGATGCCCCACGTGCCCGCGACGAGCCGGCGCCTGACGCCGTCGCGCTCGGTGTACTGGGCGGACAGGAACCGCACCAGCGCCTGGGCGGTCGTCAGTCGGCGGGTGGTGGCGCTCATGCGGACCTCTCCGGTGCGGTGTAGAGGGGGAGTCGGGGGTCGGCCGGCTGGTCCGGCCAGGTGCCGCGGATCCAGGCGTGGTCGGGGTGGTCGCAGATCAGCCAGGCGCGCTCGGCCCCGGGGCCGGCCATGACGTTGAGGTAGTACATGTGGTGGCCGGGCACGGCCATGGACGGCCCGTGCCAGCCGTCCGGGATGAGGACGACGTCGCCGTCGCGGACCTCGGCCAGCACGTCCGTCTCGCGGCCCGGGCCGGACGGGGAGACCCGCTGGTAGCCGAGACCGGGCGTGCCGTCGTGGCCGGCGAACTCGAAGTAGTAGATCTCCTCCAGCACGGACTCCTCGCCCGGCCGGTGCTCGTCGTGCTTGTGCGGCGGGAAGGAGGACCAGTTGCCGCCCGGGGTGAGCACCTCGACGGCGATGAGCTTGTCGCACTCGAACACGCCGGCCGCGCCGAAGTTGTTGACCTGCCGGGAGCAGTTCCCGGTGCCGCGCAGCTCCACCGGTACGCCGGAGGCCGGACCGTAGCGGGCGGGCAGCCGGCGGGTGCAGCGGGCGCCGGTGAGCGCGAACCGTCCGCCGGCGGCGGAGGTCACGCTCGCGTGCGCGTCGCGGGGTACGTAGGCGAAGTCGGTGACGCCGTCGAACACGCCGGTGCGGCCGGTGAGTTCGAACGCGTCGTGCCCGAAGTCGTCGGCCGTGGTGACGGTGCAGCCGCCGCTCAGCGGCAGCACGATCCACTCGCTCTCGCCCGCGTCGAAGGTGTGCGTGCCGCCCGGCGGCAGCTCCAGCACGCGCAGGCTCGAGTGGCCCCAGCCGGCCGTCTTCGGGCTCACGTCGACGAGGTAGGGGCCGGAGGGGGCCGAGCCCGCGGGAAGGTGATACGTCATGCCATGCCTCCGTCTAGGAACGGGCTTCTCACAACAGACCGACGGCCGTGTCGACCGCCGCCTCCACACTGCCTCCGGCCGGGTAGAGCAGCGACCGGCCGACCACCATGCCCTGCACGGTGGGCAGCCGCAGCGCCTTGCCCCACCGCTCGTACGCCGCCTCCTGGTCGCCGACCTCGCCGCCGAGGAGGACGACGGGCAGCGTCGAGGTCCGCAGTACCTCCGCCATGTCGTCGACGTCGTCGGTGACCGGGAGTTTCAGCCAGGTGTAGGCGGAGGTGCCGCCCAGACCGGAGGCGATGGCGATGGAGCGGGTCACGGCCTCGGCGGACAGGTCGTTGCGGACCCGGCCGTCCACCCGGCGCGAGATGAACGGCTCCACGAACACCGGCAGCCGGCGTTCCGCCATGGCGTCGACGGCGCGGGCGGCCGACTCCAGGGTGGTCAGCGAGCCCGGGTCGTCGTAGTCGACGCGGACCAGCAGCTTGCCCGCGTCGAAGCCGAGCCGGGCGATGTCCTCGGCGCGGTGGCCGGTGAAGCGGTCGTCCATCTCGAAGGCCGCTCCGGCCAGGCCGCCGCGGTTCATGGAGCCCATGACGACCTTGTTCTCCAGGACCCCGAGCAGCAGCAGGTCCTCCAGGATGTCGGCGGTGGCCAGCACCCCGTCCACGCCCGGCCGGGACAGGGCGATGCACAGACGTTCCAGCAGGTCGGCGCGGTCGGCCATGGCCAGGCGCCGGTCGCCGATGCCGAGCGCGCCCCGGGCGGGGTGGTCGGCGGCCACGATCATCAGCCGGCCGCTGTCGCCGATCAGCGGGCGGCGGGACCGGCGGGCGGCCGCCTCGGCGACGGCCTCCGGGTTCCGGGCTCGGACCGTGGTGAGGTCGGGGATGCTGAGGTTCAAGGCAAGTGCTCCGTTCAGAACTGGCTCGGCAGGCCCGCCGCGTGCGGCGACGCGGCCCGCGCGAGGAGGTCCGCGACCTCCGACTCGGTCGGCATGGCGGACGAACAGGCGAGGCGCGAGGCGACGAGGGCGCCGGCGGCGTTGGCGTGGCGCATGGTCCGCTCCAGGTCCCAGCCGGAGAGCAGACCGTGGCAGAGCGAGCCGCCGAAGGCGTCGCCCGCGCCGAGGCCGTTGACCACCTCGACCGGCACCGGCTCCACCTCGGCCCGGGTGCCGTCGCGGTGCACGGCGAGCACGCCCTCGGGGCCCTGCTTGACCACGGCCAGCTCCGCACCCGCGGCCAGCAGCGCCTCGGCGCAGGCCTCGGGCGCGCGCACCCCGGTGGCGACCTCGCACTCCTCCAGGTTGCCGACCGCGACCGTGGCGTGCCGCAGGGCCTCGCGGTAGTACGGACGGGCCTGTCCGGGGTCGCGCCAGAACATCGGGCGCCAGTCGAGGTCGAAGACGGTGATGCCGGCCCTGCCACGGGCCTCCAGCGCGCCGAGGGTGGCCGAGCGGCTCGGTTCCTCGCTCAGACCGGTGCCGGTGACCCAGAAGACACCGGCCGCGCGGACGGCGGGCAGGTCCAGCTCGTCGGCGTGGATCTCCAGATCGGGGGCCTTGGGGCGGCGGTAGAAGTAGAGCGGGAAGTCGTCCGGCGGGAAGATCTCACAGAACGTGATGGGGGTGGGGTACGCGGCGACCGGCGTGACCCAGCGGTCGTCGACGCCGAAATCCACCAGCGCCTCGTGCAGATAGGTGCCGAAGGGGTCGGCCCCGGTGCGGGTGATCACCGCCGTGGAGCGGCCCAGGCGGGCGGCCGCGACCGCCACGTTCGCGGCCGAACCGCCCAGGAACTTCCCGAATGTCTCCACTTGCGACAGCGGGACACCGGTCTGCAGCGGATAAAGATCGACCCCGATGCGGCCCATGGTGATCAGGTCGAAATACTGTGGTGAGTCGGCCATTGATCGACGCTCCTCGAGGTGCTGGGGATGCGGGTCCCGGGACGCCCTGCCACGGTGGGACGTGCATTCCAGGGACCTGCTGCTTCCCAGGTGTAGGTCTCGAAGGGCGGCGATGTCAATAGTTTGTACTTACATTCGGACTAGCTCGTGAAATGATGTCTTAACAAAGTATTGACAGCAGGCGGTTCTGTGGATTGGATCGCGTCCCAGCACAACCGCCGTGTTCTACGGCACACTCCCGGACTCCCGAGGCTCCGGGCACCGGATCCTCGGACTCCCGCCCTTTCCCCGTGTAGCACAGTGAGGTGCAGGACAGATGGACCGCTCTTCTCACACCCGCTCCCGCAGAGTCGCGCCGTTCGTCGCGGTCGCAGCGGCAGCCGCCCTGACGCTCGCCGGCTGCTCCAGCGGTTCCGGCGGCAAGAAGTCCGAGGAGGGCGGCGCCGAGGCCTCGGCGGGCAAGGCGAGCACGCCGCGTATGACGGTCGCCCTGGTCACCCACCAGGCCCCCGGCGACACCTTCTGGGACATCGTCCGCAAGGGCGCCGAGGCCGCGGCCGCCAAGGACAACGTCAAGCTCGTCTACTCGGCCGACCCGAACGCCGGCAGCCAGGCCACCCTGGTGCAGAACGCGATCGACCAGAAGGTCGACGGCATCGCGGTCACCCTCGCCAAGCCGGACGCGCTCAAGGACGTCATAGCGAAGGCGGAGGCGGCCGGCATCCCCGTCGTCGGCCTCAACTCCGGCCTGAGCGACTGGAAGGACCTCGGCCTGCTCGAGTTCTTCGGCCAGGACGAGTCGGTGGCGGGCGAGGCGTTCGGCAAGAAGCTGAACGAGGTCGGCGCGAAGAACGCCGTCTGCGTCATCCACGAGCAGGGCAACGTCGGCCTGACCCAGCGGTGCGACGGGGTGAAGGAGACCTTCGAGGGCGAGACCCAGATCCTCAACGTCAACGGCACCGACATGCCGTCGGTGAAGTCGACGATCACCGCCAAGCTGAAGCAGGACTCCTCCATCGACTACGTCGTCACGCTCGGCGCGCCCTTCGCGCCGACCGCGGTGCAGTCGGTGGGCGACGCGGGCAGCGAGGCGAAGGTCGCCACCTTCGACCTCAACAAGGAGCTGACCAAGGCGATCGAGGCCGGCGACATCCAGTTCGCCGTGGACCAGCAGCCCTACCTGCAGGGCTACCTCGCCGTCGACGGCCTGTGGCTCTACGAGAACAACGGCAACTACAGCGGTGGCGGTGAGGAGCCGGTGCTGACCGGCCCGGCGTTCGTCGACGAGTCCAACGTCGAGGCGGTCTCCGAGTACGCCGCGAAGGGCACGCGGTGATGAGCATGGCCCAACAGGCTGAGCCGGCGGTGAACACCCCACCGCCGGCCCCCGGCCCGAAACAGGCCGACGGCCGGACCGTGCGGCGCCCGCTGGCGCTGCGCCTGCTGGCCCGGCCCGAGGTCGGTGTGTTCCTCGGCGCCGTGGCCGTCATGGTGTTCTTCCTGTTCGCCGCGCCGCCGGTGCGCGACGGCAGCTCCATGGCGAACATCCTCTACCAGTCGTCGGTCATCGGGATCATGGCGCTGCCCGTGGCCCTGCTGATGATCGGCGGCGAGTTCGACCTCTCGGCCGGCGTCGCCGTGGTGGCCTCGGCGCTGACCGCGAGCATGCTCAGCTACCAGCTCACGCTGAACGTGTGGGTGGGCGTGATCGTCGCCCTGGTGGTGTCCCTCGCCGTCGGCATGTTCAACGGCTGGATGCTGGTCAGGACCGGGCTGCCGAGCTTCCTGGTCACCCTCGGCACCTTCCTGATCCTGCAGGGCGTCAACCTGGCGGTGACGAAGCTGGTCACGGGCAACGTCGCCACCGACAGCATCAGCGACATGGACGGCTTCGACCAGGCCAAGGCGATCTTCGCGTCCAGCTTCGACGTGGCCGGCGTCCAGGTGAAGATCACCGTGGTGTGGTGGCTCGTCTTCGCGGCCCTGGCCACCTGGGTCCTGCTGCGCACCAAGTACGGCAACTGGGTCTTCGCGGTCGGGGGCAACAAGGACAGCGCCCGCGCGGTCGGCGTCCCTGTCACCTTCACCAAGATCTCGCTGTTCATGCTGGTCGGCTTCGGCGCCTGGTTCGTCGGCATGCACAACCTGTTCTCCTTCAACACCGTGCAGTCCGGCGAGGGCGTGGGCCAGGAGCTCATCTACATCGCGGCGGCGGTCATCGGCGGCTGCCTGCTGACCGGCGGCGCCGGCAGCGCGATCGGCCCGGTCTTCGGCGCCTTCATGTTCGGCATGGTGCAGCAGGGCATCGTCTACGCCGGCTGGAACCCCGACTGGTTCAAGGCGTTCCTCGGCGTGATGCTGCTCGGCGCCGTCCTCATCAATCTGTGGGTCCAGCGCACGGCGACCCGGAGGTGACCGCAATGACCGACAAGACCACCGGCAGCCACGGCGCCGTACTCAAGGACACCGCGACCGACCAAGACCGCCCCCTGGTCGAACTCCGCGACGCCGGCAAGTCCTACGGCAACATCCGCGCCCTGCACGGCGTCGATCTCACCGTCCACCCCGGCAAGGTGACCTGCGTCCTCGGCGACAACGGCGCCGGCAAGTCCACCCTCATCAAGATCATCTCCGGTCTGCACCGCCACACCGAGGGCGAGTTCCTCGTAGACGGCGAACCGGTGCGCTTCTCCACCCCGCGCGAGGCCCTCGGCAAGGGCATCGCCACCGTCTACCAGGACCTCGCGGTCGTCCCGCTGATGCCGGTCTGGCGGAACTTCTTCCTCGGCTCCGAGATGACCAAGGGCCCCTGGCCGGTCCGCCGCCTCGACATCGACCGGATGAAGAAGACGGCCGACGAGGAACTGCGCAACATGGGCATCGTCCTGGACGACCTGGAACAGCCCATCGGCACCCTCTCCGGCGGCCAGCGCCAGTGCGTCGCCATCGCGCGCGCCGTCTACTTCGGTGCCCGGGTGCTGATCCTGGACGAGCCGACGGCCGCCCTCGGCGTCAAGCAGTCCGGCGTGGTGCTGAAGTACATCGCGATGGCCCGCGACCGCGGCCTCGGCGTCATCTTCATCACCCACAATCCCCACCACGCCTACATGGTCGGCGACCACTTCAGCGTGCTGCGCCTGGGCACGATGGAACTGAGTGCCGGCCGCAGCGAGGTCAGCCTCGAGGAGCTCACCAACCACATGGCCGGCGGCGCCGAACTGGCCGCCCTGAAGCACGAGTTGGCGCAGGTCCGCGGTGTCGACACCGAGGAGCTGCCCGAGGAGGACGACCTCCAGGCCCCCGCAGCCGCAACTCCGGAAGGACAGTCCTGACATGGCAGTCGCGCTCGACCGCATCCGGGTCGGCTCCGCCCCCGACTCCTGGGGCGTCTGGTTCCCCGACGACCCGCAGCAGGTGCCCTGGCAGCGCTTCCTCGACGAGGTCGCCGAGGCCGGCTACTCCTGGATCGAACTCGGACCCTACGGCTACCTCCCGACCGACGCCGCCCGCCTCACCGACGAGGTGAACCGGCGGAACCTGAAGGTCTCCGCCGGCACCATCTTCTGCGGCCTGCACCGCGGCCCGTCCGAGTGGGACGCCACCTGGGAACAGGTCAGCCGGGTCGCCGCCCTCACCCGGGACATGGGCGCGAAGCACCTCGTCGTCATCCCGTCCTTCTGGCGCGACGACAAGACCGCCGAGATCCTGGAGGCCCCCGAGCTCACCACCGAGCAGTGGGGCCACCTCACCCGGGGCATGGAGCGCCTCGGCCGCGAGGTGCGGGACACCTACGGACTGGACATCGTCGTGCACCCGCACGCCGACACCCACATCGACACCGAGGAGCACGTCGAGCGCTTCCTCGACTCGACCGACTCCGACCTGGTCAACCTCTGCCTGGACACCGGCCACTACGCCTACTGCGGTGGCGACAGCGTCAAGCTGATCGAGACCTACGGCGAGCGCATCGGCTATCTCCACCTCAAGCAGGTCGACCCGGACATCCTCGCCGACGTCGTCAAGAACGAGATCCCGTTCGGACCGGCGGTCCAGCGCGGAGTGATGTGCGAACCGCCCGCCGGTGTCCCCGAGCTGGGCCCGGTCCTCACGGCCGCCCAGAAGCTGGGCGTGGACCTGTTCGCGATCGTCGAGCAGGACATGTACCCCTGCGAGCCGGACAAGCCGCTGCCGATCGCCGTACGCACCCGCAGGTTCCTGCGGTCCTGCGGCGCCTGACGACCCGCGGGGGAGGCGAGAGGCGATGAACCGGCGCGAGCCACTGCGCATCGCCGTCATCGGCACCGGACGCATGGGCGCGGACCACGTACGCCGTATCGACCGGGTCGTCAGCGGCGCGCGGGTCACCGCCGTCGTGGACGTCGACGCCGAGCGCGCCAGGTCCGTGGCCGCGGGCGTCGACGGCTGCACCGCCCACACCGACCCGGCCGCCGCGATGGCCGCGGCCGATGTCGACGCGGTGCTCATCGCCTCCCCGGGGCCGGCCCACGAGGCCGCCCTGCTCGCCGCGTTCGAGCACGATCTGCCCGTCCTGTGCGAGAAGCCCCTCACCCCGGACGCCGCCTCCGCGCTGCGCGTCCTCGAAGCCGAACAGGCGCTCGGCCACCGCCGCGTCCAGGTGGGCTTCATGCGCCGCTACGACACCGAGTACGTGCGGCTCAAGGCCCTGCTGGAGACCGGCCGGCTGGGCCGCCCGCTGATGCTGCACAACCGGCACCGCAACGTGGCCAGCCCGCCCTTCTTCACCAGCTCCATGCTGATCAGCGACTCCGTGGCCCACGAGGTGGACGCCACCCGGTGGCTGCTCGGCCACGAGATCACCGCCGTGACGGTGCTGCGCCCCGCCCCGTCGGCCGGCGCGCCCGAGGGACTGCGCGATCCGCAGTTCGTCGTCCTGGAGACCGACGGCGGCGCGCTCTCCGACGTCGAGATCTTCGTCAACTGCGGTTTCGGCTACCAGGTGCAGGCCGAGGTGGTCTGCGAACGCGGCACCGCCCGCATCGGCGACGGCCACGCCCTGGTCACCAACATGGCGGGCCACTGGGGCGGCACCATCGCCCAGGACTGGACCGACCGCTTCGCCCAGGCCTACGACGACGAGCTCCGGACGTGGGTCGACACCACCCGCCGAGGCGAGATCACCGGCCCGAGCACCTGGGACGGCTACGCCGCAGCGGCCGTCTGCGAGGCCGGGGTCCGGGCACTGGAAGAGGGCGGCCGGGTGGAGGTCGACCTGGTGGAGAAGCCGCCGCTGTACCGGTGACACCGCGCGCTACGGCCGCCCCCCTCGGGGACGGCCGTAACCCTGTGAGCCGGTGCTGCCTCAGCCGCCGAGCCTGGTCCGCGGGCGCGGAGCGAACCCCGCCGCCTCGTAGCACGCGTCGATGAGCCGCATCGTCGTCACCGCGTCGTCCGTGCCCAGCGCGAGCGGCGCGCCCTCGCGCACCCGGGCGGCGAACGCCTCCAGCTGGTACGTGTACGACGACCGTGTGCCGAGGTGTTCCGTGCGCTCGCCGTCCGCGGTGCGGACGACGACACGGTCGTCCCTGTGCGGGAGCACGAAGTTCGGGGCCGTCGCCTCGCCCCGGCTGCCGACGACCCGGATGCTCATCTCCAGGCGGTCGTACGCCATGTGGCAGCGGGCGGTGCCCGTCGCGCCGCCCGGGAACCCCAGCTCGGCGTCCAGCCACTCGTCCACGCCCGAAGCGCCCCGCCGCTCGCCCGCCCGCGCCGCGAGCAGGAGGGGCGCGCCGCCCGCCCACGGGGCGAGCATGCGCAGTGCGTGCAGACTGTAGCAGCCGAGGTCCATCAGGGCGCCGCCGGCCAGCGCGAGCGACCAGCGGGGGTCGGTGTCCTGCGGGGCGGGAGTCGCCACCATGGCCTCGGCGTGGCGGAGCTCGCCCAGCTCGCCCGAGGCCAGCAGCTCGTGCAGACGCCGGGTGACCGGGTGGAAGAGGTAGTGGAAGGCCTCCATGAAGACGGTGCCGGACCTCGCGGCCGCCTCCCGCACCTCCTCGGCCTCCCGCGCGTTGCTCGCCGACGGTTTCTCCGTCAGGACGTGCTTGCCGGCCGCCAGCGCCGCCACGTTCCACGGGCCGTGCAGCCCGTTGGCGAGCGGGTTGTAGACGACGTCCACCTCGGGGTCGGCCAGCAACGCGGCGTACGAGCCCAGGGTTCGCTCCACGCCATGGGCCGCGGCGAAGGTCTCGGCGCGGGAGCGGTCGCGGGCGGCCACCGCGACGAGGCGGTGGCCGCCCACCCGGGCCGGGGCGATCAGGGAGCGCTCGGTGATCCGAGCGGCGCCCAGGATTCCGATGCGCAGGGGTTCCCGGCCGGTGTCGGTCATGCCTGCCGTACCTCCCCGAGGGTGACGGGACGGTGCTCGTGCAGCGACAGTGTGCACGCCTCGGCGATCCAGCCCGCCTCCAGGGCGTCCGCGATCGTGCACGGCGAGGGGCGGGCGCCCGCCACCACCTCGGTGAACGCGGTCAGTTCGGCGCGGTAGGCGGCCGTGAAGCGGTCCATGAAGAAGTCGTGGGGGACGCCGGCGGGGAAGGTGACGCCCGCCTCCACCGAGCGCAGCGGCAGCTTGTCCTCCAGACCCACCGCGATGGAGTCCGCGAAGCCGTGGATCTCCATGCGCACGTCGTGCCCCCGGGCGTTGTGGCGGCTGTTGGAGACCACCGCGATGGTGCCGTCGTCCAGGGTGAGGATCGCGCCGGTGGTGTCGGCGTCGCCGGCCTCCTTGATGTAGTCGGCGCCCCGGTTGCCGCCGACCGCGTACACCTCGGTCACCTCGCGGCCGGTGACCCAGCGGATGATGTCGAAGTCGTGCACCGAGCAGTCGCGGAAGATGCCCCCGGACGCGGCGATGTACGCGGCCGGCGGGGGCGCCGGGTCCAGCGTCGTCGAGCGGACGGTGTGCAGCTTGCCCAGCTCCCCGCCCCGCACGGCGGCCCGCGCGGCGACGAAGCCCGCGTCGAAGCGGCGGTTGTAGCCGATCTGGACCGGCACGTCCCGGCCCTCGACGGCCTTCAGCACCCGTACGCCCTCGGTCATGGTGCGGGCCACCGGCTTCTCGCAGAAGACGGGGACGCCCGCCTCCACGCAGGCGAGGATCAGCTCCGGGTGGGCGTCGGTCGCGGCGGCGACGACCACGCCGTCCACCCCGGCGCCGAGCACCGCCTCGGGGGAGTCGGCGACCTCGGCGTCGAACCGCTCGGCGGCGGCCTTCGCGGCGTCCGCGAACGGGTCGGAGACGACGAGGGACTCGACGACGCCGAGCCCGGACAGGGTCTCGGCGTGGAAGGCGCCGATGCGGCCGAGGCCGAGGATTCCGATACGCATGGGGGACGTGCTCCTTGCTTGCGGGGGTCGTACGAGCGGGGAGTGGGGGAGGTCAGTCGAGGCCGCCGAGGACGTTCTGGTCCCAGTCGATCACGGAGCCGGTGACCACGCCCGAACGGTCGGACAGCAGCAGGACCACGAAGTCGGCGATCTCGTCCGGCCGGCCGAGCTTGCCCATCGGCAGCCGCGCGGCGGCCTGCTCGCGCCAGTCGTCACCGGCGCCGTGGAAGGTGCGCTGGGTGGCGTCCTCGCCCTCGGTGGCGGTCCAGCCGATGTTCACGCCGTTGATCCGGATCCGGTCCCACCGGTGGGCGTGCGCCGCGTTGCGGGTCAGGCCGATGAGCCCGGCCTTCGCGGCGACGTACGGCGCCAGGAACGGCTGGCCGCCGTGTGCCGAGGAGGTGATGATGTTGACGATCGTGCCGGGCTCCGCGCGCCGCACCATGTCCGCGACGGCGGCCTGCATGGCGAAGAACGGCGCCTTGAGGTTGATGGCGACGTGCTGGTCGAACAGCTCGGGCGTGGTGTCCAGGAGCGTTCCGCGCGAGGTCAGGCCCGCGGAGTTCACCAGGCAGTCGACGCGCCCGTACGCCCGGACCGCCTGCGCGACGGACGCCTTCGCCTGCCCGGCGTCCGCCAGGTCGGCCCGGACGAACATCGCCGTGCCGCCCGCGGCGGCCAGTTCGGCCACCAGCGCCTCACCCGGTTCCGGACGCCGCCCGGTGACGGCCACGACCGCCCCCTCGCGGACCGCGGCCCGCGCGACGGCGGCGCCGACCCCCTGGCTGCCGCCGTTGACGAGGACGACCTTGTCGTCGAGAAGTCCCATGATCGGTTGTGGATTCCTTTCAGCTCTCGCGCCGCTTGGCGCCGGCCCGCAGTTCGTTCCGCAGGGTCCGCGCGGTCCACCCCTCGCGCAGCGCCCGGCGTACGACGTCGGCCTGCGAGGGCGGGGCCAGACCGTCGACCGGCGGGTCGCTGTCGAGGTTGGTGGGGAAGGCGTAGCCCTCGGCGCTCGCCGCGATCACGTTCTCCAGCCACTGCTCGCCGGCCCCCTCGGCCTTGCGGCCCAGGAGCACCGGGTAGACGGCGCCCGTCACCGCCTCGCGGTCCACCGTCTCCATCGCCCGCCCGAACGCGGAGGACACCTGGAGCAGGTTGGCCATGCGCCGGATGTCCGGCGAGCGGTTGGCGCCGGCGGCGTGGAACAGCGCGGGATTGAAGAACACCGCGTCGCCCTTGGCCAGGGGCAGTTGTACGTGGTGCTCCTCGAAGTACGCCCGGAACTCCGGGAGTCGCCAGGCGAGATAGCCGGGCTCGTACTTCTGCGAGTGCGGCAGGTACAGCGTGGGCCCGGACTCGACGGGCATGTCGCAGTGCGCCACCGCGCCCTGGAGGGTGAGTACGGGGGAGAGGCGGTGCACGTGCGCCGGGTAGGCGGCGGCGACCTCGTTGGAGAGGAAGCCGAGGTGGTAGTCGCGGTGCGCGGTCTGGGCGGCGCCGCCCGGGTTGACCACGTTGACCTGGGAGGTGACCTGGTAGCCGGCGCCGAGCCAGGCCGCGGAGACGAGCGCGATCACGTCGTTGGCGTAGTAGTCGGCGAACGCCTGCGGGTCGTACAGAGCCGCCTTCTCCAGGGCGTTCCACACCCGGTCGTTGGCGCCCGGCTTGGCGAAGTGGTCACCGGCGGTGGCGCCCGAGGCGCGCTGCTCGGCGATCAGGGCGTCGAACACGGCGGTGGTCCGGTCGACCACCGCCGGGTCGGGGAAGGCGCCGCGGACGACCAGGATGCCGGGGCCGTCGGCGAGGGCGCGCACCAGTTCGGCCTGGACCTCCCGGCGGCCGGCGAGGGCGAGCCGGTCGGCGTCGTAGAGCAGCACGTTCCGCTCGACGGCCGAGGCGTGCGGGTAGGCGCCGGCCTCGGTCGACTGCTCGACCAGCGCGCGGAAGGCGTGCAGGTCGCAGTCCCGCTCGGACAGCCAGGCGGCCGGAGCGGGGGTCTGCTGGTGGGCGGATGCGGACATGAGGTCGTCCCTTCGGGTCACGGAGCGACGCGGCTCTGCCATTCTTGTCAGTACAAACCCTTCGAACAACCAGCAGGAAGCCATCAAAAACCCCTCAGGAGCCGCCGCATGGGCCACCCCTTCCCGATCCGGGAAATCGCACGTCAGGCCGGGTTGAGCGAGGCCACGGTGGACCGGGTCCTCAACGGCCGGGGCGGGGTACGGGAGAGCACCGCCCGTGAGGTGCACCGGGCGATCGCGGATCTGGACCGGCAGCGCACCCAGGTCCGTCTCGTCGGACGGACGTTCATGGTGGACATCGTGATGCAGTCGCCGGAGCGGTTCTCCACCGCCGTGCGCGCCGCCCTGGAGGCCGAACTGCCCTCCCTGCACCCCGCGGTGGTCCGCTCCCGCTACCACTTCCGCGAGACGGGTCCGGCCGGCGAGCTGGTCGCCGTACTCGACCGGATCGGCCGGCGCGGCTCGCAGGGGGTGATCCTCAAGGCACCCGACGTGCCCGAGGTCACCGCCGCCGTCGGACGGCTCGCGGCGGCCGGCGTCCCGGTGGTGACCCTGGTGACGGACCTGCCCGCGAGCGCCCGGGTGGGGTACGTCGGCAGCGACAACCGCGCTGCGGGCGCCACCGCCGCCTATCTCATGGGGCAGTGGCTGGGCGACCGGCCCGGCAATGTGCTCACCAGCCTCTCCAGCGGTTTCTTCCGCAACGAGGAGGAGCGCGAGATGGGCTTCCGCAGCGCCATGCGCGCCCGGCATCCCGAGCGCGCCCTGGTGGAGATCGCCGAGGGCCAGGGTCTGGACGCCACCCAGTACGACCTGGTCCGGGCCGCCCTGGACCGGGACCCGGAGATCCGCGCGGTCTACTCGATCGGCGGTGGCAACATCGCCACCCTGCGCGCCTTCGAGGACGCCAGGCGCGACTGCGCGGTGTTCGTCGCCCACGACCTCGACCACGACAACACCCGGCTGCTGCGCGAGCACCGGCTGTCCGCCGTGCTCCACCACGATCTGCGCCACGACGTGCGCGAGGCCTGCCACGTCATGATGCGCGCCCACGGCGCTCTGCCGCCCGCGGGCCCCACCCTGCCGTCCGCGATCCAGGTGGTGACCCCCTACAACATGCCCGCCACGCCTATGGGGTGACCCAGGTGCCGCTCTCGGCCGACCGCGCCATCGCGTCCAGCACGGTGGCGCTGTGCACGGCGTCGGCGAGGGTCGCGCCGTGCGGGACGCCCTCGGCGACGGAGCGCAGGAAGCGGTACGCCTCGATCACCTTCAGGTCGTCGTACCCCATGGCGTTCGCCGCCCCCGGCTGGAAGGCACCGAACTCGCCGTGGCCCGGGCCGACGTACACGGTGCTGACGGGCTGGTCCTGGTAGGCGGTGCCGCGGCTGACGCGGAGTTCGTTCATCCGCCGGAAGTCCCAGAAGACCGCGCCCTTGGTGCCGTGCACCTCGAAGCCGTAGTTGTTCTGCTCGCCCACCGACACCCGGCAGGCCTCCAGCACCCCGCGCGCGCCGGACGCGAAGCGCAGCAGGCAGCTGACGTAGTCCTCGTTCTCCACCGGGCCGAGTGCGCCGCCACTCGCGCGGGAGTGGCCGGCCGTGGCGCCGGACGGACGCGCCCGCTCGGGGAGGAAGATCGCCGTGTCGGCGGTCAGCGAGGCGATGTCGCCGAGCAGGAAGCGGGCCAGGTCGGCGCCGTGCGAGGCCAGGTCGCCGAGCACCCCGCTGCCGCCGCGCTCCCGCTCGTAGCGCCAGGTCAGGGCGGATTCGGGGTGGGCGGCGTAGTCGCTGAACAGCCGGACGCGGACATGGGTGACCGTGCCGATCCCACCGGAGGCGATCAGTTCCCGGGCCTCCTCCACGGCGGGCGCGTTGCGGTAGTTGAAGCCGACCGCGCCCTGGACTCCCGCCCTGGCGGCCGCGTCGGCGACGGCACGGGCGTCGTCCGGGCCCAGGCCCACCGGCTTCTCGATCCAGATGTGCTTGCCGGCCTCGGCCATCGCGACACCGATCTCGCGGTGCAGGAAGTTCGGGGCGGTGATGCTGACGGCCTTCACCCGTGGATCGGCGGCCACCTCCCGCCAGTCGCGGGTCGTCGAGGCGAACCCGAACTGCGCGGCGGCCTCCTCGGCCCGGCCCGGCACCTCCTCGGCGACCGTGACCAGCTCGGGCCGGACGGCCAGCTGCGGATAGTGGTGCCGCACGCGCGCGTACGCCTGGGTGTGCACCCGCCCCATCCAGCCGAATCCGACGACGGCGACACCCAGCGCATCCACCATGAAAGCCTCTCTCCGGCCCGGTCCCTGTTCTGTCCGCTCACCCTCTTCGGACCCCGGCGTCATGTCAACCTTTTGACAGGACAATCCGCCCGCGCTGAACGTCGGCGGAGGAGGCGGTCGCCATCACCGAGTGCCGCCTGGTCCTCGAAGGGCTCTGCGCGGCCAAGGCTGCCGCCGCCGTCACCGACGGACAACTCGCCGAACCGGCGGAACTGGGCACGGCGATGCGCAAGGCCGTGGCCGGCGGCGAACCGTTGACCTACTCGGAGCTCAACCACGAACTCGACGCGGGCGACTACCCCCTGATCGCCACCCCGGAGCTGACCGACCGGCTGGTCGAGGTCTACCGCGCCACCCAGCCCGACGTCGTGCTCACCCACCCCGTCGAGGACCCGTACAACGGCGACCACCCGGCCGCCCACCGCATGGCCCTGGAGGCCCGCGTCCTGGCCCAGGCCATCGGCTACCCGGGCGAGGGCGAGATCATCGGCGCCCCGCCCGTCTTCTACTTCGAGCCGCACCAGCCCGAGATGTGCGGCTTCAAGCCCGAAGTGCTCCTCGACATCACCGAGGTGTACCGGTGTCTCCGCGCGGCGCGACGCCGCGCCGGGGTCAGCGCGCCGCGCGCACACCGTCCAGGGCGACGGACAGCACCCGGTCACGCTGGGCGTCGTCGAGGAAGTTCGTCGCGGTGATCCCGGCCACCATCCGCAGCAGGTCGTCGAAGGCGATGTCCCGGCGGGCCTGCCCGGCTCCCTGCGCCCGTTCGAACAGCGGGGCGCCCGCCGCGTACATCGACTCGCGGCAGGCCAGGAAGATTTCCGACTCGCCGTCCAGCGCCTCCCGGATGGCCCGCTTGGTCACCGTGTAGTCCACGAACCGGCGCAGCCATGAGGCCAGCGCCTCCCACGGCTCCTGGCCGGTGACCTCCTCGGCGAACCGGCACAGGTCGTTCACCTCGCCCGCGTAGACGCTCTCGAACAGGTGCCGACGGGTCGGGAAATTGCGGTAGAGCGTGCCGATGCCGACGCCGGCGCGGCGTGCGACGTCCTCCAGGGAAGCCTCCGAGCCGTGCTCGGCGAACGCCTCGCGGGCCGCGGCCAGCAGGGCGTCGTAGTTGCGGGCGGCGTCCTTACGGTGCGGTCGCCGGGACGCCACGATCTCGCTGACGGGGAACGGCTGGGCGGTCACGGTGGCCTCCGGAGGGCCTCGATTGAAACGGAGGGTTGCCTCCGCCACAGTGGAGGGGTACCTCCACTTTAGCAGTCCACGGCGATCACACCCCGTATCCGTCTTCCGCACCACCGCGTACGACCTTCCGCCACGGGCCCTGCCCCGCACGCACCGCTCGTCCCACGCCAACCGTTCCGCGACCGCTTCCCACGGCCGCCGGAGTGCCCGATGCCGCGGCATCCGAGGTGAGCGGCAGCATCAGCGATCTGTCCGCCGTGATCGCAGCCGGCGGTGGTGTCGGCATGGCGGCGGCCGGCCCGATCGTCACCGCTCTCGACCACCGTCGGCTGTTCTGGATCCCCGTGGCCGTCGTCGCGGTGACATCACTCATCGCCCTGCGCTGCGTACCGGCGTCGCCGAACCGCACCGGGGGCGGCGTCATTTCGTACCGGACGCCTCCGCATCCGCCTCCGCGGGGACGGGCACCCCGTAACCGGAACCGGCCGCCCTCCGCCGCACGGGCTGAAATCCCGCCGTCCTGGTGCCACCGCGCACATGCGGTAGGGTTGACCTGCGTGATCACGCGGTTCACCGCGCGACACGCATCGGGACGTGGCGCAGCTTGGTAGCGCACTTGACTGGGGGTCAAGGGGTCGCAGGTTCAAATCCTGTCGTCCCGACACGCGACGGGCCGTCGGCCCGGCTCAGGGCCTTGTCTCACTTCGGTGAGGCAAGGCCCTTGATCGTTTCTGGGGCCACCGAACGGGGGAGCCCCACATGCGGGGTGCCGGTCCGGGCTTGAGCCTGAGGCCATGAGCATTCGTCCATGGGTGATCGTCGAGGCTCCGGACAAGCGTGGTCTGCGCAAGGTCGTCGTCGGCAGCAAGAGGGTCGGCAGCGCCTGGTCTTTGCGTCAGCTGCGGGACATGCTCGGCGACCTCGGTTATCCCGAAGACATGGACATGGAGGACCCGGCATCCGTGTGCTGGCGCGGAGGGGGCAGTGGTACATGGCCCGACCGTGCCGGACGAAGGCGCACGGCCGCCGCGCTGATGATGGCGGGACTGCTCGCCTCCATGGCCCTCAACGTCGTCATCGGATGGCCGGACGCCATCGGCGCGCTGACCTTCGCGCAACGAATAAGTGGGGCCCTGTTCGTCCTGTCCGGAGTGGTACAGGGTGCGGCCGCGATCACGGTGGTCGACTACTGGGGGAAACGGCAGAGCAGGAACTCCGGGGCGATCGTCCTGCTCGGAGTGCTTGTCGCGCTGGCCACGGACAGCCTCTTGCTGTTCATGTGGTTCGACGAACGAGAGTACACGCCTTACCTGCTCGTCTTCATGCCTGCTTGGTGCTGGTCCGTGTGGGCGCTCTGGCTCCTCGTCCGCGAGAGGTCGTGGCGGGGAATGCGGCGTCCCAAGACATTCGCGGCCGGTGTCCTCGCGACATCGCTCTTGACCGCCGTGAGCCTGGCGTACTCCACCATGTACCAACCGGCAGCGGCTCCGATGCGCTTCATCCTGAAGGCAGAGTTCGGCACGTCGCGGGCCGACCACATACGGCCGTTCCTGCAGGTCCCGTTGACGTTGTACATGAAGAACGCCGGAGGAATCCCGGTATACATCATCAATGATGACTACACGGTATACGGCCGAAGTTCCGAATACATCGATGGCGATGACCGTCTGGAGGAGTGGAGAAGAAGCCTGGATGAGAATCGTGCGGAGGATGCCGAACGTTACGTCGATCGGTTGGAATTCACAAAGATCAGCAGTGAACGCCTCTATCGTCCTGGTGACTGGCTGGACGTCGGGCAGGAATTCTCTCTGAAGCGCGTTGTGCAAATTCCAGTCAACACCGAGTTCGACACGATCAATGTCGTCCTGCAGATCACCTACATGAGGAAGGACCGGGGGAAACTCGACGTAGATCAATTCAGGCGGCCCCACCGGTCGTGGGACAAGGCCGAGGGCCGTTACTACTGCCCGCCGGAGAGGTGTGGGGAAGAGCTCTACTATCACGGCAGGGTGCGACACAACAACAACCTGGTCAACGTGACGCGCAAACCGCGATATGTGACGGCGGTCTGGTCTCCCAGCGAAAGACCCGTCTATTCCATCTCGTCATTTCACTTCGAGGGCCAGGTTGCCCGTTCGGAAGAGGAGAGGGATGTGGGCAGATATGGTGCCTCGACGGCTTACGCCGACTCGGAGATGTCTGTCGCGGAATTGCTGAAATCCTCCGGGATCGGCAGCGGTTGACGTCGTTTCACGCCATCCCTTGGGCCTTCTCGACCCAGGTTCCTGCCGCTACCCCCTGCCGGTCGAGCTGCAGAGCCGACTTCAGGCAGTGCAGTCCCGGAGTGCCGACGATGCCGAACAGCTTGTCGGCCGGTACGAACTCGGCGAGCTTGGGGATGAGCCGCGCGACGTCGAATGGGGCATTGTCGAACTTGTTGTTCTGCAACTGGGCCTGCACATCGAGGATTTTATTTCCGGATTCCTGGGACTTCCAGTAGTCCTTCACCCCTTCGGTGTCCCACTTCGCGGGAGTCAGGTCTGTCAGGCCCCCGATGAGCTTGGGCTCCGGGACGGACTTGAACACGGCATTGGCGCAGACTTCGGCGGCCTTGCCGGGTGTCGCGTCCGGCAGGCCCTGCGCGGCAGCGGTCTCCTCCAGTTGTTCATCCAGCCGGTCCATCTTCTCGTCCAGTTCCTTCTGCTCTCTGTCCCGGTCCTCCTCCGACACCCTGGGGTCACTGGTCGCCTGCAGCGACGAACTGGCCTCGTACGCGGTTTCCGCGAGGCCCTCACGGTCTCCGCCGGACGTTTCGGACTCGCTGATCGTGGCCAGCGCGACGCCGATCGTCATCTCGGACTCGAGACTTCCCTGCACGGGGCTGCTTCCCCTCATGTCCCCGCCGTGGCTCCGCCTCAGGACGACGCGGTTCAACTGCTTCACGGTGTTGATCAGATGTTCCCGCAGATCCTGCGGCGTCGCCGGGTCACAGATCAGCTTCAGGACGGTCGTCGACCTCTGTACGGTCAGGATGATCAGGGACTGCTCTTCGGGCGGCACGCTCGGGTCACTGGCCGCATCCAGTACGGACGTCACCTGTTTCACGATCCCGATCAATTCTTCCCGTACCTCGGCGGGCACGCTGGAATCCTTGATCGTCTTCAGTGCGGCAGCGATGTTCTTCGCGGTGCCGATGATTCCGTCCTTTGCCTGCGGCGGTGTCTCCGGGGCCTGGGCCTCCTGCAGTACGGCGGTCAACTGCTCGACGGACGGCTCCAGTTCCACGGGCACTTTCACCGTTTCCTTGCTCAGCTCGGTGGTTACGTCTTCAATCTCCTGCTTCTGCTCCGTGGCGGACTCGGACACCGTTTGATTCGGCTCTACGCCGGGTCCGGAGTCCTGATCGGTCTTCGGAGCACCGTCGGACTCCTTCGATTCATCCGTCGCAGGGGGCGCGGGACTCTCCGGTGTCGACGTGTCGCCCGGGGTCGGTGCCGACGTGTCGCCCGGGGTCGCTGCGGGTGTGTCGTCCGGCGTCGGTGCCGATGTGTCGCCCGGGGTCGGTGCCGATGTGTCGCTCGGCGTCGGTGCCGGCGTGGGCGTATCGCTCGGCGGTGGCGGGGGCTCGGACGGGGGTGGAGGGGGCGTTGTCTGGGCGGGCATCTCAGCCGTGATCCGGTCGCCGACGTGAGACGCCGCCACGGCACCGGTCACACTTGCGGGCAACGCAAGCGCTGTAGCCACGACAGATACGCCGACCGTGCGGGAGACATGTCGCCGGAGGGTTCTGGCCATGAGGGTTCCAGATGCGATTCGCGTCCTGCTGCGCGTCCAACGCGGGCTCTGCCCATCTGCGGGCGGCGGCTGCGCGGAAGAGATGGAGATCGAGATCCGGCTCGGACCGTACGGGGCGTCCCTGTGACCCAGTCTTCACCCGCAGCGCACGGCCCGCAACGCGAGCACGTTCACGCCGACCGAACCGGTCGAGCGGTGGTGGCGTGGGCCGGGGACGTCACCCTCCCCCCGAAGGTGACGTCCCCGGCCGCTCCCCGGCGCCGGACTGTGGCTCGGATGTCCGTGGACGGTCCTGCCGTGCCCTCACCAGCACATGACCGCCGTCTCGCCGGAACCCCACGCGGAGTAGAGGCGGATACGGACGTAATAGCGGCGGCCCTTGACCAGCCGGGCCGCGATGGTCGCGTTGCGCGGGCTTCCGCCGTCGTCGTGACCGGCGAGGAAGCGTGGCTCCCCGTCCCGCTCCTCGAAGAGCACGACGACCCGGTCCGCCTCACCGAAGGTGCCCACCGTGTAGTCACGGGTCTGAGGCGGATCGATACGGAAGTCCGCCTGCTCACCGGGGCCCAGACCCAGCGGCACCGAGCGGAACGGCAACAGCGCGGGCGGCCCCGGCGTATCGGCCGGCGGGTACCGGCGGAGCACGAAGTCCTTGTCGGCGGGGGAGAGGGTGCCGGCGGGGTGCACACCCCCGCGGTACTGCTCCGGCTCCAGGATCAGCCCCGGCGGGAACGCGTACTGCATGATCGACTGCGGGTCCCAGACGGAGCCGTTGACCTCGTCAGCGCCCAACTTGCGCAGGATGTTGTGGTATGTCCTGTCCCGGTTCCAGTGGTTCGGGGGGCCCGCCAGCTCGGCGTACACGGCCTCGTCGTCCCAGTGGATACCGGCGTACGGGCTCTGGTGCTCGTGCAGCATCCCGAGCGCGTGCCCGATCTGGTGCAGGGCCGTCGCGCGTTCGCCCGGTGCGGTCAGGTCCCATCCGAAGTTCATGGTGCGGTCGTGCATGCCGACCCGGAGCGCGTCGCGGCCGACGGCCGACCAGGAGCCGTCGCCGGGCTGGAACCCGATGCGCAGCTCCGCCTCGGTGCGGTCGTGGACCTCGGTGAACCTCAGGCCCAGCCCGAGCCCCCGCCACTCGTCGAAGCACTCGCGCACGACGTCCTGCTGTTCCTTGGCACCGCCCCAGGGAATCCACCGGGTCCGCCCGGTTCGGGGAACCGCGATCTCCGAACCCGCCGTGTCGCCGGCGAAGAAGCAGTAGTGCAGCACGGTTCCGTTGACCCACAGCCGCCGCCCGCCGATCAGCGCACCGAGCCGCTCGGCGGCCAGGCCCGGCGCGAACGCGGGGGCCGGCTGCGGCGGCAGCGAGCAGTGGCGAGCGGTCATGGACCACAGGCTGCCGTGCGGTGGGGTCGGGGCGCCTGAGTCGGGGTCTGCTCAAGTGACCCTGTATCAGGGGTGAGTACCCGTGCTCCCGTTCTCGTGACGACTATGCGACGGGATGCCATCGGGCCGTACGAGAAGGACGCGACGACCCTTCGGTCGCCCTGGCCGTTCACCGGCCGGGAGGACGAACTCGACCTGGTAGGGCGCTCGCTGACCGGCGCGCGGCGCGGCCTCGTGGTGACCGGACCGGCGGGCCGGGGAAAGACCCGGCTCGTCACGGAGGCCGTGCGGGGCACGGACTGCGCCCGTGTCACGGCAACGCCGCAGACCCGGCACCTCCCCTTCGCCGCCTTCGCCCCGCTGCTGCCCGAGCCCGTCACGCCGCACCGCGCGCTGCGGCACCTCTCCGGGATGCGGACGCTGCTCGTCGACGACGCCCATCTGCTCGACGACGCCTCCGCCGCCCTGGTCCACCAGCTCGCCGTGTGCGGCGGCATCCGGCTGCTGGTCGTGGTCACCGACGGCGAGCCGGTGCCCGCCGCCGTGTCCCGGCTGTGGACCGGGGAACTGCTGCCCCGACTGGCCCTGCGGCCGCTGCCCCGGGAGGACACCGCGCGGCTGCTCGCCGCCGACGCGGACCACACCCCGGAGCCGCTCACCGCGCATCGGCTGCACCGGCTGTGCGACGGGGATCTGCGGCTGCTGCGGGAACTCACGGACGCGGTACGCGAACACGGGCGGGACATCCGCGTCCCGGGGACCGACACCTGGGCCTGGCGGGGGCCGCTGCCGCTCACCCCGGCGGTACGCGAACGCACCGGCCGCCTCCTGGACCGGGCCCGCCCCGAGGAGCGTGAGACGCTCGACCGCCTCGCCTTCGCCGAACCCCTGCCGCTCGATGCCGACGACCTCGACCTCACCGTCCTGGAACGCCTGGAGACCGACGGCCTGATCCACGTCGACGACCTCGGCGGCATCAGCCTGGCCCACCCCGTGCACGGCCAGGTCCTGCGGGCCGCCGCCGGCCGGCTCCGGGCCCGCCGACTCGCCCACGCACCCGAGGACTGCGCCCCCGCGCTGGACGCCGAGGCGGCTGAGCTGACCCGACGGATCGCACGGGCCGACGTGGCGGCCGTCCCGGCGCCCGTGGGGGACTGGCTCGTGGGCGAGGGAGAGCCGGTCACGGCCGGGTACGCGGCCCTGCGCGCCCGGTACGCGCGGCTGCGCGGCGAACTGCGGGACTCGGCCGCCTGGGCACGCGAGGGCCTGCGCACCGCCCCCGCCGACGCGGCCTGCCGCGCCGCACTCACCCTCGCGGAGGGGATCCCCGAGGCGGACGGTGACCCGTACGACGCCGTACGCCTCGGCAGCCCCGAACGGGCCGCCGGCCGGCTCAACGGTGTCTTCGCCGACCACGCCGACGCGCTCGCGCGGGCCGACGGACCCGCACTGGACCGGGTGGCCGAGGAGCTTCAGCGGCGCGGCTTCCTGCTGTTCGCCGCCGAGGCGTACGCCCAGGCCGTACCGGCCCACCGCGAACCGCACGCCGCCCGCACCGCCCGCACCCGCGCCGCCGCACTCGCCCGCCGCTGCCAGGGCGCCCGCACACCGGCGCTGGCGGGCCTGGTCCTGGGCGAACTCACCGCGCGGCAACGGCAGATCGTCACCCTGGCCGCCGAGGGCCTGAGCAACCGCCAGATCGCGGAACGCCTCACGCTCTCCGTCCGCACGGTCGGCAACCACCTCTACGGCGCGTACACCCGACTGGGCACGCCCAGCCGGGCGACCTTGGGCCGCTTCACGGACCCACTGCGGACTCAGCCGGCCTGACCGGTGTGGCGTTGGCCCAGGACCTCGGCGATTCTGCTGTCGCCCGTCCCACGGCCGGTTGCCGTGTGCTCCTGGGCCGGTTGCGGTGTGCTCCTGGGCTGGTTGCGGTCCGTCCCTCGGCCGGTTGCGGTGTGCTCCTGGGCTGGTTGCGGTCCGTCCCTCGGCCGGTTGCGGTGTGCTCCTGGGCTGGTTGCGGTGTGCTCCTGGGCTGGTTGCGGTGTGCTCCTGGGCTGGTTGCGGTGTGCTCCTGGGCCGGTTGCGGTGTGCTCCTGGGCTGGTTGCGGTGTGCTCCTGGGCTGGTTGCGGTGTGCTCCTGGGCCGGTTGCGGTCCGTCCCTCGGCCGGTTGCGGTGTGCTCCTGGGCTGGTTGCCGTGTGCTCCTGGGCCGGTTGCGGTCCGTCCCTCGGCTGGTTGCCGTGTGCTCCTGGGCCGGTTGCGGTCCGTCCCTCGGCCGGTTGCCGTCTGCTCAAGGACCGGTTGCCGTCCGTTCCACGGGCTCAGGCCGCGCCGAACGCCGTGAACGCCCAGCCCGTGGCGCGGTGCAGGGCGTCGGCCGGCTGGGTGGCGCGGGCGTCGCGCAGGGACTCGGCCAGGGAGAGACCGGCGTCCAGTCCCTTGTGGAGGGCGACCATCAGCGGTACCACCGCCGCGTCGTTGACCGGCGCGCTGCACGCCACCACGCCCGCCGTGCCCAGCGGCAGCAACGCGGTGACCAGGCCGAGGAGCTCGTCGGCACCCACGGTGGCGAACCGGGCGGTGTCGCAGCAGGACAGGATGATCCGGTACGGGCTGCGGGCCAGCCGCTCGAAGTCGTGCACGATGAGCGGCCCGTCGGCCATCCTCAGCGAGGAGAACAGCGGACCGTCCGCACGGAACGAGCCGTGCGCGGCGATGTGCGCCAGCCCGGCCCCGTCCAGCTCCCCGAGGACACGCGGCACCGCGGCGTCGTCGTGCTCCAAAACCGTCGCCCCGCCGTAGCGGTCGGCCAGCACCGGCACCTCCGCACCGCCGGTGGCCAGGCCCGGGCCGCGCACCAGTACCTGGCGGCCCCCGGACGGCGGCGCTGTCTCCTTCGCGCGCAGCCAGCTGCTCGCCGACGGCGACACACTCAGCACCCGCTCCCGCAGTGAGGGCAGCAACGCCCACGGCACCCGGTGCAGCCGCCCCGGCGGCACGATCACCACCGGACCGTCGCCCAGATGCGCCGCGGCCGGCCCCAGCAGCAGCTCCTCCAGCCGCCGGCCCGCGGCCTCCACCACCGGCAGCCGCGCCTCCGCCCCCGGATGGGCCAGCCGCCGCAACCCCGCCTGCACATGCTCGGCCTCGGTCTCCGCCGCCGCCAGCGGCCCCGCCTCGAACCGCCGTACCCGCCCCCGCCCGCACAGCAGCACCTGCACCCGCCCGTCGAGCACGGCGAGCTCCACCAGCTGTCCGTCGTCGCTGCCCAGCCGCTCCAACAGCCGGCCGACGTCGAAGCGGTCCCCGCCGTCGGGAGCCTCACCGCGCATGTGCAGGGTCCGTGAGCGGATCTCCCGTTCCAGGCGACGCTGTTCCCGCTCCAGTGCGGGCACCGGCTTGCCCTCCATACGGGCCTCCTCCGCGCGGGCGGCGATCTCCCGGTAGGCGGTCATGCCGCTGAGCAGCGCGGGGTCGGCCGGTGGCCGGGTGGGCGGGGTGGACAGGGCGGTCGCCCGCCAGCGTTCGCTCCACACCATCAGCCGCCGCGGCCCGCCCGAGACCAGACTGGCCCGCTGGGCGAGGGCGGCCAGTTCCGCGCCCTGCGCGGTGGCACGGGCCCGCAGTTCCGAGGCGCCCAGCGTCATCCGGTGGTCGTCGAGCACGTCGAGACCGCGCCGGCAGGCCTCCAGCACCCCCCGCGGGGAACCGGCGGCCTGCGCGCGCAGCGCCTGCGCGGCCCAGCCCGTCATCCGCGCCAGCGGCGGCCCGTTGTGCCTGCTGCGCGCGGCGAACGCCAGATGCCGCTCCGCGTCCGTCGTCCACCCGAGGTCCAGCGCGATCCGGCCCGCGAGCAGAGACGCCTCGGGCGCGGCCGGAGCGCCGAGCGCGACCAGTCTCTCCGCCACCGCCGCCGCGTCCGCGACCAGCCGGCCCGAACCGCGTCCGGCCGCGTGCCGGGCCCCGATCAGCACCAGCCGCGCGTGCGTCTCCCACCAGGTGCGCCGCTGCCCCGCGAACAGCCGCACGGCGAGCGCCGCGCGTGCGATCGCCGTCTGCGGATCGTCCGCCAGCCGGGCCGCCCGCGCGGCGGCCAGCAGCAGTTCCGCCTTGCGCGTGGACTGCCCGCCGATCCCGTCCAACGCCCTGATCGCCGCGTCCGCCTCGGCCAGCGCCTCCACGGGCAGCCCGGCGGCCATCAGCACCTCGCAGCGCCGGATGTTCAGCATGAACGTCGGCGTGCCCAGCTTGGCGTACCGCTCCTCCGCCTCGTCGAGCAGCCTGAGCGCGGCAGGGATGTCGCCCGAGCGGAACGCGGCCAGCCCCCGGCTCTCCACGGCGTCCGCCTTGTCGTGCTCCTGGCCGGTGGTGTCCCACAGCGCCTCGGCCGCCGTGAAGTCGGCGTCCGCCCGGTCCACCGAGCCCAGCGCCAGGTGCACGGTCGCCCGCAGCGTCAGCGCACGCGCCGTCCAGATGACGTCCTCGGCCTGCCGCAGTACGGGAATCGCCCGCCGTACGTCCTCCAGCGCTTCCTTGTGATGGCCCAGCACCCACCACGCGTACGCCCGCCGGAACAGCACCCGGGCGCGGGTGTGGCCGGTGCCGCGCTCGACACCCCGCCGCAGCGCGTCCATCCCCTGCCGGGTGCGCCCCGCGTGCACCAGTGCGACCCCGAGCGTGGCGAGGACGTCCGCCTCCCGCTCGGCCGAGTCCGCGCGCGCCGCCCAGGCGCGGGCCCGCCGCAGATGGCTCAGGGCGAGCCGCATGTCGCCGAAGTCCCGCTGCCAGATACCGATCACCTGATGGGCGACGGAGGCATGCAGGGCCCGGGGGCGGTCACCCAGCACCTCTTCCGCCCTCGCCAGCGCCTCACCCGGGGCGGCGAACACCATCGGCAGCAGTTCCAGCACCGTGTCGCTTCCCGCTGTCACCCCACGATGGTAGTGGTCCGCAACCACGCACCACAGGTGTGACGTTGTATCAAACGACCGCTCCAGGGCTCTGTATCACGACAGCTCCGCGGCCCCGGCCGCCATCTCCCCGGTGGAGGACATGCCATGGCACCACAGCGATTCCGCGAGCAGTTCGCCCAGATCCAACGCACGATGCCCGGCGTCCCCCTGGCGATGGGTCCGGACGACGCGGGCGAGTTCCTCTACGAGAAGGGTGTCGTCCTCGCCCGCGACGGAGAAGAGGCCCGCGTCGTCGAGGACACCGTGCGACAGCACTTCACCACGTTCGCCGGGCTCAGCGCGGACCAGGTGCGCCGGGCCGGCCCGGCGACCAACCGCTCCGGCATCACCCGCATCCAGGTCGCCGACCCGGGACAGGGCGACGGCAGCGGCGACCCGGCGGTCGCGGGCGCACTGCGCGCGCTCTCGGCGACCGAGGGCCGCGCCGGGCGCCGGCTGATCAGCCGCAACCACGTGGTGTCCATCGCGGTCAACGCCTGCCCCGGCGACGAGCCCGTACCCGTGGCGCCCGGCGGGCAGCCCAACCCGGCCGCGGCCGAGGCCGCCCACGACCCGGACAGCGCCGTACGTGTCCTCGTCATCGACACCGGCCTCATGCACGACCACCGCTCCTACCCGCTGCTCGCCCACACCCGCGGCGACGCCCAGCTCGAGGAGTGCGGCGAGGACGGCGCACTGAAGCAGTACTGCGGCCACGGCACGTTCATCGCCGGACTCGTCGCCGCCGTCGCCCCCAACACCGACATCACCGTCCGCGGCACGCTCAACGACGCCGGCGCCATCCTGGAGTCCGAGTTCGGCGAGAAGCTCTTCGAGGCCGTCGACCGGGACGGCTGGCCCGACGTCATCAGCCTGTCCGCCGGTACCTCCAACGGCCGCACCGACGGCCTCCTCGGCGTCGACGCGTTCATGCGGGAACTCCGTGAGCAGCCCACCCTGCTGGTCGCCGCCGCCGGCAACAACGGCAGCGCCACCCCCTTCTGGCCCGCCGCCTACGCCGACCTGCCCGGTTACGAGAACGCCGTGCTGTCCGTCGGCGCGCTGCGCGGGGACGGCGAATTCGGCGCCTGCTTCAGCAACCACGGCGGCTGGGTGAAGGCCTACGCCCCCGGTGAGCGCCTCACCAGCGCCCTCACCGGCTTCGACACCCCCGTGCCGTACGTGTACCAGCACTCCACCTACGACAGCTGCCGCTACGGCTTCACCTACCCCTGCACCTGCCACCACCCGCGCCACACCGGCGTACTGAGTGAGGACGGCGGCTCCGCCAAGCCGGACCAGGTGATGTTCGAAGGGCTCGCGCAGTGGAGCGGAACGTCGTTCGCCACGCCCGTCGCCGTCGGCATGATCGCCTCCCTCATGACCGCACAGGCGCAGACCGACCCGCGCAAGGCGCGTCGGCAACTGATGGACACCACCACCGAGGTCGCCGAAGTGCGCGGGGCGCACGTCCCGGCGCTCCTTCCGCCCACCTGGCGGCCGGTGCAGATCTCACCCCCCTCCGCACGGGCATGAGGAGCGGAGTGGTCCCCTCCGCGGCGTACGATGACGTGCCGTACACGAGGGGTGGGACCGTGGAGCGTAACGAAGTCGGCGCGTTGGTCCAGTCCGCTGTCGACGGTGACGCGGCGGCCTGGAAGGCGATCGTGGAAGGGCTGGGCCCACTGGTGTGGTCCGTGGTGCGCGCGCACCGGCTCTCCGACGCCGACGCGCACGAGGTCTACCAGACGGTGTGGTTCCGGTTCACCCAGCATCTGGGGCGGATCCGCGAACCGGAGAAGGCGGGCTCCTGGCTGGCCAGCACCGCGCGCCACGAGTGCCTGAAGGTGCACCGCAACGCGCGTCGGCTGATGCTGACGGACGATCCGCAGCTGCTGGACCGGGTCAGCGAGGACGGTACGCCGGAGCAGTCGCTGCTGGAGACGGAGGAGGCGGCCGCGCAGAGCGAACGCGTGCGGCGACTGTGGCAGGAGTTCGAGGAACTGGGCGAGCGGTGCAGGCAGTTGCTGCGCGTTCTGATCGCGTCGCCGCCGCCCAGCTACCAGGAGGTGTCCGCCGCGCTCGACATCGCGGTGGGCAGCATCGGGCCGCTGCGCCAGCGCTGTCTGCGCCGGCTGCGGGCCCGGCTCGAGGCACGGGGGACCTTGTGAACGACATGAGCGACATGAACGACGACGCCGGGTTCGACGCGGATCCCGGCGAGGACTTCGACACCGGGCTGCTGGAGGAGGAACTCCGGCAGGCGGCGGCCGTCCTGGACCCGCTGCCTCCGGCGCTGCTGCAGATCGCCGTCGACGCCTACGCGCTGCACGACCTCGACGCCCGCGTGGCCGCGCTGACCTTCGACTCGCTCGTCGACGCCATCCCGGTCAGGGGAGTGACGGACGCGCCGCGCATGCTCACCTTCAACGCCGGCGAGGTGACCCTGGACGTCGAGGTGACCGCGCAGGGTCTGATGGGCCAGGTGCTGCCGCCCCAGTCGGCCCGCATCGAGGTGCTCGGGGGGCCGCAGGCCGTCACCCCGCTCGCGGCCGACGACATGGGCCGTTTCACCGCCGACACGCCCCCCTCCGGGCCGTTCGCCCTGCGCCTGCACACCGGCGGGGACGTGGTCGTGACGGAGTGGCTGCGCGCCTGAGCCCTTCGGGCAGGGGCGAGGGAGGCGGGGCCGGGTCTTCGACGACGTGACCTCGCCCTCGTCCCTTCCGTGCCGTGTCGGCCGACCGATCCACCGCGCCGCGAACCGTCGACCGACACCCTGCCGGCTTCCGCTCCGCGCCGGGTTCCGCGCCGGGCCACGCCCGTCCCCGTGACATGGCCGCCCCCGTGACGTGGCGGTCCCGAGCCGGGTGGGTGTGGAGTCCGCCCGGCGGAAGCGGAAGGCCGGCGGGCGGCAGAGGCAGCGGAAGCCTGCCGGGCCCGCGACTGTGCGCTGTCGCCGGGACCGTGCCGCCGTGGTGGTGGCGTCAGCGGGAGACGGCGTCGACGAGTGCGGCGAGTGCCGAGCCGAGCCGGTGCAGCCCCGGCCCCGCGGGACCGCCCGGTTCGGACATGTACGTGTCCCGGCGGATCTCCACCATCAGCGCGGTCACCTCGGCCCGCTTCCCGTAGAACTCCAACGGTACGTACGTCCCGGCGAACGGGCTGTCCAGCCCGGTCTCCCCGCACGGAGCGAACGCCTCACGTGCGGCGGCGAGCAGCCCCGGCGGGGTGTGGAAGGAGTCGGTGCCCAGGCAGACCTCCGGCCGCGGCCCCTCGCCGTGCAACTCGTAGGGCAGCGGCGCGCTCGGATACGAGTGCACGTCGATGATCACGGCCCGCCCGGTCGCGGCGAGCCGGTCGGCGACCGCTTCCGTCATCGCCCGGGCGTACGGACGGAAGTACCGCTCGATCAGCGGCCCGGCGTCGAACCCGTCGGACCGCAGCACGTCCTTGTGCGTGGTCCGCGTGTAGACCGCGCCCATCCCGACGGCCAGCATCTCCTCCCGCTCGTCCGGAAACCGCTCCGGATCGACGACCAGACGCGAGAGCCGGTTCACGAACCGCCACGGCGCGACACCAGCCGCACGGACCGCCGCCTCCGCGATCCCGGCGGTGTGGGCGTCGGTGATGTGGTCCAGCTCCCGCTCCAGCGCGGCGTCCTCCAGCACGATCCCGGACCGCACATCACCCGGTATCTCCCGCGCGGAATGCGGCACATGGAGGATCACGGGGGAGTCCGGAGCACCGGCAAGGAACGCGAAGGACGGCGGCACATCGGTCATACGGTTGCTCCCAGGGCGTTGTCAGTGGTGCACGACATGACCAAGGTGCCACACGGCACTGACATCGCTGCTGGTCCCCGATTTCCGGTGGTCGTGCCCCGGGCACTGACCGACGCCCTGCCGGCCCCGTGCCGGGACGGCAGGCGGACACGGCTCCGCCCCGGCCGGGCGCGTGGCCGGGCCGGGGCGGAGTGCGAAGGCGCCCGGACCTACGTCAGCTCAGGGACGCCAGCGCCTCGTTCCACGTGGCGGACGGGCGCATGATCTCGGCGGCCTTGGCCGGGTCGGGCTGGTAGTAGCCGCCGATCTCGGCCGGCTTGCCCTGGACGGCGTTCAGCTCGTCGACGATCTTCTGCTCGTTCGCGGCGAGCGTCTCGGCGAACGGACCGAAGGCCTTGGCCAGGTCCGCGTCGTCGGTCTGCCGGGCCAGCTCCTGCGCCCAGTACAGGGACAGGTAGAAGTGGCTGCCGCGGTTGTCGATGCCGCCGACGCGACGGGTCGGGGACTTGTCCTCGTTGAGGAAGGTCGCCGTGGCGCGGTCGAGGGTGTCGGCGAGGACCTTGGCGCGGGTGTTGCCCGTGGTCGCGGCGTACTGCTCCAGCGACGGCACCAGGGCGAAGAACTCGCCGAGCGAGTCCCAGCGCAGGTAGTTCTCCTTGACCAGCTGCTGCACGTGCTTCGGCGCCGAGCCGCCCGCACCCGTCTCGAACAGGCCGCCGCCCGCCATCAGCGGGACGACCGACAGCATCTTGGCGCTGGTGCCCAGCTCCAGGATCGGGAACAGGTCGGTCAGGTAGTCGCGCAGCACGTTGCCGGTGACGGAGATGGTGTTCTCGCCGCGGCGGATGCGCTCCACCGACAGCTTGGTCGCCTCGACCGGGTTCAGGATCCGGATGTCCAGGCCCTCGGTGTCGTGCTCGGTGAGGTACTGCTTCACCTTGGCGATGAGGTTGGCGTCGTGGGCGCGGTCCTCGTCCAGCCAGAAGACCGCCGGGTCGCCGGTGGCGCGGGCGCGGGTGACGGCCAGCTTCACCCAGTCGCGGATCGGGGCGTCCTTGGTCTGGCAGGCCCGGAAGATGTCACCGGCGGACACGGCCTGCTCGAGGACGGTGTCGCCGTTCCGGTCGACCAGGCGGACCGTACCCGTGGTGGGGATCTCGAAGGTCTTGTCGTGGCTGCCGTACTCCTCGGCCTTCTGCGCCATCAGACCGACGTTCGGGACCGAGCCCATGGTGGACGGGTCGTAGGCGCCGTTGGCGCGGCAGTCGTCGATCACGGCCTGGTAGACGCCGGCGTAGCTGGAGTCCGGGAGCACCGCGAGGGTGTCGGCCTCCTCGCCGTCCGGGCCCCACATGTGGCCGGAGGTGCGGATCATGGCCGGCATGGAGGCGTCGACGATGACGTCCGAGGGGACGTGCAGGTTGGTGATGCCCTTGTCGGAGTCGACCATGGCCAGCGCCGGGCCCTCGGCGAGCTCGGCATCGAAGGACGCCTTGATCGCGGCGCCCTCGGGCAGGGACTCCAGGCCCTTGTAGATGCCGCCCAGACCGTCGTTCGGGGTGAGGCCGGCCGCGGCGAGCTGCTCGCCGTACCGCGCGAACGTCTTCGGGAAGAAGGCGCGCACCACGTGGCCGAAGACGATCGGGTCGGAGACCTTCATCATCGTGGCCTTCAGGTGCACGGAGAACAGCACGCCCTGCTGCTTGGCGCGGGCGACCTGCGCGGTGAGGAACTCGCGCAGCGCGGCGACCCGCATCACGGAGGCGTCGACGACCTCGTCCTTGAGGACGGGTACGGACTCGCGCAGCACGGTGGTGGTGCCGTCGTCACCGACCAGCTCGATACGCAGGGCGCCGTCCTCGGCGACGACGACCGACTTCTCGGTGGAGCGGAAGTCGTTCTCACCCATGGTCGCCACGTTGGTCTTGGACTCGGCGGTCCAGGCGCCCATGCGGTGCGGGTGGGTCTTGGCGTAGTTCTTCACCGAGGCGGGGGCGCGGCGGTCGGAGTTGCCCTCACGCAGGACCGGGTTCACGGCGGAACCCTTGACCTTGTCGTAGCGGGCGCGGATCTCGCGCTCCTCGTCGGTCTTCGGGTCGTCCGGGTAGTCCGGCAGCGCGTAGCCCTGGCCCTTGAGCTCGGCGATCGCGGCCTTGAGCTGCGGGATCGACGCCGAGATGTTCGGCAGCTTGATGATGTTGGCCGCGGGCGTCTTGGCCAGGTCACCGAGCTCGGCGAGGGCGTCCGGGATGCGCTGGTCCTCGGTCAGGTACTCCGGGAACAGGGCGATGATGCGCCCGGCCAGCGAGATGTCACGCGTCTCCACGGTGACACCCGCCTGAGAGGCGTAGGCCCGGACCACCGGCAGGAAGGAATACGTCGCCAGGGCGGGGGCCTCGTCAGTGTGCGTATAGATGATGGTCGAGTCAGTCACCGGGTGCTCCGCTCCACGTCTGCAACATTGCTCGACATCAAGATATCTTGTGACGGCCCCCGGCTCGACAGGGGTCCACGCCGAGTTCCGGGCAACCTCCCGCCACGATCACGCGGGTCGTGGCGGGAGATCGCCCGCCGGGACCCTCAGACCGGCCGGCCGGTGGTCATGTCGTCCGGCGCGGGCTCGGTGTCGCGCTGCTGGGGGATGACCACCGCGCCCTGCTGGAGCGCCACCGTCCGAGCGGGCGACGGGATGCGGATGCCCTCCTCGCGGTAGCGGCGGTGCAGGCGCTTGATGAACTCGTGCTTGATCCGGTACTGGTCGCTGAACTCTCCGACGCCCAGGATGACGGTGAAGCCGATACGGGAGTCACCGAAGGTGTGGAAGCGCACCGCCGGCTCGTGTTCCGGCACGGCTCCCGTGATCTCGGTCATCACCTCGGCGACGACGTCCATGGTGACCCGCTCCACCTGTTCCAGGTCACTGTCGTACGACACCCCGGCCTGGACCAGGATGGTCAGCTGCTGCTCGGGCCGCATGAAGTTGGTCATGTTCGTCTTGGCGAGCTGGCCGTTCGGGATGACCACCAGGTTGTTGGACAGCTCACGGACGGTCGTCTGGCGCCAGTTGATGTCCTCGACATAGCCCTCCTCGCCGCTGCTCAGCCGGATGTAGTCACCCGGCTGCACGGTCTTGGAGGCGAGGATGTGGATGCCCGCGAACAGGTTGGCGAGCGTGTCCTGCAACGCCAGCGCGACCGCCAGACCGCCGACGCCGAGGGCGGTGAGCAGCGGGGCGATGGAGATGCCCACCGTCTGCAGCCCCACCAGGAAACCGATCGCCAGGACCAGGATCCGGGTGATGTTCATGAAGATCGTGGCCGACCCGGCGACACCGGAGCGGGACTGGGTGACCGAGCGCACCAGCCCCGCCACCACCCGCGCCGCCGCGACGGTCGCGGCGAAGATGACCAGCAGGGTCAGCGTCTGGTTGACGTTGTGCTGCACGGTCCGGGTCAGCGGCAGCGCCGCCGCCGCGGTGGCCGCGCCCGCCGCGAGTGCCGCCCACGGCGCGATCATGCGCAGCGCGTCCACGGCGACGTCGTCCCCGCGCCAGCGGGTGCGGTCCGCGTGCCGGCCCAGCCAGCGCAGCAGCATCCGCAACAGGAACGCCGCCAGCAGGCCCGCGGCGAGGGCGATGCCGGCCAGCACCAGATCGTCCATGGTGAGCGCGCGGGTCACCGCTCACCTCCGGCGAACACTGCGGCCAACGGCCCTATGTGAAGTCGTGTCACGTGTCGTCACCTGCTCGTTCGCTACCGGATGTACTCGGGCGCCGGACCGTCCGGCCCGCGGTCGGCACGATCGCTCATCCTGCCGCATCCCGAAGGGCGGTTCGTACCGGCCTCGGCCTCGTCCCGCGTTCGTTCCGCCCTGATCCCGGTCTCGCCCCGCCCTGGTTCCGGCCTCCTTCCGGCCTCACGGATCCGTGAACGGGCCGTGCCGTCCCACCCCGCCGGTCAGATCACCTTCAGCCGCACCAGCGCACCCAGTGTCACCGCGCCCGGCACCAGCGGCAGCCACACCGTGATGACCCGGAAGACCAGCACCACCGCCGTGGCGACCGCCGCGGCCCCGCCCACCGCCACCAGCGCCACGACCAGCGCCGCCTCCACCGAGCCCAGCCCGCCCGGCGTGGGGACCAGCGCCACCGCGACCGTCGCCGCCAGATACGCCACCGCCATGTGGGCGGGCGGCACCGACAGCCCGAACGCCCGTCCCACCAGCACCAGCGAGGCCGCCTGCAACGCGGGGAAGGCCAGCGCCCCGCCCCACAGCGCCAGCGCCCGGGAGGGCAGGGCGTGCACCGACCGCGCCTCGCCCAGCGCCGTCCGCAGGAACGACCACACCGCCGCCCGCAACCGCCGTACGGCCGCGAGCACACCCGCCGCGACGAGCAGCACCGCACCGACCGCGAGCAGCAGCGGGCCGAACCAGCCCTCGGGCAGCAGCGATGCGAACCGCAGCGCGCCCGGGAACGCGACGAGCAGGGCGGCCAGCAGACCCACCCGGCCGACGGACTCCGCCAGCAGATACAGGGCCAGGGCGGCCGAGGAACGGGCCGCGGGCAGCCCGCACACCGTCATGAACCGGAGATTGACCGCGCTCGCGCCCAGTCCCGTGGGCAGCAGATGGTTCGCCGCGCCCGCCGCGAACTGCGTGACCAGCAGCCGCCGTGCGGGGAGCCGTTCGGGGACCGCGCCCTGCCGGGTGCACGCGGCCGCCACCCAGGTCAGACAGGTCGCGCCGGCCGCGGCCAGCAGCCAGGGCCACCGGGCGGTCCCCAGCTGGGCGAAGCCCTCGGCCAGCACCGACCGGTGCTGCACCGCGACCACGGTCACCAGCAGCAGCGGCAGTACACACAGGATCCGGCGGATCGTCCCCGTCACGGCCACCGAGCCTGTCCGCCGCGCGCCAACGGCGGGTTGCGGCCGGCCGGACGGCCGGTGACGGCTGGGCGGCGGCCGGTGGCGCGGGACGGCGCCGTCGTTGACCTCAATCATGCTTGAGGTACTACCGTCTCGGACATGAGCATGGAGACCACCGCGTGGACACAGCTGCGCAGCGTCATGACCGCCGAGGACGAGCACCGCCCCGTCACCCGGGCGACGCTGCGCCGCATCGGCGCCTTCGCCCGCCCGCACCGCCGCCGTCTGACCCTGTTCGTGCTGCTCGGCACGGCGACCGCGGCGCTCGCCGTCGCCACCCCCGTACTCGCCGGGCGCGTCGTGGACACGATCGTGTCCGGCGGCGACGAGGCCACCGTCGTCCGTCTGGCCCTGCTCATCGCGGTGATCGCGGTCGTGGAGGCGGCACTCGGCGTACTCGGCCGGAGGCTGTCCGCGGCACTCGGCGAGGAACTCATCCTCGACCTGCGGACAGCGGTGTTCGACCACGTGCAGCGGATGCCGGTCGCGTTCTTCACACGCACTCGTACGGGTGCGCTCGTCTCCCGTCTCAACAACGACGTCATCGGCGCCCAGCGGGCCTTCAGCAACACCCTGTCGACCGTGGTCGGCAACCTGGTCACCCTGGTCCTCACCCTCGCCGTGATGCTCACCCTGTCCTGGCAGATCACCCTGCTCGCGCTGGTGCTGCTGCCGGTGTTCGTGCTGCCCGCGCGGCGCATGGGCCGCCGCATGGCCGGTATGCAGCGCGAGGCCGCCACCCTGAACGCGGCCATGGGCACCCGGATGACGGAGCGGTTCTCCGCGCCCGGCGCCACCCTGGTGAAACTGTTCGGGCGTCCGCAGGAGGAGTCGGAGGAGTTCGCGGTGCGGGCCCGCCGGGTGCGGGACATCGGCGTACGCACGGCCACGGCGCAGACGGTGTTCATCACCGCGCTGACCCTCGTCTCGGCCCTCGCCCTGGCCCTGGTCTACGGCCTCGGCGGCTGGTTCGCCCTGCGCGGCGCCCTGGAACCCGGCGCCGTGGTGGCGCTGGCGCTGCTCCTCACCCGGCTCTACGCCCCGCTGACCTCGCTCGCCGGTGCACGGGTGGAGGTGATGAGCGCGCTGGTCAGTTTCGAGCGGGTCTTCGAGGTCCTCGATCTCGAGCCGCTCATCCAGGAGAAGCCGGACGCGCGGGAGGTGCCCGAGGGCCCGGTCTCCGTCGAGTTCGACGACGTCCGCTTCGGCTACCCGCCCGCCGACAAGGTCTCCCTGGCCTCCCTGGAGGAGGTCGCCTCCCTCGACCCGCGCGGCGGCGACGAGGTCCTGCACGGCATCTCCTTCCGTGCCGAACCCGGGCAGACCGTCGCCCTCGTCGGCTCCTCCGGCGCCGGCAAGTCGACCATCGCGCAGCTGTTGCCACGGCTCTACGACGTCGACGCCGGAGCCGTCCGCGTGGGCGGCGTCGACGTCCGCGACCTGACCGCCGGCTCACTGCGCGCCACCCTCGGCATGGTCACCCAGGACGGCCACCTCTTCCACGACACGGTCCGCGCCAACCTGCTGCTCGCCGCCCCGGACGCGAGCGAGCCCGACCTGTGGGACGCCCTGCGCCGGGCCCGTCTCGACGACCTCGTACGGTCCCTGCCCGACGGTCTCGACACGGTGGTCGGCGAGCGCGGCTACCGGCTCTCCGGCGGCGAACGCCAGCGCATGACCATCGCCCGGCTGCTGCTCGCCCGCCAGCGCGTCGTCATCCTCGACGAGGCCACCGCCCATCTGGACAACACCTCCGAGGTCGCCGTCCAGGAGGCCCTCACGGAGGCCCTCGAGGGCAGGACGGCGGTCGTGATCGCGCACCGGCTGTCCACCGTCCGCGCCGCCGACCTCATCCTCGTCGTCGAGGCCGGGCGGATCGTGGAACGCGGCACGCACGCACAGCTGCTGGCAGCCGACGGACGCTACGCCGAACTGCACCGCACCCAGTTCGCCGCCCGGGCGCAGGAGCACGAACCGGACCACGACCGCGGCGCACCGGCGGCGGTGTAGATCCCTCACGAGGGCCCCGCGCGGGGAGCACCCACGGCCGGCCGCGCACCGCGCCGCCGCCGACTCCGGAACAACCGGGGTCGGCGGCGGCGCTCGCGTGTGCCGGCGGCTTCGGGGGACCGCTCGGCGTCACTTCCTCCCGCTGGTGGTCCTGGCCCGGCCCGGGCGCTCCCCGGCGCCGGACGTCGCGCGCCCGGAAGCGCCCCGGCCCCGGCCCCGACCGCGGCCGTCACCGCCGGCGCCGGTGTACGCGCCGAGTTCGACGGCGAGCGGCGAGGCGGTCAGGACCGACGAGTACGTGCCCACGCCGACGCCGATCAGCAGGGCGAGCGCGAAGTCGGTGAGCGAGTCACCGCCCAGCAGGGCCAGCGCGGCCAGGATGAAGATCACGCCGATACCGGTGTTGACCGTGCGGGGCACCGTCTGCAGGATCGCCCGGTTGGTGACCTGGGCCAGGGGCGCCCTGGCGTCCTTCCGCCACAGCTCGCGGATCCGGTCGAAGACCACGACGGAGTCGTTCACCGAGTAACCGATCACGGTGAGCAGCGCGGCCAGGAACACGCCGTCGATCGGCTTGCCCAGCCAGGCGAAGATTCCGGTGAGGATCACCACGTCGTGTGCCAGGGCGGCCACCGCCCCCGTACCGAACATCCAGCGGAACCGGACGGCCAGGTACAGCAGCTGCGCGCCGAGTGCCAGACCGAGCGCGATCAGCGCGTTGCGGCGCAGCTCGTCGCCGAGGCTCGGGCCGATCAGCTCGTCGCGGACCTTCTCCGCCCCGCCGCCGGCCTCGTCGATGGCGTCGGCCACCTCGACGGCCTGCGCGTTGGTCAGCTCCTCGGTGCGCACCGTCAGCCGGTTCTCCCCGGAGGACTGCACGACGGCCTGCGGGAAGCCGGCGTCGGCGAGGGCGGCGCGGGCCCGGTCCGGGTCGACGGCGGTGCCGGTGGAGTACTCGATCAGCCGGCCGCCGGTGAACTCCACACCGAAGTTCAGCCCGCGCACCGCGATGCCCGCGCCGGCGACGACGAGCACGACGGCGGACATCGCCAGCCAGCGGCGCGGGCGCCGCATCAGCTGGGGGTCGCGGCGGGTGAGGTACGCACGGACCCGGCCGATGGAGGCCAGACCGGTGATCCCGGGACGGCGGTGCACCCGGCGGCGGGCGACGGCGAACTCGGCGAGAACCCGGGTGATCACCAGGGCACTGATCATGGAGGCGAGGACACCGATGCCCAGCGTGACACCGAAACCCTTCACCGGACCGGAGGCGAGCACGAACAGCAGCGCCGCCGCGATCAGCGTGGTGACGTTGGAGTCCGCGATGGCACTGAAGGCGCCCTTGAACCCGGCGGTCAGGGCCGAGCGGCCGCTGGGCCGGTCGCGGGCACCGTACTCCTCCCGGGCCCGTTCGAAGACCAGCACGTTGGCGTCCACGGCCATACCGATGGCCAGCACGAAACCGGCGAGGCCGGGCAGGGTCAGGGTCGCCCCCAGAGCCGCCAGACCGGCGTAGGAGATGACGCCGTAGCAGAGCAGGGCCAGCGTCGCCAGGACGCCCATGAGCCGGTAGACGACGATGATGAAGAGCGCGGTCAGGGCGGTGCCGACGACGGCCGCCCAGGCACTGGCCTCGATGGCCTCGGCGCCCAGCGTCGGGCCCACGGTCCGCTGCTCCACCGTCTCGACCGGCACCGGCAGGGCGCCGCCGTGGACGAGGAGGGCGAGCTCCTTGGCCTCGTCGCTGGTGAAGGAACCGGTGATCTGGGTGGACCCTCCGGTGATGCCCGCGCCGCAGGACACGGACGGGTCGACCTGCGGCGACGAGATGATCTTGCCGTCCAGCACGATCGCGACCCGGCGCTGCGGATCGCCCGCCGGGTGGCAGGCGGCCTCACCGGTCAGCCGGGCCCACCCCCGGCCGTCCTCGAAGTCCACGGTGACGTGCCAGCCGGCGCCGCTCTGCTGGTCGAAGAGGGCCTCGGCGCCCTTCACGTCCTGGCCGGTGAGCGACGCGCTGCCCAGCCGGAGCCGCTCACCGGACTCGTCGGGCAGGAGGCGTTCGCCCTTCCCCTGCGGCTCCCCGGACGCGGCGGCGGCGCCGAGCACCGGGTGGACGGAGAGCTGCGCGGTACGGCCCAGGACGTCGGCGGCCTTCCTCGGGTCCTGGACGCCGGGCAGTTCGACGATGATCCGGTGGTCACCGGAGCGGACGATGCTCGGTTCGGCGACGCCGAGCGCGTCGATGCGGCCGCGCAGGACCTCCAGGGTGCGGTCGGTGGCCTCGACGTCGGCCTCGGCGGTGTCGGTGGAACGGGTCTCCAGCACGATCTGGGTGCCGCCCCGCAGGTCGAGCCCGAGACGGACCGGGACGGTGGCGGCGATGAACACGGATACGGCGATCACGGCGAACGCGAACAACGCCCTGACGCGGGCGGGACGTTTCACAGATGCCTCCAGCAGGCACGCGGAAAGGAAGGAAGAGGGGGATCTCAGGTGCTGGAGGCCGTGGGCGGAGCCCGCCCCGGATCGAACGGCATGTGCGCGGCGGCGGGCGGCGCATGCCCGGCCACCGGCGCGGGACGCGCCGGGCGGGGCGGAATCGGCGGTGTGTGCGCCGCGGTGAAGGGCAGAGGACCGGCGAACCCCGTGCGCTCACCGGTGTCCCGCTCCGGCCTGGCGAGCAGGGTGCGGGCACCGACGTAGGCGTCGTCGCTGTAGGGACGGGTGTCGGTCGAGTACGTCGCGGGGGAGGGGGACGCGGGGGAGAACGGTGCGGTGGCCGGGGCCGGGGCGGTGGGGACGAGCGCGGTGCCGATGGTGAACCCGGCGGTCAACAGGACGGCCGCGAGCGCGGCGAGGGCCGCGACGGCGCGGAACGGGAAGCGGGCGGTGCCGAGCGGGAAGCGGGCGGCGCGGAACGGGAAGCGGGCGGCGCGGCCCCGCCGGTCGGTGGTCAAGGTTCGACGAGCCCGGCGCGGATGGCGTACCGGGTCAGTTCCAGGCGGTCCCGCAGCCCCAGCTTGTGCAGCAGGTTCTCGCGGTGCCGCTGCACCGTCTTGACGCTGATGAACAGCAGCTCGGCGATCTCCTTCGACGAGTGCCCCTCGGCGACGAGCTTGAGCACCTCCTCCTCGCGCGGGGTCAGCAACTGCTCGGGCGCCTCTTCCCCGTGCCGCACCCGGTCGAGGTAGTTGCGGATCAGGGCGGTCACCGCGCCCGGGTACAGGAACGGCTCGTCCCGCATCGCGGCCCGGCAGGCGGCGACCAGATCGCGGTCGGCGACGGACTTCAGCACGTAACCGCCGGCCCCGGCCTTGAGCGCCTGGAACAGATACTGCTCGTTGTCGTGCATCGTCAGCATCAGAATGCGCAGCCCCGGCCTCAGCGCGGTCAGCTCGCGGGCGGCCTGCAGACCGGTCAGCCGCGGCATGGCGATGTCCAGGACGGCCAGGTCGACGTCCTGGGTGCGGGCCATGGCGATCGCCTCCGCACCGTCACCGGCCTCGGCGACCACCTCCAGGTCCGGCTCCCGGTCGAGGATGAGCCGGACCCCGCGCCGCACCAGCGCGTGGTCGTCGGCGAGCAGAATCCGGATCGTCGTCCCCGGCCGGTGGCCGTCGTGGGTGTCCTGGTGGGTCATGACTGCTTCCTGACGGCGGGCACGGTCAGCCGGATCCGGGTACCGGTTCCTGGCACGGAGGTCCCGTCCGGGCTCGAGATGTCCAGGGCGGCCCCGATCAGCAGGGCCCGTTCCCGCATCCCGCGGAGCCCGGCACCCTCCCGTGCGGCACCGATGCCGCGCCCGTCGTCGCTCACCTCGAGGACGACGCACGCGTCGGCACCGCGCAGGCTCACCTGCACGCGCCGCGCCTCGGCATGCCGCGCGGCGTTGGTCAGACCCTCCTGTGCCACACGGTAGATCACCAGCTCCGTCTCGTGGTCGAGAGCGGGCAGATCGGAGTCGAAGCGGCGCAGCACGCGCAGCCCGGTGTGCGTGGCGAACTCGGTGGCGAGCGAGGTGACCGCACTGACCAGGCCGAGATCGTCCAGTACGCCCGGACGCAGCCGGCGCACCAGCCGGCGGACCTCGTCGAGGCTTCCCCGGGTGATCTCCTGTGCCTGCTGGAGTTCACCGCGCAGCGGCTCGGACGCCTCGTCCGAGGCCCGCTTCAGGGCCAGCAGCACGGCCGTCATGCTCTGCCCGACCTCGTCGTGCAGCTCCTGGGCGATACGGCGCCGCTCGCCCTCCTGGGCGAGGATCGCGCGGGCACTGCTCGCGACGCGCTCCCCCTCCAGCCGCTCCAGCATGGAGTTGAAGGTGCTGACCAGCTCGGCGACCTCACCGCCCCCGCGCACGGGCAGCCGCTGGCCGGGACGCAGCAGGTCGACGGTGGTCATCAGCCGGGTCACCCGGTCCAGCGGGGCGAGCCCGATGCGCAGCAGGGCCGCGTTGGCGACGAGCATGACGCCCAGCCCGGCGACGAGGATCACCGCCTCGGTGAGCAGCACCGGAACGGACACGGTCACCGGAGCCCACAGCAGCAGCGCGGTGGCCGTGCCCAGCACCACCGCGTTGAGCCCGAAGATCCGCCAGTACAGGGACACGGAGGTCACGCCTTCCTCTTTCTCGTCTGCCTCTACTGTCGGTCACCGTGCGCCCTGATGCGGCAGCGGCCTCCTGGTCCCGGCGGACAGCGGCCAGCGTGCACGGACCGGGCGGGCCGCGTCGATGGGCCCCGTGCCCCATTTCCGCCTGCCCGCCCGACCCATGCCGTGCGGGGTGGGTCCCCGGACCCCGCACAGATGGGTACCGCGCCCGATGGGCCCGGAGCGAGGAACGGGCGAGGGTGAGGACATCACCCGTACGTCACCGAGGAGGACCCCGTGTCGCTCGACCTGCCCCGCACCGACCCCCGCACCGAGATCCGTGTCGCCTCCCCGGCCGCCGACGAGGTCAGGCAGCGCCTCGAACACGCCCGGTCGACCCGGGTGGCACAGCTCAAGGCCCTCGACGAAACCGGGCAGAGTCCCGACGACCACCTGATGTCCACGCAGAAGGACGCCATCGAGCGGGTCCTGGCGGAGATCGACGAGGCCTTCGCCCGCGTCGACGACGGCACCTACGGCGTCTGCCTGGGCTGCGGCAAGGCCGTGCCGCCGGAGCGGCTGGAGATCCTCCCGCACACCCGGCACTGCGTCACCTGCCAGCGCCGCGCGATCTGACCCTTCGTCCCGTCCTTCGCTCCCGCTCTGCCCAAACCCAAGGGGTGCAGTGGTGTCCCACCAGACCATCGGCGAGCGCGACACGGTCCTCACCCCCGAGGACCTCGCCGCGCTGCGCGAGAACCTGAACGAGCAGCGGCTGTTCCGGCAGGAGCAGCTGCGGCAGTTCGCCGCCGGCTCCACGAGCCGTGCCGACGACCGGCGCCTGCGGGCGAACGCCGCCCGGATCGAGGTCGGCGTCCAACTCGCCGCCTCCGCCCGCATGGTGCTCGCCGACGTCGAGGCGGCGCTCGCCCGGATGGACTCCGGGCGCTACGGCGCCTGCCACCTGTGCCGCCGTCCCGTCGAACGCCACCGCCTGCTGATCGTCCCCCAGGCCCGCTACTGCGGGCGCTGCCAGCAGGTCAGGGAGGCCGGCCGGTGACCGTGATCCGGCATCCCCGACCGGCATCCGCACGGCACCGGCAGTGGCCGCTGTGCCGGCGCTGCTCAGGTCTCGCGCTCGACCTGGGCAGCGCCCGCACACGCGCGTGGATCGCCGGGCGGGGCATGGTCCTCGACGTGCCCACCGTGACCTTCCCCGGCACCGGTGCCGTCCATCCCGTCCAGCGCGGCACGATCGTCGACACCGCCGGTACGGCCCGGATGCTGGACCGGCTGCTCGGGCACCGGCTGCCCCGGTTCGGCCGCCCCCTGGTCGTCGTCACGGCGCCGGTCCTGGGCGGGCTCCCCTTCCGGACCGCCGCCCGTACGGCCGTCGGGATCCTGCGCCCGCGCGCCGTACTCACCGTCCCGGGCGCGCGGGCGGTGGCCCTGGCCGCGGGCGCCGACCACGTCCGGCCGTTGCTGGTCGTGGACATCGGCGCCCACCTGACCGAGGTGGTGCTGCTCGCCGACGGCGCGGTCACCGACGCCCGCCGCACCGCGCTGGGCACCGACGACCTCACCGACGGCACGGCACCCGGCGAGATCACCGAAGCGGTCGTCGACATGGTGACCGCGATGCTGCGGCAGGACCGTACCGCGCTCACCCGCGTCGCCCTGCGCCGAGGCGTCCTCCTGGCCGGCGGGGGCGCGCTGCGCCCCGACATCACCCGTGATCTCCCGGGCGGACTCGGCTGCCCGGTCCAGCCGGTGCCGTCCCCGCACACGGCCGCCGTCCGGGGCGCCGCCGGCCTGCTCGCCGCGGCGCACCACCACCCGTCGCTCACCGGAACCGTCTGACCCGTCCCGCCGCCGTCTGTATCCCGACACCGAAAGGAGCCATGTCGTGGCGGGCGAGACACCTCCCGCGCAGCCACCCCCCGGCCCTCCCCCACGCCCCCTGTTGTGGCGCTGGCGGCACAACCCGCTGCGCCGCCGCACCGACGCACTCCAGGCCTGGGCCGGTCTCGCGCTGCTGATCGCCGTACTGGCCGTGGCGCCGGTGGCCGCCGCCCTCGTGGGCGACGCCGCCCGCCGCCATTACGAGGACACCGCCCGCCATCAGACCCTGACCCGGTACGAGACGACCGCGACCCTGACCCGGGACGCCCCCCGTCACCCGGAGCCCGGCTCGGACGAGGAGAAGAGAACCCGCTACCCGGTCGAGGTCCGCGTGGTCACCCGCGACGGGCGGACCCGCACCACACGGACGGAGGTCCAGCCGGGGCTGACCGCCGGCACCACCGTGCGCGTCTGGATCACGGCCGACGGCGAGGCGACCGGCCCGCCGCTGACCCGCAAGGAGATCCGCAGCCGCACCATGGGCTGGGCCCTTCTCGCCGCCATCGGCGTCGCCCTCACCGGCGCCGCCGCCCACGCCCTGACCGGCCTCGCCCTGCGCCGCCGCAACCTGGCCGACTGGGACACCGCCTGGGCGGAGACGGCCCCGCGCTGGACGACACCCATGTGAGCCGGGAGGGCGAGGTCACGAGTGACGGGACACCATCCCCGTGAACTGCCGGAGTCGGGCAACGCGTTCGCCGTACGTGCCGCACCTGCGGGGGTTCGGCGGGGGCGGAAGTCCCGGTCGCGTCCCATGACGACGACCCGGCGATCCGGGGTTTCTTCGAAACTTTCGTCGTCTTTGCATCGAGGTTCGATGCGTACCCGACGCTCGCCGTGGCACCCTGCGGCTCAACCGGTTCAGTGATGGCGTTGAGCTGTGATGACGCAGATCCACTCGTCGATTTGATCACTCGAAGATTTCGAAATCTTCACCGAAACTGTTGACGGTCGACGCGCGCAGGCCAACACTGTCCGGCATTGACCTCCCCACCGAGCCGTCACAGGAGGCGCACCACATGAACGTGGCCGTTCACCCGAAGAGCCGCAGACGCGGCCGCCTGTTGCTCAGCGTCAGGAGTGTCTGGACCATCGCGCTGGCCGCCGTCACCGCGCTGCTCCTGACCGCCACCACCGCCACCGCCGCCGTCACCACGAACCAGACCGGCACCAACAACGGCTGGTGGTACTCGTTCTGGACCGACTCCCAGGGAACCGTCTCCATGGACCTGGGATCCGGCGGCAACTACAGCACCCAGTGGAGGAACACCGGCAACTTCGTCGCCGGCAAGGGCTGGAGCACCGGCGGTCGCAAGACCGTCAACTACTCCGGCTCCTTCAACCCGTCCGGCAACGCGTACCTGACGCTCTACGGATGGACCACCAGCCCGCTCATCGAGTACTACATCGTCGACAACTGGGGCACCTACCGGCCCACCGGCGAGTACAAGGGCACCGTCACCACCGACGGCGGCACGTACGACATCTACAAGACCACCCGGTACAACGCCCCCTCCATCGAGGGCACCAGGACCTTCGACCAGTACTGGAGCGTCCGGCAGTCGAAGCGCACCGGCGGCACCATCACCAGCGGCAACCACTTCGACGCGTGGGCCGGCAAGGGGATGAACCTGGGCAACCACAACTACATGATCATGGCCACCGAGGGCTACCAGAGCAGCGGCAGCTCCAACATCACGGTGAGTGAGTCCGGCTCCGGCGGCGGAGGCGGTGGTGGCGGTGGCGGCGGCAACAACGGCGGCTGCAACGCGACGCTGTCGGCCGGCGAGAAGTTCGGCGACCGCTACAACCTCGACGTCTCGGTGAGCGGCTCCAGCAACTGGACCGTGACGATGAGGGTCCCCTCCCCGGCGAAGGTCTCCTCGACCTGGAACGTCAGCGCGTCCTACCCGGACAGCCAGACCCTCGTCGCCAAGTCCAACGGCAGCGGCAACAACTGGGGCGCGACGATCCAGACCAACGGCAACTGGACCTGGCCGACGGTCTCCTGCAGCGCCGGCTGACCACCGTCCGAGGAGGACCACCGCACATGACCACCGGAAAACGACCGCCGGCCACCCGAACCCTGGTGTCGGGACTGGCCGTCGCCGCCCTGACCCTGGCGGGCACCGTGACCTCGGCCCTCGACGCCACCCCGTCGTACGCCGCCGCCTGCAACGGGTACGTCGGACTCACCTTCGACGACGGCCCGTCGGCCGGCACCACGACGAGCCTGCTCAACGCGCTCAGGCAGAACGGCCTGCGGGCCACGATGTTCAACCAGGGCCAGTACGCGGCCGCCAACCCCTCCCTGGTCAAGGCCCAGGTCGACGCCGGCATGTGGGTCGCCAACCACAGTTACACCCACCCGCACATGACTCAGCTGAGCCAGGCACAGATGGACTCGGAGATCTCCCGCACCCAGCAGGCGATCGCGGCCGCCGGCGGCGGCACGCCGAAGCTGTTCCGTCCGCCGTACGGGGAGACCAACTCGACGCTGCGTTCGGTCGAGAGCAAGTACGGCCTGACCGAGATCATCTGGGACGTCGACTCGCAGGACTGGAACAACGCGAGCACCGACGCCATCGTTCAGGCCGCCTCCCGGCTCAATGACGGCCAGATCATCCTGATGCACGACTGGCCGGCCAACACCGTCGCCGCGATCCCGCGCATCGCGCAGAACCTGGCCTCCCGCGGCCTGTGCGCGGGCATGATCTCCCCGCGGACCGGCCGCGCCGTCGCCCCCGACGGTTCCGGCGGCGGTGGCGGCAGTGCGTGTACCGCCACCCTGTCCGCGGGAAGCCGCTGGAGCGACCGGTACAACCTCAATGTCTCGGTGAGCGGTGCGAGCAACTGGACCGTGACGATGAAGGTGCCGTCCCCGGCGAAGGTCTCCTCGACCTGGAACGCGAGCGCGTCCTATCCCGACAGCCAGACCCTCGTCGCCAAGTCCAACGGCAGCGGCGACAACTGGGGGGTGACGATCCAGGCCAACGGCAACTGGACCTGGCCGACCGTCACCTGCAGCACGGGCTGAGCGGGAGCTGAGAGCGGGCTGAGCACGGGCGAGCCGCGGCACGCACCACGCCGCGGCTCGCCGCCGCCTGCCCGTCACAGGTGCTCGCGGAACCAGCCGGCGGCGAGGTCGGCGACCTGCTCCAGTGCTCCGGGTTCGGGGAACAGATGGGTCGCGCCGGGTACGACGTGGACGTGGTGCACCGCGGACAAGCGGTCGGCGGCCTGGCGATTGAGGCCCAGTACCGTCTCGTCGTCGCCGCCCACCACGAGCAGCACCGGGCACGCGACCAGTTCGAGCGCGTCGCCCGCCAGGTCGGGGCGTCCGCCCCGCGACACGACCGCCGACACCCGCCGGGGACGCTCGGCGGCCGCCACCAGTGCCGCCGCCGCTCCCGTGCTCGCCCCGAACAGGCCCACCGCGAGGTCCGCGGTGTCCGGGCGTCGCCCCAGCCAGTCGACGGCATGCGCCAGACGTCCGGCCAGCAGGTCGATGTCGAAGCGGTGCCGGCCCGTCGCTTCGTCCTCGCGGTCCTCTTCCTCGGTCAGCAGGTCCAGCAGCAGCGTGCCGAACCCCGCCCCCCGCAACGCGGTGGCGACGGCACGGTTGCGGGGGCTGAACCGCGAGCTGCCACTGCCGTGCGCGAACAGCACCATCCCGCGAGCCCCGGAGGGGAGGCCGAGATCACCGGGCAGGGCTGCCCCACCCGAGGGAACCGTCACGGATGCCACGACCATGCCCGGTCACCTCCTCAGTCCGTGTCCTCGGCGGCACGGCCGACGGGAAGCAGGCCCCGGATGTCCGCGGGCAGCGCCCCGGCCACCTTCTCCGTCAGCTCGGGGGCGAGAGCTGCGTCGAGCACTTCCAGTACGGCGGCGGCCTCGCGCAGGGCCGCGTCCTCGTCCGTCTCCGCGCGACCGGCGATCCGCCCGACGAACGCGGTCAGCCCGAAGCGCTCGCCCGAGGAGCTCACCGGCCCGTCGGCGGTGGAGTCCGTGGCCTGCCGCATGGGGGTGGCCAGGGTCGGCGGCAGCTGGGCGGCCACATGGCCCGCCAGCCCCGGCGGCAGCCGTTCGGCCAGCGTGCTCAGCACGGCCCGGGTCGCGCGGTCGGCCGACCCCCGGTCCGGCAGCTGACTGAGAGCCTGCACTTTTCCGATGATCTCATCGTGATGCATGAGGCGGTGTCCTTCCTCATGGTGCGGCCGTCCTCATGGTGCGGCCGTCCGCGGTGGCCGGCGCCCCGGCAACGGGCGAGTACCCCGGAACGCGTGCGCACCAACGGGCGCCGGCGCACCACCGTCGCCCCGGTGACGTGCCGTGCCCCACCGGTGTCGCGGCCATCGGCCGTGGGCGTACCGGACCACACTCGCGTGTCCGGGGCCGTACTGCGTGTAGAACGTCGGCAACACCGGAGCCCAGCACGATCCCGCGGTCGGGCGGTTGCAGAGCGGCCCGAACTCGTCCGGAGCGAACGTCCGGCCCGGCCGCTCGGTGAGGGCGAACTCGATGCGGTCCAGCGTGGTGTCGAAGTCCGGGTCCGGGGACTCCTTCCAGGTTTTCGTGCGCTGGAAGGAGATCCCGCGGCGGATCAGGAGACAGCGCAGGGCCTCTCGGCCGGTTGAGCAATCGCCGGGACCGGGCTGCCGCCCGACGAGGCCAGCAGCATCATGGTCCGCCGGGACCGCACCGAACTGGTGTTTCCCCGCCGAACACGCCGGAAGCGCGGGAAGCCCCGTCGGGGCAGGGTGACCAAATGGGTCCCCTGCCCCGACGGAGCTCGGCCGGCCGGGCGGCGGGTTACCGGCGCCCGGCAGAGGCCGGTGCCGTGTGCGGCGCTCCCCGGCTCAGCCGAAGTTCACGTCGCTGCACCACATGTAGGCCTGGTCGAGGTGCGAGGCCTGCCAGATCACGAACAGGACGTGGTGTCCGGTGTAGCCGGAGGTCTGGACGGGGAACGTGATGTCCTGCGCCGGGGCGAAGCGGCCGGTCTGCGTGATGAAGTCGAGGTTGCCCCAGCCCAGGGTCTGGGTCTTGGGGTCGAAGCCCTGCTTGCTCACGTAGACCTTGAAGTAGTCGGCACCGTGGGACGCCTGGTCGTACAGGTGGACCGAGAAGTTGTTGCCGACGGTGGTGGTCTTCCACTGCCCGGGCTTGTTCAGGCTGGCGTTCCTCGAGAGGTTGTTGCTGCAGAGCGTCCCGTCGGGGGTCCGCGCCTGGAACTGGCCACCGAGGCCGTCGCGGAGCGCGCTCATCCAGTTCCACATGGTGTCGGGGTTGGCCTGGAAGGCCTGCCAACACATGGGGTCTTCGGTCTGCATGGCCGGGTTCGTGTGGTTGCTGCCCCACGTCTTCCAGCACTGGTACGCGCGGGAGGCGGGGCCGACGATGGTGCCGTGAGCCTGGGCGGGGGCCGACCAGGTCAGTGCGCCGACAACCACGGCGAACAGCATGACGAGCGCCTGGAGAGGCCGGCGGAGGGACGACCGCGAACGCCCGGTTAACGGACTCTGTGTGCGCATGTGGGGGGAACTCCTTCCCGTTGCAAGGCTGTGATGGGAGCGCTCCCAACGGTAGGACGTCGGAGTGAAATGTCAATGAAACGAACGGAGTTGATTACAGGGGTGGGCGGAGAGCAGGCAATCTGCCGTGAGCCGGGAGTCGAATGATGGTTCCCCCGCCGGGCCCTCCGCCCTCAGCCACGTAGCGGCCACCAGCTCGACGATCCGTCGGTAGGCCACCGCGAGCACCTCCACGGTCGCCGCCTCGTGCCAGTGCGGCACGACGGCCCCCGCGTCAAGGGCCTTCTCGACCACCGCCGATACCGCCCCGCGCACCCCGCAGCGGGCACTCCCGCCACGTCCGGAGCGGCCAGGGCCTCGACGAGCTCCTCCCGGTCGATCACCCGACGCTCCCACACTGTTTGCGCCTCGGCGAGTCCGACCGCGTCAATTCGCGGTCTTGCAGATCCGGACGCACAGGGGAGACTGCGTTCACGACCGGGTCCGCCCGGTCCCCGGCAGCACCACGCCGAGCAGGTCGGTCCACCGTCACTCCACCGAGATGAGGTCTCATGAACCGAAACCGAGCCGCCGTCAGCGCGGTCGCCGTGACCCTGTTCACCGCCGGCCTCGCCGTCGGCCCGGCAGCCGCCGCCACCGCCACCGAGGCGAAGGCCCGCGTCGGAGCCGACTGGGCGACTCAGTCGATCGTCTTCACCGCCGCCGCAGGGCAGACCAACAACCTCAACATCTTCTCCATGTACACCAGCGACGGGATCCGGCGGATCGGCTTCAGCGACGTGGTCCCGCTCGAACCGGGCGACCACTGCGCGTACTCCAGAGCCGAGGACACCACCTCCGTCGTCTGCGAACTGCCCGCCGACAGCCCCCGGCCCGACAGGATCGACGTCTTCCTCGGCGACGGCAACGACACGATCGCCGCCTTCACCCCCGGGATCGGCACCGTCAACGGCGGCCCCGGCGACGACGAACTGCACGCCCACACCGCACGCACGGTGCTGGGCGGCGCGGGGAACGACATGGTCATGGGACCCGCCGCCCTGCACGGCGGCGACGGCATGGACCACCTGATGGGTGACAGCGGCGACCAGCAGATGTGGGGCGGCCGGGGCGACGACATGATCGAGGGCTACGGCGGTGACGACACCGTGCACGCCGGCCCCGGCGACGACCACGCCATGGGCGGGGACGGCCGCGACATCGTCCTCGGCGGCCCCGGCAACGACACACTGGACGGCGAAGGCGGCGACGACCTCGTCTGCGGGGGCACCGGAAAGGACGCCCTCGAAGGCGGCCCCGGCCGCAACATCGTCCTCCCGTAAGTGCGCCTCCATGCCCGAAAGACGTCCAGCGCAACCGTGCCGCCCTCCTCGAAGCGACGCAGCGGCACTTCCTGAAGTACGGGGTCGGCACGTCGCTGGAGGCGGTGGCCAAGGAGGCGGGCGTCGGGCCGGCCACGCTGTACCGGCACGTCCCGACCCGGGAGGCGTTGCCGGCGGCCGTGCTGCGGACGCGCTCCGGGGAACTGGTGGCCCGGCGGGCGGAGATCGCGCAGCTCGGCGACGCCGCCGAGGCGCTGCGGCAGTGGCTGCGGGCGATCGAGGTTGCCCGAATGATCGTCCGTTGTGTTCGAATCGTCAGCCCGACGAGCGGCTGGGTGTGCTGTTCGGCGGATCCTGGCTGATGGCCGCCAGCAGGCATCTGACCAGGGGATTATGGTCGTTCTCGCGCCAGGCGACGGCCACTCGTGTGCGGGCGGTGCGGGGTTCGATCCTGCGGAAGGCGACGCCTTTGAGGCGGATGCGTCGGATGCTCGCCGGGGCCAGGGAGACGCCCAGACCGGTTCCCACGAGGGCGCACACGGTTTGCCACTCCACTGCGTGCTGGACTATCCGCGGTGTGAAACCCGCTGAGGTGCACAGGCCGATGATCTGGTCGTGCAGTGACGGGCCGACCGTGCGGGGCATCAGCACGAAGGGCGAGTCCGCGAACTGTGCGAGCTGTACGGTCCGTTGGGTGGCCAGAGGATGGGTGGACGGCAGCACGGCCACGAAAGGCTCGCTGAGTACCGTCCTGAAGCCGAGCTCCGTCTCGTCGGAGGGGGGTTCGCGCAGTAGACCGATGTCGATGGTCTTGTCGTGCAGGGCGGCGATCTGCGGAGCGGTGGTCATCTCGTGGATGTCCAGGTGCACGCCGGGGAACTGGTGACGGAAGGTGCGCAGCAGGCCGGGCAGGACCGTCAGCGCGAGGGAGCCGGCGAAGCCGATCCGTAGGCGGCCGGCACTGCCACTGCCGACGGCCCGGGCTGCGGCCAGACCGTCCGAGAGGTCGGTGAGTGCCCGCCGGGCGGCGGGCAGCAGTTCGCTGCCGGCTGGGGTCAGGGTGATGCGCCCTGGGGCGCGGGTGAACAGCGCGTGACCGACCTTGTCCTCCAGACGGCGGATCTGCTGGCTCAGCGGCGGTTGGGCGATGCCCAGGCGGGCGGCCGCCCGGCCGAAGTGAAGTTCCTCTGCGAGCACGACGAAGGCGTGCAGTTGCGGTAGGGGGAGTTCGGGGCGCTCCATACGCTTAGAGATATCAGGTCATGCGTGCGGCCGTATTAGACGTATCAGTGCTGGTCATCTAGCGTTCGGCGCATGACGGAGCGACGCGCGGTCCTCAGCAGCTCGACCTTCGAGGAGCAGATCGGTTATGCCCGTGCTGTGGTCGACGGCGACTGGGTGCATGTGTCCGGGACGACCGGTTTCGACTACGCCACCATGACGATCTCCGACGATGTGGTGGAGCAGGCCGAGCAGTGCCTGCGCAACATCGAGGTCGCACTGGCCGAGGCGGGGTGCACCTTCGCCGACGTGGTGCGCGTGCGCTATCTACTGCCCGACCGCGCAGACTTCGAATCCTGCTGGCCGGTCCTGCGCCGCTGCTTCGGAGATGTTCGGCCGGCCGCCACGATGCTCATGTGCGGTCTCGCCGACCCGCGGATGAAGATCGAGATAGAGGTGGACGCGCGGCGGCGCATCCCGCCTCACGGTGGCGCCACGAGCAATCACTCGGAAGCGCCTGTCGTGCCCGTCGGGGCCTATGAACCCCCCTACTACGTGGCTGTCTTCACTACGGTGCGAGCCCAGGACCAGAGCGGCTTCAGTGAGTCCAACGCACGCATGGAAGACCTGGTGAAGGATGTCCCGGGGTACCTGGGGATGGAGCACGCGCAGACTCCTGGCGGGCTGGGTATCACCGTCAGCTACTTCCGCGACGCCGAGGCCCTCACGGAGTGGCGGACCAACGCCGAGCACCGCGCGGCGCAGAAGCGCGGGCGAGCCGAGTGGTACCAGAGCTACACGCTGCATGTGGCGAAAGTGGAGCGGAGCCACGGGTTCACGCGAGAGCCGGGCCCGACAGCAGGCTGACCGACCGAGACCACCTCAGCGACCGTCCCGCCACAAGCGCCCATCGGTCGGGTCGGCCTGCCCCTCGCGAGCCCGATCACCAGCTGTCATTGGCGGTGGGGCCGGGGAGTCGGGACTCCGAGGGCTGCCGGCGGTCGGCTGTTGAGCCGCGCGACTTCGGCCGGCTTGCTGCGGACGAACGTCAGGGTCACGGATGAACCGCAGTCCCTTGACAAGCAGCGCCACGACAGGGACAGGCCGCACGGAGCCCGGGACGGTCGGCGCCGTGATCTCCGGCGCCGCCGGCTGGAACGCACCCGCACCGACCTCGCCGACCCCCGGCTGCGGCACCGCACGATCGGCGAGATCGCGACCCGGTGGGGATTCCGGCACCCCGCCGACTTCTGCCGCACCTTTCGGCGCGCCTGCGGAGTGTTCCCCAAGGACTTCCGGAGCGGCGTCGAGAGGCCCCGGAGCACCGCCGAGAGGCCCCTCAAGCTCCCCGGAGACGCACCGGACCCCTGACCGGCATTTCGCGCGTCAGTTTCCGATCGGGCGAGCGGACTCGGTGTTTCCGGGGCGCGCCGTCGCCTCGCGCCCCTCCAGCCGGGCCGTGCTCTGCCGGGTCACCAGGTGTGTCGCCAGCTCGATGCGCTGGGCGGCCGTGCCGGGGTCGTCCGGGCGGAGCAGCATGCGGGCCGCCTCCTCCGCCATGTGCCTGAGCGGCTGGTGGACCGTGGTCAGCGGCGGGCTCGACCACTGGGCCGGCGGTACGTCGTCGTAGCCGACCACCGACAGGTCCTCCGGTACGCGCAGACCCTTGAGCCGGGCCGCCTCCAGTACGCCGAGTGCCTGGAGGTCGCTGCCCGCGAAGACGGCCGTCGGCCGGTCGGGCCCCTCCAGCAGTTCCATGGCGTTGTCGAAGCCGCCCTGCACGTGGAAGTCGCCGAAGCGCATCAGACGAGGATCGGTCTTGAGGCCCGCCATCGCCATGGCCGAGCGATAGCCGTCGAGGCGTGCGAGCGCAGCATGTCCTCGGGGCCGGTGATGATCGCCACCCGCTCGTGACCGAGGTCGGTGAGATGGCGGGTGGCGGCGAGGCCGCCGGCCCAGTTCGCGGAGCCGACCGAGGGGACGTCCGGGTCGGGGTCGCCCGCCGGGTCGATGACGACGAACGGGATGGCCGCCGCCCTGAGTTGGCGCTTGATCTCCTCCGGGAGCGTGGAGAAGACCAGCACGACGCCCAGCGGTCTGCGTCGCAGTACGCCGGGAAGCCATTCCGGCGCGGGCGTGTGCCGGGTGCCGCTCTCGGTGAGCACCACCGTCGCGCGGTTCTCCCTGGCAACGTTGTCCACGCCCCGGATCAGCTCCATCGCCCAGATGCTGTCCAGCTCGTGGAAGACGATCTCGATGAGCGGGGAGCGGGACGCCGCCTGGCTGCGCCGGCGGTAGCCGTGGGTGTCGAGAAGCCGCTCGACCTTGGCCCGGGTGGCGCGGGAGACATCCGAACGGCCGTTGAGGACCTTCGAAACTGTCGGCATCGAAACACCGGCCTCTTTCGCGACCTCGGCGATGGTCACTCTGCCGCTCACCTCGTGGTCTTCGTGCATACCCGCAGGATAAGGCACCGCCCGTCGATAACGGTTTGGGCGAGTACCGACCCGACCGTTGACCGAAACTCCCGTCTGACCTACTGTCCCACGGCATGGACTTTCGGTGAAGGCGCCGAAACTTTCGAAAGGCGAACGATGATCACACGTGCGCGCTTGCCCAGACTGGTCGCCTGCGGTGCGACGCTCGCCCTGGCGCTGAGTCTCTCGGCCTGCGGGGACGGGAACGGCGGGGCGTCGTCGGACGACGGCAAGATCCATGTCCTGGTCTACGGGGACGCCAGCAACAAGGTCGAGGAGCGGATCGTCGAGACGTTCAACAAGACGTCCGACGTCAAGGCCGTCCTCGACACCATCCCCGGTGCGGACTACCAGCAGAAGTTGCAGACGATCATCAGCACGCCCCAGGCGCCGGACGTCTTCTTCAACTGGGGCGGCGGCAGCATCAAGCCGTTCGTCAAGGCCGATCTGCTGATGCCGCTGGACGACTTCATCAAGAAGAACCCGGAGCTGGAGAACAAGTTCCTGCCGTCCGTCTTCAACAGCGCGGTCGTCGACGGCAAGCCGTACGGCATCCCGATGCGCGGCACCCAGCCGGTCCTGCTCTTCCACAACAAGAAGGTCCTCGACGAGGCGGGCGTCACGCCGCCGAAGTCCTGGGACGAACTGCTCGACGCGGTCGGGAAGCTCAAGGACAAGGGCGTCACGCCGATCGCGCTCGGCGGCGGCGACGTCTGGCCGACGCAGATGTGGTTCCAGTACCTCTTCGACCGCGTGGCCGGCCCGGACCTCTTCAAGCAGGCCGTCGGCGGCGACAAGAGCGCCTGGGAGAGCCCGGACAGCAAGAAGGCCCTGAACATGATCAGGGAGCTCGTCGACGCCGGCGCCTTCGGCAAGAACTACGACTCCGTCAAGTACACCAACGGCGGCTCGGTCGCACTGGTGGCCTCGGGCAAGGCCGGCTTCGAGCTGATGGGCTCCTGGTACTACTCCCAGCAGCTGACGGACCACGCGGAGTTCGCCGAGAAGGACCTCGGTTACACCGCCTTCCCGACCGTCGAGGGCGGCAAGGGCGATCCGGCCAACGTCGCCGGCAACACCAACAACTACTACTCGGTGATGAAGAAGACCAAGCACCCCGAGGCCGTCGCCGAGTTCCTGAAGCTCATGTACTCCGACGAGTTCGTCAAGGCACAGCTCGACATCGGCAACCTGCCGACCACGACCAACACCGACGACTTCATCGACAGCTCTGGCACCCCCGAGTACTCGCGCTTCCAGTACGACCTGGTCGCCGACGCCCCGTCGTTCCAGCTGTCCTGGGACCAGGCGTACCCGCAGAAGGCGAGCTCGAACATGCACAAGGCCGTCCAGCAGTTCTTCAACGGACAGCTCGACACGGACGGCTTCATCCAGGCCATGCAGGCCCTCCCGACCGAGTGACGAACGGCTCATGACCACAGAGATCACGAGCGCTCGGCCCGCCGCCGGCCCCCGCAAGGGGTCCCGGCGGCGGCCGCCCGCCTCGTCCGCAACGAAGGTGGGTCGCCCCGGCTTCGCCTGGGCGCTGCCCGCCGCAGTGTTCTTCGCCCTCTTCGCGATCGTCCCGCTGATCATGGTGGCGGTGCTGTCCTTCATGAGCTGGGACGGGATCAGCTCGCCCGAGTTCGTCGGCACGGACAACTGGTCGCGCCTGATGGACGACCCGGTGATGCTCAAGAGCATCTGGCTGACCCTGCTCCTGACCGTGCTCGGCGTGGTCATCCAGACGCCGCTGAGCATCGTGCTCGGCGTCTGGGCCGCCGGCCACCAGCGCAACCGGGCCGTACTGTCCGTCATCTACTTCATTCCGCTGCTGCTGTCCGCGACGGCCGTCTCCGTGCTGTGGCGGGCGCTGCTCGACCCGAACTTCGGCATCCCGGCCGACGCCCCCTGGCTGTTCGGCGACGGCAACCTGTTCGGTGAACAGGCCACCGCCATAGGGGTGCTGGCGTTCGTCAGCACCTGGCAGTTCACCCCCTTCCACACGCTGATCTACCAGGGCGCCGCCCGGGCCGTCCCCCAGGTGCTCTACCAGGCCGCGGAGATCGACGGAGCGGGCCGGTACCGGCAGTTCTTCCACATCACACTGCCGCAGCTGCGCAACTCGATGATCACCTCGATGATCCTGATGATCGTCGGAGGCCTGACCACGTTCGAGACGGTCCTCATCCTGACCCAGGGCGGCCCCGGCACCGACACCACCATCAGCGCCTACTACATGTACGACAAGGCGTTCAAGGGCTTCGACTTCGGCGCCGGCTCCGCCATCGCCCTGGCCCTGGTCGTCGCGGCCACGATCATCTCGCTGGTCGTCGTCCGGGTCTCCGGCTACGACAAGATGCGCAGCACCATGGAGGGTGTGTCATGAGGCGCCGTCCCCACTACCTGGCCGGCGCCGGCTCCCTGTTCTGGCTCTTCCTGGTCGGCCTGCCGCTGTACGTGATGCTCGCCGCGACCCTGCGCACCCGCCAGGACTACGCCGACAACGGCCCGGTCTCGATCCCGGACAGCTTCACCCTGGACAACTACACCGCCGCCTTCGACTCCGGCTTCGGCCAGTACTTCTTCAACACGCTCGTCGTCACCGCCTGCGTCATCGGCATCGTGCTGCTGCTGGTCCCGCCGCTCGCCTACGCCATCGTGCGCAGCCGGGGCAGGACCACGTCGGCGATCTTCCGGCTGTTCCTGCTCGGCCTCGCCATCCCCGCCCAGGCCGTGATCGTGCCGATGTTCTACCTGATCAGCGAGGCAGGACTGTACGACAACCTGCTCGGCGTCATCCTGCCCACGGCCGCGTTCTGCCTGCCCATGTCGGCGCTGATCCTCAGCGGCGCGATGCGCGACATCTCCACGGAGCTGTATGAGGCCATGGCCATGGACGGCGCCACCCCGCGGCGCATGTTCTTCCAGCTCGTCCTGCCGCTGTCGAGGGGCGGACTGTCCACGATCGTGGTCTTCTCCGCACTCCAGGCATGGAACGGCTTCCTGTTCCCGCTCGTCCTGACCCAGTCCGACTCCACCAAGGTGGTCACCCTGGGTCTGTACAACTTCCAGACCGCACACGGCATCGACATCCCCGGTCTGCTGGGGGCCGTGGTGTTGTCCATGGTGCCCATCCTGCTCGTCTACCTGTTCGCCCGTCGCGCCCTGGTCCAGGGGCTGATGGGTGTCGGAGGAAAGTGACCGCCAACGTGGCCGTAGAGACCACCCCCGAAATCCCCCTCTGGAACGATTCCACCCACCCCCTCGCCGTCAGAGTCGACGCGCTCATCGGCGCGATGACCCTGGACGAGAAGATCGCCCAGCTGTACGGCGTGTGGGTCGGCGCCTCCGACAACGGCGGCGAAGTGGCCCCGCACCAGCACGACATGGAGGAGGCCGTCGACCTCGACGCGCTCCTGCCCACCGGACTGGGCCAGCTGACCCGCCCCTTCGGCACCGTCCCCGTCGACCCCGCGCTCGGCGCGCTCTCCCTGCAGCGCACCCAGGCCCGCATCGCCTCGGCGAACCGCTTCGGCATCCCCGCCGTCGCGCACGAGGAGTGCCTGGCCGGTTTCGCGGCCTGGGGCGCCACCGCCTACCCCGTCCCGCTGTCCTGGGGCGCCACCTTCGACCCCGAGGTGGTGCGCCGCATGGCCGCCGCCATCGGCCGCGACATGCGCTCCGTCGGCGTCCACCAGGGTCTCGCCCCCGTCCTGGACGTGGTGCGCGACGCCCGCTGGGGCCGGGTGGAGGAGACCATCGGCGAGGACCCGTACCTCGTCGGCACCATCGGCACGGCATACGTGCAGGGGCTGGAGTCCGCCGGCATCGTCGCCACCCTCAAGCACTTCGTCGGCTACTCGGCCTCCCGTGCCGGACGCAATCTCGCCCCCGCCCCCATGGGCGCCCGCGAGCGGGCCGACGTCCTGCTGCCGCCGTTCGAGATGGCCATCCGCGAGGGCGGCGCCCGGTCCGTGATGCACGCCTACAACGACATCGACGGTGTGCCCGCCGCCGCCGACGAGACGCTGCTGACCGGGCTGCTCCGCGAGACGTGGGGCTTCGACGGCACCGTCGTCGCCGACTACTTCGGCATCGCCTTCCTCAAGACCCTGCACGGCGTCGCGGGCGACTGGGCCGACGCCGCGGGCACCGCGCTGAGGGCGGGCGTCGACATCGAACTGCCCACTGTCAAGACGTTCGGCGCGCCGCTCGCCGAGGCCGTCGCCGAGGGCCGGATCCCGGAGTCGGTGATCGACCGCGCCCTGCGCCGCGTCCTCGGCCAGAAGGCGATGCTCGGCCTGCTCGACCCGGACTGGAGCCCCGTGCCGCCCGCGCTCGACGGCGTCGACTTCGACGACCCGGACGCGCTGCGCGGCAAGGTCGACCTGGACCGGCCCGAGAACCGCGAACTGGCCCGCGAGATCGCCGAGAAGGCGGTCGTCCTGCTCACCAACGACGGCACCCTCCCGCTCGCCCGGCCGCGCCGCATCGCCCTGGTCGGCCCCAACGCGGCCGAGCCGACCGCCGTCCTCGGCTGCTACTCCTTCCCGCTGCACGTCGGCGTGCACCACCCGCAGACCCCGGTCGGCATCGACCTGCCCACCCTCCGGGACACCCTGGCCGCCGAGTTCCCCGACGCGGAGATCACGGTCGCCCGCGGCACCGGCGTCGACGACGGGGACCTGGCCGGTATCGGCGAGGCGGTGGAGGCGGCCCGCGAGGCGGACGTCGTCGTCGCCGTCCTCGGTGACCGCGCGGGCCTGTTCGGGCGCGGCACCAGCGGCGAGGGCTGTGACGCGGAGTCCCTCGTCCTGCCCGGCGCCCAGCAGCAGCTGCTCGACGCGCTGCTCGACTCCGGCAGGCCGGTGGTGACCGTCCTGCTCGCCGGACGGCCGTACGCGCTCGGCCGCGCCGTCACCGAGTCCGCCGCGATCGTGCAGTCCTTCTTCCCCGGGGTCGCGGGCACCCACGCGATCGCCGGGGTGCTCAGCGGCCGCACGAACCCCTCAGGTCGGCTTCCGGTCAGCGTGCCGAGCGGGCCGGGCGCCCAGCCGACCACCTACCTCGGCGCACGCCTCGCCCAGGCCAGCGAGGTGTCCAACATCGACCCGACCCCGGCGTTCGGCTTCGGCCACGGCCTGACGTACACGGCGTTCGCCTGGAGCGACCTCGCCGTGGACGCCGAACAGGCCGCGACCGACGGCGAGTTCGCCCTGACACTCACCGTCCGCAACACCGGTGACCGGTCCGGCACCGAGGTCGTCCAGCTCTACCTGCACGACCCGGTCGCCTCCGTCGTCCAGCCGGTGCAGCGCCTTGTCGGCTACACGCGGGTGCCGCTGGAGCCGGGGGAGGCCCGCCGCGTCCGTGTCACGGTCCCGGCCGACGTGGCCTCCTTCACCGGCCGCGACGGCCACCGCGTCATCGAACCCGGGGACCTGGAGCTGCGTCTCTCCGCGTCGAGCACGGACGCCCGCCTCACGGCGACGGTCACCCTGACCGGCCCGGAACGCCGGGTCGACCACACGCGCCGCTTCCACGCGGCCTTCACCCAGGAGCCGGCCGCGCAGGCGTGACCCGTACCCTCCGACACGGCCCCCGGCCGGTGCACACCGGCCGGGGGCCGCTCGCTGCCTCAATCCGGCCTCCGCCACTTCAGACAGGGACCGTCCGATCCGATCCTTTCGGGCCGACTCCGACGGAGGCGAACCCCCGTTCCACACCGGTCCCGGCTGCGTGGAGGAAGTGCGCCGCGGCGCCCCGGCTGCTGCTGTAGCTGCTCACCACCGTCCCGGGCAACGCCCGGCCCGTCCACCGTCCTTCGGTCCGTGAACGGCGACCTGACCTCGGACGGGGCATCGCATCGGGGGAGTGGGTCAGATACGGTCGCGGTCCCGCCCCAGACCCGCGACGAACCCGTACCATGCGCGCCGCGGGAACGCGAGCTGCGGTCCGCCGCGTTCCTTGGAGTCCCGTACGTGTATGACGGTCGTGGCGGGGGCGACTTCGACGCACTCGCCGCCTTCATCGCCGCTGTAGCTGCTCTTCAACCAGGTGAGCTGTGCGAGCTGTTCGGTGTTCATAGGTCTCCCAGCATCTTCTCGATGAGGCGCAAGGACTCGCGTGGGGTGAGCGCCTGCCCTCGGATGCTGCCATGTTTCGCGGCCAGAACGCGCACCTCTTCCTGGTCAGTGATGAGGCGGCTGATGTGCTGGACTTCCAGATAGGCCACCTGCGGCTTGCCTTTGGGGGTGAGTAGCGTGAAGGGGCCGCCCATACCTGCGTGCTCTTCGCTCGAGGTCGGCATGACCTGGATTTCCACATGACGCAAGCGTCCCGTCCGCAGCAGTTGTTCCAACTGTCCGCGCTGTACGTCTGGACCGCCGAAGGGTTGACGCAGAATGCTTTCTTGAATGGTTGCGCTCACAGTCGGTGGTGGCCACCGTGTCATCAACTCCTGCCGAGCCATCCTCGCGGTTACTCGCTGTTCGATGGTCTCCTCATCGAAAAACGGCTGTCGACTGGCGAAGACGGCGCGGGCGTAGTCCGGGGTCTGGAACAAGCCGGGCACCGCCTGGTTGGCGAAGTAGCGCAGTTCAACCGCCTCCGCCTCCAACCGCGCATAATCCCGGAACCACTCCGGATGCCGCACCCGGCGCCGCGTCTTGGCCCGCTCCACGTCCTCCGCCGCAGAAGCCAGCAGACCCCCACACTCCAGCAACTGGTCCACTGCTACCAGCAGTGCGGGCTGAGGCGTCCGTCGTGCCCGCTCGACCGAGGAGATCGTCTCCTCCCCGTACCCGAGCCGGTCGCCCAGCTCCTTCTGGCTCAGCCCGGCCCGCTCCCGGGCGACCTTGATCTGCCGGCCGAGAGCCCGGAACAGGTCCGCGACCTCGTCCGTGCCGTCCGCCTCGCCGCCCGTGGGAACTCCCGTACCCGGCTGTGATCCCATGCCGTACCACCACCCTGTTTCCTTGTACCGGGGACGAACCGGCGACCCCCCGGTCAGGTCATGGCCGTACGCCCGTACATCACACCGTCCGCGCCGGGACAGTCACCCTGCGTACCGCCCGGAGTGCTCCACACGGTAGGACGTGTCGGTCACCCTCGGTGATGTGAATCAGGAAACTGTCACCGCACCCGGTGAACCGACCGTCGTCACGAGCCACTTCCGCATCATGTTTCCCACCACGGCGCGGGGCGCGCACGGCGCCCGCCATGCCGCCGAGCACTGGCTCGCCACACAGCAGGGATGGCCGGAAGCCGCCGCCACTGACGACGACACGGCCACGGTGTCCCTCCTCATCGCGGAACTGACCGCCAACGCCGCCCTGCACGGCCGGGTGCGGGGCAGGAACGCACGCCTCGCCCTCACCCTGACACCCACCACCCTGCGGATCGAGGTCACCGACGCGCGGGGCGAACGTCTGCCCGTGCGGACACCGGAGGCCGATGCCGACGGTGAGTCCGGACGGGGCCTGCTTCTCGTCGCCTCGCTCGCCGACGCCTGGGGCTGCGAATCCCACCACCCGGGTGGCAAGACGGTGTGGGCGGAGTGCACCACGAGGGCCGCCAGGACACGGCAAGAGAACCGGGTGTGAGTAGTCGCGGTACAGAAAGAGCACCGCGGTACCCCGCTGTCGACCGCCGCCCGCGACTGTGGACATCGGGCAGTCGTGCGCTTCAACGCGCTGGAAGTCGTCGCTCACGCGATCGCTGCGCGGCAGGTGTTCCACGAGCGCACCATGAAACGCGGGCGCATCACCACTGGGCGATGAGCGGCGTGTCCGGTTGGTGCTGCTGCCAGGCTTCGGTGAGGCGGGCGAGGCGAGTGGGGGCGGCGATGCCGCGCACGGTCGCGATCCTGCCGTTGGTGATGTCGAACGTCACGGAGCCGACGACCCGGTCGCCGAGCACGAAGAGGATGGCGGGGGCGCCGTTGACGAGCGCGTAGTGGATGGTGGGCGTGCCGCCGGCGAGTCGCCGTTTCGCGGGTGTGGGTTTGAAGCCGGCCCGTGCGATGGCGGCGATGCGCTGCGGAGTGTCGTATCGCCGCAGCTTCTCGGTCAGGCCGGCGCCGTCGGAGATCGCGGTCGCGTCGTCGGTGAGCAGCGCCACCAGTTGTTCGGTGCGGCCCGAGGAGGCGGCGGCGAGGAATTCCTCGACAATCCTGCGGGCGGATGCCGGGTCGGCCTCGCCGCCGCCGCGGCGTGCGGCGGTGATGCGGCGCCGGGACCGGTGGAGGTGCTGCTGGCTCGCGGACTCGGTGATGACGAGGATCTGGGCGATCTCGGCGTGGCTGTAGGAGAACGCCTCGCGCAGGACGTAGACGGCACGCTCGACGGGCGACAGGCGCTCCATGAGAGTCAGCACGGCCAGGGAGACCGATTCGCGCTGCTCGAACGTGTCGGCCGGGCCGAGCATCGGGTCGCCGTCGAGGAGCGGTTCCGGCAGCCAGGCGCCGACGGCGCGTTCACGGCGGGCCTGTGCCGAGCGGAGCCGGTCGAGGCACAGGTTGGTGACGACCTTGGTCAGCCATGCCTCCGGCACCTTGATCAGCTGCCGGTTGGCGGCCTCCCAGTGCAGGAACGCGTCCTGCACCACGTCCTCGGCGTCGGCGGCGGAGCCCAACAGCCGGTACGCCAGCGAGGCCAGTCGGTTCCGGCTGGCCTGGAACCGACTGGTGTCGAAGCGATCAGTGGAGGTGCTGTCCACGCGGGCCACCCCAGGCGGTTACGCGACCGCCTTCTCGGCGGACGCATGCGCGGACGTGTCCGGGGCGGCGGCCAGGCGGCGCTTGCGCTTGGGTAGGCCGAACGTCGGGTGCGAGGTGGTCCACAGCGACATCTTGAGGATGCCCGCCTTGATCCGCGCGGCCTTCCGACCGCCCATGTACGTCGGCTTCGCCTGCGCTTCGTCGTCGACCATCTGCAGGATCCCGTCCCGCCGCCCGAGGCTGATGTGGTTGCCCAGGTATTCCAGCTTGGTGTTCGGGACCTTGCGGCCGGTCAGGCGTCCCACGATCGCGGCTGTGGCCTGCATGCCGGTGCAGCCCGCCGACGCGCAGGACATCGGCAGCGGCTGGCCGTTGTCGCCGATGGCGTAGGCGCTGTCGCCAGCGGCGTAGACATTCGGGTGCGAGACCGACCGCATGGTGCGATCGACGACGATCCGGCCGTTGCCGGTGACCTCAAGGCCGCCGACGGCGGCGATGGTGCTGACCGCGAACCCGGCTGTCCACACTGTCGCGTCGGACGCCACGGCGGTGCCGTCGGCGCACAGCACCCGCGCCGCTTCGACAGCCTCGACGACGCTGTGCTCCAGGACCGTGATGCCCAGCCGGCCGCAGGCCTGGCGCAGGTGGCCGCGGGCTCCGGCGGAGAGCCGGGCGCCCAGCTCGCTGCGGGCGATGAGCGTCACCGACAGGTTGGGCCGGGATTCGGCGATCTCGGTGGCGGTCTCGATGCCGGTCAGCCCGTCGCCGACGACCAGTACACTCCCGCCTTCGCCCCGCCTGCCCAGGCTCTCCAGACGCTCGCGCAGGCGCAGCGCCGAGGGCCGGGCGGCGACGTCGAAGGCGTACTCGGCCACGCCGGGAACGCCGCCGTCGTCCCCGTGGCTGCCGAGCGCGTAGAACAGCGTGTCGTAGCCGAGCTCGCCGCCGCCCTCGGCGTCGGCCACGGCGACGACCTGGCGCTCGGGGTCGATGGCGGTGACACGGGCCAGGCGCAGTCCTATCCCCGTGCCCGCGAAGACGTCGGTGAGCTTCGGAGCCTCGATCTCCTGGCCGGCCGCGAACTGGTGCAGCCGCAGCCGCTGGACGAAGTCCGGCTCAGCGTTGACCACGGTGATCCCGGTGTCCGCCGGGGACAGCCGGCGGGCCAGGTTCCCGGCCACGTAGGCCCCGGAATAGCCGGCGCCGAGAACGACGATGCGGTGCTTCATGAATAGCTCCTGTCGGTTCGCTTGCCTTCGGTGATTGAGCGGAACAGCACCCGGATTGCTGACAGGAACTACATGTGACTTGGATCACATGGTGGAGGAGTTATCGCGAGGCCGGCTCGCGGGTCGGGGGCCCGGTCGATGAAGCCCGGGAAGTCCCTCATCGTGTCCGCGTGCGTGATCGGCCGGCTGCGCCGGCAGAGACGACGCTCGCGCCGTGCGTGTCGACGTGGCCGGACTCGATCCCGGCACCGGTGCGGTGCCGCAGCAGGCCCTCGATCATGGCCGCGACCTCGGACGACGGACAGCTCTTGAGCTGGGAGTAGATGCAGACGTTTTCCCGCTCGACGTGCCAGTGGATCATCACGCCGTTGTGCCGCCGTAGCGGATGGTGCATGTTCGTGCCGAGCGATCAGGCGTGCTCTCAGCCTGTCCTCGCGGGCCGTCAGCGGAACGCGGCGACGTTCTCCGCGGCCCACTGTCGGAAGGGCTTGGCAGGGGAGCCGGTAACACGCGGAACCGTGTCGTGCACCCTGAGCAGTTCGTCGTTGACGTCCCCACCCATCAGGTCGAGCACCGCGTGCGCGGTCCGGTCTCCCATGAAGGAGGCCATCTGCCGGTGCGCCTCTTCCCGGCTGATCTCCACGACGGACACGTCGCGTCCCAGGGCCGCCCCGATCGCTTGTGCCTGCTGCCGGGGAGTGATCCGTGCCGGCCCGGTCAGCGCGTACGTCCGCCCGCCGTGACCCGGCTCGGACAGCGCCGCCCGTGCCACCGCCGCGATGTCTGCCGGGTGGACGGCGGGAAGTCCGATGTCCGCATAGGGCACCCGGATCGACCGGTGCTCCCGGATCGACTCCGCCCACCACAGGGCGTTCGACGCGAACTGTGTCGGACGCAGGATCGTCCAGCTCATCCCGCTGCCCTGGAGCAGCCGCTCGACGGTCAGGTTCTCGGCGGCGGCGGGCAGGTGCGGATGGGTTCGCACCGTGATGGAGGACACGAGCACCACGTGCTCCACACCCGCCTGCCGGGCGGCCGTGAGAACGTCCGCGTCCGCACCCGTGCCCGGCACGAGGAACAGAGAACGCACTCCGTCCAGCGCCGGCTTCAGCGAGACGGGCCGGGCGAGGTCGCCCTCGACGGCTTCGACTCCGTCGGGGAACGAGGCTCGGGCGGCGTCACGGGTCAGGCCTCGTACGGGTAAGGCGCCGGACCTGTGCAACTGCCGTACCAGAGCGCGTCCGATGTTTCCGGTGGCACCCGTCACAAGGATCATCGCTGTCTTCTCCTGCCGTCGGCCGGTGATCACTTTCGGCGCACGCTAGGACCTCGACCGAGGTTCAGGTCAAGCAGAAGGCCCGGAACGGGGTGTCAGGTCATGGAGAACTTGGCGACGTACTCGTCGAAGGGCTCGATGCCGACTTCCGCACGGAGTTCGTCCATGCGCTCGGGCTCTTCACAGGGCCACGGAACCGGTGCTCCGTCCTTCACGCCGGCGATCTGCGTGCCGTAGATCTGCTGACGGCCCTCATCGACCGGCGTGCGGTCCCGCAGGAAGGCCGGCTCACGCAGGCCGGCCGAGCCTGCCGACACCGGTGAAGCTGTCGGCGCCCCCGGCGGTGTAGCGCCGTGCGAACGACGCGGGCCCGTCCCCGGATCGGATGATCCGGGGACGGGCCCGGTTTCGGTGTCGGTCAGGCGTCGAGTGCGGCGGTGAACATGCCGGCCTCGTAGGAGCCGCCCTTCTGGTGCACGATCACGGCGAGCCGGTTGGCGGCGTTGATCAAGGCGACCTGGGCGACCAGCGCGGCGATCTGGTCGTCGTCGTAGTGCTTGCGGACCTGGGCCCACGTCTCGTCCGACACGCCCTGGTGGGCGTCGGCGAGCCGGGTGCCCTCCTCGGCGAGCGCCAGAGCGGCCTGCTCGGCCTCGTTGAACACCGTGGACTCGCGCCACGCGGCGACCAGGTGGAGCCGGACCGCGCTCTCGCCGGCGGCAGCGGCCTCCTTGACGTGCATGTCGACGCAGTGACCGCAGCCGTTGATCTGGCTGGCGCGCAGCGACACCAGCTCCTGCGTGGACTTCGGCAGCGGCGAGTCCTGGATCACCAGGGCGGCTCCTGCGAACCGCTTGGCGAACTTGGCGGCGATCTTGTTCTCGAACAGGTTGAATCGAGCGTCCATGACGTCGTCCTCACGTGTGGTGTTGCGTTGACGAACACGAGATGCCGGCGGACCGCTCCCTGTGACGGGGTGGTGGTGTGACGTGAGCCACGACGCAGGGATGTCACAGAACGGCGGTGACCGGCGTCTTGTGCGCGTGGCGATCATCGAAGGCGAACAGGCGGGAGCAGCCGTGAGGGGCGAGTACAGCGAGCGCGACGGGGACGCGGCGGGGCGGTCCACGGGCGGCGGACGCACCGGCCCCGCCACCGAGGCGTTCATCACCCACCGCAACCTGCTGTTCACCGTCGCCTACGAGATGCTCGGCTCGGCCGCCGACGCGGAGGACGTCCTGCAGGAGACCTGGCTGCGGTGGGCGGACGTCGATCTGGACACCGTGCGGGACCGGCGCGCGTATCTGGTCCGGATCACCACGCGCCAGGCGCTGGGCCGACTGCGCACGCTCGGCCGCCGCAAGGAGTCCTACGTCGGTTCCTGGCTGCCCGAGCCGCTGCTGACGTCGCCCGACGTGGCCGAGGACGTCGAGCTCGCCGACAGCGTCTCGATGGCGATGATGCTGGTGATGGAGACGCTCACGCCGACCGAACGGGCGGTGTTCGTGCTGCGCGAGGTGTTCGACCTCGAGTACGACGAGATCGCGGACGCCGTCGACAAGAGCCCGGCCGCGGTCCGCCAGATCGCGCACCGGGCCCGCGCCCATGTCGCGGCGCGCCGGCCGCGCGGGGCCGTGTCACCGGCCCAGACGAAGGGCGCGCTCGACGCGTTCCGACGGGCGGTCGAGACGGGTGATCTGCAGGGCCTGCTCGACATCATGGCGCCTGACGTCGTCCTCCTGGGCGACGGCGGCGGCATCAAGCAGGCCGTCCTGCGGCCCGTCGTGGGGGCCGACAAGGTGGCCCGGCTGCTGCACGCCGGGATGGGCAGGCTCCCCGCCGGTGCGTCGCTGCGGCCGGCGCAGGTCAACGGCCACCCGGCGCTGATCCTCCGGCTCGACGGCGCGATCGACACCGTCGTGGCGGTACGCGTCGACGACGGCCTCGTCACCGGGCTCTACGCCGTGCGCAATCCCGAGAAACTGTCGTACATGCAGCGGGAGACCGCCCTGCGCCGCTGACCCGCGGTGCCGGCCCGCGCCCGGCTGCCGCCTGGTGATACCGGCCGCCTGGTGGTACCGGCTTCGCGTGATACGGCCTTCGCGCGATACCGGCCTCACGCGATATCGGCCTTCGCGCGGCTGCCGTCCGGTGGTCAGGCGGCCGGCTGGAGGAGCAGCCCGCGGATGTCGTGCGGCAGTTGCTCCAGTGCCGACTCCAGGGTCCCGGGGGAGAAGTGTGCCCGTACGACGGCGGTGACGGCGGAGGCGATCTGGGGCACGTCCTCGGCCTTGACCCTGGCTTCCTGGACGAAACGGTTCACATAGCCGTCACGGTCGTACTTGATCGGTACGGCGCTGGGGCTCCAGCCGTCGTAGTAGACGCCCCGCAGCAGTTCGGGAAGCTGCGCCGCGAAGTGGGCGGCCACGTCGACGGTGAGCCGGTCGCGAAACGTGTGCAGCCAGGCGCGCAGGACCCGGTGGGCGAGGTGGCGGTCGTCCGTTCCCAGAGCCTCCGATACCGCTTTGAGCCAGATGTTCGTGGTGTGGATGGCGTGCTCGAAGTCGGGTGGGCGAGTGGCGGGCATGGTCTTTCCTTTCCTTGTTCGGGCTCTTACGGGTGTGCGTCGGTACCGCGTCGTGTCCGCTCCTTCCGCCCTTCGCGGAGGAAGCGCCGCAGCCGGGCCTCCGGCCAGGTGTTGATCACGTCGTTCCGGGTGAGCCAGCCGCGCTGCGCCGTCCCCACGCCGTAGCGGACGTGGGACAGGTGCACCACGGAGTGCGCGTCGCTGTCGACGGCGAACCTCACCCCGTGCCGCCTGGCCCGCAGGATGTCCTCGTCCCGGAGATCGAGCCGGTCCGGGTGGGAGTTGATCTCCAGCGCGGTACCGGTCCGCGCGCACGCCGCGAACACCTCGTCGAGGTCGGCGTCGATGCCCGGCCGCCTGCCGATGATGCGGGCGGTGGGGTGGCCGATGATGTTGACGAACGGGTTCTCGCAGGCCCGCACGATCCGACGGGTCAGCTGCTCGCGGGTCTGGTCGAAGTGCGAGTGCACGGAGGCCACGCACAGGTCGAACCCGGCCAGGAACTCCGGCGGCCAGTCCACCTCGCCGTCGGGATCGATGTTCAGTTCCGTGCCGTGCAGCAGCCGCATTCCACCGCGCCCGCCGCGCCTGCCGTACGCACCGTCCAGCTTCCGCACCTGCTCCCGCTGGGCGAGCATCCGCTCGTCGGTCATCCGCTGCATGGACAGGTTCGGGGCGTGGTCGGTCACCGCGTAGTAGGCGTAGCCGCGCTCGGCGGCCGCGGCCACCATGTTCTCCAGGGGGGCGAGGCCGTCGGTCAGGTCGGTGTGCGTGTGCAGGTCGCCCCGCAGGTCCGCCTCCTGGAGAAGTTCGGGCAGGTCACCGCCCAGCCCCGCCTCGATCTCCCCGCGGTCCTCGCGCAGCGTCGGCGGGATCCAGGGCAGGCCCAGCCGGGCGTACACCTCCTCCTCGGTCTCCGAGACGATCTTTTCCCCGCTTTCGGCGTCGAACAGCCCGTACTCGGACAGCTTGAACCCCTGGCGTACGGCCAGCTCCCGGGTGCGGATGTTGTGCGCCTTCGAGCCGGTGAAGTACTGCAACGCCGCACCCCACGCATCCGGCGAGACGACCCGCAGGTCGACGGCGAGGCCGCGGTCGGTGCGGACCGAGGTCTTGGCCGTCCCCTGCGCGACGACCTCGGTGACGTAGGGCAGCTCGGTGAACGCACGCATCAGCGGAGCCGACCTCCGGGCCGCGACGAGGACGTCGATGTCCCCGATCGTCTCCCGGACGCGGCGCAGCGACCCGGCGTACGCGCAGCGCCGGCAGCCGGGCACCTCGGACAGCCGGCCCACCAGGTCCTCGGCGAGCTCCATGGCCACGTCCAGCAGCACACGGTCACCGGCCGACCGCAGGAGTTCGACGCCGCGCAGGATCTTCTCCTCCGTCCGGGGTCCGAAGCCCTTCAGGTCCCTCAGCTTCTCCGCGTGAACGGCGTCCACCAGCTCGTCGACCGATGAGATGCCGAGCTCCTCGTACAGGGCGTGGGCCTTCTTGGGGCCGAGGGTGGGGATGGCCGTCAGCCGGCGCACACCGGCGGGGATCCTCGCGCGCAGCTCCTCCACCGCCGACACGCTGCCGCTGCGGAAGTACTCCGTGACCTTCTCGGCGATCGACTTGCCGACCCCGGGGATCTCCCGCAGTCCCTTGACGTCGAGCGTGGCGACGTCGGCGTGGTGGCCGCCGATGGCGCGGGCGGCCTTCTCGTAGACGCGCGCCCGGTACGCCTCTCCGCCGGTGATCGAGATCAGGTCCGCGTACTCGGCGAGCAGTGCGGCGACCTCGTCGTTGGACCGAACCATGCCGTCCGGGTGAACAGACCCGCGCGGTTCATTCCTTCCGGGCGGGCTCGGCTGCGGCCCCCTCCCACCGGGGGCCACAGTCGGCCGGGCGGCCCGCTCACCGGCCCACGGTGGGGGCTTCGCGGCCAGTGGCAGCCGTGTGTCCTGTCACCGGCCCACGGCGGACGTCGGCCCCGTCACCGGCCCACCGGATCCCCGTCGGCGCCGTCGTCGAGTGTGCGCAGCACCAGGTGGCCGCCGTGGTGGAGCGGCGTGCCCGGCCGCAGGCGGGCCGCCTCCTCGCCGGTTCCGGCGTGGACGAGGTGCACCTCGCCGTGGCCGCCGCGGGTGACGGCGACCCAGTCGGAGTCCGGCGAGGCGGCCACCGCGCGGCGCTGGACCCCCTCCCACGGGGTGCCGCCGCGCCGCGGGGCGCCGTCCATGGCGGGCAGGGGGACGCGGCGGACGGTGTCGTCGGTGCCGAGCAGGACCAGTTCGTCGCCGTCGGGGTGGATGCGGGTGAAGGCGGTGTGGTCCCGGGCGAGGGCCAGCCGGAACACCAGACCGGGGCCGAGTTCGGTGGGCCGGGTGCGGCCCGTCGCCAGGTCGTGGCGCCACGCCTGGTTGGTCCACTCCGGCCACCGCAGCGGATCGGGGGCGCCACCGCGCAGCGTGCTCCACAGGGCCTGCCGGCGGGTGTCGAGGCGCAGGTACCAGCCCCGGGCGGACGACCCCCAGGGGATCACCGTCCCGGCGACGAGTCCGTCGCCGTCGCGCCGGGCCCGGTGCACCCCCTCGCCCGTGGCCGCGAACACCTCCCGCGAGGCGGGAGCCTGCGCGTCCCCGTGCCCGTCGTCCGGCAGCGGCAGCACGGCGTGAGGAGTGACCGGGGGGCAGCCGGGCGCTGCCGCGAGGAGATCGGCGAAGCGGTGGACGGCGAGCGCGCCGGGCTCCCGGTGCCGCAGCACGACCAGCGGATCGTCACCGCCGAGCACCGTCACCCCCGGTTCGCCGACGCGGGTGCGCACCCGGGCCGCCTCTCCCGTGGCCAGGTCGACGACCGTCAACAGGTCCGACCACGGCTCGGTGTTGCGGCCCAGGCCGGTGGTGACGGCCAGCAGACGGCCGGACGGGTCGCAGGCGAGGTGTTCGGCCGGTACGGCGACCGGGACCGCGCGTTCCACGAGCTCGTCACCGAAGGGATCGAGCACCAGCAGCTCACCCCGGCGGTCGTCGACACAGGCCACCCGCCCGCCGGGCAGCGCCAGGAACCCGGCGTGCTCGGAGAGGTGACGGCCGGTGAGACGGGCGGTGACCGTGCCGTCCGGCACCGTCAGCACATGGACGTATCCCTCCACGTGGTCGGAGGCGAGCAGCACGCAAGCGGCATCGGGCATGGGTCCGTTCCTCCAGAAAACCGGTTTGTGAAAACGATTATCATGTATCTTCGGTGCGTTCCGGGTTTCCGAGAAGAGAGAAGCGAGGGCATCGATGCTGCGTTCACCGTCGCGGCTCGTCCGCGGTTGCATCACCGCGGCGGCCGTGGGTTCGCTCCTGGCCGGCTGCGGTACGTCGTCCGACGACGGATCCACGAGCGACAAGGCCCGGCCCACCGCGAAGACCGAGGTCACCGTCGAGCCCATCGAGGCCACCACGGAGCTGACCGACACGGGCGGCACCAAGGTCTCCCTGAAGAAGCAGCCGGAGCGCATCGTCTGCCTGTTCGCGCTCTGCGACGACATCCTGACCGAGCTGGGCATCGTCCCGACGGCCACGAACAGCGCCCTGCTCGCACACCCCGACTTCCTGGGGGAGCGGAAGGCGAAGGAGGTGGACGTCATCCCCGGCGGGTTCATCGCGCCGGAGGTGGAGGCGATCCTCTCCCACAAGCCCGACCTCGTGATCGGTCTGGGGGACACCCACGGCAAGCTCGCCCCGGCGCTGAAGGACGCCACCACCTTCTGGGCCATGCAGCCCGAGACGTGGGAGGACAGCGTGGGCTATCTGCGCGACGTCGCCGCGCTCACCGGCCGCACCGACGAGGGGGAGAAGGCCGAGAAGGCATTCCGGACCACGCTCGCCGCGGCCGAGAAGACCCCGAGCGACAAGACCGCGCTCATCATCTACGGCAGTGACGAGAACTTCGGCGTCGCCACCCCCGAGGCCGACGCGACCGCCAGCCTGTTCCCGAAGTTCACCGACTACCCCTGGAAGTCCCGTGGCGTGGAGGGCAGTTACAGCCTGGAGGAGATCCTCGCCGCCGACGTCGACGTCCTGTTCGTCGAGACCATGAGCTTCGGCGACGCGGACGGCAAGCTCTCGGAGAAGCTGGCGAAGAACCCCCTCTGGAGCAAGATCCCGGCCGTGCGCAACGGCGACGTCCACGAGGTGAACTCGGAGGTGTGGGCCAAGGGCCGCGGCACCCGGTCGCTGGGCATCGTCCTCGACGAGGCCGCGGCCGCGCTGCGGTGAGCGCGCCCGAACCGGGCCCGGCCGCGGTGCGCTCACGGCGGCCCGCACTCCGCGCACCGGCAGCGCAACCGCTCCTGGCGGTCGTCCTGTTGGCGGTCTCCTCGGTCTGCGCCCTGAGCCTCGGCACCCCCGACGTACCGCCGCACCGGCTCGTCGGCGCGGTGCTGGAGGGGGACACCACGCTCGCCGGCATCGTCGTCACCGAACTGCGCGTCCCCCGGCTGGTGCTGGCGATCGTCGCCGGCGCCTGCCTGGGCGCCGCCGGACTCGTGCTGCAGGAGGCCCTGCGCAATCCGCTGGCGGTCCCGGAGATGCTGGGCGTCTCCTCAGGGGCGGCGCTCGGGGTGGCCGCGCCGCTGGTCCTCGCGCTGTCCCTGCCGGCCGCCGTGCAACCCCTGCTGGCCATCGGGGGGGCCGCCCTCGGCGGCGGGCTCACCCTGCTCGCCGCCGGGCTCGGCCGCAGCCCGTCCGCCGTGCTGCTGACCGGCGCGGCGGTCGCCGCCGCGCTGCAGGCCGCGCTGCTCGTGCTGATGGTGATGGCCGACCAGCTCGACCTCCAGCTGATCTACCGCTATCTGCTCGGCTCCCTCTCCGCCCGGACCTGGGACGACGTGACCGGCCTGTGGCCGTGGCTGCTCGTCGCGGCCCCCGCCCTGGTGGTGTGCGCCCCGGTGCTGTCGGTGATGCGGCTCGGCGACGAGGACGCCGAGGCGCTGGGGGTGCGCGCCCAGCGGGCACGGCTGGCCGCGCTGGCCATCGCCGTGGTGCTGATCGCCCCGGTGACGGCCGTGTGCGGGCCCGTCGCCTGGGTGGGCTTCCTCGCCCCGCACCTGGCCCGCTGGTTCAACCCCGGCGCGGGGGCGGTGCGTTGGCTGTGCTGGTCCGCCGTGTGGGGCGCCGTCGTCGTCACCGTCGCCGATGTGCCGGCCCGGCTGGCGCTGGCGCCCGTGGAGACACCGGTGGGCGCCTGGACGGCCCTGCTGGGGGTGCCCGCCGGGGTCGCCCTGATGCGGTCCGGCGGCCGCACCCGGGCCCGGCGCGCCACGGCGGGGTCCACCGCCGGGCACACGCCGGCGCCGGGTGTACGGGCCGTCCCCGCCGGCGCGGGGGCGCCGCAGGACGCACGTGAAGAGCAGTCCGGGAGTGACGGCCCCGTCGGGGCCCGTCCCGCCCCTGGGCCGACGGCAACGGAGGACGCGCGGTGAGCCGGCGTTTCGGGGCGCTCACGGCACTGGCCGTCGTGTGCGCGGCGGTCGAACTGGTGGCGGGGCGAGGAATGTCCCCGGGCACGGTCTGGGAGGTCCTGGGCGGCGGCGGTGACACGACGGAGCGTCACATCCTGCTGAACCTGCGGGTGCCCAGGCTGCTGGTGGCGCTCGGCGCGGGAGCGTGCCTCGCCGTCGCCGGGCTGGTCCTGCAGTCCGCGCTGCGCAACCCCCTCGCCGGTCCCGAGGTGACCGGCGTGACCCCGGGCGCGGTGCTCGGCGCCGTCACCGCGACGGCACTCGGACTCGCCGGGTGGGACTCGCCGCTGGCCGTGGTGCTCGCCGCGTGCGCCGGCGGATGCGCGGGAGCGGCCCTGCTGTGGCTGCTCGCCGGGCGCGGCCGGGGCGACCCGGCGCAGACCGCCGTCCAGGGTGTCCTGGTCTCTGCGGTGCTGGGCGGGCTCACCGCCATGGTGCTGCTCGTGGAACCGGGCGAACTGGGCAGCGTCGTCCAGTGGCTGGTCGGCACCACGGAGGGCCGGGTGTGGGAGCACTGGCACCTGCTGTGGCCGTGGGCGCTGGTCTGGGGTGCCGCGGCCTGGCTGCTGGCCGGGCCGCTGACCCTGCTGCGCTGCGGCGACGACATCGCGCTCACCGCGGGCCTCGCCGCCCGGCGGGCCCGCACCCTCGCCCTGCTGTGCGCGGTGGCGCTCACCGCCGGTGCGGTGGCCGCCGTCGGGGCGCTGGGCTTCGTGGGACTGCTCGTCCCGCACCTGGCCGTGGCCCTGTTCGGTGCGGACCTGCGGGTGAGCCTGCCCGGCGCGGCCCTGGTGGGCGCGGTCGTGGTCTGCGGGGCGGACGCGGCGGCGCAGCTGTCCTCGCGGCTGCTCGCCGCGGGGCTGGACTCCGGACGGCTCACGCTGCCGGTCGGCGCGCTCACTGCCGGCCTCGGTGCCGCCCTGCTGCTGGTCGTCGTGCGCCGCACGCCGAGCCGTTCGTTCTGAAGTCGACTTAAGGACAGAGCATGACCGAGTCCGTGGGGATCCACGTCGAGGGGGTCCACTTCGGCTACCCCGCACGACCCGTGCTGCGTGGGGTCGACCTGACCGTGTGGCCGGGGGAACTGACCGCGCTCATCGGCCTCAACGGCTGCGGCAAGTCGACCCTGTTGCGGCTGGCCGCCGGGCTGCTGCGGCCGGACGCGGGGCGGGTGCTGCTCGGCGGGGACGACGTCGCGCGGCTCTCCCGGCGCGCCACGGCCCGCAGGGTGGCGCTGCTGCACCAATCCGCGCCCGCCGTGCCGGGTATGACGGTACGTCATCTGGTGCGCCAGGGGCGGTACGCGGCGCGCGGCCCGCTGGGCATGCTGCGCGAGGGCGACGACCCCGTCGTGCACCGGGCGCTGCGCGACGTCGGGGTGGAGGCGTGGGCCGACCGGGACGTCGACGCGCTGTCCGGGGGTGAGCGGCAGCGGGTGCGGCTGGCCATGGCGCTGGCCCAGGACACCGGCGTCCTGCTGCTGGACGAGCCGACCACCTACCTGGACCTGCACCACCAGCTCGACGTGCTGCAGACGGTGGTGCGGCTGCGGGAGGAACGCGGGCTCACCGTGGTGATGGTGCTGCACGACCTGGCCCACGCGGCCCGGTTCGCCGAACGCGTCGTGGCCCTGCGCGACGGCCGCGTGGTGGCCGACGGTACGCCGAAGGACGTCGTCACGCCGGGGTTGCTGGCGGATGTCCTCAGGGTGGCGGGCCGGGTCGGCCGGGACCCCGAGGGCGGCTGGCCGGTGTGTTACCCAGATCACCCCCTCCCCGATCTTGAATATGAAAATCAGATTCATTAGGGTTCCTGTCATGGCGCTCATCCGAACGCCGTATCTCCCTGATGACAAAGGAGAGTTCATGGACAACGAGCAGGTCTTCGCGCCCATCGCCGACCCGGGCCAGCTGGCCCACGACTCGGCCTCCCACTCCAACGCCCTCGTCGAGAACCCGTTCGAGGACACCGAGGAGTAAGCGAGGGCTCACCCCCTCGACCGTGGGCCCGCCCCCTGCCTTCCGGGCGGGCCCACACCCCTCACCCGCCCCACTCGCCAGGAGGATCGCCGTGTCCCGCAGCAGGCTCGCACCCGGTGTCGAGGTCGTCGCCGTGCCCGGGCGGGGTCTCGCCCTGCGGACCGCCGAGGGCGAGTTCCTCGGCGTCAGGACGGGGGGCGCCGACCAGGACACCCTGCTCGCCGTGCTCTCCGGCACCGCACCGGCCCCGGACGACGGTGAACTCCGGCGCGTCCTGCGGGCGTTCGGGGAGGCCGGCTACCTGACGGAGGAGCCGCGGCACTCCGAGTGGCCCGCCGCCCGCCGGTCCGTACGGCTCCTCGGCGACCCGGTCCTGACCCGGCCGCTCGCCGCACAGCTGACCGCCCTGGGCGCCGCGCCGCACACCCCCGCCGCGCCGCCGGAACACCTGGAGGACCTGCTGCGCGACGACCCCGCAGCCGTGGTGTGGTGCCTCGACGGACCCGTCCCCGGCGGACTGTGGGACGCCGCCGACCGGCTGCCCGGGCACGGCGTCGCCTGGCTGCGCTGCCACCGCGAGGGAAGGCAGGCGTACCTGGAGCCGCTGGCCGCCGCTCCCGGGGACGTCACCTCCGTCCACGTCCGCGCCCGGCGCCTCGCCGCCACCCCCGCCCACCGCGAACTGGCCGCCTACTGGAGCGGACCCCGCACCTCCGGCACGCCGGGCGGGCTCAACGGGCCCGCCGCCGGACTGCTCGCCGCGTTGCTCGCCGACGACCTCCACCGGTGGGCCACCGACGCCCCCGACACCGGCGGCCTCCCCGCCCGGCGCCGGCTGCGCCGCGTCGACCTGCGCACGCTCACCGTCACCGAGCACCCCGTCCTGCCGGTGCCCGACGTCGCCCCGATGCCCAACGCCCTCCCGGTGCCCGGCGCCGCCCCGATGCCGAAGAAGAACGGATGACACCGCCCACCGCGACGGTCGGCGGGCTCGCCACGGACACCCATCTCCCGGACGGCGACGGGCCCTTCCCCACCGTCCTGATCCGCACCCCGTACGACCGCACACGCCACCGGGCCGAGGCGCGCGGCTGGGCCCGCCGCGGCTTCGCCGCCGTCGTCCAGGACGTGCGGGGCCGCTTCGCGTCACCGGGGGAGTGGCACCCCTACCGGAACGAGGCCGCCGACGGAGCGGCCACGGCCCGCTGGATCCGGCGGCAGCCCTGGAGCGACGGACGGCTGGTCGCCGCCGGCGCCTCCTACGCCGCCCACTGCGCCGTCGTGCTGGCCCTCGAAGCGCCCGGCGACGCCCGGCCCGACGCCGTCATCGCCGCCGTTCCGGCACTGGGCGCCGCCGAGACGGCCCGCGAACCCTCCGGCGTGGAACGGCTGCTGACCCGCGCCGGCTGGTGGGCCGCCCACGGCGACCGGCCGGACTCGGACGAGAGCGCCCTGGACAAGGCCCTCGCCGCCGACCCCGGGCTGCTCACCCACCTGCCGCTCACCGCCCTCCCGCGACGACTGGGCCGGGACCTGCCCTCCTGGGCGGGCCTGTGGCGGCACCACGACCGCGGCCGCCTCACCACGCGGGCGGCGCACGCCGCCGTACCGCTGCTCGCGGTGGGCGGCCACCACGACCACTTCACCGAGGACACCGTCGCGCTGTGGCGCGCCTGGGGCGGGCCCTCGGCGCGACTGCTGCTGGGCCCTTGGGGCCACGGCCTGGCCGGCGCGCCCGGGCCCGACGCCGGACCCGCCCACCGGGTGGCACTCGGCGACCTGTACGTGCGCTGGACCCGTCGCGCCCTCGGCGGCGAACTCGCCCCCGGGCGCCACGGCGCGCTGGCGCTGGGCGGAGGCAACCTGTGGGTGCCCGCCGCCACCGAGGGCCGACCGCGCACCCTGCGGGTCCGGTTGCTGCACGGCGCCGCCTTCACCGCCGACCCCGACCGTCCGGTCCGCTCCGACGACCTCACCGTCCCCACCGGGGGGCCGCCCGACCGGTGCCTGCTGGCCACCCCGCCGCTGCCCCGCCCGCTCGACGCGCTCGGACCCGTACGGGTACGGCTGCGGGCCACCGCCGGCACCCCGTCCGCCGACTGGGCCGTACGGCTCGTCGCCCTCACCCCGGAAGGGGCGGCGCGACGGCTCGCCGTAGGCGTCGTCCGGCGCGCGGACCCGGCCGGCCGGGAAACCGGGTTCACCGTGGAGCTCGGCCGGCTCGCGCGCCGGCTGCGGGCGGGCACCCGGCTCCGCCTGGAGATCGCCGGACACCACTTCCCGGCCCACGCCCGCAACCCCCACACCGGGGCCGACCCGGTCACGGCGGACCGCCTGCTCCCCTCGCCACGCGAGGTCGACCCCGAGAGCGTGGCGCTCACGCTGCACGTGCTCCCCACCCGTCCCACCCCCACCGAGCCCGCCGAGGAGATCCTGCGATGACGGCGCTGCCGCTGGAAGCCCTGGTCGATCCCGTCTGCGGCATCGTCCGCAAGGTCAAGCCCGTCGAGCACCCCGCCGGTGCCCCGCCCCGCTACACCGCGCTCACCGCCGAGATATCCGACGCCCGCAGACTCGGCCTGTGGCCCGCCGACCGGGTCTCCCTCGGCACCACCTTCGGCGACCCCGAAGGGGCGCGCATCGCCGCGATAGCCGAGGGAATCGAACGGTACTGCGGCAACCGCGTCCCGCCCCCCGGCCACCCCGACGCCCCGCTGCGCGCCACCGCCGCCGAACTGTCCGACCAGGGCCTGCGGTTGTACGGCCCCGGCGACCTGCCCGCCTACGCGCCCTGGCAGTACGCCCGGGAGAAGTTCCCGTACCGGCCCCTCACCCCCGACACCCCCGCCCTGTGGACGCGCGGCGAGGAGCGGCTGCCGGACGGCGGCACCGCCGCGGTGTGGGCGCCCGTCGCCCTCACCCACCTCAACTGGCGCCAGGGCGACCTGCGTTCACTGCCCCGCACCCACCACCTCAACTACGCCGGCATCGCCACCGGGCAGGGCCTCGACGACGCCGTCGAACGCTGCCTGCTGGAGATCGTCGAACGCGACGCGCTGGAACTGTGGTGGCACCTCGACGGCCCGGCCCGGGGCATCGACCCGGACACCGTGCCCGGCCTCGCCGACGACCTCGCAGGATCCGCGCTCGACGTCCATCTGGTCGAGATGCCCTCGGAGTTCGCCCCCTGCATGGCCGCCCTCGTGCACGATCCGCGGCTCGGCCTGTACGCCGCCGGGTTCGCCTGCAAGTACGACCCGGCGGAGGCCGCCCGCAAGGCCGTGCTGGAAGCCGTCCACACCTGGGTCTTCACCCAGGGCCTGACCGGCCCCGACGGCTGGGTGTTCCAGGCCGTGGAGGCCGGCCTGCTCGCCCGCGGCCTCTACCTCGACCACCGCCCCGACCACCGCTACCTCGACGTGTGCGGCCCGCAGTTCGAGCACGTCCGTGACCTCGGCGCCCACGTCCAGGTCTGGCTGGACGAGCGGATGGCCGCCGAGGCGCGGCGCTTCACCGAGCCCGCCCTCGGCACGGTGCCCCTCGACGCGGTCGAACCCGGCAGCCGGGACCGGCTCGACCGCGCGCTCCGCGAGGGCGGCCACCGCGTCATGACGTTCGACCTCACCACCGAGGACGTGGCCGAGACGGCACTGCGCGTCGCCCGCGTCCTCGTCTCCGGGCTCCTCCCCAACGCCCCCGCCGCCTTCGGCTACTTCGGCTGCCCGCGGCTCGCCGAGACCGCCCTGCGACGGGGCTGGCGCACGACCGCGCCGAGCGCACCGGAGGACTTCACCCTCGCGCCCCCGCCCCACATGTGAGGTCCGCTCCCGTGGAACATACCCGCGACGACCGTCCGGTGGACCTCGTCGCCGCACTCGCCCGCGCCCGCTCCGCCGAGCGGCCGGGCCCCGACACACCCGCCGGGCCCGCCGTCCGGGCCTGGCCGGGCCCGCCGCTCCCGGTCCCCCAGGCCGGCCCGGGGGAGCTCGACCTGGGCGCGCTGCTGCGCCTCTCCCTGGCGGCCTCGGACGACTCCGGACGCCTGCGGCCCGCCTCGTCCGCAGGCGCGCTCCACCCGGTCGACACCGAACTCGTCGTGGGCACCGGCTGCTCGCTACCGCCGGGACGCTACGGCTACGACCCGCTGCGCCACCGCGTCCACCGCCTCGGCCGGCAACCCGACGGCACGCCGCCGGGCGTGACCGCCGAACTCTCCGTCACCGCGCGCCGCACGGTCTCCCACTACGCCCACCGGGCCTGGCCGCTGCTGCTCCTGGACACCGGACACGCCGCCGGAGCCCTCTACCTCGCGGCCCACGCACTGGGCGCGACCGCCACGGAGCCCCGACTGAACGGCCGCACCGACAGCCCGCTCGCCGCGGTGCACATTCCCCCGCCGAGCGGTCATTCCGCGTCTGCTGAAGCACCCTTGACCGTCGGTTCCGCTGCGCCTGGCGGAGCATGCGCGCCCGCCGGTTCTTCTGTGTCTGCGGGATTGCCCTCGACGGTCGGTCCGTCTCCGTCTGCCGGAGCACGCGCGCCGATCGGTGCTGGTGTGTCTGCCGGGTTGCCCTCGCCGGTCGGTGCTGCTGCGTCCGCCGAGCCGCTCCCGCCCCCCGGCCCCTCCGTGTCCGTCCGACCGCCCTCGCTCGCGGACCTCCTCCCGTCCTTCCCACCACCCACGCCCCCCGAGCTGCTGTCCCGCCGCAGTGACCCCCCGCCGCTGACCGGGACCCCCACGCCGCGGGCGTTGTCGGCGGTGCTCGCCGTGGCCGCGTGGGCGGGGGCCGGGGAGGTGGGCTGGTGTGCCGCCGTCGGGGGACCGCGGCCGGGGCTGGTCGAGCCGGCCGGTGACGGCACGTCACCGCGGCGGCGGGCGTCCGGCGAGGCCCGCCCGACGCTCGCGGCCTGGGCCGCCGGCCAGGCGTGGATCGCGGACGCGGGCGCCGTCCTGCTCGCCCACGGCTGCCCGGCGGACGCCGGCGCGCCGCTCATCCGCCGTACCCACCTGCGGGCCGGCTTCGCCGTCCACCTGGCCCACCTCACCGCCCGCCGCCACGGACTCGCCGCCCGGCCCGTCGGCTCCTGGCAGCGGGCGGACCTCGGCGCCGCGCTCGGCGCCCCACCGGGCCGGGACTGGATCGTCCACGGACTGGCCCTCGGCACCCGCCCCGCCGACGAGGAGAACACCACGTGATCGTCCACCCCGAACTGCGCCGCGCCGCCCGGCACGCCCGGCGCCCCCTGCTCACGGCCACCCTCCTGCAAGGGGCCGGCACCCTCACCCACCTCGTGCAGGCCGCGCTGCTGGCCCTCGCCCTCGCCCGTCTGGCCCGCGGCGACACCGGCGGGCTGCCGTGGCTGCTCGCCGCCGTGCTCGCCGTCGTCGCCGCCCGCGCCGCGCTCACCACCTGGCAGCGGCGCACCGCCACCCGCGCCGGAGCCCGGGTCAGGGTCGCCCTGCGGGACGAACTCGTCGCCCACCTCGGCCGACTGGGTCCCGCCCACCTGACCACCGCCCGCGCCGGAGCCGTACGCACCACCCTCGTCGACGGTGTGGAGGGCGTCGACGCCTACGTCTCCCGCTACCTGCCCCAGCTCCTGATCACCCTGACCGTGCCGCCCCTGGTGCTGGCCGCACTGGCCGCGGTGGAACCGGCCGCCCTGCTCGGCCTGGTCCCCGCCCTGCTGCTCGCCCTCGCCGGACCGCGCGCCTGGGACCGGCTCCTCGCCGAACGCGGCAAGGAACACTGGGACACCTACGAAGGACTGGGCGCCGACTACCTGGAGGCGCTTCAGGGCATGCCCGCCCTGCGGGCCGCCGGCGCGGTCGGCCGCACCCGCGAACGCCTGGAGCGGCGCTCGGCGGCGCTGCACCGGGCGACCGTCGCCAAACTGCGGGTGTCCCTGGTCGACACCGGCCTCACCGACCTGGCCATCCAGGGCGGCACCGCGGCCGCCGCGCTCCTCGCGTGCTGGTCGGCCGTCACCGGATCCACCACCGCGACCGGCACCTACCTGGTGCTGCTGCTGGCCTCCGAGTGCTTCCGCCCGGTCCGCGACCTGGCCCGCGAGTGGCACGCCGGATACCTGGGGGTGTCGGCCGCGGACGGGATCGCCGCGCTGCGCACCGCCGAGCCCGCCGTCCCGGACACCGCCACCGCTCCGGCACACTGGGCGGGACCGCCCGAAATACGGTTCCAGGACGTGGCGTTCACCTACGACGGGGCGGGGACACCCGCGCTGCACGGCGTCACCTTCACCGCCGAGGCGGGACGCACCACCGCGATCGTCGGCCCGTCCGGCGCGGGCAAGTCCACACTGCTCGCCCTGCTGCTGCGCCACCACGACCCGCGGGAGGGCGGCATCACCCTCGACGGCCGCCCCACGACCGCGTACGCCCTCGACTCGCTGCGGCAGGGCATCGCCGTCGTGTCGCAGGAGACGTACCTCTTCCACGCCACCGTCGCCGACAACCTGCGCCTGGCCCGCCCGGACGCGACGGACGACGAACTGGTCCGCGCGGCCCGCACCGCCGGCATCCACGACGAGATCGCCGCCCTGCCCGACGGCTACGCCACCGTGGTCGGCGAGCGCGGCGCCACCCTCTCCGGCGGGCAGCGCCAGCGGCTCGCCCTCGCGCGGGCCCTGCTCGCGGACACACCCGTGCTCGTCCTCGACGAGGCGACCAGCGCGGTCGACGAACGCCGCGAGGCCGGGATCGTCCGCGAACTGCTCAAGGCCGCCGGCGGCCGGACCGTCCTGGTCGTCGCCCACCGGCTCGCCGCCGTCCGGCACGCCGACCGCATCGTCGTCCTCGACGCCGGACGGGTCGACGCCGTCGGCGACCACGCCGCACTGGTCGAGGCCGGAGGCGTCTACGCGCGGCTCGTCGAGGCCGGCCACACCCACCCGGGAGGACTCGCCGCATGACCGGCACCGCCGACACCACCGGCCCCGAGGCCGGCCTGCCCGCGCGGGGCTCCCTGCGCGCCCTGCTGCCCGCACTCGCCGGGCACCGCGCCATGACGGCCCGCACCTGCGCCGCCGCACTCCTGGAACAGGGGGTTCTCGTCGCGCTGGTGACGCTCGCCGCGCACACGGTGGGCACCGCCGTCATCGAGAACCGCGCCCCCTCCGCCGCCACCGTCACCGCGCTCGTCGCCCTCGTCGTGGTGCGCGCCCTGATGACCTGGCGCGAGATGGACCTCTCGCACGACCTGGCCTACCGGGTCCTCGCCGCCCTGCGCGTACGGGTCTTCGACGGCCTCGCCCGCAGCGCGCCCGCCCGGGTCGCCGGCCGGCGCAGCGGGGACCTCGCCGCCACGGCCATGGCGGACGTGGAGGCGCTGGAGTTCTTCTACGCCCACACCACCGCCCAACTGCTGGCGGCGGGCACGGTCCTCACCGGCGGCTCCGTGGTCCTGGCCACGGTGGAGCCGTGGCTGCTGGCGGCCGTGCTGCCGGTCGCGGTGCTGCTCGCCGCGGCGCCCTTCGCCGACGCCCGCCCCCGCGCGGCGCGCGGCAGCCGCACCCGGACGGCCGCCGCGAGGCTCTCGGCGGACACCGTGGAGACCGTCGACGGGCTGCGTGAACTGCTCGCCTTCGGCGCCCTGGCCGAACGGCGCCGGCGGCTGGCCGAGCGGGGCCGGCAGGTGGGCGCGGCACAGCGGGCCGAGGCCACCTGGGAGGCGGTCGCCTCCGCGGTCCGCGACCTGCTGATCGTGGCCGCCGTGCTCGGCGTGGTGGCCGCGGCGGCGCAGTCCCTGACCGCCGGACGCCTGCACGGCGCTTGGGCTCCGGCGGCGATGGCGCTCGCCCTGTCGGTCCTCGGCCCGGTCGCCGAGTCGGCCAGGTCGCTGAGCCAGGCCGTGGCCCTGCGCGCGGCCGCCGCCAGGGTCGACGCGGCCGTCAAGGCCCCCGCCCTCGCCCCGCCGCCCGCCGCACCCCGCCCCCTGCCCCCCGGCCCGCTGGGTGTCCGGTTGCGCGGGGTGCGCTTCGACTACGGCAACGGACCCGTGCTGGACGGCGTCGAGCTGACCGTCCCCGCGGGGCGGACCCTCGCACTGGTCGGCGCCTCGGGGGCCGGCAAGTCGACCTGCGCCCACCTGCTGGCCCGCTTCTGGGACCCGTCCGCAGGAGCGGTCGAGCTGCTCCCTGCCGACGGCGACCCCGTCGACGTGCGCGAGGTGAGCGACGCCGAACTCCGGGGTGCCCTCGCGCTGGTGGGCCAGGACACGCCCCTCTTCCACGGCACCCTCGCCGAGAACCTCAGGCTCGCCGCCCCCGACGCGGACGACGGTCTGCTCGCCGAGACGGCCCGCCTGTGCGGTGTCGACCGGATCGCCCCGATGGACACACCGGTCGGCGAGCGCGGCTCCACCCTGTCGGGCGGTCAGCGGGCCCGCATCGCCCTCGCCCGCGCGCTCCTGGCCCGGCCGAGGGTGCTCGTGCTCGACGAGTCCACCGCCCACCTGGACAACGCCGGCGACGCCCGGCTCGCCGCGGCACTGGACGAGGAGGGGCGCACCACCCTCGTCATCGCGCACCGCCGCGCCACCATCCGCCGAGCCGACCGCATCGCCGTCCTCGAAGCCGGCCGCGTCACCGAGGAGGGCACCTGGGAGGAACTGACCGGCCGCCCCGGCAGCGCGCTCAACCGCGTACTCGCCACCGCCCCTCACGAACAGTGAACTCCGCACCGCATAGGCCCTGGTGAGGCTTAGCGACGGGTGTAGATGGAAACGACTACCCCCGAACGATCGTCGGATCGACGGTCGGACGACACGGGAGGGGTCACATGTGGACGTGCCCTTGTATCTGAGGCCGCGGATCGATCCGCCGCTCGCCTCGCTGCTGAGGGCCCAAACGTTTCTGCACTCGCTCGTCGACGCACTGGGGTCGCCGCTCAACGTGCTGCTCCCCGAGGTCGTCGCCGAGAACGCGGAGCGTTTCCGCGCCGTCTACCGCCGCCACCACCTGTCGGGGCGGGTGTACTTCGCGCACAAGGCGAACCGGTCCAGCGCCCTGGTGCGGCGACTGGCGGCCGAGGACGGTGCCGCCGTCGGCATCGACGTGGCCTCGCTGGAGGAACTGCGGCATGCGCTGGGCAGCGGCTTCACCGGAGACCGGATCATGGCGACCGGTCCCAAGGACGCGGAGTTCCTGTGGCTGGCGGCGCGGGTGGGGGCGACGGTGAACCTCGACTCGCCCGGCGAGCTGGAGCAGTTGGCCGGCCTGGTGCGCGGGCACGGTCTCGGCCGGGTCGCCGTACTGGTGCGCCTGTCCGGCTTCGAGTCCACCGCTCAGGGGGGAACGGGGACCCGGCTGCTGGCGCGGCGCAGCCGCTTCGGCACCCCCGTGCGCGAGGCGGAGGTACTGCTGTCCGCCCTCGAACGGCACGCGGACGCGGTCGAGTTGACGGGCGTCGCCTACCACCTGGACACCACCGGTGTGGAGGAGAAGGCACGGGCCCTGGAGCAGTGCGTGCTGTTCATGGACGAGTGCCGGGCGCGCGGACTCGCGCCGCGTGCCGTCGACATCGGCGGCGGGTTCGGCGTCGGATACCTCGCCGACGCCGAGGAGTGGGAACGCTGGACCACCGCGCTGAGCGAGGCGGTGCTCGGCGTCCGCCCGCCCCTGACCTGGCGCGGTCACGGCTACGGACTGCGCAACGAGGGCGGCACGGTGCGCGGGACCGCCGCGCTGTACCCCGCCCACCGCCCCACCGCCGGCCCCGGCTACCTGGACGAACTGCTCTCGTTGCCCGCCCCGGTCCTGGGCCGCCCGGCGGCCACCCTCCTGCTGGAGCACCTCCACGACCTGTACATCGAGCCCGGCCGTGCCCTGGTCGATCAGAGCGGTCTGTCACTGGCCCGGGTGCTGGACGTACGGCCGGCGGGCGAGGACCTGGGCCAGTACCTGGTGCGCCTCGGCATGAACGCGGGGGACATGAGCCTGGAGGAACACGGTGTCCTCATGGACCCGGTGCTGCTGCCGCGCGGCGAGCCGGGCGGGGACGAGGAGCAGGAGGGACCGGTCGGGGTCTATCTCGCCGGAAACCTGTGCCTGGAGGCCGACCTGATCACCCGACGCCTGGTCCACCTGCCCCGGCTGCCGCGCACGGGCGATCTGCTGGCCTTCGCCAACACCTCCGGGTACGCGATGGACTTCCACGCCCACCACGCCCAGCGGCAGCCGCTCGCGCGGACGGTCGCGGTGGAGCGGGAGGGCGATTCCTGGCGCTGGTGCCCGGACGAGGACTACTGGCCGATCACACCCCCGGGGGGAACGACCGCATGAGGTACGACAGCATCACCGAGGCCATCGGCAACACACCGCTGGTGCGCATCGACCCGGCCGTGCACGGCCTGCGCAACATCGACCTCTACGCGAAGCTGGAGATGCTCAACCCGTTCGGGTCCGTCAAGGACCGGCCCGCCTGGCACATGGCCCGGCCCCATCTGGAGGGCGCCGATGGCGAAGGGACGGTCGTCGAGCTCTCCAGCGGCAACACCGCCAAGGCGCTGGCGCTGCTGGCCGGCATGCACGGACTGAAGTTCAGAAGCGTCACCAACCGGATGCGGGTCCCGGAGATCAAGGAGTTGCTGCTGCTCCTCGGCGCCGAGATCGAGGAACTGCCCGGGCGCAGCGAGTGCCTGGACCCGACCGACACGGACGACCCGCTGACCCACTTCCACCGGGCGCTCTCCGATCCGGACAGCACCTACCTGCACACCGACCAGTACTTCAACCCGCGCAACACCGAGGCGCACGCGGCGGGCACCGGGCCCGAGATAGTGAAGGACCTGGACGGCCGGGTACCGGACTGGTTCATCGCCTGCGTGGGCACGGCCGGTTCGTCCACCGGTGTCGCGCGCGTCCTGCGCGAACACGACCCGGCCGTCCGGGTCCTCGGCCTGGTCGCCCACAAGTCCGACTTCATCCCCGGCATCCGCACCATCGACGAGGTCCACCAGGTCGGCCTGTTCGACCCGGGGACGTACGACACCATCGAGTCGGTGACCTCCGGGGAGGCCATCGACGGGATGGTCACCCTGATCCGCCGCTGCGGACTGCTGTCGGGACCGACCGGAGGCGCCGCCTACCAGGGCGCGGTACGCCATCTCCAGGACGCGGACGCCGAGTTGGACGGCACGGGGGAGCGCCGCACGGCCGTGTTCATCGTGTGCGACCGGGCCGAGAGCTACCTCAGCTACGTGCGCAGGCGCCGCCCCGAGCTGCTGGGCCAGGTGAACCGGGGACACACCGCGGCGTCCCTCACCGACGCCGAGGCGCAGGCGGAGGCCCGTGCCATCGCCGTCGCCGACGCCCGCCGCTGGACCGCGGAGGGCGATCCCCGCCCGCTCGTCGTCGACCTGCGCAGCCCGCACGCCTACGCCGCCCTGCACATCGAGGGCTCGGTCAACATCGTCGACGAGGTGTTCGACGAACTGGTGCGCGGCGGCCTCCCGTTCAGCAAGCGCACACCGGTGCTGCTGGCCTGCCCCGTCGGTGAGAAGTCCCTGCGCTACGCCGCCCTGCTGACCCGGATGGGCCATCCCGACGTGCGCAGCCTGGCCGGCGGGATCGTCGCCTGGCGGGACGCGGGCGCGCCGCTGGTGCGCGAATGAGCGCGGCGGGCCCGCTCCCCGGGACGGGGCACGACGAGGAGGCGCTGTGGCAGCGGGAGTTGAGGGAGCAGTTCCCGATCGTCACGGCGCACCCGGAGTCGGCGTACCTCGACAGCGCGGCGACGTCGCAGAAGCCGCGCGCCGTTCTGGACGCCGTACAGACCTACCTCACCACGTCGAACGCCAACGCGGGCCGGGGAACGTACCCCTGGGCCAACCGCACCACGGAACTGGTGGCGCAGACCCGGCAACGGGTCAAGGAATTCCTGCACGATCCCGCACCGGACCGCTCCGGCGTCCACTTCACCAGCGGCACCACCGAGGGCCTGCGCGGCGTCGCCCGCGACTGGCTGGTCCCGTACCTCACCGACGGCGACGAGATCCTGGTGCCGCACGCCGACCACCGGGCCAATCTCGACCCCTGGCTCGAAGCCCAGAGGCTGCTGGCCGAGCGGGGGGTCGACGTCCGCGTGCGGGCGCTGCCGTACCAGGAGGTCTCCGGCGACTACGACCACCGCGTCCTCGACGGGATCGTCGGCCCGCGCACCCGGTTCGTGGCCGCCACGCACGTCCACCACGTCTACGGCGGCGACATGAACGTGCACCGCATCCGCGCGGCGGTCGGCCCGGACGTGCCGATCTGCCTGGACGCCGCCCAGAGCGTCGGCCATCTGCCCGTCGACGTGGGCGAGCTGGACGTCGACTTCGTGGTGTTCTCCGGGCACAAGGCGATGGCGCTGCCGGGAACCGGGGCGGTGTGGGCGCGCAACGCGCGCGGGCCGGTGTTCCGTCCGGGCGGCTGGCAGGGGACGCCCAACACGGCGGGCATCGTGTCGCTGCGGGCCGCGCTGGACTGGCTGGAGGCGGCCGGACCGGACCGGATAGCGCGCTGGACCGCCGGCCTCACCGGCCGGCTGACCGACCGGCTGCGCCACCTCGACCCGTACGAGATCCTCGGGTGTCAGGTCAGTCTGGCCGCCGGCTCCGCGCTGCCCGCGGCCCAGCGCCGGCACGGCATCGTCACGTTCCGGCACCGCGACATCCCCTCCGACGACCTGGGGTTCATCCTCTACAGCCACGGCTTCATGGTGCGCGCCGACAACCTCTGCCAGGCCGGGAGGGGTGAGAAGGACGGATCGGTGCGGGTCAGTCTGCACGTGTACAACACGGTGGAGGAGGTCGACCGGTTGCTGAGCGTACTCGAGTCACTGGCCTGAGAGGCAACTGATAACCGTTTCCACCTGTAGATTCGGAGGTGACCGGGAAAGACGGGCACGGCAGACGGTGGAGGTGCGCGAGCGATGGGCGTGAGCATGGATACGGCCAAAGCGTGGGTGGAGCGCTGGGAACTGCAGCAGCAGCGGTACGCGGTGGACCGCGAGGAGCGGTTCACGGTGATCACGGATGTCGTCGAGCACGCCACGGTCGGCCGCGCCCGGCCGCTCCTGCTCGACCTCGGCTGCGGACCCGGATCCCTGTCCGCCCGGCTCGCCGACCGGCTGCCGCAGGCGGAGATCGTCGCCGTCGACATGGACCCGCTGCTGCTGGAGCTGGGCCGCACCCACCACTCCGACAGCGCACGCTATGTCGACGCGGTGATCGGCGAGAACGGCTGGACCGACGCCCTCGGGCTGGAACGCCCGTTGGACGCCGCCGTCTCCACGACGGCCCTGCACTACCTCCCCGAGCCCGTGCTGCTGGACACCTACCGCCGTCTCGCGGCCCTGCTGCGCCCCGGCGGCGTCCTGGTCAACGGCGACCACTTCCCGCCGGACGAGGCGCCGTGCGCGGACCTCACCGCGTACGTGGGCCGCCGCCGCGCCGAACGGACGGGCGGCCACGCCCACGAGGACTGGCAGTCCTGGTGGACCGCGGCGGCCCGGGACCCCGAACTCGCCGACCTGTTCGCGGAACGCGAGCAGCGCCTCGCGGGCCTCGGGGGAGGCGCGGGCGACGAGGACCTGACCACGGGCCGCCATGCCGCGCTGCTGCGGCAGGCGGGCTTCCGGCATGTCACGCCCGTCTGGCAGTTCGGCGACAGCGCCGTACTGGTGGCGGTCAAGGACGACGCCGACACGTGAGCGCCGGGGGTACGGCCGCCCTCACAGCTCCAGGCTCATGAGGATCTCGTCCCGGTCGTCACCGGGCGCCACCCGCAGCGCGCCCGGCCACCGGCCGACCTCGGACCAGCCGGCCTTGCGATAGAAGCGGTCCAGGCCCAGACCGTCCCGCGCGGTGAGCTGCAGCCGCTCCAGGCCCATCTCCTCACGCGCGACCTGCGCCGCATGCCGCATCAGCGCGGTACCGACGCCCAGACCCCGGAAACGGACATGGGTCTGCACGTGGTTCACCACACCGCAGTGCGCCACGAGCGGGTGCTGCTCCCGGCGCAACAGCATCCAGCCCGCGAGCGAGCCGCCCACCGTCGCCATCAGCAGTCTGAGGCGCTGCGGGGACAGTTGCGCGGCGATCCGTTCCATCGCCGGCTCGAGCGTCGACGGGGTCACCGGGGGCAGCGGGCAGTCCATCGGGACGACGGCACCGCCGGCGTTGATGACGGCCGCCCAGCAGCCGGTCAGCTCCCGCCTGACGGTGGGGGTGGCGTCCTCGGTCCGGCTGATCTGGGTGAGGGCGGGCGCGTGCACAGTCTCATGCGTGGTCACACCGGCAGCTTGTCACCCGCGTGGCGGCCCGGTCCGCGCGGACCTCGCGCCGCGTGCGCGGGAGGAACGTCAGGGGTGGGGGTCGCCCGGGAAACCCCAGGTCCTCGCTCCGCGTGCGCGGGGAGGGGCGCCGTTCTACGGTGAACCGGTAACGCGGCAGTGGCCGTCGACGACGGGCGGTCGCCCGTCCGAACGGCACCGGGAGTACGTCATGACGTCCGCCACCGAGCACCGCACCCACGAGGGCCACGACCACCGGCACCACGAAGGCTGCGGGCACGTCGCCGTCCCGCACGGCGACCACGTCGACTACGTCCACGACGGCCACATCCACCGCTCCCACGACGGTCACGTGGACGAGTGCACCAGCGACCGCCACGCCCCGCACGAGGGTCACGGCCACCGCCACCAGGAGGGCTGCGGGCACGTCGCCGTCCCGCACGGCGACCACGTCGACTACGTCCATGACGGCCACCGGCACGCCGCCCACGAGGATCACTGGGACGACCACTGATCCCGCCGGCCCCCGCTCGCGGGGCGGCACCGGGCGCACACACCCGTCAGCTCGACGGTGTGGTCCACCGCGTGGAACCCGATGTCGCGTGCGATCCTCGCCACCCACCGTTCGACCTCTTCCGAGTCGACCGCCAGGCTGAGGCCGCACTCCCGGCAGACGACGTAGTGACGGTGACCGTCGTCCGGCCTGGGCCGGTACAGGCGTTCACCGTCACTGTCGCGCACCACGTCGACGTGGCCGCTCGCCTCCAACAGGCGGAGGGTGCGGTAGACGGTGGTCAGCCCCACCGTCACACCGTCCGCCGTCAGCGCGGCGTGCAGGGCCTGGGCCGAGACGAAGGTGTCACAGGCGTGCAGGGCCCGCAGGACGGCGGCCCGCTGCCGGGTTGCCCGCCACTCGGCCCGGGTCCTCTCGTGCATGAGTGTGCTTCCTGTCGCCCCGGGGATCGCCATGACGACACCGCTCAGGAGACCGTCGCCGGACTGCGGTGGTCGTGTTCGAGGTCGCAGACCTCACCGGTGTCCCAGGCGGGGAAGGGATCGTCGGCCGGGACCGGCTCGCCCTCGGCCATCAGACAGCGGGACAGTGACTCGCGCAGGTCCGCCTCGCGCAGCCCGACCCCGATGAACACGATCTCCTGCGCGTGCGGCGCGTCGGCGTCCCGCACGCCGGACGGCTCGAACCGGCCGACGGAACCGGCCTGCGACCACAGGCCCGTCACGCCCGCCCGCCCGGCCAGGGTGAAGAACCCCTTGGAGCGCAGCACCCGTCCGTGCCGCCCACTGTCCAGCTCCCCGGTGACGAAGTCCCACAGCCGTCCGGGATGGAAGGCGGCGGGGGAGCGGAACACCAGCGAGGAGATGCCGTACTCCTCGGTCTCCGGGACGTGGTCGCCGTTCAGCTCCCGCACCCAGCCCGGCGCCTGCTGCGCGCGCTCCAGGTCGAACCGTCCGGTCTCCAGGACGGCGCGGGCCTCCACCCGTCCCCGTACGGCGGGAATCAGACGGGCCGTCGGGTTGAGCCGGGTGAGCACCCCGCGCAGCCGGTCCGCGTCGGCTTCGCCGACCAGGTCCAGCTTGTTGAGCACCAGCACGTCGGCGAACTCGACCTGGTCGACCAGCAGGTCGCTGACGGTCCGCTCGTCGTCCTCGTAGGGCGCCAGACCGCGCTCGGCGAGGTCGTCGCCGGTGCCCAGCTCGGTGAGGAAGTTGGCGGCGTCGACGACGGTGACCATGGTGTCCAGGCGGGCCACGTCCCCCAGGACGGCGCCGTCGTCGCGGGCGAAGGCGAACGTCGCGGCGACCGGCATGGGCTCGGAGATGCCGCTGGACTCGATGAGCAGGTAGTCGAACCGGCCCTCCAGGGCCAGGCGTTCGACCTCCTCCAGCAGATCGTCCCGCAGCGTGCAGCAGATGCAGCCGTTGGTCATCTCCACCAGGCGCTCCTCGGTGCGGGAGAGGGCGGCCTCGCCCCCGCGCACCAGGGCGGCGTCGATGTTGACCTCGCTCATGTCGTTGACGATCACCGCCACGCGCAGCCCCTCGCGGTTGGAGAGGACGTGGTTGAGCAGCGTGGTCTTGCCGGCGCCCAGGAAGCCCGACAGTACGGTGACGGGCAGCCGTCGGGAGGGCATCCGCGTCAGCCCTCGGGGCGCAGCAGGCCGCGCTGGTAGGCGCGCACGAGGTGCTGCGGGACGCGGTAGGTGACGCCGCCCACGGTGACGGGGACCAGGTTCGGCGTGCTCGCCTTCCACTGCGCGCGGCGGTGGCGGGTGTTGCTGCGGGACATCTTGCGCTTGGGTACGGCCATGGCGGCTTCCTTCCGGGAAGGGGGGAACGGTCGTAGCGGGGCGTACGGCCGGTGAGGCCGGGGAGCCCGTACGGGAGCGCGGCCGAGGTGCCGCGCGGGTGCGGGCCTCGCGTCCGTCCGGCCAGCATAAGACAACGGTTTTCATTTGCGGTAGCCGGGAGGTCGCGGGGGCGTGGCGTGGCGCGCCGGTCGTGGCCGGATCCGGACCCCGGGCGGCCGTCCGGTCGTTTCCGGCGGGGCGTCCGGCCCGTTTGCAGGCGGCTGTCCGGCCCGTTTCCGGCGGGCCGTCCGGTCCGTCTCAGGCCGGCTGCCAGATCTGGGTGAGTGTCTCGGTGGTGATCACCCGCTCCGGGCGTCCCCGGGCGGCCAGTCGTCCCTCGCGGAGCAGGAGGCACGCGTCCGCCGAGCGTGCCGCGCCCAGGTCGTGGGTGGCCTGGACGACGGTCACCCCGTCGGTGACCAGCTCCGTCAGCAGCGCCGCGATCTGCTCCCGCGCCTCGGGGTCGAGCCCGGTCGTCGGCTCGTCCAGGAGCAGCAGGTCCGACTCCTGGGTGAGCCCCTGGGCGATGAGTGCCCGCTGCCGCTGTCCGCCGGAGAGTTCGCCCAGTTGGCGCGCGGCGAGGTGGCCGATGCCCAGCCGTTCGAGCGCCGTGTCCACCAGGGCGTGGTCCCGGCGGGTCGGCCGGCGCCACGGTCCGCGGTCGCCCCAGCGCCCCATCTCCACCGTCTGCCGGACCGTCAGCGGGAGCGCGTCCCCGACGGCGCCGCGCTGCGGGACGAACGCCGGAGACCGGTCACCGGCGTGGTGGACCGCGCCCGCTGTGGGGCGGATCACGCCGGCCAGCACTCCGAGCAGCGTGGACTTCCCGCTCCCGTTCGGGCCGACGAGTGCCGTGACCGCCAACGCCGGTATGTGTGCGTCGAGTTGATGCAGAACCGGGCGGCCCGGATAGCCGGCGGACAGACCGGTGAAACGGACGCGGGGCGTCCGTTCTTCCGTGGGGGCGGGGGAGGGGCGCGGTGTTTTGAACATGGTTTTCATTGTAGTGTGCTCGCCATGGAGTGGTTGACAGGCCCCTTCGAGGTGACCTTCGTGCAAAGGGCCTTGTGGGGCGGAATGTTGGTGTCGGCGATCTGTGCCCTGGCCGGCACCTGGGTGGTGCTCAGAGGAATGGCCTTCCTCGGTGACGCCATGTCCCACGGACTGCTGCCGGGCGTCGCGCTCGCCGCGCTGTTCGGCGGCAACCTGCTGGTGGGGGCGCTGCTGAGCGCGGCCGTCATGACTGCGGGCGTCACCGTCCTCGGCCGGACCCCGAGGCTGTCCCAGGACACCGGCATCGGCCTGCTGTTCGTGGGCATGCTGTCGCTGGGCGTGATCATCGTGTCGCGGTCGCAGTCCTTCGCGGTCGACCTCACCGGCTTCCTCTTCGGCGACGTCCTCGCCGTCCGGGAACAGGACCTGGTGCTGCTGGGCGTGGCGCTGCTGCTGGCCCTCGCCGTCTCGGCCCTCGGCCACCGCGCCTTCCTCGCCCTGGCGTTCGACCCGCGCAAGGCCCGCACCCTCGGCCTGCGCCCCCGCCTCGCCCACGCCGTCCTGCTCGGTCTGCTCGCCCTGGCCATCGTCGCCTCCTTCCACATCGTGGGCACGCTGCTGGTCCTGGGCCTGCTCATCGCCCCGCCGGCCGCCGCGCTGCCCTGGGCGCGCAGCGTGCGGGGCGTCATGGCCCTCGCGACCGTCCTGGGCGTCGCCGCCACCTTCGGCGGACTGCTGCTGTCCTGGCACCTGGGCACCGCCGCCGGCGCGACCGTCTCGGCCCTCGCCGTGGTCCTGTTCTTCCTCTCCCACCTGGCATCCGGACTGCGCCATCGCCGCCGTGCCCGCCCCGGCGGCGCCCCCGCCGCGGCCACCGACTGAACGAAATCCGAGGCGATCGTCTTGTCTGCCCGCATACCCGCCCGCCGGGCCACCGCCGCCCGCACACCGGCCGCGCTGCTGGCCGCCGCCCTGCTCGTCACCGGCTGCTCGGCCCAGGACGACGACGCGTCCGCCCCGTCGAGCAGCCCCTCCGCCACCACCCCGCACGGGTACGTCGAAGGCGCCAAGGAGAGCGCCGAGCAGCAGTCCCGGCTGCTGCTCAACGACCCGGGCACCGGGAACACCCGGGTCCTGGACCTGATCACCGGCACGACGCACAAGGTGTCCGGCACGAAGGACACCGCACGCCTCACCACGGACGGCCGGTTCGGCTTCCTCCACACCGCCGACGGCACCCGGGTCCTCGACGCCGGCTCCTGGATGGTGGACCACGGCGACCACGTGCACTACTACCGCGCGGCGATCCGCGCCGTCGGCGATCTTCCGGCCGGCTCCGGCGCACAGGTCCGCAGCGACGCCGCCGTGACCGCGGTGACCGACGAGGACGGCCGGACCGCGCTCTACGACCGCACCGCACTGGAGAAGGGCCGGACCGGCTCCCCGACCACGCTGCCCGGAACGCACACGGCGGCCGTCGTTCCCTACGCGGAGCACCTGCTCGCCCTCACGGACGACGGCGAGGGAACCGCCGAACTCACGGTGTACGACCGCGACGGCAAGCGCGTCGCCACCCCCGGCGCCCGCTGCGAGGACCCGAGCGGCGACGCCGTCACCCGGCGCGGAGTCGTCCTCGGCTGCGCCGACGGCGCCCTGCTCGTCCGCGAGGACGACGGCGAGTTCACCGCCGAACGCATCCCGTACGACGGCGACGTTTCCGCGAAGGAACGCGCCACCGCCTTCCACCACCGCGCCGGCAGCGACACCCTCACCGCGCCCGCCGGCCACCGGGCTGTATGGGTCCTGGACGTCACCGACCGCACCTGGACCCGGGTGCCCACCGGGCCCGTCGTCGCCGCCAACACCGCCGGCGAGGGCTCCCCGCTGCTCGTCCTGCAGACCGACGGATCCCTGCACGGCTACGACATCGCCACCGGCAAGCACCTGACCCGCACCGAGCGGCTGCTGGAGGACGCCACCGCGCAGGGCGGGACCGGCCCGGTCATCGAGGTCGACCGCAGCCGCGCCTACCTCAACGACCCCGAGGGCCGACGCGTGTACGAGATCGACTACAACGACAACCTGCGCATCGCGCGCACCTTCGACCTGGACATCGAGCCGGCCCTGATGGTGGAGACCGGACGATGACGACACCGAAGCGCACCACGCCGCGGCTGCGCCGCCTGCTCGTCACCCTCGTCGCCTTCGCCTCACTCACCACCGCCACCGCCTGCGCGAGCGGCGAGGAGCAGGCCCGCGTGGTCGTGACGACCAACATCCTCGGCGACATCACCCGCGAGATCGTCGGCGACCAGGCCGACATCACCGTCCTGATGAAGCCCAACGCCGACCCGCACTCCTTCGGCCTGTCGGCCGTGCAGGCCGCCGAACTCGAACAGGCCGACCTCGTCGTCTTCAACGGGCTCGGCCTGGAGGAGAACGTGCTGCGCCACGTCGACGCCGCCCGGGAGTCCGGCGTCGCCACCTTCGAGGCCGGCAAGGCGGTGGACGCCCTCACCTTCCAGGCGCACGACGACGGCGGCCCCGAGGACGGGGCCGGACAGCCCGACCCGCACTTCTGGACCGACCCCGACCGGGTGCGCGAGGCCGCCGGCCTGATCGCCGACCAGGTCGTCGAGCACGTCGACGGCGTCGACGAGAAGACCGTCCGCGCCAACGCCGACCGCTACGACCGCCGACTCGCCGACCTCACCACGTGGATGGAGGACACCTTCGGCACCGTCCCCGAGGAGCGGCGCGCCCTGGTCACCAACCACCACGTCTTCGGCTACCTCGCCGACCGCTTCGGCTTCCGCGTGATCGGCGCGGTCATCCCCAGCGGCACGACCCTCGCCTCGCCCAGCTCCTCCGACCTGCGCTCGCTCACCGAGGCCATGCGGGAGGCCGGTGTGCGCACCGTCTTCGCCGACTCCTCCCAGCCCAAGCGGCTGGCCGAGGTCCTGCGCAAGGAACTGGGCGGCCAGGTGCGGGTCGTCGAGCTCTACTCCGAGTCCCTGACCGAGCAGGGCAAGGGTGCCGCCACCTACCTGCAGATGATGCGCGCCAACACCACGGCCATGACCGACGGCCTCACCGGCGACTGAAACCCCGACCACGAAAGAGGAACACCCATGAACAAGCCGACCCGCACCAGAGCCCTCACCGGCACCGCCCTCGCCCTGGCCGTCGCCACCGTCCTGACAGCCTGCGGCGGCGGGGACGGCTCCCCGGCCGACACCGCGGCACCGGAGAAGTCGCCGGCGGCCAAGGCCGTGCCGGTGAAGGACCCGCTGGTCGCCACCTTCGACGGCGGCCTGTACGTCCTGGACGGCGAGAGCCTGAAGGTCGCCAAGACCATCGAACTGCCCGGCTTCAACCGCGTGAACCCCGCCGGCGACGCCTCCCACGTCGTCGTCTCCACCGACGCCGGGTTCCGCATACTGAACGCCGACGAGCAGGCCTTCACCGGCGTCGAGTACCCGGGTGCCAAGCCCGGCCACGTCGTCCGCCACGCCGGCAAGACCGTCCTGTTCACCGACGGCACCGGTGAGGTCAACGTCTTCGACCCTGACGACCTGGCCGGCGGCAAGAAGCCCCAGGGACGCACCTACGCCTCCGCCGAGGCCCACCACGGTGTCGCCATCGAACTGAGCAACGGCGAACTCCTCAGCACCCTGGGCACCGAGGAGAAGCGCACCGGTGCCCTCGTCCTCGACAAGGACAACAAGGAGATCGAACGCGCCGAGAACTGCCCCGGCGTCCACGGCGAGGCCGCCGCGAAGGGCGAGGCCGTCGCCGTCGGCTGCGAGGACGGCGTACTGATCTACAAGGGCGGCGAGTTCACCAAGGTCGAGGCCCCCGACGACTACGGCCGCATCGGCAACCAGGCGGGCAGCGACGCGTCCCCGGTCCTCCTCGGCGACTACAAGACCGACCCCGAGGCCGAACTGGAGCGGCCCACGCGCATCTCCCTCATCGACACCCGGACCGCGAAGCTGCGCCTGGTCGACCTGGGCACCAGCTACTCGTTCCGCTCGCTGGGCCGCGGCCCGCACGGTGAGGCGCTCGTCCTCGGCACCAACGGCGTCCTGCACGTCATCGACCCCGAGACGGGCAAGATCGAGAAGAAGATCTCCGTCGTCGGCGAGTGGCAGGAGCCGCTGGACTGGCAGCAGCCCCGGCCCACCCTGTTCGTTCGCGACCACACGGCGTACGTCTCCGAGCCGGGCAAGCGGGCGCTGCACGCCGTCGGCATCGAGTCCGGTGAGAAGCTGAAGTCCGTGACCTTGCCGAAGAGCAGCAACGAGCTCTCGGGCGTCACCGCGGGCCACTGACGAACCGAACCCCCGGTGCACCCGGCCGACATGGTGCGGCCGGGTGCACCCGGGGGTTCGCTCAGCGGGTGACCAGCAGGCCCCGGCCGCGCAGCACCCACCGCTCCAGCGGGCTGAAGGCCAGCAGGTCGATGGCGATGCCGACGATCAGGATCAGGAAGATGGCCAGGAACACCTGCGACATGCTGGAGTTGTTCCGCCCGTTCTCCAGCAACTGGCCGAGACCGATACCCAGATCGGGCGAGGAGGCGATGATCTCGGCGGCCATCAGCGAACGCCAGGAGAACGCCCAGCCCTGCTTCAGCCCCGCCAGGTAGCCGGGCAGTGCCGCGGGCATCACGATGTGCCAGGCACCGCGCGCTCCCGTGGCGCCCAGCGTGCGGCCGGCCCGCAGGAACAGCGGCGGGATCTGGTCGATGCCCGCGACCAGGCCGTTCGTGATCGACGGGACCGCGCCGAGCAGGATCACGGCGTACATCATGGAGTCGTTCAGGCCCAGCCAGATCACGGCGGGCGGCACCCAGGCCACGGACGGCAGGGACTGCAGGCCGGACAGGAGCGGCCCGAGGGCCGCCCGGACGAACCTCACCCGCGCCACCAGCAGGCCGAGCGGTGTACCTAGGGCGAGCGCCATCAAGAAGCCGAGCAGGCCGCGGGAGACGCTGGTCCAGATGTAGTCGAGCAGCGTGCCCTCCAGCCAGGCGACGCGCACCTCGCCCCACACCGCGGACGGCGCGGGCAGTTTGTACGCGGGAGCGACCCCGGCCCACACCAGCAGCTGCCAGACGACCAGCACCAGCGCGACGGCGCCGACGGGCGGCAGGACCTTGCGCACGAGGGTCTCGCGCAGCGGCGTACGGGGGGTCCGCACCGTGTCCAGGGCGTCGAGCCCGGCCTCCAGTCCCGCCAGGGCGTGGGCGTCCCGTGGGACCCCGGCCGCCGGGGAGGCGTCCGTGCGGGCGCCGGTGTCAGTGTCGGCCATGGCGGCGGATCTCCCCACGCAGTTCTTCGGTGATCTCGGCGGACAGTTCGGCGACCGCACTGTCCTCGATGCGGCGCGGCTGCGGAATGCCGACCGTCCACTCCCGGGCGATCCGGCCCGGCCGGGAGGACAGCAGCACAACCCGCCCGGCCAGCCGGACCGCCTCGCGCACGTTGTGCGTCACGAACAGCACCGACACCCCCGTCTCCTGCCAGATGCGGGTCAGTTCGTCGTGCAGCACGTCGCGGGTGATCGCGTCGAGGGCGGCGAACGGCTCGTCCATCAGCAGGAGCCGGCTGTCCTGGGCCAGCGCCCGGGCCAGCGCGACGCGCTGGCGCATCCCGCCCGACAGTTCGTGCACCCGCTTGCGGTACGAGCCCTGGAGCCGTACGAGTTCCAGCAGCCGTTCCGCCTCCTGCCGGCGCTCCGGCTTGGCGACACCGCGCAGCCTCAGGGCGAGTTCCACGTTCTTGCCCGCGGTCAGCCACGGGAACAGGGCGTGCTCCTGGAACATCAGGGCGGGCCTGCCGTCCGTGCCGATCGAGCCGGCGGACGGCAGGTCCAGCCCCGCCACCAGGTTGAGCAGGGTGGACTTGCCGCAGCCGGAGGCTCCCAGGAGGGTGACGAACTCCCCCGGTGCGACATCGAGTGTGATGTCGTCCAGCACGAGCTGTTGTCCGCCGGGCGTGCCCGGTGCGGGGAAGGACTTCGAGACGTGCTCGACACGGGCGGCGTACGTCACCGCCGTGGCGTCCTCGGCGGCCCTGGTGACAGTGGTGGCCACGGTCGTCACCTCCTGGGAACTCATCGGGTCCGGTGGTCGAACTACTCGGCGCCGAGACCGGCGTCGTCGACCTCGTTCTCGCCCTCGGCCGCGAGGACCTTGTTGAGCAGGGTGAGGTCGTAGATGCCCTTCAGATCGGGCTTCTCCAGCAGGCCGGCCTTGACCGCGTGGTCCGCCTCGGAGTCGAGGGTGGAGGCCAGCGGGTCGTCGAGGAAGGCGATGGACTTCCAGGCCGGGTCGATGACGTCGGCGGGCAGCTCCTTGCCCGACAACTCCTTCAGCGCCGCGTTGGCGGACGCCTTCGCCTGCTCCGGGTGGGCGTTGATCCACTGATTGGTCCGCACCGAACCGCGCAGCACCGCCTCGACGACGTCCGGGTGCTCCTTCAGGAACGTCTGCGACACGATGATGTTCGTGATCACGAACTTGTCGTCGGGCCACAGCGTCGACTCGTCGAGCAGCACCTTCGCACCCTCGGCGACCAGCTTGGACGCGGTCGGCTCCGGCACCCAGGCGCCGTCGATGGAACCGGACTTGTAGGCGTCGGGGGTGACCTTGTTGTCGGTGCGGACGACGGAGACGTCGCCCTTGCCGCTCTGGGCGTCAACCTTCCAGCCCTGCTCCGCGATCCAGTTGAGGAACGCGACGTCCTGGGTGTTGCCGAGCTGCGGCGTGGCGATCTTCTTGCCCTTGACGTCCTTCAGGGACTTGATCTTCTCCGGATCGACGACGAGCTTCACGCCGCCGGAGGCGGAACCGCCGATGATGCGCAGGTTCTTGCCGTTCGACTTGGTGTAGCCGTTGATGGCGGGGGAGGGGCCGATCCAGCCGATGTCGATGGACCCGGCGTTCAGCGCCTCGATCTCGGAGGGGCCGGCGTTGAAGGTCGAGGTCTTGATCGTGGTGCCGCCGAGCTCCTTCTGCAACAGCCCTTCCTCGACGCCGACCAGAGCGGTGGCGTGGGTGAGGTTGGGGAAGTAGCCGATCGTCACTTCACCGGCGGAGAGTTTCTCGGCGCCCGCCGCGGCGGCGGGCTGCTCGGCGTCGTCGGCGGCCTCGGATCCGTACCCGCAGGCGGTCAGCAGGAGCGGGAGCGCCGCCACGAGGGCGATGGTGCGCAGGGTGGTGAGCGGTCTTGCGGCAGACACGGAGGTGTCCTCTCAAGGGATGACGAACAGGGGCTCGCGGGGGGTTTCAGACGGTCCGACAGATGGCGCTGGACGTACGGCCGAAATCGATGTGGCGACGCGAGGTCAGCTGCGGCAGCGAGCGGACGGTGCGGTCGAGCGTGCGCATGGCCCTGCACCCCCCCATGGATCCCTAGTTTTCCTACCTGGATGCTAGGGATCGTGGCAGAAGACGACGCCCGCCCCAAGGGGGTGTTCATATGATGGACGCCGCCGTCTTGCTCAGTGGGATCGGCGGCGGCTGACCCGGAGGGTCAGGGGTTCACCCAGGCGTCCGGCGTCTCGGTCAGCGCGGACACTCCTGCGGGCAGTCGGGCGGAGGCGACGTCGGCGAGTGACACGCCGTCGAGGATCTCGCGCACGTTGGACCGCAGGGCGATCCACAAGGGGAGCAGCGACTCGGCGGGGCCGGTGTAGGACAGTTCCGGGGGCCGGACCCCACGTACCGAGACCAGCGGTCCGTCCACGACGCGGATGACATCGGCGATGCTGATGGAATCGGCGGGCCTGGCCAGCCGGTAGCCGCCGTTGCCGCCCCGCTGGCTCAGGACGAGACCGCCCCGGCGCATGTCGTTGAGGATGCTTTCGAGGAACTTGTGCGGGATGTCCTGGGCGTCGGCGATGGCCTCGGCCTTCAGTGGCCCGTCATCCCGTGACGCGGCGAGCTGCAGCGCGGCCCGTACCGCGTAATCCGCCCTGGCTGAGATCCGCATGCGTCCAGTATTCCGCAAGGCTCCGGTCGGCACTGCCGCGGGCGGCCGCCGGGTGGGGAGACGGGTCCGGGGCCCCGGCACGGCGGCCGGGGCTCGGACCGCGGCGGGGGTGCGGTGGGAGGCGCCGCCGCCTGCGACCGAGCCGTTGAACGCCCTGCCGACCTGGCCGCCCCGCCCCGGTTCCGGGGGCGTCCTGCGTTCAGGCGGGCAGGACGAACGGCGGGTGGGCACCGTTGAGGAAGTAGTCCCCGACATCGCGGAGCCGGTGGGCCACCGGCTCGTACAAGGTGTGCGTCCGGGCGTTGCGCCAGAAGCGGTCGAAGCCCAGCCGCGAGGAGGCGGAGCGGGCGCCGACGATGTCGAAGGCGCGGGCGGTGGACTCCTGCACGGCCCGGGAGGCGGCGGCTTCGGCCACGGCCACGAGGACCGAGATCTCCGCGTACTCGTCGTAGGTGAGGTCTTCGCCGCGTGCCAGCCCGTGGTGCACCGCCTCCCGCGCTTGATCGGTGAGCGCGGAGGCGGAGCGGGTGAGCACGGTGAGCTCTCCGAACGCGGTCAGCACCTGCGGGTCCTGGGGAGGGCCGGCCGGCCGGTCCGGGTGCCAGGGCGCGTGGCCGGTCCTGCGGTAGTCCCGGGCTTCGGCGAGCACTCCCTCGGCCATGCCGAGCCGGAGCTGGACCGACAGGAGACGCCCGACCGGCGACACCAGAGCGGACAGGGGCGACAGGACGTCCTCGTCCGCGGACAGGGATCCGAGTACGTCGTCGGCGGCCACCCTCACGGAGTCGAACTCCACGCTGCCGCCGGCCGCGAGCCGCTGGCCGAAGGGGTCGGCGTCGTCGTGGATCCCCACGCCATGACGGGTGGGATCGACGACGACGGCGAGGGGTTCGCCGGTATCGGTCCGCACGGCCCGCACGATGAGACGGTCGGCCACCAGGACCCCGGTGGTGTAGCTCTGCCGGCCGTCGAGCACCCGGCCCCGGCCTGTTCCGGCCAGCGTCAGACGGGGTTCCTGACGGGCGAGACCACCACCCCAGCACCATTGCTCGGCCGCGGACCGCTGTTCGACCCGGGCGGCCAGAGAGGGCCCGGCGAAGAACCCGGCGCTCCACGACAGGAAGTAGTGACAGCCCAGCAGTTGGCCGATCGCGCCGTCGGCCGCGGCGATCTCCCGGACAACGGTGTACGCCGTGGCCCAGTCCGCGCCGCCGCCCCCGGACTCGGCCGGTACGAGCAGCGTCAGCAACCCCGCTTCGCGCAGCCGGGACACCTCGTCGAACGGGGGCTTGCCCGCCTGGTCCCGGGTCACCGCGTCCGTGGTCAGGTCGTCCGCCGTCTCGCGGGCCACGCGCAGCCAGTACGCACGCCCGGGCCCGGTCCGGCCGGACCCCGAGGCGGGACGGGACGGCGTGGCGGCAACGCCCATGGCGGGGTCCTCCTCACGATCGAGGTCGAACTCAGGGTGAGCAGGGCCGAGTTCACGTCCGTTCATCTCTTGTGCATCATCCTGCGCACCCATCGAACGGCCGGTCAACACTTTCCCAGTAAATCGATAGGAAATGTAGGGAAGGTGTTCGCGTGCTCAGGTGACATAGGTGTGCAATACGGGTCGATTTTGCTCGCGGAGGCGGGCCGGTACCGTGAGAGACACCATGAAGACCTCTGTGAACGACTGCCTGCTCGCCCGTGCCCTCGCACGGCCCGGGACGGAAGCCGGACGACGCCGTCGCTCCGTTGCCGACCGTGCGGGACAGGGGCGTCGAGGGGTTCGTGGTCGCCCTGCGCCGCACCCGTGCCCACCCGCTCTGCGGCGGCCTGCCGCCCTGCGGCGCTTGGCGCGACGGGTGTGCCTTCCGGCGGCCCTCGTACCGCCGCCACTGAAGATCGCCGTCTTCCCGGCCACCACCTGCGGGGCCACCCGCCGGCCGGGCGCCGACCCCGCCGCCGGGCGGCCCCCGGGAGCGTGGTGACATGGACGGCGGACACACCCACACCGGTCCGGACACCGGTTCCGCACCCGGTCCGGACACCGGTTCCGCACCCGGTCCGGACACCGGTTCCGCACCCGGTCCGGACACCGGTTCCGCACCCGGTCCGGACACCCGCGTCGAGCCCGTCCCCTTCGCGCCGGGCTCCATCCTCTGGGACATCGCCGGTGACGTCCGGCTGCTGCTCTCCCTGCCGGCCGCCCTGGTGCTCCAGGTCGCCCACCCGGCGGTCGGCGCGGGCGTCGACGACCACTCCGTGTTCCGCACCGACCCCTGGGGCCGGGCCGAGCGCTCGCTGGACTCCCTGCAACTGTGGGTCTACGGCGGCGAACAGGCCCTCGAGGAGGGCCGCAGGCTCCGCCGGCTGCACAGGACCATCAGCGGTACCGACACCCGCGGCCGCGCCTACCACGCACTGACCCCCGCCCACTACGCCTGGGTGCACGCCACCGCCTACCCCGTCTTCCTCAGTGCCGCGCAGTACCTGTTCCACCCGCTCGACGAGACGGACGACCGCCGCCTCTACGACGAACTCCTCCGTCTCGGGAGCATCCTCGGCATCAACCGGCGCGACATGCCGCGGACGCCACAGGAGTTCTGGCCGTACTTCGACACGATGGTGCGTGAGGAACTGGAGAAGACGGCCGTCGTCTCGGAACTGCTCGACCCCCGACGGCCGATCCCGCCGCCGCCCGGTGCGGGCCCCTTCCTCCGCCGACTCTGGCCGGTGCTCCGCCCGCCCCTGGCGCGGCTGCACGTCTTCGTCACGACCGGCCTCCTTCCGCCCGCCGTCCGTGACCACCTCGGCCTGCCCTGGACGGCACGCGACGAGCGCAGACTGCGCCGCTTCGGGACCGTCGTGCGCACGGTGGTCCCGCTGCTGCCCGAGCGCCTGCGGTACCTGCCCAGGGCCCGCGCGGCCCGTCGCGCGGCCCGCGGATGACCCGGACCGCAAGCAGCCGGCCGCCGGTTCGCCCGTCGGGAGCCGGAACGTCGCACGGTGCACTGCGCGAGCGGCAGCAGGGCCCTCGCCCAGCACCTTCGCGTCGGGAACCCGACACGGATCCCGACGCCGGTCCCCGGACAAAGACCCCGCTCGGGCGTCCGGTCCTCGTCCCGGCCGCTGTCCACGCCGTGCCCGTACACGAACTCCCCACCGTCCTGACCTGAGACCTGGACCTCGCACGCGGGCGTCATCCGCCAGGATCCACGCCTTGCCGACCGTCAGGCCGTACGTGTCCGGCGGCAGCGTCTCGGCGTAGGCGAGGGCCTCCTCGTGCCGGCCGGCCTCGCCCAGCAGCCAGATCCGGTTCGAGCTGAACCAGGACTGGTGCTCTTCGACGAACTCGGCGCCGCGCTCGTCGAGGAGCGCCAGGGCAGCGTCATCCAGCCGTCCGGCTTCGTGCAGCAGGTGGATGGTGCCTTCGAAGAGGCAGGTGTCGTGGTAGTCGAACGTCGGGCGAGGCGGCACCCTGCTCAAGCATGCCAACAACGTGCCGCAGTGCGCCCTCGCCGTCGAGGAAGGTCCGGCGACATCGGTCCTAGGACCATCGCCTGATCAACACTCCCCACTATCTTCTCACCCTTCACGGCAGGCGGCACAGCGAAGGGCTCCCGCGGGCAAGGTGCCGGCGGGAGCCCTTCCGCTTCCGGGGACCCGGACGAACACGCGGGCGCGGAAGCGCGCCACGTCCAGCCCCATCGTGGCTGACGGGCCGACAGGTGTCGTCACCGCTTGGCCGGATTGTCTCTCGGACCCTCGCTGTCCCCCTGGTCAGACTGGTTGCCCCACGACACACGCGCACCGTCCCTGCGGTGTTCGGCTCCCGGGAGGCCCTTGATGCAGCCAGACGCGAGGCCGGATAAGAGCGGAAGGACCCCCGTGCCCGGACGGGAACGGACTCCCGCGGATCGCGTCGCCCTGCGAGGGGATCTGAGGTCCGCCGTGCCCGACGCCACAGCGGCGGTGCTGGTCACCGCGGCCGTCTTCGCGTTGTTGTACGCGCGCATGGAGTCGGGGGACTCGGACACGGTCGCGGTCATGCCGTTCATGAACGACCCCGGCACCTACTGGATGTATCTGCTCAGCCAGGCGTTCGGCTGGTCGGCACTGCTGTGGGCCTGGGGCACGGTCATGCTCGGGCTGTTGCTGTCGGGACCGCGTCCCGCCCGGCTGCCGGTCTCACGGCAGGTGCTGGAGCGCTGGCACCGCACCACGAGCCTGACCACGACGGCGCTGATGTTCGCGCACGCGCTGATGTTCGCCGCGGAACTCGTCCGTTATGAAACGAAGGTGGCCTGGGCAGAGCGACTCTGGGTGGGCTTCGCGGATACGTTCGTGCCGGGCTGGTACGACTCCGGGACCGGCCGGATCGCCATCCCGATCGGTCAGGGCGCCCTGTACCTGGCGATTCCCCTGGGGCTGTTGTTCTATGTGCGGCACCGCATCGGCGCGAACGCCTGGCGCAGGCTGCACCGCTTCGTGATCGTCGTGTACGTGCTGAGCGTGTGGCACACACTGCTCTACGGCACCAACGTCTGGTACGGCGAGTGGCCGCGTACCGTGCTGTGGCTGCTGCAACTGCCAGTGGCGGTCCTGCTGTCGCTGCGGCTGCTGCGACCCGCCCGGCGGGCCGAGCGACTGGGCGCGCCCGGGGCCCGCGACGGTGTGACCAAGTTGGGCTGGACGCTGCGCGCCGCGGGCCGGATCGCCGCCGGCGCCGTCGTCGTGGGACTCCTCCTCGTGGTGGCGTCCGGCCGGGACGGGGGGCGGGACCGTCCGGCCGAACCGCCCGCTACGGCCCCGCACGAACAGGAGACGGAATGACGGTCAGGTCCCTGCGGGGAACGGCTCCGGCGGGGAACGGCTCCTGAACTTCCCCGCCGGCTCGCTGTCGGGTGAGCACAAGGGGCACCGTGGTGCCGGCGCACCGGCGATGGGAGGATGGCCGGCGACAAAGGCGACGGCGGAACGAGGAAGCCGGTGTGAATCCGGCGCGGTCCCGCCACTGTGTTCGGCGAGCGGATCCCGACACGGCCACGGCCCCCAGCGGGCGGGAAGGCCGGGACGAGCATCGACCCGAGAGCCAGGAGACTCACGCGGTCGCCTCCTCGACGCGAACCACCGGGGCGGATCTCCCCGGAGAGAGGACCGGTGCGCCATGCCCGCCGCGCCTGACGGAGCGACGACCGACGACCCGACCGACGACCCGACCGACGAAACGGTGAGCGGTTCGGTACCGTGCCGGATCGTCGTGTGCCGGGACTGCTGCTGCGGCAGCCCCAAGGTGACCGGCGTCGACCACACGGCCCAGACCGAGCGCCTGCGCGAGGTGGCGCCGGTGCGCGTCTCCGACTGCCTCGACGTCTGCGACCAGGCCAACGTCATCGTCGTACAGCCCTCCGCCGAGGGCCGTGCCGCCGGGGGGCGGCCGGTGTGGCTGGGATTGGTCAACGACCCGGACGCGACCGAGGACATCGCCGCCTGGGTGCGCGCCGGAGGCCCCGGCGTCGCGCCCCGGCCGGAGATCCTGGACCTGTACGCCTTCGCACCGGCGAAGCGTCGCGCGGCATCCTGAACCGCCGCCGCCGCCGCCGCGTCGGCCGGACGCGCCGCGGCCGTGGTCGGGGACCGGAGCGTCGCTCGGCCGGTTGCGCGCCGGCCGGGACCGCCGCGCCCGTGCCGCGTCAGCGCGGCGGCAGGCGGCGGACGTCGGTGGGGGAGAGGGCGGGGCGGGTGCGGTCCCGGCGCGCGGGATGCCGCCGCCGGCCGGACGCGTCCCGCGCGACGTCGACTTCCCTCATCAGTTCGGGTTCCACCAGCGTGGCGTCCGGCTTCTCCCGCTTACGCGCAGCGTCGTCCGGCGCATTCGGCCGCCCTGCCCGCGGGCGGTCCGGCGGGCTCCTTCCCGCCCGTGGTCACATCAGTTCGCCTTGCCTCCCGGTGGCCCATCGGTGCCGTACAGCGCGGCTGACGCGTCCGCGTGGGCGAGCCTGCGCATCGCGCTGAACACCGCCTCGCCCAGGACGGTCCCGATCACCACGCTCTCCACGGCGTCCGCGACCGCCACCTGCCGGGCGACGTACCCGAGGTCGGCCTCGGCGACCTGCTCGGCGGCGTCGGCGTAGTCGTCGAGCACTCCGACGAACGCCGCGTGCCCCAGCCGGGCCATGGCGGCGAGTGCCTTGGACAGCTCGGCCGCGGCGGGGTCCGACGCGTGCACCCGCCAGTCGCGCCGGGAGATGAGGTCGGCGACGACGGCGTCCGCGGCCGCCGACTCGGCGTCGTCGTACGCGGCGTGCCCGGTGCCGAGGTGATCCGACGCGACGCCCAGCACGTGGTGCAGCGGCCGGTCGGGGTCGTCCACGGCCGCCAGCACGTCCGCGATCGCGGCCACCTTCAGGCCGCCCACGTCGAGAAGGGCGCGGATCAGCCGCAGCCGGCGCTCGTGCGTCTCGTCGTACGCCGCCTGGTTCGGGCTGCTCAGCTCGCCGGGAGGCAGCAGGCCCTCACGGACGTAGTACTTGATCGTCGGCACCGACACGCCGGTCTTGCGGCTCAAATCTCGGGACGTACGGGTGCCTGCGGGCTCCCACCCGATCCCGTGCCGAGGCGGCCGACACCGCCGTCGCCGACGTCCCCAAGGAGCTCGTGTCATGACCGCAGTCCTCTTCGACCTCGCCTTCTGGCTGGCCACACCCGTCTGGCTGCTCATGATCCTCGCCCCGGCGTGGGGCCCGACCGCCCGGATCGCCGGGTCACCACTGACCGTGCTGCCCGTCCTGCTCGTCTACTTCGCGCTCGCGGTGCCGGTGTTCCCCGAACTCTGGACCACGGTCAGCGATCCGAATCTCGTCGCCTTCCGCGAACTGACGGCACTCCCGGACGGCGCGGGAGCCATCTGGGCTCAGGTCATCGCCTGGGACCTCCTGATCGGGCAGTGGATGTACCGGGAGGCGCGGCGGCTGGGCATCTCCGCCTGGCTGATGGGGCCGCTGCTGATCCTCACCGTCCTGCTGTCACCCTGTGGACTGCTGGTGTTCCTGGGGCTGCGGGCGAGGTCACGACGTCTGGAACGCGACAACCGCGCGGCTGCGAGTGCCGTGCACGAGGCAGCGAAAGCCGGCTGATCCGGCTCCTCGCGGGCCTCACCGCGTCGGAGGCGGGCCAAGCCAGCGCTCCATGAACGTTTGCGCCCGCGTTGACTCGAAGGAGCTGAGCGGCGGCAAACCCTGACGTCACAGCGGGGCTGCCGACGTGACGGGCTCGGGAAACCCGAAGGGATGAACGCTGCGCGAACTCCGTCCGACGCGGCGATCGAGCCCGCACACTGCGACATGCGTATCCACATCCGTGCTCTCCGGCGGGCCTGCGCGGCGCATCGCGTACGCGGCGCCGACGCGGCCTTGCGAGAGGGCGAGGCGATGGAGGGGGGAAGGGTGGCGCAGCGGCGCACTCCGTTCGGTGACAGAGCCCGCTACTGGTTCGACAGCACGCTGGCCCGCGGTGCCGCCGCTCTCGTCGGCTGGATGGCGCTGCTGTGCCTGGCCGTCGTCGTCCCGGCCAGCGCGGTGCTGGTGTGGACCGACCCTGACGTGCCGGCGTCCCTGACGGACCGGCTGGCGAAGGTATGGCACCTCACCGGGGAGACACTGCGGCTGGGCGGTGCGACCGGTACGCCGCTGCGGGTGATGACGTCGATGCTGCTCGCACTGGTCACCCTGCTGTACGTCTCGACGCTCGTCGGCCTGATCACGACGGCGCTCACGGAGCGGCTCACCGCGTTGCGGCGGGGCCGTTCCACCGTGCTCGAACACGGGCACGCCGTGGTCCTGGGGTGGTCGGAGCAGGTCTTCACGGTGGTGAGCGAGCTGGTGGCCGCCAACGCCAACCAGCGGCGCGGCGCGGTGGCGGTGCTGGCCGACCGGGACAAGACCCTCATGGAGGAGGCACTGAGCACGAAGGTGGGCCCCGCCGGCCGTACGCGGCTGATCTGCCGCAGCGGTCCCACCACCGACCCGGCCGTGCTCCCCCTGACCAGCCCGGCCACGGCCGGTGTCGTGCTGATCCTCCCTCACGACGAGCCCCACGCCGATGCGGAGGTGGTCAAGACACTGCTGGCGCTCAGGGCGGTCCTGGCCGGAGAGAGAACCCGTCCGCCCGTCGTCGCCGCCGTCCGGGACGACCGGTACCGCCTGGCCGCCTGTCTCGCCGCCGGACCGGGCGGCATCGTCCTGGAGAGTGACACCGTCACCGCCCGGCTGATCGTCCAGGCCGCCCGCCGCCCCGGGCTCTCCCTCGTTCACCAGGAACTCCTCGACTTCGCCGGCGACGAGTTCTACCTGATCACCGAGCCGGCCCTGACCGGCCGCCCGTTCGGCGACGCGCTGCTGTCCTACCCGACGTCGAGCGTCGTCGGCATCATGCGAGGAGACACCCCCCTGCTCAACCCGCCGCCGGAGACACCCATCGCTGCGGACGACCTGCTCGTCGTCATCTCCCGCGACGACGACACGGCCTGGCTGGGCGACTGCGTGGACCTGGTCGAGGAGACGGCGATGGCATCCGGCCCTTCGACGCCCGCGCGAGCGGAGCGGGTTCTCCTGCTGGGCTGGAATCGTCGAGCACCACTCATAGTCGACCAGCTGCGACGCCGCGCCCGGCCCGGATCAGCCGTCGACGTGGTGGCGGACCAGGGTGAAGCGACGGTCCGGCAGGTGAACGAGGCCGACGCGACCAGCGGTACCGGTCTGTGCCTGACACTGCACCACGGGGACGTCACCCGACCCGAAACCCTGCGACGTCTGGACGTCTACTCCTACGACAGTGTGATCGTGCTCGGCCGGGACCCCGTCCCCGGACAGCCTCCGGACGACCCCGACAACCGCACGCTCGTCACCCTCCTGCTGCTGCGCCAACTCGAGGAAGCCACCGGGCGCGCACTGCCGGTTGTCACCGAACTGATCGACGACCGCAACCGGGCGCTGGCCCCCATCGGCCCCGGAGCCGACGTGATCATCAGTGGCACGCTCATCGGCCTGCTCATGGCGCAGATCTCCCAGAACCCGCACCTGGCAGCCGTGTTCGAGGAACTGTTCTCCGCAGACGGCACCGGTGTCCGCCTGCGGCCGGCGACCGACTATGTACTGCCCGGGCGTGAGACGTCCTTCGCCACGGTGGTGGCCGCGGCACGTCATCGAGGTGAGTGCGCCATCGGCTACCGCGGCCACGACGACTCCTCGACGAGCCCCGGCTACGGCGTGCGGGTCAATCCGCCCAAGGACGAGCGGCGCCGCTGGACGGCCGAGGACGAAGTGGTCGTCATCGGCAGGGACTGACGGACGGCTTCGCCGGGGCGGGACCGCCCTCCGGCACCGGAACACCGGTCAAGGTGGCACGCCGCAAGAAGCGGGCGGGTACGTCTGGGGTCCCGGACATCCCTCTCACCTCGTGGGGAACACGATCTCCGGCTGAATCGCGGGGGTTGCCGGCGCCCCGCACTGCTCCGGCATGACAAGCTGTGCTGGCCCACCCCCGAACCCAGGAGGTCACCATGACCGCAGAGCCCGCATCTACGGAAGGTTCGGAGCCGGCTGCCCCCGAGACGCCCCCTCTGGCGCCGGACAGCGACGGCAACTACGACCTCAAGCGCAAGTTCCGTGAAGCCCTGGCGCGCAAGCGCGGTGCGCAGACGGACGCGGCCAATGTCGCCGCCAACTCCGATGGGTCGAAGGTGCGTGCCGCGCACGGCCCGGCTGCGGGCCAGCGGTCGTTCAGGCGCAAGAGCGGCGGCTGAGTCGATCAGTCCCGCGGTCCGGCCGCTCTACCGGCACCTCGCGAGCTGTTCACTCGCGCCCGGTGGCGTAGCCGGCGGTCTCGCCCGCGGGAGGGCCCAACTGCGGCCGGCGCGGCTCGGTGGCGCCGCCGCACTGGGATTTCCGGCCAGACGTCCGGCCGCCGGCGTTGCACGGTGGCCGGGTCGTGACTGACGGCCCGGTGCCACGCCGTCGCGTCCGGCCGTTCCCCGCCGGCGTCACCACCGGAGCCGTCCGCGTCACTGATCATTCCCCCACTGCACAAGCACGAGCGGTCCGACTTGAGGCAGGACGGTCGGCTGTTGCGGAATTCAGGCCGGCAAGTACGTGGGCGCCGCTGCGCGGGGAACGACGCGGGCGCGGACACGGCGGCGCGAGGCCCTCGACAGCGCATCCTTCACCCCCGGCGACAGCTGACCGGACACGCCGATCGATGTACTCTCCGGACAACGCCCTTGACCCGCAGAAGCAGGCAGGGAGCAGACACATCGGGAGTTGGTCCATGTTCCGAACAATGTTCAAGTCCAAGATCTAGCATCTGGGCGTTTGCGCAGGTCAGAGGCATGGTAGGACCGCTCAGGTCAGCAAATGGTCAGCATCGGGTGCGAGGGCGTCCTGGCTTGCTGATCGCCGCGGCGGGGGCCTGGGCGCGGATGCCCGGCTCCTGCTCGGAAGGTGCGTCACGTGGCTCGTCAACTCGCCCGCGGTATGGGGTCGTTCTTCAAAGACTGCGGCTGTGCCAGGCCGACGCGGTGCCCGCACCCGTACACGATCCGTTTCCGTAACGGTCTGGGGAAGCAGGTCGAGGAGGGCGGGTTCGGCACGCAGGATGACGCGATCGATCGCCTCACGCAGATCTATGCGGAGAAGAACGGCGCCGTCTGTCGTGGAAGCGCGCCGGGAGCTGGGGCAGAAGACGGTCGCGGACTACGCGAAGCAGTGGCTGCCCCGCCAGCGCCGGATGACCGCATACTCCACGGGCGAGCACGTCAACAGCTCCATCAACGTCCATATCATTCCGCGCCTGGGCTCACGGAAGCTGATATCCGTAACTCCCATCTTGGTGGAGCGTTTCTTGGACGAGTTGGAGGCCGACGGTGTCGGCCGGGGCAATCAGGTCAACATCCTGCGCACCCTCAAGGCGATTCTGCGGACGCCTACGACAAGGGCGCGATGGCGGGTGACCCGATCAAGGGAGTGCAAGAGCCGGAGTACGTGCGCCAGAGGGTGGTCATTCCGGACGGCCTATCTGAAGCAGGCTCTGGCTGTCGCGGGTGACGACCTTGCTCTGGAGATCGTGATGATGGCCGGGTGCGGACTACGAAACGGCGAAGCCCGGGCCGTGAATATCCACAACATGGTGGCGGACGACGTGTACCGGGTGCACGAGCAGATCCACTCCAACACGCACCGGCCGGCGAAGCTGAAGCACCGCAAGGCGGGGGAGTTCCGCGAGGTTCCGCTACCCCGCTCGGTACGGGAGGCGATCGAACGCCATGAGGCGAAGCACGGCACGACGAAGGAGGGGTATCTGCTGCGGGGACCGAGCGGGTACTACACGGAGCCGATGGAACGCCGACGCGTCCGCACGCTCTTCAATGAACTGCCCTCAGTGGACGGGATGGGATGTACGGCTTCCGGCACTACTTCGCCTCCAACGCGCTGGGCAGCGGCATCCCGATCACCGACGTGGCCGAGTGGATGGGGCACAAGTCGATCGAGGAGACATACCGCACCTACCGGCACCTGATGCCAGGGAGCATCACCAAGGCGGCCCGGGTCCTGGACGCAGGACTCTGGGACGCGGCTTGACGCCGTGGCGAAACCCGTCGGCGCTGCCCGCTGGTTCGGCCGCACCGGCATCATTCTTAGGGGAAACGTCCCGGGTACCGCTCCCGCACACGTCGACACAGGGACGCGTAGCACCTGCGGACGATGCTGGGCCAGGCTCACCAGCATGGACTGCCGCGGGGACTGCGGCGGGTCCCGCGCTGACGGACGCGTACGGGGCCGCAGGACGGTTCGGCTACAGGTACCTGACTTCGATCTGGGCGGTCAGTGGTGGCCGCGCCGCCCGCGTCCTGGGCGGGCAGTGGATCAACGATCCTGCCCGCCGGGGCACGCTGGGCAGCGAACGCCGAGAACGGCGCAGAAAGGGTCTGTACGGTGAGCGGTGTGACTCCCGAGCTGGAAGCGACAGTTGATGACTGACGTGGCGAGTGACATCGAGGTCGGGGAGGCCGTTGTGAGTGGGGCGGGCGCCGTGGATGACGGTCTGGTCGCCGAGCTGGTGGCCCGGGCTCAGGCCGGTGGGGTGAAGCTCACCGGG